>NZ_FOLY01000009.1 GCF_900112585.1 Kushneria avicenniae | reverse complement strand
ACCGGCTGCCTGACAGCAGCCGGTCTGCAGAATTGCCTGACGACCATAGCGTGCCGGTCCCACCCGATCCCATCCCGAACTCGGCAGTGAAACGGTTCCGCGCCGATGGTAGTGTGGGGTCTCCCCATGTGAGAGTAGGTCATCGTCAGGCACCCCTTCCGAACCCCGGTCCAATGGACCGGGGTTCTTTCATGTGCGCTCGGAAAATGCCGCGCCGGGCGGCCACGCCCGTGGCCGCCCGCACGTCACGCCCCGGACGAGGGTGGCAGTGACCGTAGGGCCTCGAGAAGTGCCGTCATCTCCTCATCGCTACCTATCGAGATCCGCAGCCAGTCGGACAGACCACCCTTTGAGAAGTGGCGAACCAGTATCCCGGCCGTGCGCAGGCTGGCTGCGACCGAGGCGGCCTCCAGGTGCTTGGGTCTCACAAACAGGAAGTTGGCCTTCGAGGGCAGCACCTCCATGCCCATATCCTCCAACTCGCGAGCAGTTCGCTCCCGCGTGGCCATGACGGCGCGACAGCACTCTTCATGGTGACGGGTGTCTTCAAGCGCTGCGATGCCCACGGCACTCGCCAGTGGATCCAGAGGATAGGAGTTGAACGAATCCTTGATCCGCTCCAGTCCCTCGATCAGCGCTCTTGAGCCGATGGCAAAGCCGATTCGCATGCCCGCCAGGCTGCGGGATTTTGAAAAGGTGCTGGTGACCAGCAGATTGGGATGATCGTCGATCAGGGGCACCGCGCTCTCGCCGCCAAAGCCGTCATAGGCTTCATCGACCAGCACCACGCGCTCACGCTGTCGCTCCAGCAGTGACTTGATGGCCTGACGGCCATGAGCGTGTCCGGTCGGCGCATTCGGATTGGCAAAGGCGATGCCGGCATGCCCCGTCTCTGGAAAGTCTTCCAGCGCGATTTCCCAGCGATCGTTCAATGGCAGCTTCTGCAGCTCGATACCATAGAGCTGGCAGTAAACCGGGTAGAAGCTGTAGGTATGCTCCGGAATCGCCAGCGCCTCACCCTGGCGCTGGAAAAAGGCGCGAAAGGCAAAGGCCAGTACCTCATCCGAGCCATTCCCTACGAAGACCTGTTCGCGGTTGACGCCGTAGGTTCTGGCCAGCATGTCACGCAGTGCTATCGACTCCGGGTCCGGGTAGCGGCGAAGCTGTTCACACGGGAAGTGTCTGAGCACCTCCTCCACACCCTCTGAGGGCGGGTAGGGGTTTTCATTGGTATTGAGCTTGATCATGCGTTGCCGCGGCTGCTCGCCGGGAACATAGGGCGTGAGTGATTCAACACCGGGACTCCAGAACTTGCTCATCGCTGCTCTCTAAAAGGGGAAATACGTTCAGAGCATGTTGACCCCTGCCCGGCAGGTTCGCAAGCCTCGTTCATGCGCGAACATCTGCTAATCTGAAAGCCCCTACTAGTAGGCGGGAGGCAAAGCGTTGGCAGACAGCATCAAACGTACCGGCGTTATGGTCATAACGCTTGTGCTGGCCTATATCGTGCTGGCGCTGCCCAATCAGATCACGACGCTGGGCCATCCCGGCGAATGGCTGCCGCCCCTTGAGCTGCCGTTGATGCTGATGGCGCTCTGGTATATTCCCCATCGCCTGAGAAGATTGCCGGCATCACTGCTGGCCGTGTCCCTGGTGCTGGTGTTATTGCTCAAGCTGGCTGACATGGTGGCCCTGCAGGCCTACTGGCGCATCTTTGATCCCGTTGCGGACTGGAGACTGCTGGGGCCTGGATGGAACGTGCTCAGCGGTACGCTGGGTGCCGGCAGGGCCTGGCTGCTGGCTGCCGCTCTGGCTGCGATCCTGATGCTTGTACTGGGGCTCATGGTGCTCGGGTGGCGGTCTCTGGCACGCGTGGTATCGCCGGAACACTCGAAACGACGGCGCGTGACGCTCTGGTCCATGGTGGCCGCACTACTGCTGGCCTCGATGGCCGTCACGCTCTCGCCGGACGCTCCGCCGGCTGCGAAAACATCACGTCTGGTGGTCGAACACGTCATGCAGTCCCGTCAGAACCTGCAGGATCTGGCCGCCCTCAAGGAACACGCCGGACATGACCCCGTGGCGCAAACACCTGCCAGAGAGCTCCTGAGCGGTCTGAAGGGGCATGATGTGCTGTTCGTCTTCATCGAATCCTACGGGCGTACGGCACTGGAAGACGAGCGCTACACTGGTGTCATGCGCTCGCGCATGAAGGCCATCGACAGCGAGCTGGGCCGGTCAGGGTTTGGTGCCCGCAGCGCCTGGCTGACCTCGCCGACCGTCGGCGGACAGAGCTGGCTGGCCCACGCCACACTGCAATCCGGTCTCTGGATCAACTCACAGCGTCGCTACAACTGGCTGATGGATACCGGGCGGGTTTCGCTGGCACGTCTTTTCGGTCGCGCCGGCTGGCAGACCATGGCCGTGGAGCCGGCACTGACGGCGGAATGGCTGGCCAATCGCTATTTTCAGTTCGACAGGGTGCTTGATGCCCGCAACCTTGGCTATGAAGGCGAGCCGTTCAACTGGATCACCATGCCGGATCAATACACTTATTCGGCCCTGCAGCATCTGGCACTTGCCGGCACCGATCGGGCGCCCGTCATGGCCGAAATCGCCACGCTGACCAGCCATGCCCCCTGGACACCGATTCCACCGCTGATCGATTGGTCTGACGTGGGGAACGGTCGCATTTTCAATCAGTGGGCCAGTAGCGGCGATCCGCCCGATGTGGTCTGGCAGGACAGCGATCGCGTCCGCGCTCAGTATCTCAAGTCCGTTGACTATGCGCTGCAGACCCTGGCGTCCTTTGTCACCCATTACGGCGATGATCGTCTGGTGGTCATTGCCATGGGGGATCATCAGCCGGCCTCTCTGATCACCGGTGAGGGTGCCAGCATGGATGTGCCGGTTCATGTCATGACCCGCGATGCCAGTGTGCTGCAGCGATTCGACGAGTGGGGCTGGCGCTCGGGCATGCTGCCGGATCAGAGCAGCGCCCACTGGGGTATGGATGCCCTGCGCGAGCGTCTGGTGGAAGGCTTTAGCGCACCATGAGTCTCATATCGAAATATTCAAATATCGGGACTTGATAAGCAGGCTAACAGTCGCCACATAGGACGTTTGAGTTGAACGACGTTCTCATGAGCGTTCTCGAACACGGAGGTTTACACCATGAAGGATGTTTTATTCGAGCCGCTGCAGCTGGGGTCACTGGAAATTCCCAATCGCGTCATCATGGCGCCCCTGACCCGTGCACGCACGCCGGATCGTATCCCGGGCCGCCTGCAGGAGATCTATTACGGTCAACGTGCCGGTGCCGGGCTGATCATCGCCGAGGCCACCAACATCTCGCCAACCGCCGCAGGCTATGTCTATACGCCTGGTATCTGGACCGACGAGCAGGAAGCCGGCTGGAAGGGCGTGGTTGAATCGGTGCATGCTCATGGCGGGCGTATCGCGCTGCAGCTCTGGCATGTCGGGCGCGTTTCCAACGAGCGTGTCCAGCCCGAAGGGCAGGCGCCAGTAGCGCCCAGCGCCCTGCGCGGTGAAGGTGCGCAGGCCTTTGTCGAGTTCGAGGACGGCAGCTCCGGTCGTGAGGATGCCAGCACGCCGCGGGCGCTCGAAACCGAAGAGATTCCCGGACTGGTCGAGGACTATCGGCTCGCTGCCGTGCGTGCCATGCGTGCCGGCTTTGACATGGTCGAAGTGCACGCTGCCAACGCCTATCTGCTACAGCAGTTTCTGGCGACCGGCTCCAATCAGCGCACCGACCGCTACGGTGGCTCGATCGAGAACCGTGCCAGGGTCGTGCTTGAAATCGTCGATGCGGTGGCCAGCGTCTTTGGCTACGACCGGGTCGGTATTCGCATCTCGCCGTTTATCGAGATTTTCGGGCTCAAGGATGACGAGTCCGAACAGATGGCCTTTTATCTGGCCGAGCAGCTCAATGTGCGCGAGCTGGCCTACCTGCACGTCAATGAGCCCGACTGGGCCGGCGATGATATCCACCTGACCGATGATTTCCGTCGCGCCCTGCGCGCCCGTTTCCGTCATGGTGCCCTGCTGTTCTGCGGTCACTACACGGCACAGAATGAAGTGGATCTGATCGAGCGCGGCATTGGCGATGCGGCTGTTTTCGGACGACCGTTCATTGCCAACCCCGACTTGCCCGAGCGCTTTCGTCTTGGCGCCGAGCTGGCCGAACCGGATCCCGACACCTTCTATGGCGGCGATGAAAAGGGCTATACCGACTATCCCTTTTTGAACGAACAGGCCCGCTGAGGAACTTTGACCCTGCCATAGTGACTCTATATACGTTAGTGTCTTTCCGGCGCCCCCGGCAAACAGCTATGCTAGGGGGCACCGGTCGTTTCAACGGCCAGAAAACAGGCATCAGGAGTAAGCTTCATGCAGATGAAAACGTTGCTGGCCGGTTCGGCACTGATGGCGCTGCTGGCGGGCTGTGCCGGTACCGGCGGTGAACAGGGTACCGACAACACCGGCGCCACAGCGGCCTCCTCACAGGCGCAGAGCGAAACCCGGACCTACACGGGCACGCTGCCGTGTCGCAACTGCAGCGGCATTGCGCTGACCGTCAACCTGAAGGGTGACGAGAAAGCGACCGATCCGCAGCAGCGTACGTTCGAACTGGACGCACAGTACCAGAATCACCCCCAGAATCCGCCGACCGAAACCTACACCGGCAACTGGGACGTGATCAGCGGCATGCAGGATGATCCTTCGGCAACCGTTTACGAGCTGACGCCGTCCGGTGAAGGCCAGGTGTACTACTTCGAGCGCGTCAATGACGCCACGCTTGAGCTGGTAGACCCGCAGCTGCGTCGCTTCGAAAACGGTGAGACCCTGCGTCTGACCCGACAGCAGTAATATCGACATGCTGCCCCTGTGGCAGTGTTGACCGGAGGGCGGCGCCAGGCCGCCCTTTTTCATGTCTGAAATCATCGAAGTGAGCAGGCAGGCAGCATGGCAAAGGCCAAAAGTGCATTTGTATGCACCGAATGCGGTGCCGAGTATTCCAAGTGGCAGGGGCAGTGCAGCAACTGCCGCGAATGGAATACGTTGACCGAGATACGGCTTTCAAGTGCTTCCCGTCCCGGCGGTGGCAGTGCGGGAAGTACTGCTCGTCAGGGCTATGCCGGCGGTGCCGGTGTGGCGCTGACCGACCTGGCGGAGGTCGATCTCAGTGAGCTGCCACGCTTTTCCACCACCTACGGTGAATTTGATCGCGTGCTGGGCGGCGGCCTGGTACCCGGCGGCGCCGTTCTTCTGGGCGGTGATCCGGGTGCCGGCAAGTCGACGCTGCTGTTGCAGACCGCCTGTCATCTCGCCCAGCAGCATCGTGTGGTCTATGTCACCGGCGAGGAGTCGCTGTCGCAGGTGGCCATGCGTGCCCATCGTCTCTCGCTGCCCACTCAGGGGCTGTCGATGCTGGCCGAAACCAGCGTCGAAACCATTCTCGGCATGGCCGAGCGGGAAAAGCCTGCCGTATTGATCATTGATTCCATCCAGACCATGCATCTGGAAGACGTGTCCTCGGCGCCGGGCGGTGTGGCGCAGGTACGTGAATCGGCCGCAGCGCTGACCCGCTTTGCCAAGCAGACCAATACGGTGTTGATGCTGGTAGGACATGTCACCAAGGATGGCGCCCTGGCCGGGCCACGCGTGCTGGAGCACATGATCGATGCCTCGCTGCTGCTCGAGGGCAGTTCGGATTCGCGCTTTCGCACCCTGCGCGGGCAGAAGAATCGCTTTGGCGCGGTGAACGAGCTGGGGGTCTTTGCCATGATGGAGCAGGGGCTGCGGGAAGTGAAAAACCCCAGCGCCATCTTCCTCTCCCGTGGAGAAGAGATGGCCCCCGGCAGTCTGGTCATGGTGGTCTGGGAAGGGACGCGGCCGCTTCTGGTCGAGGTACAGGCGCTGCTGGACGAGTCGGCGCTGGGCAATCCGCGACGCGTAGCAGTCGGTCTGGATGCTCAGCGCCTGGCCATGTTGCTGGCGGTGCTTCATCGCCACGGCGGCCTGTTTACCGGCGATCAGGATGTGTTCATCAACGTGGTCGGCGGCATGAAGGTGCTGGAGACCAGCGCGGATCTGGCCGTACTGCTGGCCGTGGTCTCAAGCCTTCAGAATCGTTCGCTGCCGCGCGAGCTGGTGGTGTTTGGCGAGGTTGGGCTCTCAGGGGAAATTCGTCCGGTGCCCAGCGGTCAGGAGCGCATTGTCGAGGCCTCCAAGCACGGCTTTACCCGCGCCATCGTTCCAAGAGGCAATGCACCGAAAAAGGCGCCGGCCGGCATGGAAGTCATTGCCGTTGACCATCTCTCGGAAGCGCTCGAGGCCATCTAGTCCGGACAGGCTGCTATCGTCTGCTGGTCGAAATGTCGGTAACGGTGCCACAGTCTGGTGAAGACCATCGATAATATTGTGGAGCACACAGGGGAGAGTTCATGACACAGATTCGTCTGACCCAGTACAGCCACGGCGCCGGCTGCGGCTGCAAGATTGCACCGGACGTGCTGGATTCGATGCTGAAAAATGCCGGTCCCGGTGCCTTCAGTGACAAGCTGATTGTCGGCAATCAGGACCGCGAGGATGCCGCCGTCTACGATCTGGGCGACGGCCAGGGCCTGATTGCCACGACCGACTTTTTCATGCCGATCGTGGATGATCCCTTTGACTTCGGCCGCATCGCTGCCACCAATGCCATCAGCGATGTCTTCGCCATGGGCGGACGACCCATCATGGCGCTGGGCATCCTGGGCTGGCCGGTCAACACCCTCTCGCCAAAGATTGCCGGTGAGGTGCTTGCCGGTGCTCAGTCGGTATGTCGCGAGCTGGGGCTGGCCCTGGCCGGCGGCCACTCCATTGACGCGCCGGAGCCCATCTTTGGTCTGGCCGTCAATGGTCTGGTCCAGCTCGAGCACCTGAAGCGCAACAACGGCGCGCGCCCCGGTGATCGACTCTATCTGACCAAGCCGCTGGGCGTGGGCGTACTGACCACAGCGGAAAAGCGTGGCCTGCTGGCACCGGAGCACCATGGGCTGGCCCGTGACACCATGCTGCGCACCAATGCCATTGGTCAGAAGCTGGCCACGGTGCCCGGCGTGCATGCCATGACCGATGTGACCGGATTTGGTCTGGCCGGGCATCTGGGCGAGATCTGCACGGCCAGCAATGTCGCCGCGAAGATCGACTTCAAGCGTCTGCCCCGTATCCCGGAGGCGGATGGCTATCTGCGTCAGGGTGCCGTGCCGGGCGGTACGGCGCGCAACCATCACGCCATGGGCAAACTGATGCCGATCATGGATGACTATCACTGGCAGTGGCTCTGTGATCCACAGACCTCAGGTGGTCTGGTACTGGCTGTTGATCCCGCCTATGAAGATGACGTCGAGCGTATCGGCCGCGAGCACGGTCTGACGCTGGAGGCCTTCGGCGAATGTGTGACACGAGCGGGCGAAGCGGTCTTCCATGTCCAGCAATAGCATGTCCAGTACTCGAAAGGGAGAACAGCTTGTCCCGACGCTTGAACAGCTCAGGACCCCGTCGCTGCTGATTGACGTGCGTGCACCGGTCGAGTTTTCCCAGGGCGCGCTGCCCGGAGCCATCAATCTGCCGCTGATGGATGATGACGAGCGAGCACAGGTCGGTACCTGCTACCGCCACAACGGCGGTGATGCCGCCCTCAGGCTGGGCCATCAGCTGGTCAGCGGCGCTCTGCGCGAAGACCGCATGGCGGCCTGGCGTGATGTCATCGCCCGTCACCCGGATGCCGTAATCTACTGCGCCCGGGGCGGCCAGCGCTCCGGGATCGTTCAGCGCTGGCTGGCGGAAGAGGGGCTGGAATGTCCTCGGCTGAAGGGTGGATTCAAGGCGGCGCGGCGAACGCTGATGACGGTGACCGAGCAGGCGGCGGCCGAACCGTCACTGGTGATTGCCGGGCTGACCGGCTGTGCCAAGACCGATATGATCAAGGCGCTCGACGGCGGTATCGATCTGGAAGGTCATGCGCATCACAAGGGATCAAGCTTTGGACGCCAGCCCGGCCAGCCGCCGTCGCAGATCGATTTCGAGCACACGCTGTCGATGGATCTGGCCGATCGCCGCGCGCCCTATGTCTTCGAGGATGAATCCCGACGCATCGGCAGCGTCGAGATTCCTCTGGCGCTCTGGCAGGGGCTCTGTGCGGCGCCAAGGGTGCTGATCGAAATGCCGCTGGCGTGGCGGCTGGACCAGATCCGGCGTGACTATATCGATGATCTCTGGACGCAGTATCGCAGCGCCTACGGCCCCTGGCTGGGCTGGGCGCTGATGCGCCGTCAGCTGGTCAGTGCGCTGGTGCGGCTGAAAAAGCGGCTGGGAAGTGCTCGCCTTGAGCGGCTTTTACAGCTGCAGCAACAGGCCTTCGAGGCGCATGCCACCACCGGTGACAGTCAGGCGCATGATGGCTGGCTCTCGCCGCTTCTGAGCGAGTACTACGATCCCATGTATCGCTATCAGCTGAGCCGGGCCGAACAGGCGCCGGCATTTACCGGCACGTGGGAGGAGGTTCTGGCCTTTGTGCGCGACGCCGTCGAGCAGCAGCGTCATAGTGGTGATACCTGAAAGTCAAAGGCGCAGCCAGTCGATCATGACCCGGTCAAGGATGGCCGCCTGCTGGGCAAAGCGGCGGCTGTCCCTGAGCATCTCATCACGTGACTGCACCCAGGGGCCCGGCGTTGTCAGGCTGTGGGCCTCGAGTTCGGTCAACGCTCGGACCCAGTCCGGTGTGGCCTCCAGATGACAGTGCATGGCGACCACGCGTGCCCCATCCCAGGTGAATCCCTGCAGGGGACTGGCCTCGCTGGCACCGATCGAGACGGCACCTTCCGGCAGCCCGAAGATGCGCCGATGCCACAAAAAGGCTTCAAAGCGGGCCGGCAGGTCAAGATCGCCCACCTCGTTACCGCGTATCGACTGCCAGCCGAATTCGCCCTGGGTGTTGGGAGAGACGATGGCGCCCAGCGATGCGGCAATCAGCTCGGCACCGTAGCCCAGCCCCATCATCGGCTTTGAACTCTTGAGCGTGCGCTCGATAAGATGCTGTTCGCGTTTGGCCCAGCCGTGAGTCACGACCTGCTCGGGACCGCCGAGCACGATCAGGGCATCGAAATCACCGGGACGGGGCGGCACCTCATCGCTGTGAAGCCGACAGACATTGAAACTGTGGCCCATGCTGGTCAACCAGTCCGCCAGCCGGGCCGGTCCAAAGTGAGACGCATGCTGTAAAAAATAGATATGCATGATAGGGCCATGATGGATAACGATAGGCTGATCGTCCAGCATACACCGATATGGAAAGACACCGGGAAATGCCATGCATGATGCTGTCCGTGAGCAGGCCACTACGATTATCGCCCGCATCCCTGAAGGGCGTGTGACGACCTATGGGACCATTGCAAAAATGACGGAGGGGGCTACGGCGCGCTCCATTGGTGCACTGCTGCGCCTGTTGCCCAAAGGCCATACCCTGCCCTGGCATCGGGTGGTGGCTGCCGGCGGTCGTCTTGCCCACCACGAGGGGGCGCTTGAGCAGCGCGAGCTATTGAGCGCCGAAGGGGTGATATTCGATGCGCGCGGGCGGATTCCGGAACGCTTCTTCTGGCCCTGAGTGTTACAAACATCTTCGGCCGGCCTGTAACCTGCGCAAGGCACATCAACAACGGGGACGCCTCCGGCGTCAGGGCGACACCGTCATGACATCCTCATGATCCATTTCGAGCAGGGAGCAGCATTGATGCCCATCATGATTGCACCGGGTTTTGAAAAGCGTCTGCGGACGCTGTCGTCTTCTCAGGCACTGGCCTTCATGGCGGCGTTGAGCGAGCGATTGATGCCCAACTATCGCCTGTATGCCGAGCTCGGTGACGCGGGGGATACCCACGGTGTGACCAGCATTCTGGCGTTGGTCTGGGAAAGTCTCGGCGTGCGCGATGCCCGCATCAATTTCGAGCGACAGGCGGAAAAGCTTGCCGCCTGTGAACCGCCGGATGATGACGACAGCTTCGGGGCGCGGATTGCCCGCGATCTGACGCTGGCCCTGTCGGCCTGCATGGATGTGCTGTCGGGTCCGGCAGTGGAGGCGAGCGTTGATGTCAGTCGCCTGTCCATCGGTGGTATCGAGCGCTTTATCGAGATGAGTGCCGGCGAAGGCATTGTTGATGATACCGAACGCGAGACGCTGATCGATGATCACGCTCTGATGGCGGACGAGCGAGCGTTTCAGCTGGCGGTGCTGGAAAGCGTTGAGACGCAGGCGCTGGACCGCGCCGGCCTTCGCGAACTGCGAACGCTGGGCAGAAACGAAGGCATCAGTAATCTGGGGCTGACGGCCGAATAGAGGGGGCGAAGGGGCAGAAAGACACGGCGCCGGGTGTCGGCGCCGTGTCATCAGTCAAAGGCGCATTTCGATGCCATGGCGGGCCATGTGCTGCTTGGCCTGCTCGATGGTGTACTCACCGAAATGAAAAATGCTGGCGGCCAGTACCGCATCGGCGCCGCCTTCCTTCACACCGGCTACCAGATGATCAAGATTGCCGACCCCGCCCGAGGCGATGACCGGTACCGAAACCGCATCACTGATGGCCCGGGTGACGCCCAGATCAAAACCTTCCCGGGTGCCGTCACGGTCCATGCTGGTGACCAGCAGCTCACCGGCGCCGTATTCCACCATCTTGCGTGACCACGCCACGGCGTCGAGTCCGGTCGGCCGTCGCCCGCCGTGAGTGAAGATCTCCCAGCGCGGCGGCTCGTCGTCCTCGCTGACCCGCTTGGCATCGATGGCCACGACAATGCACTGGCTGCCAAACCGCTCGGCGGCTTCATACACGAAGTCGGGATCAGTGACGGCGGCTGTATTGATCGAGACCTTGTCGGCTCCGGCATTGAGCAGCGCCCGAATATTGTCGCAGCTGCGGATGCCACCGCCGACCGTCAGCGGAATGAACACCTCTCCGGCGATCCGGCTGACCATGTCGAGCGTGGTGCCTCGAGCCTCATGGCTGGCGGTGATGTCGAGAAAGGTAATCTCGTCGGCGTTCTGCTCGTTATAGCGCCGTGCCACTTCGACTGGATCACCGGCGTCCCGAATGCCCAGAAAGTTGACGCCCTTGACCACGCGACCACGATCCACGTCCAGGCAGGGGATGATGCGTTTTGCCAGTGTCATCTGCTTCTCCGGGCATTCAGTGGCGCTGTGCTTCGATGGTGTCACACAGGGTCTGGGCTTCGGTCAGATCGAGCCTGTCTTCATAGATGGCGCGTCCGGTGATGGCGCCGATAATGCCCGAGGCGGCCACATCCGCCAGCTTCTGCACGTCCTCGATGTCGGTCACGCCACCGGAAGCGATCACCGGCACGCCGCCGTGACTGGCCATTTCGACCGTCGATTCGACATTGACGCCGTTCATCATGCCATCGCGTGAAATGTCGGTATAAATGATGGCGCTGACGCCATCCTCGGCGAAATGACGAGCCAGATCCACGGCACGCATGGTGGATACTTCCGCCCAGCCGTCGGTGGCGACATAGCCGTCACGGGCGTCGAGCCCGACCATGATATGACCGGGGAACTCCTTGCACATCTGTCGCACGAAGTCCGGATCACGGACGGCCTGGGTGCCGATGATCACCCAGCTGACACCGGCGTCGAGATAGCTCTGGATGACCTCGCGGTTGCGAATGCCACCGCCGATCTGAATGGGCAGATCCGGGAAGCGCCTGGCAATCGCCCTGACGGCATCAGCATTGACCGGACGGCCTTCGAAAGCACCGTCAAGATCGACCAGGTGCAGGCGCCGTGCGCCGGCATCGACCCAGCGCTGTGCCATGGCCACCGGGTCTTCACCATAGGTGGTCGAGTCTTCCATACGGCCCTGTTTGAGGCGAACACACTGACCGTTTTTCAGGTCGATGGCGGGGATGACCAGCATGGGGGTTCCTTTGATCCTTGTCGTGAAATGTTTTGGCCGCAGGCAGGGTCAGGGCGACCAGGTCACAAAGTTGGCCAGCAGCCTGAGGCCGGCATCGGCGCTTTTTTCCGGGTGAAACTGTACGGCAAAGACGGCGTCACGACCGGTGGCCACATGAGCACGGCTGCCGGCGTAGTCGATATAACCCATCGCATGATCATCGTCATCGACCCGGACAAAGTAGCTGTGCACGAAGTAGAACCGCTCACCGGTCGGAATGCCCTCCCAGAGTGGGTGCATGTGGTGCTGATGAACGCGGTTCCATCCCATGTGGGGAACCTTGAGCCGCTCTCCCTGCTCGTCCACGGCCGTATCGTCAAAGCGGGTGACTCGGCCGGGCATATAGCCCAGACAGCGCACGCCGCCGTTTTCCTCGCTTTTGTCCATCAGCATCTGCTGACCGACACAAATGCCCAGCAGCGGTTTGCTGGCATCAAGGAGAAGCTCCTTGACCAGGCCGGTCAGCTCGGTGCGTTCAAGCTCCCCCATGCAGTCACGGATGGCGCCCTGGCCGGGCAGTACGACCCGCGAGGCGCCCTTGATGGCACGGGCATCCCGCGTGATGGTGACCCGCTCATCCGGGCTGACGTGCTCGATGGCCTTGGCCACCGAATGCAGGTTGCCCATGCCGTAATCGATGATGGCAATCGTCATGCTGGACACGCTCCTCGCCGGCCGACAGTCCATCGACCGAATGATATTGGGTTACAGGCTGCCCTTGGTCGAGGCGATACGCCCCGCCATGCGCTCGTCGGGGGAGACCGCCATGCGCAGGGCACGACCGAAGGCCTTGAAGATGGTCTCGACCTGATGATGCGCGTTGTCGCCCTTGAGGTTGTCGATATGCACGGTCGCTCTGGCATGGCTGGCAAATCCCTGAAAGAACTCGGAGACCAGCTGGGTGTCGAAGGCGCCGATGGTGTCGCGGGTAAAGGCAGCGTTCATGAAAAGTCCCGGGCGGCCGGAGAAGTCGATCACCACCCGTGAGAGCGCCTCATCCAGCGGGACATAGGCGTGCCCGTAACGATGAATGCCGCGCTTGTCGCCCAGCGCCTCGGCAAAGGCCTGGCCCAGAGTGATGCCGGTGTCTTCAACCGTGTGATGATCGTCAATATGGCGATCACCGTCGGCATGAACTGTCAGATCAATCATGCCGTGGCGGGCAATCTGATCGAGCATGTGCTCGAAAAAGGGCACGCCGGTATCGGCGTTCAGCTCGCCCTGGCCGTCAAGGTCGAGCGTGACGCTGATCTTCGTTTCGCTGGTATGACGGGAAATGCTGGCGCGTCGCGGCGACTGGGTCATGAAGGCTCCCTGTGGAAAAGGATCATCGCCCTGAAGGCGTAATGGATCACAACGATAACAAAAGCGGGGCACGCCTGCGCGGCTCGATGCGCCGGGATATTGTGACGAGCGTCTGAGGGCTGCGCCAGCGTGGCATTATAGAGAAGGGGAGTCGCCATCCGCTACACTGGTGAGCGCAGCCAGCAGGCTGTTTCAGGGCAGGCCGGCCGGGCGTGTCAGGGCATGATCGAGTGAAACAGGATTTCCTGGAGAGTAATCAATGAAAGCGTTGTTCAGGATAGTGCTGGCGGCGATGGGCGTGCTGGGACTGCTGGCCGTGGCCGTGGTCATTTATGCCACGACCTTTCTCGACCCCAACGATCTCAAGCCGCGGCTGGCAGACGCCGTTCGCGAGCGCACGGGGCTGGAACTGTCGCTCAACGGGCCTCTGTCCTGGACATTTTATCCGCGTATCGGGGTGACCATCGAGGACGCTTCGGCCCGTCTTCCGGACCAGACCGATGAGGAGACACCCTTTGCCGCCTTCAAACAGGCCGAGGCGCGTATCCGGTTTGCGCCTCTTCTGAGCGGCAATATCGAGGTCGACGGCTTTACCCTTGACGGGCTGCGTCTCAATCTCCAGCGCGATGAGCAGGGGCGTGGCAACTGGCAGATGCTGACCGATACCATCGCCCGTCAGGACAGCGCGCCTCAGGCCTCTCCGTCGCGCCGGCCCCGGCGCGTGACGACAGCGGGCGATCGACCGTTGGCGATGGACATTGCCAGCGTGCAGGTCAGCGATGGGCAGGTGCACTTTTTGGATCATCAGCATGATCGTGATGTGACGCTCTCCTCGCTGGCGCTGCAGGCCACCAATGTGACCTCCGGGGATACCTTCCCGCTGGAGCTCTCCTTTGCCGTGGAAGGCGCCCGGCCTGAAATGAAGGGCAACATCAGTCTGAAAAGCCAGGCCAGTCTTGATCTCGACAGCGCCGTCTACACCCTGAACAATCTGGCGCTGAAAGGCGCCCTTCACCTGCCGGCGCTGGATGATGCGCACGACCAGAATTTCAGTCTCAATGTCTCGAAGCTGTCCGCTGATCCGGGAGAGCAGCGCTATATCGCCAGGGACGCCGCCTTCGACAGCACTCTTTATTTACCGTCGCTGGGAGAGCACGCTCTGCCGTTGAGCGGCGAGGCCAGCGCTGAGGTGTCGCTGAAAGACAGCCATGCGGTACTGACCGCATTGACGCTCAGCAGCGGCCAGCTGCTGCGTCTGACTGGTAGCGGCGAGGTTCGCAATCTTGATGAGGCGCCGCACTGGAAAGGACATATCGAGATGGCGCCTTTCGATCTTCGCAGCTGGCTGGAGCGACTGGGCAAGCTGCCGCCAATGGCAGATGCACAGGCGCTGCAGCAGGTCGGTTTTTCGACCGATCTTGAGGGCAATGATCGCGTGGCACAGCTGAAGAATCTGGCCTTCGATATCGATGGCGCGGCTTTCACGGGCGCCGCCTCGGCAGGCCTTGAATCACCGCTTCTGCACGCTGATCTCAAGGGTGACTCGCTGGATCTGGATCGCTACCTGCCGTCACGGCCTGCAGAATCCACGCAGCCGGATGGCGCGCCGCAGGCTGGGCAGGACGAGACAGCCCCTACTACCGAACAGGACGGTGCCTCAGGTGATGCCGCTCGAGCGCTGATCCAAAAGCTTGATCTTGACCTTGCTCTGCGACTGGAAGCGCTCAAGGCGTTTGACCTTCATCTCGACAACGTCGCGCTGAAGGCTCACGGGCGCGACGGGCACTATCGACTCTCCACGCTTGCGGCCGATCTCTACCAGGGGACGCTCAAGGCCAGTGGCGCCATGACCCTGGCCCCCTCATCCACCGGATTCTCGTTTGAGCCACGCCTATCGGGTGTGGCGCTGCAGCCGCTGCTGCACGACGCTCTGGGGCGTGAGGATCTCTTTCGCGGCACGCTTGATGCCAGTGCAAGCCTGTCCGCGGCGGCGGATAACGAGGCTTCGCTGCTGGCCCACCTTGATGGCAAGGCGGCGTTCAATGTCACCGACGGTGCCATGATCGGTATCAATCTCCCGGGACAGCTGTGCACGACGGCGGCCATGCTGCAGGGCAACAGCAGCTCGCATGAATGGGGCAGTGATACCGAGTTCAACCGACTCGCCGCCACCTTCAATATTGCTGATGGTGTCGTCAAGAATGACGACCTTGAAGTGTCGCTGCCTGGCATCGACATGACCGGCAGTGGTCAGATCGACCTGGGAGCGCAGGATCTGGACGTGGCGCTGGCCGCCCGGCTGGTCGACACTGCCGATACCCAGGGGTGCCCGGTCAGTCACGGCCTGAGCCGGATACAGTTGCCGATACGCTGCTCCGGGGATCTGAAAGCTTCCCCGGCCCAATGGTGTCACTTCGATACCGATGCCTTTCGCGTCATTCTGCAAAAGGCGGCAGCCAGCGAAGGGCAGCAGAAGCTGCGCGAGCACCTTGATGATCAACTCGAGGGCAGGCTGGGCCAGCGTATCGAGGAGAAGCTGGGCGAGGATTCCGGCAACAACCTGAAAAATGCCATCAAAGGGCTTTTTCAGTAACTCTCTTGCAGTGCAGACGCCGCGATCGTGGCGGCGTCTGCATCACCATTTTTTGCATTTCATTTCCGGACGAGCGTTGATTCGTGAGTACTCTTGTGGAAGCGCCGCAGCCGCTGGATGCCGAATACTTTCGCATCCGGCTGCTGGCGTGGTTTGATCAATATGGTCGCACTCATCTGCCGTGGCAGCAGGATAGAAGCCCCTATCGCGTCTGGGTGTCGGAGATCATGCTGCAGCAGACGCAGGTGGCGACCGTCATCGGTTATTTCGAGCGCTTCATGCAGCGCTTTCCGGATGTCGAGGCGCTGGCAGCGGCTGAGCAGGACGAGGTGCTTCATCTCTGGACGGGGCTTGGGTATTACGCTCGTGCTCGGAATCTTCATCGGGCAGCCCAATGCGTGGTGCATGAGCATGGCGGCCGGTTTCCGGTCGAAAGCGTTGAGGCATTGAGTGCATTGCCGGGCATCGGTCGCTCAACGGCTGGAGCCATCATTGCCCAGGCCACCGACGAGCGTGCGCCGATTCTGGATGGTAACGTCAAACGGGTATTGACGCGGCTGCACGGCGTTACGGGCTGGCCCGGTCGGCCCGAGGTCGAGCGCCGGCTCTGGGCGCTGGCGGAGCACTATACGCCGCACTGGCGCTGCGCTGACTTTACCCAGGCCATGATGGACATGGGCGCCACGCTTTGCACGCGTCGACGTCCCAGCTGTCTGTTGTGCCCCTTCGAGGCGGATTGCGTTGCCCATGCCCGAGGGGAGGAGCAGCGCTTTCCCGAATCAAGGCCCAAAAAGGAAAAGCCCGTTCGTCAGACGATCATGCTCATGCTGTGTGATGCAGATGGTCGCGTGCTGCTCGAACAGCGTCCTTCAAGCGGTCTCTGGGGTGGTCTGTGGGGGTTGCCGCAGTTTGATGACCAGAAGGCGCTTGAAGCGTGGCTGTTGGACGAAGAGCCGGGCAGTGAGGTGGAGGGGCAATGGCAGTGCTTTACGCACGTCTTTACGCATTTTCGACTCGAAATCACGCCGGTCAGGGCGCATCTTCACAGGCGCGGTGACGACGGCGCCCTGGCCGGTCGGCGATGGTATGATCCGGACCAGCCTGACAGCATCGGACTGGCGGCACCGGTCAAGGCGCTGCTTGAGTCCCTGTCATCATCTACGCTCCTGTAGGCACGCATCGAATAAAGGGTATTGCAATGACTCGTACGGTATTTTGCCGCAAATATCAGCAGGATATGGAAGGGCTGCAGATGCCGCCCCTGCCCGGCGCCAAAGGACAGGACATCTACGATAATATCTCCAGACAGGCCTGGGAGGAGTGGCAGGCGCTGCAGACCCGCCTGATCAATGAAAAGCGGCTCAACATGCTCGACCCTGATACGCGAAACTATCTGATGGCGCAGATGACGCGCTTTTTCAACAATGAAGAGACCGATAGTGCCGAAGGCTATGTGCCACCGTCCCAATAATTTTTTGAAATAATTCGATATTGGGTATTGACCCGGGAAGAGGTTTTCGATTTAATACGCAGCCGTTGGCAGCGGCCAGATAGCTCAGTCGGTAGAGCAGGGGATTGAAAATCCCCGTGTCGGCGGTTCGATTCCGTCTCTGGCCACCATCTGCTGGGGTATAGCCAAGTGGTAAGGCACCGGTTTTTGGTATCGGCATTCCCAGGTTCGAGTCCTGGTACCCCAGCCACTTCAGTGTTCAACGATGCTGAACGTGCCGGCTTAGCTCAGTTGGTAGAGCAACTGACTTGTAATCAGTAGGTCGAGGGTTCGACTCCTTCAGCCGGCACCATTTCGAATTGCACGCAGGCAATATCGAAAGAATAAACCGCCTTACGGCGGTTTTTTTGTGCCTCTCTGTCAGCCGCCGAATACTCATGCCACCTTGCTGCAGCCCTCCTGCTGTCTCAGACAGAGAAGCATCTGCTGTCTTCCGAGCCCCTTTATTTGTTACCTCAGCAGACCACCATGTCGGCTGCAGACCCCGTGATGTGCGTTTTATACTTCCTACTAAAGGGCCACTTGACCGGGTGGGGGGATAGGTGCACTATGGACCGAGGTGGTTAACAAGGCAGTATATCGTCAGTTGTAATCGATCCTGTCGAGAGCATATGAATGGCTATCTTGTTCCTGCCCGCTGGGGGCTAACCATCATTAATTTATTGCACAGGTATCAAAAGCATGGCAACTGGCACTGTTAAGTGGTTCAACGACAGCAAGGGTTTCGGTTTCATCTCTCCTGATGATGGTGGCGACGATCTGTTCGCACACTTCTCCGAAATTCAGGCAGAAGGTTTCAAATCGCTGCAGGAAGGCCAGAAGGTCTCCTTCAACGTCACTCAGGGCAAGAAAGGTCTGCAGGCCTCGGCCATTCGCCCCGAGTAATCCGGTAGATTAAATTCTGCTGTAAAGGGAGCTGCCATCGGCAGCTCCCTTTTTGTTTTTAAGTTGATCCTTCGCTTTTGTTTACCCTTCATGCATCAGTAGACCAGATGCGCGCCATATCCCCACAGCAGCACGGCAATGGCAAGCAGCACCTCGAGTACGAGTACGCCAATACCCAGTGTCGAGCTGGATACGATGAACCCTTCTTTACTGTCAATGTCCAGAAAGCCCGGAATGCCCAGATAGAGCAGATATCCCGTATAGCAAAGCCCTGCAATACCCGCCAGAACGCACAGCCACAATAGTGGGTAAAGGGCGACAAGCCCCGCCAGAAACATCGGTGTTGCCACATATCCTGCAAAAACGATGCAGTGATTCAGGTTTGGATGAGAGGGATAGCGCTGCGCCATGCGATGGATGACAAGCCCCATCAGGGCAATGGCTCCCAGAATGGCCAGATAGAAGATGATGGCCAGCTGCAGAGCGCTGATGACCGACAGGGTGACTACAGTAGAACGACCGAAATCCCAGCCCGTGGTGGTGGTGCCGATGAAGGCACTGACGACAGGGACAGCAGCCAGCAGTAAAACGTGGCTGGCATACATGTGTGTTGCGCTTTCATGCTCTCCCTTGATGTGCTTCCACTCTCGGTGAGGGTGAGCCATCAGGCCCCAGACATGATGAATCATGATGCGCTCCCAGGACCCTTTATGGTCCAGACCGTGTTGATATCGCAGGCGAGCGGGCCACATGTCATACAGCTGACCGCAGGATGGCGACGCTCTCATCAATACTATAGCCATGAGCTTCTGATCGATGAGTCTGCAGAAGGTATCCATTGGTCGATAAAGAGATGGATACAGGCAGAGAGCTCCCTTTTCAGCCAGGCTTGACCCAACGAGTGTCATGCCCTTGCGAACAAGGCAGAGGGAGTGTCCGGATGCTGACCTTCAGGGGATGAAAGTGATCTATTTTTTGAGCAATCTGTGGAGCTGGATACAGGAAAACGCCACGGTGTTCAGTGGCCTGACCAGCGTTGGCATGCTGGTGATATGGGGTGTCTATCTGCAGCTGCTTTTACATAACTTTCGCATGCAGCGGCGTCCCCAGATCATCATCAACCACGGCTATGGGCGTGGTATCGATTCGCGCTGTATCGTCAGCAACATGAGTCAGTCGGCAGTATTCGTCGACAGCATTATCGTCAAGCTTGAAACCAGTGATGGGCAGTATGTGACTGACGTTACCGACACCGTCGACAAGCAGGGCGAGGGCGGCAATGAGGTAGACGCGAAGGAGTTACGTCAGGTCACACGACAGGGGCCGCTTGGGTCAGGGGAGTACATGAATGCGGGTACTTTCAGAACGCTGCTGCAGAAGGTAGCCAGTGAACATGGTATCAGTGTGGACGAAAGCTGCCGGCCGACCGGTGAGGCAGGGTTCAGTAACGTCGAAATTCGCCTGATCATGATTTTCGGGGCAGAAACAAGTCCGATCGGCGCCAGTCGGCGCTTCAATATGAAATACGATGACGACAAAAAACTGAGTCTTGTGCCTGAGACAATCGGCACTCAGCAGCTGGGCAAGCGCCGTCAACGCTTGAAGGTGCGCCGGTGGCAGCGTGACCTTCGTATGCCATTGAATTCAGCTGGTGGCAATGAGCGGTAACCGCACGCGACATGGCAATCTACTGATTGCCATGTCATATCCTGTGCACTAGACGTCGAACAGAGCGCCCCACTGACGATCGGTTTCGCGATCCTTGAACTTGGTCAGTCCGGCCGTGGGTGTAAAGGTCATTTCGCCAAAATAGATGGCGTCACCCACGAGATAAAAATCCACGCGTACGTAGGAGAATCCGTTGGCAAGCTTGAGTGCCAGATCAAGAGCTTCGTCAAGCTGCTGCGGGCGAGGCATGGCTTGCCCGGTGCTGACCTCGGGTCGACGAATTTCAACCAGTTCCCAGTCCTGATTATAAAAATCGACCTTGTAGTTGGTAAAACGGTCGTGGGTTACCTCAATAAAAACAACCGGGTCTTCGCCTTCACGCTGGAAACAGTGGAATTTGAAGTCCTTGGGAATGTTGCCGAGATCATCCAGAAGCAGCTTTTCAAAGATCAGGCGCGGCTTGATCTCGCGATAGTGCGCTTCGCGGCATGTATCGTAGAAGTCCTGACCCAGCCAGTGCCGCCCTAGATTGTAGATCTGGGGGAACGGATGATCGACCTTGTCGCGCACCAGCAGGTTGTAACCAAAGCCGTGATTGGCCTTCATGACGAAGCTTTCCGGCAGCGCGGCATAGGTCGCCGGCGTAGGCTCGGACTCTATGGCATAGCAGGGGACCAGATACTGTTCACCAATGGTGTGTGCCACATAATCACGTGCCGCAATCTTGTCGCTCAGCACGGAATAGATGGGCTGAGGATTGATTTTGCGATGACAGATTTTTTCATTGAACGTGCGCGGATTTTTCAGATCCGGGAATTCACCGAATACCCGTCGATAGCGAAGCGCCGTATGCCACTTGTCAGGAAGGACACTCATGATGCTGCGACGCGCCAGACGCAAGTATTCACCGATGTGGTCCTTCTTCTCCACATCGACAGCCCCGCTGTCCTGCTTCTTCATTTGAGGCTCCGAATCAGCCGTCAGCGAGTCGGCAAACAGGTTTTTTACGGCCCTGGGCATATGCCCTCCTTCATTCTTGGATACCCTGCGATACAGCCCTGCCTGATAATTGGCTGATGTATCGGGCAATGTCCTTGATGGCCATGAATAACCCTGCCGGTTAACGAATAAATTAAACTTCGCTGAACCGTGTATGAAGGTATCCGTATGATTTTTCAGTTTGCTCCGAAAAATCATACGGCGCCATTCATGAAAACATCATTCCGATATGCTGGCTGCAATAGCGTTATATTGGCAGCGTACTTGTTGCCGAAATGTGCCGAAGTGGTGTTGTTGATCATATTATGTAACTTTCGTTACTTTCGGCATAATCGGCGGCTGACGAGCAGGGAAAATTAAAAAACAGCTTGAATGGCTCGTATTATTAGAGCGCGTTACCTGCCATGACAGGTAGGCCGGAACGCGCAAGAGCGCCATCAGGAAACGCGAGGATAGCAGACCGGTTTCAAATACGTGGCCCTGATAATAAATCAGTATGTCATTTGAAAAATCCAAGGATTGTATCCTGGATGTATATAGAAATATTAAAATATGGCGACATAATTTGAGCCATTAAAATAATTTTTTTAAAAGGAATGCCATGTCCAGAATTTATAGTCAGGACGATAAATGTTGATTGATAAAGTGATGGGTATCAAAAAGGCCGCTGAAAAAATCAGCGGCCTTTTCAATGTTTGGTGGAGGCGGGGGGAGTTGAACCCCCGTCCGCCGGCACTCGTCCATCAGCTCTACATGCTTAGTTTCGTCTTTTGATTCAACCGCATCGGCTCCGACGAGCAGGATCCGATGCAACGGGCTCTCTAATGTTTAGCAATTGACGCGAGAACAAAATCAATCGCGATCCTGTCAGCTTTAGCTCGTAGCCCCGTCACGATGAACAGGCACATCGCTTCGGGGTAAGAAGGTTACCAGCAGGGTTTATGCTGCCAGCGCGCCCTCTTGAGCATAGTTTTCGTCGTTTGCGACTATTTTAAAGTAACGTGGGATTTACGAGATACGTTACGCTCTCGGCATGCACCTCAGGATCTGCAACCGGCGTCGAATCCAGAACGCCCCCTGATCACCGAAGGATTGTAGCAACAATCCCCGCTGGCGCCAATCGCTTCCTGAGTAAACGGCACGTTATACCCTGCGAGTGATCAGCGGTGACGCTGACGTGTCTGCAGGCTAGCGCTGTTCACGAATGACGCGGGCCTTCTGACGATCCCAGTCACGACGCTTTTCGGTTTCCCGCTTGTCATGTTTTTGCTTGCCGACCACCAGCGCCAGTTCGCACTTGACGATATGCCCTTTCCAGTAAAGGCGCAGTGGCACGCAGGTATGCCCCTTGTCCTGGGTGCGTGAGAAGATTCTGGCGATCTCCTTTTTGTGCAGCAAAAGTTTTCTCGTCCGATCAGGCTCTGCCACGGCATGCGTGCTGGTGGTGCTCAGCGGCGTGAAATGAGAACCCATGAGCCAGGCTTCACCGCGGCGTACCAGAATGTAGGTGTCTGTCAACTGCGCCTTGCCGGCACGCAGGCTCTTGACCTCCCATCCTGACAGCGCCAGACCTGCCTCAAAGGCTTCTTCAATGTGATACTCATGGCGTGCCTTGCGGTTCTGGGCAATCAGATTGCCTGAGGGCTGATGTTTCTTCTTGCCCATCGAAATGTCATCTCCTTGACTATAAAAATCATGCAAACCATCACATGCGCGGTCTCACCTTGAAATGGGGGGAGGCGTGATATCATTCAAGCATGTGTGAATAAACGTCAACCATGGTACGCTCTGAGCGTGCCTGCGTCATGGGAGAAGGGCATGCCCACCGTTGATCGCTCCGCGATGGTGCGCCACACCGATCAGCAAATGTTTGATCTGGTCAATGATTTTGAGCGCTATCCCGAGTTTTTACCCAACTGCCGCAATGCAAGGACGGTGGAAAGAAGAGAGAGCCACCTGATAGGTGAACTGACGCTGGGCAAGGGAGGGATTGAGCAGACCTTTCGTACCCGCAACGAGCTGACACCCTTTGATCGTGTCGACCTGTCGCTGGCCAGCGGTCCCTTCAAGCGTTTTGAGGGTTACTGGAAGTTCGTGTCGCTGGATGATCGCTCCTGCAGGGTAGAGCTGCATCTGGAGTTTGAATTCTCGAGCCGTCTGTTGGGAATGGCCTTCGGGCGCCTTTTCAATCAGCTGGCAGGTCAGCTGGTCGATGCCTTTATTGAGCGCGCAGACAGGGTGTATGGACGCTGATGCAGGAGAAAGAAGGCAGTATTACCTGTGAAGTTGCCTGGGCGACGCCTGAAAGGCAATATCTTGAAACCGTCGCTGTGCCTCAGGGAACGACGGTTCTGGCTGCGCTGGAAATGTCAGGATTGTGTTGCCGGATCAACGAGCTTGCAGATATCCCGATCGAGTTGCTGCAGCTGGGCATTTTTGGCGAGCATATCAAGGCACCGGAAGATCGAATCGTGCGGCAGGGGGATCGCATCGAGATTTACCGACCGCTTCAGATCGATCCCAAACAGGCTCGCCGGGCCAGAGCCCGACGATAGACCTGAAAGGAAAATGCTGCGATGGCTTACAGCGTGGGGTCAGCGGAGCCGCCCTCAGGATTGGAGGTGGGGGTGCCCACCGGCGAGATGTTTTCTCCCGGACCCGCAGCGGCGGCAGAGGCAGGCGCATCGCGCTGCTGCATTCTCGGGCTGGCGTCGATGTCACCACTGGTCTCGATGTCGGCAAGCTGATTGCCATTAAAGACAAGCGCGACCTGCTTTTCAGTGATATTGTCGTCAGCATCCTTGAGCCGATAGATATAGTTCCAGCGTGCATCGTCAAAGGCGTTGTACATCAGGGGGCTGCCCATGACCTGTACGACCTGCTGACGGCTCATGCCGGGCTGTAACTGCGACACCATGTCGGGAGTGATGAGGTTGCCCTGTGGCAGGTCGCGCTTATAGACGCACGCTGCTAACAGGCTGAACAGAAAAGAAAAAATTATAAGCTTGAGCGTTTTTTGCATTTGCCTGGGACTTTCCCTATCGTTTGCCTTGATCGATCATACCCGATACATCCAGAGACTGCGAAGAGCTACCATGGCCGATAGAAATCAGGAGTTACGCAAGGCGGGGCTCAAGGTGACCCTGCCGCGCGTAAAAATCCTTCAGATCCTCGAGGCAACCCGGGAAGAGGATCTGCACATGAGCGCAGAAGACGTCTACAAGGCGCTGCTGGATTCCGGTGAGGACGTTGGCCTGGCCACGGTCTATCGTGTGTTGACCCAGTTTGAATCTGCAGGCCTTGTGGTGCGCCATAACTTTGATGGTGGCCACGCCGTATTTGAGATGTCTCAGGAAGAGCATCACGATCACATGCTGTGTCTGGAGACCGGTGAGGTCGTCGAGTTCTTTGATCGTGACATCGAACGTCGCCAGCGTGAACTGGCCGAAGAGCGTGGCTATGAGCTGGTCGATCACGCCCTGGTACTCTATGTCCGACCCAAGGGGTCCAGCGCCACGCGTCAGGACGGCGGCAATCGTCGTTGACTGGTGCTATGCAGACCGGGGTGATCATGAAAACGCCGCGACATGTCGCGGCGTTTTAACGTCGAAAGCGAGCTGTGCCGATCAGTGAGCAGAGCGCTGGCTGACGTCCAGCATCTCCCGGGCATGGGCCAGCGTGCGCTCGGATAGATGAACGCCCCCCAGCATGCGAGCCAGTTCTCGCACGCGACCGCCCTCATCAAGCATGGCCATGGTGGTGTGGGTTGTCTGCTCATCTGCCTGTTTCTCGATATGCAGATGCTGATGTCCCTGTGCCGCCACCTGCGGCAGGTGCGTGACGCACAGGATCTGGCCGTGACTGCCCAGCTGACGTAACAGCTGTCCGACAATTTCTGCCGTGGCGCCTGAAATTCCGACGTCGACCTCGTCAAAGACCAGCGTCGGGATGGTGCTGTGCTGCGCTGCCACCACCTGGATGGCAAGGCTTACCCTGGAGAGTTCGCCGCCCGAGGCGACCCTTGTCAGAGCGCGAGCCGGCTGCCCGGGGTTAGCGCTGATCAAAAAGCTGACCCGATCCATGCCTTCCGGCTGAGCACTGTCCCGACGCGCCACTTCAACGGTGAAATTTGCCTTCTCCATGCCCAGAAAGGCCAGCTGCGACTGCACTTCTGCGCCCATGCGCTGTGCTGCCTCAACGCGCTGTTCAGAGATCCTGTGTGCCAGTTCACGCCAGGCGGTACGCGCCGTTTCCGTGGCCTCTATCAGCGTCTCCATGTCTTCTCCGCCCTTCTGCAGCGCCGAGAGCTCCTTTTGCAGACGCTGATGCAGTGCCGGCACCTCTTCGGGCATGACGTGATGCTTGCGGGCAATGCGATGGATTTCCGCCAGGCGCGATTCAACCGTCATCAGGCGATCAGGATCGAGTTCGGTATTGCTGACGTAGCGGTGCAGCTCATAGCCGGCCTCCTGCAGCTGAATGCAGGCATCATTCAGCATGTTCAGGATATTGATCAGCGCGCCGCTGTCGCTGCCGGGGAGCTGCTCAAGCCGTTGTCTTGCCTGAGTCAGTCGAGTCAGCGCGCCGCTTTCCTCGTCATCGCAGCAGTCGGCGGCAAACTGTGCCTGCGTGATGAGTTCCTCGGCATTGCCCAGTCGGGTCTGTTCATCTTCCAGTGCGGCAAGTTCCTCCTCTCCCAGCGACAGACTGTCGAGCTCCTCCACCTGATAGCGCAGCAACTGGCTGCGTGCCTGCTGCTCATCGCCGTTTTCACGCGCCGCTTTAAGACGACGGCTGGCCTGCTGCCATTGGCGATGGATCTGTGTGAGCTGCTCGACCTCATCGGCGTGACCGGCAAAGTCATCCAGCAAGCGCAGATGAGTCTCTTCGCGCATCAGCGTCTGATGAGCATGCTGTCCATGGATATCGATCAGGTGCTCGCTTAACGCCTTGAGATCGGCCAGCGTGGCCGGCACGCCATTGATCCAGGCCTTCGAACGGCCATTGGCCGTCACCGAGCGACGCAGCAGACATTCCGACTCGTCCAGATCACGCTCGGCAAGCCAGGCACGGGCGTCGGGCAGCTGTTCGATATCAAAACGGGCGGCCAGGTCTGCCCGGCTGGCACCATGACGAACGCTGCCGGCGTCGGCTCTTTCTCCAAGACACAGTGACAGGGTATCCAGAAGAATGGATTTGCCGGCACCGGTCTCGCCGGTGATGGCCGTCATGCCATCCCGAAAATCCAGTTCGAGATGTTCAACGATGGCGTAGTTACTGATGGATAGCTGAGACAGCATGGCCACTCCCGTTGCGTGATCGCAAATGACTGGGTTCAGTGGATAAGAAACTGACTTTATATACAGTGAGTGTGTTTTTATACAGCTGCCCTGTTCGGGCTTCAATACCCTGAACTGGTAATTTCATCGTACGCATGCCTTGAGATTGATGTCTGGATGCCCCATCTGGGTAAACAGTTTTCAGCATTAATGTCGCTCTACAGAATGACGCTCTGACAGCCGGTGGCGACCTGACCGCGCCAAGCAGCGCCATGATCTGAAGCCGACACAGCGACTCAGGAGTGGGGTATGACCGACAAGCCGCATAATCCAAAGGATGAAGAGCTCGAGCGCGCCGAGCATGATGCCGAACCGCAACCGGTTGACGTCGAGAACACGCAAACCATCGAGGATATCGAGGGCGTGCTGCAGGACGATGACGAGGAAATGCTGAACACGAGTGATCAGGAAGCCGACGTGCTGGCCGGTCGTGTGGCAGAGCTCGAGCAGCAGCTGGCCGAGGCAAAGGATCAGCAGGTCCGGGCCGCGGCCGAGGCGCAGAACGCCCGTCGTCGCGCCGAGCAGGATGCCGACAAGGCGAAAAAATTCGCTCTGGAGAAGTTCGTCAAGGAACTTCTGCCGGTCGTGGACAGCCTTGAGAAGGGGCTCGAGAGCATGAGCGAAGACGTCAGTGACACCCATCGCGAAGGCGTGTCGATGACGCTGAAGATGCAGCTTGATGTGCTGGGCAAGTTTGGTGTCGAGCAGATCGACCCGCACGGCGAGCCCTTTGATCCGCAATACCATGAAGCCATGACGCAGGTGGCCAATCCGGAAATGGATCCCAACACGGTCATGGACGTCATGCAGAAGGGCTACACGCTCAACGGCCGTCTGGTGCGTCCGGCGATGGTGGTGGTGAGCAAGCAGGCCTGATATCGATCAGCGGATGTTTTGTCGACAACGAGTCGTGTGGGGTCTTGAAAAGCGACGTAATGCCCACACATAGGCAGACATCCACGCAGCGTTGGCTGCGCATCGAAAGCAATTTTGGTTCAGAAGAATTTTCGAGGTGACACTATGGGACGCATTATTGGTATCGACCTTGGCACAACCAACTCTTGTGTGGCTGTGCTCGATGGTGACAAGACCCGCGTAATCGAAAACGCAGAAGGCGCACGTACCACGCCTTCAATCATCGGCTATACCGATGATGGCGAAACACTGGTCGGTCAGGCGGCCAAGCGCCAGGCCGTCACCAACCCGAACAACACCCTGTATGCGGTCAAGCGTCTGATCGGCCGTAAATTCAAGGATGACGTTGTTCAAAAGGACATCAAGATGGTGCCCTACAGCATCATCGAAGCCGACAACGGCGATGCCTGGGTTCAGGTCAACGACAAGAAGATGGCGCCGCCGCAGGTCAGCGCTGAAGTTCTGAAAAAGATGAAAAAGACCGCCGAGGACTATCTCGGTGAAGAAGTCACCGAAGCGGTCATCACCGTACCGGCTTACTTCAACGATTCCCAGCGTCAGGCCACCAAGGATGCCGGGCGCATCGCCGGGCTCGAAGTCAAGCGCATCATCAACGAGCCGACGGCGGCCGCGCTGGCCTACGGCATGGACAGCAAGGGCAGCGATCGCACCATCGCGGTCTATGACCTGGGCGGCGGTACCTTCGATATCTCCATCATCGAAGTGGCCGATGTCGACGGTGAAAAGCAGTTCGAAGTACTGGCTACCAATGGTGACACCTTCCTGGGTGGTGAAGACTTTGACCTGAAGCTGATCGACTATCTTGTTCAACAGTTTCAGAACGATTCCGGTATCGATCTGTCCGGCGATTCGCTCGCCATGCAGCGTCTCAAGGAAGCGGCCGAGAAGGCCAAGATCGAGCTGTCCTCTGCTCAGCAGACCGAAGTCAACCTGCCCTATATCACGGCAGACCAGACCGGTCCGAAGCACATGGCCGTCAAGGTCACTCGCGCCAAGCTCGAATCGCTGGTGGAAGATCTGGTCCAGCGCTCGCTCGGCCCGTGCAAGACTGCCATGCAGGATGCCGGTCTCTCCAACAGCGAGATTCACGATGTGATTCTGGTCGGCGGTCAGACGCGCATGCCGCTGGTACAGCAAAAGGTTGCCGAGTTCTTTGGCAAGGACGCTCGCAAGGACGTCAATCCCGATGAGGCTGTTGCCATGGGTGCTGCGCTTCAGGGCGGCGTACTGGGTGGCGACGTCAAGGACGTGCTGCTGCTGGACGTCACGCCGCTGACGCTGGGCATCGAAACGATGGGGGGGGTCATGACGCCTCTGATCGAGAAGAACACCACGATCCCGACCAAGAAGACGCAGACCTTCTCCACGGCCGAGGATAACCAGACCGCAGTGACCATCCATGCGCTGCAGGGTGAGCGCAAGCAGGCGTCGCAGAACAAGTCGCTGGGTCGCTTTGATCTGGCTGACATTCCGCCGGCACCGCGCGGCGTGCCGCAGATCGAGGTGGCCTTCGATCTCGACGCCAACGGTATCCTGAACATTACCGCGAAGGACAAGGCGACCGGCAAGGAACAGTCGATCGTGATCAAATCCTCCGGCGGTCTCTCCGACGAAGAGATCGATCAGATGGTTCAGGACGCTGAAGCCCACGAGGCCGAGGACAAGAAGTTCGAGGAGCTCGTGCAGCTGCGCAACCAAGCCGACGGCATGATCCACGCCTCGCGCAAGACGCTGGAAGAAGCCGGCGACAAGGCGTCCGATGAAGATCGTCAGAACATCGAAAGCGCCATCTCCGAGCTGGAAGAAGCGCTCAAGACCGATGATCAGGAACAGATTCAGCCGAAGCTTGATGCGCTGACCGAAGCGTCCGGCAACCTGGCGCAGAAGATGTACGCCGAGCAGGGCGATCAGGCTCAGGGCGAGCAGCCGGAAGGCAGTCAGAAGAGCGGTGATGATGTGGTCGATGCGGACTACGAAGAAGTCAACGACGACCAGAAAAAGCAGTAAGGCCTTTCACGGCTGAGCTGTCCAACGCGGGGGCCTTGCTCCCGCGTTGTTTTTGCAGGTGTCAGACTTCGGAGGATCCGTTACACCATGTCCAAGCGTGACTACTATGAGGTCCTCGGCGTCGAACGCGGCGCTGACGACCGCGAAATCAAGAAGGCCTATCGCCGACTGGCGCAGAAGTACCATCCCGACCGCAACCCGGATGATGATACGGCTGCCGAAAAATTCCGCGAGGTCTCTGACGCCTACGAAGTGCTGGCCGACAGCGACAAGCGGGCGGCCTATGACCAGTTCGGTCATGCCGGCGTAGACGGTCAGGGCGGCGGTTTCGGCGGTGGCGGCTTTGGCGGTGCCGGTGGCGCGGGCGGCTTCAGCGATATCTTCGGTGACGTCTTCGGCGATATCTTCGGGGGTGCCGGCGGACGTCGCGGGCCGGGCGGTGCCGCCCGTGGCAGCGATCTGCGCTATAACCTCGAGATCGATCTCGAGGAGGCTGTGGCCGGCACCACTGTCGATATCCGCGTGCCGCGTCTGGTCGAGTGCGATCGCTGCCACGGCGACTGCGCCGAACCCGGGACCAGCAAGCGTACCTGCTCGACCTGTAATGGAATGGGGCAGGTTCGTATGCAGCAGGGCTTCTTTGCCGTGCAGCAGCCCTGCCCGACCTGTCATGGTCAGGGGCAGAGCGTCGACACACCGTGCCGCAAGTGCCAGGGCGAAGGACGCGTTCAGGAAACGCGCACCCTGTCGGTCAAGATTCCGGCCGGTGTCGATACCGGTGATCGCATTCGCCTCAATGGTGAAGGGGAAGCCGGCGTCAACGGCGGCCCGGCAGGCGATCTGTACGTGCAGGTGGCCATCAAGGCGCATGACATCTTCGAGCGCGACGGACGTGATCTTTACTGCGAAGTTCCGATCAACTTTGTGGATGCCACGCTCGGCGGCGAGCTGGAAGTACCGACACTGGAAGGTCGCGTCAAGCTGCGTATTCCGCCCGAGACCCAGACCGGCAAGCTCTTCCGCCTGCGCGGCAAGGGCGTCAAGCCGGTTCGCGGCGGCGCACCGGGCGATCTGATGTGCAAGGTGGTACTGGAAACGCCGGTCAATCTCGATGAAGAGCAAAAGCAGCTGCTGCGTCAGTTCCAGGAAAGTCTGGACGGCACGGATACGCGCCATTCGCCACGTAAAAGCCGCTGGTTCGACGGCGTGAAAAAGTTTTTCGATGACATGCGCCCGTAGGCGCGCCTGAGTCGATACCAGAACCCTGCCGATCCGATCGGCAGGGTTTTTTGATGCCCGTCTGCAGAGCAGGCGTCTCGAATTGTGATCAGCTACGCTTGCATCAGGTTTTCAACACAGGGAGAGCATCATGGCAGTCATGTATGAAACCACCGTCAATGTTTCCGGCGGCCGCAAGGGACATGCCAGAAGCGATGATGGCATTCTTGATGTCGATCTTGCCATGCCGGGCAGCGGCGCGGACGCGACCAATCCCGAGCAGCTCTTTGCCGCCGGCTATGCCGCCTGCTTTGCCAGCGCGGCCATGGGCGTGGCGCGTCAGCAGGGTCACAAGCTTGATGATATTCCGGTGGCCGCTCATGTGGCGCTGGATTCGGAAAACCATGATTACAATCTGGTGGTCAAATTGACGGCGAAAGTGGACCTGCCTCAGGAAGAAGCGGAAAAACTGATTGCCCAGGCCCATGAAATGTGCCCGTACTCCAAGGCCACGCGCGGCAACATTCAGGTCGATATTGAAGTGAAGGGGCAATAACCCGCAAAGATGCCTCGTAAAAAACGCCCCGCAGCTTTGATAGACTGCGGGGCGTTTTTTTATGGAGAGCACGAGCTCATGTCGATAAAGGCAAAGCCGGCCGCGGGCCGGTCAAACAGGGGGCAGTGTCTGGCAGCGCTGCTGTGTCTGCTGGCACTGAGTGGCTGCGCCGGTCACCAGCTGTCCGATACGCCGGGCGCCACCTCGTCGGGAGAGGCGTCCTGGTACAGCGATCGACATCAGGGCGCGCGTACCGCCAGCGGTGAGCGATACAACAAGAATGCCATGACAGCTGCTCATCGAACGCTTGCCTTCGGCACCCGGGTGAGGGTCACCAATCTGAACAATCAGCGCCAGGCGGTGGTACGCATCAACGATCGCGGCCCTTTCTCCGGAGGTCGTATCATCGATCTGTCCCGCGCAGCGGCTGACCGTATCGGCATGATCCGTAGCGGCGTGGCACCGGTCAGGGTCGAGGTGCTGAAGTAGCTTGAACGCTCGGCGTACCTCTCGACCTGATAGACATCGCGCAGAAGCTCGGAAGTGACCACGATGCGTGTTCATGCCTTCATGAACCCTGTGAATTTCAGAGTTGCTGAAGAAAAATGGCCCCGGCTGCAGGGGCAGACGGGGCCATCGATAGGGTGATGAGAGAACTTGTGCTACTGCGGCTAGCCCGCGTCGGAGGTCTCCTCCCAGTCCCTGACCACACCTGACATGGTCTTCAATCGCGCGACGGCCTGCCTTGAAACGGGATCGAGTTCGCTGCCGTCCTGGTCAGCATAGTCGATGATCTGGCGTTTCATGTCGCGGGCCCAGAACTTCTTGAGATGGCCGGCAATCTGTTCGGCGGCCGCCTCATCGCTGTCATGATGGCGATTGTTGGCGCTGATCTGGTTGACCATTTTGATCAGCGGTGTAATGGGATCGTTCATGTCAATTCCGCTCTCCAGATAGGGGCAGGACCTCCGGCGCTCACTTGAGCGCCGGCTCCGGTTCATCGGCACTGGCCAGATAGCGCTGCTGGCGCTCGTCGAAGCGCTGGAACTGCTGCTGCCATGACGATGGCTGCGAGACCTTCTCGACCTGCACTGCCGTCACCTTGTATTCCGGACAGTTGGTGGCCCAGTCGGAATTGTCGGTCGTGATCACGTTGGCACCGCTGCCCGGGTGGTGGAAGGTGGTGTAGACCACGCCCGGTGCCATACGGTCACTGATGCGACAGCGCAGTACCGTATGCCCGACGCGGCTGCGAATGCCGAGCCAGTCGCCATCGTTGAGCCCGCGATCTTCGGCATCCGTCGGGTGAATCTCCAGCACGTCTTCCGAGTGCCAGGCACTGTTGTCGGTGCGTCGGGTCTGGGCACCCACGTTGTACTGGCTGAGAATGCGCCCCGTAGTCAGCAGCAGCGGATAGCGCGGATTGACCCGCTCCTCGGTCGCCACGTACTCGGTAATGGCGAAGTGTCCCTTGCCGATCGGGAAATCCACCCCATGCATGGTCGGGGTGCCAAGCGGGAAGTCATCGTTGCAGGGCCACTGGATGCTGCCCAGCCGCTCAAGCTTGTCGTAGCTCACCCCGGTGAAGGTCGGTGCAAGGGTCGCGATCTCGTCCATGATCTCGGACGGATGGCTGTAATGCATGGGATAACCCAGCGCGTTGGCCAGGTCCTGGGTGATTTCCCAGTCCTCCTTGCCGGCCACCGGCGGCATGACCCTGCGCACGCGGTTGATGCGACGCTCGGCGTTGGTGAAGGTGCCGTTCTTCTCAAGGAAGGTGGCGCCCGGCAGCAGCACGTGGGCGTATTTGGCCGTTTCGTTAAGGAAAATGTCCTGCACGATCAGGCAGTCCAGCGCCGATAGGGCCGACTCGACGTGCTGGGTGTTGGGATCAGACTGCGCGATATCCTCGCCCTGCACGTAAAGCGCCTTGAAGGTGCCGTGGATGGCGGCATCGAACATGTTGGGAATGCGAAGTCCCGGCTCGTCATCGAGGGTAGCCTTCCACACGGCTTCAAAACGCTGGCGGATCTCCGGATCGGCCACGTGCTGATAGCCCGGCAGCTCGTGCGGGAACGAGCCCATGTCGCAGGAACCCTGTACGTTGTTCTGACCGCGCAGCGGGTTGACGCCCACGCCTTCGCGGCCGATGTTGCCGGTCGCCATCGCCAGGTTGGCAATCGCCATGACCGTGGTGGAGCCCTGACTGTGCTCGGTCACGCCCAGGCCGTAGTAGATGGCGCCGTTGCCGGCGGTGGCGTAGGCGCGCGCCGCCCGTCGTACCTGATCGGCGGATACGCCGGTTTCGCTTTCCACAGCTTCCGGTGCGTGGCGAGCATCACTGATGAACTCGCGCCAGCGCTGGTAGGCCTCGGTCTCGCAGCGACGGGCGACGAAATCGGTATCCTCCAGCCCTTCGGTCACCACCACATGGCCAAGCGCATTGACCAGCGCCACGTTGGTGCCCGGCTTGAGCGCCAGGTGCATGCCTTCGCCGCCGTGAGGCGTCTTCAAAAGATCGATCCGACGTGGGTCGGCCACGATCAGGGTGGCGCCCTGGCGCAGACGACGCTTCATCTGCGAGGCAAAGACCGGGTGCGCATCGGTCGGGTTGGCGCCGATCACAAGAATAGTGTCCGCCTTCATGACCGAGTCGAAGGTCTGGGTACCGGCAGACTCGCCCAGCGTGGTCTTGAGGCCGTAACCGGTGGGAGAGTGGCAGACCCGGGCACAGGTATCGGTGTTGTTATTGCCAAACGCTGCGCGGATCAGTTTCTGGACCAGGTAGGTCTCTTCGTTGGTGCAGCGCGACGAGGTAATGCCGCCAACGCTTTCACGTCCGTACTGCGTCTGAATCTCCTTGAGACGGCGGGCGGCAAAGCTGATGGCCTCTTCCCAGGAGACGGCGCGCCAGGGCTGGTCGATCGAATCGCGAATCATCGGTTCGCGAATACGATCCTTGTGCGTAGCGTAACCAAAGGCGAAGCGCCCCTTGACACAGGAGTGGCCGTGGTTCGCATCGCCGCCCTTGTACGGCACCATGCGTACCACCTTGTCACCCTTCATCTGTGCCTCGAATGAGCAGCCCACGCCACAGTAGGCACAGGTGGTCACGACGCTGTGCTCCGGCACGCCTTCTTCGATGACGCTCTTTTCCATCAGCGTCGAGGTGGGGCAGGCCTGAACACAGGCGCCACAGGAGACGCATTCGGAATCCATGAAGGGTTCATTCTGGCTGGCGGCCACTTTGGAGTCGAAGCCGCGTCCTTCGATGGTCAGGGCAAAGGTGCCCTGTACTTCGCCGCAGGCGCGCACGCAGCGCGAGCAGACGATGCACTTGCTGGGGTCAAAGCTGAAATAGGGGTTGGAGTCGTCGATCTCGGCGTCAAGGTGATTGGCACCTTCATAGCCGTAGCGCACCTCGCGAAGGCCCACGACGCCGGCCATGTCCTGCAGCTCGCAGTCACCGTTGGCCGGGCAGGTCAGACAGTCCAGCGGGTGATCGGAGATGTAGAGCTCCATGATATTGCGGCGCAGCTTTGCGATTTTCGCGTTCTGCGTTGTCACCGCCATACCTTCGGTGACCGGCGTGGTGCATGAGGCCGGCATGCCGCGTCGACCCTCGATCTCGACGGCGCAGAGTCGGCAGGAGCCGAACGCTTCGAGATTGTCCGAGGCACACAGGCGTGGAATGGTGATGCCGGCCAGCGCCGCCGCGCGCATGACGGAGGTGCCGGCCGGTACGCGAATCGCGGTGCCGTCGATGGTCAGCTCGACCGGGGTTTCCGACGTGCGCGCCGGCGTGCCCATGTCGCGGTCGAAAAAGGCCGGATTGAAGGTGTTCTGATACTCACCGACGCCGCCCAGGCCTGCATTGAAGGATTGGGCATTCGGCTGTTGGGGATCGAAGTAGTTCAGCATGTTGTACCTCCTGCCATTACGGCCTGTCGAGGTGTCAGATCATCAGGGAAGTGCTGCAGGACGCTCTGGACCGGGAATGGCGCCATGCCGCCCATGGCACACAGGGAGCCATCGACCATGGTCTCGCAGAGCTCGGTGAGCAGGACGAGATTCTTCTCCGCTGCGTCGCCGGCACGAATGCGATCGATCACTTCCACACCGCGCACCGCACCAATGCGACACGGCGTGCATTTGCCGCAGGACTCAACGCTGCAGAACTCCATGGCAAAGCGGGCCTGATCGCCCATGTCGATGCTGTCATCAAACATCACCACGCCGCCGTGGCCCACCACGCCACCAAAGGCGGCAAAGCCTTCGTAATCGACCGGGTTGTCCCACTGGCTTTCGGGCAGATAGGCGCCCAGCGGGCCGCCGACCTGTACCGCCTTGAGCGGTCGGCCGCTGTGGGTGCCACCGCCAAAGCCTTCCATCAGTTCGCGCAGACTGGTGCCGAAAGCCAGCTCTACCAGCCCGCCACGCTGAACGTTGCCCGCCAGCTGAATGGCCAGCGTGCCACGTGAACGGCCCATGCCATAATCGGCGTAGGTCTGCCCGCCCTGATCCATGATGAAGGGGATGGCTGCCAGCGACAGCACGTTATTGACCACAGTGGGGCGCCCGAACAGCCCTTCGATGGCGGGCAGCGGCGGCTTGGCACGAACCAGGCCGCGTTTGCCCTCGAGGCTCTCCAGCAGCGAGGTTTCCTCACCGCAGATGTAGGCGCCGGCGCCGAGACGCACCTCCAGATGGAAGGCGCGGTCGCTGCCGAGAATGTTGTCACCGAGATAGCCGGCCGCCACGGCGCGCTCGATGGCGTTGTCGAGAATGGCGTGTGCCAGCGGATATTCGGAGCGCAGATAGATATAGCCCTGCTCGGCGCCGACGGCGAGACCGGCAATGGTCATGCCCTCGATCAGCAGATAGGGATCGCACTCCATTACCAGCCGGTCGGCAAAGGTGCCGGAGTCGCCCTCATCGGCGTTGCAGACCACATATTTCTGCCCCGGTGGCTGGTCATGCACGGTCTGCCACTTGATGCCGGTCGGAAAGGCCGCGCCGCCGCGGCCACGCAGTCCGGAGGTCTTGACTTCATCGACGACGGCCTGGCTGTCCAGCGCCAGCGTCTTTTTCAGGCCTTCAAAGCCACGCAGCGTGGTGTAGTCTTCAATCGACACCGGGTCGGTGATGCCGATACGCGAGAAGGTCAGGCGCTGCTGGCGCTTGAGATAGTCGATCTCCTCGGTCAAACCCAGCGCCAGCGGATGGTCCTGACGCGCCTCTAACAGGCCGGCCTCGATAAGGCTGTCGACGTCTTTCGGAGTGACCGGGCCATAAGCGAGACGCCCTTCGGGTGTCTCGATCTCGACCAGCGGCTCCAGATAAAAAAGCCCGCGCGAGCCGTTGCGCACGATATTGATATCGATGTTGCGCGCCCTGGCGCCGCGCTCGAGACGGGTCGCGACCCGGTCGGCACCCAGCGCCAGCGCGGTGGTGTCCCGGGGGACATAAACGGTTATCGCCATCACTTCACCTCCACGACGGTCGCCGACAGCTCATCGGTCAGTTCATCAAACTGCTCGGGTGTCATGCGGCCCATCACGTCATCATTGACGCGCACGGAAGGACCGCAGGCGCAGTTGCCCAGACAGTAGACCGGCTCGAGCGTGTACTCGTGATCCGGCGTGGTCTGGTGATAGTCGATGCCCAGCCGCTGTCTGGCATGTGCCTCGAGTTGACGGCTGCCCACCGATTGACACGCCTCGGCGCGACAGATCTGGATCACGTTGCGGCCCGGCGGATGGGTGCGAAAATGGTGATAGAAGCTGATGATGCCGTGCACTTCGGCGCGGGTATGGCGCAGGGCCTCGGCGATCATGGGGACTGCGGCGTCGGGGATATAGCCGAAACGATCCTGGATGGCGTGCAGCGTCGGCAGCATGGCGCCCGGCATCAGGCGATGGGCATCGATGACAGCCTGTAGCTGCGCCGGCGTCCAGGCGTCGGCGATGGGAGAATGAATCTGTGACATTGCCGGATCTCATCAGGTCGGAGGATTAGAGCAGCAGCGCTCATCCGATCGTCTTATAGGAATCGTTGTTCATAACTGCTTTAAGTCAGGGTCACGTTCGCGACCAAATTAGCACTCTCCATACGGCTGCAAAATATGAACGAAAATGCTTAGCACAAAGTTGAACATCGTTCCGTCCTGGCGTTTTTATCGCGATGATGGCGAGCTGCTGGACCCGGTGCTTTTCGTGCTGCTGGCGGGCCTGCGCGAAACCGGCAAGCTGACCCATGCCGCCAGCGAGGCGAACATCTCCTATCGCCATGCCTGGAATCTGCTCAATCGGGCCGAGGCCTTTTTCGGCATGGCGCTGGTGGAGATGCGTCGGGGGCATGGCACGCGGCTGTCACCGCTCGGGGAGAAGCTCCTGTGGGCGGATCAGCGGGTCAGGGCGCGACTGGGGCCCCAGATCGACAGCATGGCTTCCGAGCTCAACCATCAGCTTCAGCAGCTGCTGTCAGGCGCCCACCCGGTACTGCGGCTGCACGCCAGTCATGGCTATGCCGTATCGATGCTGCCGGAGTTTCCGGGGGATCTGGATCTGCGCTACTGCTCCTCCATTGAGGCGCTCGAGGCATTGCGCCGTGACGAATGCGATCTGGCCAGCTTTCATGTCCCCGGGGACGCGGAGCTTGCAGAGGAGGTGATGGCGTTTTATCGCCCCTGGCTGGTATCACAGGAACTGGCCGTCATTCGCTTCGTGACAAGGCGTCAGGGTCTGATGCTGCGCCGTGAGGACGCCGAGCGGGTGCGCGGCATGAGCGATCTGACGCGCAGTGATGTCCGGTTCATAAATCGCAACGAGCGCTCCGGCACCCGCATGCTGTTTGATCTGCTGCGGCACAGGCATCAGATTGCGGGGGCCGAGCTGCACGGCGCGCAGCATGAAGAGTTCACGCACACGGCGGTGGCGGCCTATATTGCAGCCGGCATGGCTGACGCGGGCTTCGGGGTCGAGGCGGCGGCGGCCCGGTTCGGGCTCGGGTTTGTGCCCCTGGCTACCGAGCACTATCTATTGATCTGTCATCGGGATCGTCTGGCGCAGGACAATCTGCAGGCGCTGATCGCCTATATGAGCTCGCAGGAATTTCTGGCGGGAGTGAACGCGCTCGACGGCTACGCACCGGATCACTGTGGCGACATCACGACCTTCGAGGCGCTGCTGGCGGAAAACGTCTCGGCCCTTGAGTGACACTGCCATGGCAATGGTCTCTCACGAACCGGGATCTGTGCTGTCGGGCACCTCGAAGCATCCCAGCAGCGAGCGCTGCAGCCAGCTGAAATTGTCATCGCTGATCATCAGGTAGCGCCGCGGGGCAATACGGGTCAGACCCTCGAAGTTATCCAGCCGCCAGCCTTCGTCGCTGACCAGACGGGCGATCGTGTTACCGGGGATGACGCTATTGTCAGGGGCACCGGTAATACGTGCGCGGCGCAGCGAGATGAGCAGCGGCCTGCCGACCCTGAAATTACGCTCCAGCAGCAGGAGATCATCATCCAGCGGGGCTATGGCGGTGAGGCCGCTATTGTCCCCGGCCCGCTGCCAGCGCCACTGGTGGCCTTCCAGATCGAACAGACGACTTTCGCTGGAGGCCATGCCGCTTGAAGCAAATTCCAGCCCGGCGATGATGCCGTGGACAGGATGATTGACCAGCGCTTCCAGACTGCCGTTGTACTGCGCGCCTTCCAGCGCCGCCGGGCGAATGGCCTCGCCCAGCGGCGTGCCGTCGAGCGTGAAACGCTGCAGGCGATGCTGACGCTCAAAGCCGATCAGCAACTGGCGGTTGCCGTGTTCGTTCCGGACCAGCGCCATCGATTCGCTGTCGGCCCGGGGCATCTTGAGCGGTCGACCTTCGTGATCGCGCAGGGGCGTCGAATCCAGCAGCTCGAGGCGACTCAGCTGCTGATGGTCATCGAAGTGGGGTCGGGCGCGATAGAGCCGGGCGCGATCGGAGAGCATGTACAGCAGATTGCTGTCCGGATCAAAGGCCAGCTCCGAAAGTCCGCCCAGTGGCTGGCCGTCGGGCATGCGATCCGGCAGTTCCAGCATGCCGCACCAGTCAAGCCGTTCCGGATGCGATCCTCCAGGTGGGCCGCCGGGGTCGACAATGCCGGCTCGGGTACAGCCGGGCAGCAGCGTCAGGCACAGCGCCAGCGTTGTCGTGACGAGGATCTGTTGAAGAGGCCTGAGGGTCATGGGGTCGTCCGATCGCAAGCGAGGATGCGTTATAGTGGCACGCATGGAATAGGCATCAAGCACGATCATGAACCAACGGGCAGGAGGATGCGTGACACGAATTGCCATCATGGGGGCCGCAGGGCGCATGGGGAAAATGCTGATCGAGGCGGTTCAGGGAGATGACCGTGCCCGGCTGACCGGTGCCGTGGTTCGCCCCGACAGTTCGCTGATCGGCGCCGATGCCGGAGAGCTGGCCGGTCAGGGGCGGCTGGGGGTCCGGCTTTCCGGTCGGCTCGAAGAGATCGTTGACGACTTCGACGTCCTGATCGATTTCACGACGCCGGCCCTGACGCTCGACAATCTGGCCGTATGTGCCGAACACGGCAAGCGCATCGTGATCGGCACCACCGGATTTGATGACGAGCAGTTGAAGACGCTGGAGGGCTACGCTTTGAGCGTGCCCTTTGTGTTCGCCGCCAACATGAGTACCGGGGTCAATCTGTCGCTCAACCTGCTGGCTACGGCAGCACGGGCGCTGGGGGATGCCGGCTTTGACATCGAGATCATCGAGGCCCATCACCGTCACAAGGTGGACGCACCGTCCGGTACCGCGCTGATGATGGGGCGCGCCGTGGCCGAGCCGCTGGGCCGTGATCTGAAAACGGACGGGGTATATCAGCGTGTCGGCCAGGTCGGTCCCCGCAGTGCCAGCGAAATCGGTTTTGCCACCGTGCGGGCAGGCGACATCGTGGGTGAGCATACGGTGCTGTTTGCTGCCGAAGGCGAACGCATCGAGATTACCCACAAGGCCTCGAGCCGGCTGACCTTCGGTCGTGGCGCGGTCCGTGCGGCGCACTGGCTGATGGATCAGAGCGTCGGACAGTACGACATGCAGGACGTGCTGGGGCTCAGGTAGACAGCACCTGTCGACGGTATCGACCACCGATGGTCATCGCGTGATGGCACGCGCCGATGAAATCCGATATTATCGGCGCAATTTGGCCGGGTCGAACCCGCAGACCATGGCGATAACAAAAGCGGGATGAAACCCTTCGGGGTTTCGTCCCGCTTTTTTACAGCCCGCGCTCGCGCTTTTTGTCATGGCGTGCGAAGGGGCATGGTCAACGGGGTCGCCAGACGGCCGGTTTTGCGTTCAGCGTTGTGGTATGTCGCTTTCGCTGACAGTTTCTTTTGCCCTGTGGAGGACGTTGCATTGATCAAACCCGCGATTCTGGCGCTCGAGGATGGCAGCGTATTTCACGGTGTCTCCATTGGCGCCGACGGAGAAACCAGTGGCGAGGTGGTCTTCAATACGGCCATGACAGGCTACCAGGAGATCCTGACTGACCCTTCCTATTCTCGCCAGATTGTCACGCTCACCTATCCCCATATCGGCAATACCGGCATCAACGAAGAAGATGTCGAATCCCATCGCATTCATGCCGCCGGCCTGGTCATCCGCGATCTGCCGCGCCTGGTCAGCAACTTCCGCAGCGTCCGTGCCCTTGATGATTATCTGGCCGCCCATGGCATTCTGGGGATCGCCGATATCGATACGCGCCGTCTGACACGCCTTTTGCGTGACAAGGGCGCGCAAAACGGTGCCATCGTTGCCGGGGCGCAGGCTCAGGGCGATGAGGCCGTGGCGCGTGCGCTGGCGGGTGCTCGTGAGTTTCCCGGCCTCAAGGGCATGGACCTGGCGCGTGAAGCCGGCACCCGTGAGATCCATGAGTGGGACGACGGTGAATGGCAGCTCGGCCAGGGCTACGCCGACTTTCGCCAGCGCGAGCGTCCGTGGCACGTGGTGGCCTATGACTTTGGCACCAAGCACAACATCTTTCGCATGCTGACCAGCCGCGGCTGTCGTCTGACCGTGGTGCCGCCCCAGACGCCTGCCAGTGACGTGCTGGCGATGAATCCCGATGGCGTTTTCCTGGCCAACGGGCCGGGCGACCCCGAACCCTGTGACTACGCCATCAAGGCCATCCGGGAGATTCTGGCCACCGGCACGCCGGTCTTTGGTATCTGCCTGGGCCATCAACTGCTGGCGCTGGCCGGCGGTGCGACCACCGTCAAGATGAAGCAGGGCCACCACGGCGCCAACCATCCGGTGCTGGATATCGATCGTGGCCATGTCATGATCACCAGCCAGAACCACGGGTTTGCCGTTGACGAGGCGTCGCTTCCGGCCAATATTCGCGCGACGCACCGGTCGCTGTTTGACAATACCCTGCAGGGCATTGAATTGACCGATACGCCGGCCTTCAGCTTTCAGGGCCATCCGGAAGCCAGTCCCGGGCCACATGATGTTTCACCGCTGTTTGATCGCTTCGTGGCCATGATGGAGAAACGCCGCCAGCCGGCCTGACTCGATCCGGTCGCCGCCAGCGGCGACCGGCTTGCCCTCGTATTCGACTTGTCCGCATCCCATTTTTCGACGCAGTGAAATCGTCATGCCAAAACGTACCGACCTGAAAAGCATTCTGATCATTGGCGCCGGCCCCATCGTTATCGGCCAGGCCTGTGAGTTCGACTACTCCGGCGCCCAGGCCTGCAAGGCGTTGCGCGAGGAGGGGTACCGGGTCATCCTGGTGAACTCCAACCCGGCCACCATCATGACCGACCCGGTCATGGCCGATGCCACTTACATCGAGCCGGTCACCTGGGAGGCCGTGGCGCGCATCATCGAGCGCGAGCGCCCGGATGCGGTACTGCCGACCATGGGCGGCCAGACCGCGCTGAACTGCGCCCTCGAGCTGGACCGTCGCGGCATTCTCGACGAGTTCGGGGTCGAGCTGATCGGTGCCAATGCCCAGACCATCGAGAAGGCCGAGGACCGTGACCTCTTTGACAAGGCGATGAAAAACATCGGCCTTGAGTGCCCGAAGGCCAAGGTCGCGCATTCAATGGAAGAAGCATGGGAGATTCAGGGCGAGCTGGGCTTCCCCTGCATTATTCGCCCGTCCTATACCATGGGCGGCTCCGGCGGCGGCGTAGCCTATAACCGCGAAGAGTTTGAAGAAATCTGCCATCGCGGTTTTGAACTCTCGTCCAACCATGAGCTTCTGATCGACGAGTCGCTGTTGGGCTGGAAAGAGTACGAGATGGAGGTGGTGCGCGATAAACAGGACAACTGCATCATTGTCTGCGCCATCGAGAACTTCGATCCGATGGGCGTGCATACCGGTGATTCCATCACCGTGGCCCCGGCCCAGACGCTGACCGACAAGGAATACCAGATCATGCGTAACGCATCGCTTGCGGTGCTGCGCGAGATCGGCGTCGAGACCGGCGGTTCCAACGTACAGTTCGGTGTCGATCCGGACACCGGGCGCATGGTGGTCATCGAGATGAACCCGCGCGTATCGCGCTCGTCGGCACTGGCCTCTAAGGCCACCGGCTTCCCGATTGCCAAGGTCGCCGCCAAGCTGGCGGTAGGGTACACCCTCGATGAGCTGCAAAACGAGGTCACCGGCGGCGCCACCCCTGCTTCCTTCGAGCCTGCCATCGACTATGTGGTCACCAAGATTCCGCGCTTTACCTTCGAGAAGTTTCCGCAGGCCAATGATCGCCTGACGACCCAGATGAAGTCGGTGGGTGAGGTCATGGCCATCGGCCGTACCTTCCAGGAATCGCTGCAGAAAGCGCTGCGGGGACTCGAAATCGGCGTTGACGGGCTCGATCCGAAACTTGCGAACTTCGACGAGGCGTCGCGTCAGCTGATGCAGGGCGAGCTGCAGCGTCCGGGTGCCGATCGCATCTTCTACGTGGCCGACGCTTTCCGGGCCGGCCATTCGCTGGATGAAGTCTTCAACTTCACCAAAATCGATCGCTGGTTCCTGATTCAGATTCAGGAGCTGATCGTTCTGGAAAGCCAGATTGCCAAGGCCTCTCTGGGCGATCTCAGCCGCAAGCAGGTCTATTTCTACAAGCGTCGCGGCTTTGGCGATGCGCGTCTGGCCCGTCTGATCGGCGTCAGCGAGAAGGCGTTTCGTGAGCGTCGTCAGTCGCTGGATGTGCGCCCGGTCTTCAAGCGGGTCGATACCTGCGCCGCTGAATTTCCGACCTCGACGGCCTATATGTACTCCACCTATGAGGAAGAGTGCGAGGCCGACCCCAGCGATCGGCAGAAGATCATGGTGCTGGGCGGCGGTCCCAACCGGATTGGCCAGGGCATCGAGTTTGACTACTGCTGCGTTCATGCCGCGCTTGCCATGCGTGAAGATGGCTATGAAACCATCATGGTCAACTGCAATCCGGAAACCGTGTCGACCGACTATGACACTTCCGATCGCCTCTATTTCGAGCCGGTAACGCTCGAGGACGTGCTGGCAATTGTCGAAACGGAAAAGCCGGCGGGCGTCATCGTCCAGTTCGGGGGGCAGACGCCGCTGAAGCTGGCGCGTGATCTCGAAGCGGCAGGCGTGCCCATCATCGGCACGACGCCGGATGCCATCGACCGCGCCGAGGACCGCGAGCGCTTCCAGCAGATGATCGACAAGCTCGGTCTCAAGCAGCCCAACAATGCCACGGCTCGCAGCTTCGATGAGGCTTTCGTCAAGGCAGCCCGGATCGGCTATCCGCTGGTGGTACGTCCCTCCTATGTACTGGGCGGGCGTGCCATGGAGATTGTTTACTCGGCCGACGAGCTCGAGAACTACATGACCCATGCGGTCAAGGTTTCCAACGATTCGCCGGTGCTGCTGGATCACTTCCTGAATGCCGCCATCGAGGTGGACATCGATGCGATCAGCGATGGCAAAAAAGTCGTGATCGGCGGCATCATGCAGCATATCGAGCAGGCTGGCGTGCACTCCGGTGACTCGGCCTGCTCGCTGCCGCCCTATTCGCTGCCGGCCGAGGTTCAGGATCGCATGCGTGATCAGGTACAGCGCATGGCGCTGGAGCTCAACGTGGTGGGTCTGATGAACGTTCAGCTGGCCTGGCAGGATGGCGAGGTGTACGTGATCGAGGTCAACCCGCGCGCGTCGCGGACCGTGCCGTTTGTCTCGAAATGTATCGGTCGTTCGCTGGCGCAGCTGGCCGCGCGCGTCATGGCCGGCAAAACACTCGATGAGCTCGAGTTTACTCGCGAGCACATTCCGGACTTTTACAGCGTCAAGGAAGCGGTCTTCCCGTTCAACAAGTTCCCGGGCGTGGATCCGATCCTGACACCGGAAATGAAGTCGACCGGCGAGGTCATGGGGACCGGAACGACCTTTGCCGAGGCCTTCTACAAGGCGCAGCTGGGGGCAGGGGAAGCCATTCCGGCGCTCAGTGGCGACCGCCGGGCGTTCCTGTCGGTTCGTGATCCCGACAAGGAGGGCGTTATTGACGTTGCCCGTTCTCTGTTAACATTGGGCTTCACACTGATCGCCACGCACGGTACGGCACAGGCGCTCGAAGCTGCCGGTCTGCCGGTCGAGCCGGTCAACAAGGTGTTTGAAGGCCGTCCCCATATTGTCGACATGATCAAAAACGATGAGGTTGCCTACATCGTCAATACGACCGAGGGGCGGCAGGCCATTAACGATTCTTCCATGATTCGTCGTTCGGCGCTGTCACACAAGGTGCCTTATGCCACCACTCTGGCAGGGGCGCGCGCCGTGTGCATGGCGCTTGAGTATGGTAACGAGATTACCGTGCGGCGACTTCAGGAACTCCATACGAGTGTAACGGCATGACCACCAGGGTTCCGATGACGGTGCAGGGCGAACAGGCCCTGCGTGAAGAGCTTAACCAGCTCAAGGGCGTTGATCGCCCGCGCGTGATTGCAGACATTGCCGAGGCACGCGAGCACGGCGATCTCAAGGAGAATGCGGAGTATCATGCTGCGCGTGAGCAGCAGGGGTTCATCGAAGGTCGCATTCAGGAAATCGAGTCGCGCCTGTCCAATTCACAGGTCATTGATGTCACAAAGGTGCCGCATACCGGCAAGGTGATCTTTGGCACTACGGTCAGGCTCTTGAATCTCGATACCGACGAGGAAGTCGCCTATCGCATCGTGGGTGAGGATGAAGCCGACATCAAGGGCGGCAAGATCTCGGTCAATTCGCCCATTGCCCGTGCGCTGGTGGGAAAATCCGAAGGTGATGTCGTCAATGTACGCACGCCGGGTGGTGACGTGGAATACGAAATCGACAGCGTTGAGCATATTGCCTGATCCAGCGTGTCGGTTGTTACCATAAAAAAGCCCCCGACACTGTCGGGGGCTTTTGCATCCGGATGGCCCTGTCTGATCAGGTGCCGGACGTGATGGTCACTGAGTATAGCGTGCCACGTTGGAAAGTCTGGGGTCCGCCTTCGGGTTGTGACGATACAGAAGGGCGGTCTTGCCGATGCTTTGAACCAGCTCGGCGCCGGACTGCTCGAGCAGGTGATTGATGATGTGGGTGCGCTCGTCGCGGTCAGCGCCGGCGATGCTGATCTTGATCAGCTCGTGGTCGGCAAGTGCTCGCTCAAGCTCACCCATGACGCCCTCGGTCAGGCCCTTGTCACCGATCCGGACAACCGGGTCGAGGATGTGGCCGACGCTGCGCAGGGTTTTCTTTTGTGCCGCTGTAAGGCTCATGATATGTTGAAAACTCTCGATCCCTTTTTCATGTGCGCTCATCTTACTCCACACAGCGGCAGTGGTGCCAACGGTTGTATCACGTTGGGCGCCTGTTCCTGCTGGCACGGTGGTGTCTGATCGCAGTAGCACGGCAATTCCTCTTTTCGGACGTTAATGTGACACGCGCCAGAAAGCCGTCTGCCGGCAAAAAGGCTTCAGCCGACAATGGCTGGATGAAGGAACATTTCGATGATGTCTGGGTAAAGCGCAGCTGGTCCGATGGCTATCGCTCCCGTGCCAGTTACAAGCTGCTCGAGATTGATGATCGTGATCGTCTGTTTGCACCGGGGATGAGCGTGGTGGATCTGGGGGCTGCGCCCGGTGGGTGGAGTCAGGTCGCCATGGCCCGTGTGGGGGATCACGGTCGAGTCATTGCCACCGACATTCTCGAAATGGACGCCATCGCGGGGGTGGATTTCATTCAGGGTGACTTTACTGAAGAGCAGACGCTGCATGCTATGCTCGAGGCGCTCGGCGACCGACCGGTCAACGTGGTGCTATCGGACATGGCGCCCAACATGAGCGGGCAGATGGCCATCGACCAGCCCGGAGCCATGTATCTTGTAGAGCTCGCGCTCGACATGGCGCAGCAGGTGCTGATGCCGGGCGGCGATTTTCTGACCAAGATCTTCCAGGGAGAGGGTTTTGATCAGTATCTAAAGGAAATGCGTCTCCGGTTCGATAAGGTGGTTACTCGTAAACCCGAGGCCTCTCGCCCGAGGTCGCGAGAAGTATATCTGCTGGGTCGCGGTTTTCGCGCTTGAGCTTGTAATCAACAGGCCGCGCCCCAAGCTATTCGACACATACCGGGCCACGCCTGGCAGGCAGAATCACGTAGTGAGGGTGTCCCCTTGAACGACATGGCCAAGAATCTGATCCTTTGGTTGATTATCGCAGCGGTCCTGCTGACGGTCTTCAACAACTTCAGCGTCGATAATTCGCCGCAGGCGATGAACTATTCCCAGTTCGTTGAACAGGTGCAAAACAACCAGATTCGTCAAGTCACCATTGACGGTTACGACATCCGTGGTGAGCGCGATGACGGTTCCAGCTTCCAGACCATCAGGCCTTCTGCTGAAGATCCGCGTCTGATGGATGATCTGCTCAGTAACAACGTGACGGTGATCGGCAAGGAGCCCGACCAGCAGAGCATCTGGTCACGGCTTTTGATTGCCAGTTTTCCCATTCTGCTGATTCTGGGCATCTTTCTGTTTTTCATGCGCCAGATGCAGGGCGGCGGCTCCGGCAAGGGTGGGCCGATGAGCTTTGGCAAGTCCAAGGCCAAACTGCTTTCTCATGAGCAGGTCAAGACGACTTTCAAGGATGTTGCCGGCTGTGATGAGGCCAAGGAAGAAGTCGAAGAGCTGGTCGACTTTCTCAAGGATCCCTCCAAGTTTCAGCGTCTTGGGGGCCAGATTCCCCGCGGTGTTTTGATGGTGGGGCCGCCGGGTACCGGCAAGACACTGCTGGCCAAGGCGATCGCCGGTGAAGCCAGAGTGCCCTTTTTCACCATCTCCGGTTCCGACTTCGTTGAAATGTTCGTGGGTGTGGGCGCCTCTCGTGTCCGTGACATGTTCGAACAGGCCAAGAAGCAGGCACCCTGCATCATTTTCATCGATGAGATCGATGCTGTCGGCCGTTCACGCGGCTCCGGAATGGGCGGTGGTCACGACGAGCGCGAGCAGACCCTGAACCAGCTGCTGGTCGAGATGGACGGCTTCGAGGCCAATGAAGGCATTATCGTGATTGCCGCGACCAACCGTCCCGACGTACTTGACCCTGCACTGCTGCGTCCGGGCCGATTCGACCGTCAGGTGACCGTTGGCCTGCCCGACATTCGTGGGCGTGAGCACATTCTTGGTGTGCATCTTCGCAAGGTGCCGCTGGCAGACGACGTCAAGCCCGAGATGATTGCGCGGGGAACGCCGGGCTTCTCGGGGGCCGAGCTTGCCAACGTGGTCAATGAGGCAGCGCTCTTTGCTGCACGCAAGAACCGTCGTCTGATCGGTATGGCCGAGCTTGAAATGGCCAAGGACAAGATCATGATGGGGGCTGAAAAGCGCTCGATGGTTATGTCCGAAAAGGAAAAGCGCAATACTGCCTATCACGAGTCGGGTCATGCCATCATCGGTCTTCTCATGCCGGAACATGATCCGGTCTACAAGGTCACCATCATTCCGCGCGGGCGGGCACTGGGCGTCACCATGTTCCTGCCCAATGAAGATCGCTACAGCTACACGCGACAGCAGATCATCAGCCAGATCTGCTCGCTGTTCGGTGGCCGTATTGCCGAGGAAATGACGCTGGGGCCAAACGGTGTCACTACCGGTGCCTCCAACGATATCAAGCGGGCCACGGAGCTTGCCCATAACATGGTGGCCAAGTGGGGCCTGTCGCAGGAAATGGGTCCGCTGATGTACGACGAGGATGAGTCGCACCAGTTCCTGGGAGGGCCGGGCGGCGGTAGCAGCAAGTTCAGCTCGGCAGAAACCTCTTCGAGACTGGACCGCGAAATTCGTCGCATCATTGATGAATGCTACAAGCAGGCCGAGCAGATTCTGCACGATAATCGCGACAAGCTGGATGCGATGACCGAGGCGCTGATCAAGTATGAAACCATCGATGTCGATCAGATCAGCGATATCATGGAGGGACGTGATCCGCGGCCGCCGAAGGAGCCGGGTGGCAGCGGCCCGAGCGGCGGTCTGGGCGTTGCCGACAATAGTCCTTCGGATGTTCGGCCGGTCGATGAGCCGGAAGGTGACAATACCGATGACGATACCCGGCGTCGGCCTTCGGACCCGCTGGGTGGCTCCTCCGGACATTGACTGATGTTTTGCGTATCATGACCGCCCTTCGGGGCGGTTTTTTTATGTCCGCCGATTACAACGCAGGTCGCCACCTCAGGTTTCAGGAGTCACCATGCCGAATGCAGCCAATGCCATGGCGTGCAGCAAACGCCACCGGCTGTCACTGAATGAGCCCCACGTCATGGGTATTCTCAATGTTACTCCGGATTCCTTCTCTGATGGCGGCAGGCATGCCGTCGGTGATGCGGCACTGCGTCGTGCTGAGGAGATGCTTCGGGAAGGTGCCAGCATTATTGATGTCGGCGGCGAATCCACGCGGCCCGGAGCTGCGGCGGTAGGCGTGCAGCAGGAGCTGGATCGCGTGGTGCCGATTGTCGAGCGACTGACCTGCGAGCTGGGGGCGTTGGTGTCGGTGGACACCAGCGCTGCGGAGGTCATGACGGCAGTTGCCGCAGCAGGTGCCGGCATGATCAACGATGTTCGCTCGTTGAGACGCCCGGGCGCGCTCGAGGCGGCGGCCGCTTCGGGGCTGCCCATCTGTCTCATGCATATGGTGGGTGAGCCCGATAACATGCAAAATGACCCATGTTACGAGCGCCCCATCGAGGAAGAGGTGGTGATCTTTCTGGAGCAGCAGATCACGCGCTGTCGCAACGCAGGCATTGCTGCCGAGCGACTGCTGGTTGATCCGGGGTTTGGTTTTGCAAAGACGCTTGCGCACAACCTGCGTCTGATGAATCGCCTAGAGTATCTCCAGCGTCTGGGTTACCCCATGCTGGTGGGCACTTCTCGCAAGGGAATGATCGGTCGTGCGCTGTCGCGCGAGGTTGATGAGCGTCTCTATGGCGGGCTGGCGCTGACCAGTCTGGCTGTCAGCAAGGGCGCCTGGATTATCAGAACACATGATGTCGCTGCCAGTGCGGATGCCGTTGGCATGACACGTGCAGTACTCAAGGAAGGCAAATAGCAATGGCAAGACAATATTTCGGTACGGACGGGATTCGCGGCACGGTGGGGCAGGCGCCCATCACGGCAGATTTCATGCTGCGTCTGGGGTGGGCCGCCGGACGTGTCTTCGCGCGGCAGAACCGTCGCGCCCGCGTGCTGATCGGCAAGGATACCCGTATCTCCGGCTATATGTTCGAGTCTGCACTGGAAGCCGGCTTTTCGGCCGCCGGGGTAGATGTGGCGCTGCTCGGACCCATGCCGACGCCGGGAATTGCCTATCTGACGAGCACATTGCGCGCCAGTGCAGGCGTGGTCATCAGCGCCTCGCACAATCCCTATCAGGATAACGGCATCAAGTTTTTCTCTCAGCATGGTACCAAGCTTCCTGATGCGCTCGAAGACGAGATCGAGCGTGAGCTGGAGGGGCTGCAGGAAACAGTGGGACCTGACAGGCTGGGCAAGGCCGTGCGCATCGAGGATGCGGCCGGGCGCTATATCGAATTCTGCAAGTCGACCGTGCCCAATCGCTTCGGCCTGCACGGTCTGAAAATCGTGATCGACTGCGCCAATGGGGCGACCTATCACATTGCGCCCAACGTCTTTCGTGAGCTGGGTGCCGAGGTCATTGCGCTGGGCGTAACGCCGGATGGGCTCAATATCAATCAGCAGGTCGGATCTACCCATCCTGAAACCATGCGCGACAAGGTGCTCGAGACCGGTGCCGATCTGGGGATTGCCTTTGATGGTGATGGTGATCGTGTGATCATGGTGGATCACTCCGGTCGCATCGTGGATGGCGATGACATCCTTTATATCATTGCCCGTGACCGTCAGCGCCGTGGCGTGCTGGGCGGTGGTGTCGTGGGTACGCTGATGAGTAATTTCGGACTGGCATCGGCGCTGGAAGAGCTGGGGATTCCCTTCGAGCGCGCCAGGGTCGGTGATCGCTACGTTATCGAGCAGATGCTGGCACGTGACTGGCAACTGGGCGGGGAGTCGTCGGGTCATATCCTGTGTGGCCATGCCCAGACCACTGGAGACGGCATTGTTTCTGCGCTTCAGGTGCTGGCGACCATGGTGATCGAGGAGCGAAGCCTCGAGCAGCTGCTGGAAGGGATGGAAAAAGCGCCTCAGGCACTGGTCAATGTTCGTCTGGTGCCCGGTATCGACAAGGCCGCGCTGATGGAGAGTGCGCCGGTCGTGAGTGCCGTCAGGGAGGTCGAGCAGACGCTGGGAGAATCCGGGCGCGTCCTTTTAAGACCGTCAGGTACGGAGCCTCTGATTCGCGTCATGGTGGAAGGGCGTCCACGCTTTGATGTTCAGGCACTGGCACAAAGGATCGCCGATGAAATCGAACAGGGCATGTCGGCTGTCCGGGATTGAAGACAGCGAGGCGTGGTTGTGTTCACGCCATCGCTCCATTACCATCGCCCTCCTTGCGGAGGCGTCTACCAAAACTGTCCTGTTCTCGACAGGCTAGGGAGAAGTCACCATGCGTAAGCCGCTGATTGCCGGCAACTGGAAGATGAATGGCTCGCCGGAGCTGCTGGAGACCATGACGCAGTCACTGGCGTCGGCGCAGATCTCCTCCAGCGTTGACGTTGCCATTATCCCCCCCTTTACGCTGCTCACATCGGCGCAGGGATTGCTGGCAGACAGCCCGGTCGCTCTCGGTGCCCAGACGCTTCATCCTGAATCATCGGGTGCCTATACCGGTGAGATCAGTGCTTCCATGCTTGTTCAGTGCGGTGTCACTTGTGTGCTGGTGGGTCACTCGGAGCGTCGGACCCTGTTCGGGGAAGACGATCAGGCCGTACTGGCTCGTGTCAGGGCGGCTCTCGCTGCCGGGCTGACGCCCGTACTGTGCATTGGCGAAACGCTTGAAGAGCGGGAGGCCGATCGGGTGGAGTCTGTGGTGCTTGGTCAGGTCAGTGCCGTTTTTGATGCCCTGTCCGCCGAAGAGCGCTCGCAGCTGGTGATCGCCTACGAACCGGTCTGGGCCATCGGTACCGGTCGTACGGCTACACCCGATCAGGCACAGCAGGTTCATGCCATGATTCGCGCATGGTTGTCAGACAAGGATCCCGCGCTGGGAGAAGGCATGCGCCTGCTGTATGGCGGTAGCATGAAGGCCGACAACGCTGCCGACCTTCTTTCCCGACCGGATATCGATGGGGGGCTGATAGGCGGCGCCTCGCTCAAACCCGATGATTTCATTGCGATTTGTCACGCAGCAGGTTGATTAAATGTACGTTGCCATCATTCTGATTCACGTCCTTCTTGCCATCAGCCTGATCACGCTTGTGCTTTTGCAGCGCGGCAAGGGTGCCGAGGCGGGCGCTGCCTTTGGTGGCGGCGCTTCGCAGACGGTGCTGGGCTCCCAGGGCGCTTCCAAGACGCTTGCACGCTTGACGGCGGTGCTGGCCGCGCTCTTCTTCATCACTTCGCTCGGGCTTGCCTGGCTGGTGGACCGTGGCGGTGATGCCCAGAGCGGTATTCCCGACGCGCGTGTCATCGAGCAGCAGCGCAGCAGTGCGCCGAGTCTGGACGATGGCGACGATGCCCCTCGTGCTCCCGACGCTCAGCAGCAGGACGCCGGTGACGATAACGGTGGCCTGACGGTGCCTTCTACGAATGACGGCGACGGTAATTGATGCAAAGAATTATGCATCGCTTGACGAATCCGGTCAGGAGGTGCATAATCTCGCGCCAGTGATGAGGTGCTCTCTTGTTAACGCCTCATCACTCTTCTGACAAAAGAGTGTCAGAAGTGACAGAATCCTGATTCTGTCGATCCGAAAGCCGAAGTGGTGGAATTGGTAGACACGCTATCTTGAGGGGGTAGTGACCTTACGGTCGTGCGGGTTCAAGTCCCGCCTTCGGCACCATCGGAACTGCAAGTCGCGACAGGCGGATCGTGTTGATTCGACGGGACAAAGTCCTTATACTGATTGCGCTATTGATGCGGGGTGGAGCAGCCTGGTAGCTCGTCGGGCTCATAACCCGAAGGTCGTCGGTTCAAATCCGGCCCCCGCTACCATCCATGCGTTAATGGATGGAAATTTTTCCCCGAAAAGCCCCTTCCATCGAAGGGGCTTTTTGTTACAGCGCAACAAGATCGCTCATCAGTCACCTCATCTGCTCTCCTGTATTTTCGCTCGGGTGCCTGATGCCACTGCAGGAGGCCATGTCGTGCCAACCAGGCAAGAAACACTGCATACGCTGATAGAGCCCGCCGTCGCAGCGCTCGGTTTCGAGCTCTGGGGCATTGATTACAATGCTCAGGGCAAACATTCCAGACTGATCGTTTATATCGATCATGACAATGGTGTAAGCGTTGAAGACTGTGCCGATGTCAGCCGGCAGGTCAGTGCCCTGCTGGATGTAGAAGACCCTCTCCCCGGACAGTATCAGCTTGAAGTGTCCTCTCCCGGGATGGATCGCCCGCTTTATTCCCTGTCACATTTTGCCCGGTTTGCCGGTCATACCATTACGCTGAAACTGCGCGCGCCCTTTGAGGGTCAGCGTCGTTTCAAGGGGCTGCTGGCCGGTGTGGATGGCGATGAAGTGCTGCTGCAGTTCAACGACGAAGAGTATGGATTTCCTATCGAGACCATTGAGCAGGCACGCGTCGTGCCCGGGTTTGATAACTGATGCTTGATGACAACAAGGACTTTTCTGGCGAGGCACAGGCATGAGCAAGGACATTTTGCTGGTCGTCGATGCGATATCGAACGAAAAGGGTGTTCCCCGCGATATTATTTTCGAAGCCGTTGAAGCAGCGCTGGCCAGCGCTTCAAGAAAGCGCTACGAAGGCAAGGATGTCGATATTCGTGTGCGTATCGATCGCAATACCGGCGATTACGAAACCTTCAGGCGCTGGACAGTCGTGCCCGACGAGGATTACACCACTTCGGCACGCCAGATTCCGCTGGGCGCTGCCGAAGAGCGTGATGATCCGCTGGCGCTCAATGAGGTCGTGGAAGAGCAGATCGAATCCGCCGAATTCGGTCGGATTGCGGCTCAGACGGCCAAGCAGGTCATCGTTCAGAAGGTGCGTGAAGCCGAGCGCTCCGAAATCGTGCGCCAGTATGCCGAGCGCGAAGGCGAGCTGGTGGGCGGCAATGTCAAGAAAACCACACGTGATGGCCTGATCATTGATCTGGGCGACAACGCGGAAGGGTTCCTGCCGCGCGGTGAAATGATCCCGGGTGAGCGCTATCGCCTCAACGAACGCGTCAGGGCACTGCTCTGGCGTGTGGATCCTGAAGCGCGTGGTGCGCAGCTGATCCTGTCTCGTACACGCCCCGAATTTCTGGTGGAGCTCTTTACCATCGAGGTTCCCGAAATTTCGGAGCAGCTGATCGAAATCAAGGGCGCTGCACGCGATCCAGGCTCTCGTGCCAAGATTGCCGTCAAGACCAACGACCGCCGCATCGATCCGGTTGGTGCCTGTGTCGGCATGCGTGGTTCCAGGGTGCAGGCCGTTTCAAACGAGCTGCGCAACGAGCGTGTGGATATCGTGCTCTGGGACGATAATCCGGCTCAACTGGTCATCAATGCCATGGCGCCCGCCGACGTGGCCTCCATCCTGGTGGATGAGGACACTCACGCCATGGACGTTGCGGTCGGCGAAGACAATCTGGCCCAGGCCATCGGCCGCAGCGGACAGAACGTACGTCTGGCCAGTGAACTGACCGGCTGGACGCTCAACGTCATGACGGAGGAGGAAGCCCAGGGACGTCGCGATCAGGAGCTCGACAGTTATATCGAGTACTTCATCAATCACCTCAATGTTGATGAAGAGATGGCGCGGCTGCTGGTCGAGGAAGGCTTTACTTCGCTTGAGGAAGTCGCCTACGTCCCGCTGGAAGAGATGCTGGAAGTCGAAGGCTTTGACGAGTCGCTGGTCGAGGAGCTGCGCGCGCGGGCCAAGGATGAATTGCTCAATCTGGCGATCAAATCCGAAGAAGAATTGGACGGCACCGCGCCCGCCGAGGATCTGCTCTCGATGGAGGGCATGGATCAGCATCTTGCCTACCGGCTGGCCGGGCGAGGAATTATCACCATGGAAGATCTTGCCGAGCAATCCATTGAAGACCTCAAGGACATTGAGGGGATGGATGAAGAACGTGCTGCGGCACTGATCATGACGGCCCGGGCGCCGTGGTTCGAATAATCCATCGTATCGCGACAGGTCACGGGCTCAGGAGGTCATAAATGGCAGAAACAACAGTCAAGGAATTTGCCGGCAAGGTGGGGCGTGATGTCAGCCGCCTGCTCGAGCAGATGAGTGAAGCAGGTCTGCCGCATAAGGCAGAAAACGATGCGGTCTCCGAAGAAGACAAGCAGACGCTGCTCGACTATCTCACCAGAAGCCACGGGGGCGCTGGTGCGCGTGGTAACAACGGTAACAAGAACCGTATCACCATGACGCGCAAGACCCGCAGCAAGATTCGCACCGGTGATGGTCGCAACAAGACCATCGAAGTGCAGGTGCGTAAAAAGCGTACCTACGTCAAGCGTGGCGATGAAGAAAACGGCGAGCAGGAGCAGCAGGACGCTCAGGCCCCTGCCGCAGAGCAGGCTGCCACGACCGAGCAGGCCGTCAGTGCTTCTACCGAGGCACCGGCAGTTGGCGAAGCGGCGCCCGCTCAGGAAAGCACCGAACAGGCGCAGCCTGTCAGCGACAAGGCCGCACCGTTAGAAGAAGCTGTCGAGGCGCCGGTTCCGGAAAGTGCTGAAGAAGGCGCTCCGGCCGTCGAGGCACCGCCACGTGAGCCGCGTAATGACAACAGCCGGCGCAATACCCGTCGTGGCGAAGGCGGCAAGTCTGCCGGCGGTCGTCGTGACGAGCGCCGCGATGATGCCGACGAGCGCAGCGAGCGTAACGAGCGCAAGCGTGGTGGAAAGAAGGTCAAGCGGGCCGAGCAGCGCCGTGGCAGCCGCCGTGGTGGCAGCAGCCGCAGCGACAATGCCCATGGTTTCCAGAAGCCGGTGCAGAATATCGTGCGTGAAGTGCCTATCCCTGAATCCATCAGCGTGGCGGACCTGGCTGACAAGATGGCCATCAAGGCCAACGAAGTCATCAAGGCCATGTTCAAGATGGGCGCCGCCGTGACCATCAACCAGACCATCGATCAGGATACTGCCGCGATCGTGGTCGAAGAGATGGGGCATACGCCCAGACTGGTTAAAGAAGATGCGCTCGAGACCGAAGTGCTCGAAAACATCTCCTATGAAGGCGAGCAGATCACGCGTGCGCCGGTGGTGACCGTCATGGGTCACGTTGACCACGGCAAGACCTCGCTGCTGGACTACATCCGTCGCACCAAGGTCGCCACCGGCGAAGCCGGCGGCATTACCCAGCATATCGGCGCCTATCACGTTGAACATGAAAACGGCGACCTGACCTTTCTGGATACGCCCGGTCACGCGGCCTTTACCGCCATGCGTGCTCGCGGTGCACAGGCCACTGACGTGGTTATCCTGGTGGTGGCCGCCGATGACGGCGTCATGCCGCAGACGGTCGAGGCCATCGAGCACGCCAAGGCTGCCGGTGTACCGCTGGTCGTGGCGGTCAACAAGATCGACAAGCCAGGTGCTGATCCGGATCGCGTGCGCAACGAGCTGTCGCAGCGCGGCGTGATCTCGGAAGAGTGGGGCGGTGATACCCAGTTTGTTCATGTTTCCGCCAAAAGCGGCGAGAACATTGACGGACTGCTGGAAGCGGTACTGCTGGTCTCCGAAGTACTGGAGCTCAAGGCCGTTCCTGAAGCGCCCGGAAAGGGTGTTGTGGTCGAGTCCCGTCTGGACCGCGGTCGCGGCCCTGTTGCCACCGTCCTGGTACAGACCGGTACGCTCAGAAAGGGCGATGTGGTACTGGCCGGACTCCACTACGGTCGCGTGCGGGCACTGGTCAACGAACTGGGCAAGCAGGTCGATGAAGCCGGGCCCTCCATGCCGGTCGAGATCCTCGGTCTGGGCGGTACGCCGGAAGCCGGTGACGACTTCATGGTGCTGGCTGATGAGAAGAAGGCGCGTGAAGTCGCCAACTTCCGTCAGGGCAAGTATCGCGAAGTGCGTCTGGCGCGTCAGCAGAAGGCCAAGCTGGAGAACATGTTCAGCCAGATGGGCCAGGACGAGACCGCTACCGTCAATATCGTGCTCAAGGCCGACGTACAGGGTTCGCTCGAAGCCATCCGCGGCGCGCTTGAAGAGCTCTCGACCGATGAAGTCAAGGTTGCAGTCGTGTCTTCCGGTGTCGGTGGTATCACCGAAACCGACACCAACCTGGCCGTGGCTTCCAATGCCATCATCGTTGGCTTCAACGTTCGTGCCGATGCCTCCTCGCGTGACATCGTCGACCGTGAAGGGCTGGACCTGCGCTACTACAGCGTCATCTATCACCTCATTGATGAAGTCAAGCAGGCAATGAGCGGTATGCTGGCGCCGGAATGGCGTGAGGATATCGTGGGCGTGGCCGAGGTGCGTGATGTCTTCCGCGCACCGAAGATCGGTGCTGTCGCAGGCTGCATGGTCATCGAAGGTACCGTGCACCGCAACAAGCGCATCCGTGTTCTGCGTGAGAACGTCGTGGTCTACGAAGGTGAGCTCGAATCCCTGCGCCGCTTCAAGGACGACGTCAACGAAGTGCGCAACGGCATGGAGTGTGGCATCGGCGTTCGTAACTACAATGATGTCCAGGTCGGCGACAAGATCGAAGTCTTCGACCAGGTCGAGGTCCAGCGCTCCCTGTGAGTGCTGCCTCCATGACGGGAGCGTCTCATGCGTGAATTCAATCGTACGGATCGGGTCGGCGAGCAGCTGGCCCACGAGCTGGCCCAGCTGATCCAGCGTGAGATCAAGGATCCCCGGCTGGGCATGGTGACGGTCACGTCGGCCGACGTCAGTCGTGACCTGAGCTATGCCGATGTTCACGTCACCCTGATGGGGGAAAATGATCCGGAGCGCATCCGTGAAAACCTTGGGGTGCTCAAGCGCGCCAGTGGTTTTTTGCGGTCTCGTGTTGCCCGGACCATGAAGCTTCGCCACGTGCCGGAGCTTCGTTTCCACTTTGACGAATCCGTCACTCGCGGTCATGAGCTGTCGAGTCTGATCGAGCGCGCCGTGCAGTCCGACCGTGACCGCACTGGTGAAGATGATGAGACAGGCCCGGAGCGCGGCGACTGATGGCAAGACGACGTCGCGGGCGTCCCATCAACGGGGTGTTGCTGCTGGACAAGCACGAAGGCGTAAGCTCCAACCGCGCACTGCAGCAGGTACGCGGGCTTTACCAGGCGCAGAAGGCGGGGCACACCGGAACGCTTGATCCCATGGCGACCGGTCTGCTGCCCATCTGTCTGGGTGAGGCCACCAAGTTCTCCTCCTGGCTTCTGGATGCCGACAAGCGCTATCTGGCCAGCATTCGTCTCGGTGTGGTGACCGATACGGGGGACCGGGAAGGCGAAGTGCTCAAACAGCGTAGCGTTCCCGATCTGGAGGATGGCGACATCGAGACTGTGCTGGCCGATTTTGTCGGCGAGATCGAGCAGGTGCCGCCCATGTATTCGGCGCTCAAGCATCAGGGGCAGCCGCTCTATGCCCATGCCCGCGCCGGACGGGAGCTTGAGCGTGCACCAAGACGCGTGAGCATTTATGATATTGCGCTCACGTCGCGACATGCCCGGGGTTTTTCACTGGATGTCAGCGTCAGCAAGGGCACCTACATTCGTACGCTGGCCGAGGATATCGGCGAGCGTCTTGGCTGTGGGGCCCATCTTGAAGGACTGCGTCGACTCAGAACCGGTCCCTTCAATGACGGCAACATGCTGGATTTCGAAGCGCTGGAAGCCATGAGCGACGAGCAGCGTCTCGAGAAGCTGCTGCCGGTCGATGCGCTGATCAATCATCTGCCGCAACTTGATACCGATGATGACGGTGCCCAGCGCATCCTGCACGGTCAGCCCGTGTCGCTGGATACCAATGGGCTGGAAGAAGGCAGTGTTGCAAGGCTTTATCACGATCACGCGCTTCTGGGCGTGGTCACGGTCAGCGGGCCGGGGCAGTGTTCCCCGCGTCGACTGATCAATACTGCCGGTGAGGACCGGTAGTTTCGCGAAGACTGCAAATATGCGTGGTCTTCGACACTTATCAATGCTCAGGCATATTAAACTGGAGAAGTAACATGGCACTGACTGCCGAACGCAAGGCCGAGATCGTCAAGGAATTTGGTACGGGTGACAACGACACCGGTTCGCCGGAGGTCCAGATCGCCCTGCTGACTGACAATATCGTTACCCTGCAGAGCCACTTCAAGGATCACAAGCAGGATCACCACTCGCGTCGTGGCCTGATCCGCATGGTCAACCAGCGCCGCAAGCTGCTGGATTATCTCAAGCGCAAGAATTTTGATCGCTATCAGCAGATCATCTCTCGTCTGGGCCTGCGTCGCTGATTGCGTCGCCTTTCCGGCAGGTACTGACAGGCGGCTCCCTTCGGGAGCCGCCTGTTTTTGTTATGGCCCGTGGCGAGAGTGACACTCGAGACGTTTGATTTTAAGATGACGTCGAAAGTGAATGAATGGTTTACGAGAAAAGGACAACGCATTGAACGCGGTTAAAAAGACATTTCAATACGGCAACCACAGCGTCACGCTGGAAACCGGTCGTCTGGCACGTCAGGCCACCGGCAGCGTCCTGGTCACCATGGACAACACGGTGGTGCTGTGTACGGTTGTTGCCAGAAAGGACATCAAGCCCGGTCAGGATTTCTTTCCCCTTTCCGTGCACTATCAGGAAAAGACCTATTCGGTCGGCAAGATTCCAGGCGGCTTTTTCAAACGTGAAGGGCGTCCCAGCGAGAAGGAAACGCTGACCTCACGCCTGATTGATCGCCCGATCCGCCCCCTGTTTCCCAAGGGCTTCATGAACGAAGTGCAGGTGGTCTGCACGGTGCTCTCGGCCGAACGTCATCAGGATCCTGACATCGCTGCCATGCTGGGCACTTCCGCGGCACTGGCTATCTCCGGTGTGCCCTTTGCCGGCCCGATCGGTGCGGCGCGCGTGGCCTATACCAACGAGCGCGGGTACTTCATCAACCCTTCTCAGGAAGAGCTGCAGGCTTCTGAACTCGACATGGTCGTGGCCGGCACCGAAAAGGCCGTCCTGATGGTTGAGTCCGAGGCCAAAGAGCTTTCCGAAGACGAAATGCTCGGCGCCGTCCTGTTCGCCCACGAAGAGATGCAGGTGGCCATCAAGGCCATCAACGAGTTTGTGAGTGAAGGTGGCAAGGCCAGATGGGACTGGCAGCCCCAGGCCGATAACTCGGCGCTCAAGGATGCGCTGGCCAACGGCTATGAAGCGGGCATCGGCGAGGCCTATCGGATTACCGACAAGATGGCGCGTCAGGACTGCTTGAATGAGCTCAAGGCGCAGGCGAAGACTCAGCTCTGCGAAGGCGATGCAGCGCTCTATAGCGGCGAAGACGTCAGCAATGGCTTTGCCAAACTTGAAAAGCGCATCGTGCGAGAGCGCGTGCTCAACGGTGAGCCGCGTATCGATGGTCGCGATCATTCCACCGTTCGCGCGCTGGACATCGAAGTAGGGGCTCTGCCGCGTACGCATGGTTCGGCCATCTTTACTCGCGGTGAAACCCAGGCGATCGTGACCACGACGCTGGGCACTACCCGGGATGCGCAGCTGGTTGAAGGTCTGGATGGCGAGCGCCATGACCGCTTCATGCTGCACTACAATTTCCCACCCTACAGCGTGGGCGAGGCCGGCTTCATCGGCTCTCCCAAGCGTCGCGAAATCGGTCATGGTCGTCTGGCGCGCCGTGGCGTTTCTGCCATGCTGCCGTCTGCCGATGACTTCCCGTATTCGATCCGCGTGGTCTCCGAGATTACCGAATCCAACGGCTCCAGCTCGATGGCCTCAGTCTGTGGCTCCTCGCTGGCGCTGATGGATGCCGGCGTGCCGCTGAAGGCGCCGGTTGCCGGTATCGCCATGGGTCTGGTCAAGGAAGGCGAGCGCTTTGCCGTTCTGACCGATATCCTGGGTGATGAAGATCACCTCGGTGATATGGATTTCAAGGTGGCCGGTTCCGCAGAGGGCATCACGGCGCTGCAGATGGACATCAAGATTGAAGGGATCAACGAAGAGATCATGGAAAAGGCGCTGGAGCAGGCCTTCCATGCGCGCCAGCATATCCTGGGCGAAATGAATCACGTGATCGCGCAGAGTCGTGGCGAAGTGGCCGAGCATGCGCCCACCATGGCCCGTCTCAAGATCGATCCCGAGAAGATTCGTGACGTGATCGGCAAGGGCGGCGCGACCATTCGCCAGATCTGTGAAGACACCGGCGCCTCGATCGACATCGACGATGACGGCAGCGTCCGGATCTACGCCGAAACCAAGGCCGGCGCCCAGAAGGCGATGGACACCGTGCTCGGCATCACGGCTGAAGCCGAAGTTGGCAAGCTCTATCGCGGCAAGGTGGTACGTATTGCCGACTTTGGCGCCTTCGTCAACTTCATGCCGGGCACTGATGGGCTGGTACACATCTCCCAGATCGTCCCTGAGCGGGTCAACGATGTTCGCGATTACCTCAGCGAGAACCAGATGGTGACCGTCAAGGTGCTGGACATCGATAACCGCGGCCGCGTCAAGCTGTCCATCAAGGAAGTCGGTGAAGAAGAAAAGTCCGCCTTTGAAGCGACTCTGGAAGAGTAATCTTCCAGTGTTGCTGAATCACGGCGCTTGTTGAACGGGTGCTTTGGTCATGCGGCAGTTCAGGGCCTGATTCCGACATCTTTCGGGGTCAGGCCCTCTTTCATGATTGATCGGCGGCGCAAGGCTGTGGCGGCAGTGCCATGGCTATAAAACAGTGTCATGACCAGAGTGGGCGCGTCATGGCCTGTATACCGCGTTCGCTGACAGGCCCGACATTGACGAAGCCGAGACGCTTGTACAGCCGAACGGCGTGCTCATTGGTCATGGCAACATTGAGCATGGCCTGCGTGGCGCCCATCCGTGCGGCGTGCGCCATGAGATGGTGACAAAGCCTTTCCCCCCAGCTGTTGGCCCCGCCGGTGAGGCGCTACGATAAGCCGACAAAGATGCTGCGGTATGCCCTGTTCACGAAGTGCCAGCTGACCGAAGGCAAGAAGTGCGTCATCTTCTTCCAGAGAAAAGGAGGGTAAGAAGGCCGCCTCAATGTGCTGCCACAGCTGATCAGACGTTGCCGGCCACGTGAGCGAGGGGCCGCCCCACCTGAAAAGCGTTGCCGGCGAGTCGATCCAGTTGATCAGCGCCGTCATGTCCTCGGGCCGAGCGCGGCGCCAGAGCGTCATGAGCGGCAGGGTAGATTGTCGATCAGCCGGGTATTGCCCAGCCAGGCCGCGGCCAGTAGCACCGACCCGGGCTGCCAGGTGCTGACGGGCTGCAGGGTCGTGGCGTCACAGAGGGCCAGATAGTCGGGCCGAAACCCTGCGGCCTCCAGCTGCCGTCGACCCTGCGTCAGTACCGCTTCGCTGTCTTGACCGCGTTCAAGGCGTTGCGCGCTGTCGGCAAGACATTGATACAGCTGACTGGCTCGGGTTCGTGCGTCGCGATCCAGATAGCCATTGCGCGAAGAGAGCGCCAGTCCATCATGGTCGCGTGCAATGGGAACGCCAATGATGTCGATGGGCATGTGCTGATCGCGGACCAGCTTGCGAATAACCGCCAGCTGCTGGAAATCCTTTTCGCCGAAACAGGCGACATCCGGACGGGTCAGATTGAACAGCAGGCTGACCACCGTTGCAACGCCATCGAAATGGCCCGGCCGATGGTCGCCGCAGAGTCCCTGCGAGACCTGCGGCACGCTGACCCGCGTCAGCCCTTCCTGACCCTCGGGATAGAGCGTTTCGACCGCTGGTGCAAACAGCAGGTCGCAGCCGCGCTCGGCCAGTGCGCGCTGATCATCTGCCAGGGTGCGCGGATAGCGGGCCAGATCTTCATCGGGACCAAACTGCAGTGGATTGACAAAAATGGTCGCCACGACGCGATCAGCATGCTGAAGAGCCGCATCCACCAGTCTCAGATGGCCTTCATGAAGATTGCCCATGGTGGGTACCAGCGCCATTCTGAGACCTTCACGGCGCCAGTCGGCCAGTACCTGCCAGAGCGCTGCCACATCCTCGAACGTTTGCATGTCTTGTCCTGTCCGCTGTTAAAAGCAGTGTTCCGGGGAGGGAAAGCTGCGCGTTGTGACTGCTTCGTGATAGGCCCTGAAGGCAGCGCTGATGCTGCCGGTGTCTGCCATGAAGTCCCTGACAAATCGCGGTGCCCGACCGGTGGTTGCCCCGAGCATGTCGTGCATGACCAGAATCTGTCCGTCCACGTCAGGGCCGGCGCCGATGCCGATGACCGGCACTTCAAGGGCGTCACGAATGCGCCCGGCCAGTTCGCGGGGCACGCACTCCAGCAAAATGACGGCTGCGCCGGCCTGCTCCAGGGTTTTGGCGGCCTCGAGCATGGCTTCTGCCTGCTGTGCGTTGCGGCCCTGAACGCGATAGCCTCCGAGCGCGTTAACGCTTTGTGGTGTCAGCCCCATGTGAATACAGACGGGCACGCCGCGCTGTGTCAGCGCTGTGACCGTCTCGGCAAGCCACGCCTCGCCTTCGAGCTTGACCATGTGCGCACCGGCCTGCATCAGTTGCCCGGCCGCCTGAAGGGTCTGGACCGTTGTGGTATTGGTCATGAAGGGCAGATCCGCCATGATCAGGCTGGTCGTATCGGCCCGCGCCACGCAGCGGGTGTGATAGATCATGTCCTGAAGCGTTACGGGCAGGGTGGAAGCATGGCCCTGCAGGACCATGCCCAGCGAGTCGCCGATCAGAAGAACCTCGATGCCGGCATTGCCGGCCAGCGTCGCCAGGGTAGCATCATAGGCAGTCAGGCAACTGAACGGCTGTCCGGTCCTGCGACGTTCGTTCAGGGTCTGAAGGGTAATGGGGTGACGCATGCAGTCCTCGATACTCGACAGCCGGTGTGGCAGCTCGAGTCTAGAGTCAGAGTGACAGGCGCTTCAAGTCATTCGAGGGCTGCGCGGCCGGCAACTGATCCAGGCGCTGGCCGTCCGGCAGGCAGAAATCGGGGGTGATCTCCAGCATGGGGTGGACCACAAAGGCGCGCTCGCCAAGCCAGGGGTGAGGCACCACCAGCCGCGGCAGATCGAGCATCTGATCGTCATACAGCAGCAGGTCAAGATCCAGCGTTCGCGGCCCCCAGTGACGCTCTCGCACGCGTCGATGGCGCTGCTCCAGCGCCTGCAGCTGATCCAGCAGTGCAAGCGGTGAGAGGCGGGTGCTCAGAACCGCCACGGCATTGATGAAATCGGGCTGATCCTGAGGGCCGACCGGGCGACTGCTGTAAAGGCAAGAGCGCGCCTTGATCGTGGTCAGGGGGAGCGCTGCCAGATCCTCCAGCGCCGTCAGTATCTGCTGACGAGGATGGCCCAGATTACTGCCCAGCCCGATCCATGCGGCATGACTCACTCCTGCTGATCCCTGGGGCGGCGGCGCCGACGACGTCTGGGTTTACGGGTCGGCATGGGCATGCTCTCGGGCGCATCGTCATCGATGGCAGCATCGTCGTGCCCCTGCTCGACCTTTTGCACCATTTCGCGCTGCTGGCTTTCGCTGGCGTCCTGAAAGCGCGTCCACCACTGCCCCAGACCGGAAGCAATCTCGCCGGCGGATTCTCTGAGCAGCAGGAAATCATAGGCGGCGCGAAAGCGTTGATGTGCCAGTGTCTGGAACGGACGTTTGCCTCGTCGGCGCGGCAGCATCAGCTGCATGTCCCAGATTTCACGCATGGGCAGGCTGAAACGTTTCGGAATGGACGTATGCTGCAGCTGCCGATTGAGTTCCTGCTGAGAGGCCTGCTGGGCTGCCGGCACCGGCGGGATGCCGTCCTCGATCAGCCGGGCGGTCTGCGCCACCGTGGCCGGCCAGAGCAGTGCGGCATATAAAAAGGCCGGTGTCACCGGCTTGTCGGCCCGAATGCGCTCATCAGTATTGATCAGTGCCTGTTCGACCATGGGCAGCGCCCAGTCCAATTGATCAAACGACTCCTCGGTGCCCGGAAACAGCATGGCAAAAAGGCCGTGACGCCTTAGCGCATGGAAGGTGCTCAGGGCATGACCGGAGAGAAACAGCTTGAGGACCTCTTCAAACAGTCGCGCCGGTGGAATCTGCAGCAGCAGCGGCGCACAGGTTTCAAGCGGCGCTTCGGTCTCGGCGGCCAGGGTGAAATCCAGCTTGCTGGCAAAGCGAACGGCACGAAGCATGCGCACCGGGTCTTCACGATAGCGAAGATCGGGATCGCCGATCAGACGCAGCACGCGATGCTCGAGATCCTCCAGGCCGCCGGTCCAGTCATGAATGGCAAAGTCGCGGACGCTGTAATAGAGCGCGTTGACGGTAAAGTCGCGGCGCAGGGCATCCTCGTCGACGCTGCCCCAGACGTTGTCGCGCAGCAGCAGTCCCTCTTCGGACTGATGCGAATGGCGATCGGCCTGGTCGTTGTCATGGCCACCGCGGAAGGTGGTGACCTCAATGATTTCACGGCCAAAGCGGACATGAACAATGCGAAAGCGGCGGCCGATCAAACGGGCGTTGCGAAAGACGCCGCGAACCTGCTCCGGGGTGGCGTTGGTCGCCACATCGAAATCCTTGGGAACCTGCCCGAGCAGGGAATCTCTGACGCACCCCCCGACAAGATAGGCTTCAAAGCCCGCCTGGTTAAGGCGATAGAGTACCTTCAGCGCATTGTCGCTGAGCATTCGCCGGGAAATGGGGTGTTGATCACGAGGAAGAATGGTGGGCGTCAAGGTGAAGCCATGTTGACCTGAGGAAAATTCCGGAGCCGACCGTTTTGGCCATCATGCTCCGATCTGTTTGCGCCCTGTTGCATCGGAACGCCGATCAGAAGCTCAGTGTAGCCGAGCAACAAAAGCTTGCAAAGCAGGCTGTCATACAACCCGATGTCCGGCAATAAAAACGGGGAGACAATTCGTCTCCCCGCAATCGTGCTTTATTATGATTTTTTCGTGATGGCGCATCGCCCTGAATACGTACCATGTTCACCAAAGTCATCATGCCGTGGTGTCTTGTTGTTGTGTTCTGACGGCTGTGAACATCTCGTATTCAAAACAATCTTCCATGACGACAGCCATAGGGCTGCTCCAGTGATCTTGTTGTTGTTCTGGAGTGTCGCAGGGTTATGTTGTTGTTGTCGTACAACCACTGCAGGGACATCGTATTCCGAGAGCGGGAGGCGATTATTGTTGTTGTTGGCGCCTCCAGTGTTGCCAGCCCCCTGTTGTTGTTATTCGGGCCCTGACAACCAGCATGTTCATGACATGCCTTGTTTATTGTTGTTGTGACAGGCTGTCTGATCGATGCCTGACCGTTGTTGTTCTTGTTGGTGGCCGGCACGTGCGATCGGTTTTATTCTTCTTCAGTCGCTTTGGTTGGAGCAGAATACGTGCCACATTAAAAAATAACTTTTATTTTCAAAAGGCTGCCTGTTTTTACGAGTGCTGCGCGGCATCAGTGGAGACGAAGAAAAAATACGTCATATCTTCTATTGCACTTACGTAGTGCAGAAATGATGCGCTAATGCCTTTTATTAGTGCACTGTCCTTGTTGGCTAGGGTCAGCATACGCGCAATATGACGTAAAAAAAGACGACGATGGTCGATATAGGTCATTTTGATGTCGTGCGCTGAACATCCTGCATGGACAAATTATGAGGCTGCCAGTGATTGATGGCGGCTTTCAGCTGTTCGAACACGCTGGCATGACGCAGATCGGACGCTGGAGACTGTCCCAGCAGTGTCAGTGCTTCGTGCAGCAACGGGCGAACGGCGTGATCCTGGCAGGGGAGTGCGGGGGCCAGATTCTGCTTGGAAAGTTTCTGGCCATTGCCGGCGATGACCAGCGGCAAATGCAGATAGGCCGGCGTTGGGTAGCCCAGTGCCTGCTGCAGTCGAATCTGCCAGGGGGTGTTGTCGAGCAGGTCGGCGCCGCGAACAATATCCGTGATGCCTTGGCGAGCATCGTCGACCACGACGGCCAGCTGATAGGCCCAGAGGCCGTCACGTCGCTTGAGTACGACATCGCCCAGCGCCGGCAGTGACCAGCACTGCTGCCCCAGCCGTCTGTCCTGCCAGCAGATTTCCGGCTCGCCGAGGTCGGTACGCAGGCGCCAGGCACAGTCCCGTTCGGGATGCCCTGACCCGTGGCGACACCAGCCCGGATAGATACTCGAGTGTTGCCACTCCTTTCTCGTACAGCTGCAGGGGTAGGCCAGGTTCTGTGCCGTGAGCGATGCCAGTGCCTTCTGGTAATCAGTGTCGTGATCGTGCTGATATTCGACAGGGCCGTCCCAGACAAGGCCGAAGGCGTCGAGCTGTTCAAGAATGGTATCGCTGGCACCGGTCGGGCAGCGGGGCGGGTCAATATCCTCGATACGCAGCAGCCAGCGCCCACCTCGGGCGCGAGCGTCAAGCCAGCTGGCAAGTGCCGCCAGAAGCGACCCGAAATGCAAAGGCCCCGAGGGCGTTGGCGCAAAGCGACCAACCACCGCGGGGCCGTTGTCGTATCCTGTGCCCGGCATTCAGCCTCCGAGCTGTTTTTCCTTCAGTTCCGATAACGTCTTGCAGTCCACGCACAGCGTCGCCGTGGGTCGGGCTTCAAGACGGCGAATACCGATTTCGATGCCACAGGCGTTACAGAAGCCGTAGTCATCCTCGTCGATTTTCTCGATGGTCTCGTTGATTTTCTTGAGCAGCTTGCGCTCGCGATCGCGTGTGCGCAGTTCAAGGTTGAAGCCTTCCTCCTGCGTGGCGCGATCGGCTGGATCAGCATAGTTGTTGGCGTCTTCCTGAAGGTGGCGAACGGTACGATCCACCTCGGCCATCAGATCGGCTTTCCAGCCGAGCAGAATCCGGCGAAAGTGTGCCAGCTGCTGCTCGTTCATGTACTCTTCGCCCGGCGATGGCTCGTAGGGCGTAAAATTATCAGGCGACTGCGTCTCGGCTACTGCCATGGGAATTGCCTCACTGCAGGTAGTGGCGATGCCGTAGGCCCGCAAGCGTCTTTCTGAGTACCGCATCGCGTGATTCAGGGTAGTGCTATTTATAGGATATCCAGGCCGATTGCAACCTGCATTGTACGAAAGACAAGGGGCCTGAAGAGGGCGCCATGACATCTCCAGCGCATACGATATTGATCACGGGTGACGCCGCATGAAACTGCCACCGCTCTGGTCCGGTGTGCTTATCGCGCGCTACAAGCGCTTTCTGGCCGATATCCGTCTTGATGACGGCCGGGTCATTACGGCCCACTGCCCCAATACCGGCTCGATGCGCGCGGTCAACATGCCCGGATGCCGGGTCTGGGTGTCCTGGCATGACAACCCCAAAAGGCGGCTGGCCTGGACCTGGGAGCTGATCGAGCTTCCGGATGGTGCGATGGCTTCCATTCATACCGGGCGCGCCAATGCGCTGGTACAGGAGGCCATCGAAAGCGGCGGCCTCCTCTTTGGTGACAGGACGTGGGATCTGAAGCGTGAGGTCAGGGTAGAAGATTCAAGGCTTGATTTTCGGTTGACATCGGCGAGCGGTGCGGTCGTCTGGCTCGAGGTCAAGCAGGTCACATTAAAGGAGGCGGGCCGTGGCTATTTTCCGGACTCTGTCAGCGCCCGCGGACGGCGTCATCTGGAAACGCTGATGGCGCTGCGCGCGGCTGGCGACCGGGCCATGCTGGTCTTTCTGGTCGCTCACAGCGGTATCGCGAGTGTTCAGCCGGCAGAGCATCTTGATCCCGGCTATGCCCAGACCTTTCGTGCCGCGTGTGATGCCGGCGTCGAAGTGGTCATGCTGGGCTGTGACATCACGCCGGAGCACATTACAGCCCGGCGCTATCGCCGCCTGCACTGAGATCAGGTGGCGCTGTCGGGTCCTGCCAGCTCACGGTCGCGCAGATAGGTGATTTTTGTCTTGCCGTGCGCCGCCGGTCGCCCGTCATTGCCCATGTTGACGAAAACGATCTCGTCGATGGTCAGAATGTTTTTATGGGTGATCTTGTTGCGGACCACGCAGTGCAGGGTCAGCGACGTCTTGCCAAAACGGGTAGCTGTGATACCCAGCTCGATGATGTCACCCTGCCGCGCGCTGGAGACAAAATTGATGGAGGACATGTATTTGGTCACCACGCGCGAATTGTCCAGCTGGATGACGGCGTAGATGGCGGCTTCTTCATCGATCCATTTCAGAAGACTTCCCCCGAAGAGCGTGCCATTAGGGTTGAGATCCTCGGGCTTGATCCACTTGCGGGTATGAAAGTTCATGTTCAGGCCTCGCTGAGCGTCTTGGCAGAATGGCTTTAATATACCAAAGTCCAGGGTGCTCGGCGTTCCCGGATCAGCGGCGCACCCTGAATATGGCATCCTGACCAAACAGGTTGGGCCAGCGCCGATGGCGCCACTGCCCTTCACGACTGCCGTTGCCCACCGCACGGTCGGTAATGGTGTGTCCCTGCATGCGACACAGATCGGAAAAATCCCGAAAGGTCGACAGGTGGATATTGGGCGTGTCATACCAGGCGTGAGGCAGCGAACGGGATACCGGCATGCGGCCCTTGAGTCCCAGCGACAGGCGGTGACGCCACCAGGCAAAGTTGGGGAAGGCGATGATGCACTCATGGGCGACCCGCAGCATTTCATCAAGCATCAGGTCGGGGCGTCTCAGTACCTGGAGTGCCTGAGTCATGACCACCAGATCGAAGGCGTCATCGGGAATATTGGCCAGTCCCTGGTCAAGGTCCTGCTCAATGACGTCCACCCCCTTTTCAAGGCAGCGCGAAATGCCGTCGCTGTCGATCTCAAGACCATAGCCCGTGACCTGCTTGTGCCGGGACAGCGCCGCCAGCAGGGTGCCATCGCCGCAGCCCAGGTCGAGTACGCGAGCGCCCTGAGGCACCCAGCCATAGATCAGTTCAAGATCGGCACGCATTATGAAGGGTCCCCGGCAGCATGTTCCACGTCGTTGGCGATACGCGTCATGAAACCGCCCAGTACGGCCTCGTAACGCTCGTTGGGCAGAAGGAAGGCATCGTGCCCGTGCGAGGAGTCGATATTGGCATAGCTGACGTGTTTGCCGGCGCGCAGCAGAGCGTCCACCAGCTCGCGCGAACGCGCGGGGGCGAAGCGCCAGTCGGTTGTGAAGCTGACGACCAGAAAGCGACAGGTCGCGGTGGCCAGCGCCCCGGGTAGATCATTACCGTGCTCGCCGGCCGGGTCAAAGTAGTCAAGCGCCTTGGTCATCAGCAGATAGGTATTGGCATCAAAGCGCGTCGAGAAGGTATCGCCCTGATAGCGCAGATAGGATTCCACCTCGAACTCGACGTCGTAGCCATAGTTGAGGCTGTCGGTGCGCAGGTCACGACCGAACCTGGCCCCCATCGAGTGCTCCGACAGATAGGTGATGTGGCCGACCATGCGGGCCAGCCGCAGTCCCTGTCGGGGCAGGGTCTGATGCTCGCTGTACCAGCCGTCAAAAAATTCGGGATCGGATCGAATGGCCTGACGCGCGACCTCGTTGAAGGCAATGTTCTGCGCCGAGAGCCTCGGCGTGGCGGCAATCACGGCTGCGTTGGCAATCCGCTCGGGCAGGCTCATCGCCCACTGCAGGACCTGCATGCCCCCCAGACTGCCGCCCACTACGGCCGCGAAGCGCTGGATGCCCAGCCGGTCGGCCAGCATGGCCTGGCTGTTGACCCAGTCAATGACGGTCATGAGTGGAAAATCGGGGCCCCAGATGCGACCGGTGGTCGGGTTGTCGCTCGAGGGACCGGTACTGCCGTGGCAGCCGCCGAGATTGTTGACCGAAATCACGAAAAAGCGGCGGGTATCGATGCTCTTGCCGGGGCCGATATGCGCATCCCACCAGCCGGGCTTGCGATCATCGACGTGATGATAGCCGGCCGCATGGTGATGTCCCGAGAGGGCATGGCAGATCAGAACCGCATTACTGGCAGTCTCGTTGAGCGTCCCATAGGTTTCATACACCAGCTCAAAGGCCGGGAGCTCACGGCCGCAGGCCAGCATCAGGGGCGTATCGAAGCGGGCGACCTGCGGCGTTACCAGGCCAGCCGAGGTAGAAGACAGTGTCTCGGGCATCAGCATTCAAATCCGGTCAGACAGGGCAGGCCGGAGTCATGACCCACCGTCGGAGGCGCACTGTAGCATATTGCCGCAGGGGGCGGGGGAGAGGCATCAAGGCGGCTGTCGTGTCCGGGACACGACAGCCTGACGATGGCTAGATCAGCGGGGCGAGCGGACCGGCAGCGCGGCTGAGCGTGCCCACCAGAAAGCTGTCGAGCACGTTGATCAGCAAAAAGACCACGATGGGAGACAGATCGATCATGCCGATGGAGGGAATGACGCGCCGTACCGGCGCCATGATGGGTTCAGTGATCTGATAGACCAGCAGTGCACCGGGATGGCCGGACTGGGGGGCGACCCAGCTCAGGATGATCATGATGATCATGGCAAAGAAATAGATCTTCAAAATGGCATTGATCACGCCGGCCAGCGCCGCAATGGCCAGAAGCCCGATGGGCGGGAAGCCAAAGATGGCCATACAGATCAGGGCAATACCCGCCATCTTGAACACCAGCGCGACCACAAGCGTTGCGATATCGATCGGTCCGGCAGGTCTCAATACGCGCTGAAGGGGGCCCACCACCGGCGAGGTCGCCTTGACGATTGCCTGGCTGATGGGGTTGTAGTAGTCGGCACGTGAGGCGTGCAGCAAAAAGCGCAGCATCAGCACAAACAGATAAAGGTTGATCAGGGTATTGACCAGCATGATGCCGGTATCGCCCAGTGCGCTCCCCATGGAGACTCTCCGTTATGTCGTCACAAGATGACAGATACAGTGAATTTACTGATCCCGCAGTTCACGTGCCAGCGATTCGGCACGTTCGAAACAGGCCAGTGTGGCATCATCCACCATTTTCTCGAAGCCGGCCTGTTCAAAACTGGCAATGGCGCGCTCCGTAGTTCCTTTCGGCGACATGACCTGTTGCTTGAGCGTTTGCGGGTCATGTTCGCTTTCGCTGGCCATGTTGGCGGCGCCCAGTGCTGTCTGGATGGCCAGCCGCCGTGCTGTTTCGCGTGACAGCCCCCGTTCCACGCCGGCATTTTCCATCGCTTCCAGCATGTAGAAAAAGTAGGCAGGCGCGCTGCCGGCGATCGCCGTCACGGCGCTGAGCTGGGTCTCTTCCTCGACCCATTCAACGATTCCCACAGCCGACAGCAGATCGCTGGCCAGCGCCCGGTGATCCTCGCCAGAACCGGGGGGGGCGTAAAGGCCTGTCGCGCCCTTGCCCACCAGTGCTGGCGTATTGGGCATGCAGCGCACGATCGGCAGGCTGTCATCGCCCAGCCACTGGCTCAGCGTGTCGATGGTCAGCCCGGCCGCAATGGAGATGATCAGCGGTCGACTGATCTGCAGCGCTTCCTGAAGCGGCTCGCAGACCTCGCGCATGATCTGTGGCTTGACGGCCAGAATGACGACATCGGCGTCGCTGACGCCTGCCACATTGTCGGTAGTGGTATGAATGCCGTAGCGCGCCCGATGCTGCTCGAGCATGGATTCATCCGGAGACGTCGCCGTAATGGCCTCGGCCGGATAGCCATTGTCGATCAGCCCGCCAAAGATGGCGCTGGCCATGTTGCCGGCGCCAATAAAGGTCAATTGACTTGCCATGAAGGATATCCTTGTTGTCGGGAGGTTCAGTCGCGGCTGCCGAAGATGGCTGTTCCAAGTCTGACCAGCGTGGCGCCCTCGTCAATGGCGGCTTCCATGTCACCGCTCATGCCCATGGACAGCGTGTCCAGAGGTGCCTCGGGATAGCGCCCGACCAGGTCCTCGAAAAGCTCACGCAGGGCGGCGTGAGGAAGACGCTGCCGTGATGGATCATCGCTGATGGCCGGAATCGACATCAAACCGCGCAGTTTCAGATTCGGCAGTGCCAGTACCTGTTCAGCCAGTGCCGGCAGCGCTTCGGGCGTTACGCCCGATTTGGAAGGCTCTCGACTGATATTGACCTGCAGGCAGATATTGAGAGGCGTCAGGGTGTCCGGACGTGCCTCGCTCAGGCGCCGCGCAATCTTCTCGCGATCCACGGTATGGACCCAGCTGAAATGCTCGGCCACGTCACGCGTCTTGTTGGACTGAAGTGCGCCGATGTAGTGCCATTCGATCTCCTCAAGATCTGCCAGCGAACGCTGCTTCTCCATCGCTTCCTGTAGATAGTTCTCACCGAAAAGGCGCTGGCCGGCCTCGAACGCCTCTCTCAGCAGCGCCGCCGGTTTGGTCTTGCTGACCGCCAGTACTGCTGCGCTGTCGGCCGGTCTGCCGGCATCGACCAGAGCTTGCTCAAGTCGATGGCGTGCCGCGACGATAGTGTGTGATATCAGGCGGCCCTGATCCGGGGTCGCGCGTGTTGGCTGATCGCTCATGAGTGATCACTCTGTTGTGACGTCCGGAACTGTGAACACATGGATATTACCGAACTGCTGGCTTTTACGGCAAAACAGGGGGCCTCGGATCTGCATCTGTCGGCAGGCTTGCCGGCCATGATGCGTGTCGATGGTGACATTCGTCGGCTCAATGCCCCGGCACTGGACAGTAGCGATGTCCATCGTCTGCTGGCGGCTGTGATGAGCGAGGCGCAACAGCAGGCCTTCAGGACGTCGCTGGAGCTCGACTTCTCCGTTGATATTCCCGGTGTCTCCCGATTCAGGGTCAACGCCTTTCATCAGGACCGGGGCGTTGCCGGCGTCTTTCGTACCATTCCCTCCCATGTGCCGAGCCTTGAATCGCTGGGGCTCGGTGAAGCCTTTCGCCGGCTGGCGTCCTGCTCGCATGGTCTGGTGCTGGTGACAGGGCCGACAGGGTCGGGCAAGTCCACGACGCTGGCGGCGATGGTCGATCACATCAACGGCGCCCGCGCCCAGCATGTGCTGACCATCGAGGATCCCATCGAGTTTGTGCACCACTCTCGACGGGCGCTGATCAACCAGCGTGAAGTGGAGCGTGACACGCACTGCGTGACCAGCGCTCTGCGCTCGGCGCTGCGTGAGGATCCCGATGTGATTCTGGTCGGCGAGATGCGTGATCTGGAAACCATGCGCCTGGCCCTGACAGCGGCCGAGACCGGCCATCTGGTGCTCGCCACGCTGCATACCACGTCAGCGGCTCGCACGGTGGATCGTATTGTCGATGTCTTTCCGGGAGATGAAAAGGCGATGGTGCGCGCCATGCTGTCCGAGTCGCTTCAGGGGGTCATTTCCCAGCAGCTGGTGCGCCGTATCGGCGGCGGCAGGATCGCCGCCCACGAAATTCTGATTGCCACGCCTGCCATCCGCAACCTGATCCGCGAGGACAAGGTGGCGCAGATCTACTCAGCGCTGCAGACCGGTGGCGGGTTGGGCATGCAGACCATGGAGACGGCCATGTCGAGGCTGGCGGCCGATGGGCTGATCGTGCGCGACGAGCATGGTGGCTAGTCGGTTTTTCTGACCTGAATGGTTTTGCTCGATCAGCGCTCGTAAACACCGCCCAGAATGCGCGGTCCGGCTGCGCCGGTCACCGGCGCCAGATTGCCAGGCAATCCTTCCAGTCGCCGCCAGGCAAGCCAGGCAAAGGCGCCGGCTTCCAGCCAGTCCGGTGACCAGCCCAGTGATTCACAGCGCTCGAGTCTGACCGGCGAAAGCCGACGGGCCAGTGCATTCATGAGGGCGTCATTATGGGCACCGCCGCCGCAGGGGACCACACAGGTGTTGGCGCGGGTGTCGGCCTTTAAATGGCGCTCCAGTGCCCGAGCAATGCTCTCCACGGTCAGCGTCAATAGCGTAGCCTGAACATCGATCGGTGACTCACCGTTTAAACGCGCCTCCAGCCACGACAGATGAAAGTGCTCGCGACCGGTACTCTTGGGAGGCGGTGTTTCAAAAAAGGGATCACTCAACAGCCGCGCCAGCAGGGGCTGCTGGCAGTTGCCCTTCATGGCCCAAGCACCGTCGCGATCAAAGCGACCTTTCTGGTAGCGGGCGTACCATCCGTCCAGCAGGGCGTTGGCCGGGCCGGTATCAAACCCTGTAACCGGCGTCTCGCTGTTCTCGGGCGGCAGCAGGGTAATATTGGCAAACCCACCCAGATTAAGCAGTACTCGCCACTGGTTCTGGTCACGAAAGAGCGCCTCGTGAAAGGCCGGCGCCAGTGGCGCCCCCTGACCGCCGGCGGCAAGGTCCCGACGCCGAAAGTCGGCCACGACACGACAGCGGGTCAGCTCGGCCAGACGCGATGGGTTGTCGAGCTGCCATGTGTAGGGAAAGGGGCCGTCCGGTCGGTGCTCGATGGTCTGGCCATGACTGCCGATGGCCTTGATGGACTCGACATCGTGGCCGCTTTTATCCAGCAATGCGTGAACAGCCCTGGCCTGAAGCTGACAAAACGCTTCTTCGGCTTCGGCCAGCAGTTCAAAGCTGGCTTCTCCGGCATGGCACAGCTGCCACAGCTGGCGGCGCAGCGGTTCCGGCATTTCAATGCCTGTCGCCTCCAGCAGTACAGGTCGCTGATGGTGGCTGCATTCCACCAGGGCTGCATCAATACCATCCAGACTGGTGCCGGACATCAGGCCTATTACAAGACTCATCTGCTTACTCCTGCCAGGGCGTCTCCGCGTTTGACGCCATGCTATCATGGCCCACATTTCTCGCTGTCCCCATGCACCGGGATGAACAGTTGCGACAACCTGAAAACAGGAGATGCAGGTCATGGCCGATGTTGCCGATGCGCTGGCGCTGATCAAGCGTGGCGTCCACGAGGTACTGGTAGAAGAAGAGCTGGAGAAAAAGCTCTCGCTGGGACGGCCACTGCGCATCAAGGCAGGCTTTGATCCCACGGCGCCTGACCTTCACCTGGGGCATACGGTGCTTCTGAACAAGCTGCGTCAGTTTCAGGACCTCGGCCATGAAGTGCTGTTTCTGATCGGCGATTTTACCGGGCGTATTGGCGACCCCACCGGCAAGAGTGTGACGCGAAAGCCTTTGACGGAAGAAGACGTCATGGCCAACGCGCGGACCTATCAGGAGCAGGTGTTCAAGGTGCTTCACCCTGAACGTACCAGGGTAGTCTTCAATGCACAGTGGATGGGCGAGATGTCTGCTGCCGATCTGATTGGCCTGGCCGCCCAGAGCACCGTGGCGCGTATGCTGGAGCGTGATGATTTCGAAAAGCGCTATCGGGGCAATCAGCCCATCGCCATCCATGAGTTCCTTTATCCCCTTATACAGGGCTACGACTCTGTAGCGCTGGAAGCTGATATCGAACTTGGTGGTACTGATCAGAAGTTCAATCTGTTAATGGGGCGTGAGCTGCAAAAGCATTACGGGCAGTCACCACAGGTTGTTCTGACCATGCCGCTGCTGGAGGGTCTGGACGGCGTACAGAAGATGTCCAAGTCGCTGGGCAACTATGTCGGTATTACCGATCGCCCCGGTGAAATGTTCAACAAGATCGTCTCCATGCCCGACTCGCTCATGTGGCGCTACTTTGAGCTGCTCTCGCTCAAGCCAATGGATGAAGTCAGATCGTTGATGAGTGATATCGACAACGACGCCAACCCGCGCGATATCAAGATGGTGCTGGCACGCGAGCTGGTCGCTCGATTTCATGGTGAGGAGGCTGCTGCCGGCGCGCACCGTGCCAGTGGCAACCAGCTCAAGGAAGGGGAGCTGCCCGATGACCTGCCTGAAGTGGCAGTCGACATCGAGGATATGGAAGAAGCGCCCATTGGCTTGATCCTGAATCGCGCCGGTCTTGCCACCAACAGCGCTCAGGCAAAGGACATGCTGAAAAACGCCCGGGTATGGGTAGACGGTAGTAGTGTCGAGCCGGGGCACATGCTGGCAGTGGATAACGAATACGTGATTCAGGCCGGTAAAAAGCGCTATGCCAGAGTCCGTGTGCAGAGGGCATAACTCTATTCCTGGACAAGTCATACATCTGCAGCAGTTTTTGACGCAAAAAATTTGGACATTACCGCTACAGTCAGGTAGCTTTGTACACACACCGAGGCAGCGAGCGCACGGAAGCGTTGCACCCATGGAAGGGAAGCCTTGGTGTAAATTTCAGACATCACCATGGACGGTGGTGTTTCAGGATCGGGAAGATCCAAAGGCCCGCAGCCGAAATCAGCTGCGGGCCTTTTCTTTATAAGGAGTGGAGGCCTTCAACGAAGGCACGATGATCCACGTGTAGTAACCCCGGCAGAAGATATAAAACCACCTCGGTAAATCTTTTTGAAAAAAGGGGTTGCGTCTCCAGTGGGTGATCTATAAAGTACGCATCCGCTGCCACGGAGCACACGGCGACGAGGCAGCGGGGAAGTCTGCAGGTGATTGTTTTGACTTGGGTTTTGGTCACTTCAATCGGATTCGATTCCAGTCGCTTGCTTCCGCATCGAAAAAAAAGAGGTTGACTTTTCGATGCAGGGCTGTAAAATGCCCACTCTCTCGAAGCAGCCGCCAACGGCGCTGACAACATCTTCGAGACGCTCTTTAACAAGTCGATCAGGCAATTTGTGTGGGCGTCTGGCTCGCGTGACACCAGTCACATAGATATTCGAGCAGACGAACACTCGTCAAGAG
>NZ_FOLY01000001.1 GCF_900112585.1 Kushneria avicenniae | reverse complement strand
GTCTGTTTGCACTGCAGCGCTTTATCCCGCATCTGACCCGCTCCAGCCTGCATCGTCTCTATCAGCGCCATGACATCAGCCGGTTGCCACGTGAAGCCGGACCAAAGGCAAAGGGACAGACGTTCAGGGCGTACCCGATCGGCTATCTGCATATCGATATCTGTGACGTTCGCACCGGCGAAGGCCGGGCCTATTTGTTCGTGGCAGTCGATCGCACCTCCAAATTTGTTCATGCCCGGCTTTACCGGAAGGCCAATCGCGAGCAGGCTGCCGCATTTCTGGAAGACGTCGTGCAGCAGCTGCCTTACCGGGTGCATACGGTGCTGACCGATAACGGCGTGCAGTTCGCCAAAAGGCGTGGCACTGAGGCTTATAAACCCCATCGATTCGACATGGTCTGCCGTGAACACGGCATCGAGCACCGCCTGACTCGCCCCTTCCATCCGTGGACCAATGGTCAGGTGGAACGGATGAACCGAACCCTGAAGGACGCGACGACCCGCAGTTTTCATTACGCCACGCTCGAGGAGCTGGCCGACCACTTGAAGGACTACCTGTGGGCCTACAACAGTGCCCGTCCGTTACGCTCTTTGAAGGGCAAAACTCCGATCGGATTTATTCTGGAAAGATGGCAGGATGAACCGGACAGGTTCCATCAAAACCCGAACCACTACTTCCCGGGACCAAACACCTAGGAAACTGATTATGAACATAGTCCAGCAAAAAATAATTGAAGCGGTTGGTCTTTATGGTAAAAATCGAGTTTTTTATCGACGTTTTCTAAAAAACACATATTTGACCTAAAGGTAAGTAAAAAAGAATCTAAAGTGTCTAATTCTGTCTACTCTCAACAGAAGAATTCTTTAGTTTTAGCAGAGTCTTGGTTTCGTGAAAGGGGGGTATACCTTTCATGGGGTACTTTAGGTGGGATCGTCTTATTAAGCTTTTTTCTTTTTTTCCGCTGGTTATGCCATGGGTTTACGATGTTGATATTGATGCTAGAGGAGTGATTGCGCTATTTTTCATGGTGATTTTGGGTTTTTTGTTTTCTTATCCTCTTATTTTTTTCGCCAAGTTTGAGCTAAAAATAAAAGGTTTTCAATATGCTGTATTTGATTCTTTTTCTATAAAAGTACACTTCGTTAGTGACGTGGATTTTCAGCCGAAAACTTGTCGTTGGGATGAATGCACCTTTTGTATTGCTTATTCGGCCCGCAGCATAGAAGGTTATTACTATGAGCTTAGAGGTTATCTCTTTAACGATGATGGTAGTGTCAGAGATAGTTTTTCCTTTGATGACTACCATTACATGACCTCAAATAGTGAGCAAGAGCGTCAATGGATGATTGAAGACCTTTCAGCCAGATTTGAATATGTTCGTCGATTTATGGAGGATGGCGCTACTTCGGTCGAACCCGTTGCAGAGCGTCTGGACCTAAAGCCAAGTTTATCCAAGTCAGCCCAGTATTTATTTCTTGGCTCAAAATCTTCTGAAGGGAAAACATTTCATGTGCTTTACTCTATAACTCGAAGTATACTTTTTATCTTTGTAGGTGTGCAAGTAATAGGCCATTACTTCTTTTGCAGATACTGCCGTTCGCCAGAGTGGCCTCAAAGCGTTATTGATGAGTGCGGAGAAGAGGTGTTTCCGCGGCGCTGATCCTTATATTTTGGCTCAGGTAGAAAGATGCCGTGGTTTTGCCACGGTGTCTTTCTTTTCATTGAATGATCATGCTTCAACACCCGGCTCAACCTCGGCTACCTGATCCATCAGACCGGCAACCACCGCTGCACCGCCTGACCCGCCCCTTCCACCCGTGGACCAATGTTCAGGTGGAACGGATGAACCGAACCCTCAAGGACGTCACTATCCGCAGCTTCCACTACGCCACGCTCGAGAAGCTGGCAGAACACCTGAAGGACTGCCTGTGGGCCTATAACAGTGCCCGGGCGTTACGCTCTTTGAAGGGCAAAACACCCATCGGATTTATTCTGGAAAGATGGCAGGATGAACCGGACAGATTCCATCAGGACCCGAACCACTGCTTCCCGGGACCAAACACCTAGGATGATAAGTCCGTTCCGTCGTTGAAAACAGCCATCAAAATCATCTGAAAACCTGATGTCTTATTACCGATTAATAAGTTCTTCCCACTGTTTGATGATATTATCAAGCTTGAATTTTGGTGATGAATCGTAAGCGGCTTTTGAAAATTTGATTCGTTCACTTCGATGTTTAATCATATATTTGAGCTTCTCTGCCAGTTCATCAATGTTTTCAGGTGCGGCAAGCAGTCCGGAAACATTATTTTCAACAACTTCGGAAGGCCCGGTTAGGCAGTTAAAGGATACAATAGGCAGACCATAAGAATTTGCCTCGATAAGCACCATGGGAAGTCCTTCAAAACGAGAGCTCATGCAATATATGCCAGCTTCTCGATAATGAGTTTCAATGTTTTTTGTAGGAGGAAAAAAGGTGACACTGTTTGTAATTTCAAGCTTTCCAACCTGAGCCCGAAGTGATGTCTCATCTTCACCATTACCAACTATTCTCAACTGCCAGTCTTGTACATCCCTGGTTACTTCTTTCCACGCAGATAATAGAGAATCAAAACCTTTTTGGTAAGAAAGTCGACCAACAGCTAATACAACCTTGGCATCAGGGTTATAATTATACGCTTCCTGTGCAAACGGAAGAGGGTTGTTAATGGGAAGAATTTCAGCCCGCGGCCGGGCTCTTTTTTTCCAGATATCTGCATCGCGATGAGTGAGCGTCACTACAGTATCGGCCATCCATGCGGCAATATACCGGGAGATAGTCCTCAGTTTTGAGCCGCCGTTGGCCGTGAAATTATAATGCTCCCAATTAACGTGCCAGGCCTTGTTTGCACAAAGCGCTGGCGCGATGAAAAGAGACAAGGTCGATTCTACATTGATAACCGTATCGAAATTATGTACTTTGACAAAGTTGCGAATTTTTTTAACTATAGAAAAATAGCTAAGGTAGAAAGATGTTTTGCTGGTTGATAAACAGCTAACCTTTACTTTTGAGGAGATGTTGAAAAAGGCCATATCATCATCCTGCCATAAATTGAGCAGAGTGATATCGTGACCTTTTTCAGCCAGAGCGTTTATAATAGTAAGCGCGACGCGTTCAGTGCCGCCGCCCGAGCCCATATTATTAATAATGAAGCATGCTTTTTTCATATGAGATGACCCAGAATAAGTAGCTTAAATAAATTTTTTTATATATGAGTAAAGGTTTGAAAGTGCTGGCGATACAAAAAGCATGCGCGTGTTGAAAGGTATTTCAATATCCGTATCTCGCTTTTGGTGCTTGACCTTCTTTACGACACGACTGATTTCCTTGATCGGGCTCAGGTAGCCTTTCATTTCATTGGAGATACTTTTATAGAAAAGGGCACCCTGACAGGCTACCAGCATTGTCATTTTTTTCTTGAAAGCGTCGTTTTCACTGGCACTCAGTTCAAGATAGTAATCAATGACTGATTCAATATCGGCTAAATCCTTGTGTGAAGGATTTTTTGTGATTCCTTCCGGATTAACGCGATAACCGATTAAAGGTTCATTGATGCCAGCCAGACGGTTAGCCCGTAGATAAAGCTGCGGTATCAGCATCATGTCCTCATAGCTTTTGCCGGGAGGAAATCGCAAACCTTCAAATAGTTTGCTCTTGTAGATGCGCGCCCATGGAAACCAATAAGCATGCGAAAATATGTTGCTGACAACGTATTGATCGTCTACACAGCTGTAGTTCCCGCACACATTGATTCTAAATAAAGATTTATTCTGATGATCGCCATTTTTCAGATGAGAAAATCTGATGGCATCAAACTCGATAATGTCGGGGGCACAGTCAGCCCGATCTATCGCTTCCAGAAGTCTTCTATAGTAATTGGGTAGAACATGATCATCACCATCAAGGAAGGCCACATAGCGGCCTTTCATGATTTCCAATCCTGTATTTCTTGCTTCACTGACACCGCTATTTTTCTGATTGATGATTCGGAGTTGTTGTCCAAGCGGGTGTGACGTATATATCGATTCTACTGTTTCAAGTGTATTATCTTTGGAGCCATCATTAACGATAATAATTTCTACACTATTATCGATTTGATCGAGAATAGAGGTTAATGCCTCACCTATATGTTTTTCAACGTTATAGGCGGCAACAATGACCGACAGCCAGATGTTATTCATGAGGTGTTCCAAAAACCATCTTGAAAAGCCCTAGACGAAAACAGAAAAATAATAGGGCAAGGAAGCTTAATATTTCAGTGAGCAGAAGAGTCCATGCACCACCCACAGCGCCCAGCCAATAAGCCATCGGAAACACAATTCCAAGATGAATAAAGGCCATGATTGTTGGGACCTGTGTATAAATTCTGCGATAGCCAAAAGGCAATAGCATGTAGTTGCCAAAAATGACTGATGTTGTTACCAGGAAAACCATGGGCGCCATAATTCTAATAATGTGAGCAGCGTTGCTGTATTGCTCGCCCAAAGCAAAATCAGCTAAAAAATCAGCAAGGAAAAAAAGCGTTAGAGAGGTTGCCAGAGTCACAAGGCACTGACCAAAAATTATATTTTTAATGAATCTGCCAGCTTTTTCCCTGCTTTCCGATAATAAGGCATTAACTCGCGGGAAAAAGGCATTGCCTAAAATAAGAAACGCACTGGTGATGGCGTTCCTTATCTTATCGGATGCATTAAACAGACCAACTTGCTCATGGCTGGAAACAACACCAAGCACCACAGTCGTACTCATGGTATATAAACTTATCGCGATAGATGCGATAAAGACGGGAAAGCCGTCTTTCAAGGCCTCCTTTACTTGCTGAGGCGATATTTTTTCAAAGCAGACGGCCTTGTATCGATAGACCATAAAGCAGGCAATGATGCCGGCCATATTCGTTGTCATGGCCTGGATAACAACTGCAAGCCAGAGATCTTCCGGGTTGTGAACGAAAAAAAAGATAAGTGGAACGGCGGTTGCCCGAGCCGCAAGGCTTGAAATTGTGACAGCCCACAACCTTTCTATGCCCTGGAAGAGCCAGCCAGGTAATAAAACTGATCCAATCAGCTGCGTTGAAGCCAGCAGGATGATAAAAGAAATTTCTTTGAAAGAAGGAACTGCGTAAACAGTACATACAAGAAAAAGAAAAACAAGAATGGCCAAGAAACATTTTGAAGCCATTGTTGTCCAGAAAACTTCAGAAATCTTTCTTTTCGAGTCCTTGTTTTCTGCTATTTTTTTGGTTGCTGTCAGATTGAAGCCGTAATCTATAAACAGCATACAGTATTGCATGATGGCGAAAGAGAGGCCCATGATGCCAAAGCCTTCAGGCTCCAGCACTCTCGCCAAATAAGGAAACGTAATAAGTGGGAGAATGTATTGCCCGCCCTGTAATACAAACAGGGAAATAAAATTACTTAATAGCTTTGACCGCATTTTTATGCCTTGGTGACTGCAAACTGTCTTTGAGATTTAAATCAACAGGACACAAGGTCCTATACGTCACGTCTGCTGATATGCTTTTGGGTAAATACCGGGTCAGAGTCAAGAACAGCAGGAAGCTATCGTGTAAATTTTGATCGCTTTGCATTCAAGACGCTGTGCTGTAAGCGCTTTGCTTACTGTTCGCTCAAAAATAAGCTGGAAGCCGTCAAAAGCTACAACCTCTAAAATTAATTTTTAATACTAAAGTTTATAGTCGATATTGATAAGTACTAGTCTAAATCATTTCATTGTTTTAAATGTAGTTGTGGAGTAATTGTTTTCGCGTCAGAGATATGGTCAAACTAAGCTGATTAGCTCTGTATTGTTGTTTGATCTAAAGCGATCCGGTAGATAATTCGATATTTTTATATACATATTTTTGTAGTTAATTTTTATATGAGGCGGTGAGCTTTTAGTGTTAACGCTCTAAAAAACATGTATCGACTGTTGGTCAATGTTTCATGCCTCCATGAACTATCATGGAGTTATCAGGCGGGCAGCATTATTGGCTCAGCACTATGTGATTGGGTTAACAGTACAATAGTCGACAAAAAGGCATGCTGGTTCAGGGAGAGCTCAGAGGCGTGTTTCATGGTTTCATGATTATTCAAACCTATCAAAGTGATCATGGCAGACACAGCACAGCTTGTTGCCATCGGGGTCACGCAGATAGGCCCCATAAAAATAATCGTGATACTGCGATCGCACGGCAGGGGCACCCTCATCGATGGCGCCGAGTGTCATGCCCACGGCGTAAAACTGATCGACAAGCTCATGACTGTGCGCCTTGAAGGCGACCATCGTGCCGTTGCCGGGGTTGGCGGCGTTCTGATCGAACGGACTGCAGACAAGGAACAGGATTTTTTCCTGAGGGGCGGCGTAGCAAAGCCACTGATGATCACTGTCATCGTCGTCATGGCGATAAAGACCAATGCAGCTCAGAAGCGCATCGTAAAATTCTTTGGAGCGGGCTAGATCGTTACTTCCCACCATGACATGACTCAGCATGATTCTGGGCTCCGGCATCTGCTGTTCTGGCAGGTGTTGGCTGTTGCGTTCGGATAGACGGTTATTATGGCGCGTTATCATGATTGAATGAACAGACAATAACAGTGCTGAAAAGGCCAGGGCACCATAACCGAAGAAAGAAACGATCAGAAAGGCATCACGTGAAGCAATGTCACGGGCAGGATTGGAATGGTTATAAAATAACGATCACCGCCCGCAAGCGGTGATCGCTGTCAGCTTCCCTGCTGATGGAAGCACTCCATGCTTCAGGCAATCCATGCATGCGTGAATCCTTCCACGACTTCAGAGTAAGCGTCTGTACAGCGGTCTTCCATGGCAGGAAGACGAAAAAGGGAAGAATTAATCATCATACATAAAATGACTCAAATTATTGATCCATTTTATTAGCCACACTTCTCAAGATGTTGCCTTATTAGCCATGTCGAGTGAAAAAGGACATGAGATCACGTAACAGCTGAAGGGTGTTGCTGATGGCTTCTGCCATGAGGATAACCTCCAATAATGAATAATCAGGCCTTGTATACTTCTGACGACACCTGCTTAGATGGATCTTTCCACCATCATGACCGAACAAATCCAAGCGCAGGTGCAGATGGTGTCATTGGTCAAGGTGGTCGGCAGGCCACCTGATCCAACCAGAGTAGTGTGGCGTGACATCATGTCGTCAGCGAGCGCCGTGATAGACAAAGTCATCGTTTTGACGCTCATAGCGGCTTACCCCGAGGTCACCGGCGCTGGCGCGCGTCCCATCTCGCTGCATGGCCTCACAGATGATGTCAGTGCCACCGGTAAAGGGTCTCAGGCCCGTTTTGACTGCTGTCTCCAGCAGAGCATAACAAACCCCGTTGTTGAACGGCTCAAGCTCTGCATCACTGTATTGATGATCCCCCGAATACGTCAGCTCGACCGTGATGTCATTATCGGTCAGCGAGCGAATGTCATAACCGACCAGCCGCTCGTCCTGAAGCATTTTGTCGAGCGTCTGCGTGAATGGTCCTTCAGGCAGTGCTTCAGCTTGAGCCATGGCAAATCCTCCTGAAAGGTAAAGGCCGGCCAGCAAAAGCGTGGATAAAAGTTGCCGGTGCATGGCACTCTCCTGGTGATGATGTACTAATATTTTGCCAGTTCCAGACCTGAAACACTGTGCAGAAAAAAGATGGCACATGTTAAGTTGGCGCTCGACAGGATTCTTTCCTAATCTGCGAAGTGATTGTTTTCGAAAAGGAGGTTCGAAATGACGTTCAAGGGTATCGCTACTACTGTAGTGCTTGCATCCATCATCGGGCTGGCCGGTTGTTCAGGCGGTGAGGTGAAAAATCAGTCCCCCTACGCGCAGGCTGACGGCCGCTATCAGGGTACACTGCCGTGCGCCGATTGTGCCGGTATCAAGACGAATCTGCAGATTCGAAACCAGGACAACACCGGCGCCAGCTTTACTCTGGACAGCACACGTGTAGGCCAGAGTGAAAAGCCGATGCGTACCACAGGCCAGGTTCTGATCAAGCAGAACGTCGGTCCCAACAGCTATCCGCTGGTTTATGAGCTGAAAAATGGCCAAGGCAATACCATTTATAATCTGCTGCCGGTAGGCAATGGTGATATGCGTCTGCTGGACCGCAACTATTCTCGCATCGACTCCAGCGATAACCTGACGCTCAAGCGCATCAATTAATCGATGCTCGAGTCCTGTAAACCCGGTCCTTGTGGCCGGGTTTATTTGCAGGTTTCAACGGCACGATACAGGAGATTGACATGGGTGATCTGTCTGAAGAAATGAGGATGCCAACGGCGTGTCCTGAATGCGGCAGCCATAGCGTTCGCCTGTCTGAAGTGAAAAATCCCGCTGACAAGGTATTTTGCTCATCATGCAATACGGTTCGCGGGATCTATGCCGATCTCAAGAAAGAGCTTGAAAACAAGCCCAAAAGCGAGACCGAGCAGCTGCTGGAAGAGGTGGTCAATAAAAAGGGTGACGCCCCTGAACCATCTCGATGATACCGCCGCTCCGACCGACTGACGTATTAAAAGGGCCCGCTTCCACGGAAGCGGGCCCTTGCTTTTCTGACGGTTTGACCGCTCATCAGGTCTTGATGCCACCCCAGCCATGATGATGGCAGTCGCACTGACTGTTCTGACAGGGTTGGCTGTCGGGGTGTGCCGAGGCACAGGCCTCACAGCAATAGGACTTGCCGTTGACCTCGGGCGCCGTTTCCGGAACGACGCATTTACAGTAGGGGCAATCACAGATGCGTTGTGTCATGAAGTGCTCTCCTCTTGTCTGGATCCATCAGCCAAACGGCCCGCCTCAAGCATAGGTCATCCCCGGCAGGGAATGCACCGGGCACGCTACCCCATGAAGGCATTGGCAACAAACAGCCCCGCAAGCGCTGTCGCCCAGCCAAGTGTCGTAGGTACTGAAACGACCAGCAGCTGATGTCTGGCGTTTTTGACGCCCAGCATCCGGTTGACCACCCAGAAATAGCTGTCGTTGAAATAGCTGAAAAACAGTGCGCCCAGACAGGCAGCCTGAGCGGCCAGCACCATGTTGACGTCCGGCATGGCGGCAAGAATGGGCGCGGAGATGGAGGCCCCGGTAATCATCGATACCGTGCCGCTGCCCTGGGCAAAGCGCACCAGCGTGGCAATGATAAACGGGATAAGAAAAGCCGGCAGGGCCAGCGACGCGATCTGGGTGCCGATATAGTCGCCGGCACCACTGGCGCGAAGTACTGCGCCCAAAGCGCCTCCGGCACCGGTGACCAGCAAAATGATACCGGCACTTTCCACACCCTTTTCCAGATGGCGAAGAACATCCTCGCGCGGCATTTTGGGCACCAGCCCATAGACGGCCACCAGTACCCCGATACCCACGGCAATGACCGGGTTACCAAAAAAGGTGATCAGTTGCCCGATCAGGGAATTTTCGACATCCAGACCGTCATTGAGGCTCGCCAGCGCACCAAACAGTGTGTTGAGAAAGATCAGTCCGATTGGCAGGGCAATGGGCAGTACAGAACGCAGCAGAGAGGGCAGTTCCTGCTCATCGAGCTGCGGCGTCTCATTATCGTCCGCGGCATGGCTCAGACCCTGGCCGGTATCACGCTCGATCATGGCCTCAATACGCGGCCCCATGAAACGGGCATAGATGACCATCACGATCAATGCAGGTGCCGTAAAGACCACGCCCCAGGCAATCATCAGACCGATATCGACGCCGAAAATACCCGCTACCCCCAGCGGGCCCGGTGTAGGCGGTACGGCGCTGTGTGTCACGATCAGGCCGGAGCCCAGCGCGATCCCCAGCGTCAGCACCGAGCGTCCGCTGTTACGTGCCAGCGCCCGCACCAGCGGGTTGAGGATCACATAAGCTGAGTCGCAAAAGATTGGAATCGACACGATATAGCCGGTAAGTGCCATCGCCCAGTCCTCACGCTCCTTGCCCAGCAGGCGCAGGATGGTGCGGGCCAGTTGCTGGCCGGCACCCGAGACTTCCAGAATGCGCCCCATCATGACGCCAAAGCCGATGACCAGCCCGATGGTGGCCAGCGTCGCACCGAATCCGGTCGTGATGGCACCGATGACCTCATTGGCGGGCATACCGCCGATCAGGCCGGCAAGCGAGGCTGCCGCGACCAGCGCCAGCAGCGCATGAACACGGGTTTTCAATACCAGAAAGATCATCACAAAGATGGCAATGCCCAGGCCGATAATGACCTGGGGTCCCGCAGTGGTGGCCTCTGTCATGACACTATACCCCCGAAAAAATGAGCGGCCTTCGTTTGAAGACTGCTTGATCAATAGTGATCAGTTCTGCTGGTCATCCATATAGCGCTTATGGGCGTGCACGATGTCGTCAAAGTGCTCATCGACCTCAAAGCCCAGCGACAGGGCGTAGTCGTTGTCAAATAGCGGCGCCCAGCTATAGACAATCGCCTCGATCTGCGGATCACGCTCGTAGCGGATACGCGCACCGGCCTCATTTCCTGCCACACGCTCGAGGCTTTCGACCATTTCCCGGACCCTGATCGACATGCCCGGCAGGTTGACCGTGCGACACGCGTCCATGCGCGCAGCATCCAGCGACAGCGCATGAGCAAGATTGTTGATGATGGTTTCCGGCGAACAGATCCAGATGGCGAATTCCGGGTCGATCGGGCAGATCGCTTCTTCACCGCCCAGCGGCTCGCGAATGATCGAGCTGGCAAAGGAGGAGGCCGCACGGTTGGGACGACCGGGGCGCACCACGATGGTAGGCAGCCGACAGACCCGGCCATCGATGAAACCTCGGCGGCTGTAATCATTGACCAACAGCTCGCTCATGGCCTTCTGGGTGCCGTAGGAAGAAAGCGGCTGCGGCGCGGTCTGCTCGGTCAGCGGCGAGGGCATGCCAGGACCGAACACCGCCAGCGAACTGCTGAACAAAAAGCGAATGTGGTTGCCGCGGTGTCGGCAGGCTTCCAGCAAGGACCGCGTGGCATCGAAGTTGACCTGCATGCCCTGATCAAATTCCGCCTCGGCGTGAGAGCTGACAATGGCGGCCAGATGGCACACGGCGATCGTGTCCTCGCGAAAGGCGCGCTCGATCACCGATGGGTCACTGATATCACCCACCACCGAATCGATACGCTCGTCGTCTACCGGGCAGGGAGCCAGGTCGAGGCTGGTGATACTGCTGATGGGCTGCCCATCAAGCGTTCCCTGTTCCAGCAGCTGCATGGCCAGACGTGCGCCTAAAAAACCGGCGGCACCCGTGATGATGATGTGCATGGTCTGCTTCCTTGTATTGGTTATCTGACAGCCTTCTCAAAACGTTCTGATCAATCGAATGCATCGAGCGGTATCATTCAAGAAAGGTATTGAGTGTTTCCTCTTTTTTTGTAATGTTGTCTGACAACTGTTGAGCGGAGCAATATGATCATTGGTCGAACACCCGGCGCCGAGACGTCGTATCTCTCGAGTCAGCCTCTGGCAGCACGTCAGCCTCCGATGGAAAGGGGCGCAGCACATGGCTGATTCGCCGTCAGAAAAGCGCGTATCGGAAAGAGGGCCCGGGCTTGCCGAGCAGATTTCCGGGGCGCTGACCAGGGCCATCCACATCGGTGAATTGAAAGCCGGGCAGCGTCTGCCTACCGAGGCCGCGCTATGCGAGCGTCATGAGGTCAGCCGCTCGGTAGTGCGCGAGGCCATTTCCATGCTGCGCAATGCCGGGTTGGTGGTGTCCAGGCGGGGCAGTGGCAGCTTTGTGGCCGAGGCGCCCAGAGTGTCGCTGGTGCAGGCGCTTCCCGGCGGCTCACTGGGCTCGGTGCTGCATCTGCTGGAGCTGCGTCGTGCGCTGGAAGGCGAGGCCGCCTTTTATGCTGCCTCGCGCTGTTCGCGAGCGCAGCTGCGAAGGTTGCGTAATGCGATGGTTGATATTGATGAGGCGGTAGAGGCCGGCGAGTCCGGCGTAGAGCAGGACATGGCCTTTCATCGTGCTATTGCCGAGGCCTCAAACAACGAGTACTTCGTCACGGTGCTGGATTTTTATAACCGTTTTCTGCACCAGGCCATCAGTTTGACCCGGCGCAACGAGGCGCGTCGTGACACCTTTGTCGCTGAAGTCATCAGCGAGCACGACGCGATCCTTGAAGCCATTGCCAGCGGTAACGGTGATGCGGCCCGTCAGGCGGCCTGGTGGCACATGGATCAGGCCCGCAGGCGATTGAGTGACATCCCGCCGGATCTGATCGAGGCGTTCGAGCACACCGGTCATGAAGGCCGGGATTAATTTCATCGTGGACTGATTTCATCAAGGAATAACAGCATGGCTGACAGACTCAGAGCAGGCGTGATCGGGCTGGGATCGATGGGGCTCGGCATGGCGACGTCACTGATTCGCGGCGGGTTTGATACCCTGGGTTGCGATATCAACGCGGAGGCCCTTGAAAGACTGGCCGCCAAGGGTGGCCAGCCGGTCGCCAGCCCCGCCGAGATGGGCGGTCGGGTCGATATCGTCTTTCTGGTGGTCGTCAACGCCGCCCAGATGCGCGATGTCCTGCTGGGTGCCAACGGGCTCGCTTCTACCCTGTCAACCGGCAGCATCGTGGTGGGCTGTGCTACTGCCGCGCCGGATGATGTGATCGCGCTGGCGGCCGAGCTAGCAGAAAAGGGCATCGACTATCTTGATATTCCCATCTCGGGTGGGTCGGTCAAATCCGCTGCCGGTGAGCTGACGCTGATGGCCTCCGGTCCATCAGAGGTGTTCGAGCGCGCCCAGCCGGCGCTGGATGCCATCGCGGCCACCATCTTTCGTCTGGGCGAGGCGCCCGGGCAGGGCTCGCAGGTCAAGCTGGTCAACCAGCTGTTGGCCGGCGTGCACATTGCGGCGGCGGCCGAGGCGATGGCCTACGGCATCAAAAGCGGCTGCGATCCGCAAACGCTCTATGACGTGATTACCAAAAGCGCGGGTAACTCCTGGATGTTTGAAAATCGCGTGCCGCACATTATCGACGGTGACTATACGCCGCGCTCTGCGGTCGACATCTTCGTCAAGGACCTGGGGCTGGTGCACGATACCGCCCGCGCCGAGCGCTTTCCGCTGCCGATGACCGCTCAGGCACTGACCATGTTCAGCCAGGCGTCTTCCATGGGCCATGGCCGTGAGGATGATGCCGGCGTGGTGCGCATCTTCCCGGGAATCGATCTGCCCACGCAGGCCGCCAACGACTGATCTTCCATCCTTCAGACCAGGAGCGTTTCCATGCCATTGCTGGGCTGTATTGCAGATGATTTTACTGGCGCGACTGATCTGGCCAGTCAGCTGGTCAGTATCGGCATGCGCACCGTGCAGACCATCGGCATTCCCGATGAGGGACTGGCCGCTGACCTTGAGGATATTGATGCCGTCGTGGTGGCGCTCAAGAGCCGTACCCTCCCTGCCGAGACAGCGGTCGAACAGTCACTGGCCGCGCTTGAATGGCTCAAGGCGCGCGGCTGCGAGCAGTTCTATTTCAAGTACTGCTCGACCTTTGACTCTACCTCGGAAGGCAACATCGGCCCGGTGACCGATGCGCTGATGGACGCGCTCGATGTGTCCTTTACCGTGGCCTGCCCGGCGCTGCCGGCCAATCGCCGTACCGTTTATAACGGCTACCTTTTCGCAGGTGGCGTACCGCTCAATGAAAGCGGCATGCAGGATCATCCGCTTACCCCCATGACCGATGCCAATCTGGTCCGGGTCATGGACAGCCAGACCCGGCATCGGGTCGGGCTGGTCGAATTTGATTGCGTACGCCGGGGTAGTGAGGCCGTGCGCAGCCGTTTTGATACTCTCAGGGCCGATGGCGTTGGCGTGGCGGTCCTCGATGCCATCGAACAGCAGGATCTGGAAACGCTGGGTGAGGCCTGTCGCGATCTGACCCTTGTCACGGCAGGCTCCGGTCTGGCGCTGGGCCTTGGCGCGCGCTGGCGGGATCAACTCACCGGCGGTGACGCCGCCAGGCTGCCCGCTATACCCGGTCGTGAGGTCATTCTCAGTGGCAGCTGCTCACGAGCGACGCTGGCCCAGATCGAGCATACAAAAGCGCACTACCCTCATTACCGCCTTGATGCGCTGACGCTTGCCGAGAATTATCAGGATCAGGTGGCCGAGGCGCTTGCTCTGGCCCGGGAGCATCTCGACCGCTCTCCCGTACTGATCCATGCCAGCGCCTCGCCTGACAACGTCAAAAGGGCGCAGCAGTTGCTGGGCGTTCAGGCAGCCGGTGAGATCGTTGAGCGCGCGCTGGGAGAGATTGCAGGCGCTCTGGTCAACGAGCTGGGCGTGCGACGCCTGCTGGTTGCCGGGGGCGAAAGCTCGGGTGCCGTGGTCAGCGCGCTTGAAGTGAAAGGGCTTCAGATCGGACCGAGCATTGATCCGGGCGTGCCCTGGACGGTGACACTGGGTACCGGCGAGCGCCTGGCGCTGGCGCTCAAGTCCGGTAATTTCGGGAGCGAGGATTTCATGACCAAAGCCTGGGAGACAATGCCATGAGCCACATCAATACCCATGGCGAAGAAAATCGCCTGCGCGAGGAGATCAGCGAGATCGGGCGCGCCTTTCGACAGCTCGGCATGGCGCCCGGGACGTCCGGCAATATCAGTGCCAAATGCGCAGGCGGCTGGCTGATGACGCCCACCAATGCCAGCCTGGGCGCGCTGGATCCGGCCGAGATCTCGATGCTCGACTGGAACGGCAATCTGCTCTCTGGCAAGCCGCCGACCAAGGAGTCATTTCTTCATCGCGCCTTCTACGAATCGCGCGAAGAGGCCGGTGGCGTCATTCACCTGCATTCGACCTACGCCTCGGCCATCTCCTGTCTGCAGGGGTTGGATGAGCGCTCGTGCATTCCGCCGATCACGCCCTATTTCGTGATGCGGGTGGGGCGTCTTCCACTGTTGCCGTATTTCCAGCCCGGTGATCCGGCGATGGGCGAGGCGGTACGCAGATACGCCCCCGATTACAGCGCCGTGCTGCTGGCCAATCACGGTCCGGTCGTGGCCGGCAAGAGCCTGGAAGCGGCGCGCAATGCCATCGAGGAGCTCGAAGAGACCGCACGTCTGTTTCTGCTGCTCAAGGATCAGCAGATTAATATCCTGAACGAACAGCAGATCGATGGCCTTCGCCAGCAGTTCGGTGCGCGCTGGTAGTGGTCTCGTCCCCGGTGTCCGTGGGTACCGGGGCCTGTTTATCAGTTGTAATCCCTTTTCCAGAAGGAGCGCTCATGCCGCGTTTTGCTGCCAACCTCACCACAATGTTCAACGAAGTCGACTTCATGCAGCGCTTTGAACAGGCCGCAGGGCAGGGGTTTGAAGCGGTCGAGTATCTCTTCCCCTACGCCTTTGAGGCCGAAGACATTGCCCGCGAGCTCAAGCGCCATGACCTGAAACAGGTGCTGTTCAATCTGCCGGCCGGCGACTGGGCGGCCGGCGAGCGGGGGCTGGCAGCACTCCCGGGGCGTGAGCAGGAGTTTCGTGACAGTGTCGAGACAGCGATTCGCTATGCCCGAACGCTGAATTGCTCGAGACTGCATGCCATGGCAGGAGTGGCCAGTGAGGGCGCAGATATTGCCGCCATGCACAACACCTATCTGAATAATATTCGTTTTGCCGCGCATCGTCTGGCCGACGAAGGCATCACGCTGCTGCTTGAGCCGATCAACAGCCGTGACATGCCGGGCTATTTTATCAATCACCAGCATGAGGCTCATGAGATCATCGAGACGCTGGGAGAGCCCAACGTTCGAGTGCAGATGGACTTCTATCACACCCAGATCATGGACGGTGATCTCTGGGAAATCTTCCGCGGATACCGAGAAGGTGTCGGCCATATTCAGATCGCAGGTGTGCCCGAGCGTCACGAGCCCGACACCGGCGAGATCAACTATTGCTGGCTTTTTGAGCAGCTCGACCGTGCAGGTTTTGAGGGCTGGCTGGGCTGTGAGTACAAGCCCCGCGGTGAGACGACGGCGGGGCTTGGGTGGTTCAGGCCCTGGCGTCGCGGGTGATGCCAGAGTCGGGATTGCAGGAAGGCTCAGGTGCGCGCGGTGAATTCAAGCATCGAGCCTTTCTGCTCGGCCGCCAGATGCCAGGAGAGCGCCTTTTCCAGACAGTGCGGGGTATGGCCGCCGCGCTGGCACGCCTCCAGGAAATAGTCGCGCAGCGCCGGTCGATACAAGGGATCGGCGCACTGCTCGATAATGACCCTGGCGCGTTCCCGCGGTGCCAGTCCACGCAGGTCGGCCAGACCATGTTCGGAGACCAGAATATCGACATCGTGCTCGCAGTGGTCCACGTGGCTTGCAAAGGGCACGAAGCTTGAAAGCGATCCGTTTTTGGCGGTTGATCTGGTGATGAAAATCGACAGGTGACCGTTACGGGCGAAATCGCCCGAGCCGCCGATGCCATTCATCATTTTTGTGGCGTTGACGTGGGTCGAATTCACGTTACCGTAGATGTCGGCCTCAAGTGCGGTATTGATGGCAATGATGCCCAGCCGTCGTACGATGCCCGGGTGATTGGACATCTCCTGCGGACGCAGCACGATACGGTCGCGATAGTCGGCCAGATGCGGCCAGATTCGTTGGCCGCATTCTTTCGACAGGGTAATCGAGCTGCCTGAGGCAAAGGTCATCTTGCCGCTGTCGAGCAGGTTGAAAGTGCTGTCCTGCAGCACTTCCGAGTACATGGTGAGATTCTCGAACGGCCCGTCCATCAGTCCGTTGAGCACGGCATTGGCCATGGTGCCGATGCCGGCCTGAAGGGGCATCAGCGACGGCGGCAGTCGACCCGCTTCAATTTCATGCTCGAAAAAACCGATCAGATGCCGAGCAATACGCTGGGTGTCTTCATTGGGGATGTCTACCGTGGAGGGACTGTCCTGACCGTCGGTCAACACAATCGCGGCAATTTTGGCCGGATCGATGGGAATGTGATTCTGGCCGATGCGGGTACTGGCATCTACCACCGGAATGGGCTGGCGGGCCGGGCGCATCTGCGGGATATAGATGTCATGCAGGCCGATCAACGCCTCGGGCGTAGAGAGATTGAGTTCAATGATCACTTTGTCGGCCAGAATGGCAAAGCTTGCCGAGTTGCCCACCGAGGCGGTGGGCACAATGCCGCCGTCTTCGGTAATCGCACAGGCCTCGATGATGGCGACATCGAGATGGCCAAGCTGTTTGTTGCGAAGCTGCTCGACGGTCTCCGACAGGTGCTGATCGATGAACATCACCTCACCGCGATTGATGGCCGCGCGCAGCGTGGCATCGACCTGGAAGGGCATGCGTCGGGCCAGCACGCCGGCCTCGGTCAGGTGGCGGTCGATATCGTTGCCCAGTGAAGCGCCGGTCATCAGGCTGATTTTCATCGGGTTCTGCCGGGCACGACGCGCCAGCGCCAGCGGCACCTCCTTGGCTTCACCGGCGCGGGTAAAGCCGCTCATGCCGACAACCATGCCGTCCTGGATCAGTTCGGCGGCTGCCTCGGCGCTCATGAGCCGCGATTCCCATCCCTTTAACTGACAGCGTTCGCTGGCGGTTGCTTTCATGCTGACACTCCTTTTACGCCATCCCGGCAGATATGAGCCGCGCATCGATTCGATGCCCTCTGATACCTCATCTTAAGGGATTCGGTGACGTGGCATCTGTTCCAGATCAAAAAGCAGACATCCCCACGTCAAAGGGGCCCCGCATGGGGCCCCCGGCCAATGCATTCGTTGGCAGGTGCGGCCTCATGCGTCGAGGCGCAGCACGCGCGCCGCGATAAAGCCGCCGAGTCGGTGTCATGGTCAGCCGGCATCAAGGCTGATATCAATCAGGTGCACGCTGCCGGACTGCACTGATAGCGTCACGGGATAGCGATGCGGCAGCAAAAAGCCTGCCAGCGTGATCGAGAGCTGACGCGTCCTGCCGTGGATCAGCATCTCGACGCTGCCGTGATCGACCCACCACTGGATACGAATCTGCCGGCCATCCAGCTCACCGGCGCGCCGCTCGCCAGGAAAGTGCTGATCAACGCGCGTCACGCCGCTGTGTCCCTCACGGCGGTAGGCGACTTCGGTGGTGTCATCACCGGCACAGAGGATCAACTGCTGCTGCGTGCCCTGCTGCAGTGACAGTACCAGCCGGCTGCCAGCGGCCGGTTCCAGCGTCAGCGCCCCGCGTACCAGATCAGCGCCGGGCGTGGCCAGCAGGTGATGACCTTCCTTCAGCGGCGCATCAAACGGTGCCACCTCAAGCGGTGAGACCGATCGGGCCAGCTCGGGCACAAAGCGCTGATGCAGGCGTATCCCGTGGTCAGTGGCGGCCAGATACAGTTCGCGGGGCAGGGTCATGGCACCGCGCCAGCCCGCCTCGGGCGTATGACCGGCGTACTGCCAGTTGTTGAGCCAGGCGATCGCCAGTCGTCGGTCGGGCACATCCGAGAAGCTCTGCACGGCGTAAAAATCGCGGCCCTGATCCATCAGTAACAGCGGCTCATCGGGGTTGTCGTTGTGAAAGCGCTCGCCGTCGAAGTGCCCGATAAAATACTGGGTGAAAGAGCCCATGCTGTCCTGCGGTCCGTCGTGGTCGATGCCCACGCCCACCACCAGCACCCATCGGCTGGCGCCGTGACTACTGCCTTCAACGGGCAGTTCGAACAGATCGGGACACTCCCAGGGGCCATTGGTATGACACCCCTGATCGTGGCCGAACTCGCTTGCCAGTTGCCAGTCGAGCAGATTGTCGGCGGTATAAAAACGGATATGCTGACCGCAGGCCAGCGCCATGACCCATCGGCCGCTCTGTTCGTGGTAGATCACCTTCGGGTCGCGAAAGTCGCGAAACCCCGGTGCGGCGATGATCGGGTTGCCGACATATTTGTGCCAGCTGCGGCCGTTGTCGCGGCTCCAGGCAAGATGCTGTTCCTGTTCGTAGTGGGCCTCATCGTCGCCGATAAAGCGATGAGCGGTGTAGAAGGCCACGAGGCCTTCGCCACCGTCGAACAGACCGCTCACGCCATGACCATCCACCACGGCGCTGCCTGAAAAGCACATGCCGTCTTCGTCCGGCGTCAGGGCGATTGGCAGATGCTGCCAGTGGTATAGATCGCGACTGACCGCATGGCCCCAGTGCATCGGTCCCCAGACGAGATTATCGGGATGATACTGGTAGAACAGATGATACTCGCCGTCGTGATACACCAGTCCGTTGGGGTCGTTCATCCAGCCCTGTGGCGGGGTGAAGTGGCGCAGCGGTCGTTGTGTCAGGGCTTCCAGAGGGGGGGCGCCGGTCATGTTGTCATCCTGTCAGGGTGGATCAATGCAGGGTTACGGGGCATTCGCCATAGAGGGCTCATTCGTGTCGATGCGACTGCCCCAGCACCGTTGAAAAGGGCACGGTCACTGTTTCGCAGCGCGCATCGCCGTCCAGCAGCCGCTTCATGGCCTGACGCCCCATCTCGAAATGCGGCAGGGCCATGGTGGTCAATGACGGCGTCAGCGCGCCTGAAATGGGCTGCTGGTCATCGAAGCTGACCACCGCCAGATCCCGTCCGGGGTGCAGGCCGCGCCGTGCCAGGGCCAGATAGAGCTGCAGCGCGATGCGATCCTGACCACAGAGAATCGCCGTGGGCGGCGTGTCGTCACGCATCAGCTGCGCCAGCACCGATTCGACCTGATAGGTTTCTTCTCCGCCCGGCACCCCTTCACAGGCCGTAACGACCGGCATTGATTCAGGCGCGATGCCGGCCTCAAGCAGAGCATCATGAAATCCGGCTGTCCGCAGCGGTGTGGCTATCGAACGGGAGTTGGGGGCCAGAAAGGCGAGGCGTCGATGCCCCTCGGCCAACAGCAGACGGGTGGCCTGCTGCGCGGCGAGGCGCTCATCGGGCACCAGAGCGGGGAGCGCCATGGCGGTGCTGAAACCGTTGACCAGCAGCGAGGGCAGCTGCTGCATCTCGGTGGGCAGCTCAACATCGCGGTGGTAGTCGCAGGCGTAGATCAGACCGTCAACACGCTGCTCCATCAAAAGCTCGAAAGCGCGCCTGCGGTGATCGTCGCCGGCATCGGCATCGATATTGAACAGCATCAACAACCGTCCATGGGCGTCGGCCATCTGCTGGGCGCCGCGCAGGATATCGCCCGAGTGGGGCTGGGTGGTCACGCGATCGGAAAGAAAGCCGATGATGCGCGACTGGTTACTGCGCATCATGCGCGCCCCGCTATGGGGGCGATACCCCAGTGCCCGGATCGCCTCGCTCACCCGCTCACGGGTTGCCGGGTGGACCCGCTGATCGCCGTTGATGACCCGCGAGACGGTCTTGAAGGAGGTCTCGGCGTGACGTGCCACGTCCTTGATCGACACCATGGTGATGTTCCTGAAGTTCGCGTCTCTCACCTTTTCAGGCCGGCTACGCTGCCGTGTCCTCGCTCATGGAGAGCTCGCCGTAGACATCCTCGTGATCCCTTTTAAGCACGAAAAACGCATAGAGGCCGGCGATGAGCACAATGGCGCTGATGATGGAGAAGGTGGTCTGATATCCGACACTGTCGCGCAGCATGCCCAGAAGTGGCGATAAAACGATGTTGCCGCCCTGCGCCGAGATCTGAAAGCCGACCAGATAAAGCGTGGCCGACAGCGCCGGATTGAAGTGCAGGGTAAAGTAGCGAAAGATCGCAAGCACGAACAGCGGGACCTCAATGGCGTGGAACATTTTGACCAGCGAGACAAGCATGGGGTCGTCAAATACTGCACTGCCCAGAATACGCAGGAACATGACCATCGCACCCAGCAGGATGGTATTGCGCACGCCGATACGATGCATGAGCAGGGGGACCAGCCCCATCATGGCCGCTTCCAGAAAGACCTGGGCCGAATTGAGCATGCCGTAGAACTGCTGTCCGCGCGCCGGGGAGTCGAACAGTCGGGTATAGAATTCCGGAAACATCTGCTGGTCATAGACGGTATAGAAGGTCCAGGAAAAGAAGACGAAAGCGATCAGCTTCCATAGTGCACCAATCCTGAAGACATCGATCATGTCGCGCAGCGAGGGCACCTGCTGCTCGTGTTCGGTGGGAGAGGTGGCCTCGACCGGTGCTTTCCAGATCAACAGCATCAATAGCAGGGCGACACCGAACAGCGAGCCCATCCAGAAGATCAGGCGTGCATCGAGTGTGAACAGAAAGCCTGCCAGCAGCGCCACAATGGCGTAACCGGCCGAGCCCCACATCCGCGCCTGACCGTATTCAAAACCGCTGCGCCGGCTGATGCGCTCAGCAATGGCCTCAAACAGCGCAAAGGCAGCCAGAAAGCCTGCCGAGAGAAACACGGCGCCCACCGTTACGCCCAGGGCAAAGCTGTCCTCCAGCAGCGGACGATAGACCCAGATCATGAACGGCCCCACCAGAGACGCTGCGCCAGCCGCCAGAATTGCCAGATGGCGCCGGGTTCCCAGACGGTCCTGCAGGGTGCCATAGGCAATCATGAAAAAGAGCGTGGCCAGCGAGTTGGCCGCATAAACAATGCCGACCGAGGTGCCATCCAGCCCTAGACCGTTGGTGTCGCTGGTCAGCCAGATCTGGAAAAACGACCACCAGATGCCCCAGGAGGCGAAAAACAGCAGCAGGCTGAAGGAGCTTTGCAGGTAGGCGCGCGTCAGTGAAATACCGAGAAAATGTCTCAAGCCAGTCTCTCCGGGCTGCAGGCGAAACGATCAGCCGTCCATCAGTTGTGACAACGTTGTCACAAACTTTATGGCGCCATTGCAGGGCTGTCTTTACGACTTTTGCCCAGGAGGCCGGGGAATGGGGCAGGAAAGGTCAGCGATAGCCTTCGGCCTGTAGCCGGAAAAGCGTTGCATAGCGGCCATTGGCGGCCAGAAGGTCGTCATGGCTGCCGCGTTCGATGATATGGCCGTGCTCCATGACCACGATCACATCAGCGCTGCGTACGGTTGAAAACCGGTGCGAGATCACAATGGCGGTTCGGTCACGGCTGTATTGGCGAAAGCGCTCGAACACCGCGGCCTCCGCGGCGGCGTCCATGGCCGCGGTGGGTTCATCAAGCACCAGGATGTCGGCCTCTTCACGCATCCAGGCGCGGGAGAGGGCGATGCGCTGCCATTGCCCACCGGACAGCTCCTGACCATTCCTGAACCAGCGGCCCAGCTGGGTGCGATAGCCCTGCGGCAGCTGCTCGATGAAGGCATTGGCCAGTCCGCGATGGGCCGCCTCGCGCCAGCGCTCTTCATCATCAAAAGCGTCGATATTGCCTACGCCGAGATTCTCGCCGGCCGGAAACTGGTAGTGCACGAAGTCCTGAAAGATGACACCGATTCGACGTCGCAGGGCGGTGAGCTGCCAGTCGCGCAGGTCGCTGCCGTCCAGCAGGATGCGTCCGCTGTCGGGCTGGTAGAGACGGGTCAGCAGTTTGATCAGGGTGGTCTTGCCGGAACCGTTTTCTCCCACCAGCGCCAGGCTCTCGCCGGGGCGCAGATGCAGCGAGATATCATGCAGCGCCGTGACGCCGCCGGGGTAGGCGAAATGAACGTTTTCAAAGCGCAGGCCATCGCCGGGCATGGCGCCTTTGGCAAGCGTGCCACGCTCGGCCTCAATGGGCAGCTCGAGAAATTCATAGAGATTGGACAGATAAAGATTGTCCTCGTACATGCCGCTGATGGCAGCAAGGCCGGCCGACAGCGCTCCCTGGCTCTGCTTGAACACCATCAGGTACATGGTCATCTGGCCCAGCGTCAGCGCGCCGATGACCGTTTCCAGTACCACCCAGCCATAGGCGGCATAAAAGGTCAGGGTGCCCAGCAGTCCGAGCAGAAATCCCCACAGGGTCCGGCGCAGAGTGAGGCGACGCTCCTCGTCGTAGAGGCGTTCAAAAATGGCGCGGTAGCGCTGGCGCAGCAGCGGTTCGAGACCGAAGAGCTTGACCTCGCGGATGCTGTCCTCGCGGGCCAGCAGCGTTTCCAGATAGCGTTGCTCGCGCATCTGCGGTGAGCGCCAGCGAAACAGACGAAACGCCTCGCCGGAAAAGCGCGCCTCGGAAAAAAATACCGGCAGGGCGCCCAGGGCAATGATGACCAGTGCCCAGGGAGAGAACTGCACCAGCAGCACAGCGAAGCTTGCCAGCGAGATCAGATTCTGCGAGAGCGTGAAGGTTCGGTTGACCAGCGACAGCGGTCGGGTCGAAGCTTCACGCCGGGCGCGGGTGAGCTGATCATAGATTTCCGAGTCCTCGAACTGTGGCAGCGACAGTTGCCCGGCCTTGTCGAGGATCATCATGTTGACCTTCTGACCCAGTCGGGCCCGCAGCAACGACTGTTGCGCCTCCAGCAGGCGCTGGGCCAGCGCGATCATTGCAATGATCATGCCTTCAAGGGCGACCAGCCACAGCACCGGTGCGAGCATGTCGAGCGTGTCGGTGGTGTCGGTGTAACGTTCGGCAGCGGCCACCACGCCATCGACAATCAGCTGACCGACCCAGGCGGCGACGGCCGGCAGCACGCCGGCCACCAGCGTGGCCAGTGCCAGACCCAGCATCATCACGCGTGATGTCTGCCAGACCAGCTTCAGGGCTCGGTGGGTATAGCGAAAGACATTGATGACATCGCCCGGCGCGGTGGCCAGACGATGTCCGAGGCGGGGTCGCTGCATGCTTAAAAAGGAGTCACTGGGTCTGGCGCGAACGTTTCCGGGGGGTAGCGCCCTGACGCGGCGCACGACGCGCCCGAACATTCCCCTGCCACAGGGCGGCAAGCGCCGCTCGGGGCTGATGAGAGCGGGGACGTTTTGCCCGGCCCTGTCGAGCAGAAGGAGTCTGGCGCTGGCCTTCGCGCAGGCAGACCCCCAGACTAATGGTGACGACGGCACCCGCGACGACAAGACTGGCCACACTGCTGATAATGATCAGCGCTGCAGCCGCCACGCCCAGCGCGATCAGCACCACGGACAGGCAGATATCGCGCGAAAACCCTCGCCACAGTCCGTAGCCCCCCAGCGCGGTGGCCATACATGCTATCCATAGCAGACTGATCATGACGTCAATGACTCCTGGCTGAACCCTGTACAGGATATATATCAGTAATGTTAGTCCAGGTTGATACAAAAAAATGCAGTGGCTGACAACTTTTGATTAAGCAGGTCTTATTCTTCTCAATACCGGTGCTCCGGTGTCGCTGAAAGGCCTAGCCGGTCAAAATGGCGGTCGGTACCCGTGTTATCCTGCTTCTGCCTGATGGCGCGGGCGCTTTCGGACAGACCCTGCGCCGGACATGGTAGGCATCCGACAACGACGCAGGAGCAAGGCACTTGGCCCTCGCACATCGCAATCGCTGGCTTATCGGCGCAGGCGCCGCCGTCATTGCCGGACTACTGGTCTGGCTGCTGTGTACATGGGGCGCGACCGCCTATGCCACACGCTCGCTTGAAAGCGCCCTGGACAGACCGGTCACCATTGAGCATGTCACCGTCAATCCGCTGACGGCGACGGTGTCGCTTCAGGGACTGACGCTGGGGGCGCCCGACCATCGACTCCTGACCGTGGCGCGCGGTCACGCCTCGCTTCACTGGTCATCGCTCTGGCGTTCGGGCGTGTCTATCAGAAAGGTAGCATTGAAAGGCGTACACCTGCGTGTGGTAACAAAAGCCTCGGGTGATCTCAATCTGTCCGGGCTGGGGAGCAGCGATACCGGGAATGACGACAGCACCAGGGTCGTGATCGATCACATCGATGTGACCGGGGGACAGCTCGACTGGGTGGATCAACGCGCATCATCGCAGAGGACGCTATCGTTTCAGGACATGACGCTGTCGCTTGCAGATTTCGACAGCATGCAGGATGCGCCCATGCACGGCAGCGCCAGTGCTCGTCTGGGGCAGGGGCGGCTTGCAGCGACAGGTGACTTCAGCCCCGAGCCCCTGACCGGTGATCTGAAGGTCAAGGGAGATCAGCTGGCTCTGACGCTGCTCAATCCTTGGCTTGCCGACATGCAGCACCTCAAGATCGAGCGCGGTGTGCTTCAGGGGCAGGGGCGGCTTGCCTTTGGCCGCGCGACCGATAACGGTCTGCTGTGGCAGGGCGACCTCGGCGTTAACGACGTCAGTGTTATCGACCACCAGGGGCAGCACGTTTTCGGCATTGGCAAGGCAGACCTGAGTGGTATGGACGTCCAGGGAAGCCATCACCTGCGGGTGGCGCGTCTTGATCTCGATGCGCCCGATTTTCTGGTGCTCCTTGATGATCAGGGTCATTTCAATCTGACCTCGCGGACGGACAATCAGGATCAGTCGCAGACGGGGTCTTCCTCCGATAAAACATCATCGGCCCAATCGAACAGCGGTCAGACACCAAACCTGGCGCTGGGCAGCCTGCGCATCAATAATGGCACTTTCCGATTCGAGGATCATCAGATGTCGCCGGTGGTCCAGTTGGACATTCGATCGCTTGAAGGTCGGATGGATGCCTTTGATACCCGATCATCCGCGCCGGCAAAGTTTCGCTTCAAGGGCCTTGAGAGCGACGATACGCCGGTGGCCATCGAAGGAAGCTTCAGCGCGGGTGGTTCGCTGGCAGGCGAGATGACCCTGACCAGCAAGCGGTTGCCGCTGGAGCGCTTTGCGCCATACGTGCAGCGCTTTGGCGGCTATCGCATTCGCAGCGGTATCGCCGATCTGGATCTGCACTATCAGCTCGATGGCGGGCAGGTCACGGCAAAGAACCATATCGTGCTCAAGCAGCTGGCGCTCTCCGAAGCGCCCGTCGACAGCGATGCCTCCATGCCGTTGAGGCGACTGGTTGGCCTGCTGCAAAGCGGTGACGGTGTCATTAATCTCGATATTCCCATTGAGGCGTCGGTCAAGGGCAGCAGCGTGGACATGACAAGCGTTGTCACGCAGATTGCGGGCGAAGTGATGGAGAATCTTGTCACTTCGCCCATCGATACGCTCGATGCCATGATCAACGGCGACGATAATGATGCAGCAGACAAAACCTCAGGGGGCTATACAGAAGGTCCTCTGTCGCAGGTGGTGACCGATCCCAGCGATGAGTGAGCGTCGGACAAGGACATGGAAGTGGCATGAAAATGGATAACAGGCAGCGGGGCCGCTCGGGACATGGCATATACCCTGCTGCAGCAGGACTTCTGCTGGTCGCCATGATCGGTGGCTGCGCCAGCTATGACGGGATCGAGCCCGAAGGCGAGATGGTATCGCTCAATCAGCTGTCGGCGCTGCAGGCCGTGGGCGATGTCACTATCTCTTGGGCCAACTGGCCCGATCGTCAGTGGTGGAATGCGCTGGGCGATCCACATCTTGAGGCCCTGATTCAGGAGGCACTGGCAGACTCTCCCGATATGGATGTGGCCCAGGCACGCCTGCGTTCGGCCAATGCCGCTGTGGGTCAGGCGGGTGCCGAACGTCTGCCGACCGTCGATGGTTCCGCGCAGATTTCCCGTTCGCGGGTATCGGAAGTTGACGATCCTCAGGGGCAGGGCAACATCTACAGCACGACCCGGGGGCTTTCTTCGAACTTCAGCTATGACGTCGATCTCTGGGGCGGGCGTCGTGCTGCGTGGTCGGCAGCGCTGGGCGAGGCCCGGGCTACCGAAATCGATCTGCATGAAGCGGCGCTGACGCTGTCGGTCAACGTGGCACGAGCCTATGTTCAGCTGGCGGGGGACTACGCACTGCTGGACATCGCTCGTCAGGAGCTTGAGCGGGCAAAGACCATTGACCAGACCAACCAGCAGCTTCAGCAGGCCGGATTGAGCGATCAATCGGTCCGGCTGCAGTCGCGCTCAAGCGTTGATAGTGCTCGACAGTCTCTGGAGTCGGCCGAGCAGGCCGTTCGCAGTGATCGGATCTCGCTGGGGGTGCTGCTGGGCAAGGGCCCCGATCGCGGTTTCGATATCGAGCGCCCCCAGCCGCTGTCTCCGGCACTGCTGTCGCTGCCTTCGGTCGTGCCGGCCGAGCTGATCGGCCGGCGTCCGGATGTCGTGGCGGCACGCTGGCGGGTAGAGTCGCAGACCCAGCAGATCAAGGCAGACAAGGCGCAGTTCTATCCCGATCTCAATCTGAGCGCGATGGCCGGTTTCAGTTCGCGGCTGGGCAGCTACTTCTTCTCGGAATCTGCCAAAAGCTGGAGTGTCTCGCCGGCCCTGTCGCTGCCGATTTTTGAGGGGGGGCGTCTGCGGGCCAATCTGGACAGCACCGAGGCGGATTACGATCTGGCCGTGGCACAGTACAATCAGACTGTCATTTCGGCACTGGGTACCGTGGCCGATACCATCACCGCCGTACAGTCACTGGAGCGCCAGCGCCAGTCGCTGGAGCGCTCGCGTGACAATGCCCAGCAGGCCTTTGATCTGGCGCTCGAGCGGTTTCAGGCGGGAATTACCAACTATCTGCAGGTGCTGAGCACCCAGCAGCAGCTGCTCACCGCCCAGCAGTCGCTGGTCAGTCTGAACAGCCAGCTGGTGGATACCTCGATTCAACTGGTACAGGCGCTGGGCGGTGGTTTCAATGATCGACTCAACGTTCCTCACGCGACGGGTGGCTTTCCGCACGCGCCCAATCCGCAGATGACAGGGTCAGATGGCTGATCTGTCGCATCCGGCAAGACGAACCGACACGGCAACAAAAAAACGCCCCTTCAAGGGGCGTTTTTAATCCATGGATCATCCAACGGTCATGACGTCATCAGGACTCGTCATCCTTGTCCTTCCTGTCATGACGAACCTGAGCCACGGCGCGCGTGTTGTCGGCGGTTTCAAGCTTGGCCAGAAGCTCCTTTGATTCGGTCTTGAAGCTTGCCAGCTCCTGACCGCTCAGGGCGCGCCCACCCGGTAATTTGACGCGCATGGCGTTGACCTGAGACCCGTTGGCGATGATCTCATAATGAAGATGCGCACCGGTACTGCGACCGGTATTGCCGGACTTGGCAATTTCCTGCCCCATCTTCACTCGCTGACCGGGCTTGACCTCAGGCTTCGAAAGGTGGAGATAGCGGGTCTGGTAGCCATTGTCATGGGTAATGACAATATATTTACCGGCCAGCGGGTGATTGACCACCTTGGTGACACGGCCGTCTGCAGGAGCGCGCACCGTTGAGCCCACCGGCATCGCAAAATCGGTGCCCTTGTGGGGCGAAATGCGGCCCGTGATCGGATGATGACGCTTGAGGTTGAACGGCGAGCTGATCCGATAGTGCCCCTTGAAGGGATAGCGATTGAAGGCCGGGTCCAGTCCATGGCCGTCGGGCGTATAGTAATCGCCGTCGTGACGTACCACGGTCAGATCGTCCTTGCCTTCATAGTGAGCGGCCAGAATGCGGGAATCGTAGGGCTTGCCGTCAATCACGTCCGATTCGATCAGCACCTGAAACCTGTCGCCATCGCGCGCCGAACGGTTGAAGTTGACCTTCTTGCCCAGTACCGAAATCAGCTCGGCGACTTCGCCGCTGGACAGGCCGGTGGCGCGCGCCGAAGAGCCAAAGCTGCCGTTGACGGTGCCGGCGAACAGTCGCTGCGTGGCCTCGCCGGTACGCTCGATGTCATTGATGGCAAAGCGCTCGTCCGTGCTGTCACGCTCGAAAAGATAGCCGCTGCGCGTGTTTTTCATGACGCGCAGTGCCAGCAGATGTCCGTCCTGGTCGACCTTGTAATCCAGTTCATTGCCAACCCGAAGATTGGTCAGAGCCTTCCTGTCGGGTGCATCATCCAGCAGCTCGAGGACTTCACTGTATCCCATGCCCAGACTGTGCTCGGCAAGCTCGGCAAAGGTATCGCCCTGCTGAACCTTGTAGGTCTGCCACTCCGGCACATAGGTTTCGCGGGCCTCGACCTGACTGCCCAGCGAGAACTGTCCATCAAGGCTGTCGTCGGCAAAGTCTCCGGTATCGTCGTCGTTGAAGTTATCAACGTAGGACGTATGACCGTCAATACCATCGCCCATGCCGGTCACATGATCGGCGCGAGCAATGACTCTTTCGTTTTCATCACCGCCTTTGCCGCCATTGAGCGCTGCGCCGGCATTGATGGCAGCAAGATTGGAGGCCACGGCCAGTGCCTGGCTGACGTTGAGCTCGCCGGATTGAGCGCGCCTGTCAGCGGCCGGGCTGGCAAGAGCCAGTGCGCCGGCAATCTCGAGATGCGTCGGCTGGCTGAAAACGCGGGCCTGTTCCTGCGGAGCGGCAAGCGCAAGGCTCACCGGCTGTGTGACTTTCTGGAGGTCGGCGACAGTTGCATCGGTGGTCGCCGAGGTATTTGTATTCTGATAGAGCTGATGCGCACCCAACACGCCAACCATGGCGGTAACCGGTAACAATAAAAGCCTGTGCGTGCGGGGTAGCGAACTAAAAATTCGCAACATGTTGATAAGCGCCGTATACAGAGAGATAAAAGGGAATAAAGGCTGGATTACCTTACCTCAAGGTCTCGCACATGCCTAGTGTGAATATCAATAATTGGTCATCTTTATTTTAAGTTAAAGGGCGCTACGTCTGACGGCGATTTATTAGAAGGGCGCTGTGAAAACCTTGTACAGGAATAATTCTTTACAGGATCAGTATGGTGTCTGCTGGAGGCGTGCCATTTTCGGCTGCGGCCGCATGGCTGTCGCTCCGCGACGTATTCGTTGGTCTTGCCGAGTGCTTTCCCGAAGCGACTAACTTCTGATGCGTAGCACTGTATAAGTAAACAGTTTTGAGTTTCAAAACCCTTTTTTGAATGAAAAATTAACAGTGTTTTTTAACTGAAAAATCCTGCTGTTTATCCAATTTAATTGAATTAAAGGCAGGCTCGTATTTTAAATAAATGATAGTAATAAATGTTGTTGTTTTGAGATTTTTGAAAGGCATGTAAAACGCGAATTGTGTTGTTTTGTTATGATGGTGCAGGAAGGATTCGCGCCGTTGCCGTGATGCCGTCCCAGGACAGCGATACGGCTGCAAAGGCTTGTGCTGTGCCGATCAAGGCCTCTTCAGTCATGATCAGAAAGAAAATTTCAGTGCAGAGTTGATCGCATGAGCGGCAGTAAATATGCCGATGCCTTCAAGTGTTAACAGGATGTAACATGTCGCGAGTAACGCTGGTTCAATGGCAAATGCTGGCTGCGGTGATCGACCATGGCGGCTTTGCACGTGCGGCAGAAGCCATTCATAAAAGCCCGTCCAGTATCAATCACGCCGTGCACAAGCTGGAAACCCAGCTGGGGGTACAGCTACTGGACACTGGCGGGCGACAGTTGCGCCTGACCGAAGCAGGGGAGATGCTCCTGCGCCGGGCGCGTCAGTTGCTGGAAAGCGCCGATACGATCGAGGCCGTGGCGGATAGCCTCTCAAACGGTCTCGAGGCCGAAATCACTATTGCCATCGATCAGATTCTGGCGCCTGAAACGTTGTGCTACGCCCTTGACCGCTTTTCAAACCAGTATCCACATACCCGGGTTCAGCTTTACGAGACCGTGCTCAACGGCGGCGTGGAAATGCTGTTGGATAATCGTGTAGACCTTTTGATCAGCGGCCTGCCGGTGCAGGGCTATCTGGGAGAGCTGATGGGCGCCATTCGTTTTATTGCCGTGGCGCATCCCGATCATGCGCTTCATCAGCTCGATAGGGCGCTGGATCTACGCGATCTTCGCCAGCACCGACAGATTGTGACCCGGGATTCGGCCCTGCGTGAGCAAAATGACAGCGGTTGGCTCAAGGCCGAGCAGCGCTGGACGGTATCTCATGTGGCCACCTGCCTGGACATTCTGGCCCGTGGACTCGGTTTTGCATGGGTTTCTCAGACGCGGGTTCAGCCGCTGCTGGATAGCGGCCAGCTCAGGGCGCTGCCGTTGCAGGCCGGTGGTATTCGAGAAGTACCGCTCTCCATGTACATCAACGATGTCGAGGGCGCTTGCCCTGCCGTACAGGCCATGGCCGAGGCACTGCGCCTTGAGTGGCGCGCCTGAAGGTCAGACCGGAGGCCTGCCACGAGCGGTTGTTGTGAAAAGCGCGAGTGAAGCGGCTATTCTCACGGCCCGAACATGAATTCCCGGGGAGATCGCCGGGCAAGGAGACTGCCATGGGATTACTGGTCGATGGACAGTGGGTAGACCGCTGGTATGACACCAGAGGTAACGACGGCGAGTTTGTTCGCGAGTCAGCAAAACTGCGCGACTGGGTGACGCCCGATGGCGAGCCCGGCCCCGACGGTCGCAGCAGCGTCAGCGCAGGTCCCGATCGCTTTCATCTTTATGTGTCGCTGGCCTGCCCGTGGGCACATCGCGTGCTGATCATGCGTCGCCTGAAGGGGTTGTCCGGGTTGATGGGCGTGTCGGTGACCAGTCCGTACATGCTCAAAGAAGGATGGACCTACGAGCTGGAGGAAGGCTCGAGCGGCGATCCTGTCAACGGGGTGCGTCGTCACTATCAGCTTTATACGCTGACCGATGAGCACTACACGGGACGGGTCACCGTACCAGTGCTGTGGGACAAGAAAAAATCGCGCATCGTCAATAACGAGTCGGCCGATCTGATGCGTATCTTCAATACGGCCTTTGACGAGCTGACCGGCAATCAGCTGGATCTTTATCCGGCGCCGCTGCGTGAGGAGATCGATCGCATCAATGACGAGGTCTATGATCGGGTCAACAACGGTGTCTACAAGGCCGGGTTCGCCACCGAGCAGAAGGTGTACGAAAAGCATGTCACCGCGCTTTTTGAAATGCTCGACCGTCTGGAGGCTCTGCTGGAAGAGCGCCGATATCTGGCAGGTGAATATCTGACCGAGGCCGATATTCGACTGTTCACCACGCTGGTGCGCTTTGACAGCGTCTATTACAGCCACTTCAAGTGCAATCTGAATCGGATCGAGGATTATTCGGCCCTGTCGAGCTATCTGCGCGAGCTCTATCAGTGGCCCGGCATCGCGGATACCGTCAACATGAGCCATATCAAGCGCCACTACTATGGCAGTCATCCGAGCATCAACCCCAATGGCATCGTGCCGCTGGGGCCGGAGCTTGACCTTGAGCGACCCCACGATCGCGAGCGCCTGACAGGCAAGGGCATCTGGCAGCATGACGCCTGACATATTGAGCGTATAACAGGTGGGGGCGTTATCGTGATCGCCCTCATCTCTGCTGCGTCTTCGACTTTCGGCGTGCATAACCTGCGGCGCTGTGGTAAATTGCTGCCACCTCGCTTGTGAAGACCCTGCCATCTCTGCTGATTCGCCCCCATTGAGACTGCCGTTGCGTAGGGGACGATTCTCCAAGGCGCCAATGCGCCCACGCATCGATGGAGCACCGGGCCCCGTATGACGGCAGTGACTGCCATGATCTGTCGGTCGCCGCATATGACGTATTGCCCGGGTGCAATAACGGTCGCCACATGCCACGGATATCGTCATCTGCTCGCCTGTCGTGCGGGCAGATCGGGATGATACGAGTGCGACCGGTCAGGGAGCCATCCGATATGTCCATCATTTGATGATTGCCTCCCGACCAGACATTTTCCCCGTCGGTTTGATACCGGCTTATAAGGTGTGACATGACTTCTACTTCCGTTGCCTCGCCGAATTTCGGTGACATGGCGCTGCTGCCTGCTGTTCTCGAATCTCTTCAATCTCTGGGCTACGAAACACCGTCTCCCATCCAGGCGCAGACCATTCCATCGCTTCTGGAAGGCGCTGACCTTTTGGGTCAGGCGCAAACCGGTACCGGCAAGACGGCTGCCTTTGCGCTGCCGCTGCTCTCCAAACTTGACGTCAACCGTCGCGAGCCCCAGGTTCTGGTCATCGCGCCGACACGTGAACTCGCCCAGCAGGTGGCCGTGGCCTTTAGCCGCTATGGTCAGAACATCAAGGGTCTCGAAGTGGTCACGCTTTGCGGTGGGCAGGACTACCGTGAGCAGATGCGTGGCCTGAAAAGCGGCGGCCAGATCGTGGTGGGTACGCCGGGCCGCATCATCGACCATCTAGATCGCGGCTCGCTGAGCCTGACCGGTCTGAATGCGCTGGTGCTGGACGAAGCGGACGAAATGCTGCGCATGGGCTTCATTGATGACGTCAAGCGCGTCCTCAAGGACACCCCGACCGGTGCCCAGCGCGTGTTCTTCTCGGCCACGCTGCCGCCGGAAATCTCTCGCATCGTCAGCCGTTACCTGGTGGATCCGGTCACCGTGCAGATCGAAGCGCGTGCGGCAACGACCACTATCCAGCAGCGCGTATGCCGCGTGGATGGCCCGGCCAAGATTGAAGCGCTGGCACGTATCATCGAAGTCGAGCCGGTCGATGCCGCGATCGTCTTCGTGCGTACCCGTGCCTCCTGCACCACGCTGGTTGATCAGCTGGTCGCCCGTGGCGTTGCAGCCGCAGCCCTGTCCGGTGATCTGGATCAGAGCCTGCGTGAACGCACCGTTCAGCGCCTGAAAAAGGGCAAGGTAGACGTGCTGGTCGCTACCGACGTGGCGGCTCGTGGCCTCGACGTGCCGCGCATCACGCACGTCATCAATTTTGACATGCCCCACGACACCGAAGCCTATATTCACCGCATTGGTCGCACCGGTCGTGCCGGTCGCGAAGGCACGGCAATTACCTTTGCTGGCGGCCGTGAAGTGCGCAAGGTTCGCTGGCTCGAGCAGGCCACCGGTCAGAAGATCGACACCATGGAGCTGCCTGACGAAAAGACCATGCGTGCGCATCGCGATGCGAAGTTCAAGGCGCGTGTTGAAGCCATGCTCGAGCGTGGCCATGAACATCAGCGTGCCATGGTCGAATCGCTGCTGGAAGAGGGCGTTGACCCGGTCGATCTGGCCTGCGTCTTTGCAAGCCTTGCCCGTGCCGGTGAACCGCCGATCCGCTCTCTGCCGAAGTCCAGTCCTCGCAACGAGCGTCCCGAGCGTGGTGATCGCAATGAGCGTGGCGGTGAACGTCGCGCCTCGCGTCGCCGCGACAGCGGCCCGTCCGAAGGCATGACCCGCTATCGTCTGGCCGTTGGCCATCGCGACAACATCAAGCCGGGACAGCTGGTTGGTGCACTGGCCAACGAAGGCGGCATCGAAGGCGCACGTATCGGTCGTATCGACATTCGCCAGACCCACAGCCTGGTCGAGCTGCCCACCAGCCTGCCCGAGACCGTGCTGGCCAAGATGGCGCGTGCCCGCGTTGGCGGCCGCCAGCTCGAGATCAGCAAGGACAGCGGTCGCCCGGAAGGCGAGGGCCGCGAGCAGCGCCCGCGTCGCGATGACCGTCAGCAGGCGTCCTGATATCCGCCTGTCGCTGCGCTGATGCAGTAAACGCGCGGTCATGATCGAAGTGTTGAAAGGCCCCCTGCCCATGGCAGGGGGCCTTTTTGTGTCATTAGCCGTTGAACTGGCATCCATCGAGTGGCGTTGTCTACGCTCAGGCGACATCCAGGAGGAAACATGACATCAAAGCGTCAGCCGTTGCATGAATGGACCGTCGATCCGGACACTGCCATTGCGCTACAGAAATCGCTGGCACCGCGCGTCGTGCGTCATGACGAGATCGGTGACGTCGAGCACATTGCCGGAGTGGATATCGGCTTCGAGGAGGGCGGTGAAACCACGCGCGCCGTGGTTGTCATCATGCGCTGGCCCTCGCTTGAGATCGTGGAGCGAGTGCTGCACCGAAAGCCTACACAGATGCCTTATATTCCGGGGCTTTTGAGCTTTCGCGAGCTGCCAGCGGCACTTGAGGCATTCGAGCAGCTGAGCGTGATGCCCGACCTTCTGATGGTGGACGGCATGGGGATTGCGCATCCGCGTCGGCTGGGGATTGCTGCCCATCTCGGGCTCTGGCTGGACCTGCCGGCCATCGGTGTGGGCAAGAGCCGCCTGTGCGGTCAGCATGACGAGGTGCCCGATTCGCGTGGTCACTGGGTGGCGCTGACACATCGCAATGAGACCATCGGAGGCGTGCTGCGCACACGCGAGCGCGTCAAGCCGCTCTACATCTCTACCGGTCATCGCGTCTCGCTCGAGACTTCAATCGACTGGGTCATGCAGTGTCTGACCCGCTACAAGCTGCCGGAGCCGACGCGCCAGGCCGATCGCATCGCGTCGCGTCGTACGGCAGAAACGCGACGCCCTGAGGAGAGTGCCGCGCCTGAACAGAATACCCTGTCATTCTGAGATATACCGTTATCTCGTTCCGGTGGGTCAGCAGGGACTAACGTTGCTGATTCAGCCACCCCAGCAGGGCATCATGGAAACGCTCGGGGGCCTGAACCTGCGGTGAGTGACCCAGATCCTCGAAGTGGATATAGGTGGACTGTGGGATGCGACCGGCAATCTCCGGGCCCAGCTCGTCGTAGTGCCCCAGTGTCTTCTGGACCTCTTCCGGGGCCAGTCCCTTGCCAACGGCCGTGTTGTCGTGATCGCCAACCATCAGCAGGGTAGGCACTTCAAGGTCGTCAAATTCGTAAACCACCGGCTGGGTAAAGACCATGTCGTAGGTCAGCGCCTGACTCCAGGCGTTGATGTCGCGACCCTCGCCGCGATACATACCGGCCTGCATCTCGACCCAGCGATAATATTCGGGTTTCCACTCGCCGGCATAATAGGTCTCCTGCTGATACTGGCGCATTTTCTCGGCGCTGGCCTTTTTGCCACTTTCATACCAGTCATCGACGGACTGCCACGGTACGCCTTTCGCCTTCCAGTCCTCGAGGCCGATGGGATCCACCAGCACCAGGTTGTGGGTCGCATCGGGATACATCAGCGCATAGCGCGTGGCCAGCATGCCGCCCATGGAGTGGCCCATGATGGTGGCATCGTTGATATCAAGATGCTCGAGCAGAGCGTGGGTGTTCGATGCCAGCTGGTGGAGGCTGTACTGATAGTGACGCGGTTTGCTGGATTTGCAAAAACCGATCTGGTCCGGAGCGATCACACGGTAGCCCTGCTGCGTCAGGGCTCTGATGGTGCTCTCCCAGGTTGCCGCGCAAAAGTTCTTGCCGTGCATCAGGACAACTGTCCGTCCGTTGGCCTCATTCTGTGGCGCCACATCCATGTACATCATTTCCAGCGACTGCTGCTGAGAGTTCAGATCAAATCGATGCAGCTTCCACGGGTAGTCAAATCCTTCCAGCCGCGGGCCGTAGACCGGCGCATCATCAGGGCTTTCATTGGTGGCCATGGCCGGCAGGGCTACGGAGACCAGCAGTGGGGTCAAAAATAGAGCGCGCATGACATGTTCCTTGCAGGATGTCGTGAATCGATGTCGCTGTTGTTGGAGAAAAGACAGTGATGGTCGGGTACTGATCCAGTCTGGCAAAAAATGGCGAAACGCAACGAGAGCAGGGCGATTTTTCAAGCCTGCTTCAGGGTCTTCGGCGCACGATCGAGCATGACCCCGGGTGGCGCGCCCTGTCATCATCCTTCTCCGCAGGCGACATGCAGGCACTGTATCCCGGCATGGCCGGCATACAGTGCTGTCGAAGTGATGGTTTGTTTGCCATCATGGGAAGCCTGAACCCACTACGCCCAACGCAATCAAAGGACCTCTGGCCATGCAGAAAAAAGGTATTGGCGATTTCTTTTTTACCATTGTTTTATGGATATTGATCGGTGGCCTGGCTCAGTGGCTGATGCAGCATCAGCTCAATGGTGGCGGGAGCGGCGCCGCGATGACCGGCGTGTCCACCGGCAGTGACATGGCCGAGGGCGTCGGCTTCTCTTCCTACTGGAGCGCGCTGGGTCTGGTGTCGCTTTTCTTTGCCGTCATTGCCTTCATGGCGCGGGACCTGATGCGCGACAATCCGCTGACGCGCTCGCTGAAGGTCATCGGCACGCGTCTTTTGAGCACCACTTTTGATATCGGTCTCTTTGCGCTGGGCGGCACGCTCTTTTTGATGCTCAGTCCTGCAGCCACGAATACGGTGCCGCAGTGGCAGGCACTGTTCATTGGCATCAGTCTGCCATTTTTTATTGTCATTCTGGTGGTACTGGGCGTGATCTGGTGCCTGCTGCGATTCTCGCGTCTTTCTCTGGTCAGCATTCCGGCGCTCGAATTCAAGCCGATGGTGCGGGTAGCACTGTATCTGGGCATGCTGGCCATTCTGGTGCTGGCCGCCTGGCTGGCGCTATAAGTTCCTGTCAACTGATACAGGTTTCTGCCGATTGAAAAGGGCCTCCATGGAGGCCCTTTTTTTAGAGCGGATCACGCCCGGTACCGGACTCAGCTCAGGCTGATATCGCTCTGGCCGTTGCCGCGGGGCGCCACCCTGAACTGTACGGGGATGCGCTCGTGCATGTCCTGAACGTGGGAAATGACGCCGACCCGACGCCCCAGCGACTGCAGCGCATCGAGGGCATCCATGACCTGTGACAGCGACTGCGGGTCGAGACTGCCGAACCCTTCATCGATAAACAGGGTTTCGATGGTCAGCTGGCTGGACGCCATCGAGGCCAGTGCCAGCGCCAGTGCCAGCGACATCAAAAAGGTTTCCCCGCCCGACAGCGAATGCACCGAGCGTCGCTCATCGCCCATTTCCGTATCGATCACCAGCAGCCCAAGCTCGCTGCCGCCGCGCGCCAGCCGATAGCGCCTCGCCAGGCTTTCAAGATGAATATTGGCATGCTCGATCAGACGCTCCAGGTTCCAGCCCTGTGCGATACGGCGGAATTTCTTGCCGTCAGAGGCGCCGATCAGTCCTGAAATGCGCCCCCAGCGCGTCACTTCACGTCGGCGAGCTTCCAGCGTCTGTTCGATCTCGCGGGCGCGTTCGCGACAGTGGTCATCATGGCGCAGGGCGTGATCGGCCTCATCACGCGCGCTCTGCGCCTGTACAAGATCGGCCTCGAGATGTGACTGTTGGTCGGAGAGCATCATCAGGCGCTCATCGCGCCACGCTTTCAAGGTGCGGGTATCATCCTGTCGCGGCAGATCCACATCAGCTGATGCAGCATGCTCACCGTAGTTCTGACGATGGCGAATCAGCACTTCCAATCGCTCCTGACTCAGCAGCTGCGTCTCATCAATGCGCTGATCCGTGGCGGCCATCTCGCGCGAAAGCGCCTGATGCTGCTCGGTCGCCACGGCCAGCAGCGCCGCCAGGGTGTCATCGTCGATATCGGGATGGGCCTCGCGCCACTGCGTCATGCCTTCTGCCAGCTGCTCGCGGGTATGGGCCTGATCGCTGCGCTGCTGCTGTAGCTGCAAAAGGGTCTGATGGTGCTGACGGCACTGCGCCTCACTCGCCTCCAGCTGCTTTTGAATGCTCGCAAGCTGCTGTTCAAGAGCATCGATCTCGTGGTCCAGGGCCTCGCGCCAGGCCTGAACGCTCGGATAAGGCGCGAGCCGGATCGTCAGCGCCTCGGAGAGCTCGTCACGCTCGCGGACCAGCGGTGTGTGGACCTCTTCCAGTGACTGAAGCTGCTGCCGGGTGTGTGTGACGCCGGCATCCAGTCGGGTAGCTTCGACCTCCAGAGCGTGGAGCTGCTCCTGAACCGGGGCGCGAGTGCCGTGGTCCCGGTCGAAGCGGGCCAGACGTTCGGCTTCCCGATCATGGTCATCTACTACCTGCGTCTGTCGGCTCTCGAGCCAGTCGCTGCGCGCCTCGGGAGCGAGTTCGAGCAGTGTCTCGCTCTGCGCGCAGGCATCGAATTGCTGGCGGGCCTCGTGTCGCTGCGCCCTCAGGGTGTCGATCTCCTCACTGCGCTGGTGGATCTGACTATTGAGCTCACCGTAGTGGCCGCGCAGCTCGGCACAGCGCTGATCAAGCTCATCGCGCGCCTGTCGGGCCTCATCAAGCTGGCGCTGCTCTTCACGCTCGGTGGCTTCCAGCATCGCCTGAGCGGGGTGAGGAGGCGGCTGATGCGTGTAAGGATGCTCGGTACTGCCGCAGACCGGGCACGGGCTGCCGGCTTCAAGGCCTTCGCGCATGTCCAGAACGCTGTCACTGCGCGCCGCGCGCAGACCGGCAATGCTGCGTTCGAGCTGCGCCAGGGTCTTTTCCTGATGATCCAGCGCTGTCCGTGCCCGGGTGCCGTCTTCTCTCAGCTTTTCAAGCGTCTGACGATCCGTGGTCTGACGGGCCTCCAGCGACTGCATGCGCTGATCCAGCCGGTGCCAGTGATCATGGGCATGGCCGAGCGTCTCCAGCGCCTGGCGTTTCCGGCGATACTGCTCCAGCCGCTGAAGGGTCGTTTCGCGCCATTGTGCAAAGGAGTCGGCGCCTTCGGTCAGCTGCGCCAGCCGGGTATCCACGGCCGCCAGCGACTGTCGCTGATTGTCCTGCTTGTGCTGACAGCGGGTCAGCGCCTGTTGCTGGTCGTTCAGGGTCTGACGCTGCTGCTGGATCTGTTGCCGGGTCGTTTGCGCACGCTGCTCCAGATCGCGGTGGCGCTGCTCGTCGAGGGCGCACTGTGCCATCAGCGGTTGTTGCTGGCGGTAGTGCTGGCGTCTGGTTTCCAGTTGCTGTTGCTGCGTCCTGTGCTGTTCGGCGGTCTCATCGTGCTGGCGAGTAGCGACGTCAAGCCGGGTCTGCGTATTGCCCAGGCGCGTTTCGAGATCGCTGAGCGCAGTGGTCAGCGCCTCATGCTGCTGGAAGACATGGCGTACGGGGGCGAGCGCATCAAGCTGCGCCAGCCACTGTCGTTGCCCGGCCTGGGCGTGACGGCTCGCCAGCGCCTCATCGTGGGCACGGCAGGCGCTCTGCCAGTGAGATTCCAGCTGCTCATCGGTGGCCAGCCAGGCCTTTTCGCGCTTGAGGTCATGCTCGCGTGTCTGCAGCGTCCTGAGCTGCGCAAGGGTATCGGCCGCGCGCTGTTCCAGCAGGGCACGCGCCTCCGGTTCGGTCGGCGTCTGATGGCCGAGCTGTGCTTCGAGCTCGGCCACGTCGCGCTCGCCGGCTCTGGTTTTCTGAAAGGCCGCAATGGACAGGCGCGAATAGACCTCGGTGTCGGTGAGCTTTTCGAGCAGCTCGCTGCGCTGGTTGTCATCGGCCTTCAAAAAGGTACTGAACTCGCTCTGCGCCAGCAGAACCGCGCGGGTGAACTGCTCGAAACTCAGTCCCAGATACTGCGGCAGCAGGCGATCAAACTCCCGTTTCTGCGAGGTGATGACCTGCTGGTCCGGCAGTGATACAAGACTCTGCTCGATGCCCTGAAGCTTGCCGTCTGCCTTGTTCCGGGCGCGCCGCACCCGCCAGCAGGCCCGATAATGCGCGCCATCCCGGCCGCGAAAATCGACTTCGGCATAGCCACTGCTGTCGCCCCGACGCAGCAGGGTGCGCGGGTCGGCGGTGGTCAGGGTCTCCTCGCCGACATCGGGGGACACGGAGTCCCGGCCGGGTGCGGTGCGAAGGCGCGGGGTACTGCCATAAAGCGCCAGACACAGGGCATCCAGCAGCGTGCTCTTGCCGGCCCCGGTGGGGCCGGTGATGGCAAAGAGCCCGGCGCTGTCGAGCGGATGCTCGGTGAAGTCAATCACGTGCGGGCCGCTCAGGGAGGCGATGTTGTGAAGGCGAAGGGCCAGAATTCTCATGGGGTGTCCTCGGGCGATTCGTCGTCATGCAACGCCTGCAGCAGAGACTGAACGTCGTGCATGACCTCGTCGGGCGGCGCATCGCCGTATTCGCGCTTCCAGGTGCGGCTGAAAAGCTCGGACGGCCCCAGCGCGTCCAGCGACGCATGGGGCGTCTGGGGGCTGTCCGGTCTGGCCACGCTTGTCGTAATGCTGACCAGACGTACAGCCTTGCCTCTGAGCGCCTGCTCGATGAGAGGTCGCAGATCCACCCGGGGCGCGTCCAGAATGACGCGCACGTCCAGCCAGGGCCACTGCTCGCGCGGCAGGGCGTCCGGGATATCCTCGGGCAGTTCGTCGCTTGCCAGCATTTCCAGGACCTCATCAAGCGGCAGGGGGCCGACACGGTGCATGGCCACGGCGCGGGGGATGGGCAGCGGTGTGATCTGCGAGACATGCGCACCTTCCAGGGTGACTTCAAGCACCTGATGGGGGTAGTGCGTCTCGGAGAAGTCCATCGCCAGCGGTGAGCCGCTGTAGCGGATATGGTCGCTGCCGACGCGCTGGGGTTTATGCAGATGGCCCAGGGCAACGTAGGCGATCTCTTCCGGAAAGAGCGATGTCGACAGTGACTCTTCACCGCCGATCACGATGGGACGCTCGCTGTGCTCGGAGACGCTGGCACCGTGCAGATGGGCGTGACTCATGGCGATCAGCGCCTGTCCCGGCTCGCGTTTCTGAAGGCCGGCGTCAAACAGGGCCTCGTGCACGCGCACCATACCGCGCACGTAGCTGTCGCCCGGCGTTTCCGGAGCATTGTCACTTTCAGTTGAAGCAGTATCACGCGCTCTGCCGGTCACCTCGGCCGGGCGCAGAAAGGGCAGGGCCAGACACCAGGCCCGAACGGCACCGCTGCTGTCCGGCAGCGGTACAATAAGCCGATCCACGTCGGGGTCACCGCTGTCATGCCAGAGAATGCGCCCCAGGGCGTGGGTGTTGAGACGGCGCAGCAGCGGGCCGGGCAGTTCGATGCGCGCGCCGCTGTCATGGTTGCCGGCAATCATGACGATGGTCAGCTGCGGCAGACGTTCGTGCGCTGCAATCAGAAAATCATACAGCAGCGACTGGGCCGCCATGGTGGGATTGATGACATCAAAGACATCGCCGGCGATCAATAAAGCATCGGGGGCACGCTCGCTGAGGGTTTCCAGCAGCCAGTCGAGAAAGTGACGGTGCTCGTTGTGGCGCGACTGGCCGTGAAAGCGCTGGCCGAGATGCCAGTCGGCGGTGTGGATCAGTTTCATCAAGCGCTACCGTCGTGAAAGGGAATTGCAGTGGTGATGGCTTTGTCGGATCGTGGTTGAACGTTGGCAGGGAGCATGACGCGTCTGATCGCGCAATAACAGTATCGATGCTCGCATGAGCGCGGCGGTGGCGCACCATCAGGGCTGCTCTCAAGTTAAACGTAATGGGAACGATCGGCCGATACGGCTATATTTCAGCCCATCATCGCTGATGGGATGATGGCATTTTCGGTGCCCGTACAGGCAATGCAGGCAGGCACGGAAGGGCAATAGTGACACAGCGTCACCATGTTTTACGCAAGGGCAAAGGAACCGCCAGTGCATGCGATGGTCGATACTGGTTAACCTTGTATCCTCCGAAAGCCTCATGATGCGCTGGCCCTGTATCAACTCAACTCAGGATTTCGGCTCGGGCAGGGCCGTATCGTCTTAAAAGGAAAGTGTTGTCCATGGATCGAAGAACTCTACTCAAGGCATCTGCGGCGCTTTCTGCGCTTGGCATGTCGACCAAATCCTTGTTGGCCCGTGCCAGTGGCAATGATAACCGTGGTCCGGGGGAAGGGATTGCCGTCGCGCTGGATGACAAGGGCACCGATTTCGACTTCGACTGGCTCAAGTCGCACGCCCGCGAGATGGCCAGATCCGAGTATCAGGATACCACCGAGACGCTGCCCGATACCCTGACGCTTGATAACCTCGATCCGCTTGAATATCAGTCCATTCAATACGATCAGAATCACGCCCTGTGGTCTGATCGCGCCAATTCTGCCGTTCAGGCCCAGTTCTTTCACGTGGGCATGCAGTTCAATCAGCCGGTGCGCATGCACAGCGTGGTGGATGGCAAGGCCTACGAGATTCATTTTCGCCCCGAGCTTTTCACCTATGAAGGCACGGGGATCGACGTCGGCCAGCTCAAGAATCACGATCTGGGCTTTGCCGGCTGGCGGGTGTCACGAAGCCCCGACTTCTCGGCGCTCGCCAACGTGGTCTCCTTTCTGGGCGCCAGCTATTTCCGCGCCATCGACAAGAACAACCAGTTCGGTCTGTCGGCGCGCGGTCTGGCCATCGATACCGCCATGCCGGCAGAAGAGGGCCAGGAAGAGTTTCCGGTCTTTACCCATTTCTGGTTCGATCAGCCGCCGGCCAATCGCGCCCGCTTTACGGTCTACGCGCTGCTGGACTCCCCCAGCGCGACGGGCGCCTACAGGTTTGATATCGACTGTCAGTCCGAGCGGGTCGTGATGGGCGTTGACGCCAATGTCTATCCGCGCAAGAGCATCGAGCGTCTGGGTATCTCGCCCATGACCAGCATGTTTCTGACCGGTACGAGCCAGCGCCTGCGTCGCGATACGGTCGTGCCGCTGGTGCATGACTCCGATCGTCTCTCGATCTGGAGCGGTGACGGCGAGTGGATCTGCCGCCCGCTGTATAACCCGGATGTGCTGCAGTACAACACCTTCGAGGATGAAAATCCGCGTGGCTTCGGGCTGGTTCAGGACGATCATGACTTCGAGCACTATCGCGACGTGGTCAATTACTATCATGCTCGTCCGAGTCTGTGGTGCGAGCCGACCAGCGAATGGGGCAAGGGCTCGATCACGCTGATCGAGCTGCAGACCATGGGGGAGACGGTCGATAACATTGCCGCCTTCTGGCAGCCTGCCGAGCCGGTCGAGGCGGGGCAGGAGCTGAGTTACAGCTATAACCTTTACTGGAGCCCGCGTCCTCCGGTCAAGCCGTCGGTCGGTCAGGTCGACAAGACCTGGAGCGGCATCGGCGCCGTGCGTGATGGCTGGATTCCGGGCGAACACTCGCCGGAAACCTGGGCGCGCCGGTTTGCCGTCGATTTCCGCGGTGCGCCCATTAATGACATGCCCCCCGATGCCGATATGGAAGCTGTGGTTTCGGCTTCTACCGGCGAAACCCAGGTCGTGTCGGTTACCAAGCTGGGCGGGCCGCTGCAGATGTGGCGTGCACAGTTTGACTGGTACCCCAAAAGCGAGCAGACCGATCCGGTCACGCTGCGGGTCTATCTCCGCCGGGGCAATCAGACGCTGAGCGAGACCTGGCTGTACCAGTTCGTGCCGCCGGCACCCGCTGATCGCAACTGGGATCATCACGGCTGAGACCGCTGATCCAGAATGCAATGATGACGGGCCCTTCGGGGCCCGTTCTGTACTGCCGGTTTTCTCTGTCAGTCAGGTCGGAGTAACGTCCTGTCGGCGACCGGGGTTACACTGACAGGATTGTCTGCTGATCGAATACGTGTCGGGATGTTCAATGAGCGAGCTATTGCCGCGCCCCTTTGTCTTTCTTCGCCATGGCGAAACCTTCTATAACCGCGCCGGCCTGATTGCCGGCAGTCCGGATGTACCGCTCACCGCGTACGGCGAGTTCCAGGCGCGTGAGGTCAGCGCCACGCTCGGTCAACGCCAGTGGTCGCATGTCGCTGTCAGCACCATGTTCCGCGCCCGCAAGACTGCCCGGCTGGCCCTGCCCGACAGTGAACTGCATCTTTATGCTGGGCTTCGAGAGCGCAGCTGGGGCGAGCTCGAGAAAACGCCCATTCAGGACCCCATGCCCTATTTTGACGATCTGGAACAAGGGGAGTCCTGGGCGGCGTTTCAGGGTCGGGTGCTGGCGGTGCTCAACGAGCTGCTGGCGCACTTTGAATGCCCGCTGGTGGTGGCGCACTCCGGCGTTTTTCGGGTGATCTGCAACGTCACGCAGGGACATCCCTATGGGGCTCGCATCGGCAATGTGGCGCCTGTGCTGTGCCAGCCGCCGGCATCAGGTCAGGGGCGCTGGCAGCTCACGGCCTGGCAGCGGTAGCCAGACCACCCGGCCGTCACTATCCTTCAGCACGTTCGTATCGAAGATCATGGCATCAGGCAAGGAGAGGTTTTCATGACGACAGTAGGCTATGGCGACGATCACGTTGAGGTTGGCGGTCGCTTCCCGGTGCCGGGTGATATCGCGCCGTCGTTTTCGCTGACGGGGCGCGACATGAACGAGGTCTCCCTCGAGGATTTTGCCGGAAAGCGCAAGGTGCTCTCGATCGTGCCCAGCATCGACACCGGCACGTGTGCGACGTCTACACGCAAGTTCAACGAGCAGGCTTCCGGGCTCGACAATACGGTCGTACTGGTCATCTCTGCAGATCTCCCCTTTGCGGCCGGGCGCTTTTGCGGGGCAGAAGGGCTCGACAGCGTGCTGATGCTGTCCACGTTTCGTCATCACGGCGATTTCGTGAAATCCTTTGGTGTGGATATTCGAAGCGGTCGTCCTCGCGGCCTCTGTGCCCGGGCCGTGATCGTGCTGGATGAAAACAACCGGGTGCTGCACAGCGAGCTGGTCGATCAGATCAAGAATGAGCCGGACTATGAGGCAGCGCTATCGGTGCTATAAAGGGATTCTCACCGACATGACGTTGTCAGCGCGCCAGGACGGACTACTCTTGTTGGGTATGCCCTGTCAGCAGGGCACAGGAACTTTTGAATATTATCTGCACCAGGGAGGCATGCAATGGCCATTCAGAAGCAAGGTTCTGCCGAATGGAAGGGAAGCCTGAAGCGGGGCAAGGGGGTCGTTTCCACCGAAAGCGGTGCCCTCAAGGAAAACCCCTACGGTTTCAATACCCGCTTTGAAGGCCAGCCGGGCACCAACCCGGAAGAGCTGATCGGCGCAGCGCACGCCAGCTGCTACTCCATGGCATTGTCCATGATTCTGGGGCAGTCGGATCTCGAGCCCGAGAGCATTCAGACCGAAGCCGTCGTCACGCTGGATCAGGATGACAGCGGTTTCTATGTCAGCAAGGTGGCTCTGAAAACGGTTGCCCGCATTCCCGGCGCTGATCAGGCAACGTTTGAGAAGGCGGCCAACGATGCGAAGGAAGGCTGCCCGATATCGCGCCTGCTCAGTGCTGATATCACCCTTGATGCACGTCTTGAAGGCTGATCGCGCGATCGACTGATCAGAATTGACCCATAAAAGGGCCTCGCTTCCGGCGGGGCCCTTTTATATGTTGCGACTTATATGCTGAGGTGCTGGCGAGAAGGCGACATCAGGATGTGTGGTCGTCATCCAGTATGTTCGGGAAGATGTCGTAAAAAGTGTTGGAGGCGATACCGATCAGCACGATGTCGTTGCCGATGCGCCGCCACGCATAGCCCTCATAGCGGGGCAGGGCCTGTTTGACCGTATCGGGCAGCTGCTCGCTTTCAACGTTATCCGGCAGACGCTCACCCATTTTCAGGGGCGTGGCAACGGCATCAAAGCCTCGACGCTTGAAGTCTTCCCGGTGGGCACTGATGGTTCTGATGACGAGGCTGCGATCCACCTTCGGGCCGCTTTTGGTCTCCTTGACCGTCGTTGCGCTCGGCGGGGCCTGATGGTCCTGCTGGCTCCGGCTCCCTGCCTGCACATGGCCCTGAAGCATCATCAGCAGCAGACCGAGGCTCAATGGGATGGTCATAAACGCCGGAAAAATGCGCATTCCAGTTTCCTTGCAGCAAACGGTTGAAGCCGGATCACACCTCATTGATGCAAGCGATGGCATCGGTGTAATCCTTGTCATGATATTGAAGTCACGTAATCGGGTATTCTACATGGGCAAGGGGCCGCTTTCAGAAAAGCAGCCCCGCCGGGTGTGCAGACACGTTGCGATGACACAGCGTCTTCAATGTACCAGCCAGTCTCGTCCCGGCCGGATGATACTGGGTGCCGGTGCAGCACCATATTTTTCATAGTAGGCCTGCCGCTGGCGCCACTCGGCACGCTGAAGGCGATGCTTGAGCTGGACAAAGCCTTCATGACGATCAAATTCGCTGTCGTCGATCAGCTCCGAAGAGGTCTGAGCCGATACTGAGGCAAGGTCTGCACGGCCTCTTTGTGCCGCATCAGCCGATGCGACATTGCGCTTGAAAAGTTTCATGAGGGTCCCTCCCTTGCACTGTAACAGCAGTGTTTCTTTTAGAATCTGTACAGTATCGGCATCGGCCTGATCCATGGCTGTGCCGTTACGTTCCGTGACAGTATAGATGGTTATATCAGCAAAATTCACGCCCTTGCACTAATGAATGGTTTGAAACAAGGATGTGATTGTCGAGACGCGATCATTGCTTTGATGGCCGCCAGAGAGACGCCCGAAAAATGGCAGGGCGTCTTTTGCAGTTCATTGCCGTACACGCTTTGATGCTGCTCGGGGACAGGCGGCATAAAGTATCCTGCCGGTAGTGTATAAACCGGCGTGCCATGCTACTGCGTCATGAGTTCGCCCAGCGTCTGCATGAAGTGCTCGCCTTTCTCGAGCTGCTCGATGGCTATGAACTCATCGGCGCGGTGCGCCTGTTCGATGCTGCCGGGCCCGCAGATGACCGCCTGAAGCCCGGCCTGCTGAAACTGACCGGCTTCGGTGGCGTAGGCTACGGCCTGTTGCGGGTCGTGAACGCCCAGTCTTTCCAGCAGTGCCATGGCCTGGTCGTTGTCGCGGTCTTCAAGACCCGGCACGGTGCGAGTCAGGGTTGTGGTTTCGATGGCAAACCCGGTGTTGACGGCCTGAAGCATCGACTCGATTTCGTCACTGTAGTCACGAAAGCGCTCATAAACTGCCTCGAACCCCTCCTCGGGCAGATGACGAATCTCCCAGTCGAATTCGCAGTGCTGCGCCATGATATTGATGGCATTGCCGCCCTTGAGCGTGCCGACATGCAGACTGGAATGGGGCACGTTGAAGGCGTCGTTGAGGTGATTTTCCTCGGCCAGCTCACTCATGATGTCCTCGATGCGAGTGATCAGACGCGCCGCCACATGGATAGCCGAAATGCCCTGATTGACCTGGCTTGAGTGGGACGGTACGCCATGGACCACCGTTCTGAGGGTGGTGATGCCCTTTTGCAGGGTAACCGGCGCCATCAGGGTAGGCTCGCCGACAATCACGGCGGCCGGTGTCGAATAGTGCTCCATCAGGTGCTTGATCATGCGCGGCGCCCCCAGACAGCCGATCTCCTCATCATAGGAAAACGCCAGCCAGATGGGGTGTTTGAGCTCGCGCTGGCACCAGTCCGGCACACCGGACAGCGCACAGGCCAGAAAGCCCTTCATGTCGCAGCTGCCGCGGGCATAAAGTCGGCCGTCACGCTCGGTCAGGGTAAAAGGGGCGCTCTGCCAGGTCTGTCCCTCGACGGGAACCACGTCCGTATGACCGGAGAGCACCACGCCGCCGGGCACATCGGGTCCAATGCGGGCCAGCAGGTTAAAGCGCTCACCGTCATCGCTGGCGATGCGCTCATGGCTGACGCCGTGGGCATCGAGAAACTGCTCGACCCATTCGATCAAAGCCAGATTGGAGTGACGGGACAGCACATCAAAACCGACCAGCGTGGCCAGAATGTCCCGAGCAGTGGTGGGCAGTGCAGCAGGTGTGGTCGTCATGGCGTTCTCGGCGTCTGAAAAATGGGATAAACAAGCTGCCGGCCATCAAATGGGCAGGTGCCGACAGAGAGTGTAACGCAGCGCGCATGGCATGAAAGATCGCGACAGAGCGGGAACTTCTGCCGACTTTTGAAAATGATTTTTCTGGTATGATCGACCTCGAACCGACCGGCCCTCTCTTGCGTGATCCGCAGGCGCCGGCAGGGCGCATCGCGTGATCCGTGATCGAATGAACTTCCCATGTACCGCGTCAACTGCTTTCGATAGCGATCTTCCCCATGAACAATGCCAATACCAACGGACCATCAACGTCCGTGACGCGCCCGTTGGGCGCCCGCGATATCAAGACACTGGGGCTTTCCGCGCTGGGTGGTGCGCTTGAGTTCTACGATTTCGTTATCTTCGTTTTCTTTGCAAGCGTGGTTGGCCAGCTGTTCTTTCCGCCTGAAATGCCCGAGTGGCTGCGTCTGGTGCAGACCTTCGGTATCTTTGCCGCCGGCTATATTGCCCGACCCATCGGCGGCATCATCATGGCACACTTCGGCGATCGGCTGGGGCGCAAGAAGATGTTCATGCTCTCCATCATGCTCATGGCCCTGCCGACGCTGATCATGGGCCTTCTGCCCACCTATGCCACCATCGGCTACCTGGCACCGATTCTGCTGCTGGCCATGCGCATGCTGCAGGGTGCGGCCATCGGCGGCGAGGCGCCGGGCGCCTGGGTGTTCGTGACCGAGCACGTGCCGGCCCGGCATACGGCCTTTGCTACGAGCACCCTGTCAGCCGGTCTGGTCGCCGGGATTCTGCTGGGCTCGTTCATGGCGACCGGGCTGAACTATGCCATCAGTGAGGAAACCCTTTACAGCTGGGGCTGGCGTGTGCCGTTTCTGGTCGGCGGCATCCTTGGTTTCGTGACGCTCTATCTGCGCCGCTACCTGCATGAGACGCCGGTATTCACCGAGATGCAGGAGAACAAGTCGCTCTCCGAAGAGCTGCCCATGCGCACCCTGCTGCGCGACTACCTGCCGGGCGTGGCCATTGCCATGATTGCCACCTGGCTTCTGACCGCGGCCGTGGTGGTCACGATCCTGATGACGCCGACGCTTTTACAGAGCTTTGCCGGCATCGATCGCGGCATGACCCTGCAGGCCAACTGTGTGGCAATCGTGTGCCTGATCATTGGCTGTCTGAGCGCCGGCGCGCTGGCCGACAAAATCGGCGACGGCATCGTGCTGGTACTCTCCTGCGCCGGTCTGGGCATCACATATTTCTATTTCTTCTGGTTGATGCATCACGACGTCACGCTGCTGTTCCCGCTGTACGCGCTGGTGGGCTTTTTTGGCGGGCTGACCGGTATCGTGCCGGCGATCGCGGTCAAGTCGTTCCCGGCGGCCATTCGTTTCACGGGGCTGTCGTTTTCCTACAACGTGGCCTATGCCGTGGCCGGTGGCCTGACGCCGATGATCGTGACCACCTCGATCGAGAGCATGCCGATGTCGCCTGCCTGGTATGTGGCCGGCGTCATGAGCGTGGGTGTGGTCACGGGGCTCTTTCTGGCCAGACGTCATTATCACTACCGGGCTCAGCCCGCCCACTGAAGACAGCCTTTCCTGTCACCCGCTTATCAGCCAAGCTCATTCGAGCCTGGCTTTTTTATGGCCGCTCAAAAACCGCACCGCATCCAGTCATGCATTCATGGACAATGTTTCAGGGAGAAACCGATGAATATCACGCTCAAGGGCAAAACGGCACTGGTCACCGGCGCCAATCGGGGGATCGGCGCGCACATGGCCGAGTCGCTCGCGCGTGCCGGCGCCAACGTGGCCTTTCATACCAGAAAGCCCCGCGAAGCGGTCAACGAGACTGCCGAGCGTCTGGCACGCGAGTGCGGCGTCACCACCGGCGTGGTGGTCGCGGATCTGAGCGACCCGCAGGCCGTGGATGACATGTTCCTGCAGTTTGATGATCAGTTTGACCGGATCGACATCCTGATCAACAACGCCGGCTTTGAAAACGCTCACGCGCTGGAAGACATGCCGCGCGAGGACTGGCAGACACTGATGAACGTCAATCTCAACGCGCCATTTTACTGCTCGCAGCACGCGGCCCGGCGCATGAAACAGGGCGGCAACGGGGGTGTCATCATCAACGTGCAGTCGATTCACGATGAGGTCTCACGCAAGGGCGTGGCGCACTACAGCGTGGCCAAGGCAGGGCTCAAGATGCTGACGCGCGCCGCAGCGGTCGAGTGGGGCGAGTACGGCATTCGCGTGGTCGGCCTGGCCCCCGGGGCCATCCAGACCGATATCAATCGCGAGGACAACGAGGCGCTGGGCATTGACAACATGCAGAGCTGGATCCCGCTGGGCTTTATCGGCGAGACGAAGGATGTGGCCGGCGTCACGGTTTTTCTGTGCTCGGAAGAGGCGCGCTACATCACCGGCACCACGCTCTATGTCGATGGCGCCTTCATGCACAATGTCATGCGCTATGACATGCGCCCGGATCACGATCTCGGCGTCTGACACGGCTGCGCCGCTCCGCATCAACGTGCATGAGCGGTTGCCGGAGACTTCGCAGCTCCCGGCGGGACAGGTAGGATAGGCAATCCCTGCCCACGCCGTGCCTCCGGGAGTGTGATGTTTACCGTCCTGCATGCCAACCATCTCGAGGATCTGCGCGATCTGGCCACGGCGCTTTCGGAGCGCGATCCGCTGGCGCCGCTGGAGAGCGAAACCTTTCTGGTACAGTCCAACGGCATGGCGCAGTGGCTGCAGCTCTGTCTGGCGCAGCACCACGGCGTGGCCGCCTCGCTGGATTTCCCGCTACCCTCGAGCTTCGTCTGGCGTGCCTATCGTGCCGTGCTGGGCGATGACATCCCCAAACGCTCGCCCTTTGACAAGGGACCGATGACCTGGCGGTTGATGCGGCTGTTGCCGCGCCTTCTGCATCAGAGCGAATTTGCACCGCTGGCCCACTATCTTGATGACGAGATGCCCGCAGAGCATCAGGCGGGCGTTGGGGCGTCCTGCGGCGAGCGCAAGAGCTATCAGCTGGCTTCCCGGCTGGCGGATCTTTTTGACCAGTATCTGGTCTACCGACCCGACTGGATGGCGGCCTGGGCGCAGGGCAGGACGGCGCCTGCTGACATTGCTCCGGTGGATCACTGGCAGCCCCTTCTATGGCGCGCGCTGCTGGAGGATGCTTCCGATCAGGCACAGCGCCATCACCGCGCGGCGCTGCACGAGCGCTTTCTGGACCGGGCGGGCGCGCTTGAAACCGTCCCCGCAGGGCTGCCACGCCGGCTGTTTGTCTTTGGCATCTCCGCGCTGCCGTTTCAGCTGCTCGAGGCTCTGCATGCCCTGTCCGGGGTGATGGATGTGGTGCTGATGGTGGCCAACCCGTGTCGCTTCTACTGGGGCGATATCGTGGCTGACCGTGAAGCCCTGCGTGCCCGACTACGACGTGACAGCCATCGCCAGCGCCATGAGGCGGCGCCCTCGCTCGAGGGTCTGGACAGCGAGACGCTGCATCTGAGCGCCAACCCGCTGCTGGCTGGCTGGGGGGCGCAGGGACGTGACTTCATCGAGGCGTTGTACGATTTCGAGGCCGACAATGCCTTCGACATGGAGCACGATATCTTTCGTGACCCGCAGCCAGAGGCCGATCCGAGCCTTTTGCACCAGCTTCAGCAGGAGGTGCTGGATCTGGTCCACCCGGCGCGGCGGGCCGAAGAGGCGGGCGGTAAACGCTTCATCGACCCGGAAGATCGCTCGCTTGCCTTTACCCGGGCGCATTCGCCGCTGCGGGAGGTCGAGATCCTGCATGATCAGATGCTCGATGCCTTTGATCGTGATGCCAGCCTGCGCCCGCGCGACATGGTGGTACTGGTGCCGGATATTGAACGCTATGCGCCGCTGATCGATGCCGTGTTCGGCCAGATTCCGCGCGATGACGCCCGCTATATCCCCTATACCGTCTCCGACCGTATCGCCTCGGGGGCGAGCCCGCTGATGAGCGCGGCGCTGTCGCTGCTGGAGCTTCCCGAGCGGCGCCTGGGGGTCAGCGAAGTGCTCGACTGGCTGGAGGTGCCGGCCTTTCGGCGGCGCTTCAATATCGAGGAGGATGAACTCGACAGGCTTTCACAATGGCTGGGCGGCAGCGGCGTGCGCTGGGGGCTCGACGCTGAGCATCGCGACACGCTGGATCTGCCCGGGCTTTCGGAAAACACCTGGCAGTTCGGGCTGGATCGGATGCTGCTGGGGTTTGCCATCGGCGAGGGCAGCTTCGACGGCATCCAGGCCTATGACGAGATCGGCGGGCTGGAGGCCGATCTTGCTGGACGGCTGGCCGAGCTGATGACCCGTCTGCGCCACTGGTATCAGTATCTGAACACGCCCGTGGGCATCGATGACTGGGTCGCGCGGCTGGAGGAGATGCTCGGCGCGCTTTTTGATCCAGTCGAACAGAATGATTTCGACATTCTCGAGCGCCTTTCGAAAGCGGCTCGCACTCTGGCCGACGAAGGCGAGTGCGGTGATTTCAACGAAGCGCTGCCGCTGACGGTGTTTCGCGAGGCGCTGGCCGATCGTCTGGACGAGGGCGGTCTGGCCCAGCGCTTTCTGGCCGGGCGGGTCAACTTCGCAACGCTCATGCCCATGCGCGCTATCCCGTTTCGCCATACCTGGCTTTTAGGCATGAACGACGGCGACTACCCGCGCGTGCGACTGCCGCAGGACTTTGACCTGATGGCCACGCGTCATCGCAGTGGTGACCGTTCACGCCGCGATGATGACCGCTATCTGATGCTGGAGGCGATGCTGGCTACGCGTGAAGCATTGACCATCTCCTGGGTCGGGCGCGACCAGCGCGACAACAGCGAACGTGCCCCTTCGATTCTGGTCAGTGAGCTGCTCGATACGCTGTCGATGGGCTGGCGGGTCGAGGAGGACAGTGAGACAGCACTGCTGGCGCGTCTGATCACCACCCATCCGCTGCAGCCCTTTGCGCGCGCCTATTTCAGCCGTGACGATACGGACGATGATCCCCGGCGCCTGTTTACTTTCGAGCGCAGCTGGGAAAGCGTTCATCATTCAGAGCCTGCCAGGGATGTCGAGCCGCTGACGGCCGCCGCGCCGCCGGAAACGCCGGCAACCCTGGAGGATCTTGAACGGCTGCTCAGGCGACCCTGGTCAATCTGTACCGCCGGCCGACTGGGGATACATTTTCATCCCGTCGCTGTACTGGAGGAGGACGCCGAGCCTTTTGCCCTTGATGGCCTTGAGCGATTCAGCTTCAAGCAGCATCTGCTGGAAGGGGCTCGCCGCGAACGCGATCTGAGCGACATGGCAGAAGAGGCGCGTCGCAAGGGCATGCTGCCGGCGCTGGGGTTTGGCGAGCGGCTGGTGGAGGATCTGATCAAACCTCTGAGGCATCAGATCAGCCGATGGCATGAGCTGACGGATGGCCTGGTGCCGGTCGAGGCGATACGGATCGAACTTGCCGGTGATACTGGCACTACCGTACTTGCCGACCGTATTGATGGACTGTGGCGCAGCGAGGAGGGCGTGTTGTATCGCTGCGTGCTGGCGCCGGCGCACTTTGGCCATCTGCGTCGCGATCGCAGCGGGCGGCTGACGCAATACGGCAAGCCGCATCGACTGATTCGCGTCTGGCTCGAGCAACTGGCACTGAGCGCCATGGGCGAGCCTGTGATGGTGACAGTGCTGTTCGAGGACCGCGAGCTGACGCTACCGACGGTGTCCGCCAGTGATGCGCACACCACGCTCTTGTCACTGTGTCAGCAGTGGCGTACCGCCGGAAATGCGCCGCTGCCCACGGCGCTGGAGCCGGCGATGGAGTACTTCGCCGGCTGGCCCCGACACATCGATGAGACGCAGGAAGACGTCTACCGTGAGATGGGCCTTGGGCGGGTGCGCACCAGCTATGAAGAGGGCCGCTTCAACGGCCCGGCGCCGCTGCGAGAGCGCGAACCCATGATGGGCGAGCTGTGGCCAACCCTGGAGGTGCTGTGTGATGCCGGTTTTGAAGTCGCCACCAGGACGCTGTATGCGCCCTTCATGACCACGCTGTCAGCGCTGGTGGATGGCGGTGGCACGCCGGCGGACGAGCAGACCTAGAGGCCGTGCTGATTGAGCCCGGGATGATTCTGCGGGCGTGGCCCGGGCGCGGGCCAGCGGAAGCGGCGCTCATCGGCTTCGATGGGAGTTTCGTTGATGCTGGCTTCACGACGCACCATCAGGCCGTGTTCGTTGAATTCCCACATCTCGTTGCCATAGGCGCGATACCACTGATCGGAGCGGTCGCGCCATTCGTACTGGAAGCGCACGCCGATGGTGTTGTCCGTAAAGGCCCAGAGCTCCTTGCAGAGCCGATAATCGATTTCGCGCTGCCACTTGCGACGCAGAAACTCGATGATGGCCTCGCGGCCCTGAAAGAACTCGGTGCGATTGCGCCAGCGAGAGTCCTCGCTGTAGGCCCCGGCGACCCTTTCGGGCTCACGGGTATTCCAGGCGTCCTCTGCGGCGCGCACCCTGGCGCGGGCACTGTCCATGTCAAAGGGGGGAAGCGGCGGTCGGCCTTCCATTCGCGTACTCCATCACACCAGTTCACAGGAAGGCTCAGGCTAGCATGTTCATGCGGGTATGTTCATGAGCGTGTCTGACAGGCACCGTGCATGACCCGGCGGGAAGATCATGAGGCTGCTATCCTTGTTGCATTATTCTCTTTTCTCCCTATCGGAGTGTCCGAATGCGTCATCTCGATCTGCAGGTGATCCAGCAGGCGCGTGAGTGGGCCTGCACCCATGACACGCTCTGGCTTTGTACCGTTCTTGGGACCTACGGCTCTTCGCCTCGTGCGCCGGGTTCGATGCTGGTGGCCACCGGTGACGGTCAGCATGTCGGCTCGCTGTCCGGCGGCTGCGTCGAGGAAGCCTTTATCGAAAGCCTTCAGGACGGCGCCTTTTCAAGTCCGGCGACCATCGTGCGCTACGGCGAAAGCCAGGAGGAGAGCCAGCGGCTGCAGCTGCCCTGTGGCGGCGTGCTGGAAGTGCTCATCGAGCGTCTGGTGGTCAATGATGAGCTGAAGGTGCATCTGGAGGTGCTGGAGGCCACGCTGCTGGGGCGCAAGTGTCTGATTCGTCGTGTGAACCCAGAGACCGGACGCTATCGCGTCGTGCTTGATGAATCGCCCAACGGACCGAGCGTTTCGCGCAACGGTCAGGGGCAGGTAGAGATTCGCGTCGGGCCGGCCCTGCGCCTGATTCTGGCCGGCATTTCGCCGGTGGCCGGGTTCTGCGCGCAGTTTGCCCGCGCGCTGGGCTATGAGGTCATCGTCTGCGACCCGCGCGACGACGTGCGGCGTGATTTCATTGCTGCCGGGAACGGCGAGGGCGTCGAGGTCCAGGCCGCACTGCCAGCGCTGTTTATCGCCTCGGGCGCCTGTCATGAGGCGACCGCCGTGGTTGCGCTGACCCATGATCCGCGCATTGATGACCCGGCCATGGTCGAAGCGGTCAAGACGCCGGCGTTCTATGTCGGAGTCATGGGGTCACAGCGCACCTCGCAAAAGCGTGCCGAGCGGCTCAAGCGCTCCGGCGGGCTGAATGACGACCAGATCGCGCGGATTCACATGCCGATCGGCATGGATCTTGGCAGCAAGGCGCCGGCCGAGATCGCCCTGTCGGTAGTGGCCGATGTCATGCGCGTCTATAACGGCAAGGCCGGCGAGACGAGCCTCGCTGCTGCGCCCGTGGCCACTGCGGTCTGATGGCTAGGCCGCAACAATATTCATCGCAGAAGGCGCCAAGGGTGCTGGGTCTGATTCTGGCCGCGGGGCACAGTCGACGATTCGGCGGCGACAAGCGTCTGGCGTCATTCGGCGAACAGACGCTGCTGGCGGCCACCACCGCCATGCTGGCACCTCATGTCTCTTCCATCACGGTCGTGCTGCGCCATGGTGAATGCGGCGAGGCCTTTGGACTGCCGGCAGACATACATACCCTGCAGGCCCCCCTGTCTCCTGTCGGTATGGGCACAAGCCTGGCCACCGCGGTCTCCGAGCTGCTTGTATCGAATGATTCATGCCATCAGCGGTGCGAGGCACTGGCCCTCATGCTGGGGGACATGCCCGGGCTACGCGCCGAGACCCTGCAGAAACTGATGGCGCATGCTCGTTTTGATGCCATCGTACGACCGTGTCATCAGGGGCGTGCGGGTCATCCCGTGATTTTCGGGCGTTCGTTCTGGCCGGCACTGGCCGGGCTTGACGGTGACGAAGGCGCCCGCGCGCTGCTCAAGCGCCATGCTTTGCAGGTCGTAATGCTGGATGTGGACGATCCGGGTATCCTTACCGATATCGATACGCCTGATGACCTGTCTTCCCTTCAATGATTTGAGATCTCATGGCTCGAATTGCACTGTTTGCCGATGTCCAGAACGTCTATTACACCGCCCGGGAAACCTTTCATTGCCAGGTCAACTATGCCGCGCTCTGGCGTCATGCCGTAGGCGAGGACACGGTGGCTGCCGCCCGGGCCTACGCCATCGAGCGCCATGACCCGCGCCAGCAGCAGTTTCAGCATGCGCTGCGTGATATCGGCTTTGAGGTGCGGCTCAAGCCCTTCATCCAGCGTCGTGACGGCAGCGCCAAGGGCGACTGGGATGTCGGGATCACGCTGGACATGTTCGAAACGGCCCAGGCGGTGGATCGTGTGGTTCTGATCTCGGGAGACGGCGACTTCGCCGAGCTGCTCACACGCGTGCGTCAGCGCTTTGGCGTCTCTGCCGATGTCTATGGCGTCCAGGCGCTGACCGCTCAGGCGCTGAAACAGGCCGCTGATCGGTTCGTGCCCATCGAGGGCGTCTTTTTACAGAACGCCCGGCGCTGAGTCGGGCGTTGAGCTGCCATTGCATGCTGAAGGACTACTGCACGTTGAAGGACTACTGCACGCTGAAGGGCTACTGGACGCTGTAGCGATGGCCGGCGAGACAGGCGGCCAGCGCGCGTCGCCAGGTATCGGCCTGCAGGCGCGAGGGCGGTGTCAGCGTGGCGGCAGGGTCAAAACCGCTTTGGTCGATCGCCCAGCGATGACACCGGCCTCGATCCTGCTGCTGCTGGCGCAGATCCTGTCCGTCGATGGGATAGGCGATCACATCAAACATGTTGATTCCGGCCATCTGAACCTCGCGCGGGGCGGGCGTTGGCGTATAGCGTCCGTCACTGCCGGAAGCCACAAACCAGGTGTCGCGCGCAAGATAGTAGCGCTGATCACCAATCCAGACAGGGCGGGCGTCATCGGGCAGTCCGACACGCTCGGAGGTCGGCGGCGCGGCCTGAGCCAGCGTTACGCCCAGCAGCAGACAGGGCAGCAGGGCGCGAATCGTAGAGTGAGATGCGGCGATGAATTTGACCATGAAGACGCTCCATGACGTGTGACGGCACCGATACAGGTGGCCTTGCGGTCATGCCAGGGTATACGACAGGAACACGCAGCGCCATGATCCGTCATCTATCAGCATCAACCGTTCGCCACATGACACTGGCCATGCAGGGCTTTGGCGCCGATCGTGATGGTCCTGAACCCGGCAGTCAGGCGCTTTTAAACCTTGTCCGAAGGCTGGGGCTTTTACAGATCGACAGCGTCAACGTGCTGTGTCGGGCGCACTATATGCCACTGTATTCCCGGCTCGGACCCTATGACCGAACGCGGCTCGAGCGCTTCAACCAGGGGCCACCTTCCAGAAGGCGTCTGTTTGAATACTGGGGACACGAGGCGTCGCTGATTCCGGTGGAAGATTATCCGCTCTATCGCTTTCGCATGCAGCGCGCCCGTGAGGGCGGTGGCGGCCTCTACAAGCGCCTTGAGCGCTTTTCCCGTGACAACCCGGTCTTCATTGCCCGTGTGCTCGACGAGATTCGCGACTGCGGCGCGCTGGCGGCCTCCGATCTGAGTGAGGGCGGCCGTGGGCAGGGGCGCTGGTGGGGCTGGAGCCACGGCAAGTCAGCGCTTGAATACCTTTTCTGGAGCGGCCAGGTGCTGGTGGCTCATCGCCGCGGCAGTTTCGAGCGGGTCTATGATCTGCCCGAGCGCGTGGTGGGCCGAGAGGCCGTCGAGGCGCCGATGCTGTCACCGGAGGCGGCCCAGCGTTCGCTGGTGGCGCGGGCGGCCTGCGCCATGGGTGTGGCCATTGCGCGGGACATGCAGCGCTATTTCCGCCTCGATGTTCGCGAGACGCGCGCGCGTATCGACGAGCTGGTCGACGCCGGTGAGCTGTTACCCGTCGAGGTCGAGGGCTGGTCGGTGCCGGCCTGGCAACATGTCAGTGCGCGAAGGCGTCGCCGGTCGAGTGAGGCGACCGCGCTGCTGTCGCCCTTTGATCCCCTGATGTGGGATCGCGAACGCGCCGCGCGGGTGTTTGGTTTTCACTACCGTATCGAGATTTACACGCCGTCGCATCTGCGCCAGTACGGCTATTACGTGCTGCCCTTCATGATGGCCGGTCAGATGGTCGCGCGGGTCGACCTCAAGGCCGAGCGGGCCGCCGGCGTTCTGCAGGTGATGGCTGCCCACCCTGAATCGGGCGTCCCGATGGCGGCTCTGGCGCCGGCGCTCTTGAAGGAACTTGAACGTCTGGCCCGGTTTCTGGGGCTTGCCCGGGTGCAGGTGACGGGCAACGGGCATCTTGATCAGGCGCTGGCGGGCGCATTGACCGGGCCGTGACGGGGTCGAACGTCTGACTGTTACAAACGCCTCGTCAGGCGTATGGTAAATGTCATACAACCACGCCGTGACCACTATCGACCGGGACCATGCCTTCAGATCATTCGGCGGAAACTGCTTCCGCAAACACCAATCTACGCATTATCGCCATCGTCAGCTCCACCTTCGTCAGCATGCTCTGCATCGGCATGACGCTGACTGTGCTGCCGCCCTGGATGCACGGCGCGCTGGGCTTTGATGCCGTCACCGTTGGCGCCGTCATCAGCCTTCAGTTCGTGGCGACCCTGCTGTCGCGACCCTTCTCCAGCCAGATGGCTGACCGTCTTGGCGCCAAACGCGTGGTGCTGCTGGGCATGATGGGCTGTGCGCTCAATGGTGCGCTGATCCTGCTGGCAGCGCTGTGCGTTCAGTGGCCGGTCCTGAGTCTGTTGATTCTGATCCTGAGCCGGCTGGCGCTGGGCATTTCCCAGGGCATGATCGGCACAGGCTCGCTGAGCTGGGGCATCGGGCTGGTGGGGCCGACCCTGATGAGCAAGGTGATCTCCTGGAACGGCATTGCAGGTTTTGGCGCACTGGCGATCGGTGCGCCGCTGGGCGCGGTGCTGGCCCAGAATCTTGGGGTGATCAGCGTGGGGCTTTTTATCGTGCTGATCGGGGCGTTGGCACTGGCGCTGGCCTGGCGACGTCCGGCCTCACCGATTGTCAGCGGCAAGCGGGTGCCGTTTGCGCGAGTCTTTCGGGTGGTGGCGCCCTATGGCGGGGCGCTGGCGCTGAGCTCGGTCGGTTACGGCGTGATCGCGACCTTCATCACCCTTTATTACGCCGAACAGCAGTGGGACCACGCGGCCTGGGGGCTGAGCGCCTTTGGCATGGCCTTTATCACCGCGCGGGTGCTCTTTGCCGGTACCGTCAATCGCTTTGGTGGCTACCGCGTGACGCTGGTGTGCTTTACGGTCGAGCTGGCGGGGCTTTTGGCCCTGTGGCAGGCCAGCCATCCGGGTGTGGCGCTACTGGGTGCGGTGCTGGCGGGGCTGGGTGTGTCGCTGATCTATCCGGCGCTGGGCGTGGTCGCAGTGGCCAAGATTGCCGCGACCAGCCGCAGTGCCGCCCTTGGCGCCTACTCGGTCTTTCTGGATGCCGCCGTGGGGTTGACCGGACCGCTGGCGGGCTTTATCGCCAACCGTGCCGGCTATTCGAGCATCTTTCTGTTTGCCGCACTTTGCAGTCTGGCAGGCTTTGGACTGTGTGCCGCGCTTTATACCATCTCGATCAAACGGCGGGCGCGCGCCGAGCGTGAGGCGCGATTGGACAGTGAAGTCAGGGCAGAAGCGCTCTAGCGCGCCCGCGTCAGATCTTCCAGCGTATGCAGGGACAGCTGGTGCTCGAGATCGAAATGGTCTCCCCACTGTTCATCGATATTGACCCTTGAAGCAGTGAAACCTGAAATCGGCGGGGATAGCGAGCAAACGCCGGCGCTTCCGGGCGAGACCGGTACGGACTGAGCCCGTGCACGTGGCCTGCCTGTAAAGTCTTTCGGCAGACGCGTACAATCGCCCGCCACACATCATCATTCACGCCCGAGCCGGCCTGCCGGTTCGGGCGCCTTTTCGGAAATTCCCCTTGCTCTCTACTGCCAACATCACCATGCAGTTCGGTCCGAAGCCGCTGTTTGAAAACGTTTCGGTCAAGTTCGGCAACGGCCACCGCTATGGCCTGATCGGCGCCAACGGCTGCGGCAAATCCACCTTCATGAAAATCCTCGGCGGCGATCTCGAGCCTTCTGCCGGGCAGGTCATGAAGGATGCCACGACCCGGCTGGGCAAGCTGCGTCAGGATCAGTTTGCCTTCGAGAGCGAGCGGGTCATTGATACCGTCATCATGGGCCATGAAGAGCTCTGGCACGTGGCGGCCGAGCGCGAGCGCATCTACGCCCAGACCGAGATGTCCGAGGAAGACGGCATGAAGGTTGCCGATCTGGAGGTGCGCTATGCCGAACTGGATGGCTATACCGCCGAGGCGCGGGCCGGCGAGCTGCTGCAGGGGCTTGGCATCGGTGACGAGCAGCACCAGGACCTGATGAGCACCGTGGCGCCGGGCTGGAAACTACGCGTGCTGCTGGCGCAGGCACTCTTTGCCGACCCGGATATCCTGCTGCTTGATGAGCCGACCAACCATCTGGACATCAATACCATCCGCTGGCTGGAGGACATCCTCAAGGCACGTCGTGCGACGATGATCATCATCTCTCACGATCGCCACTTCCTGAACAGCGTCTGCACCCACATGGCCGACCTGGACTACGGCGAACTGCGTCTGTTCCCGGGTAACTATGATGAGTACATGATCGCCGCCACCCAGGCCCGCGAACGCCTGCACGCCGACAACGCCAGGAAAAAGGCCGAAATCGCCGAGCTTCAGCAGTTTGTCAGCCGCTTCTCGGCCAACGCCTCCAAGGCCAAGCAGGCGACCTCGCGCCAGCGCAAGATCGACAAGATTCAGCTCGAGGAGGTCAAGCCGTCCTCGCGTGTCAGTCCCTTCATTCGCTTTGAGCAGAACAAAAAGATTCATCGTCAGGCGCTGACGGTAGAAAACATCAGCAAGGCCTGGGGCGATAACGTCCTGTTCAAGCGTTTCGGCCTGCAGGTCGAGGCCGGTGAGCGAGTGGCCATCATCGGCCCCAACGGCATCGGCAAGACCACACTGCTCAACTGTCTGACCGGCGATATGGCCGTGGACAGTGGGGAAGTGAAGTGGACCGACGCGGCCGAAGTCGGTTACTTCGCGCAGGATCATGCCGCGGATTTCGAAGGTGGTGAAACGCTGTTTGACTGGATGGGGCAGTGGACCACTCAGGGCGAGCAGCAGGTACGCTCGGCATTGGGGCGCATGCTCTTTTCCAACGATGATATCGGCAAGTCGGTACGCGTCATTTCCGGTGGTGAGCAGGGGCGTATGCTCTTTGGCAAGCTGGCGCTACAAAAGCCCAACGTACTGGTGATGGACGAACCGACCAACCACCTGGATATGGAGTCGATCGAGGCACTCAACCTGGCGCTGGAAAACTATCCCGGCACGCTGATCTTTGTCAGCCATGACCGCGAGTTTGTCAGCTCGCTGGCCACGCGCATCATCGAGATGAAAGACGATGGCATCGTGGACTTCAGCGGCAGCTATGAAGATTATCTGCGCAGTCAGGGCATCTACGGCTGAACAGTCTTGAAAGTTTTGGCGTACTGTGGGTCCCGCGTTTGGATCTGCAGTCGCCATTCTGGTAAATGCCTGCTCAGACATCGAAAACGTCCTCGGAAATTCTGCCGTCTCAAAGGGCCGCAACGGCCCGGATATCCCATCATCAGGGTTGACGCTCAGATCTACGCCTTGACGCCGAATATCTGACGATACCGCTTCAGGCACCATCATGTTGGCGTGTATATCCGCAGCTGCGGCAATTCTCGCCGATCTTTTCCTTCCTGAAATTTATGGCATTTCGTTGTGCTCACCTGATTCTTTTATCGTCCAATTGCGTTTGCATCGAGTCATACCGGCTTACGTTTCCGGCTTCTTTTGATACACCTTCCTCTAACCTGGGTTAGCGCATTGTTCAAAAAAACGAGCAATCGATGATGGTTGTCTCCAGCCACCGTAATGGCACGTGAATACCCGTTACTCGACAATACGCCATGCGGCGTCACGTGCCTGTCATGACGGGAACTATCAGGTGTCGTATGCGGCCCAATCACTATCATGCCAACCAGGAGGGTAATCGATGAGCAAGCAGGGCAATGGACGGTTCGAGAAGTTTAAAAGCGACGTCAAGGCGCAGGTCGCGGTGGCCACCAACAGCGATCGCCTTTACGAAGATGCCGAAAAACAGCGTTTGATGGTACGTCTGATGGAGACCAGAGGGCTGACTCGTGAAGAGGCTGAGAAGGAGGCCGCACAGCAGCTTCGAAACGAGTAGCAACCCTCAGGGTCATGACGTGATCGATATTGATGCGTTACGCCATGTTGATTAAACCCGGCGGCATTCATGACGCCGGGGTGCCGGTCTGTCCGGTGGCCGTGATCAGCTCACCGATCAGGGCCTTGATCTGACGCAGGTAGCTACCGCTCGACGGTGGGGTGGGATCAGAGGTCAATACGACCGTCATGTCGCGCCCCGGAACAATAAAAAGTACCTGTCCGCCATAGCCCCAGCCGTAATACACCGGTTCACCCTCGATCTCGTCGCGAAACCAGCCATAGCCGTAATCATTACCGTTATAGAACGAGTGTGTTCGCGGCTGCCATGATGCGTCAATCCAGGTCTCGGGAAGGATGTTCCTGCCGTTGAATGTGCCGCCGAGGCGATACATTTCGCCAAAGGTCACCAGCGCCTGTGGTGTCAGCCCCATTTCGTTGCCACCGAAATAGATGCCCTGTGGGTCGCGCGTCCAGGGAGGAACGCTGATGTCCAGTGGCTTGCCGAGCCAGTCCCGCATGAGCGTCAGCGTTGAGCGGCCAGTGCTATGAGTCAGAGCCGCTGACAGCAGGTGCGTATTGCCGGTGGAGTAGAGCATCCGTCCGCCGGGTTCGTCCACGAAGGGGCGTGAAAGAGCATCGCGTACCCAGTTGCGGCTGGCCACCCAGGCCCCGTAATGCTGTCCTGATGTGCGCTCAAGGCCTGCCTGCATCGACAGCAGTTGCCCCACGGTGATGTCTCGTACTCTTGGATCGGCATCGGCCGGTATTTGATCGGGCGCCAGCAGCTCGATCACCGGCTGATCAACGCTTTTGATGACGCCTCGTTCGATAGCGACACCGACCAGTGCTGATATCAGCGTCTTGGACAGTGACTTGATATTGGCTGTCCGATCCGTGCGGTGACCGCGATAGCCGCGATCGATCACGGTGTTGCCATCAATGGCGACCAAAAGGGTGTGAGTGCGCGGCAGGGCACCGGCCTGATCGGCCAGTCGGGCCATTACGACCGGGTCGTCGGATATGGCTGGGGAGGCCGAGACAGGCATCGATACCAGCCAGACCATGGCAAGGGTTATCAGGGCATGACACAGGTGTCCGGGCTGTCGCATGGCAAGCCACTCCGTCAGAAATTCATGAGCAGGATAAGTCAAGTGTGGTGCATATCCCCGACGGCCGCTCACGGACACCGAATCCATTCAGGCCCAGCTGAGCCTGGTCTTGGCCCCGTTATAAATCATTCGCAGGATGCATGGTAAAACGCGCATGCTATAGAGGCGGTTAATGCCCCTTCACCTGACTTCGGAGAATTGGATGACACGCCCCAATGTATTGATTTTGATGGCTGATCAGGTCAACGGCACCTTGTTTGAAGATGGGCCGGCCGATTTTCTGCATATGCCACATCTCAAGGCGCTGGCTCAGCGAAGCGTCAGATTCAGGAACGCTTATACCCCCAGCTACCTCTGTGCGCCGGGACGGGCCGCCTTCATGTCGGGCCAGTTGCCTTCTCGCACCGGCGTTTATGACAATGCCGCCGAATTTCCGTCAAGCGTGCCGACCTGGGCGCACCATCTCAGGCGTGCCGGCTATCAGACCTGCCTGTCCGGCAAAATGCATTTTGTCGGCCCCGATCAGCTGCACGGTTTTGAAAATCGTTTGACCACCGATGTGTATCCGCCCGACTTCGGCTGGACGCCGGACTATCGCAGGCCCGGTGAGCGTATCGACTGGTGGTATCACAATCTGGGGTCGGTGACCGGGGCTGGCGTCGCAGAAATCTCCAACCAGATGGAATATGATGATGAGGTCGCCTTCCACGCCGAGCAGAAGCTCTTTGATCTCTCTCGCGGTCATGATGATCGCCCCTGGGCGATGTGTGTGAGCTTTACCCACCCTCACGATCCTTACGTGGCAAGGCGCAGGTTCTGGGACCTTTACAACGACTGTGATCACCTTGAGCCCAGGCTTTCCGAAGTGCCCTATGTGGATCAGGACCCGCATTCGCAGCGCCTTTACGAGGCCAACGACTACACGAAATTCGATATCAAGCCGGAAAATGTGCGTCGGGCGCGGCAGGGCTATTTCGCCAATCTGTCGTATGTCGATGACAAGATCGGCGGCATTCTGGATGTGCTCAAGCGCACCCGAATGGATGACAACACCATCGTCTTGTTCGTGTCTGACCACGGTGACATGCTCGGCGAGCGCGGCCTCTGGTTCAAGATGAGTCCCTTTGAAGGCTCTTCCCGCGTGCCGCTGATGATCAGTGCGCCCGGCCTTGAGCCGAAGCGTATCGATACGCCGGTGTCCTCGCTGGATGTCAATCCGACACTGGCTGATCTGGTCGGTATCGATTTGAGTGCCATCATGGACTGGACCGATGGCGAATCACTGCTGCCGCTGATCAGAGAGGGCAAGCGCGATACCCCGGTCTACATGGAGTATGCCGCTGAAGGGACCTATGCGCCGTTGGTCACCATTCGTGAAGGCAAATGGAAATTCAATCATTGCGAGATCGATCCGCCTCAGCTTTTTGATCTGGAAAATGATCCGGATGAACAGCACAACCTGGCCGAAGATCCGCAGTACCATGCGGTATTGACCGAGTTTACCCGCAAGGTGATGGATCGCTGGGACATGGCACGGTTTGATGCCGATGTTCGGGAAAGTCAGGCCAGACGTTTGATCGTGTATGAAGCCCTGCGCAACGGGCACTACTTCCCGTGGGACCATCAGCCGTTGCAGGTGGCGTCCGAGCGTTACATGCGCAACCACATGGATCTCAACGTGCTTGAAGAATCGCAGCGTTTTCCGCGCGGCGAGTAGAGTGCTGGCAGAATATTTCGGAGCACGTTTAATCCGCAGAGGTGTCCATGAAAGCGCCGAATGGGGTATCAGGAGCTTTCATGGCAGCATTTTGTCAAACAAGTACCCTCAAGGCCTGATGGGTCGAGAGGGTACACGGTATGCAGGCGTTCTGGACCGGGCTTGGGCTTGGATTTTCATTGATCATGGCGATCGGCGCACAGAACGCCTTTTTGCTGCGACAGGGCATTCGCGGCGAACATCTTTTCATGGTCTGTCTGATCTGTGCGCTTAGCGATGCGCTGTTGTTGACTTTTGGTGTGTACGGCGCCGCAACCCTGACGGGGCGATTCCCGACTCTTGATATTGTCATGCGCCTGGCGGGCGCGCTTTTTTTGCTGCTCTACGGCATCAAGGGCCTGGCCTCAGCATTGCGCGGCGGTCAGGCGCTGGCCCCTGCCGGGCAGACGAAGGCTTCCCGCGGTAGAACAGTGGGAGTATGCCTGGCGCTGACCTGGCTCAATCCACATGTCTATCTGGATACGGTAGTGCTGGCAGGCGCCGTATCGTCCCAGCAGGCACCGAAGGGGGCCTTTCTTGCCGGGGCCGTTCTTGCTTCCTTTATCTTCTTTTTTGGCCTGGGCTATGGCGCAGTACGGTTGCGTCCGCTATTGGCGCACCCGCGTGTCTGGCAAATACTGGATGGCCTGATGGCATTTTTGATGTGGGGGATGGCTGTTGCTCTTTTGTGGCCTTTGATCGCGTCATCATTAATCACTTGATAATGAAGGTATTATTGCGACAGAACGGCCACACTGAAAAAAGCCAGACCATGGTTGAATACCCTTCATGCAGGATGTGAATAACCCTCGTTGGTATTCACATTGGCGCCACGGCATATTACGTGACGAAAAAGCTGTCCTGCAGCCTCTTGTTGATTAAGGAACGATCATGTCTTTACCCATGCCTCCCTATCGCGCCGACACGGTTGGCAGTCTGCTGCGCAGCGACCGAATCAAGAGCGCCCGTGAACAGCTTGTTCAGGGCACCATTGACCATGCATCTCTCAAGGCGGTTGAAGACGAGGAAATAACGCGGCTGGTCAGGAAACAGGAGTCTCTCGGGCTCAAGGCCGTGACCGATGGCGAGCTGCGTCGCGCCTGGTGGCATTTTGATTTTCTGGAACACCTCACGGGTGTTGAAGGATTCGAATCCGAGCAGGGCATTCAGTTTCAGGGTCGCCAGACGCCGTCACACGGGGTGCGTGTGGTGGATCGTGTCCGATTCAATCCGGACCATCCGATGCTTGAGCACTTTCGCTACCTCAACGAGCAGACCACCAGCTCGATTGCCAAGATGACGATCCCGAGCCCCAGCGTGCTCCATTTTCGCGGCGCCGGTCAGGTCGATCGCAGTGTCTATCCCGAATGGGGCAGCTATTTCAACGATCTGGCCGATACCTGGCGCGAGGCCATTGCCGCCTTTTATGCCGCGGGCTGTCGGTATCTGCAGCTCGATGACACGGTCTGGGCCTATCTGTGCTCCGACAGCGAGATTGAAGCGGCGCGTGAGCGGGGCATCGAATCACCCGAGAAGCTTCAATATGTTTACGCCGACGTGCTCAATCGGGCGCTGGAGGATCGGCCGGCTGATATGCACATCAGTCTTCACGTCTGTCGGGGTAACTTCCGCTCGACCTGGATCAGCGAAGGGGGCTACGAACCGGTGGCCAAAACGCTGCTGGGTAGCGTCAATGTCGATGCCTTCTTTCTGGAATATGACACTGATCGCGCCGGTGATTTCCGACCGTTGCGCTTTTTGCCGCGCGGTACCCAGCAGGTCGTGCTGGGTCTGGTGACCACCAAGACCGGCGAGCTCGAATCCGCCGAGCAGATTCAGGCACGACTGAATGAGGCCAGCGAATACGTGCCGATGGATCAGATCTGTCTGAGCCCGCAGTGTGGTTTTGCTTCGACACATGAGGGCAACAATCTCAGCGAAGAGCAGCAGTGGGAAAAGCTGGATCTGATCGTGAATCTCGCCGAGGAGTTCTGGGGATACTGAGAACGCCCTTGAAACGTTGATCAACGCCTGACCGCTGCGCGGCCAGGCGTTTTTGTATCTTCCAGCGGCGTGAAGGCTGCAAGCACCGGCATGGCCCGCTATCGTTGATGCATGTTCCCTGTAAAAGAGCGTTTCCCTTGGCATTGAAGACAGGCGCCGGTCGTGCGCCGCGCGACCGAACCACGCTACTGGAGGGCCCGGTTCTGGGCTCTCTTTTGAAACTGGCCGTGCCCATCGTGCTGGCCAATATCCTGCAGTCCGGCTATCAGCTCATCGATGCCTTCTGGGTCGGCCGCTTGGGTGGTCACGCGGTCGCCGCCGTTTCGGTCAGTTTCCCGGTGACCTTTCTGCTGATCGCGCTGGGCTCCGGATTCAGCATGGCCGGTTCGACGCTGGTGGCGCAGCACATTGGGGCGGGCAATCATCACCGGGTCAATCAGGTCGCGGGGCAGACCATCCTGCTGGTGGTGGTGACCTCCATCAGCCTGTCGATCATCGGCATCTGGCTGGCACCAGGGCTTCTGGGGCTTTTGGGCGTCGAAGAGGCTGTATACGACGGTGCGCTGGTCTTTCTGCGCATTTCGATGGCAGCCATGGTCTTTACCTTCGGTTTTTCCATGTTTCAGGCGCTGATGCGCGGCATCGGTGAAGTGCGCCTGCCGCTGTACATCGTGACCGGGACCGTGCTTTTGAACGTGGTACTTGATCCGCTGTTCATCTTCGGTTTCGGCCTGGGCGTGGGTGGTGCAGCGCTCGCCACGCTGGTGACTCAGGCACTGGCGCTGGGAACCGGGCTGTGGCTGCTGGTGCGCGGCCGGCATGGCATCGCGCTCAGGACGCATCATCTGCGCCCCGACCGCGTTTTCATTCGTCGGGCGCTGTCGCTGGGGCTGCCGGCTTCGGTCGAGCTGTCGGCCCGGGCGCTGGGCATGAACGTGATGGTGTTTCTGGTCACGGGTTTTGGGACTGTCACCATCGCTGCCTACGGCGTGGGCACCAATATCATGGCGTTTGTCATTATTCCGGCGCTGGGACTGTCCATGTCGACGGCAGCCCTGGTCGGTCAGAACATCGGTGCCGGACAGATCGAGCGCGCCGCCCGTATTGCACGGCTGTCCGCACTGATTGCGCTGGTGGGACTGAGCGTGATAGGCGTGTTGATATTGACGTTCGCACGCGAGCTGGTGGCCTTTTTTGTGCCCGGCGATGACGCCGTTATCGAGGCCGGCAGTCATTTTCTTCATATTACGTCGCTGACGTTCGGCTTTATCGGTGCCCAGATGGCGCTGACGGGCGTCTTTCGCGCGGCGGGCCATACCGTGGTGGCCATGCTGCTGGCGCTGGTATCGCAGTGGGTGCTGCAGTTCCCGTTGGCCTTTATTCTGTCACGCGACACGGTGCTGGGTGTGGATGGTATCTGGTGGGCCTTTCCGGTCACCAACATGATCACGGCCCTGATCGCGCTGATTCTTTTCATGCGTGGTGACTGGCAAAAGGGGCGGCTGGCCGAGCAGGAGGACCCGCTGGCCAGGCAGGTGTCCGACGAGATCATCGAGAAGGGCAACGGCCAGACGTCTTGAGTGGCGGCGTCATGACATCCAATAACGAGGAGAACGACATGGCAGGCAGTGATCGGTTCGATGACGCGATGGCGCAGCTGGATGCGCTGCATGCGCAGGATCCGCGCATGGAGATGGTCGATGGTGAAGACGTCCCCTATGAGCTTTTATACGCCCAGCGCATGAGCAACTGGCTCGAGCGGCTCAAACCCGATGCCGGCGAGACGTTGCAGCTGGCGGTGCGGGCCCAGCATTTGAAGCGTTGGGAGGTGCCGCGCGACAGCTATCCGATGGATCGTCCCGGCTACCATGCCTGGCGTACTGGTCTAAAAACGCGCCAGGCGCAGATGGCAGCCGACGTATTGCGTCAGGCGGGGTATAACGAAGCAGACTGCGATCGCGTAGCGGCACTGGTGCGCAAGGAAGACCTGAAAAATGACGAGGAGACGCGCGCCCTTGAGGATGCGGCGTGTCTGGTCTTTTTGCAGGACTACTATGGCCCCTTTGCCGCCGAACATGACGACGACAAGGTCATCGGCATTCTGCGCAAGACCCTGCGCAAGATGTCGGCCGAGGGTCATCGTCTGGCGGGCGAGATTCCGCTGGAGGGGCGCGCCAGTATCCTGCTCGAAAAGGCCGTTGCCATGGAAACAACCTGAGACGCCATGCTGGAGAGCGCCGGATTGAGACGATTGGTGCAAAAAAGAACACCCCGCCACAAGGCGGGGTGTCTGTCATGAAAGGCTGAAATGACAGGGTGTCGGATCAGAATTCGGCCCACTCTTCGACTTCCTGACGCTGTGCGGCCGGTCGTTTGAGTTCGGTGCGTGCCGCGAGGGCTGATGTCCTGTCAGACCGGACGGGCGGTGTGATACTTGTACTGATCGGCCTGGCGTTTCCTGTCGAGACACCGTCAGAGGCGCTTGTGTCGACCTTGAAAAACGATATCTCTTGCTGAAGCTCGGCGGCGCGATTACGAAGGGCGCGACTGGCCATGCTCGACTCTTCGACCAGTGCAGCGTTTTGCTGGGTCACGGCGTCCATCTGGGAGACGGCCACATTGACCTGATCAATACCAGTGGCCTGTTCCCGGCTGGCGACGGCAATTTCACTGACCAGATCGGTGACGCGCTTCACACTCGAGACAATTTCGGTCAACGTCTGGCCCGAGCGGTTGACCAGCTCGGCGCCGGTATCCACACGCTTGACGCTTTCCTCTACCAGTTGCTTGATTTCGCGCGCGGCGTTGGCACTGCGCCCGGCGAGGTTACGCACCTCGTTGGCCACGACCGCAAACCCGCGACCCTGCTCGCCGGCGCGGGCGGCCTCGACCGAGGCGTTCAGCGCCAGCAGATTGGTCTGAAAGGCGATCTCATCAATCAGGCTGACAATGGTGGCAATCTTGTGGCTTGAGGCGCTGATCTCGCCCATGGCAGAGACCGCGCTCTGGACCACATTGCCACCGGTCTGTGCCTGCTGACTGACTTCACGCACCAGACGGTCTGCCTGTGCCGCATTATCGGCGTTATGGCGTACCGTGGTGGTGATCTCCTCCATTGAGGCCGCGGTCTCTTCAAGGCTGGCTGCCTGCTCCTGGGTACGACGATTGAGGTCCTCATTGCCGCGGGAAATGTCTTGTGCCGAGTCATTGACGGCAACGGCGTTGTGGCTGACCGAGCGAATGACGCCCGCCATTTTTTGCTGCATGGCGGTTAACGCCCGCAGCATGTCGCCGAATTCATCCTTGCAGGTCACGTCGGTCTCGACGGCAAGATTGCCCAGGGCCAGTTCATTGGCAAAGTGGCGCGCCTTGCTCAGCGGTGTCATGATGCCGCGAACCAGCCAGACTGACAGCGCCAGCGCCAGAGCGATGGCCAGGGCGATGACCCCCAGCACGGTATTTCTGAGCGCTTCGTAGGCTGCAAGACTGTTCTGGTTATGCTGTGCCGCTCGTGCAACCTCGCCTTCAAACAGACCGGCAATGCCGTCGATCACGACCTGATAATCACCGCGCAGAGTGGCGGCATTGAAGGCGCTGGCGGCGGTGAAGTCACCGGCGGCCATCATGGTCATCATGCGCTGAAGGTCGCCCTGCAGGGCGGTGATGCTCTGCTGCAGCCGGGTGGCCTGGGCGCGCTCCTGCTCATCACTGATCACCGACAGATAGGTCTGCATGGCCGCATTGGTATGTACATCGTTCTGCGCCATTTCGGCCTGTGTCGAGGCCACGGTGGCCACGTTTTGATCGCGCTGTTCGGCCACTACCTTGACGCGATTGCTCAGAATCGCCGTGCGCATGATGCCCAACTGCTCGAGTGCCTTCACATTGGTGTTGAAGGTGGTCTCCAGTGAGCCCTGTGAGCGCTGTGCACTGTAGATACCCAGTGCCCCGACGATCAGCAGCAGGACAATACAAACGGCCAGGCTGCCTGACAGTCTGAGCCTGACGCTCTTTTTAGGGTTCAGCATTGTCTGCTTCCTCGAAATGATGGATCCGATCGCTTCCGCTGCGAGTCGGCCGCGCCCCCGGCGCAGGCTATGTGTGATGAATTGTCTCGTCGAAGGATATATCGGCCATCGCGCTGTTTAATCGAGTGCGAAAAGACCTATCGGTTAAATAAATAATGACTAATTAAAGTTGAAGCAGGTTAACGATCGCCGCGTCCGCACAGGCTGCGGCGCGTAAAGTTTCCCGCGCCGGCGGCCGATGATGACTCAAGAGGTCATTGTTCATGACATGAGTCGCGGCCGACAGGTAACGTCGGTAGCGTCACCGAGTGGGAAACCGGATGCTGCATTTCCTGAAAGGGTGTTTGCTGACACTGCTGATGCTGTCTTCCCTGACGGCAAGGGCCAGTGGCTCATTGCATCTGATACAGGCCGGTAGCCAAGCGCCCCTTGAACAGGCCGTGATTGAAATCAGCCTGCCGGAAGGCAGGCGTGATGCTGTCTCGGATGAGCACTACGAGATCGTGCAGCGCGATGCGCGTTTCAATCCGCAGGTGAGCGTGATTCCTGTGGGTACCCTTGTCAGTTTTCCCAACTTGGACATCACCCGCCATCAGGTTTTTTCCTTCTCCCCGCCGCGGGTTTTCAGCCTGGATCTCTATCTCAAGGAGACGCCGCCGCCGATGCGTTTTGAAACGCCCGGTGTCGAGGTGCTGGGCTGCAACATTCATGACCGGATGCAGGGGTTTATCGTCATCAGCGATGCCTCCTTTTCCGCCATGACTGATGCCAGCGGTCGTGTCGACCTGACGTCGCTGCCGTCCGGCCGCTACCCGATGCGGATCTGGCATCCGCGTCTTGAGGACACGCATCAGCAGTGGTGGGAAGGCGAGATCGATACACGTTCCAATACACGTTTGGCGCTGACGCTGGAGGCGACGCCGCCGCCTTCGGCCGAACCCTCCCTGCTGCAGCAGCGCTTTCAGCGCGGCCTCAAGCATCAGGAGCATCCGTGATGTCCTTTCGTCGCCGTCTTCTGCTGATCATGCTGGCCGTACTGGCGGTGGCCCAGCTGGGTACGGCGCTGGCGACGCTCGATACCATTCGTCGCGACGTTTTGAACAAGGGCAGTCGCGAGATCGACGTGGCTCTGGACGTCACTCGTCAGCTGCTGGCCGAGCGCGGTCATCATCTGCGCGACAACGTGGCTGTACTGGCCTCGGATTTCGGCTTCAGAGCAGCTGTGGCCACTGAGGACACCGATACCCTGGCGAGCGTGCTGCTCAACCACGGCGAGCGAGCCGGTGCCGACATGGTGCTGCTGGCCGATCCGCAGGGCCATATTCTGACCGGCAGCCATCAGCAGGCGGGCAGTCGTATCCCCTTTGAAACGCTGTGGCAGCAGGCCAACGTGCATGACAGCGCCGTCGGTATCGTGTTGCAGGATGGCGTGCCCTATCAGATGGTGCTGATGCCGATACGGGCCCCGGGACTGATCGGGTGGGTGGGCATGGGGTTCATGCTTGATGCGCAGCTGGCCCGCGAGCTGAGTGCCCTGACGCGCCTGCCGGTGAGCTTTCTGGTGGATGAAGAGGGCATTGACGACACGCAGTCGGGATTTGTGGTCGGCGGGCTGGCTTCCGCTTCCGAAGAGACGCTTTTGGCCCTGCGCACGTCACTTGCGCAGGGGCATTTCATCGATCACAGCGCGATGGAAGACAATACCGATACGCTGGCACGCGCCCTGCCGCTACAGAGGAATCGCTCGGCGAGTATCTGGGTGATCATACAGCATGGGCGAGGCGATCTACTGGCGGTCTATCACGCTTTGAGCTGGCAGCTGCTGTCCATCTTTGGTGTCATGCTGGTACTGACTGCCATTGTGGCCGCCCTGATCGCGCGCAGCATGACAAGGCCGCTGCTGCAGCTGGTGGCTTCCGCCCGGCGTATAGGTCGGGGTGAACGCTTGCCTGTGATCAACCATGGCCGTCATCGGGAAATTCGCCTGCTGGCCGATACCCTGACGGGCATGCAGGCCGATATCGATCAGCGGGAGCAGCGCCTGCTTTACAACGCTCGCCATGATCGACTGACCGGTCTTGCCAACCGTGACAGCGCTCAGCAGGATATCGCCCGAACGCTTGAGCAGGGGCAGCCTTTTACGCTGCTGCGGCTTTCCATTGTCGGTTTTCGCCAGATCAACGATACGTTTGGCTATCTCGTGGGTGATGAGGTGTTGCGCATGCTGGCGCAGCGATTCGAGACGCTGGCATCCCCGTTTCAAAAGGCCTATCGACTCGGCGGTGACGAATTCCTGTTGATGCTGCAGGGAGAGAGCGTCACCTCATCGTGGATGGCAGCGCTGCATGAGCGGCTGGGTCGGCCTGTAGAGCATGAGGGGTCGCCGATTGTGCTGACGGTAGTGATCGGAGAGGTCAGCCATCCCGTGCATGGTGACAGCGCGGGGCCTTTGCTGCGCTGCGCCGAGATTGCCATGGACCGTGCACGACATGATCGAAGCGGCCACGTTCGCTATGAGTCGGGGCAGGACGAACGCCATCAGCGCCGATTGACTCTGGCACGCGATCTGGGCACGGCCGTTGAGCAGGATCAGCTCGCCATGGTGTATCAGCCGCAGATTGCGGCCGACAGCGGTGAGGTCATCGGGTTCGAAGCCCTGATGCGCTGGCAGCACCCGATGCTTGGTTTTGTGCCGCCCGATGAGTTCATTGCGCTGGCCGAGCAATCGGGGCGCATCCTGCAGCTGACCCAGTGGATGCTGCGCGCCGTCTGTCGTCAGATCGATCAGTGGGCCCATCAGGGCGAAACCGTCAGCGTGGCGATCAATCTATCGGCACAGGATGTGATGGATATCACGTTGCCAGAACGCATTCATCTACTACTGCAGGATTATCAGCTCGGTCCCGAGCGTTTGAGACTTGAAGTGACGGAAAGCGCACTGATTCAGGATCCGGTACTGGCGCAGCGCAATCTGATCGCGCTGCGTGAGGCCGGCCTGCATATCGCGGTGGATGACTACGGCACCGGTTATTCATCACTTTCCCAGCTCAAGCGCCTGCCGGTGCAGGAGCTCAAGATCGACAAGTCCTTTATTCTCAGACTCGATAACGATCCCGAGGATCGCATCATCGTGCGCTCTACCATCGATCTGGCCTACAGCCTGGGACTGAGTGTGGTGGCGGAAGGCGTCGAGACCGAGGCGTCGCGAGCGCTGCTGACGGCCATGGAGTGCGATGTGCTGCAGGGCTATCTGATTTCCAGGCCACTGCCGTTTGATCAGGTCATTGGCTGGGTCCGGCAGTATCGGGAGGGCGCCACCACCCTTCGGAAAGCGCTGGGATGATGTCTAAACGCAAGGCAGGACGGTTGCTGATCGGCATCTGCTGGCTGCTGACTCAGCCTCAGGCATGGGCCGGCAGCCGGCTGGCAGGCACCGGCGGTGTGATGCAGATCGAGGGGGCCAGCGGTGGGGGACTCTCCCCCTGGGGGATGCTGACGGGTACCGCCAGTGAGGGCGAGGCGGGCGTAACAGTGGGCAGCACCCGCGCTGATACAAGTGACTACCATCTGGTGGTCAGCGGCGTGGCGGCCAATCTTTATGATCGCGTCGAACTCTCCTATGCCCATCAGCGTCTGGCGCTCGACACGCTGGGCGGGCATCAGACGCAGGAGGTTTATGGCGCCAAGCTGCGCCTTTTCGGCGATGTGCTCTATCGCCCCTGGGGTGTCTGGAGTCTGGGCGTGCAGCACAAGCAGCTGGTCGAGGGTCAGGCGCTGGCCCGCGCGGTGGGTGCCCGGGAGACACAGGGCAACGATCTTTATATCGCAGGCAGCAAACTCTTTTTCGATGCCATTGCCGGCCGCAATCTGCTGGTCAATACCACGCTGCGTTCGACAAAAGCCAACCAGAGCGGTCTGCTGGGGTTTGGCGGTGACGAGGGCAGTCACCGGGAATTGATGTTCGAGGGATCGGTCGGGCTGTTTATTGACCCGAGCTGGGTAGTGGGCGTCGAGTACCGTCAAAAGCCTGATAACCTGCGGTTTGCCCGGGAAGATGACTGGCACGATCTCTATGTCGCCTGGCTGATCCAAAAAAACGTGTCGCTGACCGGCGCCCTGCTGGACCTGGGCAGCATCGCAGGCCTTGAGCACCAGCGTGGCGGCTATCTGTCGCTTCAGCTATCGCTGTAATCTTTCGGAAAGCCATGATCATGTTCTGTCGTCCTGCCCTGATCACCCTGCTGCTGATCGGCCTGTCAGGCTGTACCACCTCACAGGTGACATCGCCGACGCTTTATCAGCGACTGGGTGGAGAGGCCGGGGTGCATGACATCGTCACGGACTTTCTGATCAACGTTGCCGATGACCCTCGTATTGTGGGTTACTTTGCCCACACCAACATTGATTATCTGGCCGGCTCGCTGGCGCAGTATTTCTGCGATATCAGCGATGGTCCCTGTACCTATCAGGGGCCTTCCATGGCTCTGGCGCATCAACACATGGGGCTGACCGATGCCAGCTTTAATGCGCTGGTCGATAACCTGCAAAAAGCGCTGATGGCTCAGGATATCGATATGGGCGCGCGCAATGCGCTGCTGGGTCGGCTGGCGCCGCAGTACAGCGACGTCATGCGCGATCAGTAGGGCACATTGTCGCAGATGACAGCGCCAGCAGGTCGCTCGACAATGGCACCTCACATCATTTGAAAAGACGCCTCATGACGATTGCAGGAAAAACCGGGCTGGTACTGCTGCCCGGCTGGGTGCTGGGGCCTCGCCCTCTGGTGCCGCTATCGCGTGCCATCGAGCGCTGCGACAGTACCATCGAGGTGCACCGTACGGTCTATCCACGATGGCAGCATCATCGCCTGGAGGCGTGGCTTGAGATACTGGATGAGACACTGCCCGATAACGTCTGGCTGGGCGGCTGGTCAATGGGCGGCATGCTGGCCGCGGCGCTGGCCGAACGGCGTGGTGCGCGCACGCCCGGTCTGATCACCATGGGAGCCAGTGCGCGAGCAGTGTTTCCTGCTCAAATGGCCTCAGACATGGCTGGCCCGGTAGCATGGCCTTCACTGCTGGCTCAGGGCCGGCACGACGTCTGGCATCTGGGCCGACGACTGCTGGCAGCGCTACCGAACAACGGGGTTCGCCAGTCGGCAGCAGAGTTCTTGCTGCTGATGGGAATGGATCTGTGTCGGACGCTGAGCCGACTGGAGATGCCGCAGCTGCACCTGTTCGGCGAGCAGGACATGCTGATACCGCCCGCAGCGCGCCGGCGCGTGTCAGAGTGTCTGCCCGCCACCGGGCAGATACAGCTGATGACCGGTGCAGGCCATGGTTTCGTGATCGATCAGGCCGAGGAGACGGCCCGTGTCATTACAGGCTTCATGACGGCGCATTGTCAGAACGATGCGTCCATCAAGGACACTGGCAGCGTGCAGACATGACAACGCGTGATGGATCGAAATCCATCACGCGTTGAGAAAAAAACATGGGCTGGCTGCCGACGTCGAAGGTCAGCGTTTCAGTATCAGCGCTGCTGACGCGGCGGGGTTCGGCCGTTTTTGGTCGCTGAAGTGCTTCGACCCTGCTGAAAGCGGTTCCAGACGTGCTGCGCAGTCTGTTTGGCCTTGCGGCGGTTTTCCGGCTTGCGCAGCCAGTTGGCAATAAAGGCGCCGATGGCTCGTTTCATGACGATCCCTCCTTGGTTGTCGGGATATTTCCCTGCACCAGTATATGCAGCCAATGGCGCGGGGATTCAACAGAGTAGTCTGAATAACGTCTGAAGGCGCCTGTTGGCACCATGTTCATGGCGTTTTATCGAACGTTGCTTCCCCCGGAGATCTCTCGCGATGTCCTTGTCCTGTCGCGGGGCCGGAACTGACGCCGGCTGATCCCCGTTAAAGTGTCAGGGTGAAGATTTCCGGCTGATCGGCCGGCCGACCCAGGCTCAACTCGGCCCGCTTTTCGCTCAGATTCATGACGATCGTAAAAAGCGTTTCCATGCGTTCACCTTCAGGTGTGTCGGGGTTTTCGTGCCGGTTGATGGCGTCCGGAGCGTTCTGTTCATCGCTGAGATGCGCACGCAGTGTCTCGAACGAGGGCGCGCTGTCGGCGGTCAGCTCGCGCAGACGCTCAAGGCGGGTGAAGGAGTCCTTGCGGGGGAAGTCTTCAAGCCCCGGCGGCAGATGTTTGGCGATCAGATGGTTGGTGTGGCATAGCCGACCGTGGCGCGGGGTCATGGCGCTGTCGCCCATCGGTGAGACTTCAACGCCTGCGGCATGGCCGCTGCCATCGGCGATGAGAAAGTGCGCCGGGGAGGCCACGCCGACCTCATCGATCATGTCGAGAGCGTGCTCGACGCCATCGCTTTCCAGCACTCGACGCAGCATGATGTGCACCGGCAGCTTCGGCTTGCAGATCTGCGTGCGCAGCGCGTTCAGACAGACACCCACGCCATGCTCATTGAAACCGATCTTGCCGATGATGCCGGCTTCGGTCACCATCGCGATCGCTGGCTTGTCGTGCGCGCGCAGAGTCATGTGAATGATGGCGTCGCGCTGGGCACCCTTCCAGTCCCAGTTCTGGGCCAGCCACTGGGCGCCGGTCTCGGGATCGCGCTGCGAGAGCGCCGAGCAGCCATCCGGCTGAACGGGCTTTTCTGCATGGGTAAGAGCGATTTCGCTGCGCGCGTTGAGCACCAGCACGTCGAGCGGGTCGATCCCGGCACCCTGGGCAATACCCGCCATCTCTTCCAGAAGCTCCGGGCAGACATGTTCGATGGCAGCCTTGAAACGCTCTGCCTCATGGCGAGCGCCATCCCAGTCGAGTCCGGCCATGTCCTGAAACATGCGGCGATAGGTCGCCAGGCTGATGGCAATTTCCGACGCAGCCTGCTGACCGTGCGCTTCACCGATCTCGAAATGGGTGCCTCGAACATCGATATGTTTGACCACGTCGCTCTCCTGTTGTTATGTCACCTTGTCCTGTGTCCAGCATGAGCCCCGCAGCCCGGTTCGTCGAGTGCTGTAAAAGGGCTTTCTGATATGGTGCGCCGCCTGACATCAAGGCATCAGCGGTGCGGGGGTGTTTCCGTATGTCCATGGCCCATGGCACCCGGAGCCCGGCAATGGTGTAATGCGCCCATGACCACATCGCTTGATATTCCCACGCTACCGCTGCGCGGTCGACGCCTGATCGAGGCCGGTGCCGGTACCGGCAAGACCTTTACCCTGGCGGCGCTCTATGTGCGCCTGGTGCTGGGACATGGCGGTGACGCCGCCTACCCGCGTCCCCTGATGCCGCCTGAAATTCTGGTAGTGACCTTTACCGAGGCGGCCACCGAGGAGCTGCGCGATCGCATTCGGGCGCGTCTGCGTCAGGCCCGCGAGGTGCTGCTGGGGCGTGCCGACAGCGATCCCGTGCTGGACCGACTGCTGGCGGATGTTGCCGACGATGCTCGCGAGCAAGCCGCCTCGCGACTCGATGCAGCCGCCCGCGTGATGGACGATGCGGCCATCTTCACCATTCATGGCTTCTGCCAGCGCATGCTCAAGCGTCACGCTTTCGATAGTGGGGCACTGTTTGCCAGCGAGCTGGTGCCGGACAGCAGCGCTCTGTTCGCCTCGCTGGTGGAGGACTACTGGCGGCGTCAGTTCTATCGCCAATCCTCGGCGCGCCAGCGACTGCTGGCACAGTGGTGGGAAACCCCCGAGGCGCTACAGCAGGAAATTCGTCTGCTGCTGCACGGCGGGCGCCCCCGGGCGCTGATGCTGGGAGAGACGCTGATCAACGCACCGGCCTCCATCGATGAAGCGCTGGCCCGGCTGGATCGAAGCCTTGCGCAGCGCGATGAGGCGCTGGCCCGGCTGCGCGAGCTGTGGCAGGGCGCCGGAGACGAGATCACGACGCTGCTTCGCGAGGCGATCGACAGTGGCGCGCTCAATGCCAGGCTGTTCCGGCCGGCGGATCTGGAGGCGCGTCTGGACGCCATCAGACAGTGGATGATCGGCGAGCACGACACACCTGATGATACGCTCTGGGACACAAAAGGGCGGCTGTGGTGTTCGAGCACGCGTCTGGAAGACGGGCGCAAAAAGAATCACGTGCCGCCGGTGCATCCCTTTTTCGAGGCGCTGTCGCAGTTTGAAACGCTTGCCGAGGATCAGCGTGATCAGCTGACCAGAGTGCGTGCGCAGGTGCTGGCGCACGCCCGCGATGCGCTGGCGCAGGCGCTGGATCAGGAAAAGCGGCGGCGCGGCATGTGGGATTTCGATGATCTGCTCAACAGTCTGGACGAGGCGCTGGCAGGACCGGCCGGGGCACGGCTGGCCGAGCGTATTCGTCGCAATCTGCCGGTGGCGATGATCGATGAGTTTCAGGATACCGACCCGGTCCAGTACCGGATCTTTTCTACCATCTATGCCCTGCCGCAGCATACGGCAGCGCTGGCGCTGCAGGACAGTGACCCGCTGGTCGCGGGCACGCCGGAGGCTTTCGAGCTGCCGACCGCGCTTTTGATGATCGGCGACCCGCGTCAGGCCATATACGCCTTTCGTGGCGCCGATATTGACACCTATCTGCAGGCGCGACGTCATGTGGATCAGCGCTACACGCTGGATCGCAACTTTCGCTCGACCGAGGCGATGGTCAGCGCCGTCAACCGGCTCTTTGCCACCGAGTCTCCCTTTCAGCTCGAAGAGATCCCTTATGAGGCGGTGACCGCGCAGGGGCGCGATGAGATGTTTGTCGAGGCCGGTGAGCCGGTCGAGGCGCTGACCTGCTGGTACATGGACCAGGCATCATCGGTCCGGCGCGATGACTATCTCGATACCATGGCCACGGCGACCTGTGCCGATATCACCCGTCTGCTGGCCGGCGCGCGCCGGGGAGAGACCGGCTTTCGCAGCAGTGATGAAACGTTCAGGCCGCTCAGGCCGGCCGACATCGCGATTCTGGTACGTACCGGCAGTGAGGCCATGCGGGTGCGTCAGAAGCTTCTGGAAGGCGGGATCCGTTCGGTCTATCTGAGTCAGAAAACGTCAGTGTTTGAATCACGCGAGGCGTTTCACCTGCTGCAGTTGCTGGAGGCCTGCGCCCACCCCCGTAACGACCGCTCCCTGCGGGCGGCGCTGGCCACTCGCCTCATGAGCGATTCGCTATCGGAAGTGGCACGTCTTGAGGCTGACGAACTTGAGTGGGAGGCGATGGTAGAGCGCTTTGATGGTTATCACCGCCTCTGGCAGCGTCAGGGCGTGCTGCCGATGCTGCGTGTCATCATGCGAGATTTTGACATCCCCGCACGGCTTTTGGCGCGAGCCGACGGCGAGCGGGCGCTGACCGATGTGCTGCATCTGGGCGAGCTGGCCCAGACGGCCAGTGCGCGGCTGGATGGTGAGCAGGCGCTGCTGCGCTGGTGGCACCAGTCGCTCGCTGGTCGCTTTGACAGCGGCATGGACCCGCAGTCCCTGATCCTGAGACTGGAAAGCGACGACACCCTGGTGCGGGTTATCACTATCCACAAGTCCAAGGGGCTCGAATATCCGCTGGTCTATCTGCCCTTTATTGCCGATCATCGCGAGGTCGATAGCAAGAGCAAAACGCTGATGCTCAGCGATGAGACCCACGGGGCCTCGCTGATCATGCAGGTCAGCGACGAGCAGCGTGCGCGCGCCGACCGGGTGCGTCTGCAGGAGGATCTGCGTCTTTTGTACGTGGCGCTGACGCGCGCCCGCTATCTGTGTCGGTTGGGGGTAGGGCCGATCTACAAGGGTACGGCGCGCAAGGACACGCCGGCCGGTGCGACAACCCTTTCAGGATCGGCACTGGGCGCGCTTTTGTGTCAGCACGGTGCGTGTTCGTCGCTGGACACCGCCATTCTGGGCGAGGTGCTGGGCGCGCTGGTGACACCGGGCAGTATTGCCCTGACCGCGCCGCCGAGCGAGCCCGAGCGCAATGCTGCCGCGCCGGAGGCATCACGGGAGGTGGGCAGGGCGCGTCGTTTTACCGGACGAATTGATCGCAACTGGTGGGTGGCGTCCTATACCGCGCTGGTCGAGGGGGCTCGCCAGCCCGGCGACATGACCCGCCAGGCGCGCGATGCGATGCTGGAGGCTCAGGCGCCGGGCCTCGATCTGGAGGTTCTGGGGGAAACCAGCCCCATTCCGCTGCCACCGGTGCGGCGCCTGCTCGATTTTCCGCGCGGGCCGCGGACGGGGACCTTTCTACATGCGCTGCTCGAGGAGATCGATCCCGACCGGCTGGGCGAGCTGGCAACGCCGGACTCGCCCTATCATGACGAGCTTTACCGCCTGATTCGTCAGCGGGTGCAGCGCAGCACGCTGGACCCGCACTGGGTAGCGGTGCTGCACGACTGGTGCTGTGCGGTTCTGACGGCGCCGCTTCATCCGAACCTGCCGGGACTCTCGCTGGATCGGCTGGCAGGCTGGCGCACCGAGCTGGAGTTCTGGCTGTCGGCACAGGGGGTCAGCAGCGCTCGGCTCGATCATCTGGTGCGTCAGCATGAAGCCCTTCCGGGCGTGTATCCGGAGCTGGCGCCCAGGACGCTGGCCGGCATGCTCAAGGGCTATATCGATCTGGTCATCGAACACGACGGGCGCTTTTACGTCATCGACTGGAAATCCAACCATCTGGGCGACACGCTGGAGGCCTATGATCAGGCCGCCATGATGGCCTCGGTGGTGTCTCATCGCTACGACATCCAGTACGTACTCTACACCCTGGCGCTGCATCGCCACCTGAAAAGCCGCCTGCCGAACTATGACTTCGATGCGCATCTGGGCGGCGTACTCTATCTTTTTTTGCGCGGCATGACGGCCGAGGGCGGGCGGGGTGTGCTGTATCGCAGACCGTCGCGGGCCCTGATCGAGACGCTGGACCGGCTGCTGACCGAAGGCGAGCGCGCCCTTGATGATGAAAGCGTCGAGCCATCGTCGATCGCCGCGGGAGAGAGGGCATGACACGTCGCAGCAAGGACACCGACAGCGGCCAGTTTTCCCTGTTCGATGCGCTACCGGAGACTCCGTCGGTGGATGAGGCCCATGATGATGTTGCCGTTGAGACTGCGAATGCGCCGGAGCCGATGCTCGCCGGAGACGTCGTGGACACGGCCTTGATCATCGAGCAGCTCGAGCGCTGGGTCTCGGTGGGATGGCTGCGTCCGCTGGATGCGCATCTGGCTCGCTTTGTCGGCGCGCGCGAGCCGCAGGGGGACCCGCTGGTCCCGCTGAGTGCAGCTCTGGTCAGCCATCAGCTGGGGCGCGGTCACATCTGCCTGAATCTTGATCACGCCCTGCGCGAACCCGATGCGGTGCTCTCCCTGCCGCCTCATGATGTGGCCTCTCCTGATGACACCGCCGGTATCCTGACGCCGGGCGCCCTGCTGACGGCGCTGGGCGTTGATCACGTTGATTCATGGCGGGATCGGCTGCACCGCTCTGATGTCACGGGGCAGGGAGAGACAGACGACAGCGCCCGACCGCTGATACTGGAAGAACAGCGGCTGTATCTGCGCCGCTTCTGGCAGCACGAGGGCAGTGTCGCCACAAGGCTTCGTGCCCTGATGGCCGGTGCCGGTACGGTCAGCGAGGCGATGATGGCCCGGCTGGAAACACTTTTTGGTGCAGCGGACCCTGCCAGGGCCCCTGACTGGCAGAAGCTGGCCTGCGCCATGGCGCTGCGTAATCGTCTGACGGTGATTTCCGGCGGCCCGGGCACCGGCAAGACCGCTACGGTGACCCGCCTTCTGGCACTGTTGCAGGAGAGTGCGCTGAGCGAGCAGGGGCGCGCGCTGATCGTGCATCTGGCCGCGCCGACCGGCAAGGCGGCGGCCCGGCTGTCCGAGTCGTTGAGCGGAGCCATCGCAGCGCTGGACGTCAGCGAGTCGGTTCGATCCTCTCTGCCACGGGAGGCCACTACGCTTCACCGTCTTCTGGGCGTTCAGCGCGACAGCCGGCACTTTCGTCATGACGCCAATCATCCGCTGGCAATGGACGTACTGGTCGTGGATGAGGCGTCCATGGTGGATCTGGAGCTGATGGCGTCACTGCTGGCGGCGCTGCCGGCGCATGCGCGCCTGATTCTGCTGGGGGATCGTGACCAGCTGGCCTCCGTCGAGGCCGGCGCCGTGCTGGGAGATCTCTGCGAAGGCGCCGGGAAGGGACAGCGCAGCGAGACACTGCAGCGGCTGCTGGAGAGGGCGGCCGGCCAGCCCCTGCCGACACTGGAGGCGCCGGTATCGATGCTCGCCGATCACGTGGTGGTCCTGCAGAAAAGCTATCGTTTTCATGAGCACTCGGGTATCGGCGCGCTGGCGCGTGCGGTCAATCGCGGCAGTCCGGACGCCATCAGACGCTGCTGGCAGGCGGGTTATCAGGACATTGAGCTTGAGCTTGTCAGGGGTCGCAGCACGGCACTGATACGCCGGGCGCTTGGCGGCTATCGCCAGGCACTCAAGGCCATGGCCGATGGTGCCGGGCCGGCCGAGGTGCTGTCCCTTTTCTCGCATTTTCAGGTGCTGTGCGCCCTGCGTCGAGGGCCATGGGGCGTTGAAGGGCTTAACGAAGCCATTGTCGAGGCGCTTTTCAGGGAGAAACTGATTGGCGGAACGCGGGGCTGGTATGCCGGCCGGCCGGTGATGGTGACCCGTAACGACCCACAGCTGGGGCTATACAATGGTGATATTGGTATTGCCATGGTGATGCCTGATGATGACCCGCAAGCAGGGGGGGCTTCGGGGCGTCTGCGGGTCTTTTTCCCGCACCCGTCGGGTGAGGGTGTGCGTGCGGTGCTACCGGGCCGGCTGGGCGGCGTGGATACGGCCTTTGCAATGACGGTTCACAAGTCACAGGGGTCGGAATTCGAGAAGGTGCTGCTGGTGTTGCCTGACCGCCCGAATCCGATCATGACCCGAGAGCTCGTCTATACCGGTATTACGCGGGCGAAGTCTCATTGTCTGATCATGACTGCCTTTGCTGGTGCCGTGGAGAGCGCCGCACTCAGACAGACGTGGCGGGCGTCCGGCGTGGGCAAGCGGCTTGATGGCTGACGGATAGCGGGTCCAGGCTCTGTAGTGCCTGTTCCGAGGGTCGGCAGAAACGTGCTCAGTGCTGGCAAAGACGGGTCAAAAGCTGTTGGCGAACCACGGCCGGGCAGGTGGCCAGATAGCGACAGAGCAGCTCTCTGGGCAGTGCTTCCATATCGGCCAGTCGTGTGTTGTGAACGCGCAGATAGTCGCTTGCTGACATGACAATATCTCCTGTCTGGATGATCGACATGTGCTGGTGGCGATGGCCCGAATGGTGCAGATCATGCCGCCATGCGATGGATCGATTTGTTGTACAGTATTGGTACAGGGCGGGTGGGCTCGCCAGCCAAAATCCATGAATTTTCACAATCAAAACGCTCGTAATTTGAGAGCACTGTTCCTTAACAGCCCGTCGCTGGTGGATTATGGCCGCAACAGGTTGTTGAACGGCCGGTTTCTGTCGAAACGCCATGTTTCAAAAAAACTTGTACAAATTATTGCTTATAAAGACACGACGCGGTCGCATGTAACGTCAGGGAGTGGAGCTTTCCATGACGGGCCGGATCAGCAACGCAGCAGGGGAACCATCATTCATGGCAGCGACGCCTCTTTCCAGAATGCAGGCCTGGGAGCTTGTCCTGCGCGCCCGTCGATTCGACTGGCAGGTCGGACAGACCTGTCAGTACGACACGATGTCAATAACGGCCGGCGGGACGTGGCACTGTAGCGGTGCCATCGACGAGGCCGCAGCGCAGCTTCTGGACATCATGCTGCCACTGGTGGCGCGCACGACACCGCTGGTCATGGCGCAGCTGGGACAGAGTCTGGACGGGCGTATCGCCACTCAGTGCGGCGCATCCTATTACGTGACGGGACAGGAGGGGCTGGTTCATCTGCACGCACTGCGGGCCGTGGTGGATGCCGTACTGGTCGGCGCAGGCACCGTGGTCACCGATGATCCACGATTGACCGTGCGTCACGTCACGGGGAAGCATCCGGTACGTGTCGTGCTTGATCCGCGGGGCCGCATGCCCGAACACCGGTTCGTGTTTGAAGATGACAGCGCCGCGACCCTGCATCTGGTGGGGCATGAGCACGTGGCGTGCTGGCAGGCCTGCCACGCGAAGCACGGACATGACGTTGATGTGCTCGGGCTTGATGTCGGTGACGAGGGCGTTGACCCCGGGGCGGTGATCGATCTGCTAAGGCGTCGGGGCCTGCCCCGCGTTCTGGTGGAGGGCGGCGGCATGACCGTTTCGCGGTTCTTGCAACGGGGCTGTCTGGATCGTCTGCACATGACGGTAACCCCCATGATCATCGGGTCGGGTCGGGCGTCGCTGACACTGCCGGTGATCGAGACTCTGAATCAGGCCATGCGCCCGCCAGCACGTCACTTTACGCTGGGAGATGATGTTCTTTTTGATCTTGAATTTACAACTTCTGCGGAAAAAGGCATTAATTAACCGTTCTTTTTGGCGTCTTCAATGACTAATTCTCTGGGAAAATGCTAAAGTCCCCCCGCCATTGAACGGAGCCTGAAAATGAGTGTGAAAGGGTTGGTATCGCTGCTGTTTGGTTTGTCGCTGGTCGCGTCAGGTATCTGGCTGACCATGAATCAGGCAAAACACGAGCAGCAGTGGAATCTTCAAAAGGATGCCGCCAATGGCGTGATGGCCCGCGAGATGCCCGGCGATGAGCAGGCCGGTGCTGATGACACCAGCGAGCCGGAGGGCAAGGAAGACAGCGGTATTGTCAACATGCTGCCCTGAAGTTGACGCAGACCCGCCCGGTCGAAAGCTTACCCTGACCGTGTGTGCCGCCCCATCAGCATGACGACGGCACCCGGTAGACTCGACAGCAGTATGATGGCCCCGTAGGTCATCGAAATGGCCACGCCCTGCTGGGCGGGAAGACCGGCCAGCATCCAGATCAGCGCCGCTGCGCTCTCCCTGATCCCCCAGCCTGCTACCGAGAGCGGGATGGCCATTGCCATCAGCACCGGTGGTGTCAGCGCCATGACGGCAGTGACTGATAGCGTCTCCCCAAGTGCTCTGGTGCAGCAGACAAATACCAGTACGTAGCTCAACACGATGGCCAGCGAGCTTGTCAGCTGGCGCAGCCACAGCCTTTGATTCCAGAGGCCGCGTCGCAGATCCCATCGCAGGGCGCTCAGCCATCGTGGCGAGTGCCGACAGATACCTGTTCCGATCGCCAGTATTACAAGTATTCCCACGTAGATCAGCGCATGAGGGATATCGGTGTGGTCATGCAGTACGGCGTTGGCCCGGGAAACATGCGCGATGACCCCTTCACGAAGCGGGGTAAACAGCAGCAGTGTGGCGATGGCGACCATCAGGAGTGCGACCTGCCCCGAGGCACGTTCGATAATGACCGCTCGCAGCGCCGCGCCGTGGGTGGCGCCCCGAGCGCCATGGCGCCAGGCCCGTCCCAGATCCCCCGTGACCCCGCCCGGCAGTATCTGATTGAGAAAGGTTGATAGATAGTATTCGCGGATGGCAGTCGGCAGGGGGAGCGTGAGCCCGATGTGACGCGCGGTCAGGCGCCACCGCCAGGCGGACAGCATGATCTGCGGCACCGAGATCAGCAGTGCCAGCATCAGCCATGCTGGAGAAAGATCGCTCAGTCGAGCCAGCAGATCGCCGGAATCCACCAGCCAGGCAACGCCGCCCAGCATGAGCAGGGCCAGCGTCCAGCGCGCCAGCGTGGTGTTCAGCAGGCGATGACAGCCTCGCCGGCGGCCGGCTGTGCTTTGAGCGCCGTCAGTACTCATGACACCCCGGGCACGGCGAACAGATCGGTATGTCCCACGGTGATGGTCAGACGGCCATCGGCGATATCGCGCTGACGGTTTTCGTGCCACGTCATCAGGGCCTCACGCTCTTCGGGGGACTGCTCCAGCGCCGCCTCCAGCCAGCCCTGAACGAGCGCCCTTGCCAAAAGCGCCTGGTCGGGATCAGAGCCATCGAGCCGCCAGAGCGAACGGGTCTTGATGACCCGGTAGCCGGCCTGCGTGAGCAGGTCAGCGGCCACCGTTGGCGCCTGCGTGCCCAGTGCGCCATTGAAGCCCTTGTCTCGCTGTTGATGGGCGCGAATCAACTGCTGCACTCGTTGGTCCATTGCCAGTAGATCAGCATCGACGCTGCGGTCCTTGCGATCGATCAGGACGTTATCGCCATCGATGCTCATGGCCAGCCAGAGTACGCATTGATGAGAGGCACATCGTTTGATCAATGTCTCGAGCCACGGTTTTGAAACCAGATCCAGCAGGGCCGAGGCGGTCACGATATCGGTGTCTGCCAGCACATGGTGCGGCAAGGCTTGATCCAGATCGAACAGATTGCGCGTCCGACAGTCGATATCGATGATGTTTCCATGAGGAGGGCGACCATCGTCGCGGGCGTGTGCCAGCAGGTCCGGGTCCTGGTCGATCAGGATCCAGTGCTGACGTGGCGGCAGGCGAGAGGCGAGATAGCGCAGATTGCTGCCGCTGCCACAGCCCAGGTCCAGCAGCTGTAGATCGCTCTGGTGCGGACGCGAGGCCAGCCAGTCTCGACAGGTGTTGATCAGTAGCTGCTGGTCGTCGCGGGCACGATGATCAGCTGCCTCACGCAGCGCCAGCCACGACGCGCTGAAATCACTGTGTGTGGCCATATCGCTGTGAGGCATGTCCCTGTGAGGCATGTCGTTGTGAGACGGTGTGCGCATCGGCAAGGGCTCCGGTCAGGACGCCGCGCTGGCGTGCAGTCGATTCAGGCAGTCCAAAAAGGCGCCGGCGGCACGTGGCCAGTCGTTGAGGGTTTCGCGAGCCTTGAGTGCCCCCTGTCGCAGGGTCTGATACTGCGCACTGTGCGTGCCGGTATCATCAAACAGCAGCGTGCGCAGCGCTTCACGCAGGGCTGAGACGTCATCAGGCGGCACGTGAAGACCGGCACTGGCAGGCAGCGTGTCAGCCAGAGCGCCGCCAGTGGTCGTGACCACCGGCAGGCCGTGTGCCAGCGCCTCTGTGATGACCATGCCGTAACCTTCATAGAAAGAGGGCAGGACAAACAGGTCGCTCTGCTGCCAGTGTGCTTCCAGCGCCTCCGGCGGTAGTGCGCCGTGAAGCGTGACGCGCTGCTCAAGCTGATGCTCGATGATCAGATCGCGAAGCCGCTCGGTATAGCGCTCGTCGCGCGTGTCATCGCCGACCAGGTCACAGTGCCAGTCATGTGATTTGAGATCGGCCAGTGCCTCGAGCAGCAGATGCTGGCCCTTGCGCGGAATCAGGGTGGCAATACACAGAAGACGCGGCACGTCATTGTCGACCGGTGCCACCGGCACCGGGGTAATGCCGGGCTCGATCACGCTGATGCGATTATCGTCCACACCCAGCTCGATCAGTCGGCGACGGGTAAAGGCGCTGGTGACGATAATGCCGGCAGCCGACTGCAGCGCCTGACACTCCAGTTCCAGCAGCGTCCGGCGCTGGTCGTCATCAAGGCCGGTTTCATCGCCCAGCGGGTGGTGAATCAGGGCCACCAGCGTCAGACGATGGGCGTGCACCGCCAGCACGTCGGGCATGGCGCTGGCGGCCAGACCGTCAACGACCACCAGACTGCGATCGGTGCAGCCGCCCAGCGCGCGCTGCAGCGACTCACGGGCAATGTCATCCGGCCACGGGAAGCGTCCGTCCAGGCCGATGACCTCGACATGAATGTCGATATTGCGCAGTGCTTCGACAATGCGCCGATCGTAGATATAGCCGCCGGTCAGCTGGTCCGGCCGCCCGGCAACGATCAGCGTCAGGCGGCGTACGCAGCGCTCGATGCTCATAGCGACCCTTCGTAGCTGGCCCAGGCAATGTGGGATTCGTGCAGGGTCACGCTCAGCGCCGTCAGCCCCTTGCCGGTATCGCCCAGCTGATCGGCTTCGATCGAGGCAGCCATGCGATCAAAGATGACCCGCGCCATGAATTCGGTGGTGGTGTTGCGTCCCTTGAACTCTTCGATCTCGTCAAGGTTTTGCATGTTGATATCGCTCAGCACGTCCGACAGCGTCTGGCTGGCCAGGCCGATATCGACGATCAGGTCGTCCTGATCAAGTTCCGGCCGCTTGAAGGTGACGTCCACGATGTAGGTGGCGCCGTGCAGCTTCTGGGCCGGGCCGAAGATCTGGCCGTTGAAGCTGTGGGCGATCATGACGTGATCGCGAACGGTAAGACTGTACATGGCAGAACTCCGGAAAGGTCAGTGAATCAGGAGGTATAACGAATACGGTGACACAGGGTGCCGGATTCGGTGGTCACGCGCGCCATGGTCTCGGGCAGCGCGTCAAAGGGTGTCTCGGCATCGATCAGGGCGTCCAGCCGGTCATCTTCCAGCAGCGACAGCGCCTGCGCCATGCGCTCGGCATGGGTACGTCGCGCCGCGCGGGATGGCGAGACCGTACCGACCTGGCTTGCGCGCAGCGTCAGCCGGCGCGAGTGAAAGGCTTCTCCCAGCGGCAGGGTGATGGACTGCTTGCCGAACCAGCTCATTTCGATGATGGTGGCTTCTTGGCCGGCAAGCGACAGGGCCTGTTGAAGTCCGCCTTCGCTGCCACTGGCATGAATGACCAGGTCGCATTCACCCCGGGCCCGGGATGGCGTGGAAAAGTCGATGCCCAGTGCCTGTGCCAGGGCATGCCGCGACGGATCGATATCAATCAGCTCGACTCGGGTGCCGGGGATATTGCGGCACAGCCAGGCCATGAGTGACCCCACCACGCCGGCGCCGATTACGGCAACGCGATCACCGATCCGTGGTGCAGCGTCCCAGAGACCGTTGAGCGCCGTTTCCATGTTGGCGGCGAGCACGGCGCGTTCGGGCGGCAGCGCTTCGGGCAGCGGTGTGACCATTGAGACCGGAACAATGTAGTGATCCTGATGCGGGTGCAGGCAGAACACGTAGCGGCCCCTGAGTGCCTCCGGGCCTTCTTCAACGACGCCAACGCTTGAATAGCCGTATTTGACCGGGGCTGGAAACGTGCCCTCCTGAAAGGGCGCGCGCATGCGGGCATGTTCGCTTTCGGGAACTCTCCCATGAAACACCAGGGTTTCGGTTCCCCGGCTGATGGCGCTGAAGCAGGCACGTACCCTGACCTCATCGGGGCCGGGTGTGGCAAGCGGCCGGGTTCGAATGCTTCCCTGTCCGGGTGTTTCGACCCAGAAGGCGCGGGCAGTGGTGTCCGGACTCATTGATGCCCCTGTACGTATTGAAAGGGTGATGCGGTGCCAGCGAGGGCGTAGCAAAGTATAGACCCTGTCGATGGATTCGCTGTGGTACCAAAGACTTGCCCCCGATTGTTACGACCCACGTCGCAATGCCACAGGCGGTAAACAACCGCTATATTAATAGCATGGATTATCATGATGGCGTTCGGCATTCCTGCCATATGATGATATACCGATGAATATGGTGTGTTCTCTCCGGGGGCACCGTGCGTGACAGGGCAGGGAGATCTGCCGGGGCAATGGAGGTCCTGACATGAGTGGACAGCGGATCGCCATACGTCAGTTTGCATGGCCTGCTCCCGGCGTGCTGGGAGAATTCCTGGTCGGATTTACCGCTCTGATGCTGCTGGCGGCGCTTTTGCACCTTGTCCATGAGGCGCCGGTCCTGCTTTATCCCGTGGCCGGTGGGGTGTATCTGGCGCTGATCGCTGCCATGGTATATGGGTGGCCGGCGAGCCGGCAGCGCCTTGGCTGGGCCAATCGCGTGACGTTGACGCGAGCGGTGCTGATCGTACTGCTGACGGCCATGATCCCGCTGACCGATTTTATCAATGAGCATCATTTTCTGGTGTTTGCTTTGGCCCTGACGGCGCTGGCACTGGATGGTGTGGACGGTTTCGTGGCGCGGCGGATGCACTGCGAGAGCCGTTTCGGGGCGCGGCTGGACATGGAGCTGGATGCCTTTTTTATCCTGATGCTGTGTCTGATGCTGGTGATTCAGGACAAGGCCGGCGTCTGGATCATGGCCATCGGGGCGATGCGCTATCTGTTCGTGGGCGCCGCCTGGTGCTGGTCATGGCTCGATGGCGAGCTGCCGATCAGCTATCGCCGCAAGACCATCTGCGTCTGGCAGGTCAGTACCCTCATGGTCTGTCTGATGCCCTGGATGATGCCGCCCTGGTCGAACCTGTTGCTGGCCCTGGCGCTGGTGCTTCTGACAACCTCCTTTGCCATTGATGTTGTCCGACTGCATCAGCGCGCCGGCCGTGGGGACTGCATTTCCGGGTAGCCCGGCCGATAAAGGGCTGTGGTTGCGACTACCTTTCATGAAACGCCCTGATGAGTATTTCCATGGCCCGTGATGCTTTTGTTCTGGCCGGGGAGACCGTTCTTCCCGGTCAGCGCCGCCAGATTGATGTTCCGGTGGCACGTCTTTATACCCATACGCCACTCAATATTCCGGTCGAGGTTGTGCACGGCCGCCGGGCGGGGCCCATCATGCTGGTATGTGGTGCCATCCATGGCGATGAGATCAACGGCGTGGAAATCGTCCGGCGCGTTCTCAGGACCAGCTCGCTGTCACGGCTGCGAGGTACCCTGATTGCCGTGCCGATCGTCAACGTGTTCGGCTTTGTACAGCACAGCCGCTATCTGCCGGACCGGCGCGATCTGAACCGCTGCTTTCCGGGCAGCGAGTCGGGATCGCTGGGCTCGCGTATTGCGGCACTCTTTCGCGAGCAGGTGGTGGATCTGGCCACCCATATTCTGGATCTGCATACCGGTGCCATTCATCGTACCAATCTGCCACAGATTCGCGCCCAGCTTGAGCGCAATGAGCAGACCCGCGCCATGGCGGATGCCTTTGGCGCGCCCGTCATTCTCAATGCCGAGCTGCGCGGTGGCAGCCTGCGGGAGTACGCCGAGCGGCGCGGCATTCCGGTGCTGACCTATGAAGCCGGGGAGGCGCTGCGTTTTGACGAATGGGCCATCAGTGCCGGCGTGCGCGGCGTGCTGAGGGTGATGCGATTGCTGGACATGCTGCCGCTCGGTCGTGGTAGTAGGGTGCCGGCCTCCGAGGTAGCCCGTAGTTCGAGCTGGGCGCGTGCGCCGATCGACGGCGTGTTGCGACCGCGGGTCAGGCTGGGCGCGCGGGTCGTCAAGGGCGAGCGACTGGGCATTGTGGCCGGTCCCTTCGGCAATGAAGAAGGAGACGTGCTGGCTTCCAGCGACGGCATCGTGATCGGCATGAGCAACCTGCCGCTGGTCAATGAAGGGGAGGCGGTTTTCCATATTGCCCGTTTTCACGAGCTCGAGGACGCCGAACATGCCGTGGAGGCATGGCAGGCGCGCGCCGAGCCCTGACGCTTCCACGTCAGGGCGGTGTATCCGCCGCTGTCAGACAGCGGCGGGGATGGGCGCATCCATGGAAACCAGTCCTTCATCCCAGAGTGCCTGCCACAGCGCACCGGGAATGGCAGTAGCCATCAGGGCCTGGTTTTCGGCAATGCGCTCGGGTCGGGTCGTCCCCGGAATGACGGAAGCCACGGCGCGCGGCGCGGCGCTGAACTGCAGGGCCACGGCGCGGACATCGATCCCGAAGCGTTCACAGATATCGCGAAGTTTTCGGGTACGCTCACGCATCTCTTCAGAAGCCTGCCTGTAGTCATAGTGATCGCCGCCGGCCAGAATTCCCGAGTTGTAGGCTCCGCCGATCACCAGCCGTGCACCGCGGCGATCGCATTCCGGCAGCAGGGTTTCCAGGGCGCCTTCATGGTCGAGCAGTGAATAGCGCCCGGCGAGCAGAAAGCCGTCAGGGTCGGCCCTTTCAAGGGCGCGGGTACAGGCCTCTACCCGATTGACGCCCAGTCCCCAGGCGCGAATCACGCCTTCCTCTCGCAGCCGTGTCAGCGCGCGTGCCGCGCCGTTCATGGCCTGATCGTGTACCTCTTCCCAGCGATCGCCATGGGCATCAGAGGCACAGTCATGGATCCAGGCGATATCGATGCGGTCCATGTTCAGACGCTCGAGACTGTCTTCGATGGAGCGCAGGGTGGCGGACTCCGAATAGTTGTACACCACCCTGTTGGTACGGCCATGCGCAAAGATGCCCTGTTTGGTCTCCTGCTCATCAAGGATCATGCGGCCCACCTTGGTGGAGACCACAAAGGTATTGCGAGACTCATCGGCAAGCGCCTCGCCCAGACGCATCTCGGACAGCCCGGCGCCGTACTGTGGCGCCGTGTCGAAATAGCGGATGCCGGCTTCCCATGCAGTGCGCAGCGTCTCGATGGCACGCGTATCGGGCACTTCTTCATACATGTTGCCCAGTGGCGCCGTGCCCAGTCCCATTCTCCCCGGCAGTTCAAAACGCATAACGTCTCCTTGACGGTGATGACCTGCCCGGACCCGGTCCGGGCGCTGGGTCAAGTATGGTCGGTACAGGGCAAAGGGCAATGTTGCCGGGCTGTCGGCGCCCGGTCAGGACGTCAGTCGGGCAGGTGAGCGGGCAGTTCGCGGGCGGCATCAACGTCATCTATCAGGGTCAGGGCCTGATCAAACACGTCGATACCGGCGTCCGGTCGATGGGCGGTCTCTGACAGATAGCGACGAAAGCGTCGACCGCCGCGGCAGCCGATAAAGAGCCCGAGGAGGTGACGCGTGATGTGATTGAGTCGCACGCCCGATTCAAGACGCGAGATCAGGTAGGGCCGAAAGGCCCGCATGGCCTCGTGTCGTGTCGGGGGCGTGGTGGCCTCGCCAAAGATGTCGCGATCCACATGGGCCAGCAGCCAGGGGTTCTGATAGGCCTCGCGTCCCACCATGACGCTATCGACGTGATCAAGTTCGCGCTGGCAGTCATCGATGCTCCTGAGCCCGCCGTTGATGCCGATATGCAGCTCGGGATGAGCGGTCTTGAGTCGATGCACCCGCGCGTAGTTCAGTGGCGGCACGTCCCGGTTCTGTTTGGGGGAGAGCCCCTCGAGCCAGGCCTTGCGGGCATGAACGGTAAAGGTGGTGCAGCCGGCGGCGGCCACGGTATCGATAAAGCGCGCCAGATCCTCGTCTTCGTCCTGGTCGTCGATGCCAATACGGCACTTGACCGTCACCGGTATCGTGACCACCGCCTGCATGGCCGCCACGCAGCGAGCCACCAGCTCTGGATGGCCCATCAGACAGGCGCCGATCATGTTGTTCTGCACTCGATCGCTCGGACAGCCGACGTTCAGATTGACCTCCTGATAGCCCCAGCTTTCGGCGATGACAGCACATTCGGCCAGCGCTGCCGGATCACTGCCGCCCAGCTGCAGTGCCAGCGGATACTCCAGAGCGTCATGGCCCAGAAAGCGTTCGCGTGGCGTGCCGTGCAAAATGGCGCCGGTGGTAACCATTTCAGTGTACAACAGCGCCCGTTTGGTCAGGGTTCGTGCGAAAGCGCGCTGGTCTCTTGTCGTCCATTCCATCATGGGGGCGACAGAGAAACGACGTGCCTGGTCGGCGGCGTGAAGAGAGGTGGTGGCAGACATGACAGATGTTTTCCGGCTTGCGGGGCGGTTCTGGATGAGGGATTTTCTCACAGCGCGGGCATTGGCCCAATCAGGAGGATGTTTCCTGAACAATGGCCTCGAGCTCGTCACGACACCACCGGGCACCATGGCCTCTCAACAGCGCCTGGTTGCGTTCCGGGATGCGCTCGGGATTGTGAAAACGCGCCAGTGCCGCTTCAAGGCTGGTTTCACGCAGTAGATGGAAAAGGGGCCAGGGGGAGCGGTTGGTGTAATCCGCAGCGTCTTCCTGGTTGGGGGTGGCCTGGCTGTCGCCAAACAGATAGTCGGGATGAAAGCTTGCCAGCTGATAGACGCCCTCATAGCCTTCGCTGACCATGAGCCGCTCGGCCATGTCGAGCTTGTCCAGAAAGGTGAAGAAATCCTCGGCGCCGGGCGTCAGTACCAGCAGCGTGGTTTCGGTGTCCGGCTGCTGATCCAGGTGCTCGCACTCTTCGATGACGGCCATGAGCAGGGCCTCGTCATTCATGGCATCAAGCTGGCGATAGCGAATGCGCTCTCGTTCGAATTCGGCGGCGGCAAACGGACACAGGTCGTGTGCCATGACCCAGTCCCTGACCCAGCGTCGGGTGGCCTCCAGTGGATGTGTCGTCACGGTATGCTCTTTTTGCAATGAAAGGGGCCGACAGTAAGTCGGCCCCGAAAAACGTATCAACCCTGAGCGGCGCAGTGTACAGCATCAGTGACGTATTGCTCACCGGGCATGCGATCGGAACCGGCGTCAGCGATCCTGGCCTTCAAGGGTGATGGACATGCGATCATCGGCGCTTTCGGCACTGGAGCCCATCATTTCGTCATGCGTGACGCTGTGTTTGAAGTAAAGCGGTACGTTTTCCATGCCGCCGATGTCGCGCAGCAGGGTCTTGGCCGCATTGAGGGATTGCGGTGTCAGAATCGTGCCGTCTTCATTGAGCAGCGTGTCGGTATCGCCTTCGCTGGTGACATTCAGGGTAAAGATATCTCCTTCTGTCGACTCGATGACGATCTCGTCGATCTTGTGGGCGTGCGCCTTTTCGGTCAGTTCGTTGAGTTTCATCTGCCTCTCCATGGCCTGTGTTGCCGATAACCTGCATTAATGTAGCCTGGCTGCTGTAAAAGCTCGCAGGTGCCGGGGTTAAAAATTGTCATGATGGCTTTTCAGGCAGTACCGCGACGGGGGTGCAGGCGCTATGATAAGCGCATTCCGTCCCTGTTCTGGAGATACAGCCATGAGTGACAAGAGCCCGCCGCTGGAAGAACTCAAGGGCATGGCCAAGGAGGCCTGGGGTACGCTCAGCGACGATGAGACGCTCAGCGATGAGGGTGAAATTCAACAGCTCGCCGCCAGGCTTGAAAAGGAGCAGGGACTCGGCGAAGAAGAAGCTCAGCGTCAGGCGGAGAAAATCTTTCGAGACCGACGCTGAGACCCGGCCGGGCACTTGCTGGGCTCAGAGCCTGTGAAGCTCGTCGTCATGCCCGGTATCCAGCGGTTGAAAGCTGTCGTCTACCAGTTTCAGCGTGGTGTTGTTTTCCATCAGAAGGTAAACGGGTTCGTGTTCTTCATCGCCGCGTGCGGGGTGCAGGACGTAAACTGTACCCCCGCCGGGTACCGCATTACCGCTGATGACCTTCCAGTTTCCCTTGCGCTGTTGTGTTTCACCGTCGCTGGGGCCCCCCTGCGGGGTCTCGGTCAGGGTATAAACGCCGCCGGCGCTGTCCGTGCTGAAATTCAGCGCCAGCTCGGTCTCCATGCTGTCGCAATCCTCGCACGGCAGGGCACCGCCATAAATCTGATTGGTGCCGGAGCTGCGCTGGGAGGAGCTGGTGGTGGCGCTATCATGGCCCTGATCACAGCCCGCCATCAGAAAGCCCAGCAGTGCGCCTGTCAGCGCCAGTGCGCTAAAACGTCTCAATGTTCGCTCCTTGCGGTTCTGAAAATATCGTTGTGGTCGCTTTTTAGCGCCCCTTTTTCATGGTCAAAGCCTAAACGATCCGCTCGTCCGTGTCGCTGTGGCGCACGGGCGTTTGTTCATCCGATAAGGGGCAGGAAAGGTCGACCATGGTCCAGGGACTATTGTTGTCAACGACGCGTGGGGGGAGAATCTCTTTGCTTTAGCTTAATTTAAATATGACTTTGCAAAGGGATCGTCATGAAAAAGGGATTGTGTTGCACGCTGGCGCTCATGAGTATGGGCGTAACGTCACAGGGCTGGGCAGCGGGCGCGTTCGATCCCGACGGGGATTTCATGTTCGGTGACTGGGGTGGTGTGCGTTCGGATCTGGCCGATCAGGGCGTTACTCTCCGCCTCGAATACATTTCCGAGATGGCCTATTCCGTCGACGGTGGCTTTCGCGACAAGCGTACCGGACGCTATGCCGATCAGTGGACGGCCGGTGCCAACTTCGATCTTGATCAGCTGATGGGCATTCCGGACGCTCAGTTTCAGTTCACGCTGACCAACCGGAACGGCGAAAGCCTGACCAACGATGTTCTCAACAATCCGAATAGTGCCGGTGGTTCTTCCACTCAGGAGGTTTACGGCCGTGGCAGTGTGACCCGTATCACCCAGATGTGGTACGGCCAGACCTACATGGATGACACCTTCGAGATCAAGGCCGGACGAGTACCGGTCGGCGATAACTTCGCCGTCTATGACAGCAATTTCCAGAATCTCTATCTTGGCAGCGGTGAGCCCGGTAACCAGAACGGCGGTATCTGGTACAACTGGCCGATCTCGCAGTGGGCGCTGGTCGGCAAATGGAACATCACCGATGAGCAGTACGCTCAGATCGGGTTTTTCAATCTCAATGAAGCCAATCTGGATCGTGACCACGGGCTGGATCTGAAGCACAGCGGCACCAGCGGTACCCTGATTCCGGTCGAGTATGGCTTCGAGCCGGACCAGGGGATCAACGGGCTGCCGGGCCATTATCGGCTGGGGTATTACTACAGCAGCGCCGACGCCGACGACTATTCGTCGCGTGACACCAATTCGGATAATCAGAAGGGCCACCGTTACGGCCTGTATTACGTTATCGACCAGCAGGTGACTCGCCACGAGGATGATCGGGACCGCGGGCTTGGCGTGTTCAGCATGGGGGCATGGAACGACGGCGATACGGCCACCTTTGATCGCTACCTGTCGGCCGGTGTGACCTATACCGGCCCCTTCGACGGGCGCGAGCAGGACGAGATCGGGTTTGGCCTGGCCTATGTTCACGTCAACGACGATTACAATGCCTGGTCGCGTTCCGGCAACGCAGCACTTGTGGGGGGATCATCGGCAACAGGCTATGTGCCGCACCAGGGCGAGGAATATAGCGCCGAACTCTACTACTCCCTGCAGGCCACGCCGTGGCTGGGCTTCCGTCCCAATCTGCAGTACGTGCGCCATCCGGGCACCGACAGTAGCGTCGATGATGCCTGGGTTGCCGGCCTGTCGGTTCTGGCCACCTTCTAGGGGCCGGCAGATCGAGTTGAGCAGGGCGCTACGACGGTGGCGCCCTGCGAACTCGCGGTGGCTGTGGCGGCCACTCTTCGACGTTGGAGCCCTGCTCGATCAGTGTCAGAATCTCGTGAAGCTGCGCTGGCATGTGGCGCAGCCCACACTCCCAGACAATAACGGCATGCCAGCCCATCTCATTGAGCTGCGCCAGCTGCCGACGATCTCTCTTGACGTTGTTTTCCAGCTTGTCCTGCCAGAAACGCTTGCGCGTCGCCGGTGACGTGGCATAAAAACAGCCCTCGTGACGGTGCCAGAAGCAGCCGTGCACGAAAATGACACACCGATGACGCGGCAGGGTCAGATCGGGCGTGCCCGGCAGATCGCGCCGATGCAGGCGGAATCGATAACCGCAGGCATGAAGGTAGCGCCTGACCAGCAGCTCGGGCTGAGTATTTTTGCCCTGAATGCCTGCCATCATGCGTGAGCGCGTTGCGGCGTCAACAACATCGACCAAGACCATGACCTCTCGTTTCGTACCTGTCAGGGCACTCAGTGTAGGCGTTCATGGCCGTGGCATGGCATTAAAAGTTCATGACTTTCATGGACCAGATGGCGGGAATGGCAGCATGGAAGACTATACCGTCGCCATGCATGCGTTCTTCGGGTTCGGCAGCGTCGATTTCGCCGAAAATGTTCAAAAACATGTCGAAATCCTGCTCGATTCGCTTGATGCCCAGACGATCATTTCTTTCGACAAGGTAGAGCCCGTTACCATCAAAACGCGAGCAGTTTCTCGCCAGCATCAGGGTACCCTGCGGGCAGAAATCAAAGTGCCCGGGATGCTGCGGGGTCAGCAAATAGTCATCCTTTTTGATCAGCTGATTGTCGATAAAGCCCATGGGAAAATGCGACATCGGTGCTGCACCGATGCCGACTGTTTCGGGAGATGTTGTCAGCGGATAAAGCGGCAATGACATCGGCACTGCAGAGGTGCTGCCGCAGTCGCTGAGAGCATTGCCCAGAAGGTGTCCAATGCTGCAGCGCAGTGCCTTTGCCAGCGGTTCCAGACGCGAATGCCCGACACGTTTGATGGTGCCATTTTCCCAGTAGGAAATGGTGACATCTGAAACACCGACGCGACGGGCCAGCTCTGCCTTGCTCAATCCACTCTCTTCTCGCAGTTTACGAATGCGCTCGCCCAACTCGTTCATGCGTGGCCTCACATGTCTCATAAGCGAGCCAGCATAGCGATCCGAACATTAAGTATGTTTAACAGTTTGTCACCTTTTGAATAGAAATACGGATCATGAATTTAATTTTTTAGTGTTAGCAGGTTTATCCGTAAAAATAAAAAAGATGACATCCATGGTTTTCATGAGAAGACGCTGAAAAAGCGTCAATGGGTCAGCCAACCGGCGAGTAGCGGCAGCAAAATGGCACTTAGTGCCCCGTTAAGGGCCATGGCAAGGCTGGCAAAGGCACCGGTTTGAGCATCGATACCAAAGCCTCGCGCCGTCCCCAGACCATGCCCGTTGAGCCCCAGCGCCAGACCCATGACGCGTGGGTCCTGACAGCGCAGCAGAGCTGCCATTGGCGGGATGATCGAGGCTGCGAAAATGCCGGTGACCGTGACAATTCCGGCGGTCAGGCCGGGATAGCCGCCCAGGCCTTCCGAGACACCGATGGCAATGGGGGTCGTAATGGACTTGGGGGCCAGCGAGGCGAGAATGGGCGGTGAAACACCCAGCGCCCAGGCAATCAGCAGAGTGGCTGCGCAGGCGGTGATCGACCCCACGATCAGGCTCACCGTCACCGGAATCAACAGCTGCTTGATGTGCTGGAACTGTTCATAAAGAGGAACTGCCAGCCCGACCGTGGCCGGCCCCAGCAGCAGTGTCAGCCAGTGGGCATCCAGATAATAGCTGTCGTAATCAACAGGCAGCATCACAATGAAACCTGCCAGCATGACGCTGCCGGTCAGCATCGGCGGTGCCCAGCTCGGGCAGCGCATCCATCGGTAAAGGGACAGCGACAGCATGTAGGCAGCCAGCGTCATGACAATGGCCAGCGCTGGTGTCGTCATCATCTCTCGCGCAAGCGTTTGAAGCGTCATAAGCGGTTTGAAGTCTCATCACGGCGCTGCTGCCAGCGCACCATGGCCTGCATGGTTAAAAGAGTGACCACACTGCTGATCAGCGTGCCCAGCACAATGGCAATCAGGAGCCTGAGCCAGTTGTCGGTCAGTGTGGTGCCCAGAAAGAAAAGCCCCGCGGCGCTTGGCAGGATCAACAGGGTGAAATAGTGGATCAGATGGCTGGCGGCCGTGGCCATCGAGCGTGATGAGCGCCGACGCACAATGAGCACTACAAAAAGCAGCAGCATGCCCAGCACACTTCCTGTCACGGGCAGTGCCAGCATGGTCTGTAAAAGATTGCCGATGACCAGAAAGATCATCAGCCACATGAATCCCTTCAACATGATGAGCTCTGAAATAACGAGATGGAGGCGTCTGCGATGGCTGGCGGCTCAAGGTCTGACGGATTGGTCTTCAGGTCATGATAAGCTAATGATATAAGGGGATGCAGTGACAAATCGTGAGAACTTTTCAGGATTGGCATATCGCCCTTGCTGAACATGAATTCTTTATCGACATCCTTTAATGGGAGCAACGGTTCATGGCAAAACGGATTGAGTTCGCAGAAACCGGTGGGCCGGAAGTGCTCAGGATACGCGAGTTCGAGCCTCCAGCGCTCGGACCGCATGAGGTGCGGGTGACCAATTGGGCCATCGGTCTCAACTTCATCGATATCTATGTGCGCACCGGGCTTTATCCGGTCAGGGATCTGCCCTCCGGTCTGGGCACCGAAGCGGCCGGTGTCATCGAGGCCGTGGGCGAGGAGGTCAAGGCGTTCAGGGAAGGAGACCGTGTGGTCTATGCCACCGGCCCACTGGGGGCCTACGCCACGCACCATACCCTGCCGGCTGACAAGGTGGTCATGCTGCCGGACAGCATCGGTTTTGATCAGGCCGCAGCGGCCATGTTGAAGGGGCTGACCGTTCAGTATCTGCTGCGTCAGGTGTATCCGATCAAAAGCGGCGACACCTTTTTGTTCCATGCTGCCGCAGGCGGGGTCGGACTGATTGCCTGCCAGTGGGCCAAAAGCCTTGGGGCGCGTCTGATCGGCACGGTGTCCACGCCGGAAAAGGCAGAGTTTGCCCGTAAAAACGGTGCCTGGGCGACCATCAACTATCGCGAAGAGAACGTGGTCGAGCGTGTTCGCGAACTGACTGATGGCCGGATGTGCCCGGTGGTCTATGACTCGGTAGGTCGCGATACCTGGGAGACGTCGCTGGACTGCCTCGCGCCCCGCGGCCTGATGGTGAGCTTTGGCAATGCGTCCGGACCGGTCGAAGGCGTCAATCTGGCGACCCTGAACCAGAAGGGATCGCTTTTCGTGACGCGTCCAGGCCTTGCCGGCTATGCCGATACCCGTGAACGGTTGGAGGCCATGAGCAAGGAACTTTTCGGCGTCATGAGCGATGGTAGCGTGCATATCAACATTGGCTGTCGCTTCCGCCTCGATGAGGCCGGCGAGGCGCAGGACAATCTCGCCTCTCGCCGAACATCAGGCTCGACCATCTTGATCCCCTGACGAAGAAAAGCCCCTTCGCGCTGTTGGTACCCTCAGGGAGGGACAACAGCGCGAACCTGCCTACCATTCAATGGGCGTATTGTTCCAGTCGTAAAACGCGCCGCTGTCCTCCGGCGTGCGCTGATTGATCACCTCCAGCAGCCGATCGGCCACGAATTCCGTCGTGAACAGTTTCCCGTCCGGGACTCTGGCCTGAAAGGGCCTTGAGAGTTCGGTATCGGTCGTACCCGGATGCAGACAGAGCAGGATGGCCTGGGGATTGCGCCGTCTGAACTCGATGGAGGCCGTTTTCATCAGCATATTGAGCGCTGCCTTGCTGGCGCGATAGGCATACCAGCCGCCCAGCTCGTTATCGCCAATCGACCCGACCCGGGCCGAAAGCGCAGCGATGATGGCCGGATGGCGTGTCAAACGATCGGCCAGGGTGCTGACCAGCATGGCGGTCGTGGCAGCATTGATATGAAAGGCGTGCTGCAGGGCTTCAAAAGAGAGTCTTTCAAGGCGTTTTTCAGGGGCCATGGCAACCGATTGATCGCTTTGCCCATCGTGCAGCACGCCAATGGTGTTAAACAGCAGATGAACCGGCGCCTTTTGCAGATACTCGCTGAGCGTCTGCAGCCCTTCATCGCTGGTGACATCGGCCTCGACGATGTCGAGTCGATCGATATCCAGCCGTTCATCCTGTGCAAGTCGCTCGCGATGACGGGTGACGGCGACGATGCGACCAGCGCGTGGGTCCTGCAAAAGCCTTGCCAGCAGGGCGCTGCCGATACCGCCGCCGCCGATGATGACGGCCGTGTACTGCTCGGGAAGATGGTCAAGCATGTCGAGGGTCACCTGATCAATGAAGAATGCCTGTCGATCGACAGGTCATTTTTCAAGCGTAGCGGACGCCGTCTTCAAACGTCGCGGACACCGGTCTGTCAGGGGGTGCGCATCAGACCGGCAAGCTCGGGATCGATGCGGCGGCACAGCGTACTCAGTCGGCTGCCAGGGTCTGCCAGCAGTCTGGTCGGCGTGTCGTGTTCGACCAGATGCCCCTCGTCGAGCATGGCGATACGGTCAAACTGCTCGAGCTGCGTCAGCCGATGAGTGATCGCGATCAGAGTGCGATTACAACACCATTTTTGAATCGCCTCCCACACCTGCTGTTCGGTCGCTTCATCCAGACCTTCCGTCGGCTCATCCATCAGCACGATGGGGGCCTGTCGCAGCAGGGCACGCGCAATACCAAAGCGGCGAAGCTGGCCGCCGGACAGAGAACTGCCGCGTTCATCCGGAAAACCCGACAGGCCATCGGGCTGGTGCTCCAGCCAGTCCCCCAGCGCCAGCGCGTCGAGTACGGCCATGATGTTGGTATCACTAACATCCCGGCCCATGGTCAGGTTGTCGCGATAGCTGGTGGTAAAGAGATGCGTCTCCTGCTGGGCGACGGCGAATTGAGCACGCAGATCACGCTCGCTCAGCCGATTCAGCGGTGCACCACCCAGTGTCATGGTGCCGTCACTCGGTGAGACGAACCGAATCAGGCTGTTGAAAAGGGTAGTCTTGCCGCTGCCGGAAGGGCCAAGAATCAGCAGGTGTTCGCCTTCTTCGATATTCAGGCTGACCGATGACAGGGCCGCAATGTTGCCCTCAAGATGAACGCTCAAACGATCCAGACACAGGCGAGCGCCTTCGGGTGTTTGCTGCGTCTCGGCGTCGGGAAACCTGGTTTCCGCCACATTGGAGCGGATATCGTCAAGCCGAGCGGCGGCGCGCTGAATGCGCCCCAGATGCTGCCAGGCCTGGGGGAGCAGGGCGATGGCTTCAAAGCCGCCCATGACGGCAAGGCCCATGAGCGCCACCAGTGTGGCATCCATGCCGTGCTGTATGACCGCCCAGCCGGCCATGCCAAGCACGCCGGTCAGCGTCAGACCCAGCAGGGTCTGTGACAGCAGCTGCGAGCTGCCCCACTGACAAGCCAGCCGGTACTCGTGGGTATCCCGGGCGTGTTCCCCCTTGATGAGTTTGTCGACCTCACCCTGCCAGCGGTTGTAGATCATCAGTTCCGACAGACCGTTGAGGCGCTCCAGCAGCCGGGCGCGCAGGCGGGTATTGTCCTGCTGCCAGGCATCGGAGTGGATGCGCCCGGCACGCCAGGCAAGCCATGGTCCCAGAAGCCCCGAAGTCAGCAGGGCGCAGGCCGCAAACACCCCGATGGCCGGGGCAAACACGCCGATGACCACGCCACAGACCACGATGCCCAGAAGCGCTACGATCGACGGTGCCAGTACCCGGAGATAAAGGCCGTCAAGCGCGTCGATGTCCGCCGTCAGACGGGTCATGAGCTCGCTTTCGCCGTGGCGCTGCAACTGAGCGGGCGAGAGCGGCTCGAGCCTTTCATAGACGTGGCGTCTCAGACGCGACAGCAGACGAAAGGTCGCGTCGTGGGTTACAAGTCGCTCGGCGTAGCGGGTGCCGGTACGTGACAGCGCAAAAAAGCGTACCCCGGCCGAAGGGAGCAGGTAATTGAAGGTCTGCGCCGTGGCAACGCTCAGCCCGGCAAGCGCCGAGGCCGATAAAAACCAGCCTGACAGGGCCATCAGGCCGATGCTGGAGGCCAGCGCCAGCAGCTGCAGGGCGATACCAAGGGCCAGCAGCCAGGCCCAGGGTTTCATGAGGCGTAGATAGGGCAGAAGCTTTTTAAACATCGCGCCTCTCCGGTATATCGGTGGCGGCGGGCCGTGCCAGTGGCCCTTGTGGAGCGCGCAGGGCATCCAGCGTATCCAGCGCCCTGACACGCCCCTGATCCATCATCAGCACGCGATCGGCCAGTGCCAGCAGCTCCATGCGATGGGTCAGCAAAACCACGGTGCGGCCGCTCGAAAGACGTGCCAGCGCGTCCATCACCAGTCGCTCGCTGGCCTGATCAAGGCTGGCAGTCGGCTCATCGAGCAGCACCAGTCGCGCCTCGCGCAGGAAGGCACGCGCCAGGGCAATGCGTCGCGCCTGACCACCGGATACGGCTCGGCCGCCTTCTCCCAGCCGGGTATCGAGTCCGTCGGGCAGGGCATCAAACCAGTGTTTGAGTGCGGCCTGCTCCAGTGCGTCGAGCAGGGCATCATCGCTTGCGGCGTCGTTGGCCAGGCGCAGGTTGTCGGCAAGCGTTCCGGAAACGATCACGGTGGACTGGCCGACCCAGGCGATCTGGCGCTGCCAGTCATCGGGGCGGATATCGGTGAGCGCTCGCGGCGGCCGAGTCCCCTCCTTGATGCTGACCCCGCCGGCTTCGGGATGCATGAAGCCCATCAGGACGTTGAGCAGCGTTGACTTGCCAGCCCCGCTCGGTCCGATGACGGCCAGCATTTCGTTGGCATGAAGCTCGAACGTCACATTGTCCAGTGCTGGAGAGGCGCGTCCGGCATATCGCGCGCTCAGCCCTTCAAGCGTGAGGGCGATGCTGGCCTCAGGCTGCCAGGCTGGCTGGTCGGTGTCGCGCTCGAACACGCGACGATTGAGGATGGGCATCAGATCCTCGGCCGCCGCTTCTGCTTCGGCTTTGGCGTGATAATGCACGCCCAGATCGCGCAGCGGCTGGTAGAACTCCGGGGCCAGGATCAGGATGAAAAGCCCGATGAAAAGATTGATGCCATGGTCATACATGCCGAAATGGAACTGGCCCAGATAGACAAAGCCTAGATAGAGCGCGAGAAGGGCAATCGAGACTGAAGCGAAAAATTCCAGCACGGTCGAGGAGAGAAAGGCCAGACGCAGCACGCGCATGGTGCGGCGGCGAAAACTTTCCGAGGCTGTGTGCACCTCCTGTGCCTGATGCTTGCTGATCCCGAAGAGCTTGAGCGTGGAAAGCCCCTGCAGCGTATCCAGAAAGTGCCGGCTCATGCGGCCCATCTCCTGAAACTGATCCTCTTGGCGCTTTTTGGCGCCGATGCCGACCATGGCCATGTTCATCGGAATCAGTGGGCCGGTTGCGATCAGAATCAGCGCTGCCGCCCAGCTCAGGGGCGCCACAGCCACCAGTATGATCAGCGGAATGATGCCGCACAGCAGCATCTGAGGGCGGTAGTCGGCATAAAAACCCTGAAGGGCATCGACCTGATCCCAGACACGATTGCTCAGGGTGGCGCTGTGCTGGCGCCGCGCCCAAAAAGGGCCCAGCACGGCGATGCGCTCCAGAAGCTCTCGTCGCACGGACTGGCGGATTTCGATGCCGCCACGGGCACTGCAGATGGTGCGCCCTCGTATCAGCAGTCCGCGGACGATAAAAGCCGGCGGCAGCAGCATTAGTGGGAGGGTCAGGGAGGAGAAATCGGCACCGTCGATCACCATGCGCTGCGCGATGGTGGCAATACACCATGCCTGAACCAGGAGCACCAGTGTGGAAAGAGTGCCTGCAATGACCGAAAGCCGGGTCCAGCGAGCGCCTCGACCGGCAGTGCGCTTGAGCCACTGACGCGGTGTTTCATTTGATGCCATGATGGCTCCATCAAGAGCGGGGAAACAGTATCGACAAAAAAGCCGGCGTGCGCACAGCGGTACGTCGTCGCAGCCGGATGGCCGCGGCGTCCTTCGGGTATGATGTCAACTTAAGTGGGCGCAGCAGTTGGCGTATAATGGTGGCACGTTTTCCAGCCAATGGCCGTTTTCATGACTGTACGCACGCGTATTGCCCCTTCGCCGACCGGTGATCCCCACGTCGGCACTGCCTATGTTGCCCTGTTCAATCTGTGTTTTGCCAAACAGTATGGCGGTGAGTTTATCCTGCGCATCGAGGATACCGACCGGGTGCGTTCGACGGCCGAATCCGAACGGATGATTCTGGATTCGCTGCGCTGGCTGGGTATCGAGTGGTCCGAGGGTCCGGATGTCGGCGGTGCGCACGGTCCCTATCGCCAGAGCGAGCGCGGGGATATCTATGCCACGCACGTTCAGAAGCTTCTCGACAGCGGTCATGCCTTCAAGTGCTATCGAACCAGCGAAGAGCTCGACGAGATGCGTGAGTCCCGCAAGGCGCAGGGGCTTCATGCGGCGCTCAAGCCGGAGGATCTGTATCTTGATAAGGCCGAGCATGCCCGGCGCGAACAGGAAGGCTGGCCCCACGTGGTACGCATGAAGGTGCCCGGGGAGGGAAGCTGTCGCTTCAACGATATGCTGCGCGGGGACATTGAGGTCGACTGGGCGCAGGTGGATGCCCAGATCCTGATGAAGTCGGACGGCATGCCGACCTACCATCTGGCCAACGTTGTGGACGATCATCTCATGGGCATTACCCATGTGCTGCGTGGCGAGGAGTGGATCAATTCGGCGCCCAAGCACATCCTGCTCTATGAATACTTCGGCTGGGAAATGCCGGCGCTGTGCCATCTGCCGCTTCTGCGCAATCCGGACAAGTCCAAGCTCTCCAAGCGCAAGAACCCGACCTCGATCAACTACTACAAGCGCATGGGGTATCTGCCCCAGGCGGTAATCAACTATCTGGGGCGTATGGGCTGGTCGATGCCCGATGATCGCGAGAAGTTCACGCTCGATGAGATGATGGCCAACTTTGACATTCATCGTATCTCGCTGGGCGGCCCGGTATTTGATCTCGAGAAACTGACCTGGCTCAACGGCGTCTACATTCGTGAAGATCTTGATGATGAGGCCTTCATGCGCAAGCTGATGCAGTGGGCGTTCAATGAAGACTACGTCAGCCGGATCCTGCCTCAGGTCAGGCCTCGCGTGCAGACGCTGGCCGAGGTCATGCCACTGGCCGGTCATTTCTTTTCCGGTCTGCCGGACCTGCAGGCCGAACAGTTTGACGCCGCCGGTATGGCGCGTGACCGGACGGCTCGACTCCTGCAGCTGCTGGTATGGCGTCTTGAAAGCGTTCGTTCGTGGGACAAGGAAGCTCTGCTGGCGGAGGTCAAACTGCTGTCGGGCTATCTGGAACTCAAGATGAAGGCCTTTCTGGCGCCGGTGTTCATTGCCGTGACCGGCAGCCAGACATCGACTTCTGTCATGGATGCCATGGTCATTCTGGGATCGGATATGACCCGGGCGCGACTGCGGCACGCTGTCGAGGTACTGGGCGGTGTCTCCAAGAAGCAGACAAAGGCGCTGGAAAAGGAATATCGGCATCTGTGCGCGCCTGAGGCATAAGAGCGCTTGACGCTTTTCCATACAATCAGTAAGATACGCCCCGTTCCTGACCGCAGTCTCCTGCACAGGTCGGGGCATCGGGGCCTTAGCTCAGCTGGGAGAGCGCGACACTGGCAGTGTCGAGGTCAGCGGTTCGATCCCGCTAGGCTCCACCACCTTTTGCGTCCCATTCGTCTAGTGGTCCAGGACACCGCCCTTTCACGGCGGTAACAGGGGTTCGAACCCCCTATGGGACGCCACTTCCTGCCTCATGTTGTTCAATCGATCATATCGATCAAGTACTGCACTTGGTTCTCTTCGATGCAAGCTGAATTTCTTGCGTACAGGGCTTGACACCTCCTTGAATTGTCCACTGATGCTGCTTTTTCAAGGCCCGTTTGACCAGCGGTGCCGGATAAGCACTCTATCTCGTTGTTTTTATAAAAAGTTCTTTATATTCAATCGCTTACGTTTGGTTAAAAAATATCCAATCTGTCTGAAACGCCCAGAATATGGCGATTTTGAGACCTTCTTCATACGTTATGAACAGGTTTATCCACAGATTGTGTGGACAATAAAATCCCGCCGAAAAAGTGTCGGAATCAGGTCGAATGTCAAGATATAAAAAGGATAAGGTGGTTGTCTGAAAAGGGGGGCATGGCCGTTCGATGGCGTATAAAAAAAGGCCGCTTTGACGGCCTTTTAGGGTATAGGACATTTGCCTGTCAGGACTTCGGGTAATCCCTTTGCGTATACCCCTTGTAGAGCTGCCTCGGACGTCCGATACGGGTGCCGTTGGTAATCATCTCGTTCCAGTGTGAAATCCAGCCCGTGGTACGTGCAACGGCAAAGATGACCGTGAACATGTTTTTCGGGATGCCCAGGGCGCGCAGGATGATACCCGAGTAGAAATCAACGTTGGGGTAGAGCTTGCGCTCGATGAAGTAGTCGTCTTCCAGGGCGATCTGTTCGAGGCGCTTGGCAATCTTGAGCTGCGGGTCATCGCCCATGCCGAGCTCTTCAAGCACTTCGTCGCAGGTTTCCTTCATGACCTTGGCGCGCGGGTCGAAGTTTCGATATACGCGATGGCCAAAGCCCATGAGTCGGAAGGAATCCTGCTTGTCCTTGGCGCGATCAACAAAACGCTGGATATTCTCTTCGGACTCATCGCCGATTTCGGCGAGCATGTTGAGAACGGCTTCATTGGCGCCGCCGTGTGCCGGGCCCCAGAGTGCTGCGATGCCGGCACTGATACAGGCGAACGGATTGGCGCCGGTAGAGCCTGCCAGGCGCACCGTCGAGGTCGAGGCGTTCTGCTCGTGATCAGCATGCAGCATGAAGATGCGATCCATGGCCTTGGCCGCTACCGGATTGATTTCATAAGGCTCGCAGGGGTTGCTGAACATCATGTAGAGGAAGTTTTCAGCGTAACCAAGATCGTTGCGGGGATAAGCGAACGGCTGTCCAATGTTGTACTTGTAGCACATGGCCGCCAGCGTCGGCATCTTGGCGATCAGGCGAATAGCCGAGACCTGGCGGTCGTGCTCCTGGGTGATGTCGAGATTGTCGTGATAGAAGGCCGACAGGGCGCCTGCCACACCGCACAGAACAGCCATGGGGTGAGCGTCGCGTCGAAAACCCTTGAAGAAATTGACAATCTGCTCATGCACCATGGTGTGGCGCGAGACGCTGTCCTTGAAAGCCTTGTAGGTGTCGCTGTCGGGAATCTCACCGTTGAGCAGCAGATAGCTCATCTCGGTATGATTGGAATGCTTGGCCAGCTGCTCGATGGGGTAGCCGCGGTGCAGCAGAACGCTGTTGGCCCCGTCGATGTAGGTGATTTCGGATTCGCAGGATGCCGTGGAAACAAAGCCGGGATCATAGGTGAAGTATCCATGATCAATCAGGCCGCGGACATCGATCACATCAGGCCCTGTCGTCCCTGAGTAAATAGGCAGTTCGACGGGCTTTTCCAGACCGTCGATCGACAATTGTGCCTTCCTGTCAGCCATGAGGCCTCCTCGATTTATATAAGATACTGTTCTGTCAGGTATGTCCGCCAGATAATTGGGGTCCACTATTGAGCGGGTGCGACGGTTTGTCAATTACATGCATTCCGGGCCCGGGGGGGATGCATCCGTTTCATGACTGCGTAACAAAAAGCTTTTTTTAATGTTTATACGAGATAAATACAGCCGATTTTTCCTCGTGTTATGAGCATACGTCCCGGTTACAAAAGTATGCGGCAATTTGTCATCCGCATGGCGGGGACATATAATAAATGGCCGCGCGACGGGCGATTCATCGCCTGTCCAGGCGACCTGACCTGATGATACTCGAATCCTACCTAAAACTGCCCGTGGTCTATTCATGCGGGCCGGGAGAGAAAAGCGCCGTGAAGAGTCAACGACCCTTGTCGACTGCCAAGCGTCCTGTAAATCTGGATCTGTCTAGTATCCAGTTTCCCCTGCCTGCCCTGGTATCCATTTCGCACCGGGTGTCAGGCATCATGCTGTTTATCGGTCTGATCTTTCTGATGTGGGCCCTGCAGGTTTCCCTGTCTTCTCCTGCCGGCTTCGATACCGTCCGCGATGCCATGGCTCACGGTTTTTTTGCCCGCGTGGTGCTCTGGGGGCTTCTGTCCGCACTGGGCTTTCATTTTGTGGCAGGTGTGCGCCACCTCGTCATGGACATGGGGCATGGCGAAACGCTTGAAGGCGGTCAGCGCGGAGCACAGCTGACCATCATCATCAGCGCGTTGCTGGTTGTTCTGGCAGGAGTCTGGGTATGGTAATCAATATTTTGAATCCGGGTCGCAATGGCGTGGCCGACTGGATGATTCAGCGTGCTTCCGCCGTGATCCTGGGCCTCTACACCATCTTCATGGTGGCCTACATGATGTTTCATCCCGATCTGGATTACGCCGCCTGGTCGGGGCTTTTCAGCCATCTCTGGATGAAGGTCTTCACGCTTCTGGCCCTGCTTTCCATTGCCGCTCATGCCTGGGTCGGCCTCTGGATCGTGGCGACCGACTATATCAAGCCCGCTGCCATCCGTTTTGGCGCACTGCTATTCGTTATCCTGGCCCTGTTCGTATTTGTGGTCTGGGGTGTGCAGGTTATCTGGGGAGTTTGACATGACACAGTTACGTACCCTGACCTTTGACGCCATCATCATCGGTGGCGGTGGTTCCGGTCTGCGCGCGGCGCTGCAGCTGGCGCAGTCCGGCAAGCAGACCGCCGTGCTGTCAAAGGTCTTTCCCACACGCTCCCACACCGTTTCCGCTCAGGGCGGTATCACCTGTGCCATTGGCAGTGCCGATCCGAACGATGACTGGCGCTGGCACATGTATGACACCGTCAAGGGCTCCGATTACATCGGCGACCAGGATGCCATCGAATACATGTGCAACGAAGGGCCCAAGGCCGTCTTCGAACTCGAGCACATGGGTCTGCCGTTTTCTCGCTTTGATAATGGCCGCATCTATCAGCGTCCCTTTGGGGGGCAGTCCAAGGACTATGGCAAGGGTGGGCAGGCTGCCCGTACCTGTGCTGCGGCTGACCGTACCGGCCATGCGCTGCTGCACACCCTTTATCAGAATAACCTGAAAAACAACACTGTTTTTCTCAACGAGTGGTATGCCGTTGATCTGGTCCGCAACGCCAACAATGATGTGGTCGGTGTCATCGCCATCTGCATGGAAACCGGCGAAACAGTACTGATCAAGTCCAAGGCCACTGTTCTGGCCACTGGCGGGGCCGGTCGTATCTACGCCTCGACCACCAATGCCCTGATCAATACCGGTGACGGCATCGGCATGGCCCTGCGTGCCGGTTTCCCGGTGCAGGACATGGAAATGTGGCAGTTCCATCCGACCGGTATCTACGGTGCCGGAACGCTGGTGACCGAAGGGTGCCGCGGTGAGGGTGGCTATCTGATCAACAAGGACGGCGAGCGTTTCATGGAGCGCTATGCCCCCAACGCCAAGGATCTGGCCGGTCGTGACGTTGTGGCACGTTCGATGGTGCTTGAAGTGCTCGAGGGTCGTGGCTGCGGTGAAAACGGTGATCACGTCATGCTCAAGCTGGACCACCTGGGTGAAGATGTGCTCATGAAGCGTCTGCCGGGGATCGTCGAGCTGTCGCGTACCTTTGCCCATGTCGATCCGGTCAAGGAGCCCATTCCGGTCGTACCGACCTGTCACTACATGATGGGCGGTATCCCGACCAACGTGAACGGTCAGGCGCTGACGGTGGATGCCGACGGCAATGACAGGGTCATCAACGGCCTTTTCGCCTGCGGCGAAGCCGCCTGTGTTTCGGTACACGGCAGCAACCGTCTCGGCGGCAACTCGCTGCTGGACCTGGTGGTCTTCGGCCGCGCGGCAGGCATGCATATCGAGGAGACCCTTAATCAGGGCATCGAATACATGGAAGCCTCGCAGTCGGATATCGATGCTGCCATGAAGCGCCTCAATCGCTGGAACGAGTCGGGCAGCGGTGAAACCGTCCCCGAACTCAAGCGTGACCTGCAGACCATCATGCAGAACAACTTCGGTGTCTTCCGTAAGGAAGACAACATGCAGGAGGGCGTGAAAAAGCTCGATGACCTGCGCGCGCGTATTGCCAATGCCTGGCTGCCTGACAAGTCGGACATGTTCAATACCGCCCGTATCGAGGCCCTTGAACTGGATAACCTCATGGAGGTGGCGGAAGCCACGGCCATCGCGGCACTGGAACGTCGCGAAAGCCGCGGTGCTCACTCCCGTGAAGACTATCCCGATCGTGACGATGACAACTGGCTGAAGCATTCGATCTACCATCCGGCGGACAAGACGCTGAGCAAGCGCGATGTCAACTTCTCGCCGAAGACGGTTGACACCTTCCAGCCCAAAATCCGTACCTATTGATGAGAGGATGACCAACATGTCTACATTGCAGGTCTCCGTCTATCGCTATAACCCGGAATCCGACGATGCCCCCTGGATGCAGGACTTCGAGATCGATACCCAGGGTCGCGATCTGATGGTTCTCAACGTGCTGCAGATGATCAAGGAGCAGGACAGTTCTCTGGTGTATCGCGCGAGCTGCCGCGAAGGCGTCTGCGGTTCTGACGGCATGAACATGAACGGCAAGAATGGTCTGTCCTGTGTGACACCGCTTTCCGAAGTCGTCAAGGACAACCGTCTGGTGCTGCGTCCGTTGCCGGGCCTGCCCGTGATTCGCGATCTGATCATCGACATGTCGCTTTTCTACAAGCAGTACGAGCGCATTCAGCCGTATCTGCAAAACGATGAGCGTCCTCCTTCCATCGAGCGTCTGCAGTCGCCTGAAGATCGTGACAAGCTTGATGGTCTTTACGAGTGCATTCTGTGTGCGTGCTGCTCGACGTCCTGTCCTTCCTTCTGGTGGAACCCCGACAAGTTCGTGGGGCCTGCCGGTCTGCTGCAGGCCTATCGTTTCCTGGCGGACTCGCGCGATACGCATACACAGGAGCGTCTGTCCGAACTTGATGATCCGTTCAGTGTTTTTCGGTGCCGCGGCATCATGAACTGTGTCAACGTCTGCCCCAAGGGACTCAACCCGACCCGGGCCATTGGCAAGATTCGTGAAATGCTGGTTCGCAATACCGCCTGATGGTGGGTTTTTGCTTAATATGACAGGCCTTGCTTGTTATCATTAGACCCCTGCCGTTGCCCTGTGGGGCAACGGCAGGTATTCGATTCCGGGTTCGAATATCAACCCGGTTGGCCGGCGCTGCGACGGTGCAGCGCCTGTTCATGATTTACATCAAGGTGGTCGCATACACTGCGGTCACTGACCCCACCCCAGACCCAGGGTGATCGAGCGATGCAAGAAGGCATAATGGAGTTGATGTGGCGTACCTCCCACATGAGCGGGAGCAACGCCCATTACGTAGAAGAGCTTTACGAACAGTACCTTTCCGATTCTCAGTCTGTTCCCGACGAGTGGCGACAGTACTTTGACAGCCTCCCCGGCTATGATGGTGGCCCTTCCCGGGACGTTCCCCTTGCCCCGATTCGCGATCAGTTCTATCACCTCGCGCGCGAGCGCCGTTCACTGGCCCCGGTAGCCTCCGGCCCTGCCGAGAACGAAGCCAGCCGCAAACAGGTTCGCGTCCTCCAGCTTATCAATGCCTATCGATTCAGGGGCCATCAGAAAGCCGACATTGATCCGCTCGGATTGCGCGCCGTCGAAACCGTCCCCGACCTTGAACTCTCCTTTCATCAGCTTTCCGATGCCGACATGGATACCGAGTTTCAGACCGGTTCCCTGTTTATTGGCAAGGACAGCGCTTCGCTGAAGGAAATTGTTCAGGCGCTGGAGCAGACCTACTGTCGCTCCATCGGTTGCGAGTTCATGCATATCGTCAACACCGAGGAAAAGCGCTGGCTTGAACAGCGGTTCGAGTCGGTGCGCTCCAGACCTGACTATTCAGCCGATGTGCGCAAGCATGTGCTGGAGCGCCTGACGGCGGCAGAAGGGCTCGAGAATTATCTTGCCAGCCGCTATCCGGGCACCAAGCGTTTTGGTCTGGAAGGCGGTGAAAGCTTTATCCCGATGGTGGATGAGCTGATTCAGCGCTCGGGCAGTTACGGAGTGCGCGAAGTCGTCATCGGCATGGCGCACCGCGGTCGTCTCAATCTGCTGGTCAATATTCTCGGCAAGAGCCCCAGCGAACTGATCGATGAGTTCGACGGCAAAAAGATGATCGAGCACGGCTCCGGTGACGTGAAGTACCACCAGGGCTTCAGTTCGAACGTCATGACGCCAGGCGGTGAAGTCCATCTGGCGCTGGCCTTCAATCCGTCACACCTCGAGATCGTGACCCCGGTGGTTGAAGGCTCCGTTCGGGCCCGTCAGGACCGTCGTGATGACCTGGAAGGTGATCAGGTGCTTCCGCTGGTCGTTCATGGCGATGCGGCCGTGGCCGGTCAGGGCGTCGTCATGGAAACCTTCCAGATGTCGCAGCTGCGCGGCTACAAGACCGGCGGTACGGTGCATATCGTCATCAACAACCAGGTCGGTTTCACGACCTCTCGTCGTGACGATGCTCGTTCCACCGAGTACTGCACCGATATTGCCAAGATGGTTCAGGCGCCCATCTTTCACGTCAACGGGGACGATCCCGATGCCGTGCTGCATGCCACGCAGGTCGCCATTGACTATCGCCAGCAGTTCAAAAAGGATGTGGTGATCGACCTCATCTGCTATCGCCGTCGCGGACACAACGAGGCGGACGAGCCCTCCGGCACCCAGCCGCTGATGTATCAGAAGATCAAGAGCCACGACAGCTCTCGTACGATCTATGCGCGCCGTCTGGTCGAGGAAGGCGTGCTGGATGAAGACGACGCGAAGACGCTGATCGATGCCTACCGGGACGACCTGGACAGCGGCAATCACGTTGCCAATGCGCTGGTCCAGGAGCCCAACAGCAACCTCTTTGTCGACTGGACGCCCTATCTGGGACATCGCTGGACCGGCGAGTCGGATACGTCCTTTGATCTCAAGCGCATGCAGGAACTGGCCACCAAGATGTGCGACATCCCCGATGATGTCGATACACAGCGCCAGGTCGCCAAGGTGTATGAAGACCGTCGCAAGATGATCGCCGGCAGCCTGGGCATCAACTGGGGCTTTGCCGAGACTCTGGCCTACGCCACGCTGATCGATCAGGGACACCCGGTGCGTCTGACCGGTCAGGACACCGGGCGCGGTACCTTCTCTCACCGCCATGCGGTGGTGCATAACCAGAAGGACGGCTCGATCTGGACGCCACTTCGCCACCTGAGGCCCAACCAGCCCGAGTTTGCAATCTATGACTCCTTCCTGTCGGAAGAAGGGGCGATGGCATTCGAGTACGGTTACGCTACGACCACGCCCAACGCCCTGATTGCCTGGGAGGCACAGTTTGGCGACTTTGCCAACGGCGCTCAGGTGGTCATCGATCAGTTCATCTCGTCCGGTGAAACCAAGTGGGGACGCCTGTGCGGTCTGACCCTGCTGTTGCCCCACGGCTATGAAGGTCAAGGCCCCGAGCACTCCTCGGCACGCCTGGAGCGTTTCCTCCAGCTGTGCGCCGAAGAGAACATGCAGGTCTGCGTGCCGACCACGCCGGCACAGATCTTCCATCTGCTGCGTCGTCAGGTCATTCGTGGACTGCGTAAGCCGCTGATTATCATGTCGCCCAAGAGTCTGCTGCGCCACAAGGACGCGGTTTCCTCACTCGAGGATCTGTCCGATGGGCGTTTCCAGATGGTCATTCCCGACCAGGGCAGGCTTGAAGCCGAACAGGTCAAGCGCGTGATTTTCTGCTCCGGGAAGGTCTACTACGATCTTGCCACTTGGCGGGTCGAGAACGAGCGCTCCGATACAGCCATCGTTCGTATCGAGCAGCTCTATCCGTTCCCGGAAGACTCCCTGCTTGCTGCCATCGAACACTATACCAACCTCGAACGTGTGGTCTGGTGTCAGGAAGAGCCCAAGAATCAGGGTGCCTGGTACCAAAGCCAGCATCACATGCGCAAGGTGGCCGATCAGGTGAAACCTGGGCTGGGCAGTGATCTTGGTTTCGCAGGTCGTGCTGAATCAGCAGCGCCGGCAGCGGGATATATGGCAGTGCATAGCGAGCAGCAGCGATCGCTGGTGGACAAGGCGTTCAATGACTGAACGCCCGCAAACATGAGCGCCGCGATTGCCGGCTACCGAGAAGAGGACATTAAGGAATAATCATGGCAACAGACATCAAGGCGCCAAGCTTTCCCGAATCCGTTGCAGAAGGCACCGTGGCGACCTGGCACAAGAAGCCGGGAGATAGTGTCTCGCGTGACGAGTTGATCGTCGAAATCGAAACCGACAAGGTCGTGCTCGAAGTCGTGGCTCCTGCCGATGGCACGGTAGAAGAGATCACCGTTCAGGAAGGCGAAACCTGTGAATCCGAACAGGTTCTGGGCCGACTGGGCGAAGGTGGTCAGACCGCCGGACAGGACGAGAAAAAGGGCAGTCAGGACAAGGAAGACGAGGCCGCCGAAAGCAAGGCCTCTTCTGAAAAGCCTGCCGAAGCCTGCGAGAGCGGTGGCGAAAAGCCGGCCACCTCCGGCGCCTCGGTCGACGTCAAGGCGCCTTCCTTCCCGGAATCCGTTCAGGAAGGCACGGTTGCCAGCTGGAACAAGAAGGTGGGTGATCCGGTCAAGCGCGATGAAGTGCTGGCCGAGATCGAAACCGACAAGGTCGTGCTGGAAGTCGTGGCGCCCTCCGATGGCGCCCTGACCGAAATCCTCGCCGACGAAGGCAGTCAGGTGACCTCGGAGCAGGTGCTGGCACGCTTTGGCGAAGGCGGCGGTGACGCAGCCGGTGCTTCAGCCGAGTCCCGTGGCGATGACAGTCAGGCCGAATCAGGCGATGCCAATACCGAGCAGGACGAAAAGGTCGGTGACAAGCTGTTGGCGCCGGCGGCACGCAAGCTGGTGGCCGAGCATGATCTTGATGTCAACAGGATCGAGGGCACCGGCAAGGGTGGGCGTATTCTGAAGGAAGACGTCCAAAAGGCCATTGATGCCGGCAGCGCCAAAAAGGGCAGTGCCAGCAAGAGTGGTAGCGAGAAGTCAGCGCCTGCAGGTAGCAATACCGGGGTTTCCAGTGCTGCCGCCGCGCCGGCGACTCAGGCCATTCAGGGAGAGCGCCCCGAGCAGCGCGTCCCCATGAGTCGTCTGCGTCAGACCATCGCCAAGCGGCTGGTACAGGCTCAGCAGACTGCCGCCATGCTGACCACCTATAACGAGGTGGACATGAGCGCGGTCATGGCACTGCGCAGTCAGTACAAGGATGACTTCCAGAAGGCGCACGACGTGAAGCTTGGCTTCATGGGCTTTTTCGTCAAGGCCGCCACCGAAGCGCTCAAGCGCTTCCCGGACGTCAACGCCTCCATCGATGGCACTGATATCGTCTATCACGGCTATCAGGATATTGGCGTTGCCGTTTCAACGCCACGCGGTCTGGTCGTACCGGTACTGCGTGACACGGACTCCATGAAGCTTGCCGACGTTGAGAAGAATATCGGTGACTTCGGCAAGCGTGGCCGTGACGGCAAGCTGGGTATCGAAGACATGCAGGGCGGCACCTTTACGATCACCAATGGCGGTATCTTTGGTTCGTTGCTGTCAACGCCCATCCTCAATCCGCCGCAGACAGCGATTCTTGGCATGCACAAGATCCAGGAACGTCCGATGGCGGTCAACGGTCAGGTCGAAATCCGCCCGATGATGTATTTGGCGCTGTCCTATGATCACCGCATGATCGATGGCAAGGACGCCGTACAGTTCCTCGTGGCCATCAAGAGCCTGCTCGAGGACCCGGCACGCTTCCTGCTGGACGTTTGAACCTCCAATCCCGCCCGGTCCTGCACCGGGCGGGCTGTTTTATAACGATCCCCGGCTGCGCGCCGGAGATCGACAATGAACCGAACAGGGATACACATGGCTGACAAATTTGACGTCATCGTGATCGGCGCTGGCCCCGGTGGTTATGTTGCCGCAATTCGTGCTGCCCAGCTGGGCATGAAAGTGGCCTGCGTCGAAAAGTGGGTCAACAAGAGTGGCAAGACCGTGCATGGCGGCACCTGTCTGAATGTGGGCTGCATTCCCTCCAAGGCGCTGCTCGAGACCTCTCACAAGTTCGTCGAAGCGCGCGACGATTACGACGATCTGGGCATTCATGCCAGTGACGTCCAGATTGACATCGAAAAGATGATGGCGCGCAAGGACAAGACCGTTGCCAATCTCACCGGCGGCATCAGTGCGCTGTTCAAGGCCAACGGTGTGACCGCGCTCGAGGGCACGGGCAAACTGCTGCCGGGCAAGAAGGTGGAAGTCACCGACCATGACGGCAACAGTGCAACTCATGAAGCCGAAAATGTGGTCATCGCCTCCGGCAGCGTGCCGGTTGAAATTCCGCCGGCGCCGCTGACCGAAGGTCTGATCGTGGACTCTTCCGGTGCGCTGGAGTTTCAGGAAGTGCCCAGGCGTCTTGGCGTCATCGGCGCCGGCGTTATCGGCCTTGAGCTGGGCAGCGTCTGGAGCCGTCTGGGTAGCGAAGTGACTGTGCTCGAAGCACTCGACAGCTTCCTGCCGGTCGTTGACGAGCAGATTGCCAAGGAAACCAAAAAGCTTCTTGGCAAGCAGGGCCTTGATATCCGGATGGGCGCGCGCGTGACCGGTACCGACATCAAGGACAACGAAGTTGTTGTCAAGTATACCGACAGCAGCGGTGAGCAGGAGCAGACATTTGACAAGCTGATCGTCTGCGTCGGTCGTCGCCCCTATACCCAGAATCTGCTGGCAGATGGTACCGGTGTCGAGCTGGACGAGCGTGGCTTTATTCAGGTCGACGACACCTGCCAGACCAACGCGCCTGGCGTCTTTGCCATCGGTGACGTGGTTCGCGGTCCGATGCTGGCCCACAAGGGGTCGGAAGAGGGCATGATGGTGGCTGACATCATCCACGGCGAAAAGGCTCAGATGAATTATGACGCTATCCCCAGCGTCATCTACACAGCGCCGGAAGTGGCCTGGGTCGGTATGAGCGAGCAGCAGGCGAAGAAGGAAGGCTTCGAGGTCAAGTCGGGCGTCTTCCCGTTCTCGGCCAGCGGGCGCGCCATGGCCAACAATGCCACCGAAGGCATGGCCAAGGTAGTGACCGATGCCAGCACCGATCGCATTCTGGGCGTGCACATCATTGGTCAGCATGCCGGTGAGTTGATTGCCCAGGGCGTGATCGCGATGGAATTCGGCTCCAGTGCCGAAGATCTGGCGCTGACCTGCTTTGCTCACCCGACGCTGTCCGAAGCCGTACACGAAGCGGCACTGGCAGTAGAAGGACACGCCATTCATATGGCGAATCGCAAGAAGCGTTGATGCCTCGACATTGACGTTGAACCTCACTTCGACCGCGGTCGAAGTGAATCGGGATGGGGGGACAGGCCGTTGGCCATCACTCCCATCGATCGAGTCCAATGCAACCAATGGCATGAGACGATGAATCTTCACGAGTATCAGTCAAAACAGTTATTTGCTGATTATGGTCTGCCGGTCTCCAAGGGGTACGCGGTAGATACCCCCGAAGAAGCAGCCAGAGCATGCCAGAAAATTGGCGGGGAACGCTGGGTTGTCAAGGCCCAGGTACATGCTGGTGGTCGCGGCAAGGCCGGCGGTGTCAAGCTGGTGACCAGTCCCGAAGAAGCCAGCGCCTTCGCCGAGCAGTGGCTGGGCAAGCAGCTGGTCACCTATCAAACGGATGAAAAGGGCCAGCCGGTCACAAAGATTCTGGTCGAAAACTGCACCGATATCGCTACCGAGCTGTATCTGGGCGCAGTGGTTGATCGTGGTTCACGTCGCATCGTGTTCATGGCCTCCACCGAAGGCGGTGTCGAGATCGAAAAGGTGGCTGAAGAGACACCGGAAAAGATCCTCAAGGCCGAAATTGATCCGCTGGTCGGACCGCAGCCCTATCAGGCGCGTGAGCTGGCGTTCAAACTGGGCCTGAACAAGGACCAGATCAAGCAGTTCACCAAAATCTTTCTGGGTCTGGCGAAAATGTTTGCCGACAAGGATTTTGCGCTTCTGGAGATCAACCCGCTGGTTATCACCGAAAGCGGCGATCTGCACTGTCTGGATGCCAAGATCAATCTGGACAGCAACGCGCTGTATCGTCATCCCGATCTCGAAGAGATGCGTGACCCGAGCCAGGAAGACGAGCGCGAAGCCAACGCCCAGAAGTGGGAACTCAACTACGTGGCGCTTGATGGCAACATCGGCTGCATGGTCAACGGCGCAGGCCTTGCCATGGGCACCATGGACATCATCAAGCTCTCCGGCGGTCAGCCGGCCAACTTCCTTGATGTTGGTGGCGGCGCGACCAAGGAGCGCGTGGCCGAAGCGTTCAAGATCATCCTGTCGGACACCTCGGTGAAGGCCGTTCTGGTCAACATCTTTGGCGGTATCGTGCGCTGCGACATGATTGCCGAAGGCATCATGGGCGCAGTCGAGCAGGTCGGCGTCAACGTGCCCGTGGTGGTTCGCCTCGAAGGCAACAATGCCGAGCTTGGCACGCAAAAGCTTGCCGAAAGCGGCCTCAACATCATTGCAGCAACCAGCCTGACCGATGCGGCGCAGCAGGTGGTTAAAGCAGCGGAGGGCAAATAATGAGTATCCTGATCGACAAGAACACCAAGGTCATCTGCCAGGGGTTTACCGGTGGTCAGGGCACGTTCCACTCGGAACAGGCCATTGAGTACGGCACCAACATGGTCGGCGGTGTGACGCCGGGCAAGGGTGGCCAGACCCACCTTGGTCTGCCGGTGTTCAATACCGTGCAGGAAGCCGTCGAGCAGACCGGTGCTGAAGCCAGCGTCATCTATGTCCCGGCAGCCTTTTGCAAGGACTCCATCCTTGAAGCTGCCAGCGCCGGCATCAAACTGATCATCTGCATCACCGAAGGCATTCCGACGCTGGATATGCTGGACGTGAAGGTCAAGTGTGATGAGCTGGGCGTTCGCCTGATCGGCCCCAACTGCCCGGGCGTTATCACGCCGGGTCAGTCCAAGATCGGCATCATGCCCGGGCACATCCACAAGCCCGGCCGTGTCGGTATTGTCTCGCGCTCGGGTACCCTGACCTATGAAGCGGTCAAGCAGACGACCGATCATGGTTTCGGTCAGTCATCCTGCGTGGGCATCGGCGGCGACCCGATCCCGGGGTCCAATTTCATCGACATCCTCGAGATGTTCGAAAAGGATCCGGCGACAGAAGCCATCGTCATGATCGGCGAAATCGGTGGTACGGCCGAGGAAGAAGCAGCGCAGTACATCAAGGAAAATGTGACCAAGCCGGTCGTGGCCTACATCGCGGGTGTGACTGCACCTCCGGGCAAGCGCATGGGCCATGCCGGTGCCATCATTGCCGGCGGCAAGGGCACTGCCGACGACAAGTTCCAGGCGCTGGAAGCTGCCGGTGTGCGCACGGTACGTTCGCTGGCTGAAATCGGTGACAAGCTCAAGGAAGCGACCGGCTGGTAAATCAGCGGTAGCACGTGAGCAAAAAAGGGGGCCATCCGGCCCCTTTTTTATGTGCCCTGGATACCCCCAGGATCAAAGGTCTGAAGGCTTTTCAGCCTTGCGACCTTCAAAAACCTTTTTCAGCAAAGGGCGCCCGGCCATCAGCATGAATATTGGCGCGCCTGCGATCAGATAGAAATAGTAGGTGACCGCCCGCCAGATCAGAATGGCCGCTGCTGCGGTACTCTGGCCCACCATGGGCGCAAGCAGGGCCGATGAGGAGAGTTCGGCACCGCCGGCGCCGCCTGGCAGCAGGGTCAATTGACCGGCCGCCATCGAGAGCATCTGCACCAGAAAGGTCCATGCCCAGTCCAGATGCTGCCCCAGCCCGTAAAGCGTGACGAACAAGATGCTGTAGCGCACGATCCAGTGCACAATGCCCAGACCAAAAGCCAGCGCCAGCGCCGACGGTGGCAGGCGCAGGGTTTCGGTAAAGGCTTTCTTGAAGATCAGGATGCGACGAACCATGGTCTGCTGAAGCCTGGGGCTGACCTTCATTCTGCTGAGAATTCTGCCCGACACCATCAGGGCGCTACGGTGATAGCGGCTCATCAGCACCACACCCAGCAGCGCCAGACACAGCAGCGTCATTGGCATGACCAGCATCCATCCCAGTCGCGCATCGATGGAGCGGGTAATGACATAGATCATCATCGCGACCATCGAACACAAAAAGAACAGCAGATCGATGATCTGGTCCACTGCAAAGATGGCCGTGGTCTGCGCCGGGCGAACGCCGCGCCGGGTCAGCAGGGCGATCAGCGTCAGCGGACCGCCGCTGCCGCCGGGCGTGGCGCAGATGGCAAACTCCGTGGCCATGACCGTGCCGGTGGCGCGCATGAGCCCCATCTCTCCTGCACGGCCGGCCAGTAGTACCCTCAGCTTGGCGCCGTTGAGCAGCCAGCATATCAGTACCATGCCCAGCATCAGGGCGAATATGCCCGGTGGAAAGCCGGGAAGCAGATGCAGCAGGTCGCGGCCACCCAGCATCACGGGGATGGCCAGGACGGCAAAAAGGCCTGCTACCAGCAGCCAGAGTGTTCTTTTCATGACGTTAACTGATCAGGGAATGGTTCATGTCCGAGGAGGCAGGCGCCCGGGATGTCGATCCGTCCGGAATCACGACGCCGCGATATTACCCTGTGAGGCACTCGATTGGCGATGCAACCAGCTGATCTTGGTGGTGGGCTGATAGCCTTCATCAAGCAGACGACGAACCGTATCGATCCAGTAGCGTCGTGATATTTCATGGCGCATGTCGACCGGATGCAGCCCCAGGCGAATCAGCGGCTCGTGTCGATGACGTCGGCGGGCGCGCTCATTGACCAGCCACGACATGCCGCGACGCCAGCGGCTGCGCGCGCTCCAGACCAGCGAGGGCGCTTTGATGGGCGTGTAGTCCGGCAGACGATAGAGGTAATTGGGATCACTGGTATACACAAATCCCTGATGAGCCAGGGCGCGGCGTGCGCCATCACCCAGAAGCCAGGCAGGTGCCACGAAGCCATCCAGCGGCCATCCCTGGCGGCGAAAAAGTTCGGCCCCGCGCTCCAGACGCTGACACGCCTCACCATGATCGATAGGGTAGAACTCGCCCTCGTAGGTATAGAGCCGGCGCATGAAATAGTCGCGCGGTGTGCGAGGCGGCGGGGCGTCATCGCAGTGATAGAAGCCGTGCAGTGCCAGTTCATCCCCGCGCGCCATGCGCTGGTTCAAAAGGCGCAGCATGCCGGCATCCTCAAACGTGTTGCTGCGATGATGAAAGTCCGGCACGACCAGCCAGGTCATGGGGATATGGCCCATACCATCGATCTGCTCGACAAAGGAGCGATAATCGGGCCAGGTGGCCGGTGCAATGTCATGCAGCACCAGTGCAAATTCCCTGTCAGCCATGTTGTACGCTCGCCCTTGCTGTCGTGCTGATCCCCAGCAGCTCCTGATAGTGGTTGGTGACACCCTGTACCACGATATTCCAGTCATGATGACGCTCGACATGAGCACGGGCTCGCTGCCCCATTGCTCTGGCGTCATTTTCAAAAAGCGCCAGAATGCTTCGCATCATGTCATCGCTGTCCAGCGGTGCACACAGCATGCCGCAGCCTTCCGGTACGTTCTCTGCCAGCGCGCCGGCGCGGGTTGCCACCACGGGAATGCCACAGGCCATGGCCTCGAGCACGACCAGGCCAAAGGTTTCCTGAGTGCCGGCATGCAGCAGTGCATCACTGCTGGCAAAATAGCGAGCAATTTCGGCCGTCGGGCAGAAATGGTTGATCACCGTGACATTGTCCGGCACCTGCGTTGGCATGGAGGAGCCGACCAGCAGCAGATGACAGGGCGGGCAACTCTGATGCGACAGCTTCTGCATGGCTTCCAGCAGGATATGCAGATTCTTTTCCTGCGAGCCGCGTCCGGCAAAGACCAGTAGCCGGGTCTCTTCGGAAAGGCCCAGCTCGGTTCTGACGCTGTCATCACGCAGGGAAGGATGAAAGGTCTTTAGATCCACACCCAGTGGCTGAACGCGTACGTGCTGGATGCCAAGCCTTTCAAGGCGCTGCGCCATGACATTGCTGGGGGCCAGCACCCGATCATAGTGCGCGTAAAGCCGCTGGATATAGGTATTGATCACCGGCCGCGACCAGGCCCCGAGCCGGTTGCTGATCATGGTCGGCAGATCGGAGTGATAAAAGGCCACCAGCGGGATATCGAGTTCGCGGGCGCCGGCAATGGCAGCCCAGCCCACCGTATAGGGATCCCCTGCCTCGACCAGATCCGGCCGCACATCGCGCAGCGCACGGCGCCACGGTCCACGTGTCAGCGGAAAGCGGTAGCCATTGCTGAAGGGCAGGGGCGCTGCCGGTACGTTGACGCGGTGGTCATCGTCCAGATGCGTGTAATCCTCTCCCGGCACCAGCAGCGTATGCCGGATATTGGCGGTAGCGTTCAGGCGACGACGTTTGGCATCGAGATAGGTACGCACGCCACCGCTGGATGGCGCATAAAACATGGTCATGTCGGCAATATGCACTACGCCGAACCCTCCTCGAACCGCACGTATTTGATCAAGCAACCCGTTCCTGCAGAGCGCGGGTCATCAGCAGGCGCCCTAGTATAATGTGTCAATCTGATGACTGCCGTCGTAACGGGTAACCGACTGTAACCCCTTGCTGTTGACGTCTGCACGCCCTGAAGAACAGGGCGTGCAGAAGGGGTCAGGCAGGGCGAGCCACCAGTGAGCGAGTCTCTTCGCGCGCTTCGATCAGCACGACATTCAGCACGTCACCCAGACGGTGGCACAGCGCACCCTCGATGGTGATCAGGCCTTCCTTGTCGTCGATGGCGACGGCGTCACGGCTGGTGTGCAGCATCGAGGCAGGAACAAAGGCAGAAGCACCGTTGGCCGGCAGACGCACACGCAGGCCGCCGCGGCGGATATCAACGATCTCGCCTTCAAAGACCGTTTCACTGGTGACCGCGCCGGCCAGATGGCGAACATAGAGCCAGTCCTTGACGTCACGCTCCGCCATGCGATTCAGGCGTCGGCGTTCGCTCAGGTGATCGGTCACCGAGGCGTCGGCAGCCTTGTCATGCTCGGCATCACCGCGCAGCACCTGCTTGATCAGGCGATGGTTGACCATGTCACCGTACTTGCGGATCGGCGAGGTCCAGGTGGCGTAGGCCGGCAGGCCCATGCCGAAGTGCGGCCCCGGCTCGCTCTGCATGACGCTGTAGCCCTGGAAGCGGCGCAGACGCGCATCCAGCCAGGCATCCTGACGCTCATCAAGCTGATGACGCAGGGCGCGCCACTCGGCGATGTCATTGAACTGTTCCAGAGTCGCCTCGACCGACTGGCTGGCCAGAAACGCCTGCGCCTGTTCGGCCTTCTCGGAAGCAATGCCCTGGTGGACATTGAAGATGCCGTGACCGACGTGCTGGCTGAGCAGCTGTGCGCAGCAGACGTTGGCGGTAATCATGGCCTCTTCGACCATGCGATGACCGATGCGACGCTCCTCCGTCACGATATCGAGGACGTTGCCGCTCTCGTCAAGGCGAAAGACATAGTCGGGGCGGTCGGCGAATACCAGCGCATGCTGCTGGCGCCACTGCTGACGCGCGCGGGTCAGGCCGGCCAGCGCCCTGAGCTGCGCCTCGCCATTATCAAAGGTCGGCGTCCAGGACGGTGTGGTTCCAGCGTCGATAGCCTCGATATAGTCGGAAACCTGCTCGTAGTTCAGACGTGCCTTCGAGCGTACGGTAGCCGCCTCGAAGTGATAGTTTCCCACCACGCCGTCTGTATCCACCTCGAGCGTGCATACCAGCGCCGGGCGGTCTTCATCCTGCTTGAGCGAGCACAGGTCATCGGCCAGCGGCTCGGGCAGCATGGTCACGTTCTGCCCCGGTAGATAAACGGTGAAGGCGCGCTGACGGGCTTCACGATCCACCGCATCGCCGCGTTCGACATAGGCCGTGGGATCGGCAATGGCGACCTTCATGCGGAAACGACCGTCTTCCAGCATTTCAACGCTCAGCGCGTCGTCCATGTCGGTCGTGGAGTCGTTATCGATGGTAAAGAAGGGCACATCGGTCAGGTCGCTACGTTCCAGACCCTCTTCACGCATGGGCCAGCTGTCGCCGGCTTCCGGAGACGCCTGTTCCAGTGCGTGGCGGGCCAGTGTGACACGCCAGGGGACCGACGGATGAGCGCTGGTAGCGATCACGTCATCGATCTGAACGAAGAAACCACGATCGTTTTCGCGCAGCGGATGACGCAATAGATGTGCGACGACCCAGTCGCCCTCGTTGAGCGAGCCCTCCTCGATGGTACGGTGGGTGCGGGCCCGCAGCGCCGTATTGATGGAGGGATGGTCAGGAACGACAGACAGACGCCCGTCACGCTTTTTGACACGACCGATGAAGCGCTCGAGTCCGGCCTCGACCAGAGTCTCTGGGGCAACGCTCTTGCGTTCTTTCTCCTCGTTGAGCACGGCATCGACACGGTCACCGTGCAGTACCTGCTTCATGGCGGGGGGCGGGACGAAAAAGGACTGACCATCGTCGGTTTCCAGAAAACCGTAACCCTTGTCGGTGGCCTTGATCACACCGGTCACACGGGGCGTTTTTTCACGGATCTGCTGCTTGAGCTGAGCGAGCTGGCTGTTGTTCGAGAGCATCTCGTTAATCGGTTGGGGAATCGGGGGCCCACTATAAGGCCTCACACGAGCCGGTGAAAGAGGCACCCCCGCCACCCGGCGGTGACAGGGGCAGTGGTATTATCCCAGTAACTGCTCGATGGGATGATCGCCATCAAGCAAAACGATCTCATCAGGGGCGCTCGTCTGGCGCTCGAGCAAAGCCAGAATTGCTGCGGCGACATTGTCTCGCGAGACATTGCCGGTGGCCGCCTGGCTCTGATCGGTTTCGATGTGTCCGCTACCGGCTTCGTCACTGAGTCGGCCCGGTCTCAGGATGACATGCTCAAGGCCGGAGGCCTGTAGATAAGCATCTGCGGCACGCTTGGCGACCAGATAGGGTCTGAGCTTTTCTGGACCGTCGAGCGGGTCGACATGCAGCGTGCTGACCATGAAAAACCGTCGAGTGCCGTGTTCCCGGGCGAAGTCGATCGCGCGCATGGCACCGTTGAGATCCACCATCAGAGTATGATCCAGCCCGGTGGCCGCGCCGGAACCGGCGGTAAAGACCACCTGATCGCAGCCTTCGAAGGCGTGGGCCATGTCCCCGGTCAGATCGGCCTTGACGGTGTCGACGCCGATCGAGTCAAAGAAGGCTTTTTGTTGTTCGTCGCGCACCATGGCACGCACGGAATGACCGCGGTGAGCGGCCTGTTCGCAAAGGCGGCGGCCAATCTTGCCGTTGGCGCCAATAATCAATGTGGTCATGATGGAGACCTCTTGTCTGGAGACCTTGTTTGAAGGCAGTGCAGCACTGAAGATACGTCCCTGTTGAGTTGGGGTGTCGTGCGTGGATATCAATCAGGGTACGCCAGCGATGAACGATGCGGGACACGCATGACTAGACAGGGAAGCGGGCGATGATACTTGAAGGCAATATATTGACGCCGGAGGGGTGGTTCAGGGGCGAACTGACCTTTCGGCAGGGCCGAATTGCCGGCATCAGCGGCACGCCGGTGGATCCCGAGGACAACGATGCGCCGCGGATCATTCCCGGCTTTATTGACCTGCACGTTCATGGCGGCGGCGGAGCCGATTTCATGGAAGGCGGGCAGTCGCTGGCCGTACTGGCCCGTACGCACGCACGCTTTGGGACCACCAGTCTGCTGGGTACCAGCATGACGGCCTCGCGCGAGGCCCTGATCGATGCCTTTCGCGATGCCGGACAGGTCATGGCTGCACCGCTCGATAAGGCCGCCGATATCCTGGGGATTCATCTCGAGGGTCCCTTTATCAGCCCGGAGATGCTGGGGGCGCAGCCACCCCATGCTCGCCCCGGAACCCTTGAAGCGTTTGACGAGCTCGACGCGCTGGCGCCCATTCGTGTGATCACCATTGCCCCGGAAATCGAGGGCCACATGGCTCTGATAGAAGCGCTTGCCGCGCGCGGCGTCAGGGTACAGCTGGGGCACACCGCCGCCACGCATGATCAGTGTGTTGAAGCGCTTGGCCTTGGCGCGAAAGGTTTTACCCATCTGTATAACGCCATGGGCGGGCTGTATCACCGCTCGCCGGGCGTCGTGGGTGCGGCGCTGGCCCATGCCGATTATGCCGAATTGATCGGCGATCTGATTCACGTCGAGCCCGGTGCCGTGCTGGCCGCGCGCCGCGCCATACCGCATCTGTATGTGGTCACCGATGCCACGGCGGCGGCCGGCATGCCCGACGGAGAGTACCGCCTGGGTGAGCATCGGGTCTTCAAGCGTGGCGACAGCGTTCGTCTGGCCGATGGCGGGCTGGCCGGCAGCGCCCTGACCATGGATGTGGCGCTGCGTAATCTGACCGGGCTGGGGCTGACGCTGGCCGAAGCCTCCCAACGCCTGTCGCTGTGGCCGGCTCGCTATCTGGGGTTGAGCGATCGAGGTGTACTGGCCACGGGTCACCGGGCCGATATCGTCACGCTCGATGCGAATCTCGACGTCCAGCAGGTGTGGGTCAGCGGGCATGAGGTGCTCGAGTGACCTGCACGTTGGTGCTTTTTCTTTTCGATCCTGACCCGGGAGAGCGATCATGTCCCTGATGCGAGACGAGGCGCTGAGTGCGCCGCAGCGAATCGGCGAGCAGTGGCGCGCCAATCGCGACACCATGGCGCAGCTGGGTGAGGTGCTGCGCCAGCGCTCGCCTCAAGCCGCCATGACCGTGGCGCGCGGCAGCTCTGACCACGCCGCCGGCTATTTCGCCCGACTGATGATGCAGATGACCGGCCGGCCCTGTGCGTCGCTGCCGCTGTCGCTGTGCACGCTTGATGACACGACCTGGCAACTCGACAACACCCTGGCGCTGGCCGTCTCGCAGTCCGGGCGCAGTCCTGATCTTGTCGAAGCGCAAAAGGCCCTCAAGGCGGGTGGGGCCCTGAGTCTGGCCATGGTCAACGCCGTGGACTCACCGCTGTCCCGGGGCGCCGATCACGTCATTGATCTGCAGGCCGGTGAAGAAACAAGTGTGGCCGCCACCAAAAGCTTTCTGGCAACGCTGTCGGCCAGCGCCTCGCTGATGGCGCACTGGCAGCAGGACCCTGCCCTGCTGGAAGGGCTTGCCGCGCTGCCTGAAGCGCTGACGCAGGCCTGTCAATTCGACTGGGCTCGGGGTGTCGAAGCCTTTCAGGAGGTCGACCGTCTGATGGTCATCGGTCGCGGGGCTGGCCTGCCCATTGCTCAGGAAGCCGCGCTCAAGTTCAAGGAAACCTGCCTCATTCAGGCAGAAGCCTTCAGCGGCGCCGAGGTGCAGCACGGGCCGATGGCACTGGTAGGGCGCGGCTATCCGGTGCTGATTCTGGCGCCACAGGGCAGCGCCCAGAAGGGGCTGGTCGAGCTGGCAGATACCTTTCGCGAACGAGGCGCCCGGGTGCTGCTGGCGGCCGATGCCGCGGTGGCCTCGCGGGATCTCACCATTGCCGATGCGCCGCACGAGGCACTGGCGCCGCTTTGTGCCATTCAGAGCTTTTATCTGATGATCGAGGCGCTGTCGCGCGCGACAGGGCATGATCCCGATCGCCCCGAATTTCTCAACAAGGTGACGCAGACGCGCTAGCCGTGCGTTTGCCTGCTTTCCGACAGGGCGGCCATGACGCCATGACAACGACAAAAGGACTCTCTCATGCCCGACACTGATCATTCGAGGCCGGCTGTCACGCCTCTTTATGCGCCTCTGAAGGCGGTCGTCGTACCGCTGGAGCAGGTGCCCGATCCGGTCTTTGCCCAGCAGACCATGGGCCCGGGCATGGCGCTCGAGCCGCTGGAGGCACAGCTCTTTTCGCCCTGTGACGGCGACATCGTGCATCTGGCACGCACACAGCACGCCCTGACGCTTCGAACCGACCGGGGCTGTGAGCTTCTGATTCATCTGGGACTGGATACCGTGGATCTGGAAGGCGAGGGCATCAATGTTCACGTGGCGCCGGGCGATCGCGTCAGTCAGGGCGACCTGTTGTGGGACTTCGACGCAGACCTGCTGGCCTGTCGAGCGCTGAGCCTGATTACGCCGCTGGTCGTGACCAGCAGCGATCAGTGGCGCTGTGAGCCTGGAAATGCCGCCCCTGGCAGTGTCATCGCGCGCGGTGCCCCGCTGATGGCGCTGGTGGCCACATCGATGGTGTCATCGACCGTGAAAGAGGGCGGCAACAACGAATGTCGGGAGCTCGTCACACTGGCGCTGGCGGCGGGGCTGCACGCTCGTCCGGCCGCGCGTCTGCGCGCCATCGCCCGACGCCATGACTGCACCCTGCTGCTCGAGCATGACGTGCAGCAGGCCGATGCCACCAGCCTGACCGCACTGATGGGCCTTTCCCTGCGCCAGGGCGATACGCTGGAAATCATCGCTTGCGGTAACCATGCGGCGTCCGCGCTTGAGGAGGCCGTCGCGCTTTTGACCACGCCGGAAGCCACCGAGCTCGATCCGGGGCATGCGGCGTTGGCTGACGACACCTCGACGGTCGTGCCGTCGGGAGATGACACGACCTGTCACGGTCTGACGGCCAGCCCGGGTCTGGCCGTGGGCCCGCTGGTACGTCTGGCGCGAGCGCGCATCGAGATCAGCCCGGATCGTGAGGAGAGTGCCGAGGACGCCAAGCGAGCGCTGACGGCGGCGATCGGCACTCTCGACGACACGCTGATCAGCGACATTGAGCGGGCACGTACCGAGGGGCGCAGCGCCGAGGCCGATATTCTGGAGGCCCATCAGGCGTGGCTGGATGATCCGGCCCTGCGGGAGGAGAGTCTGGCCCATATTCAGTCCGGACGCAGTGCCGCCTTCGCCTGGCGTGAAGTGCTGGAAGGTCGCATCAGTGAGCTGCGCCGCAGTGAGAGTCGGTTGCTGGCTGCGCGCGCTGATGACCTGCGAGATCTGCAGGAGCGCCTGATAGCGCTGCTGGCGCCGGAGGCTGCGGTGGCCGCCGGTCAGATCGAAATGACACCGGGCGCCATCGTGGTCTCTGACGAGATCACGCCCTCACAATTTCTGGCGCTGGACCGCGCAGCACCGGCCGGGCTCTGTCTGGCCGGTGGCGGTACGACCTCGCATGTGGCGCTTCTGGCCCGCGCAAGGGGCCTGCCCTGTCTGGCGGCCATGGGGCCGCAGGTGCTCGAGGTCGTGGCCCGTCATGCCGGGGAGAGCGTTATTCTGGATGCCCAAAAGGCCGTACTGGTCTTCCAGCCCACACTGGACGAGCTGGAAAAGGCGCGCGAGCAGATCGAGCAGGACCGGGCGCGCGCCAGGGCCGAGCGGCAGGTGGCGCACGAGCCGGCACGCACCCTCGACGCCGCGCTGATCGAGGTCTGCGCCAATGTCACCGGACACGAAGAGGCCAGGGTCGCCCATGAGGCAGGAGCCGACGGTATCGGACTGATGCGCAGTGAGTTTTTGTTCATGGCGCAGTCTCGGGCGCCGGACGAACAGGCACAGCGTGACATCTATCAGCAGGCGCTCGATGGCATGGGGGCTCATCCGGTCATCATTCGTACACTGGATATCGGTGCCGACAAGCAGCTCGATTACCTCTCGCTGCCGCCGGTACCCAATCCGGCGCTGGGCACGCGTGGTATCCGTCTGATGACGCGTCATCAGCCACTGCTGGACGTTCAGCTGCGCGCGCTACTGAGCGTCAGGCCGCTGGATCGTCTGGGCATCATGCTCCCCATGGTCACCGAGGCTGCAGAACTGGTGGCCGTGCGCGAGCGTCTCGAGGTTCTGGCACAAGAGATGAACCTTGAAGGCCGGCCTGCACTGGGCGCCATGATCGAGGTGCCGGCCGCCGCGCTGTGTGCCGATCAGCTCGCGCAGGTGGCGGACTTCCTCTCCATCGGCACCAATGATCTGACGCAGTACACCCTGGCGATGGATCGCGAGGACCCGGACCTGGCCGGACGTGCCGATGTGCTGCATCCGGCCGTACTGCGCCTGATCGACATGACTGTCAAGGGCGCCGCAATGCACCGGTGCCCGGTCGGCGTCTGCGGCGCTGCGGCAGGCGATCCACAGGCGTGGGCGGCGCTGGTGGCGCTTGGTGTGGATGAGCTGTCGGTCGAGCCGGCACGGGTGGCTGCCGTCAAGGCCGGTATTCGACGTCTCGACCGCGCCGCGCTCTCGCGTGCGCTGCGTGACTGGCTGGATGAGCCCCTCGACAGCATCACACTGCGCCAGCGTCTTGAGCAGTGGCTGGGCGAGCACGTTCTGACATCAACCACCACCGATGCGGGAGCATCACGCGATGCGATTTGATCCCATGGGCGCCCTTCAGCAGCTGGGGCGTTCCCTCATGCTGCCCATTGCGGTATTGCCCATTGCCGGACTGCTGCTGCGCATGGGCCAGCCTGATCTGCTGGACATTGCCTTCATCGCTCAGGCCGGCAATGCCATTTTCGAAAATCTGCCGCTGATCTTTGCCATCGGGGTGGGCGTGGGTATCGCCGATGACAGCAACGGGGCCGCGGGACTGGCAGGGGCGATCGGCTATCTGGTGATCACGGCAGTACTCGAGGCACTCAATCCCGACATCAACATGGGCGTGCTGGCCGGCATCATCGCAGGCGTGGTGGCCGGGCTCTGGTACAACCGCTGCAAGAACATTGCCCTGCCTGATTATCTGGCCTTTTTTGCCGGGCGACGCTTTATCCCCATCGTGACCGGCCTGACCGCGCTGGCACTGGGGTGGCTGCTTGGCTGGGTCTGGCCGCCCGTGCAGGCCGCCATCGATCAAAGCGGGCAATGGATGATCGACTCCGGTGAGCTGGGGCTTTTCGTCTACGGCACGCTCAATCGTCTGCTGATCGTGACCGGACTGCATCACGTGCTCAACTCGCTGGTGTGGTTTGTCTTTGGCAGCTATGACGGCGCCACCGGCGATCTGCACCGGTTCTTTGCCGGTGATCCAAATGCTGGCAGCTTCATGACCGGCTTCTTTCCGGTGATGATGTTCGGGCTGCCGGCCGCGGCGCTGGCGATGTATCACACCGCGGCGAAGGATCAGCGCGCCCGGGTGGGGGGCATGCTTTTCTCGCTGGCGCTGACCGCCTTTCTGACCGGTATTACCGAGCCGCTGGAATTCACCTTTATCTTTCTCGCGCCCGCACTTTATGCCGTACATGCACTTTTGACCGGCGTGTCGATGGCGCTGATGAGCTGGCTGGGCGTCAAGCTGGGCTTTACCTTTTCGGCGGGCACCTTTGACTATCTGCTCTCTTATGGACTTTCCAGTCGCGGCTGGCTGTTGATTCCGGTCGGGCTTTTGTATGCGGCGTTGTACTACATGATCTTTCGCTGGGCGATCGTGCGTTTTGATCTGAAAACGCCGGGGCGTGAAGATGTGTTCCAGGCGCCGGCCAAAGACGATGACGGGGAAGTGCACGCGCGCGGGCCGGCTTTCGTGACCGCGCTGGGCGGCGGCGGCAATCTGACCTCGGTCGGCGCCTGCACTACGCGGCTTCGCCTGGTGGTTCAGGAGGTCGAGAAAATCGATGAGGCAGCGCTCAAGGGGCTTGGCGCTCGCGGCGTGCTCAGGCTCAAGGGCGGGCATCTGCAGGTCGTGATGGGACCGATCGCCGACGGGGTGGCGGAAGATATCCGCACGGCGTTGAAAGCGCGGGGTCAATCGATAGAGGTGCCGGACACCGCCCGGTCCATGGCGCCATCGGTCGAACAGGACATGCCGCCATCGAGTGCCCTGCAAGCGTTGGATCTTTCTCACTGGCTTGAAGCACTGGGCGGCGTGAACAACCTTCGCCGCAGTGAGCTGGTGGCACTGTCGCGCGTGCGTCTTGAAATCGACGATGCCTCACGCATCGATGACGCTGCGCTATCATCGCTGGGCGCCGCGGGCGTGCAGCGCCTCAATGAGCACTGTCTGCATCTGGTGCTGGGCGAGCAGGCCTGGGTCGTAGCGCAGCAGCTCTCGGGAGAGATTCAACGCGATGACCGCTGAGAATATTCTGCTGGTGGGTGTGGACGGCGGCGGCAGCGGCACCCGGATGAGGGCGCAGTGGTGCGGTCGCTGCGTTGACGTCACGGGCGGTCCCTCGGGACTGGGGCTTGGCATAACGCGGGCCTGGCGCACGATTATTGAGCTTCTGGAGCAGGCGCAGCAGGCGTTGGGCACCCATCTGCCCATCCGTCAGTGTCGGCTGGCGCTGGGGCTGGCCGGTGCCAACCAGTGGGCATGGCGAGAGGCATTTTTGCAAAACGCGCCGCCACTGGCGGGCCTGAGGCTGGAAAGTGATGCCTTTACCACGCTGGTGGGGGCCCATCGGGGGAGGCCGGGTGCGATTGTGGCACTGGGCACCGGCAGCGTGGCGGAGGCGCTGCACGAGGATGGCCGGCGTGTCAGCGTGGGTGGCTACGGCTTTCCATCGGGGGACGAGGCCAGTGGTGCCTGGCTGGGGCTTCGGGCCAGTCGCCATGCCCAGCACGCTCTGGATGGACGTGCGGCACCGGATGATTTTTCCCGCGCGCTGTGCGAGGCGATGTCATCGCAGGTCACTGCGCCAGTGACCTGTATCGCGACCCTGACTTATTGGCTCTCCAGCGCGGATCAGACCCGGTTTGCCGCGCTGGCGCCCGTGATCCTTCAGCACGCTGACCATCCCGTGGCGCAGGCGCTGCTGCAGCAGGCCGGCGAAGACATCGCCCTGATGTATCAGGCGCTGGACCCGTGCCGGACGCTACCGCTGGCCCTGTGTGGCGGACTGGCCCGCGAGCTGGAAACGCGCGTGCCCCGATGGCTTGACGCGCATCTTGTCCCGGCGCAGGGCAGCAGCGTTGAAGGGGCGCTGTGGCTGGCAGGCGAACCGGACACATCAGCAGATCAATACCGGACGCTACAATGAGCGTCTGCCATGTCGGATTTTACTGCACCCAGGAGATTGCATGACGCCCCATCTGATCGTGACCGATCTGGATCGAACGCTGCTCAACGCCGATCATGGCCTTGATGACATCACCGTTGACACCTTTCAGACGCTCGAGCGTCAGGGCCATATGCTGGCCATCGCCTCGGGGCGTCACTATCAGGACATTCGCGAGATCAGGCGCCAGCTTGGCGTCAACGCGCACATTATTTCGGCCAACGGCGCGCATCTCCACGGGCCGGACGATCAATTGATCCACGAGATTCTGGTGCCGCAGGACATTGTGCGCGCGCTGCTGGAGATGGATGTGCCCGACGAGATTCGCATCAATCTCTATACCAGCGACCGCTGGCTGATCGATGCGCCCGAGCCGATGCTGCTGGCCTTTCATGAAAGCACCGGGTTTACCTACGACGTGGTCGACATGGCCGGTGTAGACGGCCACCAGGTCGGCAAGGTGCTCTTTATCGGCGATGCCGGGCTTCTCAAGGCGATCGAAACGCGTATCCGCGCCCATTTCGAGGATCGCACCCACATTACCTATTCGCTCGAGAACTCGCTGGAGGTCATGGAGCGGGAGGCTTCCAAGGGGCAGATGCTCAACCGGCTGGCCGCACAGCTTGATATCCCGATCTCACGCACCGTGGCGTTCGGCGATAACCTCAACGATACCGACATGCTGCAAAATGCCGGCCGTGCCTTTGCGATGGGCAACGCCCATCCCGAGCTTTTGACACGTGCGCCGGCAGCCGAGCTGATCAGGGCGCACACCGAAGCCGGCGTGGCGGTGAAACTGCGCGAGCTGTTTGCCCTGTAGCCTGTAAACGGGGAAAACGCGGGTATCGTGCCGACGGCGCTCTCAAGCGTCGTCGGCCTTTTTATTGCTGGCCTTGCCGTCATCGACGCGTTTCATCTGCTGCCAGAGCTGGCGGCGCAGGTCTGAAAGCTTCGGTGCACGGTCATCCTCGAACGGCAGCGGGCGCAGCATTCTGAGCGTGCGAATGCCAAGGCGTGCAGTGAGCAGCCCGCTGGCCATGCCCTGGCCGGCACGGCTGGAAAGACGCCCGGCCAGGTTCATCGACAGCAGGTCCATGCTCACATCAGTGGCAATTTCACTGGCACCGGCAAACGCCATGTTGGCCAGCACGGCCCTGAACAGACGCAGGCGGCTGGCATAGCCGAGCTCCAGACCGTACAGCGCGGCCAGCCGGTCGATCATGCGCAGATTGCGCCAGGCCATCAGCCCCATGTCGATCAGCGTCACGGGGCTGACAGCCACCAGTAGAGCCGTTTCGCTCGACATGCGGGTAATCAGGCGCCGAGCGCTGGCATCGCGCGGTGCCAGCACGTAGTGGCTGAAGAGATCCCGGGTTTCGCGAGCATCATGATGGTCCTGGCGGGCCCGAAGGAAGTCCTGCCAGTGCGGGTCGCGATGGCCCAGACCCATCTGAGTACGCAGACGATCGCACTGCTTTTGCATGTGCTCGCCGTCGATACCGGGGTCCAGAATGTGGGCATCAATGTCTTCACGCAGTCTTGCGTGGCGGCGCAGCCGTTTGAGGCGCACGAGTTCGCGCGTCAGCGAGGTGCCGGCCAGCGTCACGACCCCCAGACCCAGAACACTCCAGGCACCGCTGACCCAGTCGCCGCCAAACCAGGCGTTCTGGAAGGTATCAACGGCCTGAACGCCGCCCATGAGCAGCGTACCGGCCAGTACGCTCAAAAGCCCCCAGCGCCGCTTTCTGGGTCTGGCCAGCGCATGGTCAAGGGCGCTGTCGATCTGCTCGGGCGGCGCTTCGTCTTCAAGTGGATGGTGTACGCTGTCCAGCTGATAGCGTGCGCCGGGCGCTGGGTCTACCGGGACAAAGCGCTGCTCAAGGGGTGGGGCCTCGGAGGTTCTGGCCGTTTTGTCATCACCGGAAACATCGAAGCGCCGGCCCGGGCGTGGATCATTCATCGCAGCTTGTCTCCCAGTAGCCAGTCCAGTGCGCTGTCCATGCGAATGTGGGGCAGGGCTTCTCCCTGACCCTGGCGGGCCGGTTTGAAGGCCGTGAAATCAAATCCCTGTCGCTGCCAGAAGTCGGCATCCGGTAGTTTCGAAGGCACCTCGCCCGGAAACATCAAAACGTCCTCACCTGATTCGGTAGTCCCCTTGAGCGCCGGATGACGCTGCCCCTCATGCTCGACCGTGCGGGCCTGAGTGGCGCGAATGGCCGCCAGCGACAGTGATTTGACCGGGATATCGGCATAGCGCAGATCCCGCAGCGGCTCGGCCATCAGCGCCTGCACCAGTGAGAGCAGGTTGTCGTGCTGCTCCGGCGTGACGTGATCGGCCTTGGTGGCGGCGATCGCCAGTCGATCGATACGTGGATTGAACAAACGCGAGAGGATACTGCGGTTGCCGTAATCAAAGCTCTGCATCAGGGTGGCGATGGCGTGGCGCAGATCATCGAAAACGTCGGGGCCGGCGTTGAGCGCCGAGAGTACATCCACCAGCACGATCTGGCGATCAAAGCGGCGAAAGTGCTGGCGGTAAAAGGGACCGATCACGGTACGCTTGTAGTGTTCAAAGCGTCGGGCCAGTGTCTGGTAGTTGCTGTCGGCCGGCAGCTCGGCCAGCCGAGCCGGATCGCCGAGCTGTTCCAGCGGCCACGGGAAAAACTGCAGTACCGGCGCGCCATCCAGCTCGCCTGGCAGCAGAAAACGTCCCGGCTGAACCCAGGTATAGCCGCCTTCATTGCGGGCACTATTGAGCGAGCGGGCGTATTCGGCGCTGATATCGGCCAGCTGCTGCTCATCGGCGGTAGCGGCGGGATCAAGTCCGCTGATCCTGTCGAGAAAGCGTTCGGCAAAACGGCGCCGTCGTCCGGTCAGCTGGGCACCAAGCGCCTCACACCACTGCTGATAGTTCTGACGGAGCATGGGCAGATCCAGCAGCCACTCGCCGGGATAGTCGATCAGATCCAGCGTCAGCGTGCGCTGTTCACCCAGAAAATGGCGGCTATTGGCACGGCTCTTGTAGCGAATGAGCAGGCGAAGCTCGCTGATGCCGCGAGTCGGCGAGGGCCACTCCGGCGGATTGCCCTCAAGAGAGGCCAGCGCCTGGTCATAGGGAAAGCGCGGGACGGAAAGGTCCGGCTGGGTCTGGCGCTGGGCGCCCAGCAGACGACCCTCGCGGGCGCAGCCCATCATGTCCAGACGGGCATCAAGACCTGCATGGCGCAGCTGGTTGACCAGCGAGGTGAGAAAGGCTGTCTTGCCGGCCCGGGACAGTCCTGTCACCGCCAGGCGTACCTGTCGGTCAAGGCTGCGTTCGAACCAGTCGCCGGCGTAGCCGGGCAGCGATAGCGGCATGTTGTTCCCTGTTCATGATCGTTGCCAAAGTCACGACCCGATTGTAGCGAATCGCATGGCACCCCGCCTGAAAGCAATGTGATTGGTAACCTGTCACACAGCGTCTATATTCCAGGTAGCGCTGCACGTTACAGGCAGCCTTCCCGGCCCGGGCAGGGCATAACATTCAAGCAGGGTGGTTATCAGGGAGAAGACCATGAGCATTATTCTTTGGCTGATCATTGGCGGTCTGGCAGGCTGGATTGCCGGCAAGATCATGCGTGGTGGCGGCTTCGGTATTCTCGGTAACATCGTCGTGGGTATCGTGGGTGCCGTTCTGGGCGGCGCCATCTTCAGCATGCTGGGTATCGGCTCCAACAACATTATCGGCTCACTGGTCGTGGCGATTATCGGCTCGGTAATCCTGCTGTGGCTGGTTTCCCTGATCAAGGGCAAGGGTAACGGCAAGGTCTGAACCTGCTGAATCCCTTCTCTGCGACGCCCGGCACTGTCGGGCGTCGTTGCGTCATGACCTTGTTCTGCTGGCTTTATCTCAGTGCGTGATGGCCGTCCATGTCATCTTCGCCATGGCTCGTATCGAGAAGGGCCATTAAAAATCCGGATATTGATTGTTTGGATTTATCTATTGCTGGGGCTCATACAGAAACGCAATCAATGACCGACCTGGCTGCCATCCGCTACACCACGGCCAACGGTGTGCCCGTTTCCAATAATGATGCCCATCACGCCCATTGTGTGACGCTCAAAAAAACCGGTCCTGCAGGGGTTTTTCATATCCGGTGATGGTTAACATAATATGACCATCCGATGTAGACGCATGCTCAAGAGCTGCGTATGTTGCTTGCCAAACCGACAGCAATCAGTCATCTGCCAAAAGGCATGACGGGTTTGCCCTGCTTACGTCAGTGCTTTGAGTGAATATCATGGCCTCTTCCAAAGAGCGATTTATTGGACTTGAGTGGCTGAGATTCTTTCTCGGTCTCTATATCGTTATTTTCCATACCCTGCATAACTACCCGTCCGTCAGAAGCTGGTCGGGCTATGTCACGGATCTTGGATTTTTCTCGACCAGTACCTTTTTCATTCTGTCGGGCTTTCTGCTGGCGCATGTGTATCTCAACGATCAACACGAGATGCGCGAACCGGCCAGAAGCTTCATGACCAAGCGCTTTGCCAATCTTTATCCGATCCATATCGGTTCCTGTCTACTGGCGATGGCGGTATCGGCAGGCGTTGGCTATCTGGCACTGACAGCGCAGGATGCCGGAACGTCGCTACGCTTTGTGCTTTATGACGTCAACAACGACACCGGGATTGTCAATCCCGAGGCGCTGCGCCACACCATGGGCGACTTCGAGCTCTGGTTCAATGTCGTGCTCAACGTCTTCATGCTTCACGCCTGGAATCCCTATTATCTGACGTTCAATCCGCCGTCCTGGTCCATTTCGGCGCTGTTTTTCTTTTATCTGACCTTTCCTTTCATCGCGCCCCGGCTCATGAAGCTCAAAAGGACCCGGCTGGCCATATTGATCACCAATCTGGTTTATCTGGTGCCGCCGTTGGTGGTCATTGCCTTTACGCCGTTTGATATGCCGGAAACGGGGATTCTGCACCGCAATCCGATTATTCGACTGCCAGAATTTATCGCCGGCATTTTGCTGTGCGCCTTTTATATGCAGCAGAAAAATGCCGGCAGACTGCTGGCGCTGCGCGGCAAGCTGGCGCTGGTACTCTATATCGTGGTGTGCTGTCTGGTGGCGATCTGGCTGCTTGAGCATGGGCGCGCCTGGTATTACCTGTTGCATAATGGTCTGCTGCTTACGGCCGAAATGGCGCTGATTTATCTTTGCGTTCATATCCCCACGCCGAACAGTGCACGATTGACCAAATTTGCCGGTCGCCTGGGCGGTGCTTCGCTGCCAATGTTTGCCCTGCACGTGCCTCTTTATGTGATCTTCAGTCGAAGCGAGCAGATCCTGAAGGGCGAGCCCTCGCTGTGTCCCGACAATCTGCGTCTGTGCCTGGCCGCAGCCGGTGAGAGTTCCGTGTGGCTCTATCCGGTCTATCTGCTGCTGACGGTTATCCTCTGTGTCCTGTTCCAGGAGCAGTTCGTTGTTCGTATACGACGCTGGATTCTGAGCTGGATGCTACCGGCAGCGCCAGTCAGAACAAAAACGCACGCCGAACGTATGGTCGATTCGCGCGAGCCCCGCTGAGGGACAGGGGCGGTTCGGGTTACAATGCCGGCCGCCCCGTAGTGGTGTGATCGAACATCTGTCCCATGAGGTATTTTTTGAAAGAGAGCCTGCAGATCTGGTGTGCCCAGCGTCTGGCCAGCCACGGCTGGCATCGTGAGGTCCCCCCCGAGCGGGCCATGAGTGTTTCCCGTGCCCTCGCGCGCCTTCGCAGCATGGACATCGAAGAGCCCGGCGCTCTGGGGTGGCAGATGGTAGGTCGCCTTGATCAGGCGCAGCGTGATGAAGCCGTCACCATGCTGGTGCTGGCCTTCAATGCGCAGTGGCTGGATGAGGAGGCGCTCGCGCTGTGGTTGAGCTGGTTTCAGGGGAGTGTCGCACAGCCGCCCTGGCCCGATCAGGGCGACAGTGCGATATGGCGCGCCCGCGCGCCCTTTGCGCCCATCATGATCGACAGCCTGGACGCTGCGGCTCTGGAACGTGAGCGTACCGGATATTTTTTGCGCAAGGTCTGGTCCATTCATGATCGTGATGAGCTGATCCGGATGCTGCTCTGGCTGGCAGGGCAGGGGCATCGCCATGGCTGGGAGCTTGATCATCAACGCTTTACGGCCATGGATCGGGCAAAGCGGCTCAAGTGGCATGCGCGCATGGCGCCTCAGGCTACCTATGCTGCCACACTCGAGGCCTTTGTCGTTCAGGGACAGCCACGTGATGTGGCTGCCTGGGACTGGCTGCGTCTGGTGGATCTGGCCTGGGCCGGCATGGCCATGGGATGGCTGGATCAGGAGGAAGCCAGAGGGTTTGCCGCACACGGAGTGGATCTGCTGACGCGCCGCTACGATAGCTGGCATCAGGTGGCCCTGGCCTGGCAGCGCGGTCGCAGCCTGCATGAAGGGCTCGACCTGATGGAGAGCTTCACCACCGACTGGCAGCTGTTGCTGGAAGCCGATGACAGTCCCTTGCAGATACCGCTGCATCAATTGCTCAGTGATGATCTTCGCGATCGTTCACGATCCATGATTCTCGGCTTTCGAAGCAGCGCGCGTCACTGGGCGCTCACCGTCGCGTCGATTCGGGAGCCTGATCTGCTGTATCGACAGTATGTGGCGCCCGAGATGGGCAAGGAACAGCGTGATCAGAGTCGCGAATATCTTCATGACGTTCTGGACTGGCGACCCGAGGAGGGCGTGGCAGGGCTGTCACGCTTCTGGCTGCCCGGGCAGGTACATCACCTCAACCAGCTGGCCTCCGATGCGCATCATGGCCGGCTACCGGCGTCCGGAACCCCCTTTGGTACCCCTTCATCAGAGCTTTTGACCGGCCGCCGGCTGCTGGCGAACTGTGCCTCGGGTTCTGCCACGATCTTCATGGCGGAAAAGTACGCCTTTCATCTGCAGATGTTTGAAAATGCCGATTATGGTGACGCCGTGCTGCTCGAGCGTTGTTACATCCGGCTTGCCGCGACGCTGCATCGTCACTATCCCGAAATGGATACCCTGCTGGCGGCCTGGCAGGCATGGGAGCAGGCACTTCCAGAAGATGGTAGCCAGGCGTCTCTGGCAGAAGATATCGAATGGCATCGTCAGGATCCCGGCAGCCCCTTTCACTGGCTGACAGCCCCCGTCGGGTTTCATCAGGAGCCGGGCAGGCGCCCATCGCTGTCACGATTCACGGCACTGGCTCTGTCGGGGCCGCTGAATGCAGTGCTCTGGGGGGAACCCGAAAGGCAGTACGGCGCGCAGGCCAACGAAATTCGTGAGTGGCTCGATAGTCACTATGGCATTGGCGGTAGTACACAGTTGACCCGGTTTCTCGACTTTCTGGTAGACGCCGGTGATCGCCAGGAATATCTGATCAATTACGCACCCTACACCCTTAACAAGCGGCGTTTGCAGCAGGAAATTGCCGTGCTTGAATCCGCTGATCGCAGTGAGGATGAGGGGGTGCACCTCGAGAGGCTGCGCCGTGTGCTCAAAAACGATCATCACTGCAACGATATTGATATGGCAGCGTGGGATATCGCGCAGCTGGTGGATCTTGCCGCCGCCGCGCGACAGCTGGGCTGGCTGAATTCTGACGCCTTCAATGATTATCTGGATCAGGCGCTGACGCTGGCCTCGCGCCACTACAGCGACTGGTGGGCCTATGGCAGGGGAATGCTGGCGGGATACAGCTTTTTCATGGTGGCCACGCCTGAACGAGAGGATTTTCTATCAGAGTTCAATCAGGCCATGACCGCGTGGCAGACAGGTCTTCCGCCGCTGGTGGGAAGCTGGGCCAGTCTTGATTTTCCGGGCACCCACCACGAGCGCTGGCCGCCCATGCATGCCGATACGCTACCCGGAGATGCGCGTATTCTGCACTAGCGCATCAAAAAGTAATAAAAAGTGTATTTTTGTTACTTTTGAGTGGTTTTCGATTAGTACTTTGGTCATAACAAGGGTGGTTTGATTAATTTTAAATACTCGCCACGTCTGATCGAATTCCTTAATATGCTGAAGGCGCTTTTTGGGCGCCTCTTCGTTATCTTCCACACGATATTTCAGGATATTGACCAGTGCTCGATCAACAAAAAGGGCCGTATACATGCGGCGAATAATCATCGGTAGTCTGGTTTGTCTTGCTCTGGGAGGGTGTGCTGCTTCCCAGCCCGATTCACAAAATGGCGGAAAGGACATGGCCATGCTTTCGCTTTCGACGGTTAAAACGTCGAAAGCGAAAGCAGGGAAACAACCGCGCCAGGCTTACACCTCCCCTGAAAACGCTTACCCGATCGATATCGAGGCCGCGCTGATGGCCGAGTTCGATACCTGGCAGGGAACGCCTTACCGATTCGGCGGTGAGAGCAGCAGCGGTATCGACTGCTCTTCGCTGGTGCAGCAGATCTTTCGTGACAGCTTTGACATGAATCTGCCAAGAACCACGGCAGGGCAGGTGCTTACCGGAAGACGTATCGAAAAGGATGCGCTCAAGGCCGGCGATCTGGTTTTTTTCAAACCGTGGCGCGGCGATCGCCATGTCGGCATCTATGTGGGTGAGGGCCGTTTCATGCACGCTTCAAGTTCGCGTGGTGTAAAGATCTCCAGCTTGGACAATCCCTACTGGAACCGCCATTACTGGCAGTCCCGTCGGGCGCTGGATGCCAACGTGCTGGCCATGCGCACCACCCCCTGAGCACATGATGTTATTGCAAAACGGGCCGATGCCATCAGGGTATCGGCCCGTTTTATTGTCGGGTAATGGTGATTACCGACCCGATTTAACCACGGTTCGATATTGATGATTTCGACGCTATTTCTTGTACAAGATATATAAAAATATTGTACGATAAGGGCGTCAAAGGTTGGCAGGATGCCGACCCGAACATGGACTTCAGGAATTATCAGGTATGGATACCCAATCTTCCGGTCTCTCGGCGCGCACCGCTGATGCCATCCCCTTTCCGCTGGGCTGCCCGGCCCCGCACGTCATACCGACGCCATATGCCATGCAGGAGCAGCCTCAACCCAGCCGTTACGGCCTGAAGCTGCTGGATGTTGCGCCTCATCATCGCGTGCTGGACATGTATGGCTCCGGTCGTCAGCGTATGTCCATGATTTCTGATGAACTGGACGAGCGCGGCGAACTGGTGGCCAACATCTCGGGGGCGCTGTCTCTGGAGAGCGTGTCGCTTCGCCACACGCCTGACAATGTCACCATGACCCGCCTGGGTGATGAACGACTGTTACCACAGGAGATGGGTGCCTTTGATCGAGTGCTGCTCGATATCCCGGCCGTTATCGGTCGGCATCAGTCGCCGCGACAGCGCTGCGAGCGGCTGGTGTCGCTGCTCCTCCGTGCCATCAAGCTTTGCCGCGAGGGGGGACGTGTCGTATACATGACCCATGGCCATTCAACGCAGAGCAATGAAATGGTGATCGATCAGGTGCTCAACGACGCCCACAAGGGTGTTGCACTTCACAATATCACTCTGTCGGGCGTTATCGGGCGTCCTGCCGGCACCTGCCATGGTGGCCAGCAGCTCGACCCGCGCATTGCCAGAGCCGTGCATGTGATGGATTGCGTCGACGGTGACGAGCAGTTCATGGCGGTATTCGAGTGCGGACAGTCGTGAGCGGCATCGCCCGCACAGGTTGGCATCGACGCCAATAGGTGCCATCACTACAATGACGCCTCTTTTGCTTCGGTATCGAGGATGTCTGATCTGACCTTTCGAATGCGCCGTTCGTGCCGATCCATCATGGCATGGACGGCGCACCAGCTTGTCACCTGGCGGATCTCACCAACAGGTCTTGCCCTTGCGGCCATTGTGCTGGCTGCTGTCACGATCCCGCTGCTTTATGCCCATCAGTGCCTGCTGGCAGCGCTGGCCGTAGCACTGTATCGACTGCTGAGCGTGCTTTCGGGCTGGGTCTCAAAAGCTCTGGGGCATCAGGATGCCAGACAGCGCTATCTGCGGCCCTTCATGGAAATCGTTCTGATCCTGTCGGTGATGGGCGGGTTGTCACTCTATCGGCCCGAGCGGCTTTTTTGGCCGGCGCTGGCACTGTTGGTCGTGACGCTCATTTTTGATCTTGAAAGGCGAGTGTTTGCGCTGCTTCAGGAGTCGCGAAAAATCACCGTCAGGATCAGCCGCGTCGGACAGGTGGCCGATATCGTGACGGGCAGTGCCGGCCGAACCCTTTTACTGATGGCTGCCTGCTACTGGCCGGTCTGGTTTTTCTGGAGCGGCCCTGGATTTGCCGGTCTTTGCCTGGCGGTGTTGATCTGGCGACTGATCATCAACTATCGACGGCTTGCCAGCGTCTCGCCGATAACGGCCTCTGAGGCGGCCACCGATTCAGGCAGTACCGCTTCAAATGACATCGAGCCCGATGACGCTAGTCCAGATCGGCCCGAGCATCTTCGATAGAGGCTGATCAGCATTAATAGACATAAAAAAGGCAGCTCAAGAGCTGCCTTTTTCAGGGTGTCAGACACGAATGATCAGTGCTGATGGCCGCCTTCGCCGTGTACGTGGCCGTGCTCAAGCTCTTCGGCACTGGCTTCACGTACGGATTCGACGCTGACATCAAAGTTCAGGGTTTCACCGGCCAGCGGATGGTTGCCGTCGACGGTGACCGTGTCGCCTTCGAGCTTGGTGACGGTGACCAGCAGCGGGCCGCCTTCGGTCTGCGCCTGAAACTGCATGCCGGGCTGAATGTCTTCAACGCCCTGGAAGGCATCACGCGGGACTTCCTGAACCAGCGAGGGCTGGACTTCGCCGTAACCTTCGCCGGGCTCTACGCGCGCCTGAAGGGTATCGCCTGAAGATTTGCCTGCCAGTTCCTTCTCGAGTCCAGGAATAATGTTGCCTGAACCGTGCAGATAGGAAAGCGGATCACGACCTTCAGAGCTGTCGAGCACTTCACCGGAATCGTTTTTCAGAGTGTAGTGAAACGAGACTACCGTGTTCTCTGCGATCTGCATGATAAGGTTCCTTTTGCGTCGGTACGTGTTGGTGGCTCTCTAACGGTCGGTGCATTCCACATGGATGGTCTGCATGGATGGCCTCCATGAATGCGTGCCGACGTGCTAACTCATCAAGATGGCGACGGCCAAATGTTTTTCAACCCCGAGAAGTTCATCAATCGCGCTTTTTTTAAGATATCATGCCAGCATGGTGCTGACCCGTGATCAGCCCGTCGCCATGAAGGCGCTGCGGTACTAATGTTGTGCCCGGGATCTCATCAGATTATAGACACTCAAACATCCGCGCAGGAGAGCTTATGACCATTGCTGTCATCTGGATTGTTATCTTTGCCATCGCAACCGCGCTGGCCTGGAAAAGCTGGGAAAACGGCTTCGGCAAAATGGTCAATCGCTGGGTGCCCACCATGCTGCGCCTTGATGATGACCAGATCAGCCGCACCACCTGGTCGATCGTGGCGGGCGTACTGTTTGCCACGCTGATGACTCATCCGGCGTCCATGCTCCTGACCCTGATTCTGATCGCGCTGCTCGCTCTGATCATCCGGGCCGTCATTCGCTTTGCCCTGAGCAAGGTGCACTAAAATGGCAGGGCGCCATTTATCGGGACTTCTATAAGTCGATATCCGTCGAGCGCCATCGAATCAACGCCATCGAAAAGGGCTCCCCAGGGAGCCCTTTTTGACGTTGCCGCTGCTGCGGTGTGGTATCAGTGGGAGATACGCTTGTATTCGCCGGCATCGCTGGTCACGCGGCTGACCACCACGATGGCAATCAGGGAGGCGATAAAGCCCGGAATGATTTCATAGATACCCGGGCCACCCAGAAACTCGGCGTTCCAGCCCAGCGCAATCCAGACCATGACGGTGACCGCTCCCACGACCATACCTGCAATAGCGCCGGTGCCGTTGGTGCGCGACCACATCAGTGACAGCAGGATCAGCGGGCCGAACGCCGCGCCAAAGCCTGCCCAGGCGTTGCTCACCAGCCCCAGCACCTGTGAGTCCGGGGCCGAGGCGATAACGGCTGCTATCATGCCCACCAGCAACACGCTCACTCGACCGACCGTCACCACTTCCTTCTCGGTGGCTTCCTTGCGCAAAAAGAGGCGATAGAAGTCTTCGGTCAGTGACGAGGAGGCCACCAGCAGCTGGCTGGAGATGGTGCTCATGATCGCGGCCAGCAGCGCCGCGTAGAGGAAACCGGTCACCAGCGGATGGAACAGCAGATTGGCCAGAATAATGAAGATGGTTTCCGAGTCCTGAATGTCCAGGCCGTTGCGAACAGCGTAGGCCCGGCCGAACAGACCCAGCGACACTGCACCGATCATGGAGACCAGCATCCAGCTCATGCCTATGTTACGGGCCACGGGCACATCCTTCAGGGAGCGGATGGCCATGAAGCGCACGATGATATGCGGCTGACCGAAATAGCCCAGTCCCCAGGTGATTGCGGAGAGCCAGCCAATGAAGGTCAGCCCGTCCGTCCACGACAGCAGGGTAGGGTCAACGTCGTTGAGGGTCTGCGAGGCCTGGGTGAAACCACCGCCGCCTTCACCAAAGAGCACCACGGCCGGCATGATGACCAGCGCCAGCATCATGATGCAGCCCTGTACAAAGTCCGTAAGGCTCACGGCCAGAAAGCCGCCCACCACCGTATAGACCAGCACCACGCCCAGCGTGATGATCACACCGGTGCCGTAATCACCCATGCCGCCGATGTTGATCAGGCCCGAAAAGGCGCTCTGGAAGAGCTTGCCGCCGGCGACCAGGCCCGAAGCCGTATAGATGGCGAAAAAGACCACGATGACGATGGCCGACACCACCCTCAGCGACAGGGATCGCGTGGGAAAGCGGTTGGCCAGAAAGGCGGGAATGGTGATGGCGTTGCCGTAGTGGACCGTCTGCTCGCGAAGCCGCGGCGCGACCAGCAGCCAGTTGAAAAACGCCCCCAGCAGCAGGCCGATACCGATCCATGCCGAACCCAGACCGGAGGCAAACATCGCTCCGGGAAGGCCCAGCAGCAGCCAGCCGCTCATGTCCGAGGCGCCGGCGGACAGCGCCGCCACCTTGGGACTGAGCGTACGGCCCCCCAGCATGTAATCCTCGGAAGTCGAGGTCGAGGTGCGCATGGCGTACAGGCCGATACCGATCATGAGCGCAAAGTAGGCAAAGAGGCTGATCCAGACACCGATAGCCATAAAATTCTCCTGTATTCTGATTGTTGGGCCGGAATGTGTCCTGCAGGTGTCCTGCGCAGGGCGGGCGCGAATGGGAAACCGTTTTGGGGATTGTTTTCAACCTGTTTTTACCCATGGCCGGTTTCCCACTGCACACTGGCGTTACGATGACAGAATCAATCGTCTCCCATGGCCAGCAGGGACGCATTGCCCCCCAGGGCCGCTGTATTGATCGTCCGCGTTTTCTCGTTGGCAAAGCGCAGCAGGTAATGAGGCCCGCCCGCCTTGGGACCGGTCCCCGAAAAGCCCTGGCCGCCGAAGGGTTGAACGCCGACCACGGCACCGATGATATTACGGTTGACGTAGACATTGCCGACCCGGATGCGACGCGCCACGCGATTGGCAAAGGTTTCGTTGCGGCTGTGCACGCCAAAGGTCAGGCCGTAGCCGCGCTCGTTGATGGTATCAATGACCTCATCAATCTCGCTGGCCCTGAAGGTCGCAACGTGCAGTACGGGGCCGAACTGCTCGGTCTCCAGCGCATCGATGCCGTCGATTCGAAACGCGGTCGGGGCAATGAAGGTGCCACTGGCCGCCGTGGCCGGGTCGATTTCGGTCTCGGCGATCAGGCGGCCTTCACTCTTGAGGCGGTCGATATGAGCCTGCAGTCCCTTGCGAGCCTCTTCATCAATGACCGGGCCGACATCGGTGGCAAGCTGCGTCGGATCGCCGATATTGAGCTCGGCCATCGCTCCCTTGAGGGTCTCGATGACCCGCTCGGCGATGTCTTCCTGAATATAGAGTACGCGCAGCGCCGAGCAGCGCTGTCCGGCACTCTGATAGCTCGAAGCCACCACGTCCTTGACGACCTGTTCGGGCAGCGCGGTGGAGTCCACGATCATGGCGTTCAGGCCGCCGGTTTCGGCCACCAGCGTCGGCAGTGCCGCGTTGTCCCGCGCGGCCAGTGAGCGGTTGATCAACTGCGCCGTCTGAGTGGAGCCGGTGAAGGCCACCCCGGTAATGCGGCGATCGCTGGATAGCACGGCGCCGACCGTGGCGCCATCGCCCGGCAGCAGCTGCACGACCTCGCGCGGCATGCCGGCGTCATATAAAAGCTCGATCACACGGTGGGCAATCAGCGAGGTCTGCTCGGCCGGCTTGGCCAGCACGGTATTGCCGGTCACGGCCGCCGCCACGGTCTGGCCGCAGAAAATCGCGATCGGGAAATTCCACGGGCTGATGGTGGCAAAGACCCCCTTGCCCTGCATGATGAGCTCGTTGGATTCTCCGGTCGGGCCGGGCAGCACCGTGGGCGCCATGAAAACCTCCCGGGCACGCGCGGCATAGTAGCGACAGAAATCCACTGCCTCGCGGACTTCCGCTACGCCGTCGGTCAGCAGCTTGCCTCCTTCCATGCAGCACATGGCCATCAGCTCCGCCATGTGGGTTTCCATCAGATCGGCAAAGCGCTCCAGAATGGCGGCACGCTCCTCGACCGGCGTATCGTTCCAGTCCGGAAAGGCTTTCCAGGCGGTTTCGATGGCTCGCGAGGTCTCATCGGCACTGGTCCAGCGAACCCTGCCGACGGTGCGCTGATGATCCCAGGGGCAGATCACATCATGGTGGTCGGCGCCCTGATCTTCCAGATCGAAGGCCACCAGCGGCCCGGCGCGATAGCTGCGCGCGAGAAAGGGCGCCATCTCATCCGTCAGCGGCCTGAACTGGCTATTGATGTTCAGGTTGATGCCGCGAGCGTTGCGTCGGCCGTCGGGATAGAGCTCGGCAGGCATCGGGATATTGGCGTTGAAGTACTGACCGACACCGATCAGATTCTCGACCGGGTGAACGCACAGGGATTCCACCGGCACGCGCGGGTCGACCAGCTGGTGCACGAACGAGGAATTGGCGCCGTTTTCCAGCAGACGGCGGACCAGATAGGGCAGCAGGTCCTTGTGGGCGCCGACAGGTGCGTAGATGCGACACCAGGTCCCCTCTGGCGCCTTGCTCAGCGCCGCTTCATACAGGGCTTCTCCCATGCCGTGCAGACGCTGAAACTCGAAGGCGCGATTGCTCTGATGGGCCAGATCGATAATGGTCGAGATGGTGTGCGCGTTGTGGGTGGCAAACTGCGGGAAGAGGCGGCCCTGGGTGTTGTCGGACAATAAATAGGTGGCGCAGGCCAGATAGGAGACATCCGTACAGGCCTTGCGAGTAAATACCGGATAGCCATCGATCCCGAGCTGCTGGGACTCCTTGATCTCACTGTCCCAGTAGGCGCCCTTGACCAGGCGCACGGGAACTTCATCGCCCTGATCCTCGGCAACGCGCGTCAGCCACTGCAATGCCGGCAGCGCACGCTTGGAGTAGGCCTGAATGACCAGTCCGAACCTGCCCCAGCCGCGGCAGGCATCGGCGTTATAAACCGCCTGGAAGACCTCCAGCGACAGCTCTAGACGGTCTACTTCCTCGGCATCGATGGTCAGCGCCACATCCAGTCCGCGGGCGAGTTCGACCAGCGCCCGAACGGTATTGACCAGCTCCTCGAGCACTTGTTCACGACGTCCGGATTCATAGCGCGGGTGCAGCGCTGAAAGCTTGATGGAGATTGATGGTGCCGGCGTATCGGAAGAGAGTTTCTGGCTGGTTTTGCCCACCGCGCGAATGGCGCTGGCATAGTCGTCGAAATAGCGCCGAGCGTCCTGACGCGTCAGCGCGGCTTCTCCCAGCATGTCATACGAGTAGGTGTAGCCCTTGTCGAACTGCGGCTTCGAACGCTTGAGTGCTTCGTCGATATCCCGACCCAGCACGAACTGGCGGCCCATGACCTTCATCGCCTGACGCATGGCCTGACGAATGACCGGCTCGCCCATGCGATTGACCATACGGTTGATAAAGCCGGCCGGGCGGCCATCCTGAGGTTGATCCAGCTTGATCACGCGACCCGTGGTCAAAAGCCCCCAGGTCGAGGCGTTGACGAACCAGGATTCGCTCTGACCTGCGTATTTTTCCCAGTCGCCGACGCTGAGACGATCCTCGATCAGGGCATCGGTCGTGGCGGTATCGGGCACGCGCAGCAGTGCCTCTGCCAGACACATGAGCATCAGGCCTTCCTGGGTCCCCAGGCTGTACTGCTGCAAAAGCTCATCGATGGCGTCCACTGCGGTATCCATGGCGCGCACGTCGCGTACCAGCGCCGCTGTGCTGTCGGCAATACGCTTGAAATCCCTTTCATCGGTCTGCAGCAGCGCGATGAACTCCTTGACCAGATCATTTTCATTGACGATGTAGTGATCACTGATGCGGTCAAAAAGGGTTTTTGAAGACTGTTGCCAGGTACTGGCATCCAGTATTTGTTGTGTCTTGAGCATGATGACGTTCCTTGCCGCAAAGGACGGCCAGCGTTGCTTTGAATTGCACGTTAGCGTTGTGCGTCGATGGCTGGCGTAACAGGGGATGATGACTTTTCCGACTTTAGGCCGCCGTGGACAACGCTGTCTTGTCGATTTGCCGGGAAGGATTGTCAGTTTAGTGGAAGTTTCATAGGGCTGGGGGCAGGACAAAAGGGGAGGCGTTTCGGCAATACACCTTTGATCTTGAGAGGGCCGGTGCTCGGAATCATTGCTCTGATGACGTCTCGTCGAAGTTATCTCAAGGGGCAGCCGTCTGGCGCAGCGCGCCGGGGGCGTGGCCGAAATGACGCCTGAAGGCGTGTGACAGGGCGCTTTGATTGGCAAAGCCCGAGCGTTCGGCAATATCGATCAGGGGCAGACGGGTGTCCAGCAGCAGCTTGCGAGCGGCATTCAGGCGCTTGCGCAGGATGTATTGATAGGGCGGCAGACCCGTGCGGATGCGAAAGAGCTCGGTAAAGTGAGCGCTGGAAAGGTGCGCCAGTCCGGCCAGATCCTCGACGCGAATGCCATGAGCCAGGTGCTGATCGATATAGTGATCCAGCATGGCCAGATCAAGCCGCGACTGCGGCGTCGCCTGGCGGTCGAGCAGACGATGTGAAAGAATCGAGAGCAGGGTAGTGATCAAAAGATCCCGGTCCACTTCCGGCTGATAGGTGATCTCTTCCACCATGAAGGCGATGTAGGCGCGAGCGGCGCTGTCGAGTTCAAAATGCAGGGGGTGCGAGAAGAGCTGGAAATGATGTCGGTAGATGCCCGAAAGCCCGGGGGCATCATCAAAGAGGTCCAGCAGCAGCTGGGAGTTGTCGCCAATGCCGCGATAGCAGTGCTCCCGGTCGCCGGGAATGGTACAGCCATGAAACGGCGAGATATGCAGCGGGCAACCGTCGATGATGATTTCCGCCTCGCCGGCCAGCCCGATCACGATCTGGTGAAAGGGATGAGAATGCGCCTGAGAGATCTCCTCAAGCGGCGCACGGCGAATCACATTGGTACTGGTCAGCGCGATGGTCATGGCAGGGCAATGTCCGGAACAAGCATATACACCGGGCGGTTTCAAAAGGCGCGCCGGTCGCCCAGGGAGAGCCGCGCAGTCAGATGCTGGCGCAGCGCGCGAATCTCTTCGAGACCGGTGGACGACAACAGCGAGCCGCCCTGTTCAAAGCGCCAGGGCTGGCCGTATTCGTCCATGATGGCCTGACAGCGGCGACGAACATTTTCCAGATAGGGGTCGTGGCGAATCGGATAGCCGATGATGGTATGCCAGCGCGCCTCGGAGACCCTGTTGTCCAGCGTCTCGTCGAGTAGCGTCAGAAGGTCATCAGCGCTGGTGCGATAGCGTGGCGTACGCGACAGCATCAGTGCCGTGACCATGAAACCGCAGATAAGCAGACAGACGGCAAAGGTCAGCAGGAAGATGGCCATGGGCGTTACCGGTTGCCGCAAAAGGCCCGTAGTCTAGCATGTTCACCGCCATGATCGGGAGCCTCAGCGCCCGGGGGGCATATCATTGACCGCCGCTTCCCGACTGCGGCGAATACGCTTTAGCCAGAGCTGTCTGGCATGATGGCGGAGATTGGAGACATCGTCGGTTTCATCCACGATGTCCTGGCCCAGGATGGTTTCGAGAATATCCTCCATCGTCAGCACGCCAACCCAGGTGCCGTGATCGTCATAGACCACGCACATGTGGTGGTGGTCGTTAAGCATTCTGATGAAGACCTGTTCAACGCTGTCGGTGTCGTTGATCGACTCGATGGGATGCATGATCGAAGACAGCGTCGCCTCGTCCGGTGCATGGTAAGCGTCCATCTTGTGGACATAGCCTACGGTCTGCTCCGGGGGTGTCATGACCGGATAGCGCGTAAATGGTAGATCGCCATGGTCGGCGTCGAATTCGCTCACCGTCATGTCGGGCGAAGCGGTGACACAGACCGTACGCGGGGTCATGACGCTGCGAACATGGATGTCATGTAGATTGAGGATGTTGACGATGGTTCGACTCTCGTCGGTATCCACTACGCCGCGTTCATGCCCCAGCCTGGCCAGCGCCTTGATCTCTTCGCGAACGTCCACGTCGTCTTCCCCGCTGCTGCCGATACGGCGCGTAATCTGCTCTGAAATCCATATAAATGGCAACAACAGCCAGATCAGGCCCTTGAGTGTGGGCGCCAGTATTGGCGCCAGCTGACGCCAGTAACGTGCCCCGATGGTCTTGGGCAGAATCTCGGACAGTACAAGAATCAGAAGCGTCATGATTGCCGAGGCCACACCAATCCACGCCTCACCGAAAACAGCGGCAACCTGTGCACCCACACCCGTCGCGCCAGCCGTGTGCGCAATGGTATTGAGCGTCAAAATGGCCGCTAGGGGGCGGTCGACATTGTCCTTGAGCTGACTCAGCGAGTGGTGCAGTGACGGATGTGACTCCTTGAGACGCGCGATATGACTTGGCGTCAGGGAAAGCAGTGCCGCCTCGAGCACCGAGCAGATAAAGGAGATACCAATGGCGACAAGGGCAAAAACAATCAAAAGGATCATAAAGGCTCAGCGTAGACCTGGAAGCATCATTAATGTCACGTTCACAGAGTCGATTGATTAAGTGAGGATTAAATAGGCGAAAAAGATGTTACCAGCTGTAAAATTTCATTCTGAATAAAGCATGTCTCTTCGACGCAATGCATCCGCTATTGGCAGAAAATGTCGCCATATCGCGACACCGGTGAAGAACGTTTAATGTTAAGTTTTCTGAATTAAATAAAATGATCACAAAACTTGCGGCTTTTAATACTTTAGCCTCAGTGGTTGATGAGTATAATCCTTGCGGAAGCAGATAGTTAATCCATGTAATGCTAAAAGGCTTACGCATTCGGCATGCAATCCCTTGACTCACTGGAGCTTGCGATCCTTACACGTTTGCTCAATACCGGCCGACACCAGCGTGTTTATGTCAAGGCCATCGAGTTTGGTGTCCCGGATGTCGAGTTCACGCGCGCCATACGCTATCTCTATAAAAGAGGGCTGATTGATGCAATCTGGCAGGAGAAGGCAACGTGTCGCCCTCTGTGTCGCCTTTTTCGGCGCCCCTGTTTCGACTGCTGCTGCGGCCGCATCACCGAACATGGACTGAACGTGGTCATGGCCGGCTAGAAAAGCTCAATGCTGTGGTTACCCGATGTTTCTAGGTTGATCGAGCAGGGGAGAAGGTGAGAAGTACTCACATGCAGTGCCTTTGACCATTCTCGGCGGACGACAGACTCGACAGACAATAGACATAAAAAAACCGCCACAACGAGGTGGCGGCCATGCAAGGAACAGTTGAACCAGACGCATTCCTCAGCGACTGAAGAAGAACGTCATACCCTTATGACCATGGTGTTTTCGTTTTGATCCTCAAAATTGAAAATTTTTTTGCCTTTGGCTTTTTTACCGTCAAAACAGCGCTTTGAAGCAGGCTGCTTGTTTTTGTCACCATGGCCTCTTATGATGGGTGTCATGCGGGTATAGCTCAGTTGGTAGAGCGTCAGCTTCCCAAGCTGAATGTCGTGGGTTCGAATCCCATTGCCCGCTCCAGCCTCTTTATCAGCATTACCTTCTGATGCTGTTCCAGTACCCGCAAGGCGGCTTCTCCCTACCTTCCTTTCCAGCGTCATTCAGACGAAGTGAGCCCGATAACGTGTTTTGTCTGCGGGCAGGCTTTCAGTCAGGTATACGGGGCATGCCGTAGTTCAAATGATGCGTTTCTGAGCGCCAGTCATTTTCGCCATGAGTTTTCACGCATAAAAAAACCCCGACGTCCTTGCCGGGGTTTGATCTTCCAATGACAGGCATTGCGGCCGACTGTCTCTTCCTTGAGCGTCACTCGGATCCGTTGGAGTGCCGAATGCCTACCGCCAATACTGTAGTGTCATCATAGAAAAGCTATACAAGCCCTGCAAGAAAAATTGTACAAGGCTGATCGAAAATCTGTAATGACAGGTTCCTGTTGATGCCGGCGCGCAGCAGAGCATGATTTGTCATGAGCACCGGCTGTCCAGGAAATACGGTCCATGACTGCTCGGCCGGGCACCGGATCGGCTCACGAGCGGCTGAAAAAATGAAGAACCTGTTCCACGCCCAGGCTATCGGACCAGGCGGCCGGCGTTTGAATGGTGGCAATAAAAATCTGATCTTCGCGGTCAATGTACTGCTCGAGATCAGCGAGAATTTGGTCGGGCGTGACGGCGGTTCTGACAAGCCAGGTGGATTCAAAAACGCGCAGACTGTCCCGGTAGTGCGTCAGTGGCGTCATCAGGTGGCGATATTCCTGATCGGGGAATTTCAGGTGACAGGTGATCATGTAATCAGCCATGCGCAGCTCCGTTGGCCCTTGTAGACAATCACTGCCGAAGGCGGGTGCTCCGGCAGTGATGCGATGACGAAGATCAGCACCCCGGGCCGGTATCCAGACAGTGCAGGGCCATGGCCGGTCCCTGTCTGAGTTCGGCATTCAGATTACGCAGGGCAGTACGCAATCCTTCTTCGAGGCAGGGATGATAAAAGGGCATCTCCAGCATCTGCGCCACGGTCATGCGCTGCTGATGACACCAGGCGAGCAGATGCGCCAGATGTTCGGCTTCCGGTGCGATCATTTCGGCACCCAGGAAGAGGCCGGACCCCTGCTCACCGTAGACGCGCAGCAGGCCGCGATTTTTTCGCATGACCCGGGCGCGGCCCTGATCACTGAAGTCGACCTCGCCAATGGCGTAACTGCCTTTTGAACGTTTTTGGATGTCGGACCATGTCAGCCCGGCCAGCGCGATCTGTGGCTCGGTAAATACCACGCTCAGCATCGAGCGACGTCGGCCGGCGCGGATGTCGGGATAGCGGCCGGCATTGTCACCTGCAATGCGGCCTTCATCGGATGCCTCGTGCAGCAGGGGGAGCTCGGCGTTGGCATCGCCGGCAATGAAAATGGGCGCCAGCGTCTCGTCATTGTGCTGACACTGCAGGGTATAGCGATCAAACACCGGCAGACCTTCTTCCATGCGCAGATCGGCGTTTGCGATATCCAGTCCCTTGAGGTTGGGCGGACGGCCCGTGGCGGCCAGCAGATAGTCAAACCGTTCAGTGATCTCCTGGCCGCTGTCACGCTCCACAAAAGTGACGTTGACGCCGTCATCGGCAAGCGTTACATCACGCGTATCGGCCCTTGCATCAAGATAGAACGCTTCATTGAAGTGCTGATAAGCCTGTTTGTGCACCTCGGGGTCACTGATCGGACCGATGGCGCCACCGACGCCAAACACACGTACCCGGACCCCCAGCCGTGATAGTGCCTGCCCGAGTTCCAGACCGACAACGCCCGGGCCAAAGACGGCAACCGATTCGGGCAGATCTTCCCAGTAAAAAAGATCGTTGTTGGTCACCAGACGCTCTCCCGCAGCCTTGAGAAACTCCGGGTAGTCGGGGCTGGAACCCGTGGCGATGACGATTCTTTCGGCATGGATGCGTGTATGGTCATCAATGATCAGGGTCGTGGCGCTTTCAAATCGGGCGTGGCCGCGAAGACGGTGCTCGGCTTCGATACGCTCCACGGACTCGAGGACACCATCGACAAAATAATCCCGTTCGTGAAGGACGCGCGCCATGACATCACGACCGCTGATGCGGATGTTACCGTCGATGTGCACGCCGAAGGCTTTGGCATCATGTGCAGCGTGCGCTGCGTCGGCGGCGGCAATCAAAAGCTTGCTCGGCATGCACCCGACGCGAGCGCAGGTGGTGCCATAAGGGCCACCCTCGATCATGACGACGCTGTCAGTGTGGGCGCGCGCCGCGTTATAGGCGCCAAGACCCGCGCTTCCGGCGCCGATGACGGCAACCTCTACATGTTTTTCCTGCATTCAGGGCTCCATCTTCAGGGCGTGCAGTTGGGACATGCGCACACAAAAACGGCCACCCATGGGTGGCCGTCATGATCCTTTCGGACTGCAGATGAATCAGGCAGCGTCAGCCTGCTCAAGATGCGCCTTCAGATCTTCGGCACCGCCAATGTGGCGGCCATCGATCCAGACCTGCGGCACGGTCGCATATCCGGTCATGGCGCGCAGCGAGCGGCTGGTGATGTCGCGGTTGCCGATGGAGATGTCTTCATAGGCAATGCGGTTATCCGCCAGCGCCTGCTTGGCGCGTGCGCAGTGTGGGCAGCCGGGCTTGCTGATAATGGTAGCAAAGCTGGGCCGATCTGCCTGAGGATTAAGGTAGTCGAGCATGGTGTCGGCGTCGGACACTTCGAAAGGGTCGCCGGGCTTTTGCGGTTCGATGAACATCTTGTCGATCACGCCGTTGCGAACGACCATGGAATAGCGCCAGCTGCGCTTGCCAAAGCCCAGATCGGTCTTGTCGACCAGCATGCCCATGCCTTCGGTAAACTCGCCGTTGCCATCTGCCAACAGGGTCAGATGCTCGGCTTCCTGATGCTCACCCCAGGCTTCCATGACGAAGGCATCGTTAACGGACAGGCACAGAATCTCATCAACGCCGTTGGCGAAAAGCTGCTCGGCCAGCTCGTTGTAGCGCGGCAGATGCGTGGAGGAACAGGTGGGGGTATAGGCACCCGGAAGAGAGAAAACAGCGACGGTACGGTTGGCAAAGATATCCTTGGTCTGAACATCGACCAGTTCACCGCCCTTGCGTTGCTTGAGCGTGACTTCCGGGACGTACTGTCCTTCACGATTTTGCAATTCCATCATTGACTCCGTGCCTTTTTAAAATACTGCGGTGAACGACACCGCTGCCAGAAAACATTCTGCAGTGTATAAATTCGGGCGGCGTCACGATATTTGAATAAGACAAAGGTCGTAATAGAAAAGGGTAATTGGGAAAGATCAACCTAATATAGCGTTTCGCTGGGTGGGCGGTACCATCAACGATAGCAGTAGTGAATGTGTTCCTGCTTGCGAGGGCCCTCGACCGTCCAGGTCAGATCGAATCCGTTGTCTGTCATGACCAGTTCACCGCTGTAGAGATCCCTGACGCATAGATGCGGTGAGAGACTTTTCAGGCGATGTTCTCCAGTCACCACCAGGGGAAAAAGGAAAACGGCGCCCTGGGGCCCGCGGCGCTCGTGATAAAGCTCCACGCGATCTTCCACGATCTCGAAGCGGTAGACGTTGCTGAAGGGCAGCACGCGGCCATTGGCATGAGTGAACCGCCCCGTTTCATGAAAGCGCAGGGTCGGATAGTCATCGCTGACGCGAACCTCTCCGGTGCCGCTACCGGCCCAGTCGCTGGAAGATCCGGCGCCGGGGGTCGCCGTGAAGGTCATCTGCCGGGTTGCCCTGACGCATTTGGCCAGGCGTATAATGGTTGTTAACCTTGAAAATCTATCTGGTTGACAAAGCATATGGGCTATCTACTCGGGGTCACTCTGCTGTGGTCCTTCTCGTTCAGTCTGATCGGAGTTTATCTGGCCGGTCAGGTCGACAGCTATTTTGCCGTATTAACACGCGTCGCGCTTGCCTGTCTGGTGTTTCTGCCCTGGCTTCGCCCGAAACTTCTGGATCGTCGCCGTACACTCGGGCTGATGGGTGTGGGCGCCATACAGCTCGGGCTGATGTATGTGTGCTATTACCAGTCCTTTGTGCTGCTCAGCGTGCCCGAAATTCTATTGTTCACCATCTTTACACCGATCTATATCGCGCTGCTGGACAATCTTCTCTGCCGCCGACTGGATCTGTTCCAGATCGCGATGGCGGGGCTTGCTGTCGTTGGGGCAGCGCTGATTCGCTATCAGTCCGTCGGTGAAGCCTTCTGGAACGGTTTTCTCATGGTGCAGGGCGCCAACCTGTGCTTTGCCATCGGGCAGGTGGGCTACCGACATCTCATGCGGGACGTGGAAGGCAATTTCCCGGCGCTTCACGTCTTTGGCTGGTTCTATATCGGTGCGCTGCTGGTGGCCGTCCCTGCCTTTTTGTGGCTGGGAGATGCCACGAACCTGCCAACAACTTCGGTACAGTGGGGCGTGCTGGCATGGCTTGGAATGGTGGCCTCGGGCGTGGGCTATTTTTTCTGGAATCAGGGCGCGCGTCGCGTGGACGCCGCAACGCTTGCCGTCATGAACAATCTGCTGATTCCGGCCGGGCTATTGGTCAATCTGGTGATCTGGAATCGCGAGGCGGATCTTTCCCGAATCACTCTGGGGGGGGCGGTCATGCTGCTGGCACTGCTGGGCAGTGAGTGGTGGCGGCGCCGCTCGAGTACTTCCGGCCACCAGGCGGCTGAATTTTCCTGAGGCCGCGGTTTACCCCCCAGCAGGGCTGAACGCATAATGCCGGCTCGATGAAACAGTCTGGACAGGGCATGACACAGTTCAACCGGGTAGGGCTGGTGGGGCGACCTGACAGTGACAAGGTCGTTGAAACACTCGAGCGTCTGACGGTGTTTCTGGAATCACGCGGGCTCGAGGTGTATTTCGAGGCCGATACCGCCAGAACCTGCATGATTCGTCAGGGGGCGGGGATTTCACTTGAAAGGATCGGCCGGGAGTGTGATCTGGCCATCGTGGTCGGCGGTGACGGCAGCCTACTGGGCGCCGGGCGCATGCTGTGTCGCTTCAATACGCCCATACTGGGCGTCAATCGTGGTCGCCTGGGCTTTCTCACCGATATCAATCCTGACGAAGTCGAGCACCGAATCGATGAGGTGCTCAACGGACAGTATGAGGTCGAGCGTCGTTTTCTGCTGGATACCGAGGTTCGACGCGACGGTGTCGTCATCGGCTCGGCCTGCAGCCTCAACGATGTGGTACTCCATCCGGCGGCCGCTGTGCGCATGATCGAGTTCGAGCTCTATATCGATCGCCAGTTTGTCTATCGCCAGCGCTCGGATGGCCTGATCGTGGCCACGCCCACCGGCTCCACGGCCTATGCGCTCTCCGGCGGCGGGCCCATCCTGCATCCGCGGCTCGAGGCCATCGTGCTGGTGCCGATGTTCCCTCATACCCTGTCGAGCCGGCCGATCGTGATCGATGCCGCCAGCGAGATTCTGCTGGAAGTCGTGGACAGCCACAACGCCGAGCTGCAGGTCAGCTGCGACGGGCAGATGAAGGTGGTGGTCCAGCCCGGCGACATGATTTGCATTCGCCGCAAGCCCGAATATCTCAAGCTGCTGCATCCGCCGGGCTATAGCTACTTCGAAGCCTGTCGCAGCAAGCTGGGATGGAGCAGTGGCCTTGTTGGCTGAGTCAGCGCCTGACACCCCTGCCCGGGGCATCGGCAATGGGTTCGACCTGATCGGCGATGTGCACGGCTGCGGTGATCTGCTCGAAACCCTGCTCGAGAAGATGGGCTATCAGAGACGAGACGGGGTGTACACGCATGACGCGCGGCGCGCCATCTTTCTGGGCGATCTGATCGATCGCGGCTCGCATATCCAGAAAGCGCTTGAAATCGTGCGCACCATGGTCGATGCCGGCACCGCGCTGGTGGTAATGGGGAATCACGAAGCCCACGCCCTGAAGCACTGTCTGGGCCACGGCGGTCGGGGCTTTACCATGCCGCGTGCCGGAGGGCGCAGCGAACGGGTCATGTTCGAGACGCTGCAGCAGTTCGAGCGGTTGCCAACGCTCTGGTCATCATATCTTGAATGGTTTCTCGAGATGCCGCTGTGTCTTGAGTTCGAGCATTTTCGCGTGGCGCATGCCTGCTGGGACGAAGCGCTTTTGCGCCCCTTTCTGGCCGAGCACCCCGATGGCCGGATTGATCGGCGTTTTCTGGCGGCAGCCAGTATCCAGGGCAGTCCCGAACACCGCGTGCTGGATCGCACCACACGCGGTACCCAGCTGCGACTGCCTCGTGGCGAGGTCATTCATTCGATGGACGGCAGCCGACGCAGCGTCTTTCGCACCCATTTCTGGGCGCGCTCGCCGCAGACCTATGGTGATGTGGTCTTTCAGCCCGACCCGCTGCCGGATGAGTTCGAGGATCATCCCCTGAGTGACGCGGAGCGGGATCGGCTGGTCCATTATGAGCGATCACAGCGGCCTCTTTTTGTCGGGCATTACTGGTGTGAAGGCATTCCGAGCCTGCCGACGGCCAATGTTGCCTGCCTGGATTACAGCGCCGTTCGCGGCGGGCGGCTGGTGGCCTACCGCTTTGACGGTGAAGCCGCTCTGGAAGCCGGGCGATTCTGCTGGGTCAGCGCCGTGGAGTGAGGACACGCTGGCCGCGATGACATAAAATCCGAATTTTTTTGAATGTGCCGTGAACTTTTGAGCCGTACCGCCGTCAGAGTAAGTGTTCCCTTGAATGATCCCTTGCTCTTGTCCGGCGGACCCTCTCCGCCGGACTTCTTTTTTTGTGGCATATTCAACCTCCGATCCCATGAGCATGACCGGCTGGCAGGTTCCAGCCCCAAATGGAGTCAGCATGCCGCAGGCGCTGCGTTTTCCTCTTGATGCCGACATTGACGAACTGCGTCACGCGCTCTGGAAACATCGCATCGGTCATCACTATTCGCGTGATCAGGACGGGCAGGTGCTCTGGCTGATCGAGGATGTTCAGCTCGAGAAGGCCCGTGAGCTGATCGAGCGATGGCAACAGGGAGAGTCACTGGCGCTGGAAGAGGCTCCGGCACCCGTGGCGCGTTCAGGGTCGATCACGGGCGCGCTGCGCTCGGCGCCGATGACAACGGTCCTGATTGCGATGTGTGTGGCCGTCTTCGCCTGGCAGGGTATCGATGATATTCAGGCCCTGACGGCGCTGGCCATTGCGCCCATCGCCATTGAAGGTCAGCAGCTCTATGCCGCAACGCTTGGATACGCTCTGTCGCAGGCGGAAGTCTGGCGGCTGTTCTCGCCGGCCTTTTTGCATTTCAGCCTGATGCATCTGGTCTTCAACATGCTCTGGCTCTGGTATTTTGGCCGCCAGGTCGAAGTGCTGCAGGGGCGCTGGCGTCTGCTGGCGCTTTTGAGTTCGGCCATGCTGGTGTCCAATCTGGCCCAGTACGCCACTGGTACGGTGCTTTTTGGCGGCATGTCCGGCGTGGTCTACGCCCTGGTGGGCTTTGTCTGGCTCTATTCGCGGCTGGTGCCGACCAGCGGCTTTCAGTTCCCTGCCATGCTGATGGTGTTCATGGTCGGCTGGCTGGTGCTGTGCATGACGCCGGCCGCCGGCTGGATCGGCTTTGGCAATGTCGCCAACGAAGCGCATCTGGGGGGGCTGCTGCTGGGTCTTGCGGCCGGGCTTCTGGGTTCGCGCTTTCATCCGCACCGGGCCATACCTGACCAGCAACACAAGGATATCGACGGGTAAACCATGAGCGACAGAAATTTCGAGCGCATGATCGAGCAGCTCACGCCGCAGATGTATGAAGGACTCAAGCGCGGCGTAGAGCTGGGCAAGTGGCCGGATGGCCGGGCCCTGACCAGTGAGCAGCGTGAGCTGTGCCTCGAGGCGATCCTGCGTTTCGAGGCCGCTCACAACGTGCCTCCCGAGCAGCGCACCGGCCACATTGATCGTCACGGCTGCGGCAGCGACGAGCACGGTGAGGCCAGGGGCGACAGCATCAAATGGGTCAACTAGACCTCGAACCTCTCGCAGGGATGCAAACGCCTTCAAAGGCCTCTTTTGAAGGTGTTGGCGAACTTGCCCGCATGGCGATTACGGCTGATGAGGCGGGCGGCGCGCACTATGAGCTGCGCATCGGGGAACACCGCGAGCCCCTCGATGCCTGGCTGGGCCACGATGTCGCACTGTCGTTTGGCGGGCATATTGTCTGTGTCAATTGTCAGCGTTCGACCCGCAAGAGTTTCGGTCAGGGTCACTGCTACAGCTGTTTCAAGCGTCTGGCGCGCTGTGATACCTGCATGATGGCGCCCGAGCGCTGTCACTACTTTCAGGGCACCTGCCGAGAGCCCGAATGGGGGGAGCGCCACTGCTTTGCGCCTCACGTGGTGTACCTGGCCAGCAGCTCCGGCGCCAAGGTCGGTATTACCAAACCCTCGCAGATGCCCACGCGCTGGCTTGATCAGGGCGCGGTTCAGGCGCTGCCGATCCTGTCGGTGGCATCGCGTCGTCAGTCCGGCCTGGTCGAGGCGCTCTTTCGTCATGAAATCAGCGATCGTACCCACTGGCAGCGCATGCTCAAGGGTGAAACCGCTGATGTTGATCTCATTAACCTGCGCGATGACCTGATGGCGCGATTGGCCCCCGGGCTTGAATCGCTCAAAGAGCAGTTCGGGGAAGACAATATCCGTTCGCACGGTGAGCAGACGGTCGCCCGCTTTGACTACCCGGTACTGGCCTGGCCCGAGCGCGTCAGAGCCTTCAACCTGGACCGCACCCCGCAGGTCGAGGGGCGGTTGATGGGGCTCAAGGGCCAGTATCTGATACTTGATACCGGCGTGATCAATCTGCGCAAGTACACCGGTTATCAGGTCAGCGTGACCCTTTCGACACGCTCATGAACCGGGGAGCTGACGCGTTGAGGTCTGCCGGGGCTGACGCTTGCGCTCCATCTGCTCCAGAAACCACGCCATGACGCGCCGATAGAGCTCCGGGCCCAGCACGACATCCTCCACGCCGACGTCCAGATTGGGGTTGTCATTGACCTCGATGACCACCACCCGGTCGCCACTCTGCTTGATATCGACCCCGTAAAGGCCGTTGCCGATCAGTCGGGTGGCCTTGAGCGCGGTTTTGATCACTTTTTCGGGCGCCGTTGCCGGGTCCATCGTCTCGAATCCGCCGCTGCGCACGCGAGTGCCGCTGTGATCATAGATCTGCCAGTGGCCGCGGGCCATGTAGTAGCGGCTGGCGAACAGCACCTGTCCATCCAGAATGCCGATGCGCCAGTCGTACTCGGTGGGCATCCACTCCTGAAGCAGCAGCAGGGCCGAGTCCTCGAACAGCCGTCTGGCTTCCTCGATCAATTGATCTCTGGAGCTGATCTTGACCACTCCGCGTGAAAAGGCGCCGTCGGGAATTTTCAGCACCTGCGGGAAGGTGAGGGTGTCGGCCAAGGCATCGAGACGCTCAAGGTCACTGCGGTTGAGCAGATGCCCCTCGGGGGCGGGGATGCCACGGGCACGTAGCAGGGCGTGCAGATAGACCTTGTTGGTACAGCGCAGAATCGACTGGGGATCATCGATGACGACCAGACCTTCGTGCTCGGCTCGACGTGCCATGCGCCAGGTATGGTGATCAAGACGGGTGGTTTCGCGAATGAACAGGGCATCGAATTCGGCCAGCCGGCCTTCATCGCGCCGGGTGATCAGACTGACATCGATGCCCATCGAGCGTCCCGCGCGGATAAACTGCTTGATGGCGCTCTTGTTGCTTGGCGGCATGGCCTCTGCCGGGTCGACCAGAATGGCCAGATCAAAACGGTAGCGCCGTTTGGCGGCCGGGGTGCGCCAGACCTGACGGGAATGGGCATTGAGCGCGCGGGCAAAACGATCTTCCTCCTCTAGGGCGACATCCTTGAGCGACAGCGCCTGAAGACGCGCCAGCCGCCAGTCGCCGTGGCGCCTGATGAGTCGGGCTTCCAGGATCGGACAGGGGAAATGGGAGAAAAGCCGGCGTCCAAGGCGCGCCAGCACCTCGCTGCCGGTGTCGCCAAAGAAAAGCCGCAGGTCCAGTCGCTCGCCCTGCAGGGCGCCGCGGCGATCCAGCTCTGCCATCATGTCGTTGAGACCGTCCAGCTGCAGATCGATCAGCGCCTTGCGCCCCAACTGATTGAGCGTTTCCACGTCGGGCTGCACGCGCTGACCGCGCGCCTGCGCCAGCAGCGAGACGTAGTAACCGGTTTCCAGGTAATCGAGACCGCTGCACAGATTGATGACGTGGGTGGCCCGATCCTGATCCGCGGTTTCTTCCAGCGCCAGAAAATCATCGGCGCTGATCAGGTCGTCACTGGGATAGTAGGGGCGCCAATCGCCGGGGTGATCCACCACAATACGCAAACGTGACATGACGCCCTCCGCAACCCGAGGAAATATGCGCATCATAGGACGCCGCCGGTCATCGTGGAATAGGGTTGAGCGATCATGAGCGGTGTTGCTGGTGATCGTGGCGGGCGCAGGGCCAGTGCTGCTGAAGGCTGCCCGACGGGTTCATGAGCGAATGTGCTGTTCAGCGTCATCATCTCGCAATATTGTCAGGCCGGATGCACCACATGGCAGGGTGTTGTCGGCAGGGAAATGGTAGGATTGCGGCCTTTTGGATCCTGATCGGGAGAAAACGCATGGCTTTTACGCTGCGTGCCGCGGAGACCAGGGATGCGTCGGCACTCAATGCTCTGGAGCGCACCTGCTTTGGCGATAACGAAGACAGCTTCAGCCCCTCGCAGCTGAAGTATCTGGTGACGAAGGCCAACGCGCAGACGCGTCTGATCATTGATGAGGACGGCGCGCTGATGGGCTATGGAACGCTTTTGTTTCGACGCAACGAGAAAAAGGCACGCCTTTATTCCTTTTGCCTGCATCCGGATATACGCGGCCAGGGGCTGGGGCAGCGCCTGCTGCTGGCGCTGGAAGCCGTGGCGCTGACGCGAGGTTGTGACAGCATCTATCTGGAAGTCCGGGCTGACAACCGTGCGGCCATTTCGCTGTACCGGCGCATGGGCTATGAGGTGCTGCACTGGATGGAAGACTATTATCACGACGGCTGTGCGGCCTGGAAAATGATTCGATCGCTGGGCGAGGGCAGCAGCGCCGCGTCGTAACTTACTGCCATACCTGATATGGATCAGGTGCGCAGGGTTGGTGACGGACGCTGCGAACGCTATGATCGACGGTCCAGGTTTTCAAGGGAGTGTGGCATGTCGAGTCTTCCCCCGGACCCTGCCGAAGAGGGCCGTATGCGCTCTCCGGTCAATCGCGCCATCTGGGTAACGCTGGCCGCGCTGTGTTTTGCCATCGGGATTGTGGGGATCTTTTTGCCGCTGCTGCCGGCGACCGATTTCATGCTGCTGGCGGTCATCTGCGCCTCGAGAGGGTCAAAGCGCTTTGAACGCTGGATCCGGCGCAACCGCTTCGCGGGCCCGCTGATCCGGGCATGGGAGGAGGAGCGCGCCATCCCGCTACCGGCCAAGATCGTATCGATCGCCATGATGTTTTTCAGTGCCTGGGTCATCTGGATTCATACCGGCTTCAACTGGGTCTTCTGGCTGCTTCTGATAGTGCTGATCGCAGTGGGTACGTTCGTGGCCACTCGTCCGCTGCCTTCCGGCAGGACTCGCCCCTTCAATGACTGACCCCGGCAGCCTTTCGGCTTTTTCCATGCGTCTCCTGTCGCCGGGCGAAGCGTTTTTTGAGGCGATGCCATGCGCTATCTCTGGATAGGGCTCGCCGGTCTCTGCTTTGCGCTGGGCATGGCCGGGCTGGTGGTGCCGCTGCTGCCGACCACACCTTTCATGCTGGCCGCTGTGGCGCTGGCTTCAAGGGGCTCGCCGCGCTTTGCCCGCTGGATCCGACAGCACCGGCTGGCAGGACCTGCCATCCGGCACTGGGAACATGAGCGCGCCATCTCTCTCCGCGCCAAGGGCATTGCGGTAGTCACCCTGATCTTCAGTGTCGTGGTGATCTGGCTGACCATCCCGTCTCTGATCGTGCGTATCAGCGTCTCCTTGCTGCTGATCGGTATTGGCAGCTGGCTTGTAACGCGTGCCACACCCTCCTCGAAACAGGAGCCCTGAAGCTGTCGCTTTCCAGCGCTTTGAGACAGCAATGGCTTGCGGCGTACACTAGGCTCACGATCGATTGATTTCAGGAGCCTTTCATGGCCGAACCGCAAGCCATTTATCTCAGCGATTACCGTCCTCCGGCCTACCGTGTCGACAAAACGGAGCTGACCTTTGATCTTGATCCGAATGTCACGCGGGTCAGGGCGCGTCTTCATCTGCAGCGCCACCCTGACCATGACGCGCAGGCGGCATTGACGCTGAATGGCCACGGACTGAAGACCGAGCGCGTGGCCATCGACGGTCAGGCCCTGCTGGAGAACGAATATCGCATTGACAATGATCAGCTGATCATTGAACGAGTGCCGGAAACGTTCGTGCTGGATACCGAGGTGGTCATCGACCCGGCCCACAATACGGCGCTTGAAGGGCTCTACGTGTCCGGGCCGATGTTTTGTACCCAGTGTGAGCCCGAGGGGTTTCGCCGCATCACCTGGTATCCCGACCGGCCCGACGTGATGGCCGTATTCACCACCACGGTGATCGGCGACCGGGAACAGCAGCCGGTGCTGCTCTCCAACGGCAATCCCGTCGAGCGCGGCGAGCTGCCGGGCGGGCGTCACTTCGTTACCTGGGAGGACCCGCATCCCAAGCCTTCCTATCTGTTTGCCTTGGTTGCCGGCTCTCTGGAGTGCGTGCGCGACAGTTTCACTACCATGAGCGGGCGTGAAGTGGCGCTTGAGCTGTGGGTCGAGAAGTCGAATCTGGAAAAGACCGACTGGGCGATGGCCTCGCTCAAGCGCGCCATGACGTGGGATGAAAAGGCCTATGGGCGCGAATACGATCTGGATCTTTTCATGATCGTGGCCGTGGATGATTTCAACATGGGCGCCATGGAGAACAAGGGGCTCAACATCTTCAACAGTGCGGCGGTACTGGCCAATCCGCAGACCACTACGGACGCGGCCTTTCAGCGTATCGAGGGGATCGTTGCGCACGAGTATTTCCATAACTGGTCGGGCAATCGCGTGACCTGCCGTGACTGGTTCCAGCTGGCGCTCAAGGAAGGCTTTACCGTCTTTCGCGATCAGAGCTTTTCATCCGATATCAATTCGGCGCCGGTCAAGCGCATCGAGGACGCCGCACTGCTGCGAACCCTGCAGTTTGCCGAGGATGCCGGCCCCACCGCGCATCCGGTGCGGCCCGATCACTTCATCGAGATTTCGAACTTCTACACCCTGACCATCTATGAAAAGGGTGCCGAGATCGTGCGCATGCTCAGCAATCTGCTGGGTGAGGCAACGTTCCGCCGCGGCAGCGATCTCTACTTCGAGCGTTTTGACGGCCAGGCGGTGCGCGTCGAGGATTTTGTCGACACCATGGCCGAGGTGTCGGGCGAAGACCTGACCCAGTTCATGCGCTGGTATGCTCAGGCTGGAACGCCGCAGCTGACAGCGCGCAGCGATTTTGATGCCGCGCAGCGCCGACTGACCCTGACCATTGCTCAAAAAACGCCGCCCACCCCGGGACAGGATGACAAACAGCCCCTGCATGTCCCGGTGCGCATGGGGCTTGTTGCTGCCGATGGTCAGCCGGTCGAGCTGATCCTCAACGGGAAATCCTGCGGCACCGACACTGTGCTGCATCTGCGCGAGGCCGAGCAGCAGTGGGTGTTTGATAACGTGGATGACGGCGCGGTGCCGTCACTGCTGCGTGGGCTGTCGGCGCCGGTGCGTCTTGAGTATCCCTGGTCGCGCGATGAACTCTCGCATCTGATGCGCTTTGACGAGGATGGCTTCAGTCGCTGGGACGCCACCCAGCGACTGGCTTTGATCGCCATCGAGGAGATGATGGCCGCCCATCAGCGCGGTGAGACGATGACACTCGATGCACGGCTGATCGAGGCCTTCCGTTATCTGCTGCGCGAGCCGGCCGACGACAGGGCGGTACTGGCCGAAATGTTGCGTCTGCCCAGTGAGGCCTGGATTGCCGAGCAGCAGGGGCGAGTGGACATTGATGCCATTCACGGCGCCCGACGCGCTGCCATCGAGCAACTGGCGGACAACCTGTTTGCCGAATTCGAGCGCGTCTACCACGCCAATCAGACCACCGAGGCGTATGCTGCCACGCCTGAACAGATTGCCGCGCGCAGTCTCAAGAACGTGGCGCTCTCCTATCTGGTCGCCAACGGTGAACCCGAGGCGCTCAACATGGCGCGCGCCCAGTACGAGGCCGATCACAACATGACGGATGTGCGGGCGGCCCTGACGCTGCTGGCGCATTCTGATCGCGCCGATCTGGGAGATCCGGCCATTCGCGCCTTCGGCGAGCGCTGGGCACACGACTCGCTGGTCATGGATCAGTGGTTTGCCACTCAGGTAACGCGCCCGCAGGCCGATGCGCTGGAGCGCGTGCGGTTTCTGATGAAGCATCCGGCCTTTTCAATCAAGAATCCCAACCGGGTACGGGCGCTGGTGGGGGCCTTCACCCAGCAGAACCGGGTCAATTTCCATCGTCTTGATGGTGAGGGATACCGGCTGCTGGCGGATGTTGTCATTGAGCTCAACCGGCTCAATCCGGAAATTGCCGCACGCATGATCGTACCGCTGACGCGCTATCATCGTCTCGATGACAAGCGCCAGGCGCTGATGCGCGCCGAGCTGGAGCGCATTCGCCAGGAGCCACTGTCACGCAATCTATACGAGGTGGTGGAAAAGGCGCTGGCCTGAGACCGTCTGAGCTGCCATGCAAAACGGCGCCCCTCGGGGCGCCGTTTCTGGATGCCGGAGACCGGCGTATCAGGACCTCATGACGGTCTGCAACGATTCAGGGTGCGATGGCACGCGAGGCGTCGGTAAAGCCCAGCAGGGAGATGTTGGTGTCCAGACGCTGACCGTTGGGATCAAACAGGCTGACCGTTGCCTTGCTGCCGCCACGTAGCTGACTGAGCAGCTGGCCCTGCAGGGGCAGGTCGGCGCGGCAGGCATCGTCCATGCAGACCTGATAGGGAAAGGGAATTTCTTCGCCGTTATCGACCTGCAGCTGCATGCCGGGGGCAAGACGTACGCCCAGCGGCAGGAGAAAGACCATGACCGGATCGCTGCTCTGCGGCGGATAGGCCACGACCACCCGCATGACGGGACGATCGCTGCCCGGCTTGTTGACCAGCTGCGTCATGGTGCAGCGTGTGTTATTACCGCTGCCTTTCGGGCAGCGCACTTCCCAGTCCCTGAACTGCTTGATATCGGCATCGGGGGCGTTTTGTGGCTGCACCTGAGATTGAGCGTGCGCCACGGGCACCATGTAGACAGAAAACAGTGTCGCCACCAGGGCAAAAATCCCTGAGATCGACATACGGCGTAACAGCATGTGCAGTCTCTCCTGTAAATGACGGGACGGGCATTGCACCACAAGGCATTACCCGAAGCGCTACACACTAAGCCCTGAAGCGCATTTTATAAAGCATCCCGCTGTATGCAGAGGCCGGGTGAGTGCCACTGTCGCCAGATTCAATGCGAGGTGACAAGACTGGTAGAGATGGGGCGGTTGCTAAACACCGGGCGCAGCACGAAGTTGGAATGGACGCCGGTGACGCCCTCGATGGGGGTGATGTGCTCCAGCAGCAGGCGCTGGTAGTCGTCCATGTCCTCGACGCGAATCTTGAGCTGATAGTCGACCTCCTGCCCGGTAATCATCAGGCACTCGATCACTTCGGGCAGGGCGGCCACCTTCTGTTCAAAATTGGCAAAGCGCTCGGGCGTATGGCGGTCCATGGAGATATGGACCAGCGCCATCAGCCGATAACCCAGCCGGCGGGCATCGACCTGAGCCTGATAGCCGGTGATCAGGCCGCTTTCCTCCAGCGCACGTACCCGTCTCAGACACGGGGATGGCGACAGGCCGACCCGATCGGCCAGCGCCTGATTACTGATGCGGCCATCGGCCTGCAGTATTTCAAGGATATGTCGGTCATAGCGATCCAGCGCAATACCGGTCTGGATTTGCGTCATTGAATGGTTCCTTGTGTCAAAATATACGTTTATTCTGGCATTATATTGCGTATACGTCGCTTTTTACCTCGATAATCGCAAGGACCTGCCCGGCCGGCAGCGCTATACTGTCTTCACTGTCACAAGCAGTGCCGATCCGGCTCATGGCGACGCTTCACAAGAGCCGACTTCAATGACGCCCTCTCCGGGCATGAAACATCCCTTCAGCGCTTATCAGAGGTAACCATGACTGCTTTCAATCATCGCAAGTACAGCCCGGCGCCGCGCGTGCCCGCCTTCAATCGCCAGTGGCCTGATCGAGACCTCGAGTCCGCGCCGATCTGGGTCAGTGAAGACCTTCGCGATGGCAACCAGGCGCTACTGGAGCCGATGAGCGTGGAGCAGAAAAAGCGCTTCTGGAAGCAGATCATCCGGGTCGGCATCAAGGAAGTCATGGTCGGGTTCCCGTCTGCCAGTCAGCCCGACTATGACTTCGTGCGCTGGCTGATCGAAGAAGACCAGATCCCCGAGGATGTCACCATCGCGGTGCTGGTGCAGTGTCGTGAGCATCTGATCGAGAAGACCTTCGAGGCACTGGCAGGCGTCAAGCGGGCCATCATCCACCTTTACAACTCGACCTCGACCACTCAGCGAGAGCGTGTGTTCGAGATGGATCGCGACGGCATCATCAATATCGCGGTCAGCGGTGCGCAGTGGGTGAAAGAACATGCCGCGCGCTATCCGCAGGTCGACTGGCGTTTCCAGTATTCACCGGAAAGCTTTTCCAGCACCGAAATCGACTTCTCGCTGGCCATCTGTGAAGCGGTCATGGATATCTGGCAGCCCACGCCGGACCACAAGTGCATTCTGAATCTGCCCAACACGGTGGAAGTGGCCGGTCCTCATCATCATGCCGACCAGATCGAATACTTCTGTCAGCACATCAGCCGTCGCGACAGCGTGATCATATCAGTACACACCCACAATGACCGTGGCGGGGCGGTGGCGGCTGCCGAACTGGCCCTGCTGGCCGGCGCCGATCGCGTCGAGGGCACTCTGCTGGGCAACGGCGAGCGTACCGGCAACATGGACATCGTGACGCTGGCGATGAACCTCTACAGCCAGGGCATCGACCCGGGCCTGGATCTGTCCCGCCCGGACGAGATCATTCAGGTTGTGACCGAGTGCACGGGCATTACCATGCACCCGCGCCATCCATGGGTGGGAGAAATGGTCTACACCGCCTTTTCCGGCAGCCATCAGGACGCCATTCGCAAGTCGCTCAAGAAGCAGGGGGACAACGAGCCCTGGCAGGTGGCCTATCTGCCGATCGACCCGCGCGATATCGGCCGCGACTATCAGGCCGTCATCCGGGTCAACAGCCAGTCCGGCAAGGGTGGCATGGCCTTTTTGCTGGAACGTGATTACGGCATCAGCCTGCCGCGCTGGATGATGCTGGCGCTGGCGCCGTATGTTCAAAAGGAGAGCGAGCGCCTGAGCGGCGAGCTTTCCAGTGAATCCATTCGTCGACTGCTTTTTGAGACCTTCATGCGCGAAGGGCCGTTGTCGCTGGTCGATTATCGGCTGTCACGTGCCAGTGAAGAGGGGCTGTCGATCACGCTGGAGCACAACGGCGAGCGCCTGACGCTGGAAGGCAGCGGCAATGGCGCCATGTCTGCCTTCATGAATGCCTGGCAGCGCTACAGCGGTCAGCAGATCGGTATTCTCGACTACAGCGAGCATTCGCTGGGTGAAGACAGCGAAGCGAACGCCATTGCTTTCGTGCAGCTCAACGTGGATGGCCAGCGTATCTGCGCCGTGGCCGAGGACAGCGATACCGTCAGCGCCTCGCTCAAGGCCGTGATTGCGGGTCTCAACCTGTATCGGGAAACCGATGACGCCAGCGATGGGCTGACCCGCATCGCCGACAGCGCCAGCGTCTGATCTGTCCCTGCCGCTATCTTCAGAGGCAGACATCAAAAAGGCCTGTTGCCACGTCGGCAACAGGCCTTTTACACATGATGCCCTGGCGGTCGCTTCGGCCTCAGTAGGGCGAGGCCAGCAGCATCTGTACATCGGCATCAATGGGGACCCGGAAGCTGGTCGCACCCAGCACCAGCTGATCGGCAAGACGCACCAGCCGGGCATTGACCAGCACTTCACCGCGAGCCACGGCATAGGTGCCCAGCAGCACCGCGCTGGCGTTATAGTTGTTGCCCAGACGCTGTACGTTACGGGACAGGATCATTTCGCCGGTATACTCCTCGATATACAGGCTGTCGCGCAGCTTGACCTCGATCACGTTAAGGCCCTGCTCGACCAGCCGGGAAGTCATGGCCTCTGTCAGGGAGCGGCCCAGCGTGGAGGAGCGCGCCAGCTGATCGACGTCCACGAAGGTTGTCGCGATGATGGTATCGCTTTGAGTCAGTCGGCCACGAGCGCTTTTGACCAGCCGTTCGGCGGCGGTGTCGACCTGAGACAGCAGTGTCGGGCGTTCGGGGACGCGGTGTTGTCCCGGCAGGGCAGAGCAGCCTGTCATCAGCATGGAGAGCAGCAGCATGACCGCGAGGCCAAGGCGGAAAAGTGGTTGGCTTACCATTGCGATGACACCCTCAGTCCGTTCCGGCTTTCATAATGATTGCTGTCGCCGGCATTGATGTAATAAATGTTGGAGGAGGAGTACAGCAACGTATCGAATTCACTCGCTCGGGTGGTAATGATCACTTCGGTGTTGCCCACCTCGGTGATGTTGCCGCCGAAGGCATCAAGCATTGCAGCGCCTGGGATCAGAGCCAGAGCAGGTTCTGACCAGTGCTTGAGCGGCTGGAAGGCCCATGCAATGCCCGCGGCGAGAAAGGTAAAGGTACCCGGCGGGCGACGGATGCTGTCGCGGTCGCTGTGCGTGACGACCTGAACCGTTGGGCTGATGATCACGGCGCCTTCGGGCTGCGTGCTGACAAGCGCCCCCTGCTGTACCAGCTGGCTTTCCAGCAGCGAATGGTAGCCGCGCTCAAAAGGCGTGCCCTGCTGCGGTGAGAACACATAGAGCGGGCGGCTGCGAAGGCGCTGGTTGGTCATGATGCCGCGGGCTTCGTTGCGTGCCAGCACCTCCCAGTGATGAGCGGCCTGCATGCGCTGCTGCTCGCTCATCTCCCAGGTGGTCGCCATCGGAGCCTGAGACGTATTGACTTGAAAGCAGCCACTGAGTGTGGCTGCCAGGCAGATGATTCCCCAGACCCTTGATGACATCGGTTCCCTTCCCTTGATGGCGCAGCTCTGGTCGGCCGGTGCCATGAATGATCAGGAAGTTCTTATCGGCGATGTCAGGATCAGCTTGAGTGCGACGACGTCAGGGAATCAGCCAGGACAGCACCAGAAGGCCGAGCACCAGCCAGATCAGACCGCCAATAATGCCGCCGCGCAGCAGGGCGCGAACGCCGTTGACCAGCAGCAACAGGCCGATGATCAGAATGGCAAGGCTGAACATGGAAGGGCTGATGCCAAGCGAGCGGGTAAGGCCGTCGATGAAGCCGCCCATGGCGCCAGACAGGTTGGCAAAGATGGAGGCCAGAAATTCGACGATGGCCCGGATGATGTTGCCCAGCGTTTCGCCGACCCAGCTGAAAAAACCGTCTGACTGCATGATGAAGTTTCCGCTGAAGATAAGAGGTGTCAGTTGCCGGCGGCATTGGCCTGCGCACGCAGCCAGGCAATTTCCTGATCCCAGATGGCAGGCTCGACGGTCTCGAGAATCATGGGGATACCGTCAATTCGACGGTCCTGCATGAGGGTAGTAAAGCCTTCACTGCCGATATTGCCCTCGCCCAGGCTGTGGTGGCGGTCCACGCGGCTGCCCAGCGTGCTTTTGGCATCGTTGAGGTGCATGCCGCGCAGATAGTCAAAGCCGACCACGGCTTCAAACTCATCGAGTACGGCACGGGTGGAGGCGTCGGTGCGCAGGTCATAGCCGCCGGCAAAGGCGTGGCAGGTATCAATGCAGACGCCCACGCGCGACTTGTCATCGACCTGCTCGATGATCTCGGCCAGCTGTTCGAAACGATAGCCCAGATTGCTGCCCTGACCGGCCGTATTTTCGATCACGGCGGTCACGCCACGGGTTTGGGACAGCGCTTCGTTGATCGACTCGGCAATAATCTTCAGGCACTCGCTTTCACTGATCCTGCGCAGATGGCTGCCCGGATGAAAATTGAGCAGAGTCAGGCCCAGCTGCTCACAGCGCTGCATCTCATCAAGAAAGGCAGCACGTGATTTGGCCAGCCCCTCGGCTTCCGGATGGCCCAGGTTAATCAGATAGCTGTCATGGGGAAGGATCTGGCCGGGCTCAAAACCGTAGTGTTGGCACGCCGTTTTAAAAGCAGCGATCACTTTATCGTCCAGCGGTTTGGCCTTCCACTGGCGCTGGTTTTTGGTGAAGAGGGCAAAAGCGTTGGCCCCAATGTCCACCGCGCGCTTGACGGCCTGATCAACGCCGCCGGCGGCGCTGACGTGTGCTCCAATGTAATGCATATCGCGATCGGTTCCAGAGCGTAAACGGCGTATTATGACAGTCGCTGCGATAGAGCTCCATGACAGCCCGAGCAAGGCCTAATCCTTGTCATGAAACATCAGCGCGTCATTGGTGCTGTCGAGCGCCGTCATGGCCTCATCAATGGAGAAGGCAGGCGTGCGCGGCGGATCGAATACCTCACCGTTAACGCCCTGAACCACGTGCTCGATGGACAGACAACTGCCACCCATGACGCTGCGCCAGACCCTGACCTGTCGATAGTGGTTCATGCCGGCATCGCTGGTTTCAAGATGGGTGAAAGGGTGACCATCAATCGTTGCCGGCGTGCCTGTCAGCGCCTGACCGCCGGTTTCGGGTCGGGTGCAATGCGCGACGATGTCAGGATCATGGCTGCGTCCGAGCAGCCACCAGCCGCTTCTTGTGTCATCCGATGCCGGAAGCTTCAAGAGCACAAGGCGCCGACCTGCCTCGGGATTATCGCTCAGGGTGCTCCAGCCGGGATCACCAGATCCGGAGGTGTCGAAATGGTCTGTCCTGACCAGATCACTGGTCTTGAGCTTTAAAAGATTATCCTCGTAGAGAGGCGGTGCGGTGGATGGCGCCGCCTGGGAGCCCCACAGGGCTGTCCCGATCACTGCCATGGTCATGACGCGAAGCGTTGACGGGCTCATGACGTCTCGTCACGCTTTTGCGACGGCGTCTTCCCGCCCTTGGGATGCTTCGCCTGCGATTTGTGGCGTCTTTGGATCAGGCCCTGCTTGTGATCCTTCTGGGCTTCCAGATCACCACGAATCTGGGCATGGCTGATGAGGGAAAAGATGAAGGTGCCGCCGACCACGTTGCCGGCCAGCGTCGGTAGACCGAAGCGGAAAAGGAAGTCACTCCAGTCGGCATTGCCTGAAAACACCATGTAAAACATCTCACTGGCACCAACGACAATGTGCGCAAAACCACCAATGGCCATGACATAGGTAATGATCAGGATGATCCATACCTTGGCCTGATCCGCTGCCGGTATCAGCCAGACCAGAGTGGCAATCATCCAACCGGCCAGAATGGCACTTGAAAACATCTCAAAGGGCGATTTATCCATGAGATGCTCGCCCAGCGCAATGAAAGCCTCATGTGTGGACGGATCGAACATTGGCATGTTCAGAAACGTGGCCGCTGAAAGCGCTGCACCCACCATGTTTCCGAACAGCACCACGCCCCACAGGCGACCCAGGGCGCCAAAATTGGCCAGGGTCGGGTGGCTCATGACCGGCAAAACGGCTGTCACGGTGTTTTCGGTAAACAGCTGCTGGCGGGCCAGAATCACCACGATAAAGCCGATCGTGTAGCCCAGGCATTCAATCATGAAGCCGGCGCCGTTGTCCGGCAGCTGGGCATGCATGAGACCGCGCGCCACCATCGAAAAGCTCATTGAGATACCGGCGGCGATGGCGGACCATAAAAGCGCCATGGAGTCGCGAGACAACTCCTTCTGGCCGTCCTTGCGCAGACGCTGGTGGACGGCGGCGGCCTGAGAGGGAAGTTCGCGGGCCTGTTCGCTTTCGCTTTTTTCACCCTGTGGCTGCGATTCCTTCTCGGAGGTGGTCTCCTGCTGTTCCTGCTGGGCCGTCTCACTGTCCAGACCGCCTTCAAAATCATCTTCTGCGTGCTTGCTCGAATCATGGCTCATATACGTGCCTGTTGTTATTGCGTTAATCGATAAATCTAGCGTAGCCGGGCCGATGGTAAATCAACAGGGCGTGTTGGCCGCGTTGCGGGCAGGCTGTACAGTGCCGGCTCGTATATAAAAGAGTCTGAAAATGGGTCATTTATCCGGCAGCCGCCGTCTGATCGCCATGATGATGGCACTGATTGTGCTGACACCCATGGGAGTCGATATCTTTCTGCCCTCGCTACCCATGCTGGCGCAGGATTTTGCACTGGAGACGGCGGGCATCAAGTGGTCCATCACGTTGTATCTGATCAGCATGGGGGCAGGGCAGTTGCTGGCCGGTCCGCTGGTCGATGCGCTCGGACGACGGCCGATGGCCCTTGCAGGGGCATCTCTTTATGCAATGGCGGGCGCACTGTGTCTGTTCGCCGAGCACATCGGTCTTTTTTATGCCGGTCGACTCCTGCAGGGACTGGGCGCCTCCATGGCCACCGTTGTCGCTTTTTCCTGCGTGCGTGACCGCTTTGAAGGCGAGCGTCGGGCGGGAATCTACAGTTTCCTGAACGCGGCCGTCTGTGTGGTGCCGGCGCTGGCGCCGCTGCTGGGGAGCGTTCTGGCTGCCTACTGGCACTGGCGCGCCAGCTTTGTCTTCATGGTGGTCTTTGCGCTCGGCGTGACCCTGTTCTGCCTCTGGGGGCTTGAAGAGACAAGGCCGCTCAACAGGCGCCAGCAGCGCTGGTCGGATTATGGTCGGGATGTAGTGAGTATCCTGCGCGATGGACACTTCATCTTTCACGCCCTGATCGCCATGACCGGCATGACGGTCATTCTGATCTATGTCACCACGGCGCCCATACTGCTGATTGACCGGGCCGGATTGAGTGAGCTCGCCTTTGGCGCCTGGTTTGGCACCGTGGCCGCCATCAATGTGATCGCCTATTTTCTGGCACCGGGTATCATGGCTCGAATGGGGCAACACAATGCCATTCGCACCGGGCTTGCCATCATGGTAGCCGGCGGCTGCGCACATGGCGTTCTCTACACGCTGGTGGGTTCGGGTGTGGCCACGTTCATGCTGCCCAACGCCGTCATGGTGACCGGTTTTTCGTTGACGCTCGGGGCGGCCCTGAGTCTGGCGCTCGAGCCCTACGCCGACCGGGCAGGCCTTGCCTCGTCACTGGCCGGATGCTGCCAGATGGGCGGCGGGGCACTCATGGCGTCGCTTTTGACCTCACTGCCGGTTTCCCCTCAGTGGATACTGGCCCTGACAGGCCTTCTGGGCGCCGGCGGACTGCTCTTGCTGACCTTTCAGGGTCTTTATCGCTGTCGTGTGCCAGGGTGACGGGTTACGGCTATTATCGACATGTCACTCGCAGGTTAAAAAAGACAGCGTTTCATTATGACTACTGAGAAAAGAGCTGGCTGAGGCTAGAATGGCCCTTGATCAGGCAGTCGAAGCTGCCATTATTTTGCAATAATGCGACATTGTGAAACGTACGACCGCTTAAAAAAAAGCGTAGAATTCTGCACTTATGTGACTGGCACGACAGCCCGGTGACGTGGTAAACAGACCGGCTCGATTTGATAAGACAGACGCTGTCACGCATGGTTGCCCTGAGATTCTATCCTGCGTGGTAGTCACCGTATGAATGATACCTTTATACCTATCAGGGCACTTCAAGGATGCTTATGAGGAATGTTGCTGTGACGTCCAATCTGAAAACTTCCGGTAGCCCCGTGGTGTACACGACCCTCAAAAAAGGGGCAGTGCTGGCGTTCGGAATAGCTTCGCTTTTTTCCGTTCAGGCCGCTCTGGCATTTGATTTCAATGATGTCAGTCAGGAAGCCCAGGAGCTTGCGCAGCGTGGCTACAGCGCGCCTCAGAGCAACCTGCCAGGTTCACTTTCCGGACTGAATTTTCAGCAGTATCAGCAGATCCAGTACAAGCCTGCCCAGTCGCACTGGCGCAGCGACAATCTGCGCTTTGATCTGGGGTTTTTTCACGAGGGGATGCACTACAACACGCCGGTGACCATCAACGAGGTCAACGGTGACGATGTGCACGAGCTGAAGTTCTCACCGGACAACTTCAACTACGGCAATCTCGATGTCGATAAATCGAAGTTCAAGGATCTTGGTTTTGCCGGTTTCAAGATCAATTATGGTGACTCGCCCGACAAGAAAAGCGAATCGATGGTCTTTCTCGGCGCCAGCTATTTCCGCGTCGCTGGTCAGAATCAGCGCTACGGAATTTCAAGTCGCGGTCTTGCCGTGGATACCGGCCTCAACTCCGGAGAAGAGTTCCCGCGCTTCAAGGAGTTCTGGGTCGTCAAGCCGCAGGGCGATGATCGCTATCTGACCATCTATGCGCTGCTGGATTCGCCCAGTGTCACCGGTGCCTATCGGTTTATCCTGCGTCCGGGTCAGGACAGCGTCGTTGATGTTCAGTCGCGTCTTTTCCTGCGTCGTCAGGTCACCAAGCTTGGCATCGCGCCCCTGACCAGCATGTATCTGTTTGGCCCTGCACAGCCGGCCGGTAACAACAACTATCGTCCTGCCATCCACGACTCCAACGGTCTGCAGCTGGCGACCGGTGACGGGCAGTGGATGTGGCGCCCGCTGGCCAATCCCAAACGTCTCTCGGTCGATACCTTCCCGGCCAATAATCCGCGTGGTATGGGGCTGCTGCAGCGTGATCACGAATTCGATAACTATCAGGACATCGAAAATCGCTACGATCTGCGTCCAAGTGCCTGGGTCGAGCCGCAAAACGGCTGGGGTGATGGTCAGGTAGAGCTGGTCCAGATTCCCACACCCGATGAAACCAATGACAACATTGTCAGTTTCTGGCGTCCGACTCAGGAGCTGCCTACCAATCAGCCGCTGGATTACAACTACACCATCAATTGGACACTCAACGAGTCGCGCTACCATACGCCTGATCTGGGCTGGGTCGCCCAGACCCGCCGTGCGCGTGGTGAGGTCACCCAGGACAATCTGGTGCGCAAAAATGATGACAGCACGCTGTATGTGGTCGACTTTGTAGGGCCGAATCTCAAGTCGACGGGCAGCGATGCCAATGTTCAGGCCGATATCGATGTCGGCGACAACGGACAAGTGGTCCGTAGTGAAGTGGTCCGCAATCCGGCCATGGGTGGCTATCGTCTCAAACTGAGCGTCAAGGCCAACGACACCTCGAAGCCGATCAACATGAAGGCTTTCCTCAAAAACGGTGATTCGCGCCTGACGGAAACCTGGAACTACGTGCTGCCTGCCAATGAGTGATGATGCCTACTCAAGCCCGGCGCGGGCCTATCTCGAGCGCCTGGCGCTCGGGACCCGGGACCTGGGCAATCGCCGCGAGCTGCTGGAGCTGGCTTCTCAGGATACGCCCCTGTTTCAGGTGCATGAGGAGTTGGGAAAGCAGCATCTTCAACAGGATGATCCTTCCAGCGCCTCGGTACTGAGGCGTCTGGAGCTTGCCTATGGCACAACGCCTCTGGCGCCTCCGGAAGTGCTTGGCACGGACAAGGCAGGGCGCGTGTGTCTAAAAACCATGCCGCCTATCGAGCGTACCTCGATTGCCCCTCATCCCTGGACCACCAGTCCGATCAAGCGCCTTAAAAAGGGCTATCATCTGCGCCGCGGCAATCTCAAGCCCCGCGTGCGCAAGACCCAGGCGCCCGAAGCACCGAAAGGGCCGCGCTGGAAAACGGTGGGCACCATGCGGCGCTGGACGCTGCTGCTGCTGGTCATGGTACAAAGTGCCGTGGCTGTCTGGTACATGAGTACCGTGCTGCCCTATCAGGGCGCGCAGCTGCTCGAGGTACTGGAACTTGTCCTGTTTGCACTGCTGTTCTGCTGGGTATCGGCCGGCTTCTGGACGGCCCTGATGGGCTTTTTCCAGCTCCTCAAGGGGCGGGACAAATACAGTATCTCGGCCAGCAGCGCCGGCGATGAGCCGATCGATCCCTCGGCCAGAACCGCCATTGTCATGCCGATCTGCAACGAGGACGTCAATCGCGTGTTTGCCGGGCTCAAGGCGACCTATGAGTCTGTTCAGCGCAGCGGCAATATCGAGCATTTTGATTTCTACGTACTCAGCGACAGCTATGACCCCGACACCTGCGTGGCCGAGAACCACGCCTGGCTGCGGCTGTGTCGTGAGGTCGGCGGTTTCGGACGTATCTTCTATCGACGCCGCTCGCGTCGGGTCAAGAAGAAGAGCGGCAATATTGACGATTTCTGCCGTCGTTTTGGCGCCAAGTACCGCTACATGCTGGTCATGGACGCCGACAGTGTCATGAGCGGCCGCTGTCTGACCCGACTGGTACAGCTGATGGAGGCCAATCCGGACGCCGGTATTATCCAGTCAGCACCGCTGGCGGCGGGCAGTAATAACCTCTATGCCCGCCTGCAGCAGTTTGCCACCCGGGTGTATGGACCGCTTTTCACCGCGGGTCTGCACTTCTGGCAGCTGGGCGAATCCCATTACTGGGGTCATAACGCCATTATTCGCGTTGAACCCTTCATGTATTACTGTTCTCTCGCACCGCTACCGGGCAAGGGTGCCCTGTCGGGTGAAATACTGTCTCATGACTTTGTCGAGGCAGCGCTGATGCGCCGTGCCGGCTGGGGCGTGTGGATCGCCTACGATATGCCGGGCAGCTATGAAGAGATGCCGCCCAATCTGATCGATGAACTGCAGCGCGACCGCCGCTGGTGTCAGGGCAACATCATGAACTTCCGCCTGTTTCTGGTGCGCGGCATGCACCCGGTACACCGCGCGGTGTTTCTGACCGGTGTCATGTCCTACCTGTCGGCGCCGCTCTGGTTTTTATTCTTGATGCTGTCCACGGCGCTTCTGGCCGTGCATACCCTGACCACGCCAGAGTATTTCACCGAGCCCATGCAGCTCTTTCCGCGCTGGCCCGAATGGCATCCGGGCAGGGCAGTGGCGCTTTTCTCTACCACCCTGACGCTTCTGTTTCTGCCCAAGATTCTCAGTGTCATCGTGATCTGGGCCAAGGGGCCGCGATACTACGGTGGGGCGGTGCGTCTGGGGCTTTCCATGGTCATCGAATCGCTGATCTCGATGCTGTTGGCGCCGGTACGCATGCTGTTCCATACCCGCTTCGTGCTGGCGGCCCTGATGGGGATCGAGGTCAAGTGGAAGTCGCCGCAGCGTGATTTCAGCGAGACGACCTGGAAGGATGCCTTCATGCGTCATGGTGGTCAGACGGTATTCGGCATCGTCTGGACGCTGTTTGTCCTGTGGCTTGATCCGCTGTTTCTGCTGTGGCTCTGGCCCATTGTCGGGGCGCTGATGCTGTCGATTCCGGTTTCGGTCATTACCAGCAAGGTGAGTCTGGGTCGGGCCTCTTTCCGCGGACGCATGTTTTTGATTCCGGAAGAGTCCAATCCGCCACGGGAACTGCGGGCGACCTGGCGGTTTGTGCGTAATGCACGCCATCAGCCGCCGGCACCGACCTTTGTTCAGACTGTGGTTGATCCCATTGATAATGCACTGGGCTGTGCCATGGGCGTGGCACGCCACAACAAGTCCGAGGCGATTGAATCACAGCGTCAAGCGATGGTTCGTCAGGCGCTGGTGGGTGGGCCCGAAAGGATGCCCAACAAGGAAAAGCTGCTGGTGCTGGATGACCCGGTCATGCTGTCCAGACTGCACTATCAGGTGTGGGACCGAAGTCATCAGTATCCTGTCTGGATCGATGAAGCCTACGCCGATGATCCGCCGCCGCGTTTCATCTAGCGCTTCTACCTGATCCTGAAAGGCCCTGCCACCGGCAGGGCCTTTTTTATGGCTGTGCCACCGGCAGGGCGATGGGGTTTAAAGATATGGCTTGAAGGATGGCAGGCATAGAGCAGCATAAAAAAGGGCCCGGCGGATGCCGGGCCCTTTCATGTGCTGCGAAACGTTGGTCAGGCGGTATGGAAATCCAGTCCGTTTTCGGTCGCCTTGATGATACCGACACGCACCACGAAGTCGCCGAAGTATTCGCCGGCCTCACGCTCCTTGGCATAGCGATGGATCATCGGCGTCAGCTCTTCGAGAATGGTTTTCTCGTCGATGTTCTCGCGATACATCTTGTTGAGCCGTGTGCCGGTGAAATCACCGCCCAGATAGAGGTTATAGCGGCCGATGGCCTTGCCGACGAAACCGATTTCGGCCATGAAGGGGCGGCCGCAGCCGTTGGGGCAGCCGGTCATGCGCACGATGATCGGATCGTTCTCGAGTCCGGCGTCCTTCATGATCGCATCAAACTTGTCCAGCAGCGTGGGCAGGTAGCGTTCGCTCTCGGCCATCGCCAGACCACAGGTGGGGAAGGCCACACAGGCGATCGAATGCTGGCGCAGCGGTGTAACGTCCTTGAGCATCCTGTAGCGATCAATGATGCCATCGATCTGCTCGCGAAGCTCGGGCCTTACATTGGTAATGATCAGGTTCTGGTTGCAGCTCAGTACGATATCGCCATCGTGAATTCTGGCGATTTCACGCATGCCGCTCATGATCTGCATACCGGCATGGATGGGGTTGTCATCTTCGTAGTCGCGAATTCGACCGTTCTCGACGAAAAGCCCGTAGTGCCACTGACCATCTTCACCCTGATACCAGCCGAGAATATCACCGGTGGTGGTGAACTCGAAGGCCCGCTCTTCGCCCAGCTCGTAGCCCAGATACTTCTCGAGCTCAGCGCGGAAGCCATCGGCGCCCATGGTATCGACGGTATACTTGAGACGCGCGTGCTTGCGGTTCTTGCGATCACCGTTGTCACGCTGAACCAGCATGATCTTTTCGGCCACGTCCACGGTCTGATCCGCATCGCAGTAACCGATGACGGTGCCCCGACGCGGATAGGTTTCCGGCTCGCCGTGCGTGGAGCCCATGCCGCCGCCGACCGCGACATTGAAGCCCTTGAGCTCACCGTTTTCGACAATCGCGATAAAGGCGACATCGTTGGTCAGCACGTCGGTTTCATTGTCCGGCGGCACGGCCAGGCCGATCTTGAACTTGCGCGGCAGATAGTGCTGGGTATAGAGCGGTTCGGTGACTTCTTCAGGGCCACCGGCGACGCGTTCTTCGCCCAGAAAAATCTCGTGATAGGCACGCGTGCGCGGCAGCAGGTGATTGCTGATCTCGGCGGCCAGATCGTAGACCTGGCGATGAATCGCAGAGCGATGCGGATTGGCCGTGGAGGTCACGTTACGATTGACATCACCGCAGGCGGCGATGGTGTCAATCATGGCATCGTTGACGGTTTTCAGATGCGCCCGCAGATTGCTCTTGAAAACGCCGTGATACTGAAAGGTCTGGCGCGTGGTAATCCGCAGCGTGCCATTGGCATAGTGGCGTGCTACCTCATCCAGCGTCAGCCACTGCTGGCTGCTCATGCGGCCGCCTGCAATGCGCAGGCGCACCATGAAGGAGTAGAGCGGCTCCAGCTTTTTCTTGCGGCGCTGATCACGAACGTCGCGATCATCCTGCATGTAAAAGCCATGGAACTTGGTCAGCTGGGTATCGTCAGGGCTGACAGCGCCGGTAGCGTTGTCGGCCATGTCTTCCATCAACCGTCCACGGAGATAGTCGCTTCCGACCTTGAGGCTTTCGTTGGCGGCGTAATCACCAAGCGATTCGTCACGGAGTCTGGTAATAATATCGGTCATTTTCAGTATACGTCCCGCTGGTAGCGTTTGGACTGCTGAAGATCGCGGATGTACTGAGCGGCGGCGTCCTCATCAAGACCACCGTGCTCTTTTGCAATATCCAGCAATGCCTGATGGACATCGGCTGCCATGCGATCGCCATCACCACAGATATAGAAATGGGCACCACGCTCGAGCCAGGCGTAGATGTCTTTCCCATTTTCCCGCAGGCGGTCCTGCACGTAGATCTTTTCGGCCTGATCGCGCGAAAAAGCCACATCCAGACGGGTCAGCAGACCTTTCTCTCGCCAGCTCAGCCATTCGGCCTGATAGAGAAAGTCGGTGTGGAAATGCTGATCGCCAAAGAAGAGCCAGTTATCGCCGTCGGCATCGGCATCATCACGCTCCTGCATGAAGGCGCGGAAGGGTGCCACGCCCGTCCCCGGACCTACCATGATGATCGGTGTGCTGTTGTCGTGCGGCAGCTTGAAGTTCTTGTTGCGATCGACGTAAATCGGAATCCTGTCGCCGGGTTCAACATGATCGGACAGATAACCGGTGGTCACGCCGTTACGGGTACGGCCATGCGATTCATAGCGCACGACACCCACGGTCAGATGAACCTCGTCAGGGTCGGCGTTGTAGCTCGAGGCGATCGAGTAGAGCCGCGGCGGCAGCTTGCGAAGAGCCTGGGTAAAGGTAGCAGCGTCCAGATTGTCGACCGGGAACTGCTCGATCACATCGATGATGTGACGGCCGTAGACCCACTCCTTGAACTCTTCACGCGCCTCGTCGCTCAGGATGCGACGCAGTTCGTCATTATCGCTGAGCTCTGCCCACTTTTCGAGAAACGGCCGCGTCAGCGTGGTGACTTCAAATTCAGCCAGCAGCGCATCACGTACCTTGCTGCCGGTATCGAGTTCGGTGTCATGACTGATTCTGAGCTTTTCGAGCAGCTCATCAACATAGGCCGGGTCGTTTTGCGGCACAACCCCCAGCGCATCACCCGGTTCATAGACGAGTCCGGAATCTTCCAGTGACAGCTCGATATGACGGGTTTCCTTGCTGGAGCCCTCATCATTGAGAATCACCGTGTCGAGAATCTCGGCGTAGAAGGGGTTTTTCTTTGACCACTGGCTTTCACCGGTCGAGGCGGCAGGCGCGGCCTGTCCGTCAGCCACGGTGGTGGCACCTGAGATTTCGGCGTAGCGCGCCAGTACGGCGTCGATCCAGGCCTCGGCCGGTTCTTCGTAATCAACGTCGCAGTCGATGCGGTCGCTGATGCGCTCGGCACCGAGTTCGGCCAGGCGAGCATCAAACTCCTTGCCCATCTGACAGAACTGATCGTAGCTCGAATCGCCCAGCCCCAGCACCGCAAAGCGATGACCGTCGAGCTTGGGGGCCTTGCGACCGTTGATCAGTTCGTAGAAGCCGATCGCCGTATCCGGTGGATCACCTTCACCCTGGGTGCTGACCACGACCACCAGATTGGTCGGATCCTTGAGATCCTTCTTGGTCATGTCAGCCATGTCGACCATGCGAACATTGAAGCCGCGGGCCGTGGCGCGATCGCGCGCCTGTTCGGCCACGCCTTCAGCGTTGCCGGTCTGGCTGCCGTAAAGGACGACAATTTCAGGTAGTGCAGAAGTGGTCTGTGTTGTACCTGCTGGCGAGGCAGCGCTCATCTGGCCGCCGGACGCGTTGAGTCCGGCGAGATACCCACTCAGCCAGGTCATCTGATCGCGATCCATACCGCCCAGCACATCGTTGAGACGCTGGGCCTGGTCGCCATTCAGAGGACTGTTGGTGTCGAGCAGGGGGCCTTGTGACATCGTGGATATCCTCATCTGTCCCCGGGGGAGGAAGGCGAATGCTAGCGACCTCCCCAATGAATTAAAAGGTATAAATTATAATGCTTTTATAATCCAAAGGAATTAAAAGGGCAGGTCAGGGCTGCCCTTTTAATTCCCGTGGCGCTGCCGTCAACCACACAAACAACGCGTACCTGCCGGGGCCCTTTATCGGCACTGGTGCCATCGATTTAACGATGAGACCGGCAGGCGTTGGAAAAACGGTGCTGAATGTAGCACGCCGGCAGCGTTCGACATCAGGCCGTTGCGATCGAAATAAAAAAGATCGCTCAAATAATAAAAGCGTCGGAGTATACCTTTATCCGTCAGGCTGCACGAATTGTATGCATTGATGACGACCATGGCCGGCCTGAAGGGGCCGGCACGTCTGATAACAAAATATCGGATGGGGTTATCGTGCTCACATGATCGAGACTGGTGAAGCGCATCAGCTGACGTGATAGGTTTCATTGCCTTTTGGTGCGTGAGTCCACGCTTGCCTATGCTATGGCTTTCATCGCCCTGCATCGACACATGGGTTGCGGCGTATTGTGGACAGCACCTCGCCCGTGCCCGACAGGGTAATATGATTCGGTCATGGCACTGCCATTCCCCAACCCGAAAAACAGGAGTGCGATATTGAATTTCTGGCTGATTGTGAACGGCAAGGGGGTCGGGAATCCTGAGCTGCGCGAAGCAGTGGATCGCATTCGCAACGAGGGCGTGAACCTCTCGGTACGGGTTACCTGGGAGAGTGGCGATATTGCCCGCTTTCTGGAAGACGCCGTTGATCAAGGGCTTGACCGTATCATTGTGGCCGGGGGAGACGGAACGCTTCACGAGGCTACCAATGCGCTGATGGCCATTGAGTCTTCGAGCCGCCCCGCGCTGGGCATTATTCCCATGGGAACGGCAAACGATTTTGCGAGTGCAACGGGCATTCCCGAGCCGCCGCTTGACGCGCTCTCGCTGGCGGTTCACGGAACACCGCGGGCCATCGACGTTGCTTGTATCAATGAGGTTTATTTTCTGAACATGGCCTCCGGTGGTTTCGGTGCCAGGGTCACCAGCGATACACCGCCGGCCCTGAAAAAGCTGCTGGGCGGCGGTGCCTATTCGCTGGTGGGCGTGGTGCAGGCCTGGCGCTTCGAGCCCTTTCGTTGTCACCTTCAGACCCGCGATGGCAATTACGAGCGGGATCTGATCGTACTGGCCATTGGTAATGGCCGTCAGGCAGGGGGCGGGCAGGAACTGACTCCGCGAGCGCTGCTCAATGATGGTTTGCTGGATGTACTGACGGTCGAGTCCTTCTCGTTGACCCGGGTAGGCAATGCCATTCATGAGCTCAGAGAGCTGCCTACCGATGGAAAGCTGGTGCGCTACCATCAGCTGACTTCCATGGACTTTCAGAGCGAAACACCGCTGCCGATCAATCTCGACGGTGAGTTTCACGAGTTTACTCAGGCCAGAATCGAAGTCTGTCCGGGAGCGCTTTCGATCATTTTGCCTGATGAGTGCCCGCTTCTTTATGAGGGCAAGCCTCGCAGTCGACACGGTCGCAACAGTTAGCCCCGTTTCAGTTGGTGACAACAGGGTTCGGGGATTGGCTTGTTTGTTACAAAACGACGACTGCGCATGATTTGCCATGCCGCTATAAGTAGTAGAACCGTGATGTCACGTGCCGGCGTCGGGCGGCTGTCGTCTTCGTATTGATCTACGCTTTACTGCGTATACGGCAGTCACCGCAGAGGCAGTCTCTACATCTGAAGTAATCAGGGAGGTATTCATGAAAGGGAAAACAGTTGCGGCAGCCAGCCTTGCCTTCGTCATGGCGCTGGGTCTGAGCGCCTGCGGTCAGGATGATCCGGCCGAGGAGGCGGGACAGCAGGCCGATGAAGCCAGCCAGAACAGCCAGTCCATGGATAATCAGGGGGCCAATGCGACATCCGATGGCGCCGCTGATCAGTCTGAAGACAGCATGAGCGATGACACCATGGGGTCCGACAGTGATGCCGGCACGACATCGCAGGAAGGGGCTGAAGAGGATGCAGGCACCATGCAGGGCATGAACGAATCGTCGGACAGCACCGAGTCCGGCAGCGAAGAAAGCATGAGCACTCGTGAAGGCGGCACGGCTCATACGGCGACCAATACCAGCTCGTCGGGTGCCATGACTCAGGCAGAAGAGTCCAGAAATCTCGATAACTGATTTACGGCCTTGTTGCCTGTTGAGTGAACATAAAAAGCCCGCGCTTTGGCGCGGGCTTTTTGCAAGGCAGACATGCTGATGCAGTGATCAGTCCACAGCCTTGATGTTGGCGGCCTGAAGGCCCTTTTTGCCCTGAGTGACTTCGAAGGAGACCTTCTGGCCATCCTGAAGTGACTTGAAGCCTTCAGCCTGAATTTCCGAGAAGTGTGCGAAGAGATCATCGCCACCGTCATCAGGAGAAATGAAGCCGTATCCCTTGGTGTCGTTGAACCATTTGACAGTACCGGTTGCCATCTTTGATGTCCTTGCTTTATTTGCAGTGATACCGAGCCGCAGCCCGTTTATGCGTTGGGCTTTCAGAGGCCTGGCGATCGGAATCCGGTCAGCCATCTTCTCTGTAAAGCTACCTCTGTGAGCATGATTCAGTCGCCTGAGAAAGGTCAAGTGCAATTTGCCAATCTCCAGGTGCGTGCCATCATGCATGAAACGATCAGCATTGGAGGCAGGGTTGATGAACGTTCAAAACGTCGATTATAAAAATCCGCAAGCGGCACAGCAGTTTACGCAATCACTGCGCGAGACCGGCTTTGGCGTGGTGCGTAACCACCCCGTGCCGCAGGCGCTCGTTGAGCGAATCTACGCTGGCTGGACGGCCTTTTTTGAAAATGAAGGCAAGCATCAGTGGCGATTCGATCCCGCGACCCACGCCGGTTTTTTTCCTGCCAGCGTTTCTGAAACGGCCAAGGGGCAGACACAGAAGGATCTTAAGGAGTACTTCCATATCTACCCGGGGACGAAGGTGCCCGAAAGCCTGCAGGCCGATATCGACGAGTACTATCGAATTGCTCAGGAAGTGGCGACCACCCTGCTGGGCTGGATCGAAGCCAATACCCCGGAGGAGGTGTCGAAACGCTTCAGCGAGTCGCTTTCCAGCATGATTCGCGACAGCCATCAGACGCTTTTGCGCGTGCTCTACTATCCGGCCCTTGAGGGTGAGGAGACTCCGGGCGCCGTGCGTGCCGGGGCGCATGAGGACATCAACCTGATTACCGTGCTGCCTGCCTCCAACGAAGCAGGACTCGAAGTCAAGGGGCGTGATGGTCAATGGTTGCCCGTGCCCTGTGACCCGGGTCAGCTGATTATCAACGTGGGCGATATGCTGCAGGAAGCCTCCAGCGGCTATTTCCCATCGACCACCCATCGGGTTGTCAATCCCGAAGGAGCCTCGCGGCAGCGCGCACGGTTGTCGCTGCCGCTGTTTCTGCATCCACGACCCGAGGTAGTGCTCTCCGAGCGTTATAGCGCCGACGGCTATCTCAAGGAAAGGCTTCGGGAGCTGGGCGTCTCATGAGCGCGGTGACATCGCAGCCGCAGTGGCCGCTGGACTGGCGGCCCGGTAATCACACCGACGATCTGCGCTTTGCCCAGCAGCTGGTCGAGGAAACCATGTCGCCCTACTGGCAAAAGCGTCGCATGGTCTTCAGTCGCCAGCTTTTCAGGGAGCAGTGGGTGCGGCTGGAGACGGCCATTATCATGCGTAACGAGCAGCGTGCCGGGCTGATTGCCTGGGATTCGGAGGGTGGTATTCACTATCTGCGCGAGCTGCACCTGGCGGCGCCATGGCGTGGACAGGGCATCGGTGCCGATGTGCTGACGAACTGGATCGCCCGGCAGGAGGCGCTCGGTGCCGAGAAGATGCGTCTCAAGGTGTTTGCCGAAAATCCGGCGCGCCGGCTCTATGAGCGTATGGGGTTTGGCGTCATGCCGAACTCGAGCGATATCTCGGGGCTTTTGAACATGGAGAGATGTACGTAATGTCGGGCAGCTGGCCGTTGCGACATTGACTGTTTCATTCTCCGCCACCATATCGGGTGCAGACTCAATCCTTTAAAAGGCAATGCCATGTCTGCACCCGACCATGCTCCTGCTCATAACGCTTCTGCCACTCAAGGTACCCATAACATGCTCATGGGCTACCTGCTGTGGCTTTTCGGTTTTACCGGCGCGCATCGCTTCTATTACGGCAAGCCCATTACGGGAACGATCTGGTTTTTTACCTTCGGTCTTTTCCTGATCGGCTGGATTATCGACCTGTTTTTAATCCCGCTCATGGATCGTCAGGCTGATCTACGCTTTCAGCGCGGCAGCAGAAACTACACGGTCAGCTGGATACTGTTGACCTTTCTCGGCGCGCTGGGTATTCACCGCATGTACATGGGCAAGTGGATCACGGGCATCATTTATCTGTTGACCGGTGGCCTGTTTCTACTGGGCGTACTCTACGATTTCTGGACCCTTAACGACCAGTTGTCGATCAAGCATCAGCGCGAGCGCTAGTCTTCGAAAAAGGACGCCACCATGGCCTCTGAATCAAAAGCCGTCATCTACGCCGCGATGGCGGGCAATCTGGCGGTTGCCATTACCAAATTCGTGGCCGCTGCCATTACGGGCAGCTCGGCCATGCTTTCCGAAGGCATCCACTCGGTAGTGGATACCGGCAACCAGATACTGCTGCTGCTGGGGATGCATCGGGCACGAAAGCCACCGGATCGTGATTTTCCGTTCGGTCATGGCAAGGAAATCTATTTCTGGAGCTTCGTGGTGGCGCTGCTGATTTTTGCGATCGGCGCCGGCGTGTCGTTTTACGAGGGGGTGATCCACATTCTCTCACCCGAACCCATGTCATCGCCTCTGATCAATTACATCGTGCTGGGACTGGCCATTCTCTTTGAGGGCGCTTCCTGGCTGTTTGCACTTCACGGCTTTCGCAAGGCCAAGGGTAAATGGGGGTATGTCGAGGCGGTACAGCGTGGCAAGGACCCCTCGCTGTTCATGGTGCTGTTCGAGGATTCGGCTGCCATGCTGGGACTTGTCGTGGCGCTGGGCGGCGTCTGGCTGAGTCAGGTGACTGGTAACCCGATCTTTGATGGCGTGGCTTCCATCATCATCGGCTTGATTCTCGCGGGTACGGCAGTATGGCTTGCCATCGAAACCAAGGGGCTTTTGATTGGTGAAAGTGCCAACCGCCGCGTGGTTGACAATATTCGTACTACCGTGGGAAATCATCCCCAGGTCGAGGCCGTTAACGAGGTATTGACCATGCATATGGGCCCGGACTTCATACTGGTTAACCTGAGCGTGCGCTTTGATCGCCAAATGCCGGCTGAAAGACTTGAAAAAGTGATCGCCGAGCTTGATCGAAGCCTCAAGCAGCAGCACCGCGAGATCAAGCGGATATTTATCGAGGCAGAGTCCAGTCTGGAGGTCGACACGAACACGTCATCTCAGGCACCAGAATAATTGACAGATCACTGACGCCGGGGACATGCCGTGATCCACCAGTCCGACACCGAGGTTTATCTTGAGCAATGGCACGACACTACGCGAGCTGTTAACAACCCTTGATGAAGGGCATGAAGGCAGCGATGTCAGTATCAATGACATTCTGACAACCTTTGAAGCGCGCGGTTTTGGCTCACTTTTGATCATCCCTTCATTACTGGCACTGGTCTGTCCCATACCGGGTATCCCGACCGCCTGCGGGCTGTTCATGGCATTGGTCGCTGTTCAGCAGGTATTCGGTCGCACTCATCCCTGGTTGCCAGAGCGACTGCGCAGGGTATCCATCGGGGCCGATCGATTTCATCGCCTGGTGGTTCGCATCGACCCCTGGGCCGGACGCCTTGAGTATCTTTTCAAGCCGCGTCTGTTGTTTATGGATACCAGCGTTGCCCGACGTGTGGTGGCAGTACTGATCACACTGTTGAGTCTGTCGATGGCACCGCTGGAACTGTTGCCATTCGCAGCGGCGCTGCCGGCTGGCATGCTGCTGCTGATCGCGCTGGGCATGATTGCGCGTGATGGTCTGATTGTCCTGACAGCTCTGGCCGTTGCTATTGCAGGCATGCTGTCCATGTGGCTTGTGCTTTAAAAAAGAAAGGGCCCTGTGTGGAGGGCCCTCGCTTGCCTGGCATATGGCGTGCAGGTTCTTCAGCGCTGAAGGGCACCGTTGTATCGAGTCGTTCGCTCATGCTCGGTCATCATGTGAACGCCCTGAGTAGAACCCTTCGCAAGCCCTTCAAGGATGGCGCGATAGGTCAGTACGGCCTGAACGTATTCGCGTGTCTCTCGAAACGGAATCTCCTCGATGAAGAGATCAAAGGGCTCGTCGCTGGCGGCCAGCCAGCGGTCCACACGGCCGGGCCCCGCATTGTAGGCTGCTGCTGCGGCAACGCGGTTGCCGCTGTAGCGTGCGGCCATGTCACGAATGTAAGCGCTGCCCAGCATGACATTGGTGTCAGGATCCTCAAGGCTTGTGACACCCTGCCAGGGCACCCCCAACTGCTGACTGACATGCTGTCCCGTACCGGGCATCAGTTGCATCAGCCCACGCGCGCCGACCGGTGACTGTGCCTGCGGATTGAAGGAGCTTTCGCGTCGCGCCAGCGCCATGAGAAGCCATGGATCGACATTGCGTTGCTGGCCCCATTTCTGGAAAAGGTCGGTATAGCCCTGCGGGAAGCGCCAGTCGAGCGCGTCCCAGCGATCACTGCGAATGGCGGCGTAAATGGCCAGGTCATACCACTGCTGGGTGAGCGCATATTGCGTCAGCGTCGGGCGCTGCGCTTTGGGCAGATGCCCCATCAGGTAATACCATTCGGCGCGGGCAAGCCCCGGCTCGTCGATGCGATACAGTGCGGCAATGCGGCGCATCGAGGGCAGGGCAGCGGCATCGTCAAGATCGTGTCTGGCGATGGTGACCGGCTCGTTTTGAAGGGCGTAGGGCTGGTGGAGGCGATCGGCAGCGGCAAACCCGAAGAAGCTGCGCTGACCGGCTGCAATCTGCCAGGCCCGGTGCGCTCCGTCTGCATCGCCCAGCTGTTCTCGGGCGCGCCCCAGCCAGTACTGCCAGTGAGCATCACGGCGATCATCCTGTGCCATGCGCTCGATCCATGCCGCGACCTCACGCCACTGACGATGCTCGAGCGCCTTGCGGGTTCTCAGCTCAAAAAGATCCTGATCACCCAGCTGCGCCGTGGCGGCGTCGGCCCACTGTGCATTGGCATCCACATCCCGCACCAGCGAGTAAAAGGCCAGATCATGCTCGATATCGTGCTGCTGTTCATCGGTCAGCGGTATCCGCGACTTGATCGCTCGCCAGGCGGACAGTGCCCGGGCAGTATCCTGTCGAATCAGGCGTACCATGGCGGTGGTATAAAGAGAGGCGATGCCCGGTGTGTCATTGCTGAGGGTGTCGGGAAGTGTCGTTACGCTGCCGGGATCACCCTGCAGGCGCTCGAAGGCGGCGCGCTGGGGCTGCCAGTTCTCGGGCAGCTCATCCGGGAGGTAGCGCAGCATGCCATCCTCTCCCGCTCGCCATGACAGCATCATGCGGGCCCAGATGTCGGCGCCGGTGATGGTGCCGTTGGCCCGCAGCTGGTCAAACAGCGGATCGCAGGCGGCGGGTTGCGAGTGGCCGACCAGCCACAGTTCACGACCGCCCAGTGCTGCGCGCTGCGGCTGGTCGGGCATGAGCGCCCTGTAGTACCAGCACTGACGCGTGGTCCCTTCCGGGACGCCATCACTGATGGCGAGAAAATCATTGAACTGCTGGCGCGGTCCCCAGGCATCCTGTGCCACGCCGCGCATCCATTTTGACAGCACCGAGTTTTGATAGCGCTCGAGATAGTCATTGACGACTGATGGCGATACACCCGGCAGACGTGACTTCAGCTCGTGATATTCAACGTAGCCTTCCAGTATGTGTCCGCGAATGGCGTCGTGATCGATCTGATCCCACTGCTGGGCACGAGCGGCCTCAAAGGCCTGGCTAAAGCGCTCGTCACCGGCCAGCGCCGGCGTGGCAAGTCCCGCGGCGAGCATCATGGCCAGCCAGCGTCTGGTTAATTTTTGCGTCAACCTCACCCGAAAACTCCTGTCAGCCACCGATATGAACATGCCCGGCACAGGCATACTGCGCGCAGGGGGCCTAGACTAATCCAGGTAGCTGGATTTAACGATCCCGTCAAAGGGATCTTCAGTTCCCGGGACGTTGACCCCGCACGATGACAACGGCCTTTTTAAAACAGCATTCTTGATCCGGAGTACCCATCCATGGCAAAAGGTCGACTCAATCCCATCGGTCTGATTCGTGGCCGTGGCCGCGTCTACTGGCGCATTTTCAAGGCGCTGCGTACCTTCTTTCCCATGCTGAACGACTGGCGCAAGGGGCGCTATCGGCCGCTGCCCAAAAAGGCAGTGGGCCTGATGGCGCTGGCCATCGTCTATATGGTCAGCCCCATCGATCTGATCCCGGATTTCATTCCCTTCTGGGGAGTTCTGGATGATCTCGTCATCGGCGGCTGGCTGCTGGCCAAGCTCGATGAAGAGCTTGATGTCTATCGCCGCTGGCGCGAGAGCGCCGACTCGCCCGCCTCATAACGGTTGACCTCTCCAGACGGCGGCCCTGCATCGATCGATGTGGGGCCGTTTCTCTTGAAAAATCGGCAACTTCCCCCATAAACGGGTAACACACCGCACGTTGCGGTTAGAGCAATCGGCCGCACGGCGTGCCTTACCCTGTTGATTATTGTCAGAAGAGAAACGTTGCCATGACGAGTGCGCAAGAGCAGACGCTCGGTTTCCAGACCGAAGTCAAACAGCTTCTTCACCTGATGATCAATTCCCTGTACTCCAACCGGGAAATCTTTCTGCGTGAGCTGATTTCCAACAGTGCCGATGCCTGTGACAAGCTGCGCTACCGGGCGCTGGAAAGCGACGCCCTCTATGAGGGAGATCCCGAGCTTCGCGTCGAAATCGAATTCGACAAGGATGCCAGAACCGTCACCGTACGTGACAACGGCATCGGCATGAATCGCGAAGACGTGATCGCCAATCTGGGCACCATTGCCAGGTCCGGCACCGCCGAGTTCCTCAAGCAGATGTCCGGTGAGCAGCAAAAGGACGCTCGCCTGATCGGCCAGTTCGGTGTGGGCTTCTACTCGGGCTTTATCGTTGCCGATGAGGTGGTGGTACGTACGCGTCTGGCCGGCACCGCGCAGGATCAGGGTGTCGAGTGGCGCTCGAAAGGTGAGGGCGAGTTCACCATCGCTGATATCGAGCGCGCCGAGCATGGCACCGAAATCGTGCTGCATCTCAAGGAGGATGCGCTTGAATTTGCCGATGAGCATCGTCTCAAGGCGCTGGTGCGCAAGTACTCCGACCACATTGAAGTGCCGGTCCGCATGCCGACCGTTCAGGAAGGCGAAGACGACACCGATGTCACCGTGACCTGGGAGACGGTCAACGAGGCTCAGGCGCTGTGGGTACGTCCGCGTACCGAGGTCAGCGATGACGAGTACAAGGCGTTCTACAAGCATGTCGCGCACGATTTCAGCGATCCGCTGACCTGGAGCCACAACAAGGTCGAAGGCAAGCTCGAGTACACCAGCCTTTTGTATGTGCCCTCGCGCGCGCCGTTTGATCTCTATCAGCGTGAAGGCGCGCGTGGCCTCAAGCTCTACGTGCAGCGTGTCTTCATCATTGATGATGCCGAGCAGTTCCTGCCGCTCTATCTGCGCTTTGTGAAGGGTGTGGTCGACTCCAACGACCTGTCGCTCAACGTCTCGCGTGAAATTCTGCAGCAGGACCCGCAGGTCGAGAAGATGAAAGGCGCGCTGACCAAGCGTGCGCTCGATATGCTGGGCAAGCTTTCAAAGGACAGCGAGACCTACCAGAACTTCTGGACCCAGTTCGGCAGCGTGCTCAAGGAGGGGCCGGCAGAAGACCACGGCAACCGTGAAAAGATCGGCGGTCTGTTGCGTTTTGCCAGCACCCATACCGACAGCGCCGTGCAGGATCAGTCGCTTGCCGACTATATCTCGCGCATGCAGGAAGGTCAGCAGACGATCTACTACATCATCGCTGACAGCTTCAATGCTGCCCGTCACAGCCCGCATCTGGAGATCTTCCGCAAGAAGGGCATCGAGGTGCTGCTGCTGTCAGATCGCATCGATGAGTGGCTGATGACGCACCTCACCGAATTTGATGGCAAATCGCTGGTCGATATCACGCGCGGTGATCTGGACCTGGGCGAGATCGACAGCGAAGAGGAAAAGCAGGCGCAGCAGGAGAGTGCGAAGGCCAAGGAAGGACTGGCCGAGCGTTTCCGTGAAGCGCTGGGCGATCAGGTACAGGAAGTGCGGGTCACGCATCGCCTGACCGAATCACCGGCCTGTGTGGTGTTGCCGGAAAACGAGATGGGCTATCAGATGCGTCGTCTGATGGAAGCCGCCGGTCAGCCGGTACCCGAGGTCAAGCCGATTCTCGAATTCAATCCGGAGCATGCGCTGGTCTCACGTCTCGAGAGCAGCGAAGGCGAGGCCTTCACGGATCTGGCACATGTGCTGTTTGATCAGGCCGTGATCGCTGAAGGTGGCCAGCTGGATGATCCGGCCGCTTACGTGCGTCGCCTGAACGCCATGCTGACCCACTAAAGCCCGCCCCGGGCGATGGCGGCACCAGGCCGTCATTGCCTGTCGTGAATGTATTTCTTCTGTCCGGCATTGTGCACGATTGAGCACAATGTCGGATGTTCGCCTCATCTCGTCGATGATGGCGACATGGCAGGCAAAACATGTTAGCCTGCCACCCTGTTTTGAAACCGAGCCCATCTCACATGACACGAACGCATCGCCCGTTAACGACGTTGACGCTCGTGCTTGCACTCTCCATTTTCAGCGTATTGACACCTTCTTACGCTGAGACCAGCAAGCCCAGTTTCCAGATGCCGGATTTGCGCGAACATGCCGCCGGCAGCGATCGCAAGATCGCCTTTTTCAACCTCATGATCCCGCTGATCGAGAAAGCCAACGACGAGATTCAAAACGATCGTGAATGGCTTTTGCACATGCGTGATCAACCCAAATGGACGACCGGTTCAAGAAAGCGTCTGGCGTCCATCTGCAATGACTACGGTCTGAGCTGCAAGAATGAGCAGAGCGTCAAGTGGTCCTCGCTGCTTTCCCGTGTCGACACCGTGCCGATTCAGCTGGTGCTGATCCAGGCCGTGGAAGAGTCCGGCTGGGGGACGTCGCGTTTTGCCCGCGAAGGCAACAATCTTTTCGGCATGCGCTGCTTCGGCAATAGCTGTGGTCTGGAGCAGATAGGTACCGGCAGCGGCTATCAGAGCTTTGACACTGTGTATGACGGGATCGAGGCCTACATGCGTAATCTCAACACTCACCGTGCCTATGAAAAGCTGCGTGATCGCCGCGCCGCGCTGCGCGACAAGGATAAAAACGTCAATGCACTGGCATTGATTCCTTCATTACAGAACTACTCGATCCGTGGTGATGCCTATCTGGCAGCGCTGCAGTCGCTTTTGAGCACCAATGCGCCATTGATTGAAGAAATGCGCGTACAGGACAGTGATGACCCGGCATGATGGCCCTTCATCACCGCTCATGAAAAAGTCGCCCGAGGGCGACTTTTTCGTTTTCTGACTGCAGGGCCGCGATGGCAGCAGTGCAGGAATTACGGCTCCTGCAGTACTGGCCAGGTCACGGTGACGATCAGGCCATGTGGCTGGCGATTATCGATGACCATTGACGCCTTCTGACGCTGGGTTAGCTGCTTGACGATCGACAGGCCCAGACCGCTGCCGGTCATGCGCTGATTGGCGCGGTGAAAACGCTCGGTAATCTTTTCAAGCGAATCGGCCGGCACGCCCGGGCCGTCATCAATGACCTGAATCATCGGCTGGTCATTGTGCTCGCCCAGATGCAGCGTCACGGTGCCGCCGTCGGGCGTATAGCGCAGGGCGTTGTCCAGCAGATTGCGCAGCAATACTCCCAGCTCGGTCGGATCGGCGCGCACTCGGAGTGAGTCCACTCCACTCATCTCCAATTGCTGATGGCGATGGCCGGCCAGAGGCCACATCTCTCCGGCAAGCTGAGAGGCGATCGGATAAAGATCGACCACGTCCGGCTGGCGCTGTGGCGTGCGCTCCACGCGGGCCAGCGTCAACAGCTGATCCACCACGCGCTGCAGACGCTCGATGCCCTGGCGTGCCTTGTCCAGCGAGCTCTGATGGTCCCGCTCGCTGGCCCGGGCATTGTCAAGATGGATTTTCAGCCCCGCCAGCGGCGTGCGCAGCTCGTGAGCGGCATCGGCCGTAAAGCGTCTTTCGCGGTCGAGCGCCATGCGCAGTCGTTCAATAAAAGCGTTGAGAGAGTCGCGAAGCCCTATCAGCTCGCGCGGGGGATTCTGTTCGATCGGCCTCAGGTCCTGATGATAGCGCCGTGATACCTCGGCCGAGAGGTTGTCAATCGGACGCAGGCCGCGACGAATGACCCACCACAAGGCAATCCCTAAAAGCGGCAATATCAACAAAAAGGGGATGCTATTACCCAAAAGGATCTTGTTGACCAGTTCTTCCTGAAAGTCATCACGCAGTCCGGTAGAGACCCAGACGCCATGCTCCTTGTCATAGATACTGAAAACACGCCACTCCTCGCCGTCATAATTGACCCAGCGATAGCCGGTTTTTTCAGGCGGTGGGAAGGGGCCGCGATCGTTCCATTCAGCGCTGAGCATGCGTGGCGTAAGGTCACTGTTCCAGAAGCCGAGTGACAAAAGCCGTTCTTCTTCGCGAAAGCGACGCGGTGCCGTCATGGATTGCGTATCCATGATGAGACTCGCGTCATCGCTGTTTTCCATGCTGTAAAAGCGTGCGGCATGATTGGGTTGCGTCAGGCGATCCGCCAGAGCCCTGTAGTCCTGCGAATCCATGTTGATATCGATCATGCCGGTCACGATACGCCCGAACTGGGAGAGCTGGGCGTCAAACATCTCCTCGAGTTCATGTTTCGTGATCAGCCATGCCGTCAGACCCGAGAGAATGGCGCCCAGCAGAACCAGTCCCATGACGGCACGTGTCAGGTAGCGGCGAATCGAGATCATTCGATCGTGTCGTCCAGACGGTAGCCGATGCCCCGCAGGGTCACGATCAGATTGCTGTCGAGTTTCTTGCGCAGATGGTGGATATGCACCTCCAGCGCGTTGGATTCGATCTCGTCACAGCAGCCGTAAAGCAGCTTCTCCAGGTGCGGGCGGGTAAAGACCTGGCCGGGGTGCTGGGCCAGTTCGTGCAGCAGGGTATATTCGCGCCGGCTGAGTTTGACCAGCCTGTCCTTCCAGCTGACTTCGTGGCGGGCGTGATCGATATGCAGCGGGCCGATTCGAATGCTCTGCTGTGGCCGTCCGCCCTGGCGGCGGCTGATGGCGCGCAGTCGGGCCTGAAGCTCGTCGACGTCAAAGGGCTTGAGCACGTAGTCGTCGGCGCCGGCGTCGAGTCCCTGGATCCGATCCTCGAGACTGTCACGAGCGGTCAGGATCAGTACCGGAATGTCATGGGCGGCGCGAATGCGACGCAGCACTTCCATACCGTCAATGCCGGGCAGGCCAAGATCAAGAATGACGGCTTCTGTCTGACCCTGCTCGACGTGCGCGAGCACGCTTTCACCTTCCGTCAGCCAGGTGACCTGATGGCCTTCGCGGCGCAGAGCGGTTTCCACGCCGTCGCCCAGCAACAGATCATCTTCGACAAACAATACCTTCATGTGATTGGGTTCCGGTTCAGAACGTTGCATGGATAGCTCGGCGCCCTCCGAATGCAGGGGTGAATATTGATTCAATGCTCTCATGTTCCTTGCCTTGTGTATTGGTGCAAGTCATTGATTCAGGCTTGAGACCCTTGAAACTGTCATTGGTGCCCTTGCTGTTGTCATCGGATATCCCTCCTGTCCGGCCTGTCTCCCTTGATTCTATCCGAGCCGGCAGCACCATGCGTTACCCGCACGGCCTGACAGGCGTTACACTAAAGCCCGACCCTCGTCGATCAACAAGGATTCTCCATGGCAGTCGAGCATCAGCCGCAGGTCAGTACAGACGATATTCGTGTGCCGCCGGTGGCCGTGCTGGGAGGTGGCAGCTTCGGTACGGCTCTGGCCAGTATCGCCTCCAGAGGCGGCGCCAGGGTTCGCCAGTGGATGCGCGATGCTGAGCTGGTGGACCATGTCAACGTCCACCATATCAATCATCGCTACCTGCCCGATTTCAACATCCATCCCGAGGTAGTGGCCTCCAACGATCTGGCCTGGGTGCTGGAAGAGGCTCGGCTGGTCCTGATTGCCATTCCCTCCGGAGGCTTTCGCCAGGTGGTGCGTCAGGCAGCGCCCCATTTTGCAGGGGAGGCCATTCTGGTCAGCACGACCAAGGGCATCGAGACCGATACCTTCCTTCTCATGAGCCAGATTCTGGAACAGGAAACCCGCAGTGCCCACATTGGCGTGCTTTCCGGGCCCAATCTGGCGGCTGAAATTGCCCAGGGCCATTTGAGCGCCAGCGTGATCGCCAGCAACGACGAGCAGACCCGGTCACGCGTGCAGGCGGCGCTGTCGTGCGATCATTTTCGTGTCTATGCCAGCAATGACCGCTATGGTGTTGAGATGGGCGGTGCGCTCAAGAACATTTATGCCATTGCGGTCGGCATGGCAGCCGCGCTGGGGATGGGCGAAAACACCCGCAGCATGCTGATTACCCGGGCGCTGGCCGAAATGAGCCGCTTTGCGGTCGCTCAGGGCGCCAGTCCCATGACCTTTCTTGGCCTGGCCGGTGTCGGCGATCTGATCGTGACCTGTTCATCGAATCTGTCGCGCAACTATCGGGTCGGTTACGCCATGGGCGAGGGGCGAACGCTTGAGGAAGCTACCGCCGCGCTGGGGCAGGTGGCCGAAGGGGTCAATACCGTCTCGCTGGTGGTCAGACGTGCCGAGCAGGACAATATTTACATGCCGCTGGCGACCGGGCTTTATCGGGTCATGTTTGAAGGGGTGGCACCGCGCGACATGGCCACGGCGCTCATGCGCAGTGAACAAAGCAGTGACGTTGAATTCACGCTGCCGCGAGAGGACACGCGGCGTGCTCAGCAGCAAACCGCAGCCAGGGATATCCCAACATGAAAATCTATATCATGCGCCATGGTGAAGCCGCTTCCGGAACGCCCGACGCACATCGGCCGCTGGACATGACCGGGCAACAGGAGGTGGCGCGCATCGCTGACTGGTTTTCCTCGGTCATGGGCGAGGCGGGGCATCGACTGAAGATCGTGGCCAGCCCCTATGATCGTGCGCAGCAGAGTGCCCGCATCGTCGGCCGCGCCCTGAACGTGGATGACATCATGACACTGCCGATCATGACGCCCGATGCGCCACCGGCCACCCTGATCGACTGGCTGACCCATAACGTCGATCCTCGTGAGGATGACGCCCCGTGGCTGTTTGTCAGTCATATGCCGCTGGTTGCGGAGCTGGTCGGTCAGCTGGTGGACGGCAGCCCCAATGCTCGCCTGCCGATGGGTACAGCAGATGTGATCGAGCTGGAAGCGCAGGTATGGGCCGCCGGCTGTGCGACGCTGATGCGCCATGTGACACCGTCCACCGCGGCGCTTATCTAGCGTTGAAGCACGCCACAATGGTGGGCATGTCAGCTCGCCAGACCGGTGATCTGCAGGATAAAGACGCCCAGTGTGATAGTGACGCTGCTGGCAAGCGTTGTGATGGCGACCGTATTGGCGGCAAGTCGTGCATTGCCGCCCATTGCACGGGCCATGACAAAGCTGGCAGCAGCGGAAGGACTGCCCAGAAACAGAAAGAGCAGGACCAGCTCGCGCCCTTCAAAGCCCACCAGCCAGGCCACCAGTACGGCCACGGCCGGCATCGAGACCATCTTGATCAGGCTGGCGCCGAGTGCCGCGCCGCTGGCCTCGCGAATGGTGGTCATTGACATGGTGCCGCCAATGCTGATCAATGCCAGCGGCAGGGCCAGATTGGCAAAATACTCACCCGAGGTGTGCAGCCAGCCCGGCAGCGCCAGCCCGCTGGCAGCAAAGGACAGTCCTGCCACTACAGAAAGAATCAGCGGGTTTTTGACAATCTTGAGCACGATGCTGCGCCAGCCGGTTCTGGCCTGAGGCTGGTACCAGGCCAGCACGATGACGGCCAGCACGTTGTAAAGAGGAATGATGGTCGCCACCTGTACGCTGCCGGTGGAGAGACCGAAATGGCCATACATGCTGGCCGCCAGCGCCAGTCCGATAATACCGCCGTTGCCACGAAAGGCCGCTTGCACATAGACGCCTCGATCCTCAAAGGCGACCCGTCTTGTTGCCCACCACCAGATCAGTAGAAAGCTCGCGACTGTCGCCAGCGCCAGATAGGCCATCAGGTCCGGTATGATCGCCTGCGACATATCCGCATCGACCAGTGACAAAAAGAGCAGGGTGGGCATGGCGCCGCGAAATACCAGTGCTGAACTGGTGTTCACAAAAGCGCTGTCGATCCATTTGAGGCGCTTGAGTGCCACCCCCAGCAGTACCATGGCAAAGACAGGAAAGGTCACGCTGAGGGTTTCGGCAAAAAGGGCAGACGGGCTCATGCAGGGATACCGTATGGCGGCGGGGGGCCATGAGATTATGGCGTCTTCACAACAACGTCCCGTGAGGGACGCTCATGAAGAAAACCGATGGACAGGGATGTCTTGAAGGAACGCTAGAGCGTGGCAAATCCGGCGATCAGACCGGCCAGCACCACGGCAAGAAAGAGACGATTGCGCAGACGGCGGGAAGCGTCGGGCATGCAGGGCTCCGGAGATGGATGAGATTCAGGCAATCCATTATACGCGCCGGGGCCCCTTCGGGCGACCCGGCGTAATCCGTGACACGCTGTCACGAGATGGCAACCCCATGGCGCCCGGATCAATGTCAGGGATCAACGGCAGGGGACATGCCGGCAGAACGTGCATCGTGTTGTCGGTCGTCGTATTGTCGCAGGTTTGAAAATGATGGAGCGAGCAGGATGAGCGCAAGACCGCGAGAGTGCCATTTGGCCGATAACCGTCTGGCCGGTCTGGTATGGGAGCGGGAAGGGCTACCGGAAAATGCACCGACCTGGGTGGCCCTGCATGGCTGGCTGGACAACGCCGCAACCTTCACCCGGCTGGCGCCACTGCTGGTGGAAAAGCTTGATATCCGAATCGTGGCGATCGACTTTGCCGGTCATGGTAAATCGCAGTGGCTGGGCCGGGGCACCGATTATGCCCTGTGGGACTATATCCACGACGTGCTGGATGCCCTCGACGATCTGGGTATCCAACGGGCCACGCTGCTGGCGCATTCGCTGGGCGCCTGTGTTTCCTGTCTGCTGGCGGCCGCACTGCCCGAGCGTATTGAAAGATTGTGGCTGATTGATGGCATCGGCGCGCTGACGACTGCGGTCGATCAATCCACGCGTCAGTTGCGCAACGGCGTGCTGGGCGTGCGCCGGCCGCTGTCGCCGCCGCCATCCTACGCCTCGTTTGAAGCCGCGCTGGAAGCGCGCGTCGTGGGCGCTGTCACGCCACTGGATCATGATACTGCCGAGCCCCTGATCGCTCGCAGTCTGATGCAGGATGACACCCGGGTGCGCTATCGCACCGATCCACGGCTGCTGCGGCCCTCGCAGGTCAAGCTGACACCCGAGCAGTCCCGCGACATGCTGCTGGCCATTCGCGCCCCGGTCGATCTGATCGAGGCGGATAACGGCATTGTCGGGGACCATCTGGATCGGGAAGGAGTGCGTCATGAGATGACCACGCTGACCACTCATCGTCTGCCCGGAGGCCACCATCTTCACCTCGAGCCTCAGAGTGTGGCCGGCGTGGCCGCCGCGATTCTCGGGGCCTACGGTGTGGCGTAATCCTCACGCGTGCGGCGCAGCAGTACATAGACGGCGCCGGTGCCGCCGTCCCGATCCTGCGCCGAGCAAAAGGCCAGCACCTCGGGAAGCTCCCGCAGCCAGGCATTGACGTGACTCTTGATGACCGGATAGCGCGCCGCACCCGACCACGCCTTGCCGTGAACGATCAGGACGCAGCGTGCCTGATTGGCTCGGGCCTCCTGCAGAAAGGCCTCGAGCTCGCCCCGGGCCTGCTCGATATCGTAGCCGTGAAGGTCCAGGCCCGCCTGCCAGGCAATCGCGCCGCGCTTGAGCTGGACAAGCGTTCGATGGGGCAGGTCGTTCAGGGCAAACATGAGCGCTTCTGACGGACGTACCGCATCGACGCGGCCGTCGGAGGTGCGCGAAGAGGGGGCCGTTATCGTATTGCCGCTGCTGGCGGCGGCCTCGCGGCGATGGCGAAGGCTTTCGCGCTGAGGTTTGCGTCCGACGTCGGCGCGGTCATGATGCACGGGACGAATGTCGCTGCCCTGCATGGCCTCGCGAAAGGCAGTTCGATCGTCATCGTCAGGGGGGCGGTTACCGGCCATGCCTTTGTCTCCACTGGGTAATGTTGTTGCCCGTCATGCTGATGGTGGCGTCGACGTCGTGAGTTCAGCCGCTGATTATAGGGAATCAGGTCCTGATGTGCAGGTTTGCACCGATGCGCGCACTCTGGATAACGGGTACACTTTTGGCCTTTCTTCATTTGATCCACTTTCGACAAGGCCGCCGCATCCATGAGCGACGTTTCTGCCCGCATGCCTGTACCCGCCGCTGCGCCCCTCTCTCTGGATGATGACACCCTGATCGATGAGCTGATCACCGTGCGTGACTATCTGCGCCTGGCGGTCAGCGTCTTCAATGCTCATGACCTGTATTACGGGCACGGTACGGATAGTGCTTGGGATGAGGCCGTGGCTCTGGTGCTGGGCGCGCTGCGCCTGCCTCATGATGTCGACCCGGCCATTATCGATGCCCGGGTGCTGCGCATCGAACGCCTGCGCATCATGACGCTTTTGCGCGCGCGCGCCACCGAGCGGCGCCCGCTGCCCTATCTGCTGGGGGAAGCCTTCTACGCCGGTTTTGCCTTCAATGTCGACGAGCGCGTGCTGATTCCACGCTCACCGATTGCCGAGCTGATCGAATCCGGTTTTGATCTGTGGTTTGACGAGCGCGACCCGGCACACATGCTGGATCTGTGTGCCGGGTCGGGCTGTATCGGTATCGCTGCCGCGATGATGATGCCGACTACCCATGTCATGCTCTCGGATCTCAGCGAAGACGCCATCGACGTGGCACGCAGCAACATTACCCGTCATGATGTGGGGGATCGCGTAAAAGCGGTGGCCGGTGATCTTTTCGCGCCGGTGGCCGGGCAGCGCTTTGACCTGATTGTCAGCAATCCGCCCTACGTGGACGCCGGCGATCTAAGCGGTATGCCTGCCGAGTTCAACCACGAGCCGACGCTGGCGCTGGGCGCCGGCCATGACGGCCTTGATCTGGTGCGGCGCATGCTGCGCGAAGCCCGCGAGTATCTCACCGACGACGGTGTGCTGATCGTGGAGGTCGGCAATTCCGAGCGTCATGTGATCGAGACCTGGCCGGAAGTGCCGTTTTTGTGGCTCGAGTTCGCCCGCGGCGGTCACGGGGTGTTTGCGCTGACCGCGGTTCAGCTGGATGAGTGGGCAACAGTGCTGTCGCGCTGAGCGACGGGGCTGGCAGGCGCTGATTTGAATTTTGATCTGTCGTACGCCCGGGGAACCGGCCGGTACGTCGCACTATCAGGAACACAACATGTCCGGTAATACCTTCGGCAAACTTTTTACGCTGACTACCTTCGGAGAGAGCCACGGCGAGGCGCTGGGCGCCATCGTGGACGGCTGCCCTCCGGGGCTGCCGCTGTGTGAAGCGGACCTGCAGGCGGATCTGGATCGTCGTCGTCCCGGCAGCTCGCGTCATACCACGCAGCGTCGCGAGGCCGATGAGGTGCGCATTCTCTCCGGGGTCTTCGAGGGGGTCACCACCGGCACGCCGATCGGGCTCATGATCGAAAACACTGATCAGCGCTCGAAGGATTATTCAAGGATCAAGGACCAGTTCCGCCCGGCGCACGCCGACTACACCTATCACCACAAGTACGGCATTCGCGACTATCGCGGCGGTGGACGTTCCAGTGCGCGTGAAACGGCCATGCGCGTGGCCGCCGGAGCGATCGCCAAAAAGTATCTGGCGGCAAGGGGCATCACCGTGCGCGGCTACATGAGCCAGCTTGGTCCCATCAGCATTGACTTCAAGAGCTGGGGCGGTGTCAATGACAATCCCTTTTTCTGCCCGGACCCGGCACGCGTACCGGAGCTTGAAGCCTTCATGGATCAGCTGCGTCGCGACCAGGACAGCGTAGGTGCCCGGGTTACCGTGGTCGCTGACGGAGTTCCGGTCGGCCTGGGCGAGCCGGTCTTTGATCGCCTTGATGCCGAACTGGCGCATGGCCTGATGAGCATCAATGCGGTCAAGGGCGTAGAGATTGGCGCGGGTTTTGACAGTATTGCCCAGCGCGGCAGCCAGCATCGTGACGAGATGACGCCGGAAGGTTTTCTCTCCAATCATGCCGGCGGCGTGCTGGGCGGTATTTCGACCGGGCAGCCGGTCGTGGCGCATCTGGCACTCAAGCCGACCTCCAGCATTACCACGCCCGGCCGTTCGATCGACGTGCATGGCGAGCCGGTCGAGGTGATCACCAAAGGGCGTCATGATCCCTGTGTCGGCATTCGGGCCACGCCAATTGCAGAGGCCATGATGGCGTTGACTCTGATGGATCACCTGCTGCGCCAGCGTGGTCAGAACGGCGAGGTCAGCGTCGACACACCGCGGCTTGAACAGTGTCAGACGCCTGACGCTCAGAGCTGACCGGCCGTCTCTTTTTTGGCTGGTTCACGTCGGCAAGCCTGCGAGCCCGCCCATGGCGGGCCTTTTGCTGTCCGGCAGACGTGATGACGTTTCGCACCCGATGAGCCTCGTGACTGATGCTCGCACTATTCAGGCCATTGTGTTGAAACGCGCGCCGGCCAAAACAGCGCAGGCACAAAAAATTACATCGGGTTACTCTATTGGCCGTGAAAAGGGCCCAGGATGGGCGATTGGACACATTCCCCTGTGGAGACGATATCCTTGAGAAGCGATATGTCACATGAACTCAGTGCGCAGGCCAGCATGTTCGATCAGCTGCATGCCGAGGCGGTTGCTGCCGCCCGGAGTGAGCCACTGCTGGCAGAAATGCTTGAACGCCATGTGGTGTCGCAATCCTGTCTCGAGGGCTGTCTGACCACTGTCATGGCCTCGACGCTGGCCGATCGAACGCTGTCGGTTGATGACCTGAAAAGCTGTTTCCAGTCGCTCTATCAGGCACATCCGTCGCTGGTCACCACGGCAGCGCGCGATATGAGCGCTGTTATCGAGCGTGATGCGGCCAGCAGTAAATATCTGCCCGTTCTGCTTTATCTCAAGGGCTTTCAGGCGCTACAGGCGCATCGTCTTGCCCATGCCCTGTGGCATGACGGGCGATTCATGCTGGCGCGGGCGATTCATCACCGCACCACGCGTCTTTTCGGTATCGATATTCATCCGGCCTGTCGAGTGGGTCATGGGGTCATGCTGGATCACGGCACGGGTATCGTGATCGGCGAGACCGCCGAGGTGGGCGATAACGTCTCGATCATGCAGGGCGTGACGCTTGGCGGAACCGGCAAGGAGAGCGGCGATCGCCATCCCAAGGTGCGCAGTGGCGTTCTGATCGGTGCCGGAGCCACCGTGCTGGGCAATATCGAGATCGGTCACGGCGCGCAGATCGGCGCCGGCAGCGTGGTGCTGGCGCGCGTGGCGGAGCATACGACCGTGGTCGGGATTCCAGCACGCCAGGCCGGTCGACCGCGCTGCCCGAGCCCGTCGGTCACCATGGAACACGGCAGCTTTCAGCATGTTGCCGATCCGCAGTGGTATCAGCAGGGCAGCTGATGTCGCGCCAGCGTCAGTCAACACGAAGGGGCCGGTCACATGACCGGCCCCTTGTTTTTCAAGCGTATCAGACCTCTGGCGTATCGGGCAGGATCAGAACTGCCAGCCCACCCCGAAGTAATAGCCCCAGCCGGTGCTGCGTACACTGAAATCGCCTTCGTCGAAGTTCAGCGTGCTGCCATCGTTCCACTGGCCGCCGTTGTGGAAATAGCGGGCCACGGCCAGAAAGCGCAGGTGCGTAAACGAATAGACAAAGGCATTGGTGGCGACCACCGATTCGTTGGTGCGCGATGGATTATCATCACCGAGATCCGAGCCAAAGTCATAGTTGGTGAAGCCGGCATAGAAGAGGCTGGCGCCGTTATCAAAGCTTGCCAGCGGATAGCTGTACTCGAGCTGCGCGCGATAGCCATCCCAGCTGTTTTCGTTATCGGCGCCGTAGTTTTCCCACTGATACTTGCCGTAGAAGTTGAAGGACACATCCAGTGGTGTGCCGGTCTCGATATCGCTGCCCAGGCCGGTATAGAGCGTGTTCTGGCGATTGTCGCTGTTGTGCCCCCAGTCATAAATCCAGTTGGCCGCCAGATACCATTCGCTGATGGGTCCCAGACTCAGATCGCGCCCGCTGAGATCATTGAGAGACAGCCTTGGTTTGATCTCGGCAAAGATCGGCGAGCCGTTATCGAAGATGCCGCTGTCGGCGGCATTACCGATGCCAAAGAATTTGGGCATGTCGATATAGCCGTAGAGATCCAGCGGTCCCTTGCGGCCGAAAAATTCGTATTCCAGATAGATGTCGTCAATCTGCTGCGGCCCGAAACGGATGTTCTTGCTGCCGATAACGGTGACGTTCTGGTTATACCAGTCAGAGAGATAGGCGCTGCGCGGTGAGTCGTCGGTGGCTTCGTAGCTGGCGGTTTCGCCCGAGGCGGCCTGTCCCTCGGCACTCTGCTGTTCGGCATGAGCCGACAGGGGCAGCAGCAGGGCAGTTGCGATCAGGGCGCAGGGCATGACGGACGCGTGCAGGTTCGTCCGCCACACGAGGGGCATGGAAGGGTTGAACATGATCATTCCTTGCAGGATGTTGTGTTGTTATTGGTCGGATTATCGTTTTGGTGAGCAGGTTTTTCTGCTGGCTGTGATGGCATCACGACGGGCGTCTCGATGCAACTTTTACGCCCTGCAAACGCGCCTCAGAGGCGTTCAGGTGTATCGCGAGAGGCTTCAAGCAGATCAATCATCGCGCGGGCGGCGTTGGAAAGCGTCCGGTTTTCATGAAAGAGATAGCCCAGCGGTCGCTCGATTGGTGGGTGATCGATCTCGAGTCGATGCACGCTGTCGTCAATCAGGGTTTCCGGCAGCACGCTCCAGCCCAGTCCGATACTGACCATCATCTTCAGAGTCTCCAGAAAGTTGGTCGACATGGCGACGCTGACGTCGAGCCCTTCGCGGGCGAAGGTATTGACCACCATGGCGCGCGTAAAAGTCTGCTCGCCGGGCAGCACGGCTTCGATCTGACTCAGCCGTGACAGGCTCAGCGTGGATTCCCGGGCGAGGGCGTGATCCGGTGAGCAGACAAAACAGAGCTTGTCGACCCAAAGCGGAGTGGCTACCAGCGGTTCTGCCGTCTGCGGGGCCAGGGTTGCCAGCGCCAGCTCCAGTGAACCGTCCGAGACGCCCTGATAGGCCTGTTCGGAATCCATGAATTGCATGTCCAGTCGTACATCGGGCCAGTGCCGGGTGTAGTGTCGCAGTACCGGCGGCAGCCGATGGAGCCCGATATGGTGGCTGGTGGCGAGACTCAACTGGCCGCGTACCGTGCCGCTCAGGTTGGTCAGCGCCCGCTGGGTGTCCTCGAAAAGCCCCAGAATCTGCCGGGCGCGGGGCAGCAGCGTTCGGCCCGCTTCGGTCAGGCCGATACGACGGCCGATGCGGTCAAAGAGTCGCGCATCAATCTGCGCCTCCAGCGTGGCGATACGCTTGCTGACCGCGGACTGGGTCAGGTGAATCTGTTCGGCGGCCAGCGAAAACGACGCGCACTCGGCGACGGCCACGAAGGCGCGCAGGCTCTCGGTTTCCATCGATTCCTCCGGGGAATGTATACCATGAATAGGATGAATTGCTTTCATGGTACATCGCGGCGTAATGTAGGTGCCATACCGGTGCTGATGAGCCTTCCCGATACAACAAGAGCTCCAGAGCACCATGGACCCTGAACGCGCGCCCCGGGCGCAAGGAGAGATGACATGGCGGCACAGACGCTTTACGACAAGCTCTGGGCATCGCATCTGGTATCCAGTCGCGATGACGGCACCTCGCTGATCTATATCGATCGCCATCTACTGCATGAGGTGACCTCGCCGCAGGCCTTTGAAGGACTGCGCCTGGCCAATCGTCGTCCCTGGCGCATTGATGCCAATATCGCCACCGCCGACCACAACGTGCCGACCTCGCTGAAGGAGCGCAGCGCCGGGATCGAGGGCATCGAGGACAACGTCTCGCGCATCCAGGTCCAGACGCTGGACGACAACACCACAAGCTTTGGCATCGAGACCTTCGGCATCAACGATGTCCGTCAGGGCATCGTGCACATCATCGGGCCGGAGCAGGGCGCGACGCTGCCTGGCATGACGGTGGTCTGTGGGGATTCCCATACCGCGACGCACGGAGCCTTCGGGGCACTGGCCCACGGTATCGGTACGTCCGAGGTCGAGCACGTGCTGGCGACCCAGTGCCTGATTCAGCGCAAGATGAAAAACATGCAGGTGCGCGTGGAAGGTCAGCTTGGCCCTCACGTCACCGCCAAGGACATCGTGCTGGCCATCATTGGCGAAATCGGCACCGCGGGCGGTACGGGCTATGCCATCGAATTCGCCGGCAGCGCGATTCGTGACCTTTCCATGGAAGGTCGCATGACGATCTGCAACATGGCGATCGAGGCGGGTGCCCGTGTCGGGCTGGTGGCGGTTGATGACACCACCATCGATTACGTCAAGGGTCGCCCCTTTGCGCCGACGCCGGAACAGTGGGACGCCGCGGTCGACAACTGGCGCTCGCTGGTGTCCGACGACGATGCGGCTTTCGACAAGGTGGTCACACTGGACGCTGCGTCCATCGAGCCGCAGGTCAGCTGGGGCACCAGTCCGGAAATGGTCGTGGGCGTTCATGACAGCGTGCCCGACCCGGCGCAGGCAGCCGATGACACGACGCGTCGCGGCATTACTCGCGCGCTCGAGTACATGGGACTGCATGCCGGCCAGAAGATTACCGACATTAAGCTGGATCGCGTCTTCATCGGGTCGTGCACCAATGCGCGCATCGAGGATCTGCGGGCGGCGGCAGCCGTGGTCAAGGGACGTCAGGTCGCCGGCACCATCAAGCAGGCGATGGTCGTACCGGGGTCCGGGCTGGTGAAGCGCCAGGCCGAGCAGGAAGGGCTGGATCAGGTGTTTCGTGAGGCCGGTTTCGAATGGCGCGAAGCAGGCTGTTCCATGTGTCTGGCGATGAACGCCGACAAGCTGGGGGCCGGTGAGCACTGTGCCTCGACTTCGAATCGCAACTTCGAAGGGCGTCAGGGCTATGGTGGGCGTACGCATCTGGTCAGCCCGGCAATGGCGGCCGCCGCTGCCGTGGCCGGCCACTTTGTCGATGTCCGCGAGTTCGTTGACACGCCCGTGCCGACCCGGCGTGCTGCCGGTCTCTAAGCGCTCGTCCATGCCATTATCAGGGAAATCACCATGAAAGCCTTTGTACGCCAAAAGGGTCTGGTCGCGCCGCTGGATCGTGCCAACGTCGATACCGACCTGATCATCCCGAAGCAGTTTCTCAAGTCGATCAAGCGCTCCGGCTTCGGCCCCAATCTGTTCGATGAGCTGCGCTATCTCGACGAGGGCTACCCGGGACAGGACTGCTCGAAGCGGCCCATCAACCCGGAGTTTGTGCTCAATCAGCCGCGCTATGAGAATGCCAGCGTGCTGCTGGCCCGCAAGAACTTCGGCTGCGGCAGTTCGCGCGAGCATGCGCCCTGGGCGCTGGAAGACTTCGGCTTTCGCGTCATCATCGCGCCAAGCTTTGCCGATATCTTTTTCAACAATGCCTTCAAGAACGGGCTGCTGCTGATCCAGCTTGATGAAGCCACGGTCGATCGCCTGTTCGACGCTGTCGAGCAGACCGCCTGGTATCGTCTGGACGTTGATCTGGTTGGTCAGACGATCACCACCCCGGACGGCGAGACCATCGACTTTGAGGTCGATCCGTTTCGCAAGTACTGCCTTGAAAACGGACTGGATGATATCGGCCTGACGCTGACCGATAACTCTGAGGCCATTCGCGAATTTGAAGCGCGACATCGCGCGACTCAGCCCTGGCTGTTTCGTGGCGAGGCAGCCAATCAGGCCTGAAGTGATGGCCTGACAGACATCGGGGGAGCGGCCAGGTGTCGACACCCCTGATTTTCTTACGTTACAAAAGCGGCATGCCCGGTCAGGGATGGCGTCAACGGAATCTGGTTCATGACAAAACGTATTCTCGCACTGCCGGGCGATGGTATCGGCCCCGAAATTACCCGGCAGGCGTGCCGCGTACTGGAGGCCTGTCGCGACGAGGGCCTTGATATCGATATCGAAGAGGCGCCGGTCGGCGGTGCCGAAATTGATCGCTCCGGCGTGCCGCTGGCACCGGAAACGCTGGAGAAGGCGAAGTCAGCCGATGCCATTCTGCTCGGTGCCGTGGGCGGTCCGAAGTGGGACACCATGCCCGATATCAGCAAGCGACCGGAGAAGGGCCTGCTGGCTCTGCGCAAGGAGCTGAACCTTTTCGGCAATCTGCGTCCGGCGCTTTTGTATCCCCAGCTGGTGGAGGCCTCAAGCCTCAAGCCGGAAGTGGTGTCAGGCCTTGATATCATGATCGTGCGCGAGCTGACCGGCGGTATCTACTTCGGCCAGCCGCGCGGACGTGAAACCCGCGAGGACGGCACGCGCTACGGCTACAACACCTACATCTATGACGAGCACGAGATTCGCCGCATCGGCCGTGTGGCGTTCGAGATGGCGCAAAAGCGGGGCAAGAAGCTCTGCAGCGTTGACAAGGCCAACGTGCTGGAAGTGACTATCCTGTGGCGCGATATCATGAACGAGCTGGCGCCGGAATATCCGGATGTCGAGCTGTCGCACATGTACGTCGACAACGCCGCCATGCAGCTGGTGCGTGCGCCGAAGCAGTTCGATGTCATCGTGACCGGCAACATGTTTGGCGACATCCTTTCTGACGCTGCCGCCATGCTGACCGGTTCGATCGGGATGCTGCCATCGGCCTCGCTCAACGAGCACGGTCAGGGCATGTTCGAGCCCTGCCATGGCAGCGCGCCGGACATTGCCGGACAGGGGTTGGCCAACCCGCTGGCCACTATCCTGTCGGTGGCCATGATGCTGCGTTACTCCCTCAACGAGGCCGATATGGCCGCGCGTATCGAGCAGGCGGTGGGCGCCGTGCTGGATCAGAACCTGCGCACGGCAGATATCGCCTATACCGGCACGCGCCAGGTCACGACCGAAGAGATGGGTGACGCGGTGCTCACCGCTTTCAACGCTGCCTGACATGCTCGATAGCGCTCAATGATGGTGGGCGCTGCGCCTGCCGACGGCAACGAGTCGGCAGGCTTGCTGCCGTTGTCCGTGTCGTGGCGACGGGCATCGAGTGGCGTCTCCGGTAATGGCCCGGGTAGACTGAATGGCATCGCCTTTTCTCGACAGGAGGGAACATGCCGCCATCGCACGGGCGCTGGCATATCCGCCGCGCCGGAGTCGGCGACGCTGAAGCGGTCACCGACATCTTCAACCGTGATGAAGTCTATCCCTGCACCATGCAACTGCCCTGGACTGGCGTCGAGCGTTGGCGCACCTTTCTGGAGCGTGGCGAAACAGGACGTCATGTCTTTTTGTGTGCCTGCGATCCGCAGCAGCCGGAAAGGGCGCTGGGGCTGATCTGGCTGCATCCTGTCAGTGATTCGCCCAGAGTGGCGCATGTGCGCACGCTGGGGCTCAGCGTCCATCCGGATATCGCCGGTCAGGGCGCGGGCAGTCAGCTCTTGAAGGCGGCCATCGAACTGGCGGATGACTGGCTCAACGTCACGCGACTGAGCCTTGGCGTGTACAGCCACAATCAAAGGGCAATCGAGCTTTACGAGCGTCATGGCTTTGTACGGGAGGGCCTCAGTCGCGGGGTCTCCTTTGGCCATGGCCGTTATCTGGACAGTCTTGAAATGGCGCGTCTGCATCCACGCCTTGCTCAGGCGCTGGCGTCGCAGGACGAGCCAGATGAAACCCGGATCAATCACTTATCACAACAGGGGAACACGCAATGTTGAGGACCGGATTTGTCGGCTGGCGCGGAATGGTGGGCTCCGTGCTGCTGCAGCGCATGCTGGAAGAGGACGGGTTCAAAAACATCGAGCCGGTCTTTTTTACGACCTCTCAGGCGGGCAGGCCCGGCCCGGATGTAGGTGTCGACGTACCGCCGCTCAAGGATGCCTTTGATATTCAGGCGCTCGCCGAGCTTGATGTGATCGTGACCTGTCAGGGCGGCGACTACACCGGCGAGGTGTATTCGAAGCTGCGCGAGTCCGGCTGGAGAGGCTACTGGATTGATGCGGCCAGCACCCTGCGCATGGCTGATGACACGGTCATCGTGCTGGACCCGGTCAATCGGCGCGTCATCGATCAGCGTCTGGAAGAAGGCTATAAAACCTTCGCCGGCGGCAACTGCACCGTCAGCCTGATGCTGATGGGGCTGGGCGGTCTATACGAGGCCGGGCTTGTTGAGTGGATGACGTCCATGAGCTATCAGGCCGCCTCCGGCGCTGGCGCGCAGAACATGCGTGAGCTGCTCAATCAGATGTCGATGGTGGGCAATGCCGCGCGCGCCGAGCTGGATGATCCGGCGTCCGCGATTCTGGATATCGATCGACGGGTCATCGAGACCATGCGCGGCAGTGACTTCCCCATCGAGCAGTTCGGGGCGCCGCTGGGTGGCAGCCTGCTGCCGTGGATCGACAAGAAGATGGACAACGGCCAGAGCAAGGAAGAGTGGAAGGGGGGTGTCGAGAGCAACAAGATTCTCGGCATGGCGCCCAACACTGTTCCAGTGGACGGTCTGTGCGTTCGTATCGGGTCGATGCGCTCTCATGCTCAGGCCTTCACGATCAAGTTGACCCGTGATGTGCCGATAGATGAGATCGAGGATCGAATTGCACGTCATAACGACTGGGTCAGCGTCGTACCCAACGACAAGGACGCCACGCTGGCACGGCTGACGCCTGCCGCCGTGACCGGCACGCTCGATGTGCCGGTGGGCCGTCTGCGCAAGATGGCCATGGGCGGTGAGTATCTCTCGGCCTTTACGGTCGGCGATCAGCTTCTCTGGGGAGCGGCCGAACCGCTGCGACGCATGCTGGCGCTGCTGGTCGAGCGCCACTGACCCCCTGTCATCGTTATGCCTGAAGGCGCCTCATCGAGGCGCCTTTTTTTATGTCATGAAACAGGAGAGGGTAATGGCCAGATGGCCCGGATACCGTAAGTGGCAACACGCGCTACTGACCGCAGTGCTGTTGTCGGTGTCTGTCACGGCACAAGCGCTGGGAGTTGGGACACCCGAGGTCATGTCAGGCTTCAGCGAGCCGTTGAAGGCGCGGGTGGCGCTTTTGAATACCGGTAATCTGCACGCCGACGACATTCGGGTCAGCCTTGCAGATAATGCACGCTGGCAGGCGATGGAAGTGGTGCGAAGCGCTGATACCGATACCCTGCGACTGGCCGTTGATGGTCGTCCCGGTCATCTCTATCTGGATGTTCGCGGCAGTCGTCCACTGGCCACGCCCTGGCTGGATGTGGTCGTGACGCTTCGCTGGCCACAGGGAGAACTGACACCACAGCTGACCCTGCTGCCCTCGGCCGCAGGCAATCAGAAGACGACGCCCGTTGCCACGTCACCCGCTCGCTCGCAGAGTGCCCCGTCACGGGAAGCTTCTGTAGCGGATGCGATGCGGGAGCGCTCCGATAGCGCGCCAGCGCGTGACGCATCAAACGCTGCAGCGGAGCGCTCGCGTATGGCAGCGCTCGAGGCAAGATTGAGTCAGCTCGAGCAGCAGCTGCAGGATGCTCAAACGGCACAGTCGGCCACGCTGTCGGAACTGGCCGCCCTCAGGGTGCAGCCCGCTGATCAAACACTGTCTGACGAGGCTGAATGGCAGGCACTGACGTCGCGCCAGCAGAAGCTTGAAAGCCGTCTCGATCAACTGGATCAGAAGGTGACGGCAGCCGATGTTGCCATGCCGGAGTCTGTGACGGCGGACAGTGCGCCAGAATCTGCTATGGCGAAAGCTGTACCGGAACCGGAAATCATGCCTCGTGAGGCCGCCGTAACTCCCGTTCCCGAGCCCGCCGTTACCGATCGCGATCACGGCTTTGTCTGGACCTGGTTGCTCGCGGCGCTGCTGATGGTGCTGGCAGGCATGTGGGCCGGTCTTCGCCGCTGGCGGCAGCAGCGTTACCGTCTGGTCAGCGTGGCAGAGCTTTCACCCTCGGGCGGCACGGGTCAGGAGCGCGCCGTGGCTGACGGCGACATGGATAATGAGCACGGCACGGCAGACAACAGCGTCACGGATGAAGTCTGGACGGCCCGTCGTGCCCAGGTCGAGGCGATCTGCAGCGAGGCCGAGGTCTTTTACCGGCATAACCGATACGATCACGCCATCACCATGCTCAAGGAAGGACTTGAGCACTATCCGAACGACATTCAGCTGATGCGTGCGCTGGCGGCCATGGAAGCCGCTCGTGATCGCGAGCAGGCGCAGGGCGAACATCATATCGCACGACAAAAGCCATCGGTTTCAGCGGCAGTGGAGGAGACGCCGGGGCTGGCGCCGGTCTGGTCGCTGACGACCCTTTCAAGCGATGACGCGCCGGTAGAATCATCGGCAGTTGATGACACCACGTATCATGCCTCCCGTGTGACCTGTGAGAGGGGAACCGATCCTGTCGTTGAGCCGAGCGTCGGATTTCCGGGGAGCTGGGCGCTGGAAGAGGTGGCATCCGGGGGCTTCGATGCGGATAATGAGTGCCCCGATGCAGATCGTTTGCTGCGCCATGTCTGACCCGTGTGGCTGGTGATCGATCCCGCCCAATTTATGCATGAGGGTGGCCCGGTCAGGGAAGCATGCTTTTCTGAACCGATCTGCTCTGTATTACCGAGTCACATGTCCCTTTTTACACGAATGGATGAAAACGAGCGCGTCAGCGGTCGTATCGCGCTGGGCCTCGAGTATCGTGGCACGGCCTATCAGGGCTGGCAGCGCCTGAGTCATGGCCCTTCCCTTCAGGCCTCACTGGAAGCAGCGCTGGCCCGCATCGCACAATCACCCGTTGAGGTCATGTGCAGCGGGCGCACCGACAGCGGTGTTCATGCCACCCGTCAGATCGTGCATTTCGATACGACCAGTGCCCGTACGCTGAAAGCCTGGGTCATGGGCACCAACGTGCATCTGCCGCGAGACATGTCCGTACGCTGGGCACGTGTCATGCCGCATGATTTCCATGCCCGCTTTTCAAGTCTTGCCCGCCGCTATCGCTACATGATCCTCAACCAGCCTGTGCCGCCGGCGCTGAATGCCGAGCACATGACCTGGCATCGCACGCCGCTGGATGAACGACGCATGCAGGAAGCGGCGCAGGTGCTGGTGGGGGAGCACGACTTTTCCGGCTATCGCGCTGCCGGCTGTCAATCCAGCACGCCCTGGCGTCATGTACACTTTGTAGAGGTGATGCGGGTAGGGCCCATTGTGGTCATCGATATTCAGGCCAATGCCTTTCTGCATCACATGGTGCGCAATGTCGCCGGGGTCCTTTTGACCATCGGCGATGGCCGGCGCGATGTCTCCCTCACTCGAGACATTCTGAACGGCCGGGATCGCACGGTTTCCGAGGCGACAGCGCCGGCCCGGGGCCTGCATTTCGTGGATGTGTACTATGATCCACGCTTTGAGCTGCCGGCGGAGCCACTGGGTCCGGCAGAACTTTATTTCAGCGGTGAATGGACCGGCGCCCGCACGCTACCTGCATCAAGTTATCAGCGCCCGGTCTACCGCGGTGAACCGGCAGGTCATCTGTAATCATCAGGATCTCTGTCAATGCGAACCCGAATCAAGATCTGTGGACTGACCCGAGAGTCGGATGTCGATGCCGCCGTCAAGGCCGGAGCCGACGCGTTGGGATTTGTCATGTGGCCCGGCAGCAAGCGGGCACTGACGGTCGAGCGCCTCGAGCAACTTGCTGCCCGGGTGCCGCCTTTCGTGACCCGGGTCGGACTTTTTGTCGATCAGGACCCCGATCTCATTACCTGCTGTGCGTCCTGGCTGGACATGCTTCAGTTTCATGGTGATGAGCCGCCCGAGGCGTGCGACATTTACGGAATGAGCTGGCTCAAGGCGCTGCGCATGCGCGATGATATCGACCTGTCCCGGGAGGCCGCGCGCTATCATCGTGCGCGTGGTCTGCTGCTGGATGCCTGGCGCCCCGGCGTACCGGGTGGCACCGGTGAAACCTTTGACTGGTCGCGGGTACCGCATGATCTGGCAGCGCCGATCATTCTTGCCGGTGGGCTGACGCCGGACAACATCGGTAGCGCCATCGACCGGATAGCCCCTTACGGGGTGGACGTCTCCGGTGGCGTGGAGGCCGAAGCCGGTCTCAAGGATCACGACCTGATCAAACGTTTCATCGATCAGGCGCGCCGCGCCGATGATCTGTCGGCAGCGCCCGAACGATAACGGCCGTCGCAGGGTAGAGTGTCGGTGAAGACATACACCGGACTGGCCCTCGCCACCGCCGATGATTGATAATGGGTGGATGCGCCATGTGTCTTTTGCGGCGCGCCCATTCAAAAGACTGACCATCAACGATATGGAAGCCCTTTTTCGATGAGCTGGCTCGACAAGATTGTTCCTTCAATGGGGCGTACTGCCCGTACCGATCGTCGCAATAACATCCCCGACGGCCTGTGGCGCAAATGTCCCAATTGTGAGGCTGTCCTTTATCGGCCCGAGCTTGAGCGGCACCACAACGTCTGCCCCAAGTGTGACCACCATCTGCGCCTGAACGCGCGTCGTCGTCTTTCCTGGTTTCTGGACAGCGACGGCCGTGAAGAGATCGCCGGTCAGCTTGAGCCGGTGGATCGACTCAAGTTCCGCGACTCCAAGAAGTACAAGGACCGTCTGGCCGGTGCACAGAAGGCCACCGAAGAGAAGGATGCTCTGGTGGTGATGAAGGGCACTCTGGACGGGCTGCCGGTCGTGGCCGTGGCGTTCGAATTCGAATTCATGGGGGGGTCCATGGGCAGCGTCGTCGGCGAGAAGTTTGTTCGCGCGGCCACCATCGCCCGTGAAGAGAAGCGTCCGCTGGTCTGCTTCGCGGCCTCCGGCGGTGCGCGCATGCAGGAAGCGCTGTTCTCGCTGATGCAGATGGCCAAGACCTCGGCGGCGCTGGAGCGTCTGCGCGAAGCCGGAACCCCCTATATTTCAGTACTCACCGATCCGGTCTTTGGCGGCGTATCAGCGTCGCTGGCCATGCTGGGCGATCTCAACGTGGCCGAGCCCAACGCTCTGATCGGCTTTGCCGGTCCACGCGTTATCGAGCAGACCGTGCGTGAAAAGCTGCCCGAAGGCTTCCAGCGCAGCGAGTTTTTGCTGGAACACGGTACAGTGGACATGATCATTCATCGTAGCGAGATGCGTACCCGTCTGGGCCGTATTCTGCGCACGCTGACCGACCGTCCCTCCGAGCCGGCCGTCACCATGCTGGAAGACGTCGAGGACAACAACGGCGCACCGTACAGCGAAGGCGCCCGCTGATCATCATGTCTCGTACATTGACACAGTGGCTGGCCCACCTGGAAAAGCTGCATCCGGTCGCCATCGATCTCGGGCTTGAGCGTATCCGCATCGTGGCCGAGCGTCTGAATCTGCTTTCGGTACCCATCGCGCAGCGGGTCGTGACCGTCGCCGGCACCAACGGCAAGGGCTCGACCGTGGCCATGGTCGATGCCGTGGCACAGGCGCACGGCCTGAGCACGGCCAGTTACAGCTCGCCGCATCTACTGCGCTACAACGAGCGGCTGCACCTTGATGGCAATGAGGTCAGTGACGAGGCGCTGATCGATGCCTTCGAGCGTATCGAGGCCGTCCGACAGGATACCGGTCTGACCTACTTCGAAATGGGGACTCTGGCGGCGCTGGTGATCATTCGTGATCGCGCTCCGGACATCGCCATTCTGGAAGTCGGGCTGGGCGGTCAGCTGGACGCGACCAACATCATCGATGCCGATGTCGGCATCGTGACCAGCGTGGCGCTCGATCATGCCGATTTTCTCGGTACCGATATTGAAAGAATTGGTGCCGAGAAGGCCGGTATTCTGCGAGCCGGTCGACCGGCGGTGCTGGGCAGTCGACAGTTGGTGGCAAGCGTCGCGGCACATGCCGAGTCGCTGCCGGTGTCTCGCTGCCTGACGCTGGGGCGTGAGTTTGACTGGCAGTGGGAGGCCAGCGGTCGCTGGCAGTGGCAGCGACCGAACGGGGAGGGCGTATCGCTGCCCGACCCCAACCTGCCGCTGGACAATGCCGCCAGCGCGCTGACAGCGCTTGATGCGATCGGTCTGTCGCTGAACGCCGAGCAGCTTGAAAAGGCCTTTTCTGGTATTCGCCTGTCCGGGCGTATGCAGCGCATCGGTCGTTACTGCCTGGACGTGGCCCATAATCCACATGCGGCCACCTACGTGGCCGCACAGCTGGCGCGCCGACCGGCCACGCGACGCGTGGCGCTGCTGGGTATGCTGGGCGACAAGGATGCTGAAGGCGTCATCGAGGCACTCTGGCCGGTCGTGGATGACTGGCTGCCGGTGACGCTATCGGGTGCGCGGGCGCGTCAGGCACAAACACTGGCGGACATCATTGGTGCCCGTGGCGGTCAGGTCATTGCCGTAGCCGATAGCCCGAACGAGGGCATCGACTGGCTTGAACAACATTCACAACATGATGACGTACTGGTCTGCGGCTCCTTTTTTACCGTGGCAGAGGCACTGGCCCGGCTCGAAAGGGGCGACGGATTCGCGTAACAAGGAGAGAGTCGCATGAAATACGGCATGCGTGAGCGCATTAGCGGTATCGTCATTATCGTGGCACTGGCCCTGATCCTGCTGCCCATCCTGTTTGGTGGCTCAAGCGATGATGACGATAATGCTGATAACTCGTCGATGGTCATCGAACAGCCCATCAACATGTCCCAGCGCGAAGTGGCCGAGCCACAGTCGCCGCTGCCTGAAGACGACAGCGCAGATTCGGGCGAACGCCCCGATCAGTCCGGTCAGTCCAATCAAGCTGGTCAGGCCAGCCAGAGCAATCAGCTGTTCCCGGATCATCAGCGTGAATCGACGCCGGCACAGACGAGTCATGGCGAGCCATCAGCCTCGGAAACCGCATCGCGCGAGACCGCCAATACCGGTTCCGGCAGCCGCTCTGGCGCTTCCAGCAGCAGTCGTCCCGCGGCTTCTAGCAGCGACAACCGGTCAGCGAGCGCTGCTCGCGAGAGCAGCCCCCGGCAGCAGGCGCCGGCGCGCAGCGACGACTCCTCGGGTGATCCGATCATGGCGGCGGCGAATCGCAACAGCACCAGCGCTGCACAGTCTTCAGGCAGCGGTGGCTGGGCGGTTCAGGCCGGCAGCTTCGGTCAGCCCGAAAATGCCGATCGTCTGATCAAACAGCTCAGGTCACAGGGCTTCTCGGCCTATCAGCAGCCGCGCGGTGAGCTCAATACGGTTTATGTCGGTCCCTTTGGCTCCACCGAGGAGAGCGAACGGGCCCGAGCCGAACTGCAGGCGAAGGCCAACATCAAGGGGCTGATCGTTCGGCGTGAAGGTGGTCAGTGAGCTGGACCTGGATTGACTGGGCCTTTGTCATCATCCTCGGGTTTTCGGTCCTGTCAGGGTTTGCGCGCGGGTTTATCCGCGAAGGGCTGGGGCTGGCGGCATGGATTGCCGCCCTGATCGCCGCACGCACCCTGGCAGCGCCGGCCGCCGGGCTTTTTGCAGACTATATCGACAGTCAACAAATTCGATTGGTGATCGGCTTTATGCTGGTGGTATTTGTCACACTGCTACTGGCCAATATCGTGATCAGACTGTTGCACGCCATGATCGAGTGGGTCGGCATGGGATTTTTCAACCGTCTTCTGGGGGCCGGATTCGGACTGCTCAGAGGTGGTCTCGTGCTCATCATGATTGTGGCGGTGCTCGGGCTGACGCCGCTGAGCCAGTCCGATGACTGGCAGCAATCCGTCTTTTTACCCTGGATCGAGCAGGGGCGTGATCTGGCCATCCGCCAGTATCAGCAGCTTGATCAGGATCAAAATCTCATGGATGAAGCATCGCAGCGCGCTCGTGAACTGCAACAGCATCTGCCCGGGCAGTTGCGGCAATGAACAAGCGACCAGTACGGCCGGCACGTTGCCGGCAATCACCGACAGCGAGGATGTAACGCATGTGCGGTATCGTGGGCCTGATGGCCAACTCGATGGTAAACCAGGCAGTCTATGATGCGTTGACGGTGCAGCAGCACCGCGGGCAGGATGCTGCCGGCATGATGACCTGGGATGACGGGCGCTTTTTGCTGCGCAAGAGCAACGGTCTGGTACGCGACGTCTTCCATACGCGCCACATGAAACGACTCAAGGGCAATATCGGCATTGGTCATGTGCGCTATCCGACCGCCGGTTCTGCCAGCGAATCGGAATCCCAGCCCTTTTATGTGAATTCGCCCTACGGGATTGCGCTGGTTCACAACGGCAACCTGACCAATTCCGAGCAGCTTGTCGCCGAGCTGTTCAACGCCGATCTGCGCCATATCAACACCAGTTCGGACTCCGAGGTGCTGCTCAATGTGTTTGCCCATGAGCTGGGCAAGCAGGGTCACCAGCTGGAGGCCGAAGACATCTTTGATGCCATTCGCCGGGTGCATCGTCGCTGCAAGGGCGGCTATGCGGCAGTATCAATCATCAACGGCAAGGGGCTGGTCGCCTTCCGCGACCCGCACGGTATTCGCCCGGTGGTTTTCGGCCGTCGCGATACGCCGGAAGGCCCCGAGTACATGATCGCTTCCGAATCGGTGGCACTGGACGTGGCGGGCTTTGAGCTGATCCGCGATCTGGCGCCGGGCGAGGCGCTTTATATCGACATGGCGCGCAACCTGCACACCCAGCAGTGCGCCGAAAATGCCCGGCTGGTGCCATGTATTTTTGAATACGTCTATCTGTCGCGGCCGGATTCGATCATCGACGGTGCCAACGTCTATGCCACGCGCATGCGCATGGGGCAAAAGATGGCCGAGAAGATCAAGCGCGACTGGCCCGATCACGATATCGATGTGGTCATCCCCATTCCGGATACCAGCCGTACGGCAGCACTGGAGCTGGCGCTGCATCTGAATGTGGCCTATCGCGAAGGTTTCATGAAAAACCGCTATATCGGGCGGACCTTTATCATGCCGGGACAGACGCAGCGCCAGAAGTCGGTGCGTCAGAAGCTCAACGCCATCGATATCGAATTTGCCGGCAAGAATGTCCTGCTGGTGGACGACTCCATTGTCCGCGGCACGACCTGTAACGAAATCATTCAGATGGCACGCGAAGCCGGTGCCAAAAACGTCTATTTCGCCTCGGCAGCACCGGCGGTGCGCTATCCCAATGTCTACGGCATCGATATGCCGGTCGCCATGGAACTGATCGCCTTTGATCGTACGACCGAAGATGTGGCCGAGCTGATCGGAGCCGACCGGCTGGTCTATCAGGATCTTGATGATCTCAAGGAGGCCGTCAGGGAGATCAATCCGGAGCTTTTCGAGTTCGACTGCTCGGTCTTTGATGGCCGCTATGTGACGGGCGACATCGATCCGGACTATCTGGCCCGGCTCGAACTCGCCCGCAGCGATGCTGCCAAGCAGCAGTCCAGCGGCGGCCATGCCCAGGTGGATCTGCACAACGATGTCGAGGAAGTTGACTGATCCTCATGCCCGCGGCAGGGTAAGGTATCGCTGAAGGGTATTCATTGAATGACCGGGCCATGCGCCCGGTCATTTTGTTCATGACGATGACGGGCAGGGCTGTCCCGGGCATTTGTCGCTGATGTCACGGTCTCCGACCATTCAAGGAAGCCACCATGTTCGAAAAAGACGCCCAGAATGATCACCTGCATCCGGATACGCTGGCCATTCGCGCTGGCCATCAGCGGACTCACGAGCAGGAGCACAGCGAGCCGATCTTTCCCACGTCGAGCTTTGTCTATGCAAGCGCCGCCGAGGCGGCTGCCAAGTTTTCCGGTGAAGAGGCGGGCAACGTCTACTCGCGCTTCACCAATCCGAGCGTGCAGACGTTTGAAGCGCGTCTGGCCGCGATGGAAGGGGCCGAAGCCTGTGTCGCCACGTCATCCGGCATGGCGGCCATCATGTCGACTGTGCTCGGATTGCTGGAGGCTGGCGACGAGATCGTGGCCTCAAGGTCATTATTCGGCTCAACGGTCAGTCTGCTGAGCAAATATTTCGGCAAGCTGGGCGTGGTGACCCATTTCGTGGAGCTCTCCGATCTGGATGCCTGGAAGGCAGCCATGACATCGCGTACGAAGCTGCTGTTTGCCGAGACGCCGTCCAACCCCCTGTCCGAGATTGCCGATATTCGCGCGCTGGCCGATATTGCGCACGATCATGGGGCCTGGCTTGCCATTGACAACTGCTTCTGCACGCCGGCGCTGCTGCGCCCGATCGAACATGGGGCGGATCTGGTCATTCATTCGGCCACCAAGTATCTGGACGGGCAGGGGCGTGCCATCGGTGGTGCTGTGGCCGGTCGTGCCGATCTGGTCAGGGAAGTGCATGGTGTGGTGCGTACCTGTGGCCCGAGCATGAGTCCCTTCAATGCCTGGATTTTCACCAAGGGGCTGGAAACTCTGGGGCTTCGGATGCGGGCGCACTGCGATAACACGCTGGCGCTGGCGCAGTGGCTCGAAGCGCATCCCGGCGTTGAGCGCGTGTATTACAGCGGGTTGAGCTCTCATCCACAGCATGCGCTGGCCGCACGTCAGCAGAGTGGCTTTGGTGCGGTGCTGGGTGTCGAGGTGAAGGGCGGTCGCGAAGGGGCCTGGTCGGTGGTCGATGCCACGCAGCTGCTTTCGATTACCGGCAATCTGGGAGATCTCAAGACCACCATTACTCACCCGGCCACCACCACCCACGGTCGTTTAAGCGATGAGCAGCGCGCCAGCGCCGGCATCACCGAGGGGCTGATCCGCATTGCGGTGGGACTGGAGCACCTTGAAGACATCAAAAAGGATCTGGCACGCGGTCTGGACGCGCTGTAGGACGTCATCGGCGCCTCGATCCGGTTCGAGGCGCCGCCAGGCCCGTCGATTCAGGCCATCGGATTATAGCCCTGTAACATGCCAATGCGTGGCATGTTGCGCTCCCATATTGGCGGCTCTCCTACGATCTCCTGCAGGCATTCGATAAAGCGCCGGGTCTTGAGTGACAGAAACTCGCGATGGGGATAGACCATATAGATATCGGGGCTGGGGGCCAGCCTCAGCTCAGGCAATAGTGGAAAAAGTTTGCCGTCCCGAAAGCCTTCTTCAAGCATGAATGCCGACATCACGCCATAGCAAAGACCTACCAGCATGGCTCTGACCATGACCTCGGGGTCGTTGGTTCGAAGGTGCGAGTTGAAAGCCCCGCGTACGATCGTGTTGTGTTCGTTGTAATAATGAAGATAGTCCAGAGTCAGGTCATCGCGTGAGTAGGTCACGGCCGGTAACTGCAGCAGTTCTTCGACGCTTTCGGGCAGACCGTGTTTTTGAATGAACTCGGGGCTGGCGCAGATGACTCGATGGTTGCTCGCCAGCGGGCGAGCAATGAGCGATGAGTCCTGCGGATCATTGATGCGAATGACCAGGTCGTAGCCGCCTGCGATGACATCGACATACGCATTATCGAGCTGTAGCTCGACCTGCATGTCCTTGAAGCGTCTCATGAAAAGGCCAACGGCCGGGGCCACGTAGCGTCGACCAAAATCCGTTGGTGCGTTGATGCGCAGTACGCCGCGAGGCTCGCTATGATGGGCTTCTGCCACATGACGGGCATCCTCCAGAGCAGTACGTAGACGCAGAGCGCGATGGTAGAGCTCCTGGCCTACGTCCGTGAGATGCACTACACGGGTCGAGCGGTTGAAAAGGCGAACCTCAAGCTCTTTCTCCAGCTGTCGGATCTGGCGTGAAATAACGGAGCGATCCACATGACGAAGATCGGCAGCACGGGTAAAGCTGCCCGCTTCAACCACCTCGGCAAACAGCAGAAGCCGACCGGCCATATCCATATTGTATTCCCCGAGTTGTTCTCTTCATTGTTGCGCTAATGACAACACAAAGTTGTTATAGTGTGCATCGATCAGTTTTCTGTCATCACTGATAATAAGGCTATCGACAAAGGGCGCTGGCCGATACGCCGTTCGGGCCCGATAACCTGATTCAGGAGATGACCCATGAAACGCACAATGATAATCGCCGCTGTCACTCTGACCACGCTGATGGCCCAGCAGGGAATGGCTTCGACCACTGAAGGTCAGTTCATGAAAGCCAACAACGATGCGACACTCAATACCCGCAGTGATCTGATTGCTCAGCAGACCCACTCGATCAGCGGTACTCACTATGTGGCTCAGGGCGCACCGCACCACTTCAACTTCAAGGTTGAAAACGACGGCCAGGTTCACCTTTTCAGCCATCAGCCAGCCGGAGCACACAATGCAGCCTATCGCCTCAATGCGATGGTGCTCGACCAGCAGGGTAACGTCGTGGCCAGCAGCGCCAGCGACGCTCAGGGCAATTTCAACATCGACAGCCCCATGACGGCCGGGCAGTACACGCTGGTGGTGGATGGCAACACTACCCAGAGCCGCTCCAGTTCCGACAGCAGCTACGAGATTCTGACCTCGCTGTAAACCGGACGCTTTCAACCGCCGGGAGACGCTGCAACAAGATGCGCTAAAAAAGCAGGCACTGCCTGCTTTTTTTGATGCATGACGTTAGACTGCGCGCCGCATCAACGCTCTGATCATCAACTCTGGAGGTGCTGTGGCATCGCCTCAAACCCGGGAAATGGGTAAAACCCTGTGGCGCCAGACATTGCCGATGGCCATGGGCGTCATGGCGCTTCTGGGCTTCAATCTGATTGATAGTATCTTCATTGCCAGGCTGGGCACGCAGCCGCTGGCAGCGCAGTCGTTCACCTTTCCGGTAGCGACGGTCATTATCGGCGTCCAGGTCGGTTTCGGGATTGCCATTGCGGCCCTGATATCCCGCGCCCTCGGTGCCGATGAACAGGCGCGCGCCCGGCGACTGGGGACGCTTGTACTGGTGGGCGGCAGTGCTGCGATGCTGGTGCTTTTGCTGGTGCTCTGGCTGATGGAGTCGATCATCTTCCGACTGCTGGGGGCCAGCGAGGATACGCTGGCGCTGATTCATCAGTACTGGGGTCCATGGCTGCTGGCCAGCTGGGTCGGTGCGCTGCTCTATCTGGGCTATAGTCTTTTTCGCGCTCACGGCGAGACCCGCCTGCCCGGTCGCATGATGGTGTTGACCAGTCTTCTCAACCTTGTGCTGGACCCTGTGCTGATTTTTGGGGTGGGTCCCTTTGATGGCTGGGGTCTGGCAGGTGCCGCCTGGGCCACGCTCATCTCCTTTGCCATCGGTCTGTTGATTCTGGCGCGCAGCCTTTCAAAGCGCGACTGGCTTTCAGGCACGGGACTTCGGCAGGAGGCCGTCAGCTCGCTGGGGCGCTTTCTGGGGATTGCCCTGCCGGCCATGGCTTCTCAGCTGCTGCCGGCAGTGTCAGCACTGGCGGCCACCGGCATTGTGGCACGGCTTGGTGAGACGGCTGTGGCGGCCTGGGGACTGGCCGCGCGGCTGGAAACCTTCGTTATTCTGGTGGTGCTGGGGTTGACCATGTCGCTGCCTCCCTGGCTGGGGCGCAGCTTCGGAGCCGGGCGCTGGCAGGAAATCCGGGCGCTGATGAATCTGGCCGCTCGGGTGGTGCTGATCTGGCAACTGGTGATCGGACTTTTATTAAGCGCTCTGGCAGGGCCGCTGGCCGGGCTGCTGGCCGGCAATGAAGAAGTGCGCGACATGCTGGCAACGCTTTTGCACGTCATGCTGCCAAGCTATGCCTTTCTGGGCATCTGCATGCTGGTGGTATCGGCATGCAACGCGCTGGGCTGGCCGCGCCGGGCCGTTACGGTCTCCTTCATGCGCCTTTTTGTCTGTTATCTCCCCTGTTTGAGTCTCGGTGCCTGGCTGGGGGGGCTTGTGGGGCTTGGCATTGGTGCAGCCGTTGGCAACGTGCTGGCCGGTGCGCTGGCCTGGTGGAGCTACCGCCGAATACTGGGTGACAAGGGACGTGATTCGGGCAGCATGGCGTTTGATCCGGTGCGTGAACATCTTTCGTGAACACTTGTACCGCCTCGTTTATAGTATTAGCACTCGTTTATGGTGAATGATGCGGAGATGGTTATGCGAAGGGTGCCAGCGGGATATCTGGGAGGAGTATCAAGTCTTGTCATGTTGATCATGCTGGCAGGCTGTGCCCGGCATTCAACCCAGGAGCCTGACCCCGCACAGGCGGACGCCACATTGGGCAGCCGTCTGGATGCCGATCAGGTCTTTGATCAGGCCAAAACCGCGTCGGATGGTCACCTGGGCGCTCTGGACATCGAGCGCCTCGGGCTTGGTAATCACTGGAACATGCTGGATCAAAACGGTGATGGTCGGGTATCACGTCAGGAGTTTCATCGGCGGTTTGATGATCCTGCCATTCAGCGTCAGCTGCAGGCGCATGTTTCGAGCGCGGCCACATCAGAGCAGGCCGTGTCTGATGCCTGGCGTCTGCCGCCCAAGCCGCCTTCACAGAGATGGCAGCGCGCCGGAACGCTTGCCGCACCGGCCACATCAAGCGCGCCTTCGGCGGCGGCCTGGGGAAGAGCGACACCACCTTCAGAGGGGCAAGCGCCAGCTGAATCGGACGCTTCTGCAGATAATGAAGCGGACTCGATATCTCCTTGACGCATTGGGGCATAAAAAAGCGAGCCGAAAGGCTCGCTTTTTTGAAAAACGCAAAAGCGTTATTTGACAACCGTGGCGATGGCCTTTGCCACATACTCCAGTGACGCTTCGGAGAGTCCGGCAATATTGGCGCGCCCGGAGCCGACCATGTAAATGCTGAACTCGTCTCGCAGTCGCTTGACCTGTTCCTGCGTCAGACCGGTGTAGGAGAACATACCACGCTGCTCGGCGATAAAGGCAAAGCGCTCTTCAAGGCCGTGCGGGCGGAAGGCCGCCACGAAATCGCTGCGCAGGCCGTTGATGCGTCCGCGCATATCGGCCAGTTCCTGCTTCCACTCTTCGGTCAGCGCCTGTGAGCCCAGAATCTCGGCAACAACCGCCGCGCCGTGAGAGGGCGGGGTGGAGTAGTTCTCGCGAGCGGCAATGGCGACCTGGGTACGCACGTTGTGCATCTGCTCGTGATCGGTGGCCAGCACCATCAGTGCGCCGGTACGCTCACGATAGAGCCCGAAGTTTTTCGAGCACGAGGTCGTGATCAGCAGTTCATCAAGCGATTCCAGGAAAAGGCGTACGCCGAAGGCGTCCTGATCCAGGCCGTCGCCGAAGCCCTGGTAGGCAAAGTCGATCAGCGGCAGCAGTCCGCGTGACCTGACCACTTCGAGTACTCGATGCCACTGATCTTCCGAAAGATCAAAGCCGGTCGGGTTATGGCAGCAGGCATGCAGCAGAACGATATCGCCTTCCGGTACTTCGCCAAGTGCGGCCAGCATGGCCTCGAAATCCAGACGGTTGTCGGCGTTGACGTAAGGGTAGCGTTTGACCTCGATACCGGCGGCGTCAAAGATGGCCGGATGGTTGGGCCAGGTCGGATCGCTCAGCCAGATGGCGCGACCTGACAAATGAGACTTCAGAAAGTCGGCCGCCAGTCGCAGGGCGCCGGTGCCACCCGGGGTCTGGGTGGTACTGATCCGCTGTGCCTTCAGGGCCGCGGAGTCTTCACCCGCCACCATCCTTGTGACTGCTTCGGTATAGCGCGTATCGCCGTGGGAGCCGATGTAGCTCTTGGTGGCTTCCTGCTGGTAAAGCTGCTCTTCCGCTTTTTTGACCGTCGCCAGCACCGGTGTGCGGCCCTGATCGTCACGGTAAACCCCTACCCCGAGATCGACCTTATTGGGGTTGGTGTCCTGCTGATAGGCTTCGATCAGGCCGAGGATGGCGTCCCCGGGAACTCGCTCGATACGCTCGAACATCTTGAATGACTACCTCGTCGGGTTGGCGGCCATGAATGAATGGGCCTTGGGATGGCACATGGAAATAATGCCACCGCAGGGCCGTCGCTGCCACCGCAGATCACGTGCCCGGGTTGGCGCCGGACATGACCGCTAGCGGGGAGCGTCGTATCGACCGCTTCGACGTCTGGAAAAGACGACTTGCCAGAGCTGTAGATCGCGCGCACGAAAGGCACCGGCGCAGCTGGCCAGATAGTAGCGAAACATGCGCTGGGTACGTTCGTCGTAGGGCAGCGAGGGCCAGGCCGATTCGATATTCTTGAGCCATGCCATCAGGGTGCGATCATAATCCGCGCCAAAATTCTGCCAGTCTTCCATGACCATGGCGTTCTCGGTGGGCATCGCGATCTGTGCGACCGAGGGCAGAACGCCGTTGGGGAAAATATACCTGTTGATGAAGGGGTCGGCGCCAATCTCCGAGTTGTTGGAGCCGATGGTGTGAAGCACAAACAGCCCGTCCGGGGCCAGCAGTCGTTCCACGGTATCGAAATAGGTCTGATAGTTCTTCTGCCCGACGTGCTCGAACATGCCGATCGAGACGATACGGTCAAAGCTGCCCTCCAGATCACGGTAGTCCTCAAGCAGAATGTCGACGTCCAGCCCTTCACAGCGCGTACGGGCAAGCTCTGCCTGCTCTCTGGAGATAGTGATGCCCGTGACGTGAACGCCGTAATGGCGGGCGGCATGCTCGGCAAAGCTGCCCCAGCCGCAGCCGATATCAAGCACCCGCATGCCAGGACGCAGCTGCAGCTTGCGCGCGGCCAGATCCAGTTTGGCAACCTGAGCCTCATGCAGTGTGTCGGCGCCTTTCCAGTAGCCGCATGAGTAGCACATGGTCTCATCCAGCATGGCCTCGAAAAGATCATTGCCGAAATCGTAGTGCTGCTCGCCCACGATAAAGGCGCGCGTTCGGCTCTGAAGATTGGTCAGGCTGGTCTGAAGATGGTAGAGCAGCTTTTCGCGGCGGGTATGGGCGCGCTCGCCCAGATTGGCAAGCAACACGCGTTCGATGAACTGATCGATGCGCGCACACGACCACCAGCCGTCCATGTAGGATTCACCCAGCCCCAGCGACCCCTGACGCACCACTCGGCTATAGAATCCGCTGTGATGAATCTGTAAATCCCATGGTTGGGTGCCGTTGAGTGCGACGCCTGTCGGGGCAAGCCACTTCTCGATAAGTCGCCGTGCGCGTGAATGGGTCTGTGGGGTCGATTTGTCAGCGGTGTTGCTGGTCATGCCACCCTCCCTTGGGTAATGGTGCCTTTCACCCGGGATGTCTCTTCTATCATGAAGAGATGATCGCACTGCCATGATCAGAAGAGGCGCCGAATGTTCCTTTCTTGTGTCATTCTTAAAATTTAATCGACAATTGCCTGTTTTGCATCCTCGTTTTCATACGAATGTTTACATCCAGGTCATGTCGTCAACGTGAAAACAGGGAGCGATATCGTATGAAAGTCATGATCGATCTATGTGTGGTGCCGCTGGGCGTCGGGGTGTCGGTCGGCGCGTATGTATCGGCCTGTCAGGAGGTCATCGAGCAGGCGGGGCTTGAGCATCAGATGCACGCCTATGGCACCAATATTGAAGGCGAGTGGGAGGAGGTGTTTGAGGTGGTCAGGCGCTGCCATGAAGTGGTTCACGACATGGGGGCACCCCGTATCACGACCTCCATGCGTATCGGCACACGCACGGACCGCGAGCAGAGCATGGCGGACAAGATCGAGAGCGTACAAAAGCACAGCTCTGGTGGGGCAGTAAGGCTCAGCGACAGCGAAGGGTCAGCGTAGCGCGCCAGGCATCGCCCTCGGAAGTGGCTGCCTCCAGGGCATCCGTACTTGAGCGGGCATCGGGATCATCATCCACAGCGGCCATGGTGGGCGGTGTCACCTGGGCATTTATCAGGCTGACCTCCCGGCCGCCCCGGGCCAGACACTGTGCCTGACCCTTCTCAAGGGCATCGGCCCGGGCAGTAGCGCCGTCAATGGCGACAGCGCTGACTGTCAGGGTATCTTCTGCCCTGGTATCTCCCTTTTCAGGTGAGGTGCCGCAGGCCGACAGACAGGTGACAACGACACAGACAAGCGCTGGTTTCAGGACAGAAGAGGGGGACATGATCAGGGCACTCCCACAGGATTTTCGAAACCGTCAAGATCGGTCAGCCAGCGTCGGGCGTGCTGGGTCAGATGCTGCGTCAGGGCTTCCAGTATATTCCCACCCTGACGCCAGTAGTGCCAGTAAAGCGGCACGATGACGTCAGAGCTGCTCTCGAGGTCGATCAGATCTCCCCGTTCGATGGCAGCCTGCGCCTGAATTTCGGGCACCAGACCATAGCCGATACCGGATCGAATCATCTGGTAAAAGCCTTCGGAAGACGGACAGAGGTGGTGAGGAAAGGGAGCGGTCACCCCATGATTGGCCACGTAGCGCTGCTGGAGTCGGTCATCGGGGCCAAACACTACGGCCGGGGCTTCGGCAAGGGAAATGCGATCCATACCGTTGGGGAAATAGCGCTGCATGAAACCGGGCGTGGCCAGCGGACGATAACGCATACCACCAAGCGGGCGGGCACGGGCACCCTGGATTGAACGTGGCGTCATGCACAGACAGGCCGCCACCTCACCATCACGCATGCGCTTGAGCGCAGCTTCCTGATCCTCGACCACCAGATCAAACAGTACGGCGTGCTCACGAAAGAAATCCTCGACCGCCTCTGCCCACCAGGTGGCCAGACTGTCAGCATTGAGCGCGATGCGAAGGCGCTGCTCGCGATCGCCGAGCGAAGGGACGTAGTCAAGCAGATCATGCTCGAGCAGACGAACCTGCTGAATATGATTGAGAAGCTTTTTCCCCAGTTCCGTTGGGGCAATGCGCGGGGCGCGGATCAGCACCGGCTGACCCAGGCGCGCCTCCAGAAGCTTGATTCTCTGGGATACCGCGGACTGCGTCAGTCCCAGTACCTGAGCGCCGCGCTCAAAACCTGCCTGGTCCACGACGGCGCCAAGCGCCTCAAGAAGTTTATAGTCGAGCATAACGCCTGCTAAGCCGTTTTATATGATGAGTCCATTCAACAGCTCTAGAGAATAGAGCATGCAACAGGCAGGTGCTCGGGAGTCTCCCCGGCCGGTATCAGCGCTGGCGCCATCAAAAATGGCGTCGGATACCACGGAGCATGCTCAAAAGCACATGGCTATTTCCGTGAGCCTGTCGATGGTTCGAAACAGACCCGTGAACCGGTCAGGTCAGGCCGGTAGTGATAGGGAGATGTCAGGTCTCCGCGGGATCAATTATCGCTGGTCGATGATGTCTCAAGTGACCAGTTGACCAGTACGCCTGCTTCTACGCTGATGGTGCCCGGCGTATAGGTGGCGCTATCGGCCTGCTCGGTGCGGGCCGTTGCCATCATCATCGGGCGAAATACCGGTGATCGGGTTTCCTGAATGCGCTCAACGCGGCCCAGAGAGACAGACAGGGCATTGCTCATCAGCTCTGCCTTTTGATGAGCCCGCGCCAGTGCCTTTTGAAGCGCCTTGTTTTCGACGCTTTCTCGGTCGCTGACGTCATAGCGGATGCCTTCCAGTCGATCGATGCCGTTGGCAAACAGGGCATCAATGATACCTGGTAACGATGTCAGGTCGTTAATATCGATATCAAGGTGACGCTCAATGACCACGCGCTCGAGCAGGGGCGCGCTCTGGTCCTGTTGCTGCAGCTGCTGTTCGTTGCGCACGCTCAGATTGCCGGCATGAAGCTGGTCATCACTGATGCCCAGCTTTCGCAGCGCCTTGATCAGCGCAGTACTGCGCGTTTCAAGCTGCTTGCGTGCCTTGGTCGTGGCGTCGTCATCGCGTTCGGCGCCCATTTCAACCAGCGGGGTGGCTTCAACCAGCACCGCATTGAGTGTGGCGCGATCAGGTTGCACATCGACGCTGGACTCGGCCTGTACCTCGATCTGGCGAGAGGCCGATGTGTCTTGTGCCAGTGCAGGCAGCGTCGGCAGGCTCAGAGCCATCAGGGCCAGCAGTGCGGGAATGCGCGGTGAAACGGGCATCGGCATGAAGCTCCATACAGGGCGCCGTCGGCGCGAAACGAAAGCAGCAATGATATCAGGCCGAACACCGAATGGCCGAAATGCTGCCAGGATAGTAAATAGGCGGTGTCATGAAGTACACCGCTCCCTGTGTGATCCGCTTTCAGGTCCGCCGGAAAAGAGAGGCGCACGATGTATCAGGGTGTTTGCCTCGGCGATGCTGCACGCTCATGATAGGCGCAGCAGGCGCTATCCGACCTTTCGTTTTTGATCAGTCAGGACTCTACATCAGGATGCATGTGAATACACAATGGTTTGCCGGCCTGGCGATGGGGCTTTTTTCACTGTCGGCACAGGCAGATATTACCGTGCATGACATTGAAGGCCGCGATGTGACGCTCGACAAACCGGCAGAACACATCGTACTGGCCGAAGGACGTCAGTTGATTGCCCTGTCGCTTCTGGATAAAAATCCGGCGCACTGGTTGCTGGGCTGGGGCAGTGACATGAAACGCTCTCCCGAGCTTTATGACATTTATCACAAGCGTGCTCCGGAACTCGAGAAGCTTCCGATCGTGGGAGATGGCCCCGGCCCGGGCAGCATCTCGGTAGAAAAAATCATTGCGATGAATCCTGATGCTGTCGTGCTGAGCCGCTCACAGGTGCCGATTTCCCAGGGGCAGGAGCTCATGCACCAGCTGGATGCCGCCGGTATCCCGGTCGTGTATATCGATTTTGCCACCGACCCACTGGATGACACCGTGCCCAGCCTGCGGGCACTGGGTACGCTACTGGGAAGAGAGGATCAGGCCGAACGCTATATCCGCTTTTACGAGCAAAAGCGCCAGGCGGTGCTGGGGCGGATCGATCAGGACTCGAGTACCGAGAGACCCACGGTCATGATTGAAGCTCACGCCGGCATGAACGAGTGCTGCAACTCCCCCGGTCAGGGCAGCTTTGACCATTTTGCCCAGCGCCTGAACGTGGATAACATCGGTGCCGAGGTGCTCAAGGGCAAGAGTGGGCGCATTGATCCTGAATATGTACTGACCCGGGACCCGGATGTTTATATCGCCACCGGCGGCGGATATCTCCGACGTGTCAACGGTCTGGTGCTGGGGCCGGATGTCAGCGAAAGCGATGCCAGGCAATCCTTGAAGCATATTCTCGAGCGCCCGCTTATCGGTCATTTAAGCGCGGTGGAAAACGGCCGGGTACACGGTCTCTACCATCATCTCATCAACACGCCGCTCAATATTCTGGTGCTCGAGGAGATGGCGAAATGGAGCTATCCTGATCGGTTTCAGGATATTGACGCTCATCAAACGCTTGAAGAGATCAACGAGCACTATATCAGCGACCCGTTCACGGGCTCGCTGTGGGTGGATCTGAAAACATAGCGCTGCCCGGCCCCGGGCGGCGCATGATGTTTCAGAGTCAGTGATCGTTGGTAGTCGATGGTTGGTAATTTATGACTATTAGTAGTTGATGGCTAATAGTGGTTAATGGCTAATAGTCGATACCGCGTCGTGCCTTCAGACCGTTATTGAAGGCGTGGCGGGTTTCCTGCATCTCGGTAATGGTATCTGCCATGGCCATCAGCTCGCGGTGAGCATTGCGCCCGGTGACGATGACCGTCTGCTCGACGGGGCGGTGACTGATGGCCTGTTTGACCGTTTCGATATCGAGATAGCCGAATTTCAGCATGTAGGTGATCTCGTCGAGTACCACCAGATAGCGGGATGGGTCACTCAGCATTCTGGCAGCGTCCTGCCATACTGCTTCACAGGCCTTGCGGTCGGTCTCTCGATTCTGGGTTTCCCACGTAAATCCGGTGCCCATGGTGGCGATCTGCAGGTTGGGATCCTCCTGCAGTCGCGCTCGCTCGCCACATTCCCACTCGCCCTTGATGAATTGAATGACGCCAACGCCGTAGCCGTAGCCCAGCGCGCGTGTCACCGTACCCCAGGCCGATGTGGTCTTGCCCTTGCCGTTGCCGGTCAGGATCAGCAGCTGCCCACGCTCCTCGCTGGCGCTGGCCACCCGCTCATCGACGTGACTTTTCAGTTTTTCCATGGCGCGCTGATGGCGCGCCTGTCGCTGTTCGTCGTTGCTCATGTCATGACGTCCCATAACCTTGAAACATGTCGCTTTAATATCGCCGTCCTACAGCGACAGAAACAGACCGGCAAGCGAGGCGCTCATCAGATTGGAGAGCGTACCGGCCAGAATTGCCTTCGGTCCCAGTCGGGCCACATCACCACGACGTGAAGGGGCCATGACGGCCAGTCCACCCATCAAAATGGCAATCGAGGAAATATTGGCAAAGCCGCACAGGGCAAAGGTAATAATGGCCTTCGTGTGCTCGCTGAGGCTGCCTTCAAAGCCGGTGAACGAAGCAAAGGCGACAAACTCGTTGAGAATCGTTTTCTGGCCGATGAAATTGCCCGCCGCCACGGCTTCTGACCACGGCACGCCGATCAGCCAGGCCACCGGTGAGAAGATATAGCCCAGAATCAGCTGCAGGGTCAGATCTTCAAAGCCGAACAGGCCGCCGATACCGGTCAGTATGGCATTGGCCAGTGCAATCAGGCTGACAAACGCCAGCAGCATGCCGCCGACATTGAGCGCCAGCTGTACGCCGGTGCTGGCGCCGGTCGCCGCGGCATCGATGACGTTGGCCAGCTGTTCGTCGTTTTCAGCGGTCGATACGTTGGTGTCGTGCTGCGGTGTTTCGGTTTCCGGCAGCATCATCTTGGCCATCAAAAGCCCACCGGGGGCAGACATGAAGGAGGCTGCAATCAGGTATTGAAGATTGACGCCCATGGCAGCGTAACCGGCCAGCACCCCTCCGGCCACGCTTGCCAGCCCGCCGACCATGACGGCGAAAAGCTCCGAACGCGTCATATCGGCAATGAAAGGGCGAATCACCAGCGGCGCTTCTGTCTGGCCGACAAAGATATTGGCTGCTGCGGACAGGGATTCCGGTCGGCTGGTGCCCATCAGCTTCTGGATACCGCCGCCCAGGATATTGATGACCCAGCGCATGATGCCCAGGTAATACAGCACGGAGACCAGCGAGGAGAAAAAGACGATGACCGAGAGCACCTGAATGGCAAAGATAAAGCCATTACTACCGCCTGCCAGCGAACCGAAGAGGAACTCGATGCCGTCACCAGCGCTGTCGATGACGGTCTGAACGCCGCCTGACATGCCCATCAGGATGTGTTGACCCACCGGCACGTAAAGCACGAACAGCGCAAATCCGGCCTGCAGGACAAAGGCCCAGAAAACGGTGCGTAGACGAATGGCGCGGCGATTTTCGGAAAAGATAAAGGCAACGGCCAGCACAAACACGATGCCGACCAGTCCCATCAGAATTTGCATGATCAACAACTCCCGGTCTGTATTATTGATTGTTCCAGGGAACAACATTCTCTCGTATCGCCCGGGCGATATGGCGCCTACCTTACCAGATTGAATTCTGAGCGCACGGGCCAGCCGCCGGGGCAATGGCTCTCACCATCAAGGCGCGCAATTATGGCCGGATCTGGAGTCTGAATATACCCGGCAGAAATGGATTGATGGGGTAGGCACCTTTGCTCCCCCTCCGGGCCATCTCCTTCGGGGTCGTTGCGGCGCTGCTTCTGATGATGGAAGAAGGCGGCATCAGTGCCCTTCAGTCGGTCATTGTCATCGCCGCCGTACCGGTCTCGCTGTTGCTGTTGCCGCTTTTGTGGACCGGGCCGAGAGCGGCCTGTGCCATGGCGCGTGAGCAGGGGATCGCTACCGAAAAGCGCCCCGATGACAAATGATGCCAGCCCGAGCGTTCGAAAGGGCATGAATAAAAAAAGCCTCGCAGATGCGAGGCTTTTTTCATGGCAGCGGGAAGCGGTGATTACCGGTTCAAGGTCCGGTTCAGAGTCCGGTTTAGGACGGCAGGCGACCCGGGTTGCTGCTGTCACTGCGTGTGGGCGCCACACGCTGTTCTTCACGGGCCCGCTCTTCACGTTCGTCCGGCTGCATTTCAGGCGAGTCCGGATAGATCAGGCTGATCACGCGCTCGCCCGGTTTGGGTGCCAGGGGCACATCAGTGTGTACCACGCGCAACCGACCGTTGGCGGCCACACAAAACAGCGGCATCAGGCGACCATCGTGAATGCGACGATACTCTTCAAGACCGAAGTTCTCGGACATTTTCGTTACCCGGATCTCGGCACCGCTGGCCACCAGACTTGCCAGCTTGGCGAAGGTGGCCTCGTCATCGAACAGGCGCGGCAGATGGCCCAGTGCCCGGTCCTGCTGACGCTTGGCGTGCTTGCCTGACTCTTCGGCCAGCCGGAAGACGTTGCCGTGGCCCAGCATGTGTTCAAAATGCAGCGCTGCCAGATTGTTGAGCTCGCGATAAGGCGACAGCGGCAGCAGGCGTCCAATGCCGGTCAGCTCCAGATGCTGGGTGGCGTGTTCCGACAGCGGATTGCCGTAATAGACCGGTAGCCCGGCCATGCGTGCTTCCTGCACGGCGTCCCAGCTGGTGTCGGTCAGTCGAACGGTCCAGCCCATCGTCATCAGCTCGCTGGCGATGGCGCGAGCCACCGGGTTGGCGCCAATGATGAGAAAACCGGTCGGTTCCGGTTCGCTGACCTTGAGCGCCCTGACGATGGGCCGAGAGAACAGACTCTGGATGACCACCGTGCCGATGATGACGAGAAACGTCACCGGCACCAGCATTTCGGCGCCCTCGACACCGGCCTTTTCCAGCTTGATCGCAAAGAGCGACGCCACGGCTGCAGCCACGATTCCGCGCGGTGACAGCCACGCCAGCAGGGCCTTCTCGCGCCAGTGAAGCTCCGTACCGATGGTGCAGACCCAGACGGTAATGGGGCGAGCCACGAACATCAGTACCGCCAGGAACACCCAGGCCGGCCAGTTCAGCGTCATCAGCTGTTCGGTTGAAATGCGCGCGGCCAGCAGGATGAAAAGCCCCGAGACCAGCAAAACGGTCAGGGTTTCCTTGAACTCGATGATCGGACGCACCGGAATGCCGCGCATATTGGCCATCCAGATGCCCATGACGGTCACGGTCAGAAGCCCGGACTCCTCGAACAGCGCGTTGGAGCCGGCAAAGAGCGTCAGCATGATCATCAGAGTGCCGAAATTGTGAAGCCGCTGCGGCAGCCAGTGATGGCGCAGGATCAGCCCCCAGAGCCAGCCGCCCAGCGCGCCAAGGCCGAACCCGAGCCCCACGGTCTGTCCAAACAGCAGCAAGGTGTGTGAGGCCGCACCGTTTTCCTGTCCCAGCGCCACGAATTCGTAGATCAAAACGGCCAGCAGGGCGCCGACCGGGTCCACCAGAATGCCTTCCCAGCGCAGAATCTGGGACAGATTGGCTTTGGCCCGCAGGGTCTGCAGAAGAGGGATCACTACGGTCGGTCCGGTGACGACCAGCAGCCCACCCAGTACGGCGGCGATCTCGAGCGGCATGTTCAAAAGCCACCAGGCGGCCAGTGTGCCGATCACCCCGGTGATAATCACCCCCCAGGTAATCAGACGGATGACGGTGCGACCGTGCCCTCGAAGATCCTCGTAGTTGAGCGTCAGACTGCCTTCAAACAGGATGACTGCCACGGACAGCGAGACCAGCGGAAACAGCAGCTCCCCCAGGATGGCATCCGGGTCCAGCCAGCCGGTGACCGGTCCGGCAATCAGGCCGACAATCAACAGCGGCAGGATGGCAGGTAGATGAACCCGCCACGCTGCCCATTGACACATCAGGGACAGCAGGCCGATCAGGGCCAGATAAAGCGCAGCGTGTTCCATGCAGGAAGCTTCCGATAGGGGCTGATAATGAGGGCGCAGCCTAGCCGCAGGCGATGATCGTTGCAACGGGGACAAAAACGGCCGCCTTAAGATGGCGGCCGTTGATCTTCAGGATAGCGCTTTCCGGCGTCGAAGATGTGACAGCAGGGCCTGTAGCGGATGTTTTAGCGTGACGTTCGAGAAGCGTTTGACCTGGCTACGACAGGAGTAGCCGGTGGCCAGCAGTCGTATATTGTCATCGGCGTTTTCCACGAGCGGCTGCCACGACTGGCTGTAGATGACACGTGAGGTCTCGAGATTGCGCGCCTCGTGACCATAGGTGCCGGACATGCCGCAGCAGCCGGTAGGCACCAGCTCGAGCTCAAGGCCGAAAGCGTTGAACACCTGTTGCCATGCTTTCGCACTGCCGGGCGCGTTGGTTTTCTCGGTGCAGTGGCTCAAAAGCCGGTAGTGGATGTTCGTCCCGGTCGATGAATGCTGCGATGCCGGTGCCAGGGCGCCAGCCATGGACAGCAGCCACTCCTGAGGCAGCATCACCTCGGGCACCGCGTCACTGCCGAGCGCATCAACGTATTCCTGGCGGTAGGTCAGGGTCATGGCCGGATCGAGGCCGATCATCGGCACCTCGAGGCGGGCCAGGGCCTGAAGAACCACGGCCTGAGTGCGGGCGGTTTTATGAAAGTTTCCCATAAAGCCCTGTACATGCATGGGCTTGCCATTGGGCCGGTAGGGCGCCACGAACACGCAAATACCCAGCAGACTCAGGCACTCGACAAGCTCGCGAGCCACGCGGGCATCGAACCAGGAAGTGAAGGCGTCCTGAACCAGCACGACACTACGCGCCTTTTGCTGCTCGCTTAAAAGTCCGAGCGAGACGGGCGTGGCCTCGGCAATGCCCCAGGCGTTGAGCTGCTTGTGAAAATCGCTGGGTGAAAAGGCGGGCGCATCCACCATGCCGACCCAGCGGGCCATGACGTACTGGATCGGCTTCTGGCGCAGCAGCGTATTGTAGAGCGGTGCTACCGGCTTGAGCCGCGGCATCAGGGTTTCCATGCGAGCAATCAGATGATCGCGTAGTGGTCGCAGGCGCCGGCCATGGTAAAGCTCCAGAAAACGGCTGCGAAAATCCGGTACGTTGACCCGAACCGGACACTGCCCGGCGCAGGACTTGCAGGCCAGACAGCCGGCCATGGCCTCGTGAACCTCGTCGGAAAAGGCATCTTCCCGGCTCAATGTACGGCGCAGCCGCGCCGGCAGCGTTTTAAGCCGCTGTAGTGTGCCGGCCCGGCGCAGCTCGCGTGCCTCGGCCAGTACATCATTGCCGGCGGCCTGCTCTCTTCTCAGCCACTCGCGCATCAGGCTGGCGCGTCCCTTGGGCGAGTGGATGCGCTCGCGAGTGGCCTTCCAGGAGGGGCACATGGCATCGTTGGGGTCGTAGTTGTAGCAGGCGCCGTTGCCGTTGCAGTAGACCGCACTCTGATAGCTCTGCCAGACCCGCTCATCAATGGTGCGGTCCAGCTCGCCTCTGGTGGTCACGCCGTCCACCTTCAGCAGCGCGGCATCGCTTTCCAAAGGCGTGGCGATCTTGCCGGGATTGAGCTGGTTATGCGGGTCGAAGGCCCCCTTGAGCTGCTGCAGGGCTGGATAGAGGTCACCAAAAAAGGCCGGGGTATACTCTGAGCGAACCCCCTTGCCGTGCTCGCCCCACAAAAGCCCGCCGTAACGCTGAGTCAGGGTAACGACTTCATCGGAGAGTGGTCGAATCAGGGCCGCCTGCTGCGGGTCCTTCATGTCGATGGCCGGGCGAACGTGCAGGACGCCGGCGTCAACATGACCGAACATGCCGTATTCGAGACCGTGACGATCGAGGAGATCGCGAAACTCGCCGATGTAGTCGGCCAGCTGCTCGGGCGGAACGGCCGTGTCCTCGATGAAGGGGATCGGACGTTTCTCGCCCTGAACGTTCCCCAATAGCCCGACGGCGCGCTTGCGCATACCGTAGACCGTGGTGATGCGCTTACGCCCCCAGGCGATGGTATGGCCCAGACGGTCGACATCCCGATTGTTCTCGAGCGCCTGCGTAAACGCCTCGACGCGACGCTTGAGAGACGCCTCGTCGTTGTCGTTGAACTCCACCAGGTTGATACCGCGCACCGGTGGGGCATCTTCCTCGCCGGCCGGAAAATATTCCGCCACGCCGTCCCAGATGATGTCTTCCATGGCCAGCATCAGCACGCGGTCATCGATGGTCTCGATCGAGGTGGGCGCCTTCTCGCTGTTATCGCTGCCCATCAGGGCGCGGGCATCGCGCAGAGCGTCCATGAATCCCGGGTAGCGAACGTTGATCAGGGCTGAATACTTCGGCAGTGGCAGCACATTGAGCGTGGCTTCGATCAGAAACCCCAGGGAGCCCTCGCTGCCGCACAGCACGCTGTTGAGGTCGAAAAGGCCGTCTTCGGTACGTAGATGCGCCAGATCATAGCCGGTCAGGCTGCGATTGAGCGGTGGGAAGACGCGCTCGATCTGCTCGCTGCGGGTGTCGATGATCTCGCGAGCGCAGCGATGCACCTCGCCAATACGGTCCGTGCGGGCACACTGCGCTTCAAGGTCGGTGTCGTTGAGTGGCCGGCTGATAAAGCGATCGCCGCCCAGAAGCGCCACATCAAGCTCAAGGACGTGATGGCGCGTCTTGCCATAGGCCCGCGAGCCCTGGCCACAGGCATCGGTGCTGATCATGCCGCCGATCGTGGCGCGGTTGGAGGTTGAAAGCTCAGGAGCAAAGAAAAGGCCATGGGGCTTCAGGGCGGCATTGAGCTGGTCCTTGACCACGCCGGCCTGAACGCGGACGCGGCGATTATCTACATCGATATCGATGATGTGGTGCATGTGGCGGGTGACATCCACCACCAGCCCGTCGGTCAGGGACTGCCCGTTGGTACCGGTGCCGCCACCCCGCGGCGCCAGCACGATCTCATGAAAGGCCGATTCTCCGGCAAGACCGGCCAGCAGGGTAATGTCTTCGGCGTCACGCGGATAAATCACGGCTCGGGGCAGTCGCTGATAAAGCGAATTGTCGGTCGCCAGCACGACACGGTTGGCCTCGTCAGCAGCGATGTCTCCCTTGAAGCCACGGGCGTTGAGGGCGTCAAGGAACTGCTGATAGCGCTGCTCGAGCGCCGGGGTCTTAAGCTGTTCGGTCATGGTCAAGTCTTGCGGCCAGGGGCTGTCAAAGTGTGCCATTGTCCCGCGTCATCGTTTCCGTCGACAGGGAAACGGGCGGGGAGGTATCACGGCAGGGGGTGGTCGCCATTGTCGATCGGTATGCGCATAATGCACTGGCGGTCATGCCGCTGCGACAGATAAAGTGTCGCGGTCGGCTGTCGGCCAATAGTGTCGGGCAGCGTAATTTTTTACAATGTGTTCCTTCATGTTGATTCCGCATCGTGTCTTCACGATTGGCGGACATTATTGTCACGAACCGACAGGATAGTCATGCTCGATCCCAAACTGCTGCGCAGCGACCCTGACAGCGTTGCCGCCAGACTTGCCCGCCGCGGCTATGCCCTTGATGTTGATCGGGTCCGGGCGCTGGAGTCACGTCGCCGTGAACTTCAGACCCGCACTGAAGAGCTCCAGAGCGAGCGTAACACTCGCTCGAAAGAGATCGGACAGGCCAAGTCCCGCGGCGAGGACATCGAGCCTTTGCTGGCAAGCGTGGGCAATCTGGGAGAGGCGCTCGACAGCGCCAGCCGCGAGCTGACTCAGGTGCAGGCAGAGTTCGAGGAGATTGTCACCGCCATCCCCAACCTGCCTCACGATAGTGTGCCCGACGGTCAGGATGAAGACGACAACGTCGAACTGCATCGCTGGGGAACGCCTCGCGAGTTTGACTTTACCGTGCGGGATCATACCGACCTGGGTGGCATGCACGGTTATCTCGATTTCGAACTGGCCACAAAGATTACCGGGTCTCGTTTTGCGGTCATGCGTGGCCCGATCGCGCGGCTGCATCGAGCACTGGCACAGTTCATGCTCGACAAGCAGACGCTCGAGCACGGTTACGAAGAGGTGGCTGTCCCCTACATCGTCAATCGCGATTCACTTTTTGGCACCGGCCAGCTGCCCAAGTTCGGCGATGATCTCTTCAGGCTTGAAGGTGATCAGGAGTATTACCTGATCCCGACGGCCGAGGTGCCGCTGACCAACATCGTGCGTGACGAGATCATCGATGGCGCTCGACTGCCGCTGCGCATGACCGCTCACACGCCCTGTTATCGCAGTGAAGCCGGCGCTTACGGTCGTGATACCCGCGGCATGATTCGCCAGCATCAGTTTGACAAGGTTGAAATGGTACAGGTCGTCGACCCGCAGCACTCCTATGAGGCGCTCGAGGAGATGCGCGGTCATGCCGAGGCCATTCTGCAGGCGCTTGAGCTGCCGTATCGCGTCGTGACCCTGTGCACCGGTGACATGGGCTTTGGCGCGGCCAAAACCTATGACATCGAAGTGTGGCTGCCCAGCCAGAACACCTATCGCGAGATTTCCTCGGTGTCCAACACGGAAGATTTTCAGGCGCGGCGCATGCATGCGCGTTTTCGTGGTCAGGGGCAGAAGAAACCGTCACTGGTACATACGCTCAACGGTTCCGGACTGGCAGTCGGGCGCTGCCTGCTGGCGCTGATGGAAAACCACCAGCAGGCTGACGGTTCAATCACGGTGCCCGAAGCTCTGCGCGGCTGGATGGGCGGTGTCGAGCGCATCAACCAGCCTTGATGACGGCTGCGCCGGCCTGACGCCGGCGCATCGTGATTGCGGCGATAACGATAATTCTCAGGGCACTTATGGAACTGCTTTCTCTTCAGGTGGACCCCCGACATCTTGATGCTCATCTGATCGGCGCCGGTCAGGCCGCGCTATCGCTGGCACGTCAGTTTCGCGGGCTGGAGCTGGCCCTGACCCTGCATGGTGAAAGAATGCCGGCGCTGACCACACTGGCGCGTGAAGAGGGCTGGGACTGTGTGGCGGAGATGCCACAGACGGGACAGCTCTGGATCGTGGCAACCGGCAGTCTGGATGAGGATGCGCGTTGGGCCGCCATCGCCCATCAGCACCGCATCGGTGTCTACGTGCCGACCTGTCCGGAGCTTTCTACCGTGCGACTGCCGGCACGCACTCAGGCGCTGGCGCCCGAGCAGGCCAATGACCTGCGGCGCGGTCATGTCTCGCTGGTCGGTGCCGGCCCGGGCGATCCGGGGCTTTTGACCCTGCGCGCGCTGGAGCGTCTTCAGGAAGCGGATGTTGTCATTCATGACCGGCTGGTCAGTCCGGAAATTCTGGCGCTGGCCAATCCGCAGGCGCGACGTCTGTATGTCGGCAAGGCGCGATCGGCCCATAGTGTGCCCCAGGAGGGCATCAATCAGGCGCTGGTGGACTGGGCGCGTGGCGGTTACCGAGTGGTGCGTCTGAAAGGAGGGGATCCCTTCATTTTTGGTCGTGGCGGGGAAGAGCTGCAGGCGCTGGCGGCCGCGGCGCTGTCCTTTGAGGTCGTTCCCGGTATTACGGCGGCCACGGGTATTTCAGCCTATACGGGCATTCCGCTGACACACCGTGACCATGCCCAGTCCGTGCGGTTTGTGACCGGGCATCTGCGCAACGGTACCTGCGATCTTGACTGGCAGACGCTGGCGGCCCCTGGCCAGACGCTGGTGTTCTACATGGGGCTCGGGACGCTGGACACGCTATGCAAGCAGTTGATTCAGCATGGCCTGTCGGCTTCAACGCCCATCGCGCTGGTAGAGCAGGGCACCACCGCCAGGCAGCGACTGCACACCGGCACCCTTGAAGACCTGCCGGGCAGACTGGCGGGGCTGAAGGCGGCGCCACCCACTCTGATTGTTGTCGGAGACGTCGTAACCCTCAACGAAACGCTGGGCTGGTTTGCAATACAGACGGCCAGAAGCCTGGGCTGGGAGAGCGGCAAGCATCCTTCTCCACTACCGCTGGCGGACAGTCGCTGACGATATCAACGCTTGCCTGCACTGGTAGATCTGCACTGGTCTGACGTGCTTGTCAGCGCAGAAAGGGAAGCTCGGGTAGCGAAAAATCGGGCAGTGAGAAGGGCATGGGGATGTTCTGCATATGCCCGATCACCAGCGCCAGCACGATAGGGCTGAACAGCGCGAAAAGCGTCAGGGCCAGCCAGTTGAAACGTTCATACCAGAGCACGTTGCGGTAGCGCCGGTTGGACGGCAGCGGATCTCGCAGCGAGCGATACCCCATCGGCAGTGTTTCTTCCGATGATTCCACGGCCTTCTTGTTATCCAGCTGTGACATCACGACACCATCTGCGCCTGAATCAGCGAATCGATCAGGATCTCCTCACCCATCCCGGGACGGGTTGCCCGCAAAATAATAAAGGCAGTTCGATGGGCGGACTCAAACGTGTTCCACGCTTCATCGGGACTGGCCAGAAAGGATTCTACCCAGCGTGACGCCCATGCCTGACATGGCGTGTGATGTTCCGGATAGCAGGGACTGGTCATCAGTGACACTCCTTTGATAACGGGGCAGGTCATGACAGTCTCTTAGCGGTGGCTACCATCATTGTTGCGATCTGTCCCGGATGGGCGCGGCGTGGAAAGCGTATTGCGCTGCTGATAATCACGCTTTTCCTGCTGCAGCTCACGCTGTGACTGTCGCAGCCTCTGCTGCTGTAGCGAGCGGTCGCCGGGACTGGTCTGCGGGTTACGCAGAACGGATTGCTGTCGATGGATGCTGGATTCACGGGACTGGATGCGTGAATTCTGCTGAGCACGCTCAAAGCGCTGCTGGGCTTCACTACCGGCGCGCTCTCGAGAGGCGCCGACACCTGATGACATGCCCAGTGCCACTATCAAGACGGCAGACAATGAAAGAAGACCAACGCGATGACGGCGCATGGTAATACTCCTGTTGTCGGGCATGACCTTTTATGAGGATAGCGCTATCCCGCCTTGCGCGTCATGCCGATACGATGGAGCTGCACTTCTTCGGCCATGGCAAGCTCATAGGCTGCCTGGCGGAACTCCTGCATGGTGCAGATGTAGTGCCCGTTGGGGCATCTCAGCTCATGATGATCCAGTGTACGGACCGGCCAGGAAAGGGTGATGTTGCACTCGGGACAACGCGGCCCACCGCGATAGCCTGTAGGGGTCATGACATTTCCATTGTCAGTAGGGGATGGTAACCGATGCCTCCATCGGCGGCATTCCATGCCTTCGATGCGGTGCGGACTCTAGCACACTGTAATGAGCTGTACAGGTTCGTCTGTATAGATAAATGGGCCAGGTCCACATCAATTTAAGCCTGACCCAAACATTGCAGGCATCTGCAGGAACGCGCGCCATGCCGGTCCCGACACGATTTTCCGGATAAATTCACGACTTGTGGAACCAATTCCGAGTGTCGTAGTCAGAGATAGTGCAAGACATCCTTCTGGGTTTCTTTGCCCCTCCCTCGTGAGGGGCTTTTCTTTGCCCGACAATCGGCAAATCCGACACTGATTCCCTGCCGCTGATTGACGGATGTAGCGCAATGCGTACAATACCTCGCACTCGCGGGAGTGGTGGAATTGGTAGACACGCTGGATTTAGGTTCCAGTGCCGCAAGGCGTGAGAGTTCGAGTCTCTCCTTCCGCACCATCTGCTTTACTTGTACGTCCTCTGACATATCCTTCAGCCCTGATGGCGCCCAGTCTGTAGCAAACCTCTTTCCTCTAGCGTCATCCTCAAACACGCTATTCAGGACGACTCCTTGTGCCCCTCCTTGTATGTTTGCAATTAAACTCGGTATGAAATCGAGGTGATGTGCTGCCACTACTCATTGGAGAAGATGGTGTGCCGACCGTGATGACCAACGTCACCTGCCATGTGACCGGTATTCGTGTGTTTGAGTATCCGATCATGCTGGCGGCCTGGTCAGTCAGCTACCGACGATATAATCGTAAAACCTGTGCTTGCGGGTATCTTCGTTGCTCATGAAAAGCTCGGTATATCGTCAATATGCCGAGCTTTTCCCTTTGTGATGGCGCTGATTTCATATTTTTCCAGTCGCTGATCCGAGGCGTTCACGTGCTCTGATTCAGGAGGCAGGTGTTGACCGAATAGGTCCATACGACTCCTGGATCACATGCCAAATTCCCGATTGTCTCTTGCCGCCTTTTTAAGGGCTTCGATGACCGTGCGAACGCCGGGCCTTAAATAGCGGTTGGTGGGCCACAGGACGTGGATCGGCATTTCTGCCCCTGCGTAGTCATCCAGTACGGTATCGAGCTGCCCGGTCGCCAGTTCCTCGGCGATCAGCCAGGTCGGCAGCTGACACAGACCCGCGCCGGCAAGCACTGCCGACACCATGGCTTCGCCATCGCTGAACTCGTGGCGGGCATGAACCCTTTGAGAGACCAGATGGCCATCGCCGTGACGCAGCAACCAGCTCGGCTGATCGTGACGTTTCCAGCCCACAATACAGTCATATGTCATCAGAGCCTCCGGCGTCTCCGGGCGACCATGCCTGTCCAGCCAGTCAGGAGAGGCACAGATAACCAGTCGCTGGGTACCCAGCCGGCTCGCCACGATATCGGCATCGTCATCCAGACGGCCGATGCGCACGGCCAGATCGATACCCTCCGCGACAATATCAGCGGTGCGTTCGCTGAACATGACCGAAAAGTCGAGCTGATCGAAACGCCGCGACAGCTCGTTCAAAAGCGGCAGCACATGGCGTCTGCCAAAGGCGCCGGGAAGCTCCAGGCGGACGGTGCCGGCCGGGGCTTCCCGGCGGGTGGCCAGCGTCTGTTCGATATCCTCGAGAGCGCCGAGCGCACGTGCGGCGGTGTCAAAATATTCGTTGCCCTCGTTGGTGAGCGTCAGGCGTCGGGTCGTGCGATGGAAGAGCTTGGTCCCCAGCCTTTTTTCCAGTCTGGAGACACTCTTGCCCACCGCAGACCCTGTCATGCCGAGTTGTTGCGCCGCCGCAGTGAAGCTGCCCAGCTGAACGGTAGTGGTGAATTCGATCAGCCCATCGAGTGAGTGCGATATGCTCATTATGGAACTCCACGACGTAATGAAAATCCTTGCGGCCCGATTATAGCGCAACCAGAAGTGTCTAGAGTGTGCGGTCAGGAGGATTTGCTCATGACCGACACTACCGCTCTGCGTTCGGACTCAAGGTCCCCAGCAGGTTTCAAACATCCGGGATATCGTGGGCTCTTTGAGCCCGGAGAGGTGACCCTGGGGTTGATCATGCCGCTGGAGACCTACCCCAACGCGCCGGCACCCACTCTGCAGGATCACTTCACGCGCGCCAGGGAAGCTGACGAGGCGGGGCTGAGCGCGCTCTGGATGCGTGACATCCCGTTTTTCGACCCGCGCTACGGTGATGCCGGTCAGGTATTCGAACCCCTGACCTACATTGCGGCGCTGGCGCGGGAAACCCGACGCATCGCGCTCGGGACGGCCGGCATTGTACTGCCGCTGCGCGAGCCGAAGCTGCTGGCCAAACAGGTGGCGTCGCTGGATCACTTCACTGACGGTCGCATGCTGCTGGGACTGTCCTCGGGGGACCGACCGACAGAGTATCCGCTGTTTGATATCGACTTTGACAGCCGTGGCGAGCGTTTTCGCGACGCCTTCGAGGTATATCGCGCCGTCATCGAGGAAGATTACCCGACCTTTGACTCTGCCCGTTTCGGGCGGTCACAAGGGACGCTCGATATGCTGCCCAAACCGCCGCATGAACATACGCCAACGGTTGCCATCGGCCGCGCGCAGCAGTCGACCGAATGGATCGCCGAACACCTCGATGGCCACATCGCGCCATCACCGCCGCTTTCGCGCCTGACACGGTTTGCCGAGCAGTGGCGTGACGTGGCCATGCCGCAGTCCGACAGCCCCTTCAAGCCACTCGGCATTGCCGGATTTCTGGATCTGGTGGCCGATCGTGATCATCCATTGCAGCAGATTCCCGCCGGTTTTCGCACCGGTAGCAAAGCGCTGGCGGAGTTCATGGCCACGGCCCGCGAGGCCGGCATACAGCATATGGCGCTCAATCCGAAGATCAGTCAGCGACCGCATCGGGCGCTGCTGGATGATCTGGTGCGCGATGTGTTGCCTCACTTTCCCACACGAATCGATCAACCGATTTGACGGTTAGACATCTCAAGCAGGAGATTTTGATGAGTCAGAAACTTTTTGAAGCCTACACACTGGGTGACATCACGCTGTCCAATCGCGTCATCATGGCGCCGATGACACGCGCCCGTGCCGAGAACGAAATCCCGGATGAACTGACCGCGCGGTATTACGCCCAGCGCGCCGGCGCCGGACTGATCGTCAGTGAAGGCGTGCCGGTTTCAAAAGAGGGGCGCGGTTTTCTTTACACGCCCGGGCTGTTCAACGCCGCCCAGGCCGAAGGCTGGCGTCATGTGACGGACGCCGTTCATGACAATGGTGGGCGCATCTTCGCTCAGCTCTGGCATGTCGGTCGTGTGTCGCATCATTCGCTCCAGCCGGACGGCGGCCAGCCGGTCGGGCCGACATCTCGTCAGGCCATCGATGCCAAGGCCTTTGCCATCAGCGATGAAACCGGCGAGCCGGGGCCGATCGCCCCGGACCAGCCACGGGCACTCGAAATCGAAGATATCGAGCACATCATTGAAGATTTCGCCCGGGCAGCGCGTACCGCCATCGATGCCGGCTTTGACGGAGTCGAGATTCACGCCGCCAATGGCTATCTGTTCGATCAGTTCATCAACGGCGAGCTCAATGATCGTGACGACCGCTATGGCGGCTCAATCGATAATCGTCTGCGCTTCACGCTTGAGACGCTGGATGCGGTCATTGCGGAAGTCGGGGCCGGGCGCGTTGGTATCCGTGTCTCGCCGTTCGGTCGCTTCAATGATCTGAAAGCCTTCGATGGCGAGGCCGAAACCTGGGTCGCCATGGCTGCCGAGCTGGAAAAGCGCGGTCCGGTCTATGTTCACCTGAGCGATCAGCTGACGCTGGGGGCCGAGAAGATGCCCGATGGCTTCGCCGCCCAGTTCTGCAAAACCTGGACCGGGACCCTGATCGCCGCTGGCGGCTTCGGTCAGGCCAGTGGTGAACAGGCACTGGTCAACGATGAGCTGGATCTGATCGCCATGGGACGGCCCTTTATTGCCAATCCGGATCTGGTCGATCGTATGAAAAATGGCCACCCGCTGGCCGAACCCAATCGTGAGACCTTCTACGGTCTGCTCGGCGCCAAAGGCTATACCGACTACCCGACCTGGGCCGAACAGCAGGCCGGCGTCGAACAGGAAGAGGCCTGATGAACATGAATGATGATCAGCAGGCGCGTCTTGTCGAACTTCTGGATCGCGAGGCGATTCGACAGCTTCGAAACGATTATTCCCGCTGCCTGGACAGTGGGAATATCGACGGACTGTCCCGGGTGTTTACCGAAGACGCCTCGCTTGAAGTGACCGTCGGTGCGATGGAAGGTCTCGAGGCGATCAAGGCAGGACTGCGCGACGCCTATCGTCAGTTTGATCGCGATGGGCGCGGGCATTACCCCTTTGTACACGTCATCGCCAATCACGAGATTCGCCTGACCGGCGCCGACAGTGCCGAGGGGCAGTGCTATCTGATCGATTTCGAGACGGCATCAAAAACCGATGATGAGGGGCGCGTCGATAAAAATCCGCTGCTGCTGCTTGGTCTCTACCACGACCGGTATCAAAGGGTGGACGGCGAATGGCGCATCGCTTATTCGAAGCTCGATGTGGTGTGGCCGTCGCAGGCTGACTGACACACGTTTCATGTCTTCATGCGTTTTGTACCTTGCAAAAACCCCGGACTCATTGTGTTGAGGGCGGGGTTTTTCGTGGTATTGATCGATAGGACGCCGATATCGCTTACGAGGTGAACGGCATGTTGTCATCGCCGAACCAGCCGGGCACGTACTCGCTCCAGCTGAACTTCCAGAGGCCGTCCTCCTTGATCAGTTCAAGCCGATAGTGGGCACCGTAAAGACGCTGGCCGTCATCATCCACCCAACGCCCGGGAATGCGGCGGCCGACCCACATCTCGGCGCTCTGGCCATCGTCTGCCAGCGTGATCTTCAACGGTTCGCCGTGGTGCTGCATCCAGGGCCACAGGCGCCGAAAGGCCTTCAGCGACCCCACGATCTCATGCAGACCGTTCAGCGGCCCCAGCGGTGGAAAAAGACCGCGCGCGGCTGGCGTATAAGTGCTTTTGAACAGAGTGATGTCGTTTTGATCAATGCCCCAGGCGTAGCGGGAATAGGTCTCGGCAATTTTTTCTTCTTCGCTGGCCTGAATTCGATTGTCGGGCATGGCAACCCAGGGCGAATCGAGTTCGCTGACCATCACCGGTGCGTCATCGCCCGGCCGCCAGCCCTGCTGTCCCGGCGGCAATGTCCAGCCGGCCAGGCGCTGCGTTTCGCCTTCGGCCCAGACGACGCTGAGGAGAATGTCGTCGATCTTCCAGTCCTCGCCGCACCAGGTCAGCTGTAGCCGCATGACAAGACCGAAGGCAGTGACCGGTGACTGCGAGGGCGGCTGTGACAGCTCGCCGTAGCCGTAGGCACTGACCATGGCGTGGCCTTGACCGTCGGCGGTGACGTAATGGTTGGTGGTGGCAAGGGCAAGGCGCTGGTCATCTCGAGCGTCTTCCTCGAACCGGGCAATGACGCTGTCGCGCCCCTGGTGATGGCCCTTGTGGTCGCTGCGTAGTGCAACCTCCGCGCTGATAAAGGCCTCTTGCGCTGTCCAGTCGTTGTCGGCCCAGCTTTGGGTGAAACGGTGTAAAAGATCCAGCGCCGCGGTGCGGGTGATGAGTCGGCTCATGTAACTTACTCGGGATAAGGGGCAGAAAAAGACCCGGATAGACCGGGCCTTGTATCGTTTGAAGGGCAGCGCGTCAGTCGCCAAACCAGGCGCGGGCGATACGCTGATGGGAGTCGATGCGGGCGTCGGGATCATGAATCCAGGAGTTGATCATGATTTCATCGGCGCCGGTGCGCTGGACCAGGTCGCGCAGTTGCTGGCTCACCTGCTCGCCGGTGCCCCAGGCGGACTCGCGTAGCTGATGGCGGATCTGGCGCGCTTCCATCGGATGCCACAGTCGATCCATGTCCTCGACCGGTCTGGGCAGCAGCGTGTCGACACCGCGTCCAAGGTTGTAAAACTTCTGAAGCTCCGTGGTGGCAAGGTGCTCGGCATCACGCCGGGTTTCGGCGGCCACGGCGTTGACGCAGACGATGACATAAGGGGCATCCAGCTGCGCCGAGGGTTTGAAGTGGGCGCGGTAGGTGGCGATCGCCGCCGACATGGCATCCGGCGCGAAGTGCGCCGCGAAGGCCAGCGGCAGGCCGCGCTCGGCCGCGAGCTGGGCACTGAAGGTGCTGGAGCCCAGCAGCCACAGGGGGATGTCGAGGCCGGCACCCGGAATGGCCTTGATACGCTGTTGGGGCTTCAGCGGGGCCAGATAGCCCTGCAGCTCGGTGAGCATCTCCGGGAAATCGAGGCCGCTGGCCGTCAGGTCGCGGCGCAGTGCTCTCAGCGTCGCGCCATCGGTACCCGGTGCGCGTCCCAGCCCCAGATCGATGCGGCCGGGGTAGAAGGACTCCAGCGTGCCGAATTGCTCAGCAATCATCAACGGCGGGTGATTGGGCAACATGATGCCACCGGAACCGAGCCGGATGGTCGAGGTGCGCGCGCCGATATGACTGAGCACCACTGAGGTGGCCGCACTGGCAACATCGATCAGGTTGTGGTGCTCGGCCACCCAGTAGCGCAGAAAGCCGGCCTGTTCGGCGGCCTGCGCCAGTCGTGTGCTGTTGGTCAGCGCATCGCGGGGCGTGAAGCCCTCACCAATGGGAATCAGATCAAGCACGGACAGTGGCGTGTGACTCTCTTTCATTGCGCTCTCCGAAACGGCGGAGCCAATGGCGCTCCGCGTCCAAAAATGTGATCGGCGTGCAGTATGATTGTGTCTTATGGGTGAATAAATTGGCTCGAAAGATGCTTAGAATATCCTGTCAAGCCATAATCGCGAGGGCCTTGACTCGCTAGACTGATTGGCTCGGTAGACCATGCCGGAGCCTGAACGGCCGGTCATTTGATGCGAGGAGAGAATTCCATGGAAGAGCGCGCCCTGAACCTGATGCGCGAGCACGCCATTCGCGATATTGCCCACCGCTGGTTTGCCTTCTTTGAAGGAGAGACCGAACCCGTCGAGCAGCATCTGGCGCTGTTTACGCCAGAAGTACGCCTGGTGCATGCCGGCACACATCTGCTGGCGGCGGGAAGAGACAGGCTGGGACAATGGCTGCAACAGGTCCCCAACGAGCAGGACGCTCATTTTATTCACGCATTGAAGTGGCAGATGCTTGATGCGGACAGCGCCGAGGTGGCCATGGAGATCGACTATCGCGTTGCCCAGTCGGACGGTAGCCTCGGTGGCGCGATCATCGAATATCGCGCCGAAGTGGTGTTCGATGCCGACGGTAACGCCGTGTTTCGCTGTCTGCAGAAGACGCCGGTTGCGCCTAACCCGGCGCGTGAATACCGGGATAGTTTCGCCGACAACCGTTTGAGGGCCGCCGTGGCACGTCTGGGGTTTCTCGCCGCCTGTGGGACGACGGATCGAATAGGCCAGGAGCTGCTCGGTCGCAACGCAATGAGTGACTGGACGAAACTGACACCGACGCTGCCCCTGGCGTTGCTTGCCGAGGCTCGAATCACACGATTTGATGGCGATGCGTTGACGCTGGAGCTGTCTGCTGACGAGATGCAACCGCTGCGCCTGTCGTTCGCGGAGCGCACAGGTCGTTATCCGAGCCTATGGCGGATTGAATGGATATGAGGGAGGCGAGCCGGCAGAGCGCCGGCTCGCAGATCGGGTTACTCGGGTAGAGCGTAGGCGATGACGTAGTCGCCGACCTCGGCGGAGCCGGAGGCGCCACTGGCGGACACCACCACGTACTGGCGGCTGGTCTCCGGTGATGTGTAGGTCATCGGAGTTGCCTGGGCGCCAACCGGTAGCGGGGCCTTCCAGACCTCCTTGCCGGTGTCGATGTCGAAGGCGCGCAGGTAGAAGTCCAGCGTGCCGGCGTAGAACACCAGTCCGGACTGCGTCGTCATGGAACCCCCCAGTGTCGGCATGCCCAGCGGAATCGGCAGACCAGTGCGCAGGCCCAGCGGGCCGGTCTCCTCAACGGTGCCCATCGGGCGTTGCCAGACGATCTTCCTGGTCTTCAGGTCGATCGCAGTCAGCGTGCCGAACGGCGGTGTGTTACACGGCACGCCCAGCGGTGACACGAAGCGCTCGCGATTGATGCCGTAAGGCGTGTTGCGCGCCGGCATGTAGTCGAGCCCTTCTTCCTGTCCGCCCGAATGCGTGGCTTCGAAGGCATCGGCCTCTTCCCGCGGCAGGAACTCGACCAGCTGGCCAATGCGAATATCGTTGACCAGCAGATAGTCTTTGGTCGGGTTGATCGATACACCGCCCCAGTTCATGCCGCCCAGCACGCCGGGGTAGTGCAGCGTCTGCTGTGTCGACGTGGGTGTGTAGGAGCCTTTGTAGTGGAGCTCATTGAATTTGATGCGGCAGGCCAGCTGATCGAACAGGGTCATGCCCCACATGTCCGTCTCGGAGAGAGAGCCGCCGCCGATTCTCGGCATGCCCGTCGACACGGGCTGGGTCGGTGAGGGATGCTCATCGGGCACGGCGGTCTGCGGTACCGGAACTTCCTCGACCTCGGTGATGGGCTTGCCAGTGCGACGGTCGAGCAGGAAAATTTCGCCCATTTTGGTCGCCTGGGCAAGAGCTGGAATCGTGCCGCCCTCGCCATCAGGAATGTCGTAGAGTGCCGGCGTCGGCGAGACGTCGTAGTCCCACAGATCGTGATGGACGGTCTGAAATACCCAGCGTTCGTGGCCGGTGGCGATATCGACCGCTACAACCGAGGTGGCGCGCTTCTCCGACTCGGGGTTGCGGCCGACACCCCAGTAGTCGGGTATGGTGCCGCCCACCGGCATGTACAGCAAGCCCAGTTTTTCATCGAAGGATGGGTGAGACCACATGTTGGGCGAGTCGTGGGTGTATTCGCCATCCTCGGGCAGGCCGTGGGTGTCAGGGTCGCCGGCATCCCACGCCCAGACCAGGGCGCCGGTCTCCACGTTGAAGGCGCGCACCACGCCCGAGGGTTCGGCGCCGCGATGGATGCCGTCGCTGACCCAGCCGCCGACGATCACCAGGTTGCCGAATACCGCCGGCGCGGAGGTGGCGGTGTACCAGTCCGGCTCGGGGTTATCCAGATGCAGCTGCAGATCCACCGTGCCGCGATCGCCGAAGGTCTCGCAGAGCTCGCCGGTGCTGGCATCGATGGCCTGAAGGCGGGCATCGTTGGTGGTCAGCAGGATGCGCTGCGTGCAGCTGGCATCGGCCAGTCGTTCGTCGATGGCTGGCGTCATCGATACGCCGGCCGCCGCTGCGTCGCGCGGCACGAGGTTGTCCGCGGTGTCGGCGTCAAAGTAACCGACGCCACGGCAGCGCGGGTGGGTGCTGATGGTGCGCGACTCGGGGTCGTGATGCCAGATCGGCTCACCGCTGTCGGCATCCAGTGCGAAGACCTGGCTGCTTGGCGTGCAGGTATACACGACGCCGCCGACTTCCAGTGGCGTGGCCTGGTCGGCATAAGGGAATTGAGGGACGTCGCCGGTGCGGAAGGTCCAGGCCACTTCCAGCGCGTCGACGTTGTCCGGCGTGATCTGATTGGCCGGGGAGTAACGTACGCCGGTGGGCGACTGGGCATAGCTGCGCCATTCATCCCACTGGGGCTGCGCCAGGTTGCCACCAGCCTCGGCGGCCGGGGCGTCGTCATCGGGCGTGATCATGCCATGGGGCTGGAAGGCGAAGCCGATCAGCACGACGCAGAAAACTGCGGTGGCGCCGGCCAGCGTGCGCGTGACGGCCGGCCTGCCGATACCGGCGCGACCGGGGAAGATCGTCGGCAGCGACAGCAGCACCGGCACGCAGAGCACCAGTGGGATGCCCAATCTTGGCATCAACGGCCAGTAGGCAAGACCCGCCTCGGTCAGTGCCCAGATCAGGGTGGCGATGAAGTAGGCGAAGAACAGCACGGCGCCTGAAGGGCGACGCTGGAAGATCAGGATGCCCGAGAGTGCCAGCACGACGCCGGCAATCACGTAGTAGAGCGAGCCGCCGAGCATGGCGAGGCGAGCGCCGCCGATCGCCAGTACCAGGCCGATCGCGAACAGCACGATACCGGCCAGGGCGACGGCTTTGCGCGCCGGTCCCGAAGGTTCCCTTGTCATAATGATTCCTTGCTTGCGCCATCGGTCGTCGACCCGCAAGGCCCCTCCGCTGTCGGGTACCCGATGGTTTCTGATTCGAGAGGGGGTGCTGCGATGCCGGCTGGGGTTTCCCGTCCCGGCACGAGAGGCCACCGGGAAGGCTAACGCAACCGTGGCGATCGATAATCGGGATGGCGGGAAAAAGCCTTTGTCCTGGAAGTCGGCAATGCTTTGCGACGAAAGTTGTGTGGCGGCGAGCGTCTCGGAACTTGGCTCCGACGCTATGATGGGCCCCGCAGATCGGCGCTGGTGCTGCATCGGCGAGAATCGACCAGGGAATGACATGATGTACGCGCAGATCGAATCGATCCATGGCAAGACAGGCGAAACAGGCAGCGTGGTACAGCTTGCTTGTCGTGATCGATGTCACGGTCGATGTCACGAGCGGCGTCGCAGAGAAGAAAGCGGCCGAGTCTATGCGGTCGTCGTCCCGGGATCGCAAACGGTGGAGGCGCAGGTATGAATGCTGGTGACCGCTTCTCGGGGATCGAGGCGTTCGTGGCCTCGGCGGGGGCCGGCAGTTTCACCGCGGCGGCCAGAACGCTCGGGATGACGCCCTCCGGCGTGGCCAAGAGTGTCTCGCGGCTGGAAGCCCGCATCGGCCTCAAGCTGCTGCATCGTACGACGCGGCAGATCTCGCTGACGCCCGAAGGCAAAGCCTATCTGGGCGCTTGTCGCCAGGCGATCGGCGAGCTCGACGAGATGGAGGCCGCGCTGGCCTCCGATGTCGCCGATCCCCTTGGGCGCGTGCGTATCACCATGCCGGCCGCGTTCGGCCGACGTCATGTGCTGCCGAGTCTGTTCGAGCTGGCCCGATGTCACCCGGGGCTCGATCTCTGCGTCTCGCTGACCGAACGCACGCTCGATCTGGTGGCCGAAGGTCTGGATCTGGCCGTGCGTATCGGCGAGCTGGACGATGACGGTGACCTGGTCGCCCGGCGGCTGGGAACGGAGCGGCTGGTGACCTGTGCGGCGCCGGCCTATCTCGGGCAGAGCGCCGCGATCGCGTCACCCGAGGATTTGCGCTACCACGATTGCATCGTGGGGCCGCCGCGCGCCGCGACCTCCAGCTGGGTCTTTCACACGCCAGAGAGGGAAGTGACGCGTCAGGCCCTGCGTGTGCGCCACCAGTTCAACGACGGCGAGAGCATGCTGGCGGCGGCACTGGCTGGCTGCGGCGTGATCCAGATGCCGACCTGGCTGGTCGGCGAGTATCTGCACGACGGCCGGTTGATCCCGGTGCTGGAAGACGTCGACGGCTGCGAGCTGCCGATTCATGCTGTCTGGCCGAAGAGCGCGTTTCTGCCACCCCGGGTACGCGTGGTCATCGACCTGCTGGAGCGCCTGGCCAGCCGTGGGGATTCCGGTTTCGCGCCTTGAGTGTGTCCACAAAGCGCCCGGCTTGGTTGGTTCGCCGCGGCGCGATGATCGAGGCCATCTGTCCGGCCACGTCTGTAGGGGTGAAGAGCTCGCGGGTCATCCGGCTCGGCAGACTGACCGGCAGTAGCTCGGCGTGGATTCGTAAGGTCACTCCTGGCCAGCAGGCCGGAGCTGACTCGTTGTCATCACTCGAAATGCCTCCGAAGGTGCTTACCTTAACGGCAGGAAGGTCCATGATTCGCACGCTCACGTCCGCGAATCGGGATGGATCTTCATTGCCACGATCAACGACGTGACCAGCATCAGGACGCCCGCCAGCAGGACCGGAGTGGTGGCGTTGCCGACCGTCAGCAGGTAGCCGCCGAGGGCTGCGCCGGTCATGTTGGCGAACTGAATGGTGGCGACCTGCAGTCCGCCGGCGTTTTCCGGGTCGTTGGCGAAGTGACGCGTCACCCAGGTGGACCAGCCGACAGGAACGGTGCCGAACACGAAGCCCCAGATCAGTGTGAGCAGGATCATCCAGCCGATGTGGGTGCCAAACAGCGCCAGCCCGAGGGCGCAGGCGCCAATGATGAGCGGTGCCACGACCAGAGTGCCCTTGAGATTGGCCTCGATGACGCGCGATGAGAATGAGGTGCCGATGAAGTTGGCAACGCCAAAGGCCAGAAAGATCAGTGACAGGTGGTGGCTTTCGAGCCCGACCCAGCTTTCATAGAAGGGGCGCATGTAGCTGAAAAAGGAGAACTGGCCGGCAAAGACGCAAAATTGCGCCACGATCCCGATTCTCATTCGGGGGTGTCTGGCCACCTGCCAAAGGTCGGAGAGCGTATTGACCCGGGTCGAAGGCATGCCGGGCATCGACAGCCATTGCCAGATCGCGCAGATCACGCCAAGTACTGCGGCTCCGGCAAAGACGCCGCGCCAGCCGATGAGCGTGCCAAGATAACTGCCCAGTGGCGCCGCCAGTACCAGCGCTACCGACAGGCCACCGAAAACGATCGACAGGGCGCGGGGCACCTTCGAGGGCGCCGCGAGACGCATGGTCAGAGAAGGGGCCATGGACCAGAGGCCACCCAGTGCCACACCGAGCAGCAGCCGACCCAGGGTCAATACCGCGAAATTACCGGCAAACACGACCAGCACGTTCGACAGGGTCAGAATCAATGAGAAGGCCAGTATGACATGGCGCCGGTCGATGCCTTTCGTGACGCGTGTGATCAAAAGGCTCGACACTACGGCGACCAGTGCCGTGGCGGTCATCGATTGGCCGGCCATGCCTTCGCTGATGGCGAGATCCTCCGCCATGGGGGAGAGCAGACTGACGGGCAAAAGCTCTGTGATGACGACGACCGCGACGCTGAAGGCGAATGCGAAAACGGCACTCCAATGGGTGACGTCGGAAAAACTGTCGGACGATGCCGTTGTGTTGCCATGACTCATCTGGATCGCTTACTCGAAATTCGGGGCCTTGTCCGGTCAGATGGCTGGAAGCACCGGGCAGGGCGGGCATTCAAAAGGGGATATCGGCTTGGCGGCCGAAGCGGCAGGTCAAAAATGTGATGGCGTTCAACGCCTTTCTGCTGCCATTGTGGCGTCACAGGTTAGCGGCGAATGCGTGATGTTCAAGTGCTTGTTTATCAATGGCTCGCTGGCGGGTGTCGCGGTGAGATGCGAACCCAATGATTGGCTCGATCCGCCCGCTCGCTCAGCCGGGTGAAATAACCGGGGAGGGTGCCCGTGTCTCAAGCAGAGTGCTCACTCGTCGATAATGACAGGATGGACCCGCCACGGACACCGTCATGCCCTACGTCGATATCTCCCTCTCCCTCACGCTGGACCAATGTCGACGCTACTACGCCGGCCATGCAGAGTGGGTTGATGCCCACAGTGTCGATGGTCGGCGCGTGCGTTTTCCCGCGCGGGCGCTGCGTCGAATTGTCGGACCCAACGGGGTGCATGGGGTCTATCGGTTGGCGTTTGATGGCGCAGGGCGCTTCGAGAGTCTGGTAAGCATGGCCAGCTGAGGTCTGGTGTTTCCCTCGACTGGCCGGTTACTCAGCGGCTGTTTAATGCCTTGCCGAAGGCGCGTGCCTGAAACAGCGCCGCTTCACCGGGTTCACGCTTACCATCGGTGGCGACGATGGTGAGCTCGTCGGTGCCCGGGCGGATCGCCATGCTGGTCACGTGCAAAAAGCGGCTCTCATTGCGGCCCGGCAACAGAATCTGACCGATCGGCAGACCTTCACGTGAGAACACCATGATTTTGCCCTGACCGTACATCGCCACGTAGACGTGGCCCTCAGCGTCGACACGCATCGAGTCCGGTGCCGGACCGATAAAGTAGTACGCCACGGTGCCACCGAACGGCGCCACGCTGGTCGCATCAGCAAGATCGAGGCGGTGCAGCTGGTTGGTGCCAAATTCCCCGACCCAGAGCCGATCGCCCTGTGGCGAGAGCGCAATGCCATTGCCCACGTCAAGGTGTTCGATCACCGGGCTGATATCCCCTTCAGGCGAGTGATAGTAGGCACCACCCTTTGGATCACTGGCATCGCTGTGGGAATCGGTGAAATAGAACCCGCCCTTGTCATCGAAAACCACGTCGTTGGGCAAAAAGCCCGCCTCCTCGGGCACAACGCTTTGCTGATCGCTGCCATCAAGTGCCATCGAGACGATCGCGCCGCCGCCATCGGTGGTGAAGGCGGCCACAAACAGGCGACCATCGTGGACTGCCATGCCGCCGGGCATCAGGCCATCGAGTGTGGCGAGGGTCGAAAGGCCCTTGTCCGGGGTCCAGCTCAACAGCCGCCCACCCTGGGTATCGGAAAAGATAAGGCGGCCATCGTCGGTGAATACGGGGCCTTCGAGATCCTTGGTGACATCGGGCACTTCGACCACCTGGTGGGCCTGGCGCGTTGCCAGCCCCTGTTCGGCGGGGGGAATCGGCACGGGGCTCTGCGCTGCGCCAGCTTCGCCGGAGCTCTGTGCCAGAGCTGCTGTGCCGGTGGTCAGCAGGATCAGGCCGAGGGCCATTGCCCCCAGAGCGGGCCTGAATGAATGTTGGGTCGGCATTGTCGGCTTCCTTCTGTGTTGTATGAGAGCGTCACGCGTGGGCCTTTTCGCTTGCGGCCCGCTTATCGGCCGGCGTTTTCAGATAGGGGCGGATGACCAGAAAGAAGACCAGGCCGAGGGCGGTCAGTCCAGACCCCGCCCAGATGGCCGAGGGCACCCCGAAACCGGCGTGGACCGCGACACCGCCTGCCGCAGCGCCCAGCGCGTTGGCGATATTGAACGAGGCCATGTTGAGCGAGCCCATCAGCGTCGGCGCCTCCGGGGCGAGCTTCATCATCTGAAGCGGAATGGTCGGCACCGCAACCATCAGCGTGAAACCGGTCACGGCCAGCATGATCAGAAGCGATGCCGGGTGGGACGTCGTCAGCGCCATGATCGCCAGCATCACGAGCGTGACCAGAAAGCCGGCAATCATCGCGGCAAAGCGGTAGCGGTCGGCCAGATAGCCGCCGAGCATATTGCCAAGCGCCATGCCGATGCCGATCAAGGCCAGCGCGATGGGGGTGATCGACTCCGGCAGCCCGGCATGGCTCACCAGCGGTCCGACAAAGGTATAGACCGAGAACAGGCTGGCCACGACGATGGCAGCAAATACCAGCATGCCCCAGACACTCAGGCGACCAAGCGCCGAGAGTTCCTGGCGCAGCGAGCTGCCCGCGTAGGCCGCGCTGGGTTTGAGCCAGACGATGATGGCCAGAGTTGCCAGCGCTCCAAGTCCGGCGATAACGAGGTAAGCGATACGCCAGCCGAGCATCTGACCGAACAGTGTGCCGACCGGCGCGCCGACGATGGTGGCGAAGGTAATGCCGCCCATGACCAGTGAAATGGCACGTCCGCCGCGGTCCATGCCAACGATGGCGGTCGCGACCACCGAGGCGGCGCCGAAATAGGCGCCCTGTGGCAAACCGCTCAAAAAGCGGGCGACGACTAGTAGACCGAGATCGTTTGCCACCGCTGTCAGCAGATTGGCGAGTACCGCCACCACCAGCAGGATGATCAAAAGCGTACGTTTATTGACGCTGGCCGCGCCGATGGTGATCAGCGGTGCACCAGCCATGACCCCCAGTGCGTAGGCGGTGATGGCGTTGGTCGCCATCGGTACGTCGAGGTTCAGGCCATCGGCGAACAGCGGCAGCAGGCCCATGCTCGCGAACTCGGACGTCGAGATCACGAAGCTGCCGAAGGCGAGCGCCAAAAGTGCGAGAAAAGAGGGAGTGATGTGTCGTGTCATGGCAATCCTGGCGGCCTGACATCGCACCATGGCGCTGGCGGTACGACGACAAGAGGCCCCGCCAGAAGCGGGGCCCGTGATAGGGCTTTGAGCGATATCAGCTCAGATGCTCGCCGAAGAATGTCTCCAGCTTGTCAAAGGGGATCAGGTTGACGCGGTCATACAGATCGACGTGACCGGCGCCCTCGACCCAGTAAAGCTCTTTCGGCTCGGCCGCACGCGCGTAGGCGTCTTCGCTGAATTCGCGGGAGTGGGCCTGGTCGCCGCTGATGAACAGCAGCGGGCGCGGCGAGATGGTGTCGATATCGACGAACGGATAGAAGTTGAGAAACTTTACGTTGCTGGTCAGCGTCGGGTGCGTGGTCAGGTCCGAGGATTGCCCCTTCGGCGTAAACTCACCGCGCGGTGTCCGATAGAAGTCATAAAACTCCTTGGCGATGGGATGCGAATTCTCGTCGATCTCGTGCGGGCAACCGCTGGTGTAGGCGATATCGCCACCGGCAAATTCGACGTTGCGCTGCTGTGAGGCGGCTTCGATACCGGCCTTACGGTCCTCGAGCGAGACGCTCTTGCCAAGGCCGTAGCGGTTGGCCTGACCCATGTCGTACATGCTGACCGTGGCCACCGCCTTCAGGCGTGAATCGATCTTGGCGGCGCTGATCACAAAGCTGCCGCTGCCGCACACGCCCAGACCCCCGATGCGTTCGCCATCGACGAATGACTGGCTTGCGAGAAAATCGACACCGGCGCTGAAGCCCTCGGCGTAAAAATCCGGCGACACGCGATTACGCGCGCCGTCACTGGCGCCCCAGTACGGCAGGTCGATCGCCAGTGTGACAAAGCCGCGCTCGGCCAGTTTGGTGGCGTACAAATTGGCGCTTTGCTCTTTCACCGCCCCCATCGGATGGCCGACCACGATGGCGGGATGTGTCGTCGAGCGGTCCAGGTTTCTGGGAACAAACAGGTTGCCGGCCACGGCGGTCTGGTAGAGGGTCTGGAACGTGACCGCCTGGGCGTCAACGCGGTCGCTCTGATAGAAGTTCTGTGCATCATCCGCCATGGTGGCTTCCTCCGGCGTTATCGGGTGGACATTGTGACGGGAAATATTGTTGAGCCAGACTGGCGGTCATCGATAGCCGGGTTCTCCAGAATAATTGCCTGATTCGATGATCCTGCATTGAATCCTGGTCCAATGTGGGCGGATTGAGTTTAAAGTGACGCTCTCTTGAAGGGGAGCAGGATACAATGGAAGAGACGTCACGACCGCTGGAAACGGTCCGGCATGATCCTGACATGTTCGGTCAGGGCGGTGCCAATGGGCGGGTAAGCCCTGATCTCGTGGATATCGTCGAGCGCTGGTCTCGTGGCCATCATGACTGCGAGACGGCGGTGCCGGGACTCGGTCTGTTCCGGCGCGAACAGCCGTCACCGCCCGTGGAGTGCATGATCGAGCCGAGCATCGTGATCGTGGTGCAGGGTGCCAAGCGCATGTGGATCGGCAAGGATGCCTATTCCTACGATGCTTCGCGTTTTCTGATTACATCGCTCGAGCTGCCGGCACGCTCCGAGGTGATCGAAGCCTCTCCCGAGCGTCCCTGTCTTGGGCTGGCGCTCAGGATAGACCGGGCACAGCTGACGGATCTGATTTCCCGGGGCGGCGCCCAGGGCCCGCTTGACAGAAGCAATATGGCCGGCATCGGCCTGAGTGATACCACGACAGGGATTCTGGCGCCGGTGTCCCGACTGCTCTCGCTGCTTGATGAGCCCGGGGCGATTCCCTTTCTGGCCCCGCTGGTGCTGCGCGAAATCCACTACCGTCTGCTGCAGAGCGATCAGGCGCATCGTCTGCGCCAGATTGCCTCGATCGACGGCCACGGTTTTCGAATCTCGAAGGCCGTCGACTGGATCCGGGCCCATTACGCCCAGCCGATGCAGATCGAGCACCTGGCGGCCATGGCCCGGATGAGTACGCCGTCCTTTTATCATCACTTTCGCCAGCTCACGACGCTGAGCCCGCTGCAGTATCAAAAGCGGCTGCGGCTCGATGAAGCGCGGCGACTGATGCTGACCGAGCAGCTCGATGCGGCGAATGCCGCTTTTCAGGTCGGCTACGAGAGTCCGTCGCAGTTCAGCCGGGAATACAGCCGGGCATTCGGCGCACCGCCAAAAAGCGATATTCAGAAGCTGAGAAGCCAGGCCAGAGCGTCTTTCGGGTAGCGATATTTCAGGGCGCCTGACGCATATTCCTGGAAGGTCATCATGATGAAGCCCCGACCGTTCAACGTTCTCACCCCTTGAGCGACGCCAGCAGGATTTTCGTGGCGATTGCATTGACCTCAACAAAAGTTGAGGTCTTATAGTCTCGATCTCGCAAGACGGGTCTTTGAAATCTTCATGATCGGTTCAGGAGAGTATTGATATGAACGGCAAGCAGATTGCTCTGGTGAGCGGCGCTAATCGTGGTCTTGGTTTATCCATTGCAAAGGGGCTCAGCAGAGCCGGGTTTCACGTGCTGGCCGGGTGCCGTGATCTGGAAACCGGGCAACGAATATTTTCTCCTTCATCCAGCGATGGTATCGAGCCCGTTCAACTGGAAGTCACCGACGAAAACAGCATTGAAAGGCTTCGGCAGTTCATTGCAGACAAGTTCGGAAAAATTGATGTATTGATCAATAATGCCGGGCTCTCTGCGGACATGACGCCATCATTGAGCACTCGTGATCGTTACCGGAACACTTTTGATGTCAATGTGCTGGGTGTGGTGCTGCTCACGGAGGGGATGCTGCCGCTGTTACAGAATTCGGACCATGCCCGTATTGTTAATATTTCTTCATCGCTTGCTTCATTTACGCTGAGATCGGATGCTTCCTGGCCCTACGCCTCTTTCCAGCTTCCCTTTTATCAGGCCTCGAAGGCTGCTCTGAACGCGTTGACGCTCAGCCATGCAACGGCTTTTGCCGAACATGGCATCAAGGTCAATGCGGTGTGCCCCGGGTTTACGGCAACGGAAGCAACCCAGTTCCAGGGTAGAAATGTCGATGAAAGCGCCGAGATCGCCATCAGATTGGCGCAGATCGGTGTGGATGGTCCGACAGGTGCCTTTGTGGATGATGGCGGCACCGTCGCCTGGTAATTCACCCTCACGGATAACGGTCCCGGCCATGAAAGCCGGGGCCCGGGCAGAAAGATTTCCTTTTGAGTGATGATCTGATCTGCCAACGGCAATCCCTCGAATCGATGAGCCTTCGGCCATGCGCCTGCTACTGCTCATGGATCCTTTTTCTGCCGGGTTGAACGCTGATCATCGGCTGCAGGGCCTGATGAAATCGATCGAGCATGGTGGAAAGGTGTTGTGTGGTGTCAGAGTCCGGTTTGAAGACATTGTTGCGGTCAAAATAGCGTTCAATCCCTTCAAGCCCCAGAGCGTGATCGATCGGTATGGCCTGTAGAAAGGAAAATACCTGTCTGAGCTGTTCGACGGCCTGCATGCCTTTTGAGTAGGTGCCATATGAAATAAAGCAGACCGGTTTGGCTTGCCAGACATTCGGCACGATGTCGATGAGATGCTTCAATACGGCCGGATAGCCCTGATGATATTCGGGCGTCACGACAAGAAAGGCATCCGCTTTTTCCATCCTTGCTTCCAGTTGACACCAGATATCCAGAGGCAGCGGCTGTTCGCCAAATGAAAGGGGGAGCCCTGAGGGATCTATCATATCGGCCGTCATGTCATGACGGGCATTGATCCTGCTTGCTGCCCACTGCGCAATGGGCTCGCATCGACGCCCATATCGGGCGCTGCCGATAACCGTCGCAATTGATAAAGGTACAGGCGCCATGCTTGCCTCCATATTCACGAGGCAGGCATTATCAAACCTGAACAAATGTTGAGGTCAAGCCATGACACGACCATTGAGCCCTGAAAAAAAATTCCTGTCAGTGGGCGATGTTTCACAGCGCATGGGTATTGCCATTTCGGCACTGCATTTCTACGAACGTGAAGGTTTGATTACGGCCCATCGAAGCGCTGGCAACCAGCGTCGTTACCCAAGAGATATCCTGCGCCGTGTGGCGGTTATCAAGACGGCCCAGCGCGTGGGTATTCCTCTGGCCGAGATTCGTGACACCCTGGCACAGCTTCCTGACGGCCGAGCGCCGAACGCAGAAGACTGGGCACACCTGTCGATGCGCTGGCGCATGCAACTGAACGAGCGCATCAGTCATCTTGAGCAGTTGCGTGATCAGCTCGATGGCTGTATCGGATGCGGTTGCCTGTCTCTGGCGCAGTGTCCGCTGCGTAATCCCGGCGACATACTGGGGCAGGAGATGGTCGGGGCCGTGCGATTTCAGTCAGAGTCGGAAATCGATCAGGGGCAGGATCAATGGGCGGGGCCAGAGGCGCCTGCCCATGATCAATCGGAATGACGCTTCAGGCCCTGTATTGTCAGCACAGGCAGCGTCAGTACAGGCAGCCTCTCACCGTGCAGCCTTTCCCTGCACGATGCGATCCAGCACCACGGCGCAGACAAGAATCGCCAATCCTGCCAGCAGCCCCTGTCCCTGAGCCGCGTATTGCAGCGCGCGCAGTACGTCCTCGCCAAGGCCGGGGGCGCCAATCAACGACGCGATGACGACCATCGATAGGCACATCAATATCGTCTGGCTGACGCCGGCCATGATGGACGGCATCGCAATGGGCAGATCTACCCTGAACAGCAGAAAGGCACGAGTCGCGCCGAACGCGGTCGCGGCTTCCCGCACGTTTTCCGGGACGTTTGAAATGCCCAGGGCCGTCAGGCGCACCACAGGGGGGATACCGAAAAATACCGTGGCAATGATGCCGGAAGGCTTGCCGATGCCGAACAGGGCGATCACCGGGATCAGGTAAACAAACGCCGGCATGGTCTGCATGAAATCAAGCGCCGGGCGTACCAGCCGGGCCAGACGACGATGGTAACCGCAGGCGATGCCCAGCGGAATGCCCAGACCGATCGAGATCAGGGCCGCTGTGCCGAGCAGGGCCACCGTTTGCATGCTCTTGTCCCAGAATCCCAGCAGGGCCAGATAGGCCAGCGCGACGACGGTCAGAAGAAAGACACGAAAGCCGGCGATCTGCCAGGCCAGCGCCAGAATGATGGTCATGACCACCGGCCAGGGCGTTGCCGCCAGCAGGGTCTCCATCAGCCACAGAGCGCCATTGATGGTGCCGGTCATCACCCCGGCGGCCGGCGCAACCTGCTCGCTGAAGGTCTTCATGGCGCCGTCAAGGAAGGCGGCGGTCATGGAGTGCCAGTCCGGGTTGGCCGGAACACTGGCCAGAGCCGGCATCAAGTGGCCTGAAAAACCAAGCGCGCTGATGGGCACCACAAGCGCCATCAAAGCGGTGGCCGCGATGGCGCCGCGCAGACTCAGTCCCGTGGGGGCACTATCACCGAGCAGGCGCCAGGTGCGAAAGCGCCGCTCCAGCAGGGGGGTCGCGACGATGCCAACGCCGGCACGCACGATGACAAGGCCCCCGATGCCCAGAAGCAGGATCTGCCAGGCACTGCTGGATGCTCTGTCGGCCGCGGCATAAGCCTCGTCGCGCTCTTTTGTAAGTGCGGCGGCAGATTCAGCCAGGGACTGGGTCATGGCACTTTCGGGATCTCTTTGTGTGGCCGCTGCGGCCTGTGCCTGACGACTCTCTGCCAGCGTGGCAAGCCTGTCGGCGCGCTGAAGGGACTCTCGATTGGCGCCACCGCTCAAGCCCACCGATATGACGATCCAGGCCAGTAGCTCAATGACCAGAATCGGCCAGAAAGCCGCCCACAATCGCCGCGCCCCGAACCAGATCGGGCCGAGCAGGGCGGCGGCGGGATTGAAGGACCCGATGCGCCCCCGACCCTCGCCGATTCGGTGAAAGGCCTGAACGTAGTACTGCGAGCCTCGTCCTGAAAACTGACGTATGGCGTCGCTGCGCTCGGTGGTCGAGACATCCGTCTCCATTCCGACTGCTGTCATTGAACCATCCTCAGCGGGGGTTGTTCTGGCGTTGTCCGATAAGGTTCGACAAAGCGGGCGACGTAATCATCCGCCGGGGCGTCGACAAGCTCCTGTGGCTTGCCGAGCTGAACGATCCGGCCGGCACGCATGAGTGCCACTCGATCGGCAATGCGAAAGGCTTCTTCAACATCGTGAGTAATGAACAGCGTCGTCTTGCCAAGATCCCGCGACAGGCGGCCGAACTCGTCCTGCAGCTCACGTCGAATAAGCGGGTCAAGGGCACTGAAGGGTTCATCCATGAGCAGGATACCGGGGTCGGCGGCCAGCGCCCGTGCGAGACCAACCCGCTGCTGCATGCCGCCCGACAGGCTTGAAACATTGCGATCGCCGAGACCGCCCAGCCCGGTTCGCTGGAGCAGTTCGTCAGCCCGGTCCTCGCGCTGATGGCGGGGAATTCGCTGAATCTCCAGCGGCAGGGCAACGTTGTCCCGCACGGACAGGTGGCCTATCAGCCCGTGGCTTTGAAAGACCATGCCGATATCCTGCGAGCGAAGTCGACGCAATTGGGCGGTATTGAGCCGACCAATATCGCTATCCCCGATCAGCACCTGCCCTGATGTCGGTGTCAGAAGGCGGTTGACCAGACGTATCAGCGTTGATTTTCCGCAGCCTGAAAGCCCCATGACACACAGCAGCTCACCGGGTGTCACGGCAAGATCCACGTTTCTGACCGCGATGGTCGCCGACTGCTGCTTCAGGGTTTTTCCGTCGATGTCATCCTGCCGGGCAGCGGACAGGGTGGCCTGCGGATCGGGAGAAAATATCTTCCATACCTCTTTCAGCGTGATCATGATTCAGTCCGCCGTCCACTGGGCCACAATATCGGGATGCGCGGCGATCCATTCCTGTGCCGCCTCTCGTGGCGGAGTGTTCTCAACGGCAATGGCATAGGCCAGCTGATTCACTTCTTCTGTCGTGAAGGTCACACGCTCAAGTAGTGCAGCGACCTCAGGAGCACGAGTTTTCAGCGATCGCGAATAGGCCATATGGATGGCGGCGTCCTTGTAGGCGGACGCAATGGAGGATTTTTCGAGCCAGTTTGGATCGCTGGAATCCACCACGTTCCAGGCGTTTGGATCGTAGGGAGGCTCCTCGAGTTGCACCAGATCGTAGCGGGCAAAGTTCTGGTGCGGGGCATAGCAGTATCCGACCCAGCCGGTGCCCTTTTTGACTGCAGCGTCGAGCGCGGCGGTTGCCACGGCTTCGTCGGTGGTCTGCAGATCGAAGAAGTCAGCAAAACCGTAATCTCGCGCACGGATTCTCTCGAAGCCGGTAGAGAGCCAGCCGGCAGCGCCCAGCCAGATTTCCCCCTTGCCATCGCCGTTGCTGTCGAACGCACTGATCTTGTCAGGATTGGAAAGGTCGTAGACCGAATGAATGTCATGTTTCTCGGCGGTGGCGCGGGTCGTGCAATACCCCTGCGTGCCGGCATAGGACGGCTGGGCAAGAATCGCCTGACCCTTGTCGCCGGTGTACTGGTCAACAAAAGGCGCCTGATTGGGCAGCCAGACATCGGTCCATATGTCGATATCGCCATTATTGCGGTTCAATGCTTCCCAGATCACCGGTACCGAGGTGGTATTGACGATCCGGGTCTGATCGCCAAACCGATCCTGAATCAGTGCCTCAACGACGTAGGCGGTTCCCTGCGCCGTGGCATACCCCGGATCGGTAATGGCAATGGGCCGGCTGTCGGCGGCGTTGGCCGTGGTGGCCAGAGTGGCGCCGAGCAGTAGTCCTGTCGCCAGATGGGGGAGTGATGTCATGTTTCTGATTCCATGATTCTGTTAACGCCTGGCGATGTCAGGCGCTTTCGAGTTGTCCGGCGGCGTGATGGTCTGTCTGGCCGCCCTGTCTCAGGCCCAGCCGGCGGCGCAGCGTGGTTTCTGCTTTCGAATCGCCGAGCAGCCCGCGCTGATGAAGGATCGGCATGACCTTCTCGACGAAGGCGTCCAGCCCATCAGGATAGGTGGGGGGCATCAGCATGAAGCCGTCGGCAGCCCCGGTGGTAAACCAGGTCTCCATCTGATCGGCAATCGATTCGGGGGTGCCCACGACCTGCCAGTGGCCTCGTGCCCCGGCGACCTTCAGGGCCAGTTGACGAATCGTCAGGTCATCGCGCGCGGCAAGATCGGTCAGCAGCTGCTGGCGGCTTCGGATGGCATTGGACGTCGGCAGCTCGGGCAGAGGTCCGTCCGGGTCACAGCCGGAGAGATCGACATCACCCAGATAGGTTTCGAGCAGGGCGATGGCCACTTCCGGCTGAATCAGTGATTGCAGCGCTTCAAAGCGTGCCTCTGCTTCTGCCTGGGTGTCGCCAATAATCGGGAAAATCCCGGGCAGTACGGCCATCTCGTCAGTCTGACGCCCGGCATTGAGCAGTCTTTGATGCATGTCGCTGCGAAACGCACGGGTCTTTTCGACACTGGGGTGCGCGGTAAACACCACCTCGGCATGCTGTGCCGCAAGATCGCGGCCGGCCGGGGATGACCCTGCCTGCACCAGCACCGGCCGCCCCTGAGGTGAGGGAATGACATTGAGCGGCCCACGGGTGCGAAAATGCGTTCCCTGGTGGTCGGTCTCCCGCAGGGCATCGGCTTCAAAAAACAGACCACTGTGCTTGTTGCGCACGATGCCCTGCGGGTCCCAGCTGTCCCAGAGACCCATGGCCGCCCTGATAAATTCGTCGGCTCGTTCATAACGAGCGCCGTGGGAAAAATTGGGCACAGGGTTGAAGTTGAGCACTTCAGCGCCCAGCGATGACGTCACGATGTTCCACCCCACGCGGCCGCCGCTGAGCAGATCCAGTGACGCCAGCTGGCGGGCCAGGGTGAAGGGCTCATTAAAGGTTGTCGAGGCCGTGGCCACGATGCCGATTCTTGAAGTCGAGGCGGCCAGAGCACCTGCCAGTGTCAGGGCTTCAAACCCCTGCGACCATTCATCAACACGTTGAAGGGCCTGGCGTGAACCGCCTGGTATGGCCAGCCTGTCGGGCAGGAAGATGATCTCGAAGCCGGCCGCTTCGGCAGTTTTTGCCAGGCGCTGATAATGCGCAATGTCGCTGTTGGCGCCGGGGTCAGTACTCGGGTGGCGCCAGGCGGCAAGATGATGACCGGTAGGGTAGGCCATGAGGCTTAAAAGCATCGGGCGTTGTGGTGTCATATCCAGGATGGCCTCTCGCTAAAGCATCAGAAGGTCAATGAAAATCGTGAATAACCGAGGGGCTTTTACTGCGTCTGCGCCGTTGCTGGTCGTTTCCGGGACGATCTTTCATCGCATGTTCAAAAACGGTCATCGCATGTTTAAAAAGAGGAGGCGTCTTTTAACCCTTCTTTTTTGAAGGCGCTCGACCGGCGTCTTGATCAAGGCACCGGCCGTTTGGCCCGAGGCTTCTCATGTCAGACGCTCATGCCAGCGCCAGATTGAGGTCTTCGCGCTTTTTGATGACATGGGTCGGTAACGGTTCTGATGCAGATATTTCAAGGAGCTCTGTGGCGGCATTATCGAGGCGGGCGCCAATCTCCGTGCCGGGCAGATAACGGCCATCAGAGGTTTTTTCGATATGCTGCGGGCTGGCATAAACGCCGGCCAGCTGGTGACTGGCGCCCAGCGCGGCAAGCACAGGTTTGAGGGCATAATCGAGCACGAGCAGGTGCTGGTCGCTACCACCGGCCGCCAGTGACAGCACGGTCTTGTGCTTCAGGGCGCCTTGTGGAAGGACATCAAGCATCAGCTTGAGCCCGCCACTAAAGGAGGCCTGATACACCGGCGTCGCCACAATCAGCGCATCCGCCGCGGCGATCGTTTCTCGAAGTCTGATGATGTTGGAATCATTCCATCGTCCCTGAGACAGGGCATTGGCATCGAAGTCATCCAGTCGAAACGCCGAGACGTTTGCTCCCGCCTTTTCGAGCGTTTCGGTCACGTGTTCGATCATGGCCGTAGAGCGTGATGACGCACCGGGGCTACCGGCAAGTGTGACGATGTTCATGGGAAAACTCGCTGTCTGATTCGATAATCAGGGATGCTATCAGCGCCGTATCGGCGCCACTAAATCATTAATATTGAAAACCTTATGAAGAATTGATGCCGCGGCGCAGGCGCCAGAATCATGATGACGGTATGGAGTATTCGGGGGCGTGTCGGGTCGGTTCCGGCATCGAATAGTCAAAAGGAAGCTTTGCACTTTTCGGCCGAAAAACTCCCCGGGTGCCGCCCAGGGCGATAGCGCGGCGCCAATTCATGAGTTCACTTCATTTCAGTTTTCCACGAGACCGTTGTTGATCATTTCGCCGGGCTTCTACCCTTTGGATGAATGAAAGAGGTAACGCTCTTGCACAAGAGGTAACGCTTTTGTGTAGCGCTCGGGGGAACGGGAGAGTTTCTTCTCGGGGCGATATCCATCAGAGCGTTATCGGCATCAGTGTTTCCAACGTTTGCCTTTTACTCTGCCATCAGGGATGTACTGTCATGGAATACCGTCTGCTGGGCCAATCCGGAATGGCCGTTTCCCAACTTGCGCTTGGAACAATGTATTTTGGTAATGAAACTGCCGAGAAGGACGCCTTTACCATCCTCGATACCTTTATCGAGAAAGGAGGCACGTTCATCGACACCTCCGACGTCTACGTCGGTGGCGAGGCGGAAGCGGTCGTCGGTCGCTGGATGGCCAGCCGGCCGCGAGAGGTAACCGATCGTGTCGTGCTGGCGACCAAAGGGCGCTATCCGACCGGTGAAGAGGTCAATGCGCAGGGGCTGTCACGTCGCCATCTGCATCGCGCACTCAACGCATCGCTGGAACGACTGCAGGTCGATACCATTGACCTTTATCAGCTGCACGGCACTGACCCGCTCACGTCGATGGAAGAAACGCTGGCGTTTCTGGATGACGCCGTACGTGCCGGCAAGATTCATTATGTGGGGCTTTCAAACTTCAACGGCTGGGAAATCCAGCGCATGGTCTCCACCGCACAGGCCATGGGGCTGACGGTACCGGTCTCGCATCAGCCGCAGTACAACCTGCTGTCGCGCGAGATCGAATGGGAGATCGTCCCGGCCTCCATGCACAATGGCCTCGGTCTGCTGCCATGGTCGCCACTGGCTGGCGGCATGCTGACCGGCAAGTACGAGCGCAACGGAACCCCGGGCGCCGAGACGCGAGCAGGCTCTGATAACCCGCTCTATCAATGGTCGAGCGCCGAGTTCGTCAGTTCGGATCGTGCCTGGCGTGTCATTGATGCCGTGCGGGAGGCAGCGACACAGCTTGGCGCGACGCCTTCGCAAGTGGCGCTGAAATGGCTGATGGATCGGCCGGGCGTGACGGCACCGATCTGCGGGGCGCGCACACTTGCGCATCTTGAGGACAACCTCGGTGCAGTGGATCTGGAACTCGGTGATGAGATTACCGAGCGGTTGGAAGCGCTGAGTCGTCCGGTGCCGGAAAACTGCTATCCCTACGGTGATTTCGGCGACGCCATGCGCACGCGCTTCGTTGGCAAGGCCGAGCATGCCGTGGGGCGAGTGGTCGGTGGCGGTTCCGATGCGCCGCTCAGCGGCAAGCCCAACTGAGCGTGAGAGAGGCGTCGTAAATGAACAACGATCAAGCCGATCGTCACACAGGCACTGCTGGCGGGCCCTCCGGGCCCGTTCAAACTGCTCGGCTCGACCCGAATCAGGTGCAGATTCTTTTCGCCGACTTGCAGGGCAATCTGATCGACAACAGCCGGACAACACCGCCGGAGTCGATCTCCCGGGCTGCTGTCGGTCTGGCCAGGGTTGCCGACATTCTAGAACTGCCGATACATCACAGCGTGGCGGCTCAGGCCGGCATGGACCCGGCGGTCATTGAGCCCCTGAGACCCTATGCGACAGCGGATAATACGTATCATCGGGTCACATCAGGGGCGCTGATGGACGCGCCGACACGAGAGGCACTGTCAGCGACGAATCGACCCATCCTTGTCGTTGCCGGGTTCGCGGCCGAAGTCGTGGTGATGCAGACGGTGCTCGATGCGCTGGCCGAAGGTTATACCGTTTTCTACATGGTCGATGCGATCGGTGGGCTGTCAGAGCGCAGCGAGCAGGCCATGTTTCGGGCGATGGAAGGCGCGGGCGCCATACCTTCTTCAGTAGCGAGTTTCGCCGCGCGGCTGGCGCCCGATTTCGATCGTGCCCCGGGGACCGGGATTCTCGAGGTAATTCTGTCACTGTGATCATTGCAGCTGCATAGGGAGCCATGATGCGCCTGTCGATTCAGGCGCATCATGGCTGACGGCGATGCCGCGGCCTCAACGATTGATCAGACCCATATGCATGGTGTTGTAACGGTCACCGACCACCGGGTGACGTTCAAGAATCGACTGAATGTCTTCCAGTTCACCATCGCTCAGTTCAGTACGCGCGCCTTCGATGTTTTCAGCCAGACGATGAGATTTGGTTGTACCGGGAATCGGCACAATCTGATCGCCCTGACGCAGCAGCCACGCCAGCGCCAGCTGTGAAGGCGTACAGCCTTTCTGCTCGGCAAGCGCGCTGACTTCTTTCGCGATGGCCAGGTTGGCTTCGAGCGCCTCGCCCTGAAAACGAGGAATCGTGCTGCGGACATCATCGCTGCCAAAGGCGGTGGCGGAATCGATGTTGCCGGTCAAAAACCCTTTCCCCAACGGGCTGAACGGCACCAGTGCAATGCCGAGCGATTTCAATAGCGGCAGAATCTCTGTCTCAGGATCGCGGGTAAACATCGAGTACTCGCTTTGTACCGCGGCTACCGGTTGCACGGCATGGGCGCGGCGAATGGTGTCGGCCCCTGGTTCGGAAAGGCCGAAATGGCCGACCTTGCCTTCTGCGATCAGCTCGCGCACCGCCCCGGCGACTTCCTCGATCGGTACATCAGGATCCACCCGGTGCTGATAGAACAGATCAAGCCGTTCGACGCCCATGCGCTTTAGTGACTGGTCCGCCACGATACGAATGCGCTCGGGACGGCTGTCCAGCTCTCCATTGCGTGGATCACCGTTTTTCCAGCCAAACTTGGTCGCAATCACGACATCATCCCGAAACGGCGCAATGGCGGCCCCGACAACCGATTCGTTGTCGGCGCCATAGGCTTCTGCCGTATCGAAGAAGGTGATGCCCAAGTCGTGTGCTTCACGAATCAGGGAGATGGCCTTGTCACGTGAAGTCGCCGGTCCATATCCGAAGTTCAGGCCCATACATCCCAGACCGATGGCAGAAACGGACGGGCCCTGATGGCCCAGCTGGCGCTTTTGCATTCTAAAGCTCCTTTTGCAGATGTGGCGAGGTTTGTCGATGTGACGAGGCTTGTCGATATGATGGGTGTGGCGAAGACGCCCGTCGTCATCGTGATGACCTCAGCATAGCGAAGGGCTCCTCGCGCGACCCTGACATGGACGTGCATGCTCCTATGCGATGGATTCATGAATGCGCCGAGCCTGTGGCTGTAAAATGTGCTTCAGGGCAGCATCGACCCGAGCGCTTTTACTCTGCGGTTGCTCACGGTTCACGTCACAAGGGAGATATGGGATGAATGTCAGCTACGATTTCAGTGGTCAGGTCGCTCTGGTCACCGGCGCCAGCGCCGGCATGGGGCTGGCCGCCACGCGCGCGTTCGCCGGGGCGGGTGCGGCGGTGGTCATCAGTGATATCGATGAGGCGGCTTTGAACACCCTGGCCGACGAGCTCAAGGCGGCCGGTCACCAGGTGCTGCCGGTGGTCTGCGATGTGGCTGATGATGATCAGGTGGCAGCGCTGGTCGAGCAGGCGGTCGCGGCCTTTGGCAAGCTCGACATGGCGTACAACAATGCCGGTGTTCAGCCGATTCCCGCCGAGATGGCCGATCAGTCGCTCGACGACTATGAGCGGGTGATGGGCATCAACCTGCGCGGTGTCTGGTCCTGCATGCGTCACGAGCTGGCGCAGATGCGCCGGCAGGGCAGTGGTGCCATCGTCAATTGCTCCTCGGTCGGCGGTCTGGTCGGTGGCAGGGCGCTGGGCAGCTATTATGGCTCCAAGCATGGGGTGATCGGTCTGACCAAAACGGCGGCAATGGATTATGCCGACCAAGGGATTCGCATCAACGCGGTCTGCCCGGGCGCCATCAGTACGCCCATGGTGGCCAGAATGCTTGAAGAGCAGAAGGAAGCCATGGATGAATTCCTCAAGCTGCAGGCCATCGGGCGTCTTGGCACCACTGATGAAGTGGCTCAGGCAGTGCTGTGGCTGTGCAGCGACGGTGCCAGCTTTGTGACCGGTACCACCCTGGCCGTGGACGGCTGTTTTACCGCCAACTGATCACGCCTTCGGCGTGTGACAGGTCGCGGCCATTGTCGACATGACGTCGCCATTATCGGCATGACAGGGCCGCGGCGGGAGAGGCTCCCGGCGCGGCTTTTCATTATGCCCCTATGACGTGTCCCAATGTCGTGAAGTCACTCGCGGCAGCGCCAGGCCGCACATGACATCAGATGCGTGACAGCGCACCGCCCGGCGTGAAGGCGGCACGCAATCGATGGATGCCTTCCTGCAGCCGGTCTCGCGAACAGGCGAAGTTGAGCCGGATGAATCCCTCGCCGGCATCACCATAGAGGATACCTTCGCTGAGCCACAGATGATGTCGATCACGCAGCCTTTGAGCTATTTCCTGGCTGGGCATTTCGAGCGCCGTGCAGTCGATCCAGGCCAGATAAGTCGCCTCCAGTGGCGTGATGCGCAGCTGTGGCAGCAGGTTGTGAAGGGCTGCTTCGACAATGGCGTAATTACCGGCGAGGTAGGCGCGCAGTGCTTCGAGCCAGGCTTCCCCCTCGGTATAGGCTGCAATCAGTGCCTCGACGCCGAACGGGTTGAGCTCGCAGGTCTCGTTGATGTTGATCTGACGATCGATACGTCGACGCCATTCGGGATCGGCAACGATGATGTTCGCGGTTTGCAGACCGGCCAGATTGAAGGTCTTGCTCGGTGCGCTGCAGGTGATCGAGCCGCGCCGGCATGCTTCGTTGACCGCGGCGAAGGGCGTGTGTCGAAATCCCGGACGGATCAGGTCGCTGTGGATCTCGTCGGCGATCACGATGACGCCGTGCTGCTGGCAGATCTGTCCGAGCTGCTCGAGCTCTTCCCGGCGCCAGACGCGACCGACCGGATTGTGTGGATTGCACAGCAGCAGAAAACGATTTTTGGGATCGGCGGCCTTGACCGTGAGGTCCTCGAAGTCGATCTGATAGTACCCGTCGGCGTCCTGACGCAGCGGGTTGTCGACCTGTCGACAGCCGCTGTTGCGAATCGAGGAAAAAAAGCAGTTGTAGGCCGGCGTCTGAACGATCACTCCATCGCCGGGCTGGGCAAGTGCCTGAATGATCGCCGAGAGTGCCGGCACCACGCCGGTGGTATAGAGCAGCCAGTCGCGCTTGAGTGGCATGCCGTGCCGGCGATCGTACCAGCCAATGATGGCTTCGAAGTAGCGCTCGGGTACTCGGGTATAGCCAAAAACACCGTGTTCGGCACGTCGCTGTAACGCTTCAACGACGGCAGGTGCCGTGCGAAAGTCCATGTCCGCGACCCACATTGGCAGCATGCCGGGATCGTCACTGTCGTCCCACTTGTGACAGTGGCTGCCGCGCCGAAGGACTGGGGTGTCGAAATCAAACAAGGGGGCGTCGCTCATGCCGGTACCTCTGTCTCGCGTGTTTCGATCCGGCAGGCGCCCGGGTTCAGGCAGTGCTCATCCAGAAACACCTCGTCGATGTGATCGGCACGAATGCGACCGCCCGCCGGGTTTCTGATGCTATCAATGCTGCCGACGATGTCGACATCGATGGTCGAATACTCGAAGCAGAGATCGGTATGTTCCATGACGCAGTTTTTCATCATGAGATTGGTGACGTAGCACAGCGGCTGCGTACCGCGAATGGTGCAGTTGACCAGACGCAGGTTACGGGAGTGCCAGCCGAGAAATTCGCCCTCGAGCACCGAGTCATACACCGTGACGTCACGGGTGTTCCAGAGGGCGTCCCGGGAGTCGAGGTGGGCATTGCGGATCACCACGTCACGCGCATCCTGAAAGCTGTAGTTGCCCTGCAGGCGGAAACCATCAATGTGAATGTGCTGGCTGTTCATCAGCAGGTAGTCGCCGTTGGCGATCTCGACGTCCCTGAAATCGATGTTGCGACAGTTCCACCCGCACTCGGCGGCATTGGACAGCGTCACACGCTCGAGCGTCAGGCCCTCGAGTGAGCGGAACATCTTGGGCGCCTCCACGCGGGTATCCCGCATGCGGACATTGCTCGAATACCAGATCGCTGCCCGCGCATCGACGGTGAACAGGCTGTTCTCGATCAGGACATCATTGTTGTGCCAGAACGGATACTTGCCGGTGAAGCGGCAATGGTGGGCTTCGACATGGTGGGTGTGCTTGATCGCCGATTCGCCCGGATGAAAGGTGACGCCCTCAAAGCGGGTGTCGTGAGCGGCAAAGCAGGCGCGCTCGCCGCCAAAGGCGGTGTTGTCGATATGTTTCATGATCATGCCTCTATCGATGTTCGGGTCATTGACCGGGCGGCAAAAGGGGATATGCCACCGGATCGGCGTGGTGTCGCCATGACACAAGAGCGCCACCACGGTATGAGTCACTGGCGATGTCGCCTGAGAGGGCAGCACCGTCGGAAGGTTTCCGTGTCGCACGCATGGCAGGTGCGGATGTCGGGTGGGCGCTGGCGGAGAGATGATGGCGGTTGAGCCGCCCGGGCGATGGCAGCCATCATGGTGATCACGCCCTGAGTGATCATGTGCAGCGTCAGGCCACGGGAAAACCATTCACAGGAAGACCATTCACAGGCAAACCATTATATCGGTCGAGCCCGCTGTCGGTGAGGTTACCGCGGCGATAGCATTTATGGGTTCAGCTCATTAATGAGAGTTGCTGGCTGAGTTGACTACCGGCCAGCGGCAATTCGAAAAGCGCGACGCCGACGACACCGCCCAGCTGACGCGCTCAGGAGAACAGAGCGGATACGGAGCTGGTGACCGTGGCGGGGAAAGTGGGTGACACTGGCCGTCAGGATGAAGCTCGATAGCGCGGGTAGAGTGTTATTGCTGTCTGAGATGACACCGGTAGTCGCCATCCGTGCCGATCTACGAGACCAGGGCTTCGGAGCCTCAACAGCCGGGATGGTTATTTCAACGCTGCGTCAGCGGACATGCTCTGTCGACGCAGCGTTGATGAGCATTTTGGTTGCAGATATCGGTGCGGGGGATCACTCCGCGCGTTTGATGGTCACCTCGATCGGCCCGCTGCGATCGATGGCAGAAAAATCGGCATCAAACTGCCCCAGCCTGACCAGCCCGCTGGCATGCTTGAACCCCTTGCGGAAGATGGCCAGATTACCCCAGGGCGCATAGTAGGTGATGTCACCGGCCGCCGGTTTCATCCCCTTTGACGCCGTCTCATCCGGCAGGCTGGTGGGGAGGTCGGCGATCTTTTCGACACCGCCACCGAAATCCTCGAGTTCAAGCGTCAATGGCAACATATCGGCGAAGGCACGGCCGGCAGCGCTGTCTTCCAGAGTGGCGGGAATCTGCTGATCACCGGCGTCGAAAACGATATTCATGGTGTGAGTCTTCTCCATGGTGTCTGGATTGGCCGAAAGGGCGATGCCCGGGATCAACATCATGGCAATGCCCAGGGCATTGAGATGAGCGCGAACGAGGCGCATGGGCATCATTCCGGCAGATCTTCGGGGCGATAGCCCGGGCGCCGGTAGAGACCCGGTAACGCGGGCGCAATGATGGGTTCGTAAACCAGTCGACGCCAGTCACGGATATCGATGTCCTCGATGGCGACCGATACCTGTGCGGCATCGGCACCGGCAATGTCGACAAGGCTTTGTGTCATGGCGTCTGCCAGTTGTTGCTTGATGGTCTCGGAACGACCGGTGGCCAGCTTGAGGATCACATGAGGCATGACGGCTCCTGGGATAAAAGCGCCATCGCCCGAGATGCAAGGCGCTGGAATCGCTTTGAAAGGCGTTTTGTAAAAAGGTGTTTTGTAAAAGGGCGACCGCAACGCAGGATCGCCCTTCAGGAATGCCCCGGTGTTAGAGAGGCTGTGCCGTCGGGCGATAGAGTATTTCGTTGATGTCCACGTCTTCCGGCTGCGTGATGGCGAAATAGACCGTGCGTGCGAAGGAGTCAGCGGGGATGGCTGCCGACTCATAGAAACCGCCGATGGCCTCGGAAGATTCCTGATCGGTAATATGGCTTGGCAGTTCGGTATCGATCGCGCCGGGAGAAATGATGGTCGAGCGCAGGTTGTAGTCCTTGACCTCCTGCCGGAACCCTTCACTGATCGCGCGAACGGCATATTTGGTCGCACAGTAGACGGTACCTGCCGGGGTGACCTTGTGACCTGCCACCGACGAGACATTGATCACATGACCGAACTTCTGCGACTTCATGTGCGGCAGGGCAGCAGCGACGCCGTAGAGCGTGCCCTTGATGTTGATGTCGATCATGTTGTCCCACTCGTCGACCTTGAGCTTTTCGAGCGGGGACTGCTGCATGAGACCGGCGTTGTTGAGCAGTACATCGATCTTGCCATAAGTGGAAACGGCGGTATCGACCAGTGCCTGTACATCGGCCTGACGGGTGACATCGGTCTTTTGCGCCATGGCCGTGCCACCACTGGCCTGGATGTCATCGACGATGGTTTGCAGGCGATCCATGCGTCGTGCGCCCAGCACGACAGTGGCGCCATGCGCAGCCAGATGACGGGCCGTTGCCTCACCGAGTCCGCTGCTGCCGCCGGTAATGACGACGACCTTGCCCTGAATATCCTGAGTCATGAGGTTCTCCTGACAATATCCGACAAATAAAAGGATGAATCGTTTTCGTCTGCACGGGCATACGCCATGATTGACGCATGCCCCGGGTTTCAGCCTAGTGGGCGGTGAAACCACCATCGACCGGCAGTGAATGGCCGATGACGAACGTGGACCCCGGCCCGCACAGCCAGACCACGGCCGAGGCGATCTCCTCGGGCTTGCCCAGACGACCGATCGGCTGCTCGCGCAGAACGTCTTCCAGCGGCAGATCGCCACTGTCGACCATCTCCTGCACCATGGGCGTGTCGATGGTGCCGGGGCAGACGGCGTTGACGCGGATACCCTGAGAGGCATACTCCAGCGCCGTGCTCTTGGTCATGCCGACCACGCCGTGTTTGGTACCGTGATAGATCGAACGGCCGGGCAGACCGACCAGGCCGCCGAGCGAGGAGCAGTTGACGATCGCGCCACTGCCCTGTTTGCGCATCTGCATGAGTTCATACTTCATGCAGCACCAGACGCCGAACAGGTTGATCGAGTTGACCCGGTTGAACTCTTCACTGGTGGCATCGGCCGTTTCGGAAGCCAGGCTTTGAACGCCCGCGTTGTTGAAAGCGGCATCAAGACGTCCGTAGGTGGCGACGGTCTGCTCGACGAGGCTGGCCACCTGATCTTCCCTTGACACATCGCAGAGAATACCGGTCACGTCGTGGCCTTCCTGCTTGAGCGTCTGGACCGCTTCATCAAGGGCGCTCTGGCTGATATCGGAGAGCACGACTCTGGCGCCTTCTTCCGCGAAGGCTCTGGCAGTGGCAAACCCCATGCCCATGGCAGCGCCAGTGACGAGAGCCACCTTGTCGGCAAAATAATCCTTCATCCGAAATATCTCCTTGCAGTGTTCAATAACGTCAAGGCTAGACCGGACACCGGCATTTGATAAGGGGATGGAGGCACTAGGACTTAGTAGTTGCCTTCATAAGTGAAGAAGTGCCCGTTCAACACGCCGTCAGACCAGCAAGTATGCGCGTGATGTGTAGGGGTGGATGGTGCGTGATGTGCAGGAGATAGGGCGAGCCTGGTCAGTGAACCAGACGGGATGAATGACACGCCGGTCCGGACCCTGCGACCGAGTGTTTTTTCGACAAGAGGGCCGGGCGAATAATCGGCCGGCCCATTCCTTGACAACGACTATTGGCCCCAGCCGGACGCCATCGGGTGGCCCCTCATAGGCAATTCGGCGCGAAGGATCGATCCGGAATCCGACTCGGTGATGTAAAGCGTTCGACCCTCCGGGCCACCGAACGCGCAGTTGGTGGTGCCCAAGCCTTTGGGCGATTTGACCACCGCGATCGGAATGCCGAGCGCGTCATGGACCCACACCAGCCCCATACCGGTCTGGCAGACCACGACGCCGTTGTCCCGGGTCAGCGCCAGGCCGTCCGGCCCGGCACGCCCGCCGGAAAACTGCAGAAAAAACCCGGCCTTGACCACCCGCTGGCTCGGCGACAGCGGCAGCCGCCAGACCGCATTGGCGCGCGTGACCGCGACGTAAAGCGTGTGGCCGCTGGTATCCAGTACCAGGCCATTGGGGCTCGGAACGGTATCGATCAGACACTCCAGGCGGCCATCATCCGGTGTCCAGCGATAGACGCGACCGCTCGGGTCATGAAGCCCGGTCTGACCCTGATCGGTGAAATAGATCGCGCCGTCCGGGCCGATGTGCAGATCGTTGCAGCCCTTGAACCCTTCGGAATCGGCATCGCCCAGTGCCGTGCTGATGCTGCCGGTATCCGGGTCGAGCGTCATGATGCCGTTTTTGAAGTCGGCAATGAAAATGCGCCCGCGGGCATCAATCTTGAGTCCGTTGGGCTGGCCATCGTATTCGACAATCTGTTCTACATCGCCATCCGGCGAGGCGCGCAGAATGCGACCAAACGGAATATCGACGAACCACAGATGACCCTCCCGATCGAAGGAAGGCCCCTCGATAAAGCTGTCGACGGGGGCCCCTCGTCGGTTTTTGGTCGCCCAGTCAGAGGGCTTGCCGGGGCGCCGCAGCGCCTCCGGAAGCGTGGTGAAGACCTCGGCCTCGATCAGGACCGGGTCGGGGTGGGGGAAGGCCACGGGTCAACCTCCGGCAGTCAGTTGGGGAAGCCACAATGCGATGTCGGGCATCGCAATGAGCAGCACGAGAAACGCGAGGATAATGGCGAAGAAGGGCAGCACGCCCATGACCACATCCTCGACTTTGGTGTCCGCATCGGAGCTTGCCACCACAAACAGAATCACGCCGAGCGGCGGTGTCAGCTGGCCGAGCTCGACCAGGATGACCACGAACACGCCGAACCAGACTGGATCGACGCCCATTGCCATCAGGGTCGGGAAGATAACCGGGACGATGATCGCGATCATGCCAAGGCCTTCCATGAAACAGCCGAGAATGGCGAACACCACCATCAGGATCAAAAGCAGCGATACCTGCGAAAGGCCGGCCTCGGCCACCCGATCGACCAGTGCCTCGCCGACGCCGGACAGTGCCGTGGCGTAGGCGAACAGCATCGAGATGAAAACGATGAACAGCACGTTGCCGCTCATGGTCAGGGTGCGTGACAGTGCCGACCTGAGCATCGCCAGATTGAGCCGGCGATACAGTGCCGAAATCGCTACGGCGCCGACAACGCCCAGCGCCCCGGCCTCGGTCGGGGTGGCGATGCCGGCGTAGATGCTGCCCAGAATGAACACGATCAGAATCGTGAAGGGCAGCACATCCGCGGCGGCCCGCAGGTAGTCGGCGAGCGTGCGTCGCTGAGTATCCTTTGGCACCAGTGAGGGTTTCGCCAGGGCACGAGCGATGATGAACAGGCTGTAGCAGGCTCCCAGCAGGATGCCCGGGACCAGACCGGCGGCAAAAAGCTTGGCAATCGAGGTCTCGGTGAAGGTGGCGTAGATGATCATGGTGATCGAGGGCGGAATCAGAATGCCCAGGGTGCCGCCTGCCGCCAGTGATCCGGCCACGAACCGACGGTTATAGCCACGTGCCGACAGGGCGGGTAATGCCACTGTCGACATGGCTGCTGCCGTTGGGGCGCTGCCGCCGGCCACCGCTGCAAAAACGCCGCTGCCGACAATATTGGTGTGCAGAAGGCCGCCGGGCAGGCGGCGCATGAACGGTGCGATGCCGTTATAGAGTCGAGAACTGAGTCCACTGGCCAGCAGAATTTCGGCCATCAGAATGAACAGGGGAATGGCGGCCAGGGTAAAGCTGTTGGCGGCCCCCCAACTGACCAGTCCCAGCGCTTTCCATCCGGCAACGCCTTTGATCAGCCACAGATAGGCCAATGCTGCAGCGCCAACGGCAAACTGAACCCACAGTCCGCCGATGATCAACAGCAGCAGTACGCCGAATGCGATCAGAGCCTCCATCAGTCAGTCTCTCCATGGCGAAGTGTGAGCATCATGCGTTCGATGATGAAGATGGCGATGAAGGCCAGTCCCAGGGGCATCAGCAGCTGAGGCATCCAGAGCGGTGTCATCAGGAAGGTGGGCGCCACGTTACCGCGACTGAAGGAGCTCAGTACCAGCTGCAGGGTGTACCAGATCAGCACAGCGCAGATCGCCAGTGACAGCCCCAGATAGACCAGCCCCATGACCCGTTTCACGGCGCCAGGCAGGGCGTCAAAAATGAAACCGACCTGAAACAGACTGTTCTTTCTCACGGCCAGGCTGGCACCGAATAGCGTCAGTCCAACCACGAGATAGCCTGCCAGCTCTTCAACGACCCGCAGTGAATGGTTGAAGAAAAAGCGTGAGACGATTTCGGCGCTGACCAGCAGAACCAGAACGATCAGCGCAAGACCGGCGACAAATCGTACGCCGGTGGCAATCATGTCGAAAAGCGAACCGGCAGACGCCGGCCCGCTGGTTCGGGTAGAGGGTGTGTCACTCATGAAGGGCTCCCGGGATTACTTGCCAAGGGCTTTCAGAACCGCTTCAAGCGCTTTTTCGTGCTCCGGCCCCGCCTGTTGGGCCCATTCGCGCCACCATGGTGCCATCCTTTCCTGGGCGCGCTGGATGTCGGCCGGGTCCGCTTCGACGATCGTCATTCCCGCATCGGCCTGCTTCTGCTTTTGAACCTGCTCATCGGCGATGAAATCCTGGGTAATCTTTTTGGTTTCATCACTGACAATGCGATTCAGCGTCTGGCGGGTAGCGTCCTCAAGGCCTTCATAGGCAGAGGTATTGGCGATGATGGCGCTATTGGCGTAGTTGACCGGCAGGCGATAGTTGTAGGGTAGAAATTCATGCCAGTTCTTGGCCCCGCCGGCGCTGGCGGTCAGGACACCATCAATGACGCCGCGCTCCAGGGCGGTCGGTACTTCCGAGCCCGAAAGTGTAATCGGTGAGCCCCCGAAGGCCTCGACGAATGCACCCTGTTCCGGTGACGTGACGCGAATCTTGTGATCGGCCAGATCGTCCAGTGAGTTCATCCTGAACGAGGTGAAGATGACTTGCTGCGGGTAGCGATAGCTGCCCAGATAGGTGACCCCCTGCTCGGCAAAACCTTCCTTCATGTAAGGCGCCATGACGGCGTAGGCCTTGTTCCACTCTTCGTCGTTATTGATCAGCAGTGGCAGATTGAGAATGCGTGCGATGGGGACGTTGCCGGAAAAGAAAAGGTCCGCAGCAAAATCAACGATGCCATCACCGGTCGCCTGTGTGATATCACTGGAAGAAATCTGTAGTGTCTTGCCCAGGTGAAGCCGGATTGAAAGATCATCATCCGTTTCCTTCGCGACACGATCGGATATTCGCTCCATACCCTTTACCGCAGCGGTAGTGGACACCGACGAATAGGTATAACCCGTCCAGTTATCGGCCATGACATTGCCGGCCATTGCCGTACTGACAATGATCAGTCCGGATAATAGAGCGTGCTTGACTGTTGTTTTCACCAGGACTTCCTCGTGTTCAATTTTAAATACTTGTTTGTTTCCCTGAAATAAAAAGACGCGCTTCGGCATTGAACGAAGCAATGTCTTCTACTTTCATCGAAGATATATCTTTCATGGCACGGCCGTTACTTGAAAAAAACGGCCTTTTGAACGTCGAGTGAACATTAAAATAGAGGCGCGCTAAAGCGTGTTTTTCTGCATTAAAGATGCAGGGAAACTTTACGCCAATTCTTGAAAATAAATGTTTTGTCGATGAGACCTTGGTCGTCTCCAGTGCGGTCAGTGGCACCGCGATGAGATCATGAAGACAGGCGGGGTCACCGCATGATACAGGCAGGGGTGCGGGCTGAAATTCGCGGTCGACGTCCCTCGAAACGACACCGACCGCAATAGATAAATGATTGAAAGCGACAAGGTGTAGCGGTCAGAACCGATAAAGCCTCGTCGGATTGTCATGAAGGCAGGCCTGGCGCTGCGCTTTGGAGAGGGTGCGTTCAAGAAACCCGAGCATGTCGGTGGATTCGGGGAGAGGGGCAGCGGTCATGACATGCGGCCAGTCGCTGCCCCAGAGGCAGCGCTCGGTGTAGCGCTCGGCGAGCTGGCGGGTCAGCTCGCCGAGATCGTCATAACGGCCAACATGGCGGCTGACGCGTGTGGGCGCGAGCTTGATCCAGATTCGCCCGGTATCGAGCAGATGGTAAAGGCCGGCCAGCTGTTCCGGGTGGCCCGGCGTTACATGCCCGAAGTGATCCAGCACTATGGATTGCCCCTCGGGGAGAGCCGGCAACAGCGCCTCCAGCGCGTTGTAGCGTTCAGGTTCGGTGTTGAGTTCTACATGCCAGTCCACGTTGGCTGCCCGGGCTGCCAGTTGTGGCAATCCTTTCAGATCATGCTGGCCCAGCCGCGTGCGATCCTGAACGCGAATGCCCTGCACACCGGCCATGGCCATCGATTCAAGGTCCGGGGTGTGCGCATCAATCATCACAACGCCTCTCAGCTCAAGAGGGGACTGCGCTGTTTGTGCCTGACGAAGGGTGTCGATCAGATAATGGTTGTCGGTGCCGTCGATGGACGCCTGTATCAGTACGGCACGACGAATGCTGGCAACCGCTGCTTCGCTGATAAAGTCATCGATATTCTTGTGCGGTGGCTGGTATCTGGCGTCAGCGTAGGCCTTGTCGTGATCGAAAACATGGATATGGCAGTCACAGCTCGGCAGGATGTCTGATATCTGATTCATGCCTGGTCTCTCCGGTGCGTTTGTCGATAACGCTTGAACATCACGCCCAGCGCGCAGAGTAACGTGACGGCAAAAAGTCCCATTGCGATCGGTGACCGGAAAAAGATATCGGCGCTGCCGGCACTGGTCAGAAGCGCCTGACGCAGGCTCTGTTCCAGCGGTGGCCCAAGAATCAGTCCGATCAGCAGAGGCGGTAGTGGGAAGCCTGCCCGGCGTAACACGAAGCCGATCACGCCCGCGCCGAGCATGACCGCCACATCGAAAAGGCTGTTATTGACCGAGAAGGCACCGAAAATCGCCAGAATGGCGATGACCGGGAACAAATGCCTGGGGCGGATTCTGATGATGTGCACTGCCCCTCGAAACATGGCCAGGCCAAACAGTACGCAGGGAATCGAGAGCAGAATCAGGGCCTCGAAAATGGCATAGACCTCGACGCCATGCTGCTGGAACAGGAAAGGCCCGGGCGTCAGCCCCTGCAGCATGAACGCCCCCAGAATGACAGCCGTGACGGCATCACCGGGAATGCCGAGCGATAGCATCGGGACCAGTGCGCCACCGGTCACTGCATTGTTGGCCGCCTCGGGGGCGGCAACGCCCTCTGGCTCTCCCTGCCCGAAGCGCGCCTGATGGGATGAGCGGGAGCGGGCAAGGTTGTAGCTGACAAAGGCCGGAACCGTCGAACCGATTCCGGGCAGAATGCCGATAAAGGTGCCAATCGTTGATGACACTATCAGCGTCACGCGCATCTTCCACAGCGTGAGCCAGCCAACCGGCCGGTTGGAAGTGCCATCACCCGAGAGCGGGCCAACATCTGCTGCCGGGGGCGTCGTGCGTCTGCCGGCAAAGACCTGCAGAAATACTTCGGACATCGCGAAAAGACCGATCAGAACCGGAATCAGCGCGAGGCCGTCTTCGGCTGCAAAACTGCCAAAGGTAAAGCGGGGCAGTCCCTCGATCGGGTCCAGCCCGACGATGCCGGCAGCGACGCCGACCAGCGTCATCAATGCAGCATCAAGAATCGAGCCGCCGCTGAACAGCACGATGATGATCAGTGCGAAGGCCATCAGGGCGGTCATCTGTGCCGGTCCAAAATCGAGTGCCAGCGAGGCCAGTGGCTGGGCCAGTACGATCAGCACCAGACAGCTGAAAATATTGCCGAACACACTGGCGTAGAGCGCAACACGCAGTGCCTCGCCGGCGCGTCCCTGGCGCGCCATGGCGTGACCATCCAGGGCGGTGGCAGCCGAGGAGGGTGTTCCGGGAACATTGAGCAGAATGGCGGAAATCGAGCCACCAAAGATCGCCCCCTGATAGACGCCCAATAGCAGAATAAGAGAAGGAATGGGCGGCATGGTAAAGGTGACCGGGATCAACAGGGCAATGGCCAGTGTCGGGCCCAGACCGGGAATCGCGCCGATCACGATACCGACGGCGACACCACTCAGGGCGGCGATCAGTACCCAGATATCAAGCAGGGCATGGAAGGCATCCAGAAGCATGGACAATATCTCTCGGATAATCTCTGAAAAGGGGAGATGGCCGCCTCAGGGAAGTGGCAGGTTGAGCATGTGTCGACCTGCCCAAGCAATGGCCATGGTGACGGCGATGGGCAACACCGGGTTGAACAACCAGTGTCGCTCCCCCAGAAGCCATGCCAGAAAGATGCCTGTCGCGGCCACGGTCACCACGAATCCCAGCACGTTCATGGTCGCCACGGCCACGCCCATCAGCGTCATGACAAGGATCACGCGTAACCAGCCTGATCGATCACCGATGGCCGTCTCCGGTGTCCTTCGATAGCGCCACAGGCGAAGTAATGCGCCCAGTGTCAGCAGCCATAGCACCAGTCGTGGAAAGAATCTGGCATCCGGTCCGGGATCGCCAAAATCGAATACCGTGACCTGATCGTGCAGAGTCACAAGCCCGGTGACGGCAACGATCAATAACCCGATACAGATCCAGCTCTGGAGCCCGTATCGCGAAGTTCCCTGTCGGGAAGAAGCATCCCTGTTGGTGGTCATCGCTTCAGCGTCTCGGCCAGTTGATGATAGGCAGCCAGATTCTTCCTGATGACGGCTTCGACCTCGTCACCGGGGAGCAATCTCACTGGCTGATTGAGCTTTTTCATTACCGCGGCAAATTCCGGTGAAGAAGCCGCCTCGCGAAAAGCCGAGCGTAGCGTTTCGGCACGCTCGGCACTGACGCCGTGGGGCACCATCAGAGCCACGATGGAGGGAAATTGAATGTCATGTCCTGACTGCTCAAGCGTGGGTACCCTTGGGAAGTCCGGGTCAGGTTGATCGTCCAGAACCGCCAGCAGGCCCAGCTGGCCGTTGTTGACCAGGTCGCGATAGGCCGGAACCAGTGCGATGTCGACATGATGACCCAGCAGGGCAGCTGTAGCACCTGAGGCCCCGTCAAACGGCACATGCTGCAGCTTCGCACCGGTTTGGCGCCCCAGCTGGGTAAAGGCCAGGCGTGCGCCACTCAGGGCACCGGCTGTGGCGTAGGTAAGGCGCGAGCCGCTGCGAGCGGCGTCAAGCAGCTCTTCCAGACTGTGATAGGGGCTATCGGCACCCACCAGTACTCCATGCCAGGGCCCGGAGTAGTTCAGAATCGGTGTGAAGTCCCTGATGGGATCGTAGCCTGTATCGCGCAGTGCGGGCGCCACAAAGGAGGGAGAAGACGTGGTGGCGATCAGGGTATAGCCATCCGGGGCGGCACGGGACACCGTGCGCATGGCATTGACGCCGCCGCCACCGGGACGGTTCTCGATGACCACGGGCTGGCCCAGCAGGGGCTCTGCGAGTCTGGCGAGCTGTCGAGCCGAAATATCGGTGGTGCCGCCGGCCCCGTAGGGAACGACCAGCGTGATGGGGCGAGTCGGGTAATCACTTGACCAGACAGAAAAGGACAGCACCATGAGCAGGGCGCTGAAAAGATAAAGCCAACGACTTCGAAGCGCAGGCATCGAGGCTCTCCCGATAAAACAAAACAAAAGGGGCGTGACAGTAATGTCGTTATTTGCTTGAAAGCATGAAAAATAAAGCAGTGCCGGGAAGGCTTTTTATCGATAGTTATGAGACTGATTCATTGTCCGAGGCAGATGATTTTACGTGCTGATGGTCTTTTTCATCATTCCACCTTGGTCTATTTTTTATTTTAAATTCAGTGGCTTGAAGTAATTTTTTTGATGCGCGCGCGAAAACGATGCCCGTCATGACCATGTCGGGCATCATTTTGACCATCAGAAAAAACCTGTTGATCGAGCGTTTTTAACAAGAGATCGATACGTTTATTCGAACTCGCAGCCCGTTGATGTCAACGCGGCATCTACCCAGCTTCGATCATTTTCGCCGGCATGAATGGCGGCCATTTGCTTCTCTTCAGCGGCCTGTTTCGCCTGAGCGGCTTTCAGTACCGTCTCGGCGTCGTTATAAGGCACACAAAGCATGCCATCACTGTCGCCGATAATCAGATCGCCCGGCTCGATGACCATGCCCCCCAGGCTGATGGGCGTGTTGATTTCGCCCGGCCCATTCTTGTACGGACCACGGTGGGTGACGCCGGCAGCAAAGGTCGGCAGATTGGTCTCGCGGAAACCATCGAGATCGCGGAGGGCACCGTTGAGCACGAAGCCGGCAACGCCTTTTTTCACGGCATAGGCCAGCATCAGCTCACCCATCAGGGCATTGGTCGTGTCACCGCCAGCGTCGCAGACAATCACATCGCCGGGTTCGGCCATATCGATGGCCTTGTGCAGCATCAGGTTGTCCCCTGGACGCGTCCGTACGGTCAAGGCTACCCCTGCCAGTGCGCCCTCCCGGTGCATGGGACGAAGGTTGCTGCCTCCGGCAAACACACGGGACATGCTATCGCTGACGACGGCGACGGGAAGCGCCGCAAAGGCCTCGACCACGGAGGCATCAACCTGACGCTGACGCTTGAGAACTCGGTTGCCGATAGACATGGCAATACTCCATTTGGACGGCCAGTGCGACTGGCCGATGTGTAGGAAAAACAGGAATTACAAGCAGGTGGTTTCCGCAGTGCTGTTGACCAGACGAGCCGGCGGCAGGGCCTTTCCGGCAATGAAGTCAACGATCCCGCTGACGGCCAGAACGCCGACGCGTGTACCGGCCTCTTCGGTAACGCCTGCGATATGGGGGGTCAGAATGACGCGCTCGGAAGCGGCCAGTGGATTGATGCCTTCTGGAGGTTCGCGCTCAAAGGTGTCCAGCCCGGCGCCGGCGATGTGGCCGCTTTCCAGTGCCGCCATCAACGCTTTCTCATCAATCAATCCGCCGCGTGAGGTATTCACGACGTAACTGTTTTCGGGCATCAGAGCCAGCGTTTTGGCATTGAGCAGATGAGCATTGGCGTCGGTCAGAGGGCAGTGCAGGCTGACAATGTCGGAGCGGGCCAGCAGCGTCTCGATATCCTCGATATGTTGAGCGCCGAGAGCCGTAATGGATTCTGTCGAGGCGTAAGGATCATAGACAGCGACCTCCAGTCCCATGCCCTGTACGATTCTGGCAACGGCGGCAGCGATGGCTCCCCCCCCGACCAGTCCCAGACGCATGCCGGAGAGTTCTCGGCCGAGAAACTCCGCTTTTTCCCAGCGGCCCTGACGCATGCCGCCATCCAGCGGTAGCAGGCGCTTGACTGTCGCGAACATCAGGGCCACGGCATGCTCTGCCACCGAGACGGCATTGCCACCGGCGGCGCGAATGACCTGAACGCCATGCCGAGTGGCTGCCTCGACGTCAATATTGTCAACACCGGCGCCATGTTTGGAGACGACCTTCAGTGAGCGTCCGACGGCCATCGCTTCAGCACCGAACTGACCCATGCGGGCCACAACACCCACCGGGTCCAGACGTTGAATGTGCTCCACGAGAACATCCGGCGTTGGATATGAAGGGGTATGGGATACGGTATAGCCGGCGGCCTCGGCGTGTTGACGGGCTTCTTCTGCCAGATAAGGGCCGGTGACAAGTATGACGGGTTGTTTGGCCAACTCGGGGCTCTCCCTTTGACTGCCGCAGACCACAAGACGCGGCAAGCTGAACATTGAAATATTTGACTAGAATACAGGTAGTTTTACTGTATTAAAGCGACTAATATTTCCTTTTTTGTGAAACAAAACTTCATTTGTGGGTGATTTATGGATACGCGTCAGCTACGTACCCTGATGGCAATTTCAGAGCACGGCACCTTTGCCCGCGCGGCGCGTGAAGTCAGCCTGACCCCCTCTGCCGTCAGCCAGCAGATGCTGGCGCTGGAGCAGGAGCTTGATACGCCGCTATTCAACCGGGAGACGCGGCCGCCAAGCCTGAACCTTCAGGGGCTGCAACTGCTGGAAACGGCCAAAAAGATTCTCGGCCTGGTCGAGGAAACCCGGGCCTCGCTGAAAGGCAGCAGTGTGTCCAGTTCGCTCAGCATCGGTTCGGTTCGCACCAGCACCATTGGCCTTTTGCCACGCGCCATCGTGGCCCTGAGGCATGAGTTTCCCGAGCTTCATGTCGATCTGCGTGTGGGGATGTCGTCGGCGCTGCTCAGCGACGTCAACGCCGGGCGTCTGGATCTGGCGGTGGTGGCCGAGCATGCCGGCGTCTCGCGCAATCTTTCCTGGTCTCCCTTCCTGCGTGAGCCGCTGGTGTTTATTGCGCCACCCGGTACGCCGGCCAGACCGGTTAGAGAATTGCTGGAAAGTCTGCCCTTTGTGCATTTCGCCAGCGATGTGCCTCTGGCGGCATTGATCAACAACGAACTGACCCATCAGGAGGTCAAGGTCAGACATATCGCCGAGATCGACACCATCCCGGCGATCGTCGAGTGTGTGGCCGCGGGTCTGGGGGCAGCGGTGGTGCCTGATATTGCGGTGCGCGAGAATGGTCGTGACATGCTCAAGCTGCCGTTTGGCCGTCCTCAGGTCTATCGTCAGATTGGTACGGTGCGGCGTGCCAATTCGGCCAAGTCCGAACTGCTGGTGGCCATGCACAACAAGCTGGCAGAGCTTTCCGGCGAATTCGGCGTGTTCATGTGAGCGGGACCCGGTAACACACCCTGCGTTCATTTCCATGGGTGGTTTTCCCACAGTTGGGCGGCAATGTCTGACTGGGATTCGGCCAGCTCGCGGTAGTCATCTCCCACCACGATATCCAGCGTATTGCCCTGGGCTGCCAGCTCGTCGTGCAGTGCCTTGTTGTCGGCCAGTGCCCTGAAGGCCGCTTCGAGACGAGACCGGATATCTTCCGGCAATCCATGAGGCGCGACAAAGCCGCGGTAGGAGCCCATCTCGACGTCGTATCCCTGCTCTTTGGCCGTCGGTACCTCCGGCGCGAAGGAAGAGCGTTCGTCGTCGAGCACGGCGAGTACACGCAGTTCGTCTTCAAAGCCGATGGTCTGGCTCAAGGCCATGGTGCCCGCTGCGACATGCCCGCCGAGCAGGGCGGTACGTGCCATCGAGGCGCCATTGAAGGGAATCAGGTTGAACTCGGTATCGGCAGCGGCGGCCAGCAGCAGAGCGCTGAAATGATCATTACCACCCAGGGCCGACAGTGCCATGCCAAGGCTTCCGGGCTTTTCCTTCGCCGCCTGGATCAGCGCTTTCAGGCTGTGATAGGGCGAGTTCTGGCTGACGACCAGCGTGTTAGGGTCGTGCACCACATTGGCGAGATAATCGAAGCTATCGACATCGTAGGCCGCCTGGCGGTCGTAGGTCAGCGCCATGGCGGCCGGCAGATTGAACGTGCCGAGCGTATGACCGTCGGCTCTGGCGGCAGCAACGCTGGTAAAACCGATCTGGCCACCGGCGCCGGGCTGGTTCTTGACCACGACACTGGCATCGTCCCCCAGCGCCTGTTCCAGATACTTGCCGACCACGCGGGCAAGCACGTCGGTCCCCCCGCCAGCGGAATAGCCGACAATCACCTCAATGGGCTTGTCGGGGTAGTCGGCGAATGCCGGATTGCTCAGGGTTGCCATGGCCTGTGCCGACAGGGTGATGGCTGAAATGACCAGCGTCCGGCGAATCATCTTGAACATGACGTGATTCCTCGTTGTTGTTTGCAGCATCGTTGTCGTCTGCAGCATCGGTGTGGTCATCGTCACTGATGACCGAACCGCTGCCTCGCGGCGGTCATGACACACCATGGGGTGTGGTGCGTTCGTCGAACGCTACGCGATAAGTGCTGGCGGCCGTTTTCCAGAACAGCTGATCGCGCTCTTTCTGGCTCAGTGCTCGGGTCAATCGCTTGAAGGCATTCCACAGCGCGACATAGGAGAACATGCCCTTGTCGACCGGGAAGTTGCTCTCAAGCATGCAGCGATCGGCACCAAAGGCTTCGAGACAGACCTCAAACCAGGGCGACCAGTCCGTTGCGAGCTGCCGGGAAAGTGGCGGCACTGCCTGTTGGTGATAGTCGTTACCGAAGACGGCGAGGCCGAATCCGCCAATCTTGAGACGCGTATTGGGCAGCGCTGCCAGCGTTTCGATGCCTGCGCGCCAGGCCGCGAAATCGGCGGGGGTTCTGTGACGAAACGGCCCAACGCCAAGCGGGCCGCCGCAGTGATCAATGACGATCGTCAATTCGGGGAGCTGGCGGGCCAGTGCCTCGATCTCATGAAGCTGTGTCTGGTAGGCCCATACATCCAGCACCAGCCCTGCCCGGGCCACTTCCGCGGCCCCCTGGCGAAAGGCCTCCGAGCGCAGCAGGCCATCCCGTGCTGGTTGTGGGTTGGAACGTACTGCGGGATCAGGATGGTAAGCGGTGGTATTACGAATGCCACACACCCGGTCGGGTGCCAGCTCAAGCAGGGCATCAAGCGTGTTGCGAACTTCATGCCCCATCATCAGATCGGCGAAGGCGACGATGCCGACAGGGTGATTCGGCGCGCTGGCACTCCACTCAAGAATCGTGTCGACTTCGCCAAGCGGCTGAAGCGATTCGGGGCCCGAGGTTCGATAGCCGGTTCGGCACTGTACGTACAGGCTGGCACGTACGTCATGACCACACCCCGCATCCTCGAGAAATGCCTCGGTGCGATAGCGACTCCCGGTGCGGTCCCATAAATGATGATGGGCATCGAGAATCGGCTGCGCAGGGTCCAGCACTGGCTCATCGGCCAGTGCCAGCCAGGCTTCGCGGATCGGGGCGTGGGGCGTCATCAGCCGGCCACCCGGTTCGCCTTGCGTGATCTGCGCAGGCGCGAAAAGAGGGGCATCAGAACCACCAGCAGAATCATGCCAATCAGAATTTTGGCGGTCGGACTGCTCGCCAGAATCCCCCAGTCACCGCCGCCGATGCGCAGGGCCAGACGCAGATTCTGCTCGGCAAATCCACCCAGAATCAGCCCCAGTACCACTGGCGGTAGCGGGAATTTCAGCTTGTCCATGAAATAGCCGATCAGTCCAAAGCCGAGCATCAGGTAGACGTCGAACATGCGTCCGTTGATCGAGTACACGCCGATAAATACCAGAGAGATGATAATCGCCCCCAGCAGCGGCCGCGGCAGACGCAGCACCTGAGCGAAGCTGTTGGTGGCCAGAGCACCGCCGAGAAAGATCAGCAGCACGGCGGCAAACAGGAATTGCCACATGAAGCCGAAGACGATCTCCGGGTTGTCACGAAAGAGCATGGGCCCGGGCTGGAGGCCATGAATCAGCAGTCCGCCGAGCATGACCGCCGCCACTGCTGTCCCGGGGATACCCAGGGTCAGCGCTGGAATCAGGGCTGCTGCCGTATCGGCATTATTGGAGGTCTCGGAGGCGGCAACCCCTTCAGGTTCGCCCTTGCCCCATTCCTCGGGGTTTTTGGAGGCGCGGCGCGCTTCGTTGTAACTGAGAAAGGCTGCCATCGAGCCGCCGGCGCCCGGCAGAATGCCAACGAACACACCAATGATCGAAGAGCGCACCCACGTCTTCCAGTATTTCAGCATGCCGGGAATCGCTTTCCAGATGCTGGTGGTGTTAAGACGGCCCGTGTTTTCTGTATCGAAATCACGCACTTCCTCGAGCAGGCCGATGGCCGGCGGCAGGGCATAGAGTCCCACCAGCAGCACCACGATATTGATACCGTCGAGCAGTTCCAGATGGCCGAAGGTGTAGCGTTCAGCACCTGTGATGGTGTCGGCGCCCACCAGCGATACGAAGACACCGAAGGCAGCACTGATCAGCCCCTTGAGGACATCACCGCCGAGCAGAAAAACGATCGCCGACATACCAAAGACGGCCACCCAGAAAATTTCGGTCGGCCCGAAAAGCAGGGTGACCTTTGCCAGCGGCGGTGCCAGCAGCATCAACACCAGTGCCGAGACGATACCGCCCAGCGCGGAAGAGACCACGGCGACCTGCAGGGCGTAGCCGCCCCGGCCCTGTTGAGCCATTGGATAACCATCGAAACTGGTCGCCACCGCGGCTGGTGTCCCGGGGATACGCAGCAGCACCGCAGGAATGGAACCGCCGTACATGGCGCCGTTGTAGATGCCCGCCATCATGCCCAGTGCCACCAGCGGGTCCATGCCAAAGGTAAAGGGTATCAATACCGAGATGGCCATGGTGGCGCTGAGGCCGGGCAGGGCGCCAACGCAGATGCCGGCAACAACGCCGATGACGACGGCCAGCAGGTTGCCCAAAGACAGCACGGACGGTAGTGCGTCAATTAGATTGCCGTACATGGTAAGTCCTCGTTAGCGCAGGAAGAATTCGGTGGGCAACTCCTGCCCCATCAGCAGCACGAAGACGATCGCGATGCCACCGGTAAAGATCAGATCGGCAAGCAGCACGCCCTTGAGGCTGCGATAGCCGAAACACCAGGCAACGACCGGAATCATTACGGCCGTGGTGGTGTAGAAACCCAGCAGCGCCACGGCGGCAACATAAATCGCAATCGCTGCGATAATGCCGACAAAACGCTTGGCGTTATCAAAGACCTTGATCGATGCGGTGGTCCGGCGCCGGTGGCGTAGTGCGCAGCGTCCGATCATCAATATTCCCAGTATGATCAGCGCCGACAGCATGGTGACCGGCAGCAATGCCGTCATGCCCGGCATGTCCGTGGTTCGGGTCAACAGCACGCCGGCACCGAGTACGATGACCACGCCGGCGATCAGGTCCGGATCGATACCACCCGAGCGTTCGGCGGCAGTATTGGTAGGTTCACTATTCATGGAAGGTGTCTCATGGAGTCGCTTCAAAACCAGGCATGACGTGCCGGCTGTGAACATTCAGGAAGGGTGCTCGAACAACCGCGTGTCCCGGGTGGAATATCGCGGCTGTCCTGCGGTGGGCGTCATGCGTCAGCATTAATCGCTACGGCTGGCGCAGGTCTACTTCCAGGGATGCGTTTCCCAGATGCGTTTGGCCAGTTCCAGCTGCTCGGCATTGAGTGATTTGAAATCGTCACCCAGCGCCAGCTCGGTCGGGTTGCCCGAGCGGCGCATGGCCTGCTGGAAATCGGGGTCATCGTAGGTTTTCTGGAAGGCATCCAGCAGTTTTGCCTTGACGTTGTCCGGCAGATTGGCAGGCGCCACAAACCCTCGAAGTGCACCGTTGACCAGGTCGACTCCCTGCTCCTTGAAGGTGGGAATGTCGTCGGCCAGGCTGGAGCGCTCCTCGGAGGCAATGCCCAGCACGTTCAGCTCATCCCGAAAAGCGACTACCTCGGAAACATTGATGATGCCCATCGTGACATGGCCGCCCATCAGGGCGCTTCGAGCAGGGGCCGAGCCGGAGAAGGGCACAACGGTATAGTCGGCATCGGTGACGTCAGAGAGCTTTTGCAAAAAGAAGTGGTCATCTCCCCCGAGACTCGACATGGCGACTGTGACGGCACCGGGGCGTTTCTGGGCGGCTTCGACCAGCTTGTCCATGGTGTCAATGTCGCTGTTTTTGGGGGTCACGATGACATTGGGATCATTAACGACATTGGCCAGATAGGTGAAACTGTCCGCGTCATAATCGGCGTCGCGATCAAGGGTGCGCGCCATGGTGCCGGGTAGATTATACGTGCCGATCGTGTAGCCATCGGGTCTGGCTTCAGCGACCGCTGTGACACCGATCTGACCGCTGGCGCCCGGCATGTTCTTGACCACAACCGAGGTGTCGTTACCCAGGTATTTTTCCAGATAAGGGCCAATGGTACGGGCCATGACATCGGTGCCTCCGCCTGCAGCGAAACCGACGATCATGTCGATGCGTTTTTCAGGATAGTCCGCCAGAGCAGCAGTAGACATGCTGCTTGAAAGGATCAGTGCTGTGGCGATGGCAATCGATTTGAAACCCATGATTGTGCCCCTTGAGACATGAATTCGTCCGCGCAGTTAAAGGCACAAAAAAATTGGATTAAAGCGAATAATTCTTTTTGTCTCGATCAGTTTTATTTCACTAGCAGTTTTAGTATCGATAATTAAGACCTTGGTCTTAAGGTTTTTAATTTCACTTAATTGATGAGTACGTGAGTGTCAATGAGACCAATGATTGGCGGAATGGCTGATCGTTAAAACATGGCAAGACATCACAATAAAAAGGCCACGAAGCGTCGATAAAACGCTTCGTGGCCTGATCAGCACGACAATTAATTAAAGGGTTATTGTTCGAGCACGCCGCGGGATTCAAACACGGATTTGAAGACCGGCATGGCAGAAAAGACTCTGGGCCAACCTGCGTAGAACGCCAGCTGTGTCAGCGTCTCGGAAGCCGCTTCTTTCGATAGTCCGTTGTCCATGGCCCGGTTGAGGTGGAAGGTCACCTGTTCGGGCTGACCGGCGGCCACCAGGGCGCTGACCGTGATCAGGCTGCGATCCCGCGCAGCGAGCCCCGGACGCAGCCATAGATCCAGAAAAAGTGCATCAGTGGTGTAGTTGACCACGCCCGGCGACACATTGCCAAAGCGCTCGTCGACCAGCTTCTGACGGTTTGCTTCTGCTTCTTCATCCAACGGTAGCCGCTGCTCCGGTATGGCGGGCGATGACGAGTTATCGATCCCGCGAGCCTCGAAGACATCACTCAGGATCGCAACGGCTGCGGTGGCATTGCCCCAGCCTGTATAGAACGCAAGATGAGTGATCATCTCGGACAGTTCATTGGGCGTCACACCGTTATCCAGAGCCAGGTTGAAATGGTAGGGCAGTTCGGCAACCTGCTGCTGAGTGATCAGCGCTGACAGGGTGACCATACTGCGATCCCTGGCGCTCAGACCGGCACGATGCCACAGATCACCGATGACCATGTCATTGGTGTAGTGAGCAAAGGCCGGTGACACGCGATTCATTTCTGACTCGCTGGGCGCAGGAGAGAAATCTCTGGGAGATCGGGATTCAGGCATCTGACTACAGGCCGTCAGAATACCCAGTAGTGGAACAAACCACAGATACACGGGACGCATGTCTTCATTCCTCTTGGCAGTCAGCAGACTCGAAAAGGCGACACCTGCTGATTCAGCACGAGGTGTCGCAAGTCACAACGTTTCGATCAGTCGTCGTACTGTTCGTCGCTGACAGGCTCCATCCATTCAACAGCACTGCCGTCAGCCTTGTCCTGAATGGCAATATGCGTCATGGAGTGGGTGTCGGAGGCGCCATGCCAGTGCTTGACGCCCGGTGGCGTCCAGATAACGTCGCCGGCCTTGATGACGTGCTTCTCACCGCCTTCTTCCTGTATCCAGCCGACACCATCCGTGACGACCAGCGTCTGACCGGCAGGGTGGGTGTGCCAGTTGGAGCGGGCACCCGGCGCGAAGGTCACTTCACCACCTGTGGTATGGCGGACATCGTTGCTGTCAAACAGCGGATTGATCAGGGCGTTGCCGACAAATAGATCGCTGCTGCCAACCACAGTATCGCGATCCTGAGTCGAGGTGATTTGTGTGCTTTCAGCATGCGCCATGCCTGCCACCATTGTCAGGCCTGCTGCTGCGATAAGATTCCTTGCTTTCATTGTGTCAGCCTCTTGTTTATCCGTAATTTGCTGGCTTTATGGGTCATGAGGTATGCAAAAAGCGAGTCTGGGAGACAGACTCGTTTATCAACCCTTGCACAGCTTTTCCCTCAACACCATTTCAACGAGCTGAAAACACACATGAGGCAAGCTCATGAAATTTAAGTATTAAGTTATATTTCAACATGGGCTGGCAGAACAGGTATGTGCTGCGATGTTGAAGCCTTGCAGGAACGTCATGCCCTGAGCAGGTGGCGAGTCGACTGGTCAGGCATGACTCAGGGCATCAACGAGAATCGAGAAGGCAGGGGAGGACTGCCGACGATGCGGATAGTAGAGGAAATAACCTGTAAAGGGCGGTGACCACTCTTCAAGAACAGCCTCGAGTTCTCCGGAAGCAATCGCGGGAGCCGCCAGACCATCCGGCACATAACCGATGCCATAGCCATCAATGGCGGCCTTGAGAACGGGCTCGATCGTATTGAAGGTTAATTGCCCCTGTACCTTGACCCGGACCTCTCTGCCATCCTTTTCGAATTCCCACGCATAAAGCCCGCCATGCGTCGGCAATCGGAGGTTGATGCACCGGTGCTGCGTCAGCTCCTGAGGGGTGGCGGGTTTCCCATTGGCAGCAAAATAGCCGGGTGAGCCGACGGCACGCATTGCGAAATCGGGGCCGATGCGAACCGCGATCATGCCTTCACTGACTTGCTCGCCAAGTCTGACACCGGCATCAAACTGCGACTCAACGATATCCGTCAATTGATAATCCGTGACCAGCTCGACGTGGATATCCGGGTATTTTTGAAGTACCGGGCGGAGCTTCGGCCAGAGCAGCATATCAGCGGCATAGTCGGTAGTCGTAATACGGAAATTGCCCATCGGTTTTTCCCGCGTATCGATGACCGACCAGAGCTCGTTCTCGATTTCGTCCAGCATGGGGACGACGCGATCCAGAAGACGCTGCCCTTCAACGGTCGGAGCCACCTTGCGGGTTGTGCGCGCCAATACCTTGATACCCAGGCGTTCTTCGAGGTCTCGTACGGTATGGCTAAGGGCTGACTGTGAGACACCCAGCTGCGCTGCGGCTCTGGTAAAGGTTCCTGCCCTGGCGATGGTGGCGAAGGCGACCAGTCCGGTCATGTTCTCTCTTAGCATTCATGAGTTCCCTTCATAGGTGCTGCCTGAACAGTTTTCTTATCAATTCCGATCTTGCTGCTAACCTAAGGATGCTATCACTTTGGATGGCAACTGCATTTTTTCTGGAGGACGTTATGCAAATCAATCGCATCGGCACTCAGTCATCCGTACCGGGACCGGAAGACTACTTTACGGGAACCGTTCGCATCGATCCTCTTTTCACCGCTGAAGAGCCGGGGCGTACCAGCGGTGCTGCCGTGACCTTTGAACCCGGTGCCCGTACGGCCTGGCACACACATCCTGCCGGACAAACCCTGATCGTAACAGCCGGATTTGGTCGCGTTCAGCGCGAAGGCGGACCCATCGAAGAGATTCGGCCCGGCGATGTTGTCTGGTTTCCGGCCGGAGAAAAACACTGGCATGGCGCATCACCTGACGTGGCGATGACCCACATTGCCATTCAGGAATCCATCGATGGCAGCCCGGTCACCTGGCTGGAAAAGGTCAGGGACGATCAATACGAAGGCAAGGCATAACGTCTCGCTGACAGGCTGTCAGTCGGGAGCAGTGTGACTTTCGGTCTTCACTGCTCCTGATTTTTTGTGTGCCGGCTCTGGTCCGGGCGAGATCCAGGAGAAAAAGGATATGCGACCCACGGTCATTTCACACATGATCATGTCGCTGGATGGCAGGTTGTTGCCACAGCGATGGGATACCGGCACCGGTGAGCGGCAGGTCGGCTTCATCGAGCGCCTTTATGAGACGGCCGCCAGTCGCCTTGAGGGCGATGCCTGGATGGTGGGGCGAAAAACGATGAAGGGCTTTTTTCCAGAGCGAGAGCCCTCCATTGAAACGCCCGCTTCATCGGCATCGGAGCGCGTCGTTTTTCATGGGGATCGCCGTGACCGCGGGTTGGCGATCATCATGGATCCGAGCGGACGCCATGAATACGATTCGCCCTATCTTGATGAAGACCATCTGCTGATCGTGTTGTCCACCAGCGTTGATGATGCCTATCTGGATCGCCTGCGTCGTGTCGGTGTGTCATACACGTTTGCAGGGCCGGATGGCAGGGACATTGACGCAGCGCTTGACAGTCTTGGCGATGACTTCGGCGTGTCAAGGCTTCTGCTGGAAGGTGGCGGTATCCTCAATGGTGCCTTTCTGGCAGCAAAGGCGATTGATGAAGTCAGTACGCTTGTATTCCCGGTCATTGATGGTCTGGCAGACATCCCTTCGATCTATAATCACCGTGGAGAGGTTGCCCGGTTTCCACATGCGCTTGCAGCACTGACGCTGGCTTCTCATGAAGTTCTGGATCAGGGCGTAGTGTGGCTTCGCTACTGTGTGAACAAACATGCAGAAGCAAAGGCCTGATTACCTGTCCCCGCCATGAAGATGCGTGCGGTAACTGTCTGAACCAATAATATGGGCCATTCTGATCCGTGTGCCGCCCGACCGTCATATGAGTGTTCATATGGCGGGCTTTTTTGACCTCCAATAAAACATTCGCCCGAGGATAATCATGTCATCTGCCCATACACAGCCTGACAGGTTGGGATTCTGGGCGGCATCACTGTCGCTTATTGCGGTCTTTGCCGCCTCGGCGACCCCCATACCGCTTTACGCCATTTATCGTGCTGCTGAAAATCTCACCTATTTTGAGCTGTCATTGACGGCAGTGTTTTATTTCATCAGTGCGATTACGGCGCTATTGATCCTGGGCCGTCTGTCCAATCATGTCGGACGACGTCCGGTTGTATTGTTGTCTGTCGTGCTCGGCATGCTCGCCTGCGTGGTATTCATGAACGTTTCGGGCGTGGTGTCGCTGATCATCGGGCGCATTTTACAGGGACTTTCCTGTGGGTTGGCCTCCAGTGCAGCGGCAGCCTATGTGACGGACAATGCCCCCTTGAAACCGGCCTGGCTTGCGCCGGCAGTGACAAGTACCGGCACGATGGTCGGTCTGACCATCGGGGCCATTACCTCCGGCGCGTTGACTGAATATGCGCCGTTGCGAACGGTGATTCCCTATCTGCCCATTTTTATTGGTCTGGCGGGATGTGCTGTATTGCTCCTGTTGAGTCGTGAGACTTCTCCACGACATGCCGGGGCACTGGCCTCCCTCAAACCGCGCTTTTCCATGCCGACCATGAGCTGGAAGCTGTTTCCCGTTGCAAGCTGTATTTTTGTGGCGACCTGGGCGCTGGGGGGCTTTTTCCAGGCCTTTGGTCCCTCTCTGGCAGCAGACAAGCTTGGCTCTACCAATGCCCTGATTGCCGCCATTGTCTTTTCTTCCTATATGGCACCCAGTGTTCTCGGTGGACCATTAACGACCAGGCTTTCGCCTGCTGGGGCGCAGCGTCTTGGCAGCATATTCTTTGCATTGTGCGTCGGGGGGCTATTGGCGTCGCTGATGGCTGAAGCTGTAGTGCCTTTCCTTCTGGCCAGTGCCTGCGCCGGTATCGCTCAGGGGGCTGTCCTGTCAGGCAGCATTCGAGGGCTTCTGGCCAATGCCGGGCCAAACGAGCGGGCTGGTGTCTTCGCGGTCATTTTCACTACCTGCTACTCCGGTGCCGCGATACCTTCGCTGATCGCCGGTCAGTTTGCTCGATTTGCCAGTCTGCCTCAGGTGCTGAGCGGTTACTGGATATTGGCCATTATTGCCTGCGTCGTTACTCTGATTGCAGCACGCAATCCCGTCACCTCCGCCGACACACGGTAAATCGCTCGCGGCAGCGACCATGATGGCAGCAGTTGTCACCTTTACAGGGAGAAGAGCATGAAAATCGGGATACTGGGATCGGGGCTTATGGGCGGCAAGCTTGGTGTACTGTTCGCGCAGGCCGGCCATGAAGTGATTTTCAGCTATTCGCGGCGCCAGTCGAAACTGGATGACCTCGCTCGGCGTGCCGGCCAAACGGCTGCAAGCGGGACACCTGCGGAAGCCGCGAGGGCGGATGTGATTCTGCTGGCGGTGCACTGGTCACGCCTTGACGATGTGCTGTCGCAGGCGGGCAGTCTGGTCGGCAAGACAGTTGTGACCTGCTGTGTACCGCTTGATGAGACGGATTCAAAACTCGTTGTTGGGCATACTGACTCCGGTGCCGAGCAGATTGCCAGAAAACTGCCCGGCGCGAAGGTCGCAGCGGCCTTTCAGAGCACGCCGAGCGAGGTATTTGCCGAAGTGTTCGACGCGCGTCAACACCCCGGAAAGGCAAGCTGCGTTTATTGTTCGGATGATGCTGATGCCGGACGCGCCGCGGCAGAACTTTTAACCACTATCGGATTTTCTCCCGTTAATGCGGGACCGCTGGCAATCGCACGATACATTGAACCATTCGCGCTGCTAACGGCCCAGCTTGCCTACGGCACCGAGGATGGGCCTGATTGGGCTTATCGGTTTGGAAAGTTCAACACACTATGAAAACAACAACTCTGCCTGGCGTCTTTACAGGTCTTGCCTGTACCTGATGATCCTAGTTGATTGATGAGTCAACTTGACACCGAATACGCTTCGGGTGAGGTCCGGGCCAACAGCATCCTCTGCAATGAACGCATCAAAGTCATTACTGCTGTGCGCTTTCATGAGTGGGCACTGATTCATTAAATAATATGTAAAAGGTTGGGAATGAATTTGAACGTTCACTCGACTTCTTTATTTGCAGATGATCTTGTCTTTCCTGAGGCGCCGCGCTGGCAGGGCAACAGGCTTTGGATTTCCGATGTTTTTGATAGAAAGCTTTATACCTTTGATCGCAAGGGTGATCGTGCTCTGGTTCACGACATGCCGGGGCGGCCATCTGGTATTGGTTTTTTCCCGGATGGCACGCTTCTGGTTGCTTCTTCGGAAAATCGGAAATTGATGAAAAACGTTAATGGACAGCTGGTCGTTCATGCTGATCTGCAAGATTTTGCCACTGGAGATGTCAACGATTTTGTTATAGACGATTCAGGCCGAACTTATGTCGGTAACTTTGGATCCGACCTCATGAAAGGCGCTCCTGCCGTTCCAGCGCAAATGCATGTTGTCGCGCCTGACGGTGCCATCCGAGTAGCTGCGGATGATCTGCATTTTCCCAATGGGGCCGTCTTGACGCAAGATGGCAGCACACTGATTGTCGCAGAAACCCTGGCCTGCCGTTTGACGGCTTTTACCCGCAATGCCGGGGGTGAGCTTGCTGATCGCCGTGTTTATGCCGACCTAGGGCATCGAAAACCCGATGGCATTTGTATCGATGCTGAAGATGGAATCTGGGTGGCCTGTTTCAATACCGGAGAGTTTATCCGTATAACGAGATCAGGAAATTTTTCAGACAAACTGATATTCGGAGGGTGTTCAATTTCCTGTACGTTGGGAGGGGAAGGTGGCAACACGCTCTTTTGCACTACCTTCTACGGTAAATTCAGAGAGGTGCTGACACATAAGCGTCTGGGCAGAATCTACCAAATCGACGTCGACGTCCCGGTGATGCAACATGTTTAGATATCACTTCGCCGCTTATTGGCTTGGTAGGCTGTTTCCAGCATCTAGACGACCTGAATGTATGCCTTCAATATTTTTGATGTGCGCAAGACATTGTTTTTAACAAAAGGAATTGTTCTCGCCTTCGCACCGTGTCAGTTCAATGGTTTGCGTTTTTTAACGATGTACCGAGCGCATTGAATCATGATCATGACCCCATCGCCTCTTCACTGCGATTGATCACACCCCGTTCATCCCCTCAAGCTATTCTCTCATTGCTTCATTAATATTACTGACTATCCATGAAGCAGCAGGCTCAGGATTGTATGTATCTGGGTTTGTATTTTTAAATTCTAGTGTTCTCGTTGAATGCACTTCGGATCGGCGGTGTTTGATCTCCTGCGAATATTCGTGGTGAGCTGGCGTAGTGAAACGGCTTTCTATGACCCCCTATTGAAGCTTGCGTAATTTCTGAGACAGTCGCCTCATTGTTGTTTTTTTAGCAACAGACTTTTGTCATTGCGTGCATTTATGGTGGCAGACTTAAGTCGCATAATGATTCCCACATCGAGAGAAAGACGAAATATTCCGCTGTGATACAGCGAGTGGCTCCGTTTTTCTTTTATTCGGAAGATATAAAGGAGTTTATTATGCGCACTGCACTGGTTTCCATCGTGTCCGCTTTTGTCATTGCCACTACTGCTGGCACAGCCATGGCTTCAACTCAGAGTATCTCCATCGGAAACGGCCAAAGCGCGGCCATGGCGCAAACCTATGCCAATAACAGCCAGCCCCTCGATACCTCTTTCATGCCACATCGCACCGAGAAGGGGCTTCCTGCTGTGTCCAATGGTCATAGCGTGGCGATGGCTGAAACATACGAGAACATCCATCAGCCTCTGAATCATCAGGCGCATTCAGGCGTTGCCAGGGAAAATGCCGCTTACGCATCCTATTTCGGGTATCACAGTCATAGCCCAGCCATGACGAATGCGCTGACCAGTACAGTACTGCTCAGCCAGTGAATCAGATCAGATTCGAGCAGGCCAACGATCGGATTGTCATGGACCAGGCCATTACAGCCTATCTCTGAAGAAGCACTGTTGATCCTGTTTGCCCGGCCATGACGCCGGGTTTTTTATTGTCTGGTACACCTTGCAGATACTGATAAGGCGAGCTTTGAACTCAAAAGATGGTCGGGTCAATTTCCAGACAGTTTCATTGATGAGGGGAGGTCAATCTCTCGACGATGTCAGCCGATACCTTATTGATACGGTTGAAAGGAATATCATGAAAAATAAACCAGGGTATCCCCTGCTGGCGAAAGGCCGGGGTCTGACCGACAGACTCAATCGCATGCTGGTCCGGGCCATGCCCGGGCATTGCCATTTTTGTCTGGCAGGCATTTCAGGCGACAGACCCTGGTGTGATACCTGTTTCGAAACGCTGCCGTGGCTCGAGAGTGCCTGCCCGCTGTGCAGTGAGCCCCGGCCGACCTCCGTGCCCGCTGACATGCCCTGCGGCCACTGCCTGAAAAAGCGGCCGGATTTTGATGCCAGCCGGGTGCCTTTTCTCTATGAAGGGGAGATCGCGCGGCTGATTCAGCGGTTCAAGTTCAGCGCCGATCGTCGAGCCGGTCATGTTCTTTTTCAGCTCATGCTTCATGCGCTGGTATCCCGGCCCGGTCAGATTCAGGCCATTGTCACGGCCGACCTTCATACCAGTCGCGCGCGCAGTCGTGGATTCGATCAGACCCTGTGGCTGGGCAGACAGATTGCCTGTGCACTGAAGGTACCCCTGTATCGGGCGACACGGCTGCGTCTGACGCCGACTCAGCGAGGGCTGTCGCGTGCGGCCCGAAAGCGTAACGTTCGTCACGTCTATCGCGTGACATCAGCGCTGCCTGACTCGGTCGTGATGCTTGATGATGTCATGACCACAGGCGCAACGCTTGAAGCGCTCTCCACGGCCTGCCGCGAGGCGGGCGCCGTTCATGTCGGGGCCTGTGCGATTGCCCGTACCCCGGCGGCACGCGCAATCTGATAGCATGGCGCCTTCTGACGCGGAGGTTGCCATGGTGTCCCACCCCTTTGAACAGCTCGACCCGGCCCGCGTTGTGGCGGCCATGGAAGCGCAGGGCTTTCGTATCGAAGGCGAGCCCTTTGCGCTGAACAGCTACGAGAACCGGGTTTTTTTATGGCGCGATGATCAGAATCAGCGTTTTATCGTCAAGTTTTATCGACCCGATCGGCTCAGCGACGCTGCCATCCTGGAAGAACATGCCTTCGTTGAAGAGCTTCACTCGGCGCGCTGTCCGGTCAACCGACTCTGGCGCAACGACTCTGGTGAGACGCTGCATTATCATGATGGTTTTCGTCTGGCGATCTTCCATTTCGTGCCCGGGCAGGCACCGGAACTGGATAATCCCGAGCATCTGTTTTCACTGGGCAGCATGATCGGTCGCATGCATGCCGTGGCCCGCCGCCGGCCCTTTTCGCATCGCTCGATACTGCGGCCCCATACCATTGCGCTCGAGAGTATTGAAAGCGTTCATGCCAGTCACTGGCTCAACGCTCGCCAGCAGCGTGCCCACGAGCAGGTCAGTCAGGCACTACTGGACATGCTGCCCGACAAGGCATGGCCCGATGACGCCTTTCAGCGTGTTCACGGCGACTGTCATCTGGGCAATATTCTGGGGCGGGAAGATCATTTCACGCTGGTGGATTTTGACGACTGCGTCATGGCACCCGCCATCCAGGATCTCTGGATGCTGCTGACCGGTGAGGATGAGCCGTCCTGGCAGGCGCAGCTGGCGGAATTGATAGAAGGCTATGAAGAGCACTGCGAGCTGGACAGACAGCAGTTCGGGTGGATTGAACAGCTACGAACGCTGCGGCTGGTGCGTTATAGTGCCTGGCTGGTAGAACGCTGGAGCGATCCGGCTTTCCCGCGTGCCTTTCCCTGGCTTGCCAGTGAACATTACTGGGATCAGCATATCAGAACTCTCGAACAGCAACGTGTCGCGCTCTCGTCACCTCGCTGGCTGGCGTAAAGCAGCGTGACACGGTCTCCGGGTTCGACCGGAGCTCATCCATGCCACGGTGTCCGTATGTGACGCCGGATATACCCGAAACGCAGGAAAGAAACATGAGTCAGGAGATGGAAAACCACTACCGCGAAATCCTTTCTGCGCTGGGGGAAGACCCCGAGCGTGAAGGACTTCAGGACACGCCGGCACGGGCGGCCAAGGCGATGCAGTTCCTGACGCACGGTTATCAGCAAAGTCTTGGCGACATCGTCAACGACGCCGTATTTTCATCGGATACCGATGAGATGGTCATCGTGAAGGACATCGAGCTCTACTCGATGTGCGAGCATCACATGCTGCCCTTTATCGGCAAGTGCCATATCGGCTATCTGCCCCGAGGCAAGGTGCTGGGGCTCTCCAAGTTTGCCCGTATCGTGGACATGTACGCGCGACGCCTGCAGATCCAGGAAGAGCTGACCCGACAGATCGCCAATGCCGTACAGGACGCCACCGATGCCCGCGGTGTCGGCGTTATTGTCGAGGCACGCCACATGTGCATGATGATGCGCGGCGTTGAAAAGCAGAATTCCAGCATGAAGACATCGGTCATGCTGGGGGACTTCCGCGATAATCTGCCTTCACGTCAGGAATTTCTGACGCTGGTCTACAACTAGGCGCCATGCGTTGCCCCGGGCGCTGGAAGGTGCTCGCCGGGCAACGGTTCTCCTGTTTGATGGCATGTCCTATGCTTGGCACATCTCTTGAGTGTCGCAGGAACTTCAAATCGACAGGAGAACGACATGGAAACGTTGAACGACCAGAGCCTCTTTCGCCCCTTTGCCTACATCGACGGCAGTTGGGTGGCCGCCGACAGCGGTGAGCAGATCGAGGTCGATAACCCTGCCACGGGCGAGATCATTGCCCGGGTGCCGCGTCTGGGCGCCGATGAGGCCAACCGCGCCATTGAAGCGGCGCATGCTGCCTTTCCGGACTGGCGCGGGCGTACGGCCATCGAGCGCGCCGATATTCTCTATCGCTGGTATGAGCTGATGATCGAGCACAAGCGCGATCTTGGCCGTATCATGACGCTTGAACAGGGCAAGCCCGTCGCCGAAGCCGAAGGTGAAATCGTCTACGCGGCCAGTTTCATGCGCTGGTTCGCCGAAGAAGCGCGGCGTGTCTATGGCGATACCATTCCGGGCGCGAAGGCCAATCAGCGCATCATGGTGCTCAAGCAGCCGGTCGGTGTGGTGGGCGCCATCACGCCCTGGAATTTTCCCTCTTCGATGATTACCCGCAAGGCCGCGGCCGCGCTGGCTGCAGGCTGCCCCATCGTCATCAAGCCGGCCGGCCAGACGCCGCTGTCAGCCACGGCGCTGGCAGTGCTGGCCGAGCGTGCCGGCGTGCCGCGCGGTGTGTTCAATGTTCTACCGGGCAGCGCCAGTGATATCGGCCGGGCCATGACCGATTCTCCTCTGGTGCGCAAGATTACCTTTACCGGGTCGACCGAGGTCGGACGCAAGCTGATGTCACAGGCCTCGAATCATATTCAGAAGCTCTCGCTGGAGCTTGGCGGCAATGCACCCTTTATCGTCTTTGACGATGCCGACCTTGATGCCGCAGTGGCCGGCGCCATGGCATCGAAATTCCGCAACGCGGGGCAGACCTGCATTTGTACCAATCGGTTTCTGGTGCAGTCAGGGGTGATCAACGCTTTCTGTGAAAAGCTGGCAGCCGCGATGAATGGTGATCTGGTCGTCGGCAATGGCATGGAGGATGGCGTCAATATTGGCCCCATGATCGATGACAATGCGGTCAGCAAGGTGCACGAACACGTGCAGGACGCCATTGACAAGGGCGGGGAGCTCATGATCGGTGGTCATCAGCATACGCTGGGTGGGCGCTTTTATCAGCCAACTCTGATCAACGGTGCCGATGCATCCATGAAGGTAGCCTCTGAAGAGACCTTTGGACCCCTGGCAGCGGTATTTCCCTTTGACGATGAAGGGCAGGCGATCAGCATGGCCAACGATACCGAATTTGGTCTGGCGGCCTATTTCTATACGCGTGATGCCGGGCGCATCTGGCGTGTGGGCGAGGCGCTTGAATACGGCATCGTGGGGGTCAACGAGGGGCTGGTGTCCAACGCTGCAGCACCGTTTGGCGGCATGAAAGAGTCCGGATTGGGGCGCGAAGGCTCACACTACGGGCTGGATGAGTACATGGAAACAAAGTATCTGTGCATGACGATCCAGTGATGACGCTGGCGTCACAGCCCTCCATGAACCCTCAAAAAACCCCGCTCCGGCGGGGTTTTGGGTACCGATACCGGTGTGGCCGATCATGCCGGCCGGTCCGGTCAGGCATGTGTGTTTACGAGCACATGCCGGTGCTGGCCTGAGCCGCCGGTGTGAATGACCAGCTTTCTACCTTGGAGTAGTGGTAGGTTCCTGCTGTTGTGACAGCGGTCATGGCAACGGCAATGGTGATTTTTTTCAGTGTCCATCCCTTGATGGCGAATGACTTCCACATTTGAGGCTTCTCCGGATTTTTTTGGTTTTTTGCCCTTGCAGGTGAGAACAGCCAGCACTGACCAGGCAATGCATTCTGCTGGTATAACGGTTTCAAAATTGTGCCGATTGGATTAAGTCTGGGTTCAGCGAGAAACTTTTTATCGAATAGATGCCACGCTTTTTTTGCAGTCATTGCATATAAAAAAAGAGCCGCCATTCTGTGATGGCGGCCCTTCTGGAGGGGATATGAAACTGTTTTAGGAAAACAGTTTTAGTGGCGGAAATGGCGCATACCGGTAAAGACCATGGTCATGCCGGCTTCGTCGGCGGCCTTGATGACCTCCTCATCACGCATGGAGCCGCCAGGCTGAATCACTGCCGTAATGCCGGCTGCCGCAGCATTGTCGATGCCATCACGGAAGGGGAAGAAGGCATCCGAGGCCATGACGCTGCCCTTGACCTCAAGGCCGGCATGCTCTGCCTTGATGGCTGCGATCCGGGCAGAATTGACGCGGCTCATCTGACCGGCACCCACACCCACGGTCTGGCCGTTACGGGCGTAGACAATGGCGTTGGATTTCACATATTTGGCAACCTTCCAGGCAAACAGCAGATCATCGAGCTCCTCGCTGGAGGGCGCGCGCTGTGTGACCGTGCGCAGCTCCGCTTCGGTCACCATGCCATCATCGCGTGACTGCACCAGCAGGCCGCCGGTGACACGCTTGTAATCAAAGCTTTCGGCGGCACTGTCAGGCCATGCACCGCACTCCAGCAGACGCACGTTTTTCTTGTCGGCAACCGCCTTGCGAGCGGCATCGCTGATGGTGGGTGCGATGATGACTTCAACAAACTGGCGTTCGACGATGGCAGCTGCCGTGTCGCCATCAAGCTCGCGGTTGAAGGCAATGATACCGCCGAAGGCAGATTCACTGTCAGTGGCGAAGGCGAGCTCATAGGCGCTTTTGAGCTGGCCGTCACGGCTGATGCCAACGCCACAGGGGTTGGCATGCTTGACGATGACACAGGCCGGGGCATCAAACGTCTTGACGCATTCAAGGGCTGCGTCGGTATCGGCCACGTTGTTGTAGGACAGTTCCTTGCCCTGCAGCTGCACGGCGCTGGCGACGCTACCCGATGCCGGATCATTCTCGGTATAAAAGGCGGCCTGCTGATGCGGGTTTTCGCCGTAGCGCATCTGCTGGCGCTTGTGGAACTGGGTCGACCAGGTGCGAGGCAGGGCTTTAGTGTCGCTGTCACCGGTTTCAACGATGCCGCCAAGGTAGCTGGCAATGGCGGCGTCGTAACCTGCTGTATGCTCAAAAGCCTTGACGGCCAGATCAAAGCGCAGGGCGTTGTCGGTTCCCTGAGCATTACCCTCCATCGCGTCAAGCACCCGGGTGTAATCGGTCGGATCCACTACGATGGTGGTGTAGGCATGATTCTTGGCGCAGGCACGCACCATGGTGGGCCCGCCGATATCGATGTTTTCGATGGCGCGCGCCAGCGTGCAGTCCGGGTCGGCTACGGTCTCCTCGAAGGGATAAAGATTGACCACCACCATGTCGATCGGGGCGATGTCATGCTCGGCCATGACGTTATCATCCTGACCGCGACGTCCCAGAATGCCACCGTGGATGCGCGGGTGCAGGGTCTTGACCCGGCCGTCCATGATTTCCGGGAAGCCGGTGTGCTCGGAGACTTCGGTCACGGCAATGCCCTGTTCATTGAGAAGGCGCCAAGTGCCGCCGGTCGACAGCAGCTCCACGCCAAGATCAGCGAGGCGGCGGGCGAAGTCCACGATGCCTTCCTTGTTGGACACGCTGATCAGAGCGCGGCGAATGGGCATGTGATCGTGGGGCATGGCGGTCTCGTCTTGATGGGTCATGAGGTTTCCGTGGCAGGCAGTAAGCGTGTCATGCGTGATCCGGGCAGTGGTCTCAGATCAGGTCGTACTGTTTGAGCTTCTTGCGCAATGTTCCGCGATTAAGGCCCAGCATCTGCGATGCCTGGGTCTGATTGCCGCGGGTATGGGCCATGACAGAGCGTAGAAGGGGGGCTTCTACTTCGGCCATGACCATGTTGTACAGGTCGGTGACGTTTTCACCATCAAGATGGGAAAAATACAGCGACATGGCCTGATCAACCGCCTCACGCAGCGTGCGTGACTGTGACGGATGCTGGTGAAGTTGAATGGGGGATTCACCCTCGTGATCAGACAATGGATGACTACTCATGCGGCACGCGTTCCATCTATGGGGGCGAACGGAGAATTTTCGGCGAAGAGCACCTGCAAAAAGCGCTGCTGCTCTTCGCAGTCTTCAAGGGTATTGAATTCGCGGCGCCAGCGTTCGCCATGCTCGGCGCCGGCGAGATACCAGCCAATATGCTTGCGCGCGATACGGACGCCCATGTGCTCGCCATACAGCGCATAAAGGGCTTCCAGGTGATCGGTCATGACCCCTGCACGCTCGCTGGCGGTGGGCGATGCCAGAAGGCTGCCGCTTTCAAGATAGTGCTCGATCTCGCGAAATATCCAGGGGTTGCCCTGGGCGGCACGGCCGACCATGACAGCATCCGCGCCGGTATGCGCCAGAACCTCGCGCGCCTTTTCGGGACCGTTGATGTCACCGTTGGCAAAGACCGGTATCGAAAGCTCGGACTTGATCCGGGCAATGGTGTCGTATTCGGCTTCGCCCTGATAGCGCTGCTCGCGGGTGCGGCCGTGAACGCTCAGCGCTGCAATGCCTGCCGATTCTGCCATGCGGGCGATGGTGAGCGCGTTGCGGGTCCTGTCACACCAGCCGGTGCGGATCTTGAGCGTTACCGGGATGTCCACGGCGCTGACCACGCGTTCAAGAATCTCGGCGACCAGCGCCTCATCACGCATCAGGGCTGATCCTGCCGCCTTGTTACAGACCTTCTTGGCCGGGCAGCCCATGTTGATGTCGATGATTTCGGCACCGTTGTCAGCATTGACGCGGGCGGCGTCTGCCAGCATGGCGGCGTCGCCGCCGGCAATCTGAACCGAGCGCGGGCCGGGCTCGCCGCTGTGATCCAGCCGCAGGCGCGATTTGGGCGTGTGCCACAGCCGCTTGTCGGCCGTTACCATCTCGGAAACCACCAGGCCTGCGCCCAGCGTTCTGCACAGCTGGCGAAAGGGGCGATCGGTGATTCCCGCCATGGGCGCAAGAATGACGCGCCCGGTCAGCCGGTGAGGGCCGATACAGGGCAGTCCGCTAACCATTGAAAACTTGATCCGGAAAAGGGAGGAACATGATAGCGACCTGAGCGCCGATCTTGAAGGGCCAGGTCGCGTTGCTTCGCCGAAAGAATGGTGCTCAGCCGGCCTCGCCGGGGCGATAGCCTTCGACGCAGACCCAGCCTTCACGCTCGCGGGGCTCATTCATGTAGAGTCCCTGATCACGATAGGCCTCAAGGATTTCGTCGGCCTGGTGCGACAGAATGCCCGAGAGTGCCAGGCGACCGCCCTGGGCCACATGGCCGGCAATCATGGGGGCAAGTTCGACCAGCGGTCCGGCCAGAATGTTGGCCACCACCACGTCAAAGCGTTCCTGCGGGGCCTGTTCGGGGAGATACAGGTCGAAGTCATGCTCCTTTACCTCGTTGCGCCCGGCATTGTCGCGGCTGGCCAGCAGGGCCTGCGGGTCGATATCGGTACCGACGGCGTGAGCGGCCCCCAGCTTGAGCGCGGCAATGGCCAGAATGCCCGAGCCGCAACCGATGTCGATAAGGTGCTTTTGCTCGAGTTCACCGGCCACGGCCAGTTCATCCAGCCACTGCAGGCACAGTGCGGTGGTCGGATGCGTTCCAGTGCCGAAGGCAAGGCCCGGGTCGAGCATCAGATTGACGGCATCGATCTCCGGCGGATCAAACCAGCTGGGCACGATCCACAGGCGCTGTCCCATCTTCAGGGGCTCAAAACCGTCCATCCATTCACGGCTCCAGTCGCGGTCTTCGAGCACCTCATATTCGATCTCGGGGCAAGGCTCATCGCCGACGGCGCTTGCCCAGCGCTCGCGCACCCGATCAAGCATGTCGCTGACGCCTTCGAGATTGTCATAAAGACCGGTCAGAACGGTCTGATTCCACAGGGGGGTAGTGCCACGCTCGGGCTCGAAAACCGGGTCATCAACGGCGTCTTCAAGCGTGATGGCCTGAGCACCCTCGTTGGTCAGAAGCTCTTCGAGCAGCTCGGCGTGTTCAGGCGCGATATGCGCCCTGAGTTGAAGCCAGGCCATAAGGCCTCCTCAAGCCGGGTGAGAGACAGTCAAATCTGCCATAAAAGCATCAGGGGGCGATGCGATCGCCCCCTGATGGGTCCAGTACCATGACCGCTGGGCAGCGGATATCAGTGCAGGCCCAGTTTCTTTTCAAGATAGTGGATGTTGACCCCGCCGCGCTGGAATTCCTGGTCGCGTACCAGATCCTTTTGCAGATCGATGTTGGTCTTGATGCCCTCGACCAGCAGCTCGTCCAGTGCGTTCTGCATGCGCGTCAGCGCGCTTTCGCGATGCTCACCCCAGGTGATCAGCTTGCCGATCAGGGAGTCGTAGTTGGGCGGCACCGTATAGCCGGTATACAGATGCGAATCCATGCGCACGCCCAGGCCGCCGGGGGCGTGGTAAAAGCTGATTTTGCCCGGCGAGGGGATAAAGGTGCGCGAATCCTCGGCATTGATGCGGCACTCGAAGGCGTGACCGTTGATCACCACATCTTCCTGACGAATGGACAGGGGGATGCCGGAGGCGATCTTGAGCTGTTCCTTGACGATGTCGACACCGGTGACCATTTCGGTGACTGGATGCTCCACCTGAACACGCGTGTTCATCTCGATAAAGAAGAATTCGCCGTTTTCATACAGGAACTCGAAGGTGCCGGCGCCGCGATAGCCGATCTCGATACAGGCATCCACGCAGGCCTTGAGTACGTTCTCGCGGGCCTTCTCATCAATATGGGGCGCCGGCGCTTCCTCGAGCACCTTCTGATGACGACGCTGTAGCGAACAGTCACGGTCATAAAGGTGGATGGCGTTGCCCTGACCATCGGCCAGCACCTGTACCTCAACGTGGCGCGGACGCTCGAGATACTTCTCCATATAGACGACATCACTACCAAAGGCGGCATTGGCCTCCGATTTGGTGACGGCAACGGCTGACACCAGCTGCGACTCCTCGCGCACCACGCGCATGCCGCGACCACCGCCACCGGCGGCGGCCTTGATCATCACCGGGAAGCCGATGCGACGGCCGATCTCGACGATTTCGGCATCGTTGTCGGGCAGCGGGCCGTCGGAGCCTGGTACCGTCGGAACGCCGGCCTTCTTCATGGATTCGATGGCCGAGACCTTGTCACCCATGGTGCGAATGACGTCTGCGGTCGGGCCCACAAAGACAAAGCCCGAGCGCTCGACCTGTTCGGCGAAGTTGGCGTTTTCGGAGAGAAAGCCGTAACCCGGATGGATGGCAGTGGCATCCGTGACCTCGGCGGCTGAAATCAGTGCCGGGATGTTGAGATACGACGCCGGGGAGGGCGCAGGGCCGATGCATACCGCTTCATCGGCAAGGCGGACGTGAATCAGGTCGCGGTCGGCCTTTGAGTGGACCGCTACTGTCTTGATACCGAGCTCCTTGCAGGCGCGCAGTATGCGTAGTGCGATTTCGCCGCGATTGGCGATCAGTACCTTTTCCAGCATGCTGAAGTCCTGTCAGGCAATGATGATCATGGGCTGGTCAAATTCGACCGGCTCGCCATCTTCGACAAGAATGGCATCGATCACGCCGTCCTTGTCTGCTTCGATCTGGTTCATCATCTTCATGGCTTCAACGATGCAGATGGTATCTCCCTTTCTGACGCTCTGGCCGATCTCGACGAAGGACTTGGCACCGGGTGCCGGAGAGCGGTAGAAGGTGCCTACCATGGGAGAGAGCACCTGATGACCGGCCGGAACGGCAGGGGCGGACTCTTCGGCAGCGCCAGCAGCCGGTGCGCCGCCGGAAGCCCCCTGAGGGGCCTGCTGCTGGGGCTGCGGATAATAGCCCATCGGTGCCTGGGGCATCATGGCCTGGCCCTGCTGCCCGGGCAGGTTACGGCTGATGCGAACGGACTCCTCGCCTTCCTGAATCTCGATTTCGCTGATGTTGGATTCTTCCAGCAGCTCGATGAGCTTCTTGACCTTGCGAATGTCCATGACAATACCTGTTGATCGATCGTGGCCCGTTCTACACGGGTACGGAAAATAAACCCTGTCATCAGGCAGCGGGCGTGCCCTCTGACGCCTCATGGTTAACCTGAAGGCCAACCGGCAAGATAGCGACATGATCTCAGACGATCACACCGCCGCAAATGTGTTGGAGGAGTTTGCCGAAAAAAGCGAACGGTGTCCAGAAAGTCACAAAACGATAAGGATGAAATCCGGTCAGGTATTTTCCGCGACTTTCCCGAGTAGATTACTCATCTGCTCGCGACTGATTTCCCCCTGGGTGCGCAGTGAACGCATCTCTTTTCCATTGCTGAAAAAGAGCAGGGCGGGCGGGCCGAAAAGGCTGTAGCGCTTGAGCAGCGCACGCGCCTCGCTGTCGTTGTCCGTGACATCCAGCCGGATCAGATCAAGACCCTGTAGTCGGGTGCGGATGTCGGGATTTTCCAGCACATCACGCTCAAAGCGTCGGCAGCTGATGCACCAGTCGGCGTAGACGTCAATCATGACGGGCCTGTCGGCATGATCGATCCGGCGATCGAGTGCCTCACGGGTTGTCACGGTGGTCAGGTCGAGTGTCGCATGGCGGCTGTCGGTTGAGGTCATGTTGTGACCTGCCAGCGGTGCCCATGGATCATCATGGCCCATGGCGGCGCCAGTCAGGCAAAGTGCGCCCCAGAGCGTGATCATCAGCGCAAGCGCCTGACGCAGACGGCCCCAGAGCGTGTTGACGACATGTGACAGAGCGCCCATGCCCATACCGGTCAATACCGCAAGTCCGCCCCACAGGGCCAGTGACAGCGTATCGGGCAGCAGCCGTTCCAGCAGCCACAGGGCAACGCCTGCCAGCGCCACGGCAAAAAGCTGACGTACGCCTTCCATCCAGGGCCCACGGCGCGGCAGCCAGCCGGCCCCGAGCGTGGCGACCAGGATCAGGGGAAGGCCCATGCCAAGCCCCAGCACCAGCAGCGCCAGCATGCCGGTCAATGGGTCCGAGCCCGCCGACAGGTAGACCAGAACGCCGGCCAGCGGTGCGGAGATGCAGGGAGAGACAATCAGGGTAGACAGCGCACCGGCAAGCATCGCGCCCGGCAGCCCCGCCCGACGCAGTTGATCCTGCCAGCCATTGATGCGCTGCTGAAAGCGTGTGCCCGGTGAGAACTGCCAGACATCCAGCAGCCACAGGGCAAACACCAGAAACAGAAAGGCAAAGGGCACCAGCACCCAGGGCGACTGCAGTCTGGCCTGCAGGTTGAGACCGGCACCGAAAAGGCCCATCAGGGTGCCCAGGGCGGCGTAGGTCAGTGACATACCGGCCACATAGGCTGAGGAAAGCTTCAGCGCCCGCCGCCTGTTCGCATTCTGTCCAACTACCAGTGTGGTCACGATGGGCAGCATGGGCAGCACGCAGGGCGTGAAGGCAAGCCCGAGTCCGGCCAGCAGGAAAAGACCCATCATCAGCGGCAGGCTGGATTGACCCGGCAGCGCGGTCAGCGCCGTGCCATTCGGAGCTTCGTCGCTGCGCTCTTCATTGCTGTCGGGAGGCGGGTCGCCCGGCATCAAAGCGTTGGCAAAGCGCTCGGGCGTGTTGCCGACAGCGGCCTGAATATGTCTCGTTTCGGGCGAATAGCAAAGGCCCGCCTCGGCGCACCCCTGAAAATCGACGCGAAGCGGGATCGGGGCATCGTCAGGCAGCGGTGTTTCCAGCGTGACGGTGACGATCAGGGGGTGATGGAAAACTTCGACATCGCCCAGAAACTCGTCGTGAATGGCTTCACCGCGCGGAACATCAGGTTCGCTCAGCCGGACATCGTCGCGATCGCTTTGAATGTTGAAGCGATGTCGATAGAGATAGTAGTCATCAGCGCTGGCAAATCCCACCTTGATCGTATTGCCTTCACGCCATGCCCTGTAGGTAAATGCCTGATCGACAGGCAGGAAGTCGCCATTGGTGCTGGCGTCTCTGGAGGAGCTCTGCCACGGCATGCCGGACGCGCTGTCATTCTCGACGTGGCTGGCGCCTTCGACGGCGGTGCTGTCATCGCTTGAAGAGAAAAAATTGCCGGCGGGTGCCGAGGTTGAAAGCATCATTACCAGCAGTATGACGATCAATGAAAACAGGGCGCGCGCCATCATGAACTCCGCAGCGCTGGCATTTATAATGCCGAAGGTGAAGGACAGTGGGGGTGAATAAAACATGTCGCGGCGCTGCTGCACCGCGACATGTTGATGGAAAGACAGTTTTTCAGCGAAAGGGTTCGCCGATCAGTCCTTCGGGGAGCATCGGATCAGGAAAAGATGATCAGTTGCTTTCCTTCTGGAAGGCATCGATGGATTTCTCGATGGCCTTGATGGCCGCGGCCCTGTCGCCCCAGCTGTCGATCTTGACCCACTTGCCCTTTTCAAGATCCTTGTAGTTCTCGAAGAAATGCGCGATCTGCTGACGCAGCAGCTCGGGAAGGTCGGTCACTTCCTCGACATCGTCATAGGCGGCGGAAAGCTTCTGATGGGGCACGCAGACCAGCTTGGCGTCTTCACCGGCTTCATCGGTCATGTGCAGGATGCCCACGGGGCGTGCACGAATGACGCTGCCGGGCTGTACCGGGTAGGGCGTGACGACCAGTGCATCCAGCGGGTCGCCGTCGTCGGCCAGCGTGTTGGGGATGAAACCGTAGTTGGCCGGGTAGAACATCGGTGTCGGCATGAAGCGATCGACCAGCAGCGCGTCGAGATCCTTGTCGATTTCATACTTGATCGGCGTATGGTTGGCCGGAATTTCAATCGCCACGAACAGATCGTGGGGGACATCCTTGCCGGCGGGGATCCTGTCGAAACTCATCGATCGAGTCCTTGCGTTTGCGGGGTGAAAATTCGAGAGTGAAAATCGTGGAAAATTATACGAACCAGGCAGCACGATTACCAATCCCCTCGATCGGCAGCTCCCGATCCGCACAATACGATAAATCCGTTGCCTCGTAAAAAAGGATGCCAGTAACGTGCAAAGTGGCCTGTCACTAAGTTTTGGGCATGCGTTCGTGGCGCCCGATCATCGCCGTCATCGCTCCTCGATGTCGGTCCAGATCCCCGAAAATGCTCGTCAGCTCGAAAGCAAGGGCGCCTGTGCGATCATTGCGGACTCCACCTGGCGCAACGCCATTGCCCGTCAGGCGAGCGATATTTCAGTGCGCGGCTTTCTCAGCGACTACTACTCAACACCCGATCACTGGGACATCAAGACTTCGGCCACGAGAGTGCTGCGCGCGCTCAATGGCTGGTGTTACAGCCAGAGCCGCTACGTTCAGGGCGGCAGCTATATCAGCTCGCTGTCGGCCGTTATTTTCCGTAGCCGTGAAAGCTTTCTGTTTCATATGGGCGACACGCTGGTCTTTCGCCTGCGCGGCGCCGAGTTCGAGCAGCTCTCGCGCGATCATGTCACGGATCTGGGCGGCTATCGCTATCCCTCCCGTGCGCTGGGCATGGACAACAACATCGACATCGATCACATGAGCCTGCCGCTCAAGCAGGGCGATGTCTTTTTGTTCACTTCTCAGGCAGTACGGGGCACGCTTACCCCCACCGACTACGTGCACGCGATTCGTCAAAGGGACAGCGACCTTGATGCGGCCTGCGAACGCCTGGCCGACATGGCGCGCGAGCGGGCCGGAGCGCGCGGCTATGGTGCCGAAACCTTTTGCTTTCAGCTGGTGCGCATTGATGCACTGCCCGAAGAGGACATGGGATCGCCTGTCCAGCTTCCCGGTCAGCTACCGATTCCGGCCGAGCTCGAAGTGGGCGACCGGCTGGACGGTTTTGTGATCGAGTCGATCATTTCCAGAACGGCGCGGGCACACGTTTATGGCGTCAGGGACGAAACCTCGCTGCGCCGGATGGTGATGAAGGTACCCAGTCCCGAACTGTCGTCCAGAAATACCTATCTGGAGCATTTTCTGCTCCAGCAGTGGATCGGCGAGCGAGTGCGCTCTACCTTCGTAGTCAGGGTTGTGTCGCCGCCGCGCCCTCGTCGGCATCTTTATTATCTGATGCGGCCCGTCGAGGGGTTGCCGCTGGATCGCTGGCTGGAGCAGCACCCCGAGGCCAGCATCGATCAGCGTCTTGATATCGCGCGCCAGCTGGCCCGCGCCGTCCATTCGCTGCACCGTCGCGACATTCTCCATCAGGCCATACGTCCCGATAACATCATGATCGATCAGCATGAACAGGTCGTGCTGATCGATTTCGGTGCCTGTGCCCGCCGCCTTGATGATGACAACAACGCGGCGCTGGCGCTGGCCCGCGATGGCGGACTGGGCATGCACAGCGCTCCGGAATACGCGTTGAAACTGGGGGTGAGTCGTCGCAGCGATCAGTACTCGCTGGCCTCGACCATTTACTGGCTGCTGACCGGCATCATGCCCTATGCCATTGCACCCGACACGCTCGATAGCGAAGAGGCCCTGTCGACGCTGGACTATCGTCCAGCTCGCCGGATCAATCCGCGTGTGCCGGCGTCTCTGGACATTGCGCTGGAACGCGCGCTGTCACCGCGTCGAGCGCTGCGTTTCAGGCGCCTGTCCGAGCTGGTTCAGGCGCTGCGCCATGCCACGGCATCGGCCGATGAGGGTGGCGCGGATGATATGGTCTCTTTACCCGAGAAGCGACAGCCCGCCGCGCCGCGGCAGGGAACGCTTCGTCTGTGGCAGGGGATTGCGGCCGCACTGTTGCTGCTGGTGGTCATCATGATGTTCCAGTAGGGCCTTCCATTCAACGCAAGGCATGAAAAACCCCCGGCCACTGACAATAGTGGCCGGGGGTTTGAGTCATCTCGCCGACAGGGGCGTTAAAGACCTGGCGGCTTCCCTAGAGATGATACTCGGGCAGCTTTTTGGCGATCTGTTCCAGGCGCAGGCTGGCCACCTTCGGCAGGCCGTTTTCAAAGGGCGGGAAGTCTTCGCCCTGAATCAGGGGGCTCAGATAGCGACGCCCGGCATCGTTGATGCCAAAGCCATCTTCACGGATGTACTCCGCCGGCATGAACTTTTCCTGATTGGCCACCCGCTCCAGCGGGGCATCCACGATCGACCAGCTGTAGGGCTCTTCGCTGTCGCGCTGAATGGCCGGCATGACGGCATTCTTGCCTTCAAGGGCACACTCGACGGCGCGCTGACCCACGGCGTAGGCCTGTTCAACATCGACCGCCGAGGCCAGATGGCGTGCGGCGCGCTGCAGATAGTCGGCGACCGCCCAGTGATACTTGTAGCCCAGATCCTGCTTGACCATGCCGGCCAGCGTGGGGGCTACGCCGCCAAGCTGGCGGTGACCGAAGGCGTCGGTGTTGCCGGCGTCGGCCAGAAAAGTGCCGTCTTCATAGCGTGCTCCTTCAGAGACCACCACCACGCAGTAGCCGTGCTTTTTGACCGCGGCATCGATGTGGGCCATGACGCGCTGACGGTCAAAGGGCACCTCCGGCAGCAGAATCATGTGCGGCGGGCCGTCGTTGGTGTCGCTGGCCAGTGCACCCGCGGCTGCAATCCAGCCGGCATGACGCCCCATGGCTTCCAGAATGAATACTTTCGTGGACGTCGAGCACATTGAGGCGATGTCCAGCGCCGCTTCACGAGTCGAGGTGGCGATGTACTTGGCGACCGAGCCAAATCCCGGTGAGTTATCGGTGATGGGCAGGTCGTTATCAACGGTCTTGGCGACATGGATCGCCTGCAGCGGATAACCCATGTGCTCGGAGAGACGAGAGATCTTCAGGCAGGTGTCGGCGCTGTCACCGCCACCGTTATAGAAGAAGTAGCGAATGTCGTGTGCCTTGAAGACTTCGATGAGACGCTCGTACTGACTGCGGTGCGTCTCGATATCCTTGAGCTTGTAGCGGCAGGAGCCAAAGGCGCCGCCGGGCGTGTGTCTCAATGCTGCAATGGCCTCGTCGCTCTCCAGACTGGTGTCGATCAGCTCCTCGGTGAGGGCACCGATAATGCCGTTGTGTCCGGCATAGAGGGTGCCGATGCGATCGCTGTGCTTGCGGCACGTCTCGATGACGCCGCAGGCACTGGCATTGATAACGGCCGTAACACCACCTGATTGCGCGTAAAAGGCGTTGTTGGAGGTCATGAGCTTCCTGCTTCTTATGAATGAAGGTCGACCAGCGCCGCAGTGGCTGACCGCTTTGTCTCTCGGCAACGTGGCGCACCTCTTGTGGGCAGCGCTGCTGTTGATCGGTCAGCCGGTCGATGGTCGGCATCGGGCATGGCCCGTGGGGCGATCATAGCCATTACCTGCAGTCCTGATCCAGTCAGAGATGCAGGCGTGGCAGGTCAAGCGGAGCCTGACGTCGATTCACGGGCCATGCTAGGCTGATCCGGCTTTTGACGGAGAGCCCTATTTTTCATGCATATTCATATTCTCGGCATCTGTGGCACGTTCATGGGCAGCCTGGCGCTGCTGGCACGCGAACTCGGGCATCGGGTCACCGGCTCGGACAAGGGCGTTTACCCGCCCATGAGTACTCAGCTTGCCGCGCACGGTATCGACGCCGGCAACGGCTTTGATGCGGCCAACCTGACGCCCAGGCCTGATCTGGTCATCATCGGCAATGCGCTGTCGCGCGGCAACGTCGAGGTCGAGGCCGTTCTCAACCAGCGCATTCCTTATACCTCCGGGCCTCAGTGGCTGGCAGACAACGTGCTGCAAAAGCGGCGAGTGCTGGCGGTGGCGGGTACCCATGGCAAGACGACCACGGCCAGCATGCTGGCGTGGATCCTCGAGCAGGCCGGACTGTCCCCGGGCTTTCTGATCGGCGGTGTGCCGCGCAATCTGGGCATTTCGGCGCGTGCCGGCACGCCCGGCGGTGTTTTCGTGATCGAGGCCGATGAATACGACACGGCCTTTTTCGACAAGCGCTCCAAGTTCGTGCACTACCTGCCGGAAGTGGCGGTGCTCAACAATCTGGAATTTGATCACGCCGATATTTTCGCGGACCTGGCCGCCATCGAGCGACAGTTCCACCATCTGGTGCGTCTGGTGCCCGGCAACGGACAGCTGGTGGTGGCGGATAACGAGGCCGCGCTGTCCCGCGTTCTGGAGATGGGGGTATGGTCCCCGGTGGCGCATTTCGGCCGTACAGAGCAGGCGCAGTGGCGGCTCTCTGATGGCGCCGATGAGCGGCATTTTGCTGTCAGCGCACCGCAGGGGGCGGTGACGGTCGAGTGGGGCATGAGCGGTGAGCACAACCGGCGCAACGCGCTGGCGTCGATGGCGGCCGCCAGCGCTGTCGGAGTGACGCCCGAGCAGTCCGCTGCGGCGCTGGCCACGTTTGCCTCGCCACGGCGCCGACAGGAGGTGCGCGGATGCGTCAACGACATCCAGGTGATTGATGATTTCGCCCACCATCCGACGGCCATCGCCATGACACTCGAGGGGCTGCGCGCCGTGCCGTCCGAGGGGCGACTGATTGCCGTTATCGAGCCGCGCTCCAACACCATGAAACTGGGCACCATGAAGGCCCGACTGCCGGAAAGCGTGACCAGTGCCGATCAGGTCTACTGGTATCAGCCGGCGACGCTGGGATGGTCGGTGGTCGACGTGGCCGAGGCATGCTCGGTGCCGGCATACGCAGTGACCACCACCGAGCAGTTGATTACGTCACTGGTGGCGCAGGCGCGTCCGGGTGATCGCATCGTCATAATGAGCAATGGCGGTTTTGATAACGTTCATGAGCGGCTGTTGAACGCGCTTGAGCAGTGTTACGGGCAGACGGCCGATGCCTGACAGGGCATGTCGTCCCCACGCCGGCGAGCCACGATATCGTGGCGCGCCGGCATTTTATAGGCGCTTTGAAGCTATGTGCCCTGAATTCCTGTGCCTTGAACCTCTGTGCCTTGAACTTCTGTACCTTGAAACAGGGGCCGGTTAAAAGGCGGGCAGCCACAGGATTCGTGCGGTTACCAGTACCACGGAGGCCAGCGTCAGCAGCGCCAGCTGTCGGTGGCTGACGGCACCTGCAAGATAGCGATGGGCGAAGAAGTGGTAGCTGATGCGGGTTGCGCCGCAGATGACCAGTCCCAGCAGTGCGCCGCCGATCAGGTCACTGAGCCAGTGAACGCCAAAGGTCAGCCGCGACAGGGCGACAATGCTGGCGATCACGATGGCGATCCAGTAGGGCCAGCGTCGAGCACGGCTTGAAAGCCCCTCGGCAATGAAAGCGGCGCTGAGTCCCCAGAACACGACAGCGGTCGAAGTGTGGGCGCTCGGATAGGAAAAAGATCCAACCAGATGCTCGGGCGTGTCGGGCCGGGCACGGCCCACCCAATGCTTGAGCGTCGTGTTGCTGAAGGACAGCAGTGCCATGGCGCCCCCCCAGTGGATCAGGGCGGCAAGGCGCTTTCGCCATAAAAGCCATAAAAGCCATGGCAAAAGCATGGCCATGATGCCGATGGCATCGCCAATACGATCAAGCAGCGTCGAGGCGCGCATCAGGGCAACGTTGTCCGGCCGTGAAAAGAAGTTGCGCGCTGCAACGTCAAGCGACAGCGGTTGCTGAAGGCCCGCTACCAGCCAGGTCCATCCAGCGAAGGCCACAATTCCTGCCAGTAGCAGTGCAATGGACGCCAGCGGTACTTCACCGCCAATGCGTTTTTGTCGAAGGCTCAGCCAGAGCCGTCGCGAGAGACGGTAACGCCGTGCCCTCATCAAAAGACCACGATAGATACGGCTGTCTCGATCGAACTGACGTCGCAGCCATGACAGGGCAAAGCCGAGCACGATGAGCATGAACAGCAGCGCCGAGAGCCACTGCTCGGTGCCGGGGGGCAGATGGATCAGTCGCTGCCAGCTGCGGCCCAGATAGTAACCGGGCAACAGATAGGCGGGTGCCCAGAGCAGAGCCGAGATCACGTTGACGGTCAGAAAGCGTGCCGGTGGCATATGCATCATGCCGGCCACCATGGGAATGATAGGACGCACCGGGCCCACAAAGCGGCCAAAGGCCACCGAAAGGGTGCCATGGCGAGTAAAGAATCGCTCGCCCTTGTCGACCCACTCGGGATGCCGATTGAATGGCCACCAGCTGCGGATGCGATCGCACTGCTTGCGCCCGAGCCAGTAGCTCAGACCGTCACCCAATACGGCGCCGATGAAGGCGCTGATCATCAGCGTCATGATCGAAACATGGTCGTGACCAGCCAGTGACGCGGCGGCCGTCAGCATGACCACGCCCGGCATGATCAGACCGACCACCGCCAGCGATTCGAGCAGGGCAACCATCCCGACAATCAGCACCAGAACTGTCGGGTTATGCGCCCACTGATCAATCAGGGCAACAGGATGCATCAGACAGGGCTCCACACAATGACTTGCCGCATCGGGTGCGGTTTTTACTGCTGCCGACAACTGGCTTATAGTAGCGATTCATAAGTATCGGACTAATCAACGTAAAATCGTCGGCCAGTATAGTCAGCCGCTGTGTACTCCGATAGCGTCAGGAGAGGACGACAGACGAGCGCGGCCGCGCATCCGGGATAGGGAGAACAGCGCAGATGACATCTGAGGTGCAACAGGAAGACAGCGACATCACCACGCGCATGACGCTGCTGGGTCAGCAGGCGCGCAGGGCGTCCGGCCGGCTGCGCAGCAGCACCACGCAGCAGCGTAACGGGGCGCTCATGGCCATGGCCGCCGAGCTTTCCAGCCAGCGCGATGTCGTGCTGGAGGCCAACGCTCGCGATGTCGAGCGTGGCAGAGCCGAGGGGCTGTCGGAGGCGTTGATGGACCGTTTGCAGCTGACGCCGGCACGTGTCGACGCCATGATCTCCGGCCTTGAAACCGTTGCCTCCCTGCCGGACCCGATCAATGGCATCGACGAAATGCGCACCCAGAATAACGGGCTGCGGATCGGCCGCATGCGCACGCCGCTGGGCGTGATCGGTATTATCTATGAGTCGCGCCCCAATGTGACGGTGGATGCCGCTGCGCTGTGCCTCAAGGCCGGTAACGCTGCCATTTTGCGCGGCGGATCGGAAGCTTTTGAGTCCAACTGTGCCATCGCGCGGTGCATCGCTTCGGGTCTTGAGCAGGCCGGGCTGCCGGGCCATGCCGTACAGCTGGTGGAAACAACCGACCGGCGGGCGGTGGGTGCACTGATCACGGCAAGTGAATATGTCGATGTGATCATCCCGCGGGGCGGCAAATCGCTGATCAAGCGTATTTCCGAAGAAGCCACCATTCCGGTCATCAAGCATCTGGAAGGGCTTTGCCATGTTTTCGTGGATCGCCACGCCTCGCTGGACATGGCCTTTGACGTTGCCTTTAACGCCAAGTGCTTTCGCTATGGCATCTGTGGTGCCATGGAGACGCTGCTGGTGGATCAGGCCGTGGCCGAAGCCTTTTTGCCCGGCATGATTGCCCGGTTTCAAAGCGAGGGCGTTACGGTGCGCGGCTGTGGCCGAGTACAGGCGCTTGCCGACGTCGAGCCGGCTACCGAAGAGGACTGGCTGACCGAATATCTGGGGCCGCTGCTGTCCATTCGAGTTGTTGATGGCATGGACGCCGCCATCGAGCACATCAATCACTACGGCTCGCACCATACCGATGCCATTGTCAGCGACCATTTCGGCCATACCCAACGTTTTATGGCAGAAGTGGATTCAAGCTCGGTCATGGTCAACGCCGCTACCTGCTTTGCCGATGGCGCGCAGTACGGTCTGGGCGCCGAGATCGGTATCTCGACCGACAAGTTGCACGTTCGCGGGCCGGTAGGGCTTGAGGGACTGACCACGCGTAAATATGTCGTGCTGGGCGATGGTCATGTCAGAACCTGAAACCCGTGTCGCCATGTTTGGCGGCACCTTCAACCCGATCCATATTGCGCACCTGCGCGCCGCCGTTGAACTTCGCGATGCGCTGTCACTCGATGTCGTGCATATGGTGCCGGCGCATCTGCCACCGCATCGCAGCGCGCCGGGCGTCAGTTCCGAGGATCGTCTGAGCATGCTGAAGCTGGCCCTGGCGGATACGCCGGGGCTGATCGCCGATGATCGCGAAATTCGTCGCGACGGACCGTCCTGGTCACTGGATACACTTGCCTCACTGCGAAAACAGTATGGCCACCAGGCGCGCCTGCTCATGGTGCTGGGACGGGATGCCTTTTTGAAACTGCATGAATGGCACGAACCGGCAGCGCTTTTCGATCATGCCCATATTCTGGTGATCGGGCGTCCCGAGAGTCACGAGGCACACTGTCAGGCGCTCGAGGATCTGGTAGCGTCACGACGTGTGGACAGTCTTGACGCCCTCATGGCATCCCCCTGTGGCAGTGTGTTCGACTATGACCAGACCACGGCGATGGCCATCTCTGCGACCGCCATTCGTCAGACGCTGGCTGCAGGCCGCAGCGTGCGTTATCTGATGCCGCCCGCGGTGGAAGCCTTCATCGATCACAATGGTCTATACGGCGAATCATCGCCCTGATGCCCGGTCGGGCGTCAAAAGCTGCAAATGTCTATGGTGCAGGCGTCCGACAGCGGTACAATGCCGGTTTGATCCCTTATATCCGAGGAGCTATGCAGACAGAACTTTCATCTCTGGTGGTGGATGCCCTGGAGGAGCTCAAGGGGCGTGACATCGCCGAGCTCGATGTCTCCAGAATGACCAGCGTGACCGATGTCATGGTCGTGGTCAGCGGTACTTCCAGCCGCCACGTCAAGGCACTGGCAGACAACGTGCTGGAGCGCGCCAAGGACGAAGGGTTTCGCCCGCTTGGTGTGGAAGGCGAGGCCGGCAGTGACTGGGTGCTGGTGGATCTGGGTGATGTGGTAGTTCACGTCATGATGCCGGATGCGCGCAAGCTCTATGATCTGGAAAGACTCTGGAGTGAGCTTCCCAATGATCTGGGGCGCCATGAAGCGGTCGGTGAGCATCACTCTTGAAGCTGAAAATGCTGGCGGTCGGCACCCGCATGCCGGGTTGGGTGACACAGGGTGTCGAGGAGTACCGCAAGCGCCTGCCGCGCGAAATGGCACTCGAGGTGATCGAGCTTTCGCCCGGTCCGCGTCAGAAAAGTGCGGACCCGGCAAAGGCCATACGCATCGAGGGCGATCGCCTGCTGTCAAAAATCAGGGACAGTGAACTCGTGGTGGCGCTTGATGTCGAAGGCAGGCCGTGGTCGACACCAGCGCTCTCCGAGCGCATGAAGGACTGGCAGATGTCCGGCGGTGATGTATCGCTGCTGGTGGGCGGCCCTGATGGTCTTGACCCGCGCTGTCTGTCTCGTGCCGATCTTCGCTGGTCGTTGTCGCCTCTGACATTGCCCCATCCGCTGGTGCGTGTACTGCTGGCCGAACAGCTCTACCGCGGCTGGACGCTGATGACCGGGCATCCCTACCATCGCTAGCGGCGTTCGAACGTGAATTGTTTCGTGCCCGTCGGGCGGCCTATCCGTTTATTGTTTTTGGGCAGTCTTATCAATGCGCCCACGTCGCGCCACGCTTGAGGATTCCGAACAGCAGGCCCGCATCTTTCGCCGTCGCAGCGTTCTGGCGGCGTTCGTTGTGCTTATCATGTTTTCCGGTCTGATCGGGCGCATGGTGTGGCTGCAGGTTGTTCAACACGATGTCTTTATCACGCGCTCGGACAAGAACCGTATGCGCGTCGAGCCATTGCCGCCCAACCGCGGCCTGATCTTCGATCGCAACCATCAGGTGCTGGCCGAGAACCGGCCCACCTATAACCTCACGCTGGTGCGCGAACAGGCCGGCGACGTTGGTCAGACCATCTCGCGTCTGATCGATATTCTGAACCTTCCCGAGGATCAGCACGATGTGCTGGCACAGCGCTCCCGTGAGCGGCTGCGCTCCTATGAGCCGGCACTGCTGCTCAGCGATCTCAATGAAGAGCAGATCGCCAGAATCGCGGTCAATCGCTATCGACTGCCCGGGGTCGAGGTCGAGGCCCAGCTGATTCGTTACTACCCCGATGGTGAGTGGATGTCGCATGTGCTGGGGTATGTCGGGCGCATCAGCCAGGAAGATCAGCAGCGTATCGACACCAGCAACTATGCCGGCACCCATTTCATCGGCAAGACCGGTATCGAGCGGTTTTATGAAGACGAGCTGCACGGTCAGGCCGGGGTACGTCGTGTGGAAACCAACGCCCGCGGGCGAACCCTGCGTGAAATCGATCGCACGCCTCCGAAACCGGGCAAGAATCTGACGCTGACGCTGGATTCAAGGCTTCAGAAGCTGGGACACGATCTTTTGAAGGGCAAGCGTGGCGCCATTGTGGCCATCGAGCCCAAAACCGGGGCCATTCTGGCCATGGTGTCGGAGCCCGGTTTTGACAACAACAAGTTCGTGACCGGGATCGATACGAAATCCTACGCGGCCCTGCGCGATGATGTGGACATGCCACTCTATAACCGCGCGGCGCGCGGGCAATATCCACCGGCCTCGACGGTCAAGCCCTATATGGCCTCTGCCGGCCTTGAGTACGGGCTGATCCAGCCTTCCGATACGGTCTACGATCCGGGCTATTACCAGCTTCCCAACGATTCAAGGCGCTATCGCAACTGGCTGCGCTGGGGGCATGGCCGGGTCGATATGAAACGCGCCATTACGGTCTCCAACGACACTTACTTCTTTACGCTGGCGCATCGCATGGGCATCGATCGGCTGTCTGCCTTCATGCACAAGTATGGTTTTGGTGAGGATCACAGCCTCGATGTCTGGGGTGCCGGCAACGGCCTGATGCCCAGCCGCGACTGGAAGCGGGGGCGCTATAACCAGGTCTGGTATCCGGGCGAAACGCTTTCGGTAGGCATCGGGCAGGGCTACTGGCTGGCGACACCGCTGCAGATGGCCACCGCGGTATCGGTGCTGGCCAACGACGGCAAGTGGGTGCGGCCTCACCTGGCCATGCAGGTCGGGGATGAACAGATCGCGCCACCGTTCGAAAACACACCCGATGACGTCAAACTCGACAACCCACACTGGTGGGGTCTGATTCATCAGGCCATGGAAAACGTCATGACCGGCAGCGAAGGCTCCGGGCGCGCTTCGGGTCGTAACCTTCAATATCGTATGGCGGGCAAGTCAGGCACGGCGCAGGTCTTCACGCTGGGGCAGAAGGAGAAATACAACGCTGCCGAGCTGGAGGAGCGTCTGCATGACCATGCCCTGTTCACGGCCTATGCGCCGGTGGATGACCCGAAGATCGCCGTGGCCGTCATCGTTGAAAACGGCGGTGGCGGGAGCCGGGTGGCGGCGCCGATCGCCCGGGAAATGCTGGATGCCTGGATTCTGCCTGGCATCAAGTCCGGCAATGAGGCTCAGGATCATGCCCGGCAAAACGAACACGCCGCGGACCGGATGGCGACGGGGGATTGACGATGATGATGGACTACTGGCAGCGGGTCTATCGCCGCAGCCGTCGACAGTATCAGCGTCTTGGCTGGCGCACGCTGCACCTTGATCCGTGGCTTTTGCTGGCCCTTTTGACCATCATCGCCGGCGGGCTGATCGTGCTGTACAGCGCCGGGGGGGAATCGACCTATCTGGTGGAGGCTCAGGCCCTGCGTTTTGTCGCAGCTTTCGTGGTCATGCTCCTGATTGCTCAGGTCTCGCCACGCACCATGAAACGCCTTGCGTGGTTTTTCTATATCGTCGTGACCCTGATGCTGGTCGCCGTGGATATCATCGGTACGCATGCCATGGGCGCCCAGCGCTGGCTGACCATCCCGGGCGTGATCCGCTTTCAGCCCTCCGAACTGATGAAGCTCGCCATGCCGATGACGATTGCCGCCTACCTGTCGCGTCGTGTGCTGCCGCCCGGCTGGCTTGATCTGCTGGTCTGTCTGGCCCTGATGGGCGTGCCGGTCGGGCTGATTGCCAATCAACCCGATCTGGGCACCTCCATGCTGGTCACGGCCTCGGCGGTGTTCGTGATCCTGCTGGCCGGGCTGTCCTGGCGCTTCATCGCGGTATGTGCAGGGCTTGGCATCGCCGCCATGCCGCTTTTGTGGTTCAACATGCACCAGTACCAGCGTCAGCGGGTGCTGACCTTTTTAAATCCGGAAAGTGATCCGCTGGGCAGTGGCTGGAACATCATACAGTCAAAGACGGCCATCGGCTCCGGCGGGATTCACGGCAAGGGGTGGATGCAGGGGACCCAGTCCCAGCTGGAATTTCTGCCCGAACGCCATACGGATTTTATCGTTGCCGTGCTTGGCGAAGAGTTCGGACTGATCGGCATGAGCGTTCTGATGACCTGCTATCTGCTATTGATATGGCGCGGTCTCTACATGGCCAACCAGGCACACGACACCTTCGGCAGACTCCTGGGCGGTAGCCTGGTACTGACCTTTTTTGTCTATGTCTTCGTCAATGTCGGAATGGTCAGCGGTGTGCTGCCCATCGTTGGGGTGCCGTTGCCATTGATCAGCTACGGGGGGACGGCCAGCGTGACCCTGATGGCCGGCTTCGGTATGCTGATGGCCGTTTTTACCCACCACAAGACCACCCCACGCTAGAGAGAGTCGGATGAAGCAGGATCGATATCGTTCAGGGAGTAAATGGCGCTGGGCCATGGCAGTGCTGCTGGCGGTATCGCCGCTGGCCGATGCCGAAGGCGAATATGATCCTGCCAGCAATGCGCAGGCAAGCGCCATGGTGGACCGCCTGGCCGCCGAAGGGCTCGATCGACAGGAGCTGACCACGGCGCTCAGGCAGGCCAGTCGCCAGCAAAAGATCATCGATGCCATTTCAAAACCTGCCGAACATCATCTGCGCTGGGATCAGTATCGCAATATCTTCATCAAGCCCGAGCGTGTGGCCGGCGGGGTCGACTTCATCCGCGCCCACCGTGATGCCATGGCCCGCGCTGAACAGGAATATGGCGTGCCGCGCGAGATCATCGCCGCCATCATCGGGGTGGAAACCTGGTACGGACGCCATACCGGCACCTATCGCGTTATTGATGCCCTGACGACACTGGCCTTTGACTATCCGCCGCGCAGTGATTTCTTCGGTCGCGAACTGGAAGCCTTCCTGACGCTGACCGGCGAGCAGGGGCTCGATCCGCAGGAGCTCAAGGGCTCTTATGCCGGTGCCATGGGGCTGCCCCAGTTCATGCCCAGCAGCTATCAGGCCTATGCTGTCGACTTTAATCACGATGGCATCAAGGATCTCTGGGAAGAGCCCGTTGATGCCATCGGCAGCGTGGCCAACTACTTCGCCGAGCACGGCTGGCGACCGGGTCGGCCGCTGACGGTAGCGGCGCATCTGGACACGGCAGAGAAGCCTGATGATGTCGATTTCAATCAGGCAAAGCCGCCCTGGATGACGGTTGGTGCGCTCAAGGCACGCGGCATCGCACCGGATATCGACATCCCCGATGGAGAAGAGGTCATTCCGCTGGCGCTGGATTACGCCGACGGCCACGACGACTATCTGTTCGGGCTGCATAATTTCTATGTGATTACGCGCTATAACCACAGCCATCTTTATGCCATGGCCGTGACCACGCTGGCCGAACAGATTCAGGCGGCGCTGCAGCAGGAGCGTTGACATGTTCTTCAGGAAGGTCTCATTACCCGGCTATCTTCGACATCTGAGCGTCGTGGTGCTGATGGCCACCTTGATTGCTGGCTGTGCCAGCGGCGGCGGTAGCTCCGGCGGACGCTATGCCATGTCGCGCGATGCCTATCCCTATGATCAGGTGGATGTGTCGCAGGTGCCTGATGCCGTACCACAGGTCGAGCCACGCTCGCGCAGTGGCAATCAATCGACCTATCAGGTGCGGGGCAGGCGTTATCACGTGCTCTCCTCGAGCAAGGGATATAGCCAGACGGGGCTGGCCTCCTTTTACGGAAAAAAATTCCAGGGCTATGACACGGCCAACGGCGAGCAGTACGACATGTACACCATGTCGGCAGCGCACCGTTCTTTGCCGTTGCCCACTTTCGCCCGCGTGACCAATCTGGCCAACGACCGCTCCGTCATCGTTCGCGTCAACGATCGAGGTCCATTTCATGACAATCGTTTGATTGATCTCTCCTATGCAGCGGCGTCTCGACTGGATATGCTCGGCGATGGTACTGCCAGGGTGCGGGTAACCGCCATAGACCCGCGTCAGTGGCTGGCGCAACACAACAATGATCAAGGCGTGACCACTCGTTCGGAGCGCATTGAAGATTCTCCGGGCGCATCTGCCACCCACGAGACGCTTTTGCCCGGGGCGCAGAGCGCTGGAGCATCGGAGCACGCGCCCGTGGCCGGTAGCGGTGGTCAGGCAGCAGCCGTCTACCTGCAGGTTGCGGCACTGGGATCGGACGAGCATGCCCGGGCGCTCAGGGACAGGCTCGAAGCGCGTCTTTCAAGGCCGGTTCGGGTAACACGACATGCCGCCATGCATCGGGTTCAGGTAGGACCTCTCAATGACCCTATCATGGTGGAATCAGTCAGGTCCGAACTACATGAAGCAGGCTATGACCAGCTACATCAGGTCACTGGCTCGGACTGAATACAAGCAAACAGAGAAAGGCAATATGACCCTTTTTGCAGTAAACGTATGCCGCTGGCGCCACCTTGTCGCATTTTCCTCGCTGGCGCTGACGCTGACGGCGGCGCCCGCAATGGCCTCCGATGGTCCGTCGCCCTCCAGCTTTATTCCTTCGCCGCCGGGGCTTGCTGCGAAATCATGGGTATTGATGGATGCCAAATCCGGCCGTGTACTGGTCGAGCATGATGGCGACGAGCGTGTACCGCCGGCCAGTCTGACCAAGATGATGACGGCCTATATTGCCGAAAGCGAAATCGAAAGCGGCAACATGTCTGCCGATGATGAAGTTCGCATCAGCAAGGAAGCCTGGCAGACCGGTGGCTCGCGCATGTTCGTCAAGGTGAACAGCAATGTGCCGGTCAAGGATCTGATGCAGGGTATCGTCGTGCAGTCAGGCAACGATGCCACGGTGGCCATGGCAGAGCATATTGCCGGAAGCCAATCGTCGTTTGCCGATCTGATGAACGAGCATGCCCGTCAGATGGGACTGCAGAACACACACTTCATGAACCCGACCGGGCTGCCGGATCCCGAGCATTACTCGTCGGCACATGACATGGCCATTATTGCGCGCCATATCATCAATGATTTCCCCGATCACTACTCTCTCTACGCCGAGAAATACTTTACGTGGAACGGCATCAAGCAGCCCAACCGCAACCTGCTGCTGTGGCGTGACAAGACCGTCGATGGCCTGAAAACCGGTCATACCGATGAAGCCGGATACTGCCTGGTGGCCTCGGCCCAGCAAAGCGACACCCGCCTGATCGCCGCGGTCATGGGCACCAGCTCGGAAGAGGCCCGTTCACAGGAAACCCAGAAGCTTCTGAGCTATGGCTTTCGCTACTTCCAGACCCAGAAGGTATATGACGCCGGTCAGGAGCTGACCCGCGCGCGCGTCTGGGGCGGTACTCAGGATGAAGGCAGCTTTGGTGTGGCCAACGATGTCTATCTGACGGCATCGCGTCAGAATGAGGCGGGGCTTTCCAACCGCATCAACATCAACGGTGATCTGCAGGCGCCCATCCAGGCCGGACAGCAGTACGGCACCGTTCAGATCGTTCAAAACGATGAAGTCATTGACGAGCAGCCGCTGGTCGCGCTGCAGGATGTCGAGCAGGGTGGTCTGTTCAAGCGTCTCTGGGACGGTCTGCTGAAGTTCGTTCAGGGTCTGTTTTAAGGCCTGATCATCACACAGGCGCAGGACCATGCGGGGGGATTCGGCTGACGAATCCCCCTTTTTTCAGTAAAATGGACGGTAATCGGGCGGGTATTCAGCCTGCAGAAAATCAAGAGGTTTATCATGTCCAGGCCTTCATCTCAAAAGCCTGCTGCCATCCTGTCTTCACCCGGCGATGCCGAGAAGGCACAGGAGGCGCCAAAAATCGAGTTTCCCTGCGATTACGCCATCAAGATCGTGGGCAACAACGACGTCGAGTTTGATCGCGACATGCTTGATATCGTCGAGCATTTCTCACCGGAGCTTGATCGCTCAAGAGTTACCCATCGCGACAGTCGTAATGGCAAGTATCGCTCGCTGCATGTCACTATCTACGCTACCGGTGAAGAGCAGTTGAACGCGCTTTTTCTGGCGCTCAAGGCGACCGGCCGCGTTCAGATGGTACTTTGATCGTTCATTGACTCACGAATTGTCCAGTCGGTTGCACGAGGGGAGTACTGATGAGCAGTGCAAGGCTGGAGGATGAGCCCATTGGCGTATATCGTCTGGGAACGTGCGATTACACCACGGTCTGGGAGGCGATGCGTCGCTTTACCGATGAGCGTGACGCCAGCACCCCGGATCAGATCTGGCTGGTAGAGCACTTTCCCGTGTTTACCCAGGGGCGCGCCGGTAAACCGGAACATCTGCTCAATCCTGGCGATATTCCGCTGGTACACAGTGACCGTGGTGGACAGGTCACCTATCATGGGCCCGGGCAGTTGGTCATGTATCCGCTGATTGATGTCAAACGACGTCGCGTCGGAGTACGTGCCATGGTGGATGCCCTTGAAAATGCCGTAATTCGCGTCCTTGAAAACCACGGCATCGAGGCCTGCTCGCGAGCGGATGCGCCCGGCGTCTATGTGGGGAATGCCAAGATTGCCTCGCTGGGACTGCGCATTCGGCGAGGCAGCAGTTTTCACGGTATTGCCTTTAATATCGATATGGATCTTTCTCCCTTTGACCATATCAATCCCTGCGGCTATGCAGGGCTGAGAATGACACAGCTTCGCGATCTCTTGTCCAAGCCACCCGACATGGATCGTGAAGCACAAGGATTGCTCGGAGCTTTTGCCGCCGAACTCGGCAACCCCGAGCTTCAGGAGATGGTGAGCGCACCCGGAGTGCTGACCCACATTTCTCGAGTAACAGGATCAAACTGATGACCGAGACGACTGCTACCGCCCCCAAACAGCGGGCGGAAAAAGGTGTCAAGCTTCGCGGCGCCGACAAGGTTTCCCGCATTCCGGTCAAGGTCATTCCGACCGAGACCCTGCCGACCAAACCGGACTGGCTCAAGGTGCGCATGCCCATCTCCAAGGAGGTGACCCGCATCAAGGAGACCCTGCGTCGGCACAAGCTCGTTACGGTATGCGAAGAGGCGTCCTGCCCCAATCTGGGCGAGTGTTTCAACGGCGGCACGGCCACCTTCATGATCATGGGCGACATCTGCACCCGTCGCTGCCCGTTCTGCGATGTCGCTCACGGTCGCCCCAACGCACTCAATGAAGACGAGCCTCGCGAGCTGGCCGAAGCCATCGCCGAAATGCGTCTGAAGTATGTCGTGATCACCTCCGTGGATCGTGATGATCTGCGTGATGGCGGGGCACAGCACTTTAACAACTGCATCGAAGAGATCAGAAAGCACAGCCCCGATCTCGAGATCGAGGTGCTGGTGCCGGACTTCCGCGGCCGAATGGACAAGGCGATCGACATCATGCGTCAGGAGCCGCCGGATGTGTTCAATCACAATCTGGAAACGGTGCCGTCGCTTTATCGCCGTGTGCGCCCGGGGGCGGATTATCAGTGGTCTCTGGATCTGCTCAAGCGCTACAAGGAAGCGCGTCCGGAAGTACTGACCAAGTCAGGACTGATGCTGGGCGTGGGCGAGACCGATGAAGAGGTGGTCGAGGTCATGCGTGACCTGCGTGCCCATAATGTCGATATGCTGACGCTTGGCCAGTACATGCAGCCGTCGCGCAGCCATCTGCCGGTTGATCGCTGGGTGCATCCCGACACCTTTGCCTGGTTCGCCGAGAAGGGCTACGAGCTTGGCTTCAAGCACGTCGCATCGGGCCCGCTGGTGCGTTCAAGCTACCATGCCGACAAGCAGGCGCACGGCGAAAGGGTATCCTGAGCCGCGTCACGCTGATCCGTACTATTGTTGTTCAACGACGCCCGGCACCGCCGGGCGTCGTCGTTTTCGCTATTTTCACAGTCAGTCTCGATAATTGTCTCGACCGGATACTAATGTCTGAACCATTTCATTGCGTAACGGTCAGTAACCATGATGGCCATTGAATGGAGGGTGTCATGCTGATCAGGACACGAAAGCGCCACCATATCGGTGAACACCAGGTCACCCCGGAGTCGGTTTATCTGGCGCGCCGGCACTTCATGGCAGGGGTGGCAGGTCTTGGAATGGCAGCAGCCCTGCCGCGCAGCGTCTGGGCTTCGTCTCACTACGACGATGTTGAAAAGGGCCGACAGCCTGACTGGTTGGCTTCCCGCCTTGACAATACGCATTGGCAGGCGGTGACTGCGGGAGAAAATGACAAGCTCACGCCTTTTAATGATGCTTCGCACTACAACAACTTTTTCGAGTTCGGCACCAGCAAGGATGACCCTTATAAACATGCGGGGGACATGACCACCGAGCCCTGGACCATCGAGATTGATGGGGAAGTCGCTCGGCCCGGTACTCTGGATGTCGATCAGCTGCTGGGCGAGCAGCAGCTGGAAGAGCGCATCTATCGACTGCGCTGCGTCGAGGCCTGGTCGATGGTCATTCCCTGGCTGGGTGTGCCGCTATCGGAGATCATCAAGCGCGCCGAGCCGACCAGCGATGCGAAATTTGTCCGCTTTCAGACCCTGGTGCGCCCCGAAGAGATGCCGGGACAGCGTTCGCGCTTCGCGCTGATCGACTGGCCGTATCAGGAAGGGTTGCGCATGGACGAGGCGATGCACCCGCTGACGATCCTGAGCGTGGGCATGTACGGGCGTGTGCTGCCTAACCAGAACGGTGCGCCCGTGCGTCTGGTAGTGCCCTGGAAGTATGGCTTCAAGAGTATCAAGTCGATCGTGCGTATCTCGCTGGTGAAGGAGCAACCACCGACGGCCTGGCCGACCATCAATGCCAACGAATATGGCTTCTATTCCAACGTGAATCCCGATGTGGATCATCCGCGCTGGAGTCAGGCCCGTGAGCGACGCTTGCCCAACAGTCTGTTCAGTACCAACATGATTGATACACAGATGTTCAACGGATACGAAGATGAGGTAGCCTCGCTCTACAAGGGCATGGACCTGCGGACCTATTTTTGATGCGACTCTGGCGATGTACGGTATTCGTGGCAGCGCTGCTGCCGTTTCTCTGGTGGGCCTGGCAGGTGGCAGCCGGGCAGGCAGGCCCTGAGCCCGGACAGTATCTGCTGCTCAATTTCGGACAGTGCGCGCTGATTCTGCTGCTGCTGACGCTGAGCCTGACCCCGCTGATGAAGCTGACGCGCTGGAAGGGCTTTGCGCTCATTCGCCGTCAACTCGGGCTCTGGACCTTCAGCTATGGCGTACTGCATCTGACCAGCTATCTGCTGTTTATCCTCGGTCTCGACTTTTCGGCACTGGGAGCAGACCTGCAGCGGCGCCCCTATATCATCGTGGGCTTTGCCGCACTGGTCATGCTGCTGGCGCTGGCGGTGACCTCCAATCGATATTCGATGAAGCGACTGGGCAAGCGATGGAAGTTTCTGCATCGACTGGTCTACATCGCGCTGGCGCTGGTGCTTTTACATTTCTTCTGGGTCGTGCGGGCTGATATGGGGCAGTGGAGCGCCTATGCGCTGGCCGGCGTCGTGTTGATGCTGCTTCGCATCCCGGTGATATCCCGGGCGCTGGGCCGGATTCGCCCGCGTCACGGCCGGGTCGCCAGCACGCACCGATCTCGATGAAAAGCGCCGGCTTTGAGCCGGCGCCTTGTCGTTATCCGATCAAAAGCGATCAGTCCTCGGCCATGGCGGTCAGCACCAGTTTGCCGATGGTATGGCCTTCTTCCAGCATCTGGTGTGCGCGCGTCAGATTCTTGACATTGAGCGGTCCGACGATTTCACCCAGCGTGCTGCGCAGTCGGCCTTCATCCAGCAGCCGCGCCACGGTGGTCAATGCCGCCCCTTGCAGTTCACGCTGCACATCGTGGAGTGGACGGGCAAACATGAACTCCCAGTGGAAGCTGGCGGCCTTGCCCTGTAGCGCGTTGAGATCCACCTGCTGTTTTGTCTCGGCGATCGCCACGATCTCGCCGAGCGGCTTGATCAGGGCAACCATATTGTCCCAGTGCACACCGATATCGTGGCAGTTGAAGATGTAATCGACGTCCTCGAGACCGATCCGCTTGAGTTCGTCAACGAGATCGTGGTGATCCACTACATCGTGGGCGCCCATTTCGCGACACCATTGCGCTGACTGATCACGCGAGGCGGTGGCGATGACGCGAATACCGGTGAGCTGACGGGCCATCTGAATGGCGATCGAGCCCACACCGCCGGCGCCGTTGATGATCAAAAGGGTCTGATCACCGTGATCCGTGGTGTCCTGCGCCAGGCGCAGCTTGTCAAAGAGGGCTTCCCAGGCCGTCAGTGCCGTCAGCGGCATGCCGGCGATTTCCTCGACATCCAGCGTCCGGGGTGCGTGCGCCACCAGGCGGGAGTCGATCAGCTGATACTGGGCGTTGCAGCCGGGGCGGTTGACCTCGCCGGAGTAATAGACGCGCTCGCCGACGGCCAGACCGCTGACGCCGTCACCAATGGCCTCGACGATGCCGGTGGCGTCCCAGCCCAGAATGGTCGGCGCTTCAAGTTCGCCCAGTGCGCCGGCGCGAACCTTGGTATCCACTGGATTGACCGAAACGGCCTCGATGCGTACCAGGATGTCTTCTCCAGTTGGAGAGGGGCGCTCGATTTCGATCTCTTCAAAGGCGCCGGAAGCAGTGATATCGCTGGCGCCACGTGTCGCAATGGCTTTCATGAGCTCTCCCTGGTTAATGAACGCATGCTCGTGCGTCATCCACTAGACTATCAGCCACCAATCTGGACCATGATGACGGCCGGCGCCACCCTGCCGGCAAAAGCGTCGGCAAGCGAGAGACACGAATGACACATGACTGGTTAGCCTTTGCCAGGGCACTCCGATCCATCGCGCAGACCGGGCAGACCTATACTGATAACAAGTACGAGCTGGAGCGCTATCGTCAGCTGGAGGCGCTGACCAACCAGATGTTTGCCGTACTTGGCGATGTGCCGATCGAAAAGATCGAAAACCTGATCATTCCTGATCGCGGCTACGCAACCCCCAAGGTGGACGTGCGCGGTGCCGTCTTTGACGACCGGGGGCGCGTGCTGCTGGTTCGGGAAATCAAGGATGGCCTCTGGACACTGCCGGGGGGCTGGGCTGACGTCAACGAAGGGCCCAGTACCAACGTGTTGAAGGAAATTTTCGAAGAGTCCGGACACCGCGCCAGCCAGCCGCGGCTGGCCATGCTCAAGGATCGCAGCCTTCATCCTTATGCCCACTATTCGCCGGATCACATCTACAAGCTCTTCTATGTCTGCACGCATGACGGCGGCGAATTTGTGCCCAACAACGAAACAGACGCCGCGGACTTTTTTGCGCTCGATGATCTGCCGCCCCTGTCTGAAGGGCGAACGCTGCCTGTAGACATTCACGAGTGCTGGGCCTTTGTTACCTCCGGAGCAGCAGGCATCTACAGCGACTGATGGCGATCGAGCGTATTGATCGACTGCTCCATGCTGACTGGAGCCTGTCACCTTCAAAGCGCTGGTGCGCCCGGGCCCGACGCATCAAGGGGCGGTGGCTGATCGGCGATCCGGCGCGTATCGATGATGTGTACCGCTGGCGTGACACCGTGCTGATGGCTTCTCGAGAGGGCACCACCCTTGCCGGATTCGACTTCCCGATCGGCGTGCCCGAGCGGTGGGCTTCGCAGGTTGGTGTCACCGATTTTCGCGCCTTCATGGCGACACTGGACACCCCGCAATGGCAGCGATTTTTCGAGACGGCCTCAACACCCGAAGAGATCTCGCTGACACGACCGTTTTATCCGCAGCGGACCTGCAAGGGGATACGACAGTCGGATCTGACGCAGGCGCTGGGGGTTGATGATTTCGACGCTCTGCGCCGGTCGTGCGAACGCGACATGCCCGGGCGCCGTCCCTGCCCGCTGTTCTGGACGCTGGGGGCCAATCAGGTGGGCAAGGCCGCCCAGACGGGTTGGCAGAGCTTGATCAGGCCGGCCATGGCGCAGGGGGCAGCGCTCTGGCCCTTCGATGGTTTGCTTGCAGAGCTTGCCGGTACACACCAGTGCATCCTGTGTGAGACCTGGCCGACGCTGGCGGCTCGTCTTTTGGGGGCAGAGCTGTCACCACGTCAGAGCAAGCGTCGTCAGGCAGATCGTATCGACATCGGCATGCGGCTGCTTGAAACCGGGCTGCCCGTCGTGTGGGAAACATCGGCCAGAGCCTCTCTCGAGTCCGGGTTTGGCAAGCGTCCGGAGGGCGAGGACGCCTTTGACGCCATGCTGGGGCTTTTGATGATGATCGCGGTGGTAGAGGGGGCGCTGCCGGTCGCGTCCCGTCTGTCCCCTGTAGAGCGACAGCTGGAAGGTTGGATACTGGGGCTGTGCCGTTAAAATGGCCGGGGCGAGTCTCGTGATGCTGATACTGTGCTGTGGCAATAAAAACGGCGTTGCGGCAATAAAACCGCTGCTGTAGCAATCAAAAAAGGCCTTCTTTCGAAGGCCTTTTATCACGTGCTGCCTGTGCCCGGAAGCGCTCAGCCGATGTGTTCACCGACCTGAACGATTTTCATGGCATTGGTGCCGCCCTGGGCGCTGACGTGATCACCGCGGGTGAGGATGACATAGTCGCCCGGATTGGCCAGCGCGCGCTTTTCCAGTTCGGAGACGGCGCGCTGGTTGACCTCGGCATTGGGCATATCATCGGTATTGAACTCGATGGCAAATACGCCGCGATAGAGCGCCATGCGACGCAGTGTCCGCGGGTGTGACGACAACGCCACAATGGGCAGACCGGAGCGGATGCGCGAGGCGATCAGCGGCGTGTAGCCGGTTTCGGTCAGGCAGGCAATGGCGGCCACGCCTTCAAGGTGGTTGGCGGCATACATGGCCGACAGCGCCACGGTTTCATCAATGCGATGGAACTCATCGGCCATGCGGTGCTTGGATTCCTGAGCAGCCCGTTCGCGCTCGGCACCCATGCAGCAACGGTTCATCGCTTCAATGGTTTCTACCGGATAGCTGCCGGCTGCCGTTTCGGCCGAGAGCATGACCGCATCGGTGCCATCAAGCACCGCATTGGCCACGTCAAACACCTCGGCACGCGTTGGCAGCGGTGATTCGATCATCGACTCCATCATTTGCGTGGCCGTGATCACTGCGCGGTTGAGCGTACGTGCACGGGCGATCATGCGCTTTTGAACGCCGATAAGCTGGGCATCACCGATTTCAACGCCCAGGTCGCCACGGGCAACCATGACGGCATCGGAGGCAATGATGATTTCATCCAGTGTGGCTTCGTTGGCCACGGCTTCAGCACGCTCGACCTTGGCCACAAGGGCGATGTTTTTACCGGCCTCGCCCAGCAGGTCGCGGGCCAGCTGCATGTCGGCCCCGGAGCGCGGGAAGGACACCGCCAGAAAATCGACTTCCAGGTCGATGGCGGTTTTCATGTCCTCGCGATCCTTGTCGGTCAATGCTGCCGCCGACAGGCCGCCGCCCTGCTTGTTGATGCCCTTGTTATTGGAGAGTTTGCCCCCAACTTCGACGCTGCATTCGATGCGGCCGCTATCAACATTTTTGACCTTGAGCACGACGCGACCGTCGTCGAGCAGCAGAACATCGCCGGTCTGAACGTCGTCGGGAAGTTCCTTGTAGTCGCAGCCGACCTGATGAAGGTCGCCCTCGTCACGACCCAGGTTCACGTCCAGAACAAAGTCCTGACCGTTTTCAAGCTCGACCGAGCCGTTGGCGAAACGGGCGATACGAATCTTCGGACCCTGCAGGTCGCCCAGAATGGCGACATTGCGCTTCTGGTTGCTGGCCGCCCTGCGCACGGCCTCCACGCGACGGCGATGATCTTCCGGGCTGCCGTGGGAGAAGTTGATTCGAACGACATCAACGCCTGCGTGCACCATGGCCTCGAGTACGCCTTCCTTGTCGCTGGCGGGACCCAGAGTGGCGACAATCTTTGTACGGCGAATCGGGCCTGCAGTCGCTTTCGTCATGAAGCATTCTCCTGATGCGGTGTCTGAATGTATTCACTATACCTTTTTCACCCCCTGGGGTGCGACGGCTATGCTCCAAAGTCTTGATGACACGCTCGAGAATGTCGAGGCATTTGCGGAGCGCAGTGAGATGATGCGGACTTGAAGAGAAACGGATGTCATGACGCATCGGTTTTTATCCGGTGGCGCCATGGATAAGGCCAGGGTAGGGTAGTCGCATTTTTCAGGGTGTCTGAATCTGTCCGGGTAGCGGACGTTCGGGCACGCTGCTTTTCTGACATGACAGTGCCGGCCAAACCGGTAAAAGAGACGGAGATCTATGGGCAAGTCACTGGTGATCGTCGAGTCGCCGGCCAAGGCCAAGACCATCAACAAGTACCTCGGCAACGATTTCATCGTGAAATCGAGTGTGGGCCACATTCGTGACCTGCCGACCAGTGGTAGTGGCAAGGGCGCCACTGACCCCTCCGAGCGTGCCAGACAGGCCGCTGCCACGCGCAGGATGTCGGCCGAAGAGAAGGCGGCCTACAAAAAACGCAAGAGTCATGACCAGCTGATCCGCCGTATGGGCGTTGATCCTGACAATGGCTGGCAGGCGAATTACGAGATTCTGCCCGGCAAGGAAAAGGTGGTCGACGAGCTCAAGAAGCTGGCCGAGAAGGCGGACGCCGTCTATCTCGCCACCGACCTTGACCGCGAAGGGGAGGCCATCGCCTGGCACCTGCGTGAAACCATTGGTGGTGACGATTCGCGCTATCGTCGTGTGGTGTTCAACGAGATTACCAAAAATGCCATCGCTCAGGCGTTCGAAACACCCGGTGAGCTCAAGCTGGATCGGGTCCACGCCCAGCAGGCCAGACGTTTTCTTGACCGTGTAGTGGGCTTCATGGTGTCGCCGCTGCTCTGGAGCAAGGTGGCCCGTGGCCTGTCGGCCGGTCGTGTGCAGTCGGTGGCGGTGCGGCTGATCGTCGAGCGTGAGCGCGAGATTCGTGCCTTCACGCCGGAAGAGTACTGGGACGTTCATGCCGACCTTGAAGCCGGCAGCGGCGACAGTGTTCGTTTCGAAGTCGCCAGACATCACGGCGATGCCTTCCGACCGACCAGTGAGGCGCAGACCACCTCACTGATCGCGCCGCTCGAGAAGGCGGACTACATCATTACCGGGCGCGAGGATCGCCCGACTTCGAGCAAACCCGGTGCGCCCTTTATTACCTCGACCCTGCAGCAGGCTGCCAGCGGGCGTCTCGGGTTTTCGGTCAAAAAGACCATGACCCTGGCGCAGCGTCTGTATGAAGCCGGCTTCATCACCTACATGCGTACCGATTCGACCAATCTGTCAGCGGATGCCATCACCATGGCCCGCGACTATATCGAATCGAACATGGGTGGCGATTATCTGCCCGACGCGCCCAATGTCTACAGCAGCAAGGCGGGCGCTCAGGAAGCACACGAGGCCATCAGACCGACCGACGTTCATCGTAGAGCAGATGATCTTGGCAGCATGGAACGTGACGCCGAACGTCTCTATGAGTTGATCTGGCGTCAGTTCCTCGCCTGTCAAATGGTGCCGGCACAATATCTGTCGACCACGCTGACCATCGAGGTAGAAGGGTTTGAACTGCGCGCTCGGGGCAGGGTGCTGCGTTTTGACGGCTATACCCGTGTGCTCAAGCCTTCGTCCAGAAAGGAAGAAGATCAGCAGTTGCCAGATATCGGCAAGGGTGAGCATCTCGAGCTCAAGGCGCTTGATCCGAAACAGCACTTTACCAAGCCCACGGCGCGCTACACCGAGGCCAGCCTGGTCAAGGAGCTTGAAAAGCGCGGCATCGGACGGCCATCGACCTATGCCGCGATCATTTCAACGATTCAGGAGCGTGGCTACGTCAAACTGGACAGTCGCCGCTTCTACGCCGAGAAGCTTGGCGAGATCGTGACGGATCGGCTGATCGAGTCCTTTCAGGATCTGCTGGACTACGGCTTCACGGCCCGCATGGAAGACGAGCTTGACCATGTTGCCGACGGTGAGCGCGACTGGCGCGAACTGCTGGACAGCTTTTATGGCGACTTCCACGCACGCCTTGAGCATGCTGAAGGCGAAGAGGGCATGCGCCCGAATCAGCCGGTCGAAACTGGTATCGAGTGCCCGACCTGCGGTCGACCCATGCAGATTCGTATCGCCTCCACCGGTGTCTTTCTGGGCTGCTCGGGCTATAACCTGCCGCCCAAGGAGCGTTGCAAGACCACCATCGATCTGCTGCCGGGCGAAGAGGCGGTACCGGCGGATGCCGACGAAAACGCCGAAACCGATGCTCTACGGGCCAAGCGTCGTAATCCAGACACCGGCACGGCGATGGACAGCTACCTCATCGATGAGACCCGCAAGATTCATATCAGCAATGATGACGATGGCTACTACGAGATCGAGGAGGGGCATTTTCGCATCAAGGGGTATGAAGGCCCGACCATCGAATGCGACAAGTGCGGCTCGGAAATGCAGCTGCGTTCGGGGCGATTCGGCAAGTACTTTGCCTGTACCAACGATGACTGCAAGAATACGCGCAAGCTACTGAAAAGCGGCGAGCCGGCGCCTCCCAAGATGGACCCGGTGCCGATGCCGGAGCTTCAGTGCCAGAAGGTCGAAGACCACTATGTGCTACGTGATGGTGCCAGCGGCCTTTTCCTGGCGGCCAGTCAGTTCCCGAAAAATCGTGAAACGCGACCGCCGCTGGTCAGCGAAATTCGTCCGCATGCCGAAGCGCTGCCAGAGAAGTATCACTTCCTTCTGGAAGCGCCGGATCATGATCCGGATGGTCGTCCGACCCAGATCAGATTCTCGCGCAAGACCAAAAGTCAGTATGTGCTGACCGAAGAGGACGGCAAGGCAAGCGGCTGGAAGGCGCTCTGGGATGGCAAGCGCTGGCAGGTCGAGGACAATCGCAAGGGCAGCAGCGCTAAAAAGACCGGAAAACAGGCATCATGAGTCATCAGGGCCGAACCAATCAGCTGCTGTATCAGGCCATGCTGCTGCTGGAACAGCCGGCCGGTGACGACGAGCACGCTGATGCCAGACGCAGGGCGCTCGAGGAGGGTGCGCTTTCGATGATCGAGATGGCGCTGGAAAGCGTCATCAAGGAGATTGCGCATACCTGCCGCTGGCCGCCGATGCACTGGCGTACAGTGCTTGAACAGCCACCGGCCAGGGTGGCCGAGATCGAGCTTCTCAGAGAGCTCATGGCTCAGCCCGACAGCTGGCTGGGCCGGCTGTTGACGCTCTCGGACCGGCTTCATGGTGAAGAGGGTGCGGCTCGGCTGCGTCGGCATGACAACATGATCGCCTCCAGCCAGAACGAATCTCTTTCCCGGGAGCTTGCCCGATGTCTCAAGGACTTCCGCGCTCTGCTGCCCAGACTTCGTGAAACCAGCTATGAATGGTAACTTCTTGTATTTGATGAACGTGACATCACCGACAAAGATCCTTAATATTGTGTTAATGTCGTTTGCCCATTCGATCAGTGAGCCGGCCCATGACTGAAGCTGCCGTGTTTGAAATCGTTGAGCTTGAAGATGGGCAGTTTGTGCTCAGGGCGGCCGACAGCGATGAGAGCAGTGAACCGCTGGCCAGCATCCGTTTTTCCTCCCAGACGCTTGAGCTATTGCGTCATCACCGTTTCGATGTGGCTCGCGAGATGCTGGACCATTTGATTTCCCGCTCCGTGCTGACAGAAGACGATGAAGAGGCTGATACGCCTGAGCCTGCTGCCATTCACTGATCTCATCTCCGTTTTTCTCGATCCCTGTCCACCGACAGGGATCGTCCTTTCTGGCGCTTGTGCCTGAATATTTCGGAACCGATCTGAGATGTCACAAACCTTGCAGGGTGATTTTGATTTCTGGTGGCAGGCGCCGGGAGAGTGGGTAGAGCCTCCAAATGAGCGCAAGGGCGGTCTGAGCGGCGTTCGGTTTATCAGGCCGGCCCCAGAGGGGCCGGCCTATTACGTCAAGATTCAGCACGGTCATCTGTTTCACAGTCTGCGCTATCCCATGGGGCGACCCACAACGGTACGTGAGTGGCATGGCCTCAAGCGCTGTCAGAGGCTGGGCGTCAACGCGCCGCTACCGGTGTTTTTCAAGGCCAGAAAGGGCCGTCAGGGGTGGCAGGCCGTCATGGTGACCGCGGCGCTGGAAGGTTATCAAAGCCTGCAGGCGATGCTGAAGGACGATGCTCTTGAATCCGACCAGCGTAGCGTCGTTTTCAGCGCGCTGGCGGGCAATCTGCTGAGGCTGCACCGCAGCGGCTACAAGCATGGCCATCTCTATCCCAAGGAAGTTCTGGTTCGACTGGATAGCGATGTCTCGGCCAGCACGGCGCTGGTGGATCTGGAGAAGTGTCAGCGTCGTCCCCTGGCGCGGCTGGCGGCCATGCGTGATCTGACGCGTCTTTTTGGCGACGCCCGACCGATGGGAATGCGCGATGAAGAGTGCTGTCTAATGATGGATATCTATCAGCAGGCGGGCATCAGGCTGGATCGGGATCGGCTCATGCTGCCGCGAATGTGCCAGGTGCGCCCGCAGGCACACCGTCACGTATAAACAGGCCTAAAGGCCGTTTCCATCTCCGCCGCGGATCACGCCAACACCGACACCTTCAATATCAAGGTTCTGCTGGGTCAGATCGATTCTGATGGGCTCAAAGTCGGGGTTCTCGGCGATCAGGCTGACGATGCTGCCCTGACGCTTGAAACGCTTGACCGTAACATCATCGCCCAGCCGAGCCACGACAATCTGGCCGTCGCGGGCATCGTGGGTGCGATGAACAGCCAGCAGGTCGCCGTCCAGAATGCCGGCATCCCGCATCGACAGGCCGCGAACCCGCAGTAGATAGTCCGCCCCGGGACTGAAAAAGTCGGCAGGCATCGGACAGTAGCGCGAGATATGCTCGGCGGCAAGGATTGGACTTCCAGCGGCCACTTCACCGATAACCGGCAGGCCACCGGCGCTGTTATCCTGTTCCTGATCCATCTGCGGCTGGTGTGCAAGACGAATGCCGCGCGACGTGCCCGGAATCATCTCGATGACCCCCTTCTTTCGAAGCGCCCGCAGATGCTCTTCGGCGGCATTGGGGGATCGAAATCCCAGAGCCCCGGCAATTTCGGCACGCGTCGGCGGATAACCAAGCTCATTGATGGTGCTGGCAATGAAGTCGAATACGGCCTGCTGGCGTGCGGTCAACGGTCGTGTCATGTGCAGTGGCCATTGTTGATGTATACAGTATGGGATTGTATCCAGTCATTGGAGCAATGCAAGCGCTGTGACAGGCTGCAGATGCAGGTGCCAGAGACCGGTGGTGTTACCATCTCAGGCAGGACTGCACGTTTTATTTTCATAAAAGAGAACTGATATTTTCCATGGTGCCATCCGATACCGTGACCCGAATCCTTGATGCGGCCGAAGTCCTGTTTGCCGAGCATGGTTTTTCCGAGACGTCCCTGCGCCGGATCACCAGCCGGGCCGAGGTCAACCTGGCCGCTGTCAACTACCATTTTGGCTCCAAGCAGGCGTTGATTCAGGCCGTGTTTTTCCGGTATCTGGATCCTTTCAGCACGGATCTGCATCGGCGCCTGAATGATCTGGAAGCCGGCGAGGCGGATGCCCCGGGTCTTGAGACGCTACTGGATACACTCTTTGCAAGCGTGCTGGAAATGCCGTCCGAAAATCATGACCTGAGAACCTTCATGAAGCTGCTGGGACTGGCCTATTCCCAGACGCAGGGCCATCTTCGTGACGAGCTTCGCAGCCGTTACGGCGATATCTTTTCCCGCTTTCTGGAGCTTCTCAGGCGGGCCACGCCCGAGCTGCCTGATGACGAGAGATTCTGGCGGCTGCATTTCATGCTGGGCTCGGTCATCTTTACCCTTTCCGGGCTCAATGCCCTGCGTGATATTGCAGCGCATGACTATCATCAGCGCGTCACAATCCGCGAACTGGCTCAGCGTCTGAAGCCTGTAGCACTGCACGCTCTGAGAGCGCCGGTTGCCGATATTGGTGCAGCCGCCATGGTGGATTACCCCTCACGGGGACAGGTAACTTCTCACGCCAGAACAGGAACCCACTCATGACGACTTCAATGCCCGATAGCTTCGGTGGGCCGCTGATGTGCGATATCCAGGGAACCCACCTGAGCGGTCAGGAAAGAGACTGGCTGACCCATCCTGCGGTGGGGGGAATCATTCTGTTTGCCCGCAACGTCGAGTCGCCCGAGCAGATGTGGCAGCTGTGCGACGATATTCGACAGTGTCGCCCGAACATTGTGATCGGCATTGATCAGGAGGGCGGGCGTGTTCAGCGCCTCCGCGAGGGCGTCACCAGCCTTCCACCCATGGCCGGGCTGGGACGTTATTATCTGCAGTCCCCTGATGAGGCACTGCAGCTGGCCCGGGATACCGGCTGGCTGCTGGCCATGGAAATGGCGGCCTGCGGCGTCGATTTTTCCTTTGCGCCCGTACTCGATCTGGATGATGCCCGCTGTCCGGCCATCGGCAACCGCGCCTTCTCCGATGATCCGCAGCATGTCACTGTCCTGGGCGGCGCCTTTATTGAAGGTCTTGAAGAGGCGGGCATGGCCGGTATCGGCAAGCACTTTCCGGGCCATGGCGGCGTTACGCTCGACTCGCACCTGGTCATGCCGGAGGATGATCGAACGCTTGAGATGCTCGAGTCCCGTGACCTGATTCCTTTCAGGGCTCTGGCCAAGAGGCTGACAGGTGTCATGCCGGCGCATGTTCGCTTTACCCGGGTCGACGATCAACCGGCCGGATTTTCCCGGCGCTGGCTGGAATATCTGCGTCATACAATCGGCTTCAAGGGCGTCATCGTTTCTGATGATCTTTCGATGGAAGGGGCCGCCATGGCCGGTGGACCCGGGGAGGGGGTCATGGCGGCGCTGGACGCCGGCTGTGATCTGACGCTGCTGTGCAACGACCCGGCTGCGGCTGCGCTGGCCCGCAAGGTGCTGGCCTCGCATGAGATGCCATCTGAAAGCCGTCAGCGTCTGGCAAGGCTCTATTTCAGCGGTGAGCGTCTGACCCTTGAAACACTCATGGCGATACCTCGTTGGCAGCGCACACGTGAGCGGTTACGCCTGATTGGCTGACTGACGCTCAAACACATCTGGACCCAAGAGCCTCTTTTTCATGGAAGCCACTGCACTCTGGCAACAACTGCTCACTGACATGCGCGACCGGCTGGACCATATGACCGGTTTGCCGGGCTGGGCCATGATGATCATCGGTCTGGCGCTTTTGACGGTGATGGCCGATATCGTCTCGGTCATGTTGCTGCGTCGTCTGGAGCGACGGTTGAGCAATAGTTCCAGACGCTGGGACGATGCCCTGGTCCATGGCTTTCGAGCCCCGTTCAGAGGCTGGCTGTGGAGCGGCACCCTGTGCGTGATCCTGACGCTGCTGGCTCAGGAGGTCGAGTTCGAAGGCGGCAGCCGCTACATGGCGATAGCGTTTGGCATGATCACCCTGTTGCTGCTTTTCTGGGGGGAAATTCGCCTGATGCAGCGTCTCGAGCAGCGCCTGGTCTTTCCACCCGGCAATTCGAAGTCGACTCCGGTTGATCAGACCACGGCTTCGGCCGTCACCAAAATTTCGGGTGCGGTCACCTTGATCGTCGTGCTGCTGCTTGCCATGCAGTTGCTGGGTGTCGATATGTCCAGCATTCTGGCCGTCGGCGGTGCTGGTGGTTTGCTGGTGGGGTTCGCCGCGCGTGATCTCATGGCCAATTTCTTTGGGGGCATGGTCATCCATCTGGACAAGCCTTTTCAGGTCGGGCACTGGGTTCGCTCTCCCGATCGGGAGATTGAGGGCATTGTTGAAGACATCGGCTGGCGCCTGACCCGTATCCGCACCTTTGCCGGGCCGCCCATTTATGTGCCCAATGCTGCGTTCAGCCGCATTACCATCGAAACACCCTCGCGCATGCAGGCGCGCCTTATCTGGGAAAACGTTGGCGTTCGCTATCAGGATGCCGGCGCCATCGAGGGCATCACGACCGATATCCGCGACATGCTGGATCAGGATGAAGAGATCAACAGCGATGAGCTGATCACGGTGACCTTCAGTCAGTATGGTGACTACTCGTTGAATCTGATGATCTATGCGCTGAGTTGTGTCACCGACTGGCAGCGCTACAACGAGACCCGCCAGCGTATCCTGCTCAAGGTGCGCGACATCATCTACGATCATGATGCAGAGCTGGCGCTGCCGGCCTCGAGAATTTATGTCCCTGACGAAGTGCGCCTCAACAGCGCCTCACAGGAGGAGACGCTTGAGTCCGGGGAAGATTCTCGTCAGGATGGCGCCTCTCAGGATTCCGGGTCGGCACACAACCGTCGGAGCCGTGAAAAGGACAGGGGGCAACGCGCCCCGTTTGATAGCGAACATAACAGTGAGTCAGATGGCGATGGCTGAAAAGCAGGATGGTCACCACGAGATAGCCCAGTATCACAACGACATGAAGGTTCTGATGGATGAGGCGGACTGCCTGATCGATCTGCCTGAGGTCGAAAGGGCGCTGGATGACATGGCCGAGCGGTTGACCCGGTCGCTTTCTGACAGCATGCCGGTCTTTTACTGTGTGATGAACGGTGGACTGATCACGACCGGACATCTGTTGACCCGACTCGGATTTCCGCTGGAAGTGGACTATCTGCATGCCACGCGCTATCGAGGTGGTCTGCGGGGGGGCGAACTGTTCTGGCGCGTTTCGCCAGAGATTCCCATGGCCGGTCGTCACGTGGTCATCGTTGACGACATTCTGGACGAAGGCGCAACCCTTGCTGCCATCCTGGACTATTGCCGTCAGGCGGGTGCGGCCAGCGTCTCTTCGGCAGTGCTGGTCGAGAAAATGCATGATCGCAAGGCCGTTTCCGATCTCAAGGCGGACTATTGTGGCCTGGAAGTCGAGGACCGCTACGTCTTTGGCTTCGGCATGGACTACAAGGGCTACTGGCGCAACGCACCAGGTATCTTTGCCCCGCGCGGTCTGTGATCAGGCGTTCCGAGCGACCGGCCGGTGCTGCAGTGAATCAATGATGTGAGTGCGCAGGGATGACATGGTCAGCAAAAGGCCGGCCATTGAGGCCGGCCTTTTGTTGTTTTGCTGAAGGCACTTTTGCGAGTCGATGTCTTCAGGGCTTCTGGTTGAAATGATCCAGCAGGGCCTCGATGGCGGCAAAGCGCGTCTCGGCCGATTCCATGGGCTTTTCAAAACGCAGGGTGTCGGCGCCATCGAGACGATATTGATCGGGCGCTTTCTGCATCATCTGAACCAGCGTCATGGGTTCCACCGAGGTATCTGCGCTGAACTGTATGCGCCCGCGATGATCGCCGGCCTCCAGCCGCGTGATACCCAGCTGCTCGGCACGAAAGCGCAGCGTCGCCTGTCGGAAGAGATGCTTGACCGGCTCCGGTAGCAGGCCGAATCGATCAATCATCTCGACCTGTAGTTCACGCAGCTCGCCATCGTTTCTGGCGTTACTGATGCGCTTGTACATGATCAGGCGCTGCTGAACGTCGTGCATGTAGTCATCGGGAATCAGTGCCGGCAGCCCGAGACTGATATCCACGCCTTCCGACATGGGCGCCTCTATGTTGGGCGTTTTGCCGCTTCGAATGGCATTGACGGCCCGGTCGAGCATTTCCATGTAAAGGCTGTAGCCGATGGTTTCGATCTGACCGCTTTGCTCCTCGCCCAATAGTTCACCGGCACCGCGGATTTCCAGATCGTGACTGGCCAGGGTAAATCCGGCGCCCAGATCCTCGGCCTGAGTAATGGCCTCAAGACGCTTGGTCGCATCCGTGGTGATCTGTCTGGGTGGCGGCGTCAGCAGGTAGGCGTAGGCCTGGTGGTGTGATCGACCCACACGGCCGCGCAGCTGATGAAGCTGGGCCAGACCAAACTTGTCGGCACGCTCGATGATGATGGTGTTGGCGCTGGGCACGTCGATGCCGGTTTCAATGATGGTGGAGCACACCAAAACGTTGAAGCGCTTGTGATAGAAGTCCGACATGGCCCGCTCCAGCGAGCGTTCGGCCATCTGACCGTGGGCAACGCCCACACGCGCATCGGGTACCAGCTCGCGCACCTTTTCAGCCGTGGCCTCGATCGACTTGACCTCGTTGTGCAGGTAGTAGACCTGGCCACCGCGCAGCAGCTCGCGCAGGACGGCCTCCTTGAGTACGGCCTGGTTGCGCTGCTGTACAAAGGTCTTGACCGAGAGTCGACGTGCCGGCGGCGTGGCGATAATGGAGAGATCGCGCATGCCGCTCATGGCCATCGACAGTGTTCGTGGAATGGGCGTGGCCGTCAGGGTCAGGATGTCGACCTCGGCGCGAAGCGACTTGAGTTTCTCCTTTTGGTGAACGCCGAAGCGGTGCTCTTCATCAACGATGACCAGCCCCAGATTGGCGAACTCGAGCTCCTTGCCCAGCAGCTTGTGCGTGCCGATGACAATGTCGATGCGGCCATCACCAAGACGTTCCAGCGTCTGTGACTGCAGCTTGCCGCCCTGAAAGCGCGACAGGATATCGATGTTGATGGCCGAGTCTGCGAAGCGGTCCCGGAAGTTGTCAAAATGCTGTTGCGCCAGCAGCGTGGTGGGCACCAGCACGGCCACCTGCCGGCCGGACTGCACGGCCAGAAAGGCGGCACGCATGGCCACTTCCGTCTTGCCAAAGCCCACATCGCCGCACACCACTCGATCCATTGGCTGGGTGGAGGTCATGTCATGAATGACGGCGTCGATGGCCATGCGCTGATCGGGCGTTTCCTCGAAGGGGAAGGACGCCGCAAAACGGGCGTATTCGGCCCCCGGCGGTTCGCAGGCAAACCCTTCGCGCGCTTCGCGTCGGGCGTAGACATCCAGAAGCTCGGCGGCCGTATCGCGTACCTTTTCTGCTGCCTTGCGGCGTGCCTTTTCCCACTGATCGCTGCCCAGCTTGTGGAGGGGCGCACTGTCATCGCTGGCACCGGCGTAGCGGGAGATCAGATGCAGGCTGTCGACCGGCACATAAAGGCGTGAGCCGCCGGCATACTCCAGCGTCAGAAACTCGGCCGGCATGCCGCCGGCATGCAGGGTTTCAAGCCCCAGATAGCGTCCCACACCGTGAGCCTGGTGGACCACCGGAGCGCCTTCCCGAAGCTCGGAAAGGTGGCGTATGGCCAGCTCGTTGTCATCCGTTGCTCGGCTCTGACGTCGACTCTGACGCACGATCTCGCCGTGCAGCTCGGTTTCGGTCAGTATCAGAAGTCTTTCATCTTCGAGCCACAGGCCGCGCTCAAGTCCTCCTTCCGCGATGGCATGGCGCTGATCGGCATCGAGAAAGTTCTGCCAGCCATCCGTATCCTTCAGAGAGAGATTCAAGGGCGCCAGGGTTTCATGCAGCGCCTCCTGTCTGCCACGTGATTCCGCAACAAAAAGAATGCGAAGGTTCTCATGGTCGGCCAGAAACTGTTCCAGCGAGGCCAGCGGGCGGGTGGCACGGCCGTCAATGGCAACGTTGGGCAGGGCATTACCTTCTACCGGTGTGCCTTCATCATCGGTGCGCCACTGAAGCCTCGGGTACCGATTGATCTGACCAAAAAGCTCTGCCACCGGTATAAAGGCCCTGGCGGGCGGTAGCAGCGGACGGGTGGGATCAACGCCCAGATTTTCATAGCGTCCGGTAATGGACTGCCAGTGGCTTTCAGCGGCTTCGAAGGTGCCCGGCAGCAGAGCGCAGCGCAGGCTGTCGCCGATATGGTCAAAAAGTGTCGAAGTACGCTCGAAAAACAGCGGCAGATACTGCTCAAGCCCTGGAGACGGGATGCCCTGAAGCGCATCCAGATACAGCGGGCAGTGGCGAGGGTCAACGTCAAACAGCGTCTCGAACCCTTCGCGAAAGCGCGCAATCGCTTCCTGTGTCAGCGGATACTCATGCGCCGGTAAAAGTTCCATCTGCTCGATGCGATCGGTTGAGCGCTGTGTATCCGGGTCAAAATGACGAAGCGTGTCGATCTCGTCATCGAACAGATCGATACGCAGCGGATGCTCGCTGCCCACCGGGTACAGGTCGATCAGGGCACCTCGAAAGGCGTATTCGCCGGGCTCGTAGACGGTTTCGACGGCGCGGTAGCCGGCAAGATGCAGCTGGCTGCGAAAATGCTGGCGATCCAGCGACATGCCTGTTTCGAGCTGCAGGGCCTGCACGGCCACATAGTCGGTAGGCGGCAGACGCTGCATGAGCGTGTTGACCGGCGCCAGAATAATGCTGCGGTACTGATGCTGCAGCTGACGCAGGGTGCGTAAACGCTCCGAAACGATGTCCTGATGGGGAGAAAAGCTGTCGTAGGGCAGCGTCTCCCAGTCCGGAAAGACCAGAACTTCCTGCGCACTGAAAAAGCGCAGTGCCAGCGCCATGCGCTGTGCGCTTGCCGAATCCGGCGTGATCACAAGCAGAGGCGTCTGCTCGGCGCCTGCCAGGCGGGCCATGGTCAGTGCATCGGCGCTGCCTTCGGGCACTCGCCAGCGTGTGTTCTCCCGGGCAGGGGCAAGTGCCGGGGGCGCAAGGGGGCTGATAGTGCTGCTGTGCGATGGCATGGTTCACTTTGAATCGGTGGGCACGGATACAAAAATGCGGACAGTATCGTTCATATGAAAAAGGTTTGCGCTGATGTCTGTCATTCAGATGCAGGCGACTTCTCGTTTTCATGCGTGACTGTGCCGAAGAAACGATGTCAAACGATGCGCTTTCAAACCGGAAACGCACTGCAAAAGCCGATATACGGGCAGAGGCGTCTGTCAACTTATGCTTTGGTGTAGCCCGGCTACAATTTTTGCGACCACACAATCATTGTGGGGAGGCCTCGCTCTTTCGATAATGCCGCCACCTTAAGATTGCAGCTGCCGAGAGAGCGCCCACGATACCAGTATGGATATCACATAAAACAAGGGCAGGCGCTGCAGGTTTTCGATCACTGCAAGGAAACCTGACGTGAGTATGGCAAAAGAAGAAACGTGTCTGCAGCAGTGGCAGGCACAGGAGGCGCTGGCCGAAGAGATGATCCCGCTGCTGGGACGTCTCTATCGCAGCTGTCAGGTCGTACCGCTGATGTACGGTCGTTCCATGGTCAATCAATCAGTCATTCAGCTTCTAAAGCACCATCGCTATGCCCGACACGCTGAAAACGTGGAGCTGGAAGTCGGGGATACCTTTGCTCTGGTCAAGCGTCTGATCGAGCTTGATCCAGGCCCTGCCCACATTGACATCGGCAAGCTGGCCGTCGCCTACAAACGCAGCGGTGAGCATGATGTCATGGGCTTTTTGCGTCAGACGCTCGGCCCGATCGTCGGACAGCGGGGCAAGGGAACGTCGGAGCAGCCACGCGATGTTGTGCTGTATGGCTTCGGTCGTATCGGACGCCTGCTAGCAAGGCTTTTGATCGAGCGTACCGGTAGCGGACGGATGTTGAGGCTGCGTGGCATCGTTGTGCGCGGCGACAGCTCGGATCTGGAGAAGCGGGCCAGCCTGCTGCGACGGGATTCCATTCATGGGCCGTTCCCCGGTACGCTCACGCTGGATCATGACAATGATGCCATCATTGCCAATGGCAACTACATTCAGTTCATCCGCGCCGAGTCGCCCGACAGCATCGACTATACGGCTTACGGCATCGACAACGCCATTGTGGTGGATAACACCGGCAACTGGCGTGATCGCGAAGGGCTCTCGAAACACCTGTCCTCAAGGGGTGTTTCGCGCGTGCTGCTTACCGCGCCGGGCAAGGGCGATATCAAGAATATCGTCTATGGCATCAACGAGCACGAGGCCGGGGAGAGCGAGCAGATTCTATCTGCAGCGTCGTGTACCACCAACGCTATCGTGCCGGTACTGAAATGCCTGTCGGATCGTTACGGCATCGAGCGGGGTCATGTCGAAACGGTGCATGCCTACACCAACGATCAGAATCTGACCGATAACTATCACAAGGCCGAGCGTCGTGGGCGCAGCGCGCCGATGAACATGGTTCTGACGGAGACCGGCGCGGCAAAGGCCGTCACCCGAGCGTTGCCCGAACTTGAGGGCAGGTTGACCGGCAATGCCATTCGTGTGCCCATTCCCAACGTCTCCATGGCCATTCTCAATCTGACGCTTGAGAAGGACTGTGACCGCGATACCCTGAACGGCTATCTGCGTGAGATGTCGATCGATTCGAAGCTGCGTCGACAGATCGACTTTGTTGATTCGCCTGAAGTGGTATCATCGGACTTTGTAGGGAATCGACATGGTGGCATCGTTGACGGCAAGGCCACGATTGTTGACGGCAAAAACATTGTGCTGTATGTGTGGTATGACAATGAGTTCGGCTACAGTGCTCAGGTGATCCGACTGGTACAGCACATGGCGCATGCGCGCCTTCCGTCCTTTCCTTCGCCAAACTGAAGTCGGCGTTTTTCTCCTGGACTTTGGTCCAGGAGACCCCCTGCCTCGATCTGAATCCCTTGTAACTCATGTGGTTTTTCATGTTCCAGCTCCTTATAATACGGCTGGTTTTTAAACCGTGTTAAATCATGTCCGCTCTTGCGGATCACCGAAACATCTCATCTGATTGATCATCACCCAAGGGGATCACCGGTAATAACGGTTGCTATCAATAGCTTGCGTCAAACGGTTATCAAACCCTGCATGACTGCATCAGATTCGACTACTGGGCGAGACTATGATCGAAGTCAAACGAGGCCTGGATCTCCCCATCGCGGGTTCACCTTCCCAGACCATCGAGAATGGTCAACCGGTGAAGCATGTGGCTGTTCTTGGCCCTGACTACATTGGCATGCGGCCAACCATGGAAGTCCGCGAGGGAGACCGGGTATCGCTTGGTCAGGTACTTTTCACTGACAAGAAAACCGAAGGCGTTCAATATGTCGCGCCTGCTGCCGGTGAAGTGGTAGCGATCAATCGTGGTGAAAGACGCCGTCTCATGTCGGTAGTCATTCGCGTTGAAGAAGACAACGATTCTCGGGCGCCAGCCTTTGAACAATATGATGCAGGCCGCCTTGAGTCGCTCGAGCGTCAGGCAGTGGTCGATCAGCTGGTAGCCTCCGGACTCTGGACCGGCATTCGAAAGCGTCCCTTTTCCCGTGTGCCGTCAGTATCCGAGCAGCCGCTGAACATTTTCGTGACTGCCATTGATACCCATCCCCTCAGTGCCGATCCGGCACATGTCATCGAGGAGCGTCGCGAAGATTTCGTGAATGGACTCAGGGTCATTCGGCATCTGACCCAGGGGCAGGTCTACCTGTGCAGCGCGCCCGATGCCGATATTCCCGGCGGCGAGCTGGATGGGATCAGTCATCAGCATTTTTCCGGACCGCATCCTGCTGGTCTGGCCGGTACGCATATCCATCATCTGTCACCGGTGGGCATCAGCCGTCAGGTATGGCATCTGAACTATCAGGATGTCATGGCCATCGGCACGCTCTTCACGGAAGGTCGACTGGATACACGCCGGGTCGTGGCGCTGGGTGGGCCGGCTGCCAAAAAGCCGCGCCTGGTTCGTACGCGTCTTGGTGCAAGCCTTGATGAGCTACTGACCGGTGAGGTCGAAACCGATCGTGACGTTCGCGTCATTTCAGGGTCGGTGTTCGGTGGCAGCACTGCAAAGAACAGTACGGCCTATCTCGGACGCTATCACTTGCAGGTGTCACTGATCGACGAGGGCCGTAAACGTGCGCTGTTCGGCTGGCTCTCTCTGGGATTGGATCGCCATTCTACTACCGGCATCTACCTGTCACGCCTGACCCGGCCGGCCTCCTTTCGGCCCAACACCAATACCAATGGCTCCGAGCGAGCCATGGTGCCGATCGGCTCCTATGAACAGGTCATGCCGCTGGACATCCTGCCGACCCAGCTTTTGCGTTCGCTGATCGTCGGAGACATCGAGGTCGCCATGCAGCTGGGCTGTCTCGAGCTCGACGAAGAGGATCTGGCACTTTGTACCTATGTCTGTCCGGGTAAATATGAGTACGGCCCGATCCTGCGCGACAATCTGACAACGATCGAGAAAGAGGTCTGATAATGGGGATTCGTCGTTTTCTGGATAATATCGAGCCCCATTTTCATGAGGGCGGAAAGTATCAGCGCTTTTACGCGCTGTATGAGGCAGTCGACACAATCTTTTATGTGCCGGGGCATGTCACCGGTTCTACGGCGCACGTTCGAGATGGTATCGATCTCAAGCGCATCATGATCACGGTCTGGATGTGCACCTTCCCGGCCATGTTCTTTGGCATGTACAACGCCGGTCTTCAGGCCAACGTGGCGATCGCCAATGACTACGGCATCCTTCAGGGATGGCGTGAAATGATCGTCATGGCGCTGGCCGGCGGACATGACCCTGGTAGTATATGGGCCAATTTCGTACTCGGCGCGACCTGGTTCATTCCCATCTATGCGGTCACCTTTGCGGTGGGCGGCTTCTGGGAAGTGCTCTTTGCCATTCGCCGCGGCCATGAGGTCAATGAAGGATTCTTCGTCACTTCTGTACTTTTCGCCCTGATTCTACCGGCTACCGTACCGCTGTGGCAGGTTGCTCTAGGGATCACCTTTGGCGTGGTTATCGGCAAGGAAGTCTTTGGTGGCACCGGCAAGAACTTCCTCAATCCGGCGTTGACCGGTCGTGCCTTTCTCTATTTCGCCTATCCGGCGCAGCTGTCCGGTGATTCGGTCTGGGTACCCGCGGATGGTTATACTGGTGCAACAGCACTGTCGACAGCCGCGCAGGGCGGTGTTGATCAGCTGGCTGCCCAGACGCCCTGGCTCAATGCCTTTCTGGGGTTCATTCAGGGCAGTGTCGGTGAAACCTCGACCCTGATGATTCTGCTGGGTGGCCTGATCATGATCTGGACCCGTGTGGCCTCCTGGCGCATCATCCTGGGTGTTTTTCTGGGCATGGTGGCAACGGCAACGCTTTTCAATCTGATCGGCTCCGATACCAACCCGATGTTTGCGCTGCCCTGGTACTGGCATCTGGTGATCGGTGGTTTTGCCTTCGGCATGATCTTCATGGCGACCGACCCCGTATCGGCATCAATGACCAATACCGGCAAGCTGATCTTTGGTGGTCTGATCGGTTTCATGACCGTGCTGATCAGGGTGGCCAACCCGGCATTCCCCGAGGGGATCATGCTGGCGATTCTCTTTGCCAATCTTTTCGCACCGCTGATCGACCACTTTATCGTTCAGGCCAATATCAAACGGCGGCAGAAGCGTCTGATGCCGTCAAGGGATAAGGAGGTTGCCTGATGGCCAGCAATGATTCGATCAAGAAAACGCTGACCGTGGCGCTATCGCTGTGCGTGGTCTGCTCTGTGGTGGTTTCGACGGCCGCCGTGGCACTCCGGCCCACGCAGCAGCAGAATCAGGAGCTTGATCGCAAGACCAATATCCTGCAGGTCGCCAATCTGATGGAGCCGGGCCGAAGCGTCGAGCAGCAGTTCGGTGAAATCACCCAGCGTGTGGTGGACCTGCGCTCCGGCGAATATGCTGACGATATCGATCCTGATCGCTTTGATCAGATTGCCTCGACCCAGGACCCGGCCATGTCGAGAACCCTGAGCGGCAGTCAGGACCAGGCAGGGCTTGGTGGTCGTGTCGAAAACTACGCTACGGTCTATCTGGTAGGCGATCCTGACAACCCCGACGAGATCATTCTCCCGGTCCGTGGTCAGGGGCTCTGGTCGCTGATGCTGGGTTATCTGGCCCTTGAAGGGGATGGTAATACGGTCGTCGGACTGTCGTTCTACGAGCAGGGTGAAACGCCCGGACTCGGCGGTGAGGTGGATAATCCACGCTGGAAGTCGCTCTGGCCGGGCAAGGAGATCTACCCGGAAGGCAGTGACGAGCCGGCCATTCGTCTGGTCAAGGGTGGCGTTGGCAGCAATACGCCTGATGCCGAGCACAAGGTGGATGCGCTTTCCGGTGCTACCCTGACCAGTACCGGGGTGACCAACCTGCTGCAGTTCTGGATGGGCGACGAAGGCTTTGCCAATTATCTGGCGCGCTTTCGCGACACTTCACAAGGAGCTTGATCATGGCAAAAACTGATACGGCCAGGGGTCTGCTGACAACTCCCATTTTTCAGAATAACCCTATTGCACTGCAGATCCTGGGTATCTGCAGTGCGCTGGCGGTCACCAACTCCATGAGCACCTCGCTGGTCATGGGTCTGGCAGTTATTGCGGTCACGGCATTTTCGAACATGTTCGTGTCATTGATTCGCAATCACATGCCATCGTCGATTCGAATCATCATTCAGATGACCATTATCGCGTCGCTGGTTATCGTGGTGGATCAGCTTTTGAGGGCGTTTGCCTACGATCTCTCCAAACAGCTGTCGGTGTTTGTCGGCCTGATCATTACCAACTGCATCGTCATGGGGCGTGCCGAAGCCTATGCCATGCAAAACGGTCCTGTGCTCAGCTTTCTCGACGGTGTCGGTAACGGTCTGGGATACACCTTCATTCTGCTGGCGGTCGGGTTTTTCCGCGAGCTGCTGGGGTCGGGATCCGTTTTCGGAATCACCATCATGCAGACGGTCAACAATGGCGGCTGGTATGTCCCCAATGGCCTGATGCTGCTGCCCCCGTCGGCATTTTTCGTGATCGGTCTGCTGATCTGGGCGCTCAGAAGCTTTAACCCCGAGCAGGTGGAAAGCAATGAGTTCAAGATCACGACCAATACCAAGCCTCGTACTGCAGAGGGGAGCGCGTAATGTTTGAACATTACCTCAGCCTGTTCATCAAGGCCGTGTTCGTTGAAAACATGGCGCTGGCCTTCTTTCTGGGCATGTGTACCTTTCTGGCGGTATCCAAGAAGGTCTCATCCGCCATCGGCCTGGGGGTCGCCGTTATTGTGGTGCTGACCATTACGGTGCCGGCCAACAACCTGATTCTCAATTACCTGCTCAAGGCAGGCGCGCTGTCGTGGACCGGTATCGAAGGTGCCGAAAACATCGATCTCTCGTTTCTAGGGCTTCTGAGCTATATCGGTGTGATTGCAGCCATCGTGCAGATTCTCGAGATGTTTCTCGATAAATTCGTACCGGCGCTCTACAACGCGCTCGGCGTTTATCTGCCGCTGATTACGGTGAACTGCGCCATTCTGGGGGCGGCCCTTTTCATGGTTCAGCGCGACTACGCCTTTGGTGAATCGGTTGTTTATGGTCTTGGTGCCGGGTTTGGCTGGGCGCTGGCTATCGCAGCGCTGGCCGGCATTCGTGAAAAACTCAAGTACAGCGACGTCCCGGCCGGGCTTCAGGGGCTGGGGATCACCTTCCTGACGGTAGGTCTGATGTCACTGGGCTTCATGTCGTTTTCCGGCGTTCAGCTGTAAGCGGCGGATCATCGACTGAGCAAGGAAACGAGTCATGGTAGATATCTCTGTCATTATCGTTGGCGTGGTCATGTTCACGCTGATTATTCTGGGCCTGGTGGCCATTATCCTCACCGCTCGCAGCCGGCTGGTCAGCAGCGGTGAGGTGACCATCGAAATCAATGGTGACCCCGAAAGCACCATCAAGACCCAGGCCGGGGGCAAGCTGCTGCAGACCCTGGCCGGTCAGGGCATTTTCCTGTCCTCTGCCTGTGGTGGGGGGGGGTCCTGTGCACAGTGCAAATGCCGTGTGCAGGACGGTGGCGGATCGATTCTTGCCACCGAGGAAAGCCATTTCACCATGGGTGAAAAGAAGGAAGGATGGCGTCTCTCCTGTCAGGTGCCGGTCAAGCAGGACATGAAGATCGAGGTGCCCGAAGACGTTTTCGGCGTCAAGAAATGGGAATGCACCGTTGTTAATAATGACAACGTGGCCACCTTTATCAAGGAGCTGACGTTGCGTCTGCCCGAAGGCGAGAATGTGGCCTTCCGCGCCGGCGGCTATATGCAGCTCGAGACGCCGCCGTATGACATCAATTTCAGTGATTTTGACATTGGTGAGGAGTATCGCGGGGACTGGGACAAGTTCGGGCTTTTCAATCTGAAAGCCAAAACGACCGAGCCTGTGATTCGTGCCTACTCGATGGCGAACTACCCTGAAGAGAAGGGCATTCTCAAGTTCAATATCCGTATTGCCACGCCGCCGCCCAATTCCAGTCATCAGCCGGGGCTCATGTCGAGCTGGGTCTTCAGCCTCAAGGCGGGCGACAAGGTGACGGTGTATGGTCCGTTCGGTGAATTCTTTGCCAAGGAAACCGATGCCGAGATGGTCTTTATCGGCGGTGGTGCCGGCATGGCACCGATGCGCAGCCACATCTTCGATCAGCTCAAGCGTTTGAACACAGATCGCAAGATTTCCTTCTGGTACGGCGCTCGCTCGGTTCGAGAGTCGTTCTATAACGAGGAATATGATCAGCTGCAGGAAGAAAATCCCAACTTTGAGTGGCACCTGGCGCTGTCGGATCCCCTGCCTGAAGACAACTGGACCGGCAAGACAGGTTTTATCCATAACGTATTGTATGAAAACTATCTAAAAGACCATCCGGCACCTGAAGACTGCGAATACTACATGTGCGGGCCGCCGATGATGAACGCCTCGGTCATCAAGATGCTCATGGATCTGGGCGTCGAGCCGGAAAATATCATGCTCGACGATTTTGGTGGTTGATAGATCGTTTTTCACTACGGCACCGGTATCCCCGGTGCCTTTTTTGTTTGGTGCCTATTAACGGGATTGTGCTGTCGGTGTTGGTGCTCGGGCATCCTGAACAGTTAAAATATCAACCATGGGTGATCGCCTGGGGCGATGGCCGACAACGAACAGGAGCGATCCATGCTGTTATGGTTAATGGTTCTGGCAGCCATGCTGCTTATCGTGGGCGTCATGTCCGTGGGTGTTCTGATGGGGCGCAAGCCCATCAGCGGCTCATGCGGTGGCTTGAACAATCTCGGTCTCAAGCAGGGCTGTGATATCTGCGGCGGCAAGGATGAGGTCTGTGAAGAGCAGCAGCGCAAGGAAAAGCTGGCGCAGACGGCTTACAGGCCCGAACTTGCCCTTGATGCCACTCGCAAGCCGGGAGCCTGACGGGTAATGCCAACCTATCAGTATGATGTCATCGTACTGGGCGCCGGGCCAGCAGGTGAAAGTGCTGCCGTCAATGCTGCCAAGCACGATAAACGGGTGGCGATTGTTGAACTCCAATCGGCAGTGGGTGGCAACTGCACCCACAAGGGCACGATCCCTTCCAAGACGCTGCGCCATGCGGTCAAGCAGGTGGTTCAGTTCAACAACAATCCCATGTTCAGGGATCTTGGTGAACCTCGCTGGGTATCCTTTCCTCGCATGCTCGAGCGCTCCCGCCGGGTGATCGAGGATCAGGTGGCCATGCGAACGCGATTTTATGCGCGAAACCGTATTGACGTTTTTTTCGGTACGGCCTCTTTTGCTGACCCGCACACGATTCACGTCTCGGATGGTCACGGCGCCAGGGAGTCTCTGGTGGCCGAGAACATCGTTGTGGCGACCGGCTCACGCCCCTATCGCCCCTCGGACGTCAATTTCAGACATCCTCGTATCTACTGCTCCGATACGATTCTGGGACTGTCGCATACGCCCCGGCGCATCATGATTTACGGTGCGGGGGTTATTGGCTGTGAGTATGCGTCGATCTTTTCCAATCTGGGCGTCAAGGTTGATCTGATCGATACTCGCGAACGCCTGCTGTCGTTTCTGGATGATGAAATCAGCGATGCGTTGTCCTATCACCTGCGTCACAACGGCGTTCAGATTCGTCATAACGAAGAGTATTCTCGCGTCGAAGGCGATGAGACCGGCGTGACCCTGCATCTCAAATCCGGCAAGAAGATGCGCGCTGATGCCTTCATGTGGGCCAACGGGCGAACGGGTAACACCGATACTCTCAAGCTTGAAAACGCGGGGCTGGAGGCGAATTCACGCGGGCAGCTACAGGTTGATAACAGTTATCGCACCCGTGTCGAACATATCCATGCCGCCGGCGACGTCATCGGCTGGCCAAGTCTTGCCAGTGCCGCCTATGATCAGGGACGTTCTGCTTCCGGCGATGCGCTGAGCAAGGCATCGCGTTTCGTGAACGATATTCCTACCGGTATTTACACCATCCCCGAGATCAGCTCGCTGGGCAAGACCGAGCGAGAGCTGACGGATGCCAGAACGCCGTATGAAGTCGGGCAGGCCTTTTTCAAGGACACCGCGCGGGCACAGATTACCGGTGATACGGTCGGCATGCTCAAGATACTGTTCAATCCGCGGACGCTCGAAATTTACGGTATTCACTGTTTCGGAGATCAAGCCTCCGAAATCCTTCACATTGGACAGGCGATCATGAATCAGCCGGGCGAGTCGAATACGCTGGCGTATTTTGTGAACACGACCTTTAACTATCCCACCATGGCGGAAGCCTATCGCATCGCGGCGCATAACGGTCTCAACCGGCTACACTAACGGGGCATTACGGTTTGCTCTTGAAAACGCCGACCATTGGGTCGGCGTTTTCGCGAGTCATTCGCTCATCACAGGGAGGCGACCACATTGTCCGAAAAGACGAGTCGTGCTGACAGACGAGATCTGACGCTGCATTTTGATCATCATGCTCTTGTGATCCATCGCCGCTACGAGGTTGTCAGCATCGTCAACGACGTGCTGATCGGCCTCTGGTTTCTGGCCGGCAGTATCTGTTTTTTCTATTCATCGCTGATGATGATCGGCACCTGGCTCTTTGTCGTGGGCAGCGCACAGATGCTGATTCGCCCCGCTATCCGGTTAAGCAGGCACCTTCACCTCAAGCAGCTGCCGTCACCCAGCAGTGATTTTTAGTCAGCGCCGATAGCGGTGAATGCGAAGGCTGGGAATAAAGGGCTCACTCTCTATTTTTGAATCCCCACGCAGCGCGCGGGTACGCTTCTCGGGAGGCTGGGACGGTGGCTGATTGATCTGTGGAAGACGGTTATCCGGTGACGGTACGAACAACGGCAGAGCAACATTCATGGCGCGGCGGGTGTGACCATCTTCCAGCGGTTCACGGAAAAAAATGTTGGCGCGCATCAGCGGCGCCTGCGTTTGTATCTGCGCCAGCATTTCGCCATCAGGCAGCGCAGCCAGTAGTTGGTACTGGATTTTGACGTGGGCGGCTTCGTTGTTCAGCCTGGCCAGTCTGGCTTCTACTTCGGATACGCTCATGCGCTTGATGGACCGGCCGCTGGAATACCATGCCAGTCGGATGCGCGAGACGGGGGCATCTGCCACCGGAAGGCGTCGCCAGCACTGCTTGAGATGAAGCCGTGCCATACCGCTTCCCTTGAGATGGTCATGCAGTACGGGGTGGCGAAAGGGGAGTGTGGCCTTGAGTTCGGCAACCATGGCGGGATGCAGTTTGCGGGCTGCGCTCAGTTGCGAGGAGAAGGCATTCTTGCATCGATTCACCTCGCAGACGTGTTCGAGCAGCGCATCATCGGCCATGACCACGCCGACATGATCACGTGTGGCACGTCCGTCCTGGCCATCCTGATACCAGTAATCGGTCAAGGCACGCATCAGCCAGTCAATGTCGGCGTCACCGCCAAAGCGCCACATGGCGGGAGGATGTTGCCTTGCCGTGGCTATCAGGGCTTCTGTGGCCTCGACAAGATCATCGAAGGCCCTTTCCAGCTCCGCCATCAACTGATACTGCGGTGACATGGCCATCTCCATTCATGTCATGCTTTTCGAAATATACCGTTATCTTGTATCACGATACGGCATGGCCGACAATGAGCATATCGGCATCTGTTCCTGCTACGGCAGGAACAGATGCCGATCAGTTATCGAGGCGATCCGGATTCAGCGGTCGAGATAGCGCTCGGTAATGTCCCCATAGGCGTCAATGCGGCGGTCACGCAGATAGGGCCAGATGCGTCTGACCTGTTCGCTGCGCGCCAGTGACAGGGTCACCAGAAGCTCCTCGGTGCCTTCACCGGCAAGGGCCAGCATTTCTCCCTGAGCACCGGCAACGAAGCTGCCGCCCCAGAAATCGATGCCGCCCCCCACGTCGCTGGGATCTTCCTCATGACCGACCCGGTTGGCCGCCAGCACCGGAATGCCGTTGGACACGGCATGCGAGCGCTGGATCAGTGTCCAGGCCTCCTTCTGGCGCTGCTTCTCATCAGACTCATCACTCGGGTCCCAGCCGATGGCCGTGGGGTAGAGCAGCATGTCGGCACCGGCCAGTGCCATCAGGCGTGCGGCCTCGGGATACCACTGATCCCAGCAGACCAGCACGCCCAGACGGCCCACGGAAGTGTCAATGGGCGTAAACCCCTTGCTGTGTCCGGCATCACCGGGGGTGAAATAGAATTTCTCGTAGAATCCCGGGTCATCGGGGATATGCATTTTGCGATAAGTGCCGACCAGGCCGCGGTCGGTGTCCAGCACCACGGCTGTATTGTGATAGAGCCCGGGCGCGCGCCGCTCAAAGATGGAGCCCACAATCACGATATCCAGCTCTCCGGCCAGCTCACTCAGAAACCGGGTGGTCGGGCCCTCCAGCGGTTCGGCCAGATCGAAGACCTCTGTATCCTCGCACTGACAGAAGTAGCGCGTGGCATGCAGCTCCTGCAGCAGCACAAGTTGCGCGCCGCGCTGCGCCAGTGCGCGGATGCCTCGCTCGCTCTCGGCCAGGCTTCGTTGTTTGTCGTTCCACGCCTGTTGCTGAACAACACCAACGTTGATGCTGTTTTTCATGGGCTTTCTCCGTGCATCAGTCATTGATGGCTTTCAGTGATCCGGTGGGCAACTGCATGGTAAGGCAGTGCAGGCTGCCGTGCTGACGAATGACCTGGCGACAGTCGATGGGAATGATGTCCCGCTCCGGGAAGGCTTTGGACAGTGCCTGAAGCGCCACGAAGTCAGCCGGGTCGGCGTAGGCGGGCATCAGCACCGCGCCGTTGATGATCAGGAAGTTGGCATAGGTCGCCGGCAGGCGATGGCCGTCTTCCGGATCGAAGCAAGCGCGAGGCCAGGGCAGCGGAATCAGCCGATAGGGTTCGCCGTCAGGTCGACGAAACGCCATCAGTTCGCGTTCCATGGCATTCAATGCTTCAAAATGCGGGTCAAGCGGATCATCACAGCAGACATGGGCAATGGTCTGCTCGTCACAAAAGCGCGCCAGCGTATCGATATGGCTGTCGGTGTCATCACCCTCAAGGTAGCCGTTGTCAAGCCACAGGATGCGGTCAACGCCCAGATGCGTCTTCAAATGGGCCTCGATACCGGTCTGGTCAAGATGGGCGTTGCGATTGGCATTTAAAAGGCAGCTTCGGGTGGTCATCAGGGTGCCTCGACCATCCGTCTCGATGCCGCCGCCCTCCAGCACGATCTCCTGCAGGTTCTGCATGGCGGGGGCGAAGATATCCTGTTCTGCCAGAGCGCGATTAAGGGCATTGTCCCGCTCGGCCGGAAACTTGCCGCCCCAGCCGGTAAAGCGATAGTCCAGCAGCAGCGGCGTTTCGTTGTCGATGATTGTCAACGGGCCGTGATCGCGTGCCCAGGTGTCGTCACCGGGCGCGATAACCAGCGATCGCCGATGTTCGGGAACGCCGAGGTTGGCCAGTATGGTGGCAAGGCGCTGACGGGTGTCATCGTCCGGCAGGGTGACCAGAACATGCTGATAGCGGGCGATCACCTCGATCAGGGTGATGAACGTGGTTTCAATGGCCTCAAGCATTGACGACCAGTCGCTGTCATGGCCGGGCCAGCTGAGCATGATGGCCTGCTGGGGTGTCCATTCGGGTAAAAACTGACGGGAAGGGCCCTGGGTCATGGTCACAGTGTTGTCCGCTCGATCGATGGGGCTGGTCTCTGCAGGTTCCGGCATACGGCCTGCCGGCGTATCTTATCACTGGCAGCGATTAAGGCGACGCCTGATGCAGGGTGGCATAAAAGTCCGTACCATGTCGGCTCCTGTCACTGGACTCCAGGCCAATAATGCTTGATCGAATTCCCTTCCTGATCGGGCTTCGCTATACGCGAGCCAAGCGGCGCAATCACTTCATCTCCTTTATCTCGCTGACCTCGATGCTCGGCCTGACGCTGGGCGTGGCAGTACTGATTCTGGTGCTCTCGGTGATGAACGGCTTTGACCATGAGCTGAGAACGCGCGTACTGGGCATGGTCCCGCATACCCGTATCGAGGCGCAAAACGGCGTTAACGACTGGCGCGCGCTGGCGGAGCAGCTGCAGCGACATGATCATGTCGTGGGCGCAGCGCCCTATATCGAACAACAGGGCATGTTTTCCTCCAACGGTCAGACGCAGGGCGCGATGATCGAAGGCATTCTGCCCGATGCCGAGGAAAAGGTGTCCATTATTGGTAATCACATGGTGGGGGGCGATCTGGCCTCCCTTCAGCAGGGGACCTGGAACGTTGTGCTCGGCAGCACCCTGGCGCGAAACCTTGGCGTCGGGCTGGGAGATAGCGTGACCCTGCTGGTCCCCGAGGCCTCCATTACACCGGGTGGTGTTTTCCCACGGCTGAAGCGTTTTACCGTTTCCGGTCTTTTTCAGGTGGGGGCGCAGCTTGACGGCAATCTCGCCTATACGAGCCTTGGTGACATGAAAACCCTGGCGCGACAGCAAGGGGAGGCTCAGGGCATACGCCTGAAGCTTGATGATCTCTTTCAGGCGCACAGCGTTACCCGCGAGATCATCAACTCGATGCCGCCCGGTTACCGCGGGATTGACTGGACCTACACCCAGGGCAATCTCTTCCAGGCCATTCAGATGGAAAAACGCATGATCGGTTTGCTGCTGATGGTGATTGTGGCTGTCGCGGCGTTCAATATCGTCTCGACCCTGGTCATGGTGGTGACCGACAAGCACGCCGACATCGCCATCCTGCGCACGCTGGGTGCCACGCCGGGCTCGATCATGGGCATTTTCATGGTACAGGGCATTACCATCGGCATTATCGGTATTGCGCTGGGTGTTCTGGCTGGTATCGGACTGGCGCTGTCGATTGCCGATATCATCAGCTGGGTCGAGTCGGTGTTCGGCATTCAGTTTTTGGACCCCAACGTCTATTTCATCAGCTATCTCCCTTCACGTCTTGAATTTTCGGACGTTATGGTCGTGACCGGTGTGGCGTTGCTGCTGAGTTTTCTGTCGACCCTCTATCCGGCGTGGCGCGCTGCGCGGGTACAACCGGCCGAGGTACTGCGCTATGAGTAGTCAATATGATGCGAGCGTGATGGAGCGTGACAACATGCTGGAGTGTCGCGGGCTGACCCGGGTCTATCAGGAAGGCCCACAGGATCTGACCGTGCTGGATCATCTGGAGCTGACGGTAGCTGCCGGTGAGCGCATTGCAGTGGTCGGCAGCTCCGGCAGCGGCAAGACCACGCTGCTCAACCTTCTCGGCGGGCTGGATCGCCCGACCCAGGGAGAAATCCTGATCGGCGGCCGTTCCATCAAGGGGCTTTCCGAGGCCGCCATTGGTCGGTTTCGCAATCAGCACATCGGTTTTGTCTATCAGTTTCACCATCTGCTGGCCGAGTTCACGGCACTGGAAAACGTATCGATGCCGCTGATCATTCGCGGGCAGAGTCGTAGAGAGGCGGCCGAAAGGGCCAGCGCGCTGCTGGAAAGGGTGGGCATGGCGGCGCGTGGTGAACACAAACCGGGGGAACTTTCCGGGGGTGAACGCCAGCGAGTGGCGATTGCTCGTGCGCTGGTCACGGACCCGAGTCTGGTATTGATGGACGAACCGACCGGCAACCTGGATCAGGTCACGGCCCGCCAGATTCTGGATCTGATGGATGAAGTGGCCGAGCGCTCTCGCAGCGCCTTTGTGGTCGTGACCCACGACATGGCCATCGCCCGGCATCAGGATCGAGTGCTGCGTCTGGACAAGGGGCAGCTGGCGCCCGATGTCATGACCTGATGAGCCCCTGTGCCGGCGTTAAAAGGGCCCGTCAGCATGGCTGACGGGCCCTTCGTCGTCTGGCGCCGGTGTGTTTGCTGATAATCAGTTCTGAACGGACATCACTGCGCCGCCATCCACGCGAATGTTGGCGCCGCTGATGAACGAGGCGCGTTCGGAGACGACCAGTGCGATGGCGGCAGCAACTTCTTCAGGCTGTCCGCGACGCTTGAGCTTGATGCCGGGGCGCTCTTCTTCGAGGAAGCTTTCTACTGCCTCGTCAAAGGAGCAGCTGTTCTCTGTTGAGCGTTTTTCCATCATGCCGTCGGTCATGGGGGATTCGATAAACGCAGGGGACACGGTGTTGCAGAGAATGCCGTGTTCCGCCTCGCCATAGGCCAGATTCTTGACGAAGGTGGCCAGTGCTGCCTTGGAGACGTTGTAAACGGCTTCATCCCAATAGGGCTGCACGGCGTTTTCGGAGGTAATGCAGACGAAGCGCCCCCAGCCCTTGTCACGCATGGCAGGGAAGGTGGCGCGTGCCATGCGCACTGCAGACATGAAGTTGATCTGCCAGGTGTCGGCGTAGTCCTCGTCCTTCATTTCGAGAGGGTGGCCCTTGGCTCCGGTAATGCCGGCCGTATGGACCACGATATCGATGGTGCCGAAATGCTCAAGGGCTGCCCGGGCCAGCGCATCGACATCTTCCTGTTTGGTAATGTCGGCCTTGTGGCAGATCACTTCGGTATCCAGCGCTCTGGCGTCCTTTTCCAGCTGCTCGATGTCCATATCGGACAGAACGAGCCTTGCGCCCTCATTGGCCAGTTCTCTGGCGGCAGCGAGGCCCAGGCCTCCCTTGGCGCCGGTAATAATGGCAACGCGGTTGGTGATTCCAAGATCCATGGTGTCGGCTTCCGTGTCGATGCAGGATGAATGTGCCCATGAAACGGGCTGAATCAACATAGTTTAAAAGTCGACAGGGAGAAATGTTGATCCTGGTCGAAAGGCCGGTACTGCAGGCTATTCGAGAGCGCTCAGCGCGGGCGGCGGTGCTGGCGACGCTTGCGCCAGACGCGAAGGATATGCCAGCGCCAGCATAGGCGCGTCAAGATGTTCGCTACGATGCCGATAACGAGGGCGCAGGCCAGTGATCCAATGATCAGCGATGGCATCATGTCGATCAATTGATTGGCAAACCAGCTGACGCTGACCTCATCGGGCAGGGCGCGGGGCGGGGTCTGCAGGATCCAGGCTCCTGCCCGATAGGTGACATAGAAGACCACGGGCATGGTCAGGGGATTGGTCAGCCATACCAGCGCCAGTGCCAGCGGTAGATGCCCACGCAGCCACCAGGCTCCGATGGCGGCCACCAGCATCTGCCCGGGAATCGGAAGCAGGGCGCAAAATAGCCCCACCGACATGCCATTGGCAATGCTTCGCCGCGTCACCAGCCAGAGTGCGGGATTACCAAGTAACGGATGAATCAGTCGGAGCGATTTCTGGCGCCGAATGGCCTCCGGGTCCGGCAGATAACGTTGGATCAATTGGCGCAGCATCAGGCAGCGTCCAGACAAAGCGATGCTGTCATTATCCCTGAACCCGGGAGGTTAGGAAAATTTTTCTGAATACCATGAGCGCACTGTGCCTGTTCGCCGTGAATTGATCGACGGTGTCAAAGGTATACGTCTTGCGCTGCCGTGTCTTGCCGCCTGCGCTGGTGCCGTGCTGATTCATCTCCCTTCGGAGCGCTGGGTCTGGGCTCTGGCGCTTTTCTGGTTGATGGGCGCTGCGCTTTGCCATCGTCTGTGGCTGCTCATGGCCCTGGCGCTGACCGTCACGCTCTGTCATGGCCTTTCTCAGCGGCCGGAGCCACTGGCAGATGGCCTGGCCCGGCAGGAGGTGACGCTCAGGGGACGTATCGTGTCGATTGAACATCTGGAGGGGCGAGCCAGGCTGAGCCTTGCAGTCTCTGACTGTCAGAGTGAGCCCGGCCTGCCGCGCTGTCATCGGCTCAAAAACGTTCGTCTTGACTGGTATCGAGCCCCGGCGCTTGAAAGAGGGGACCGCTGGCAGCTGGTGGCGCGTTTGAAGCCGCCCCACGGCTTTCTCAATCCGGGGCGATTTGACTATGGGATCTGGCTGATCGATCAGGGCTTTGGTGCCACCGGCTACGTTCGCGATCCGGACAGCGCCGTGCGTCTTCAGAAGGGGCGTGGGGCGGCATGGAGCGAGCGCTGGCTATCCTCCCGAGTGGACGACGATTTTACCCGACGCTGGCTAAAGGCCCTGACGCTGGGGGATGGTGGGGCGCTCGAGTCATCACAGTGGGCATTGCTCAGAGAGACCGGGACGACGCATCTGGCCGTGATTTCGGGCCTGCATGTGGGCCTTGTCTCGGGCTGGGTACTGTTGTTCGGACGTTTTCTGGCGCGTCTTTTTCAACCTCGCTGCTGGCGCATGGTGCTCTGGCCCTGGTGGATGGCGGGTCTGGCTGCGGTGGCATATTCAGGTCTGGCGGGGTTTGCACCGCCGGCCGTGCGCGCTGCCATCATGACGCTGGTGGCGCTCTGGACCGCCAGCGGCCGTCACTCTCCCGGCGTGTGGCAGGCGTGGTGGCTGGCGCTTTTGATCGTCATCATGACCACGCCGCTGTCGCTGCTGCGTCCGGGGCTTTGGCTCTCGTTTGGCGCCGTTGCCGTGCTCATACTGGCCTGGCGCTGGCGGGAAAAGCCGCTATGGTGGCAGGCCATCCTGCGAAGCCAGATGCTGCTGAGTCTGGCGACCGGTGCTGCCACGCTGCTGGTATTCGAGCAGCTGGCGGGCCTTTCCTTTCTGATCAATCTTGTCGCCATTCCCTGGGTGTCCATGATCATGGTGCCTCTGGCACTGCTGGGCTGGCTGTTCTCTCCGGTGCCTCGGGCTGGAGACGCGCTGTGGTGGCTGTTCGGGCAGGCTGCTCATCTTTTCGAGGCGGCGCTGGATCAAGTGCGACAGTGGCAGCCCCAGTGGCAACCTTCGACCGAGCAGATATGGCCGCTGGCCGTTATGGCCTTTCTGGTCTGCCTGATCTGGCTGCTGCCGGGGCTTGCGCGGATATGGCGGCTTGTTGCCAGCCTCATGGCGGTCACCCTGTGTCTGGGGGCCGGCCATACGACAGTGCTTCACAGCGGCGAGCTGTCGCTGGTGGTTCATGACGTCGGACAAGGACAGCTGATCGACATTCATACGGCCAGTGGACGCTGGCTTTATGATACCGGTCCACGCTCCCGATCGGGGTTCATGGCCATCACCACGCTCTGGGATGACCCACAGCACTTTGATGGCGTCATTGTGTCGCATGGTGATCTGGATCACGCTGGTGGCGTGCCCATTCTCAAAACGCTCCATCAGGTGGAACGCTGGTGGGCGCCGCTGCCTGATACCATTGATGTTGATGCCATTACGCCCTGTCGTGCCGGGGCGTCGTGGCGAGTCGACGGGATCAGCTTTACCTTCCTGTGGCCGCGCAGCACGGCCACCATGCCGGCAGCCGAGAACGATCACTCCTGCGTGCTGCTGATTGAAAGCGCCCATCACCGCTTTCTGATTACCGGCGATGCAGGGCAGGACGTTGAAACCCGGATTGTTGCCCACTATCAGGACCCTGTCGACGTGCTTGTGGCCGGTCACCATGGCAGCCACGGCAGCTCTTCACAGCGCCTGGTGGACATTCTGAGGCCGGCACGCGTGATCTATAGCGCCGGCTATCTCAACGCCTATGGGCACCCCGCTGATCGGGTGGTTCGACGGTTTCGTCGCGCGGGAGGCTGTCAATGGAATACGGCCATCGATGGTGCCATCGCGCTCACCAGCAGCGCGTCCGGCGTGGGTGTCAAACCCTCGCGTGTGGTCAGCGGTGTCGAACGGTGTCGACCTGGGTTAGAATCCGCCCGGTGATTGCCCGGGGGCAGTCTTCGATCATGAACGGTGGCGGGTCATCAGCGTTTCTGGCGCTGTCAGCACCCTGACATGTTAACCCGCTATCGCCCTCAGCCAGGCAGGAGAGCCCGTGAAGTCAAACGCCAGTCTGACGCTGTATGCCCGTCTGCTGACCTATGTAAAGCCTTTCTGGAAGGCCTTTGCAATTGCGCTGATCGGCAACGCCATCTATGCAGGGTCCAGTACGCTCATGGCCCGTATCATGGAGTTTCTGACGGACGGTATACAAAATCCCGATGCCGATTTTCGTCAGGCGTTGCCTCTGATGATCATCGGCATCTTTATCGCCCGAGGATTTGGCACCTTTCTGGGCACCTATGGCATGGAATACGTCGCGCGTAACGTGGTCCACCGCCTGCGGGTATCGGTCTTTGATCAGATGCTTCATCTGCCGGGACGCTTTTACGACGAAAACAGCGGCGGCCATCTGATCTCGCGCGTGACCTATCATGTGGAGCAGGTCACGGGGGCCGCCACCAAGGCGCTCAACGTCGTGCTGCAGGAAGGCATGCTGGTACTGGGACTGACGATCTATCTATTCTGGGTCAACTGGAGGCTGATGCTGATCTTCATCGCGGTAACGCCGTTGATCGGCTTTGTCGTCGCCTGGTGCAGCAAGCGTTTTCGCAAGCTGTCGCGTCGCATCCAGAAATCGGTCGGGGAGGTCACGCATGTGGCGTCCGAGACCATTACCGGCTACCGCGTGGTGCGTACACACGGTGCCGAGCAGCATGAATATAATCGCTTTAACCGTGCCAGCGAATATAACCGCGATCAGGGCCTGAAGGAGGCGCTGACCAAGGCCATCAGTGCGCCGGTCATCCAGACCCTGGTTGCCGTGTCGCTGGCGCTGCTGGTATGGCTGGCGCTGGCGCCCGAGCTTCTGGGCAACATGAGTGCTGGTCAGTTCATCGGTTTTATTACCGCTGCCAGCATGATCATCAAACCCATTAAATCGCTGACGGAAATCAACGGCGTCATTCAAAAGGGGCTGGCCGCTGCTCAGGAGCTGTTCGAGCTGATGGACAGGCCGCGTGAGCCGGACAACGGTACCCATGATCCAGGGCGCGTTCAGGGGCGGGTGCGCTTTGAAGAGGTGCGCTTTCGCTATGGCAGTGATCTGCCGGACGTACTCAAGGGCGTCAGCCATGATGTTCAGGCCGGCGAGATGATCGCGCTGGTCGGTCGCTCGGGGAGCGGCAAGAGTACCATGATGAACATGCTGCCGCGTTTTTATGACGCCACGGGCGGTCGGATCTGTATCGATGATGTCGATGTGCGCGACTATTCGATGCATGCCCTGCGTCGTCAGATTGCGCTGGTGACCCAGAACGTTACGCTGTTCAATGCCACCATCGCCGAGAACATCGCCTATGGCATCAGCAACGCATCGCGTGAGGACGTCATCGCGGCGGCCAGAGCAGCCTACGCGGATGAGTTCATCGAGAGACTGGCACAGGGGTTTGACACTCTGGTGGGAGACAACGGTGTCATGCTCTCCGGCGGGCAGCGACAGCGCATCGCCATCGCGCGAGCCATTTTCAAGGATGCCCCTATTCTGGTACTCGACGAGGCAACCTCGGCGCTGGATACGGAATCGGAGCGCTACATCCAGCAGGCCCTGGAGAAGGTCTGTGAGGGTCGCACCACCTTTGTTATTGCCCATCGACTGTCGACTATTGAACAGGCCGATCGCATTCTCGTCATGGATAACGGCGAAATCATCGAGTCGGGCAGTCACTCGACCCTGCTGGCCAGAGACGGAGCCTATGCCGCACTGCATCGCATTCAGTTCAGCGAGGAGCGCAGCAATGTACCGGTGTGAACGCCCGCTGGGGACAAAGGGCCGATGAAGCGTCTTGAGAAGGCCTGGTACAGCAGTGCGCGCTGGCCGAGTATGCTGACGCCACTTGAAGCGCTGTACAAGAGCGTGGTGGCTCGCCGCCGCCGGGCCTATCAGAGCGGCCGACGTCTGATCTGGTCGTCTCCGGTACCGGTGATTGTCATTGGCAATATCACGGTCGGGGGGACCGGCAAGTCGCCGCTGACGGCGTGGCTTGGTCGCTGGCTGCAGGAACAGGGCTGGCAGCCGGGCATTATTTCACGTGGTTACGGCGGGCATGCGCCGCGCTATCCCTTTTACGTCACTGAAGACAGCGACGTGGCCCATGCCGGAGATGAGCCGGTGATGCTGGCCCAGCAGACACAGCTGCCCGTCGTGGTTGACCCGAATCGGCCCCGGGCGGCGCGCAAGCTGATCGCGGCAGGCTGCGATATCCTGCTGTCGGATGACGGTCTGCAGCATCATGCGCTGGGGCGGGATATCGAACTGGTTGTGGTTGATGGCATGCGCGGATTTGGCAATTGTCGCTGTCTGCCGGTCGGGCCCTTGCGTGAACCGCTGTCCCGTCTGTGTGAAGTCGATGCCGTGATCTCCAACGGCGTCCTGCAGACACCGGAAAGTGCTGCACAATATGGCATGTCACTGGTGCCCAGTGCCTGGCGTCATCTCAACGACGGCGTTTGCTATAGTATCGAGGCTCGCCCCTTTGATGGGCGCGTGCACGCCATTGCCGGCATCGGTAATCCGCAGCGTTTTTTCAAAACACTCGAGACGCTGGATGTGTCGTTCGATCAGCATCCGTTACCCGACCATCACCGGTTTTCGGCACAGGATGTACGCTTTGCCGACAATCGACCCGTCGTCATGACGGCCAAGGACGCGGTGAAATGCCGTCCCTTCGCCAATGAACGGTGCTGGTCACTGGATATTGAGGCCTGCCCTGAACCCGCGCTGATCGAGTGGCTGGCAGGGCGTCTCGCAACCCTTTGATGCAGGAGATAAAAATGGATCAGGAACTGCTGGCCATGCTGGTGTGTCCCGAAAGCGGTGGAAAGCTGGAGTACAATCGCGACACCGGTGAACTTCTGTGTCGCGAAAGCGGGCTGGCCTATCCCGTCATGGATGGGATCCCCGTCATGATCGCTGGTCGTGCCCGTCGGCTGAATGTCGAAGAGGCGCTGGGTAAATCACAGGGAACATCGGCTGCGTCATGAGTCAGGACTTCACCGTCGTCATTCCGGCCAGGTTTGCTTCACAGCGCCTGCCCGGCAAGCCGCTTGTGGACATCGCCGGCAGACCCATGATCGAACACGTATGGCAGCGTGCCATGGCGTCAGGCGCCGAGCGTGTCCTGATCGCCACCGACAGCGAGCAGATTGCTACCGTTGCCAAAGGGTTTGGTGCCGACGTGGTCATGACCCATGAAGATCATGTCAATGGTACGTCACGCCTGACGGAAGTCGTCGACAGGCTCGAACTTGCCGATAACGCCTGTATTGTCAACGTCCAGGGGGATGAACCACTGCTGCCCAGCCCGTTGATCGATCAGGTGGCAGCGTCGCTCAGAGATGATGAAAGCGCTGCCATGGCAACGCTTGCCGAGCCGATTGCTGATCGCGCCACCCTGATGCGCTCCAGTGTGGTCAAGGTGGTGTGCAGCCAGCAGGGGCGCGCGCTCTATTTTTCAAGAGCCCCTATCCCCTGGGATCGCGACCGCTTTGACAGCTCTGTCGATCAGCAGAGTCACGAACTCGGGCAAGGCTGGTACCGACACATCGGCATCTACGCCTATCGCGCATCCTTTCTGCGCGATTATCAACACTTGCCGGTAGCGCCCGTCGAGGCCTGCGAACAGCTCGAACAGCTCCGGGCGCTTTATCACGGCTATGCCATCTCCGTTGGCGTTGCCTCCGAGCAGTACCCGGCCGGCGTGGATACGCCGGAGGATCTGGCGCGCGTACGTGAGTGGCTGGCAAGGAGATCGGATTGATTCGAGTCCTGTTTGTCTGCCTTGGGAACATCTGTCGCTCTCCCATGGCAGAAGGTTTTTTCCGTCAAATGCTCGAGCAGTCCGGCCTGGAGGCTCGAATTGAAACGGATTCCTGTGGTGTGGGGGATTATCACGTTGGAGAGCCCCCTGATCCGAGAGCCATACGTGAAGCGCGTCAGCGCGGCGTCGATATTGGCAGTCTGCGCGGTCGCGTGATCCGCCCCGACGATTTTGACCGTTTCGATCATGTTCTCTGCATGGATGGCAGCAACCTTGAGGCGCTGAGACGGATGGTGCCCAACGGTGCTCATGCTCATGTCGGACTGCTCATGGACTTTGCTGAAGAGAACGCCGGCGAGGAAGTTGGTGATCCCTATTTCGGCAGTACCGATAGTTTTGAGCAGGTCGCTGATCAGATCGCCGCCGGCTGTCGTGGGCTGCTCGAGCAGCTCCAGCGCAGGGATATCCAGGGTTGATGATCGAGCGCGACGTTTCGCTGAAGTCCTGTAACACGCTCGGATTCGAGGCCAGCGCCCGGGCTCTGGCCGAGGTCGATTCGCTGTGTGCGCTTCACCGCTTGCTGAAGGTGAACGGACACGGTCGCCACCGCCATATCATGGCGCTGGGCGGGGGCAGTAATGTTGTCATGAAACCCTGCATCGATGCGCTGGTCGTACGCTACACCGGACAGCGCATCTGGCAGGAAGCCATCAACGCTACCGAGTCGCTCTGGCATGTAGAGGCCGGCGTGAACTGGCATGCGCTGGTCGATCAGACGACCGCTGCCGGCTGGTGGGGTATCGAAAATCTGGCGCTGATTCCGGGGTCGACGGGTGCTGCTCCCATCCAGAATATTGGCGCCTACGGTTGTGACATCAGTGACGTGATCGAGAGCGTGCATGTGATGCACATTGATGACGGGCGCTACGAGATCATCGAGCGATCACGATGTGACTTCGGCTATCGACACAGCATTTTCAAGACGACGCTGGCCGGCAGAGTCATCGTGATCAGGGTAGTGCTGAGACTTGACCTTAAGGGCAGGCCACGCACCGGTTACGGCGATCTTGCACGACATGTCACCGATACGTCATCCCCGGCCGAGGTGGCTGCCGCGGTGGCGGCGATTCGGCGCGAAAAGCTGCCCGATCCGGCTGTGCTGGGCAACGCCGGCAGCTTTTTCAAAAATCCCGTCGTGCCGACCGAGCGGGCGGAGCGGTTTTTGTCGCAATGGCCCGATATGCCGGTATGGAAGACGGCTCAGGGTACCAAGCTGGCGGCCGGATGGTTGATTGATCAATGTGGCTGGAAGGGCGTTCGTGACCAAAATGTTGGCGTTCATCGTCATCAGGCACTGGTGCTGGTCCATTACGGTGGTGGCAGCGTCAATGATCTTCTGGCGCTGGCCGAACGTATTCAGCACTCGGTAGAAGCGCGTTTTGGCGTCACACTTGAAATGGAACCCGGCGTTATCGGGCAATAGCTTTCGACAACCTTCCTTGAGCTCAAATCAAAAGGGCCCACTCCAATGGAGTGGGCCCTTTCCTTTGAAAGCAGGTCCGGCGTTACTCGCCGGAGGACTGCTGGTTTTCCCGCTGCTGCTGGCGACGACGCTCACGCGGATCATTGTGAGCACGTCGGCGCTGACGAGGCTGGGCCGAGGCTTCATCCGATGAGTCGGTACTCTGCGGTTCAGCGCTATCGGTTGTCACCTTGTCAGCGGTCTTTCTGGCGGCGGTGTCTGCTGTCTTGCGAGCATTGCCGGTCTGTTCGGCGGACTCCCCTGAGGAAGGCCTGGGGGTCGATTTGCCGGTGTCAGCCGGAGTAGCCGATGGGCTAGTCTCGCTGGCGGCAGCGTTATCGGCAGCATGGTCCGATGTTGAATCAGCATCGGACGATGTGGCGCTCCTTGCCGCCGACTTTTCCGCACTCCTGTCGCGCGTGGTCACACTCTGTTTGTTGATGTCACGCGCGGGGGCGTCACTGGAAGCACGGTCTCTGACGGATCCCCTGGCGTCATGGGCGACCAGATGCGGCTGTTCGCGCGGCGTGGCCTCACTGGCCTCGGGCGCTACGCCTTTCTGCGCCTTTTGGGCATCTTCTCTGCCTTCGACAGGCGCAGTATCCGCAGCATCATTTGACGATGGTTTGTCAGAGCGCTTTTCGGACTTGCCGGCATCTACCTCGGTGCCTTTGGTCGTTTCGGTCGAGGCGCGCTTTTCATCCTTTTTGCCGGCATCGCCGACAGCCGGTTTTTTAGCGGCGGCCGCTGCAGCGCCTGCGATAGCCTTGTCGCCTGCAGCCTCCTTGCTGGAAGCCTTCTGCCCGGTCGAGTCGTTTCTGGACTCGGTCGTGGGTTCAGATGCCGCAACAGGGGCGTCTTCTGCGCTGGCAGACCTGCCGGTTTTGGATTCCTGCTGATCCGGAGTGGTTTCGGACGATGCAGATTCACGACCGAAGGTAGCGCTGACCGACTTGCGCGCCGTACCGGAAGCCGCAGGGGCTTTTTTATCGCTGGCAGAGTCTTGCCTGTCAGCAGTAGGTGCCTTTTCGTCAGAAGTCGTCGGCTTTTGCTCGTAAGCGGGCGTGACGTCACTAGTATCAGCGGCCTTTTTCGGCGTAGACGTGCTATCCGAAGGGGAGGTCGGCGCCTTTGAGGCCTTGCCGGCCTTTTCGGCAGACGCTGCCTCACTGGTAGATGTTGAGGCGTTATCGCGACGCTGTGTGGCGTCAGCAGCGGCCGCATCTCCGGACTGACCGGCTTCTGCCTGCAGACGTTCCTGCTCGGCAACCGCTTCCGGGTTCAAGGCCTGCTTGCGGCTACGCTGGCGCGGGTTGTTGCGGGTACGACGAGGCTTGCCGCTATCGTCACTCTGGGACTGGGTAGACGAAGACGACGTACGTTCGTTCTGAGCGCTGTCCACTTTGGTCTGTGCGTCAGCAGCGGGCTTTTGTCGATCGCCATCATCGCGCGTTTTTTCAGCGCCCTTGTCGTTCGATACGCTCTGCTGATGCTTGTCATTGCGATCAGACGTGTTGTTGTCGCCCCTGGACGTGGATCCACCCTGTGTGCGCTTGTCGGCGCGATCAGAGGCGTTGTTATCACTTCTGGAGGCCGAACCACTGTTCTGACGCTTGTCGCCGCGCTCGCTGCTGACGTTATCGCTCTTGTCCTGCTGGCGCCTGTCGTTACGGCTGCCGGCGCCGTCACTCTTTTCGGAGTCACGCGAGGGGCGGTCACGACGGGTCCTGTCGTCGCGCCCCTTGTCCGATGAGGTACGTTTGTCGTTGCGGCCGTTCCTGTTGCCGGCACTGTCGTCGCGTTTCGTGTCATCGCGTCTTGTGCTGTCGCGACGATTGTTGCGTTGATCACCGCTGTTCGAAGAGGACTTCTGCGCCTCGCGAGCTGCGTTGTCCTGAGTCGAGGACTGCGGTTTTTCTTCACGTGCGGCCGGTCGGGTGTTTTCCTTGCCGGAAGGGGCGCTACTGGCAGTACTCTGCTGCTGCTGGCTGCTTTCCTCGCTGCCCATCAGGCGGTTGAAGCCTTTCATGAGGCGGCTCAAAAAACCTGATGGCTCTTCGTTGACCGGTGTGGCCACCGGTTCCGGTGCCGGCGTGCGGTGCGCCACGGAGCGTACGGCCGCTTCGGTGCGCTTGACCGGCTTGCGATAGGTTTCGCTTTCGTCTTCCGGCGCTTCGAAGTCGTCCGACAGTTCAAAACTCGAGCGTCCGGCTTCTTCAGGATCAACCTGATCGTCACGGTAGCGCTGAACGTCGTAATGAGGTGTTTCAAGCTCGGGCTGCGGCAGCAGCATGACGCGAACACCCTGGCGACGTTCAATGTCGGTGAGCACGTTGCGCTTTTCATTGAGCAGGTAGGTGGCAACCGGTACCGGCAGCATGGCGCGAATCTGGGAGCTGCGGTCCTTCATCGCTTCTTCTTCGATCAGGCGCATGATCGACAGTGACAGCGAGCGAACGTCACGAATGGTGCCCTGACCGTTGCAGCGCGGGCAGACCACGCCACTGGTTTCACCCAGCGATGGGCGCAACCGCTGGCGCGACATTTCCATCAGACCGAAGCGGGAAATACGTCCGATCTGCACGCGGGCGCGATCAAGCTTCAGGGCATCGCGGACGCGGTTTTCAACTTCACGCTGGTTGCGCGCCGGCGACATGTCGATGAAATCGATGACCACCAGGCCGCCGATATCGCGCAGGCGCAGTTGACGGGCAATTTCGTCGGCAGCTTCAAGATTGGTCTGAAGGGCGGTTTCCTCAATATCGCCGCCCTTGGTGGCACGCGAGGAGTTGATGTCGATGGATACCAGCGCTTCGGTATGATCAATAACGACCGAGCCACCCGAGGGCAGTTTGACTTCGCGCTCGTAGGCCGTCTCGATCTGCGATTCGATCTGAAAGCGCGAGAAGAGGGGAACGTCGTCGTTATACAGCTTGATCTTCTGTTGATACGACGGCATGACCTGCTTGACGAAGTTGAGAGCTTCCTCGTGCACGTCGCCGTGATCGATCAGCACCTCGCCAATATCCTGGCGCAGGTAGTCGCGCATGGCGCGAATGATCACGTTGGATTCGCGATAAATCAGAAACGGTGCCGAGCGCTTGCCGGCTTCTTCGGTAATGGTCTCCCAGACCTGTACGAGATAGTCCAGATCCCACTGAAGCTCTTCACTGGAGCGGCCGATACCCGCCGTGCGCACGATCACGCCCATCTTCTCGGGCATGGTGAGCTGGCTCATGGCTTCCTTGAGCTCGGTACGCTCATCACCTTCGATGCGACGCGAGATGCCGCCGGCTCTGGGGTTGTTGGGCATCAGGACCAGAAAGCGTCCGGCCAGGCTGATAAAGGTGGTCAGTGCCGCGCCCTTGTTGCCGCGCTCTTCCTTGTCCACCTGGACAATGACTTCCTGACCTTCCTTGATGACTTCACGAATATTGGGCCGACCGTTGCCGGAAGGTTCCTTTGAAAAATACTCGCGCGAAATTTCCTTGAGCGGCAAAAAGCCGTGACGGTCGGCGCCAAAATCGACAAAGGCAGCCTCGAGGCTGGGTTCAACCCGGGTGATTCGACCGCGATAGATGTTGGCCTTTTTTTGTTCCCGGGCACCGGATTCGATGTCGAGGTCGTAAAGTCTTTGGCCGTCGACCAGCGCGACTCTCAGCTCTTCGGGCTGAGTCGCGTTGATAAGCATGCGTTTCATATTGTCTCACTGACTGAGCGTACCGCTAAACAAATGCCGTGCCACAGCCGTTATCAACTCATGCGGTTGATGGTCTGTAGCGCCGGACATCGGTGCAGCCGAATCGCGGGCCAGAGTGTTTGTGCTCAGCGCATGTCTACAAGTATGTTTCAATTCCTCGGGCGTCATAACGACGTGCCCTGGAAAGGCTTCATGATCATGTTGAGTACGTGACTGCCTGAAGACATGTCGCGGCAGCATGGTTGCTTAACCGGTCTTCCAGTAGGGCGGTCACACCTGATGGCCATCGAGTCGACAGCACCGGCTTTCGGCACGGAAATGGTTGATCCCGTGATGCAAGATCCGGGTACTTCTCATACTGCCAGGTGCCGGATTTATCTCATCCGACGACTGTTCTGTTGCTTCGGCCTGCGTGTCATCTGGTGCAGACGCTGTCAGGTCCATTAGACCTTAAGGAAGCTCCCGGAATATAACAGTAAACCCTGGTGCCCACAATCGGGGCCACCGCCGCATTATTTCGCTACAATGCCGGCCCTTGCAGCAGGTAATTAGAGGAAGTGGACATGGCCGAGGGGCGCGGGGTTCAGTGGCTGGACATCGATGAACATCATGATGGACAGCGGCTGGACAATTTTCTTCTTGCCCATCTCAAGGGGGCGCCCCGCACGTTGATCTATCGCATTATTCGCCGTGGTGAAGTGCGTATCAACGGCGGGCGTGGCAAGGCCAATCGACGTCTGGTGCAGGGCGATCGTGTGAGAGTGCCGCCACTGCGATTGACGCCTCAGGAAGCCGTGCAGGAGGTCAGCGACAACCTGCGCAAGGTCATTGAAGGCAGTCTTCTGCGTGAAACCCCGGACTGGATGGCTTTCAACAAGCCTTCGGGACTTGCCGTTCATGGCGGCAGCGGGGTCAGGATCGGGCTGATTGAAGCTCTGCGCCAGATACGTGATGACCTGCCTTATCTGGAACTGGTCCATCGAATTGATCGCGATACCTCGGGATGTCTGCTGGTCGCAAAGTCCCGTGATGCGCTCAATTTTCTCTCCAATGAGCTGCGCCACCATCAAATGCAAAAGCGCTATCTGGCGCTGGTGGAAGGGGGCTGGTCCAATCATTGTCGAGAGGTGAACGCCCCCCTGCTGCGTTTTGAGCTGCCAAACGGCGAACGACGCGTGCGAGTAGACGACAATGGCAAAAAATCAAAAACACGCTTCACACTGATTGAGTCCCTGCAAGGTACCTCATTGATTGAAGCCGAGCCCGTAACGGGGCGTACCCACCAGATCAGGGTGCATGCGGTGCATGCCGGTCATCCACTGCTGGGCGATAGCAAATATGGCAGCACAAGGGGCGAAAAACTGGCCGCCCGCTGCGATCTGTCCCGCCTGTTTCTACATGCCCGGACACTTGGATTTACCGATCCAGTCTCACGGAAGAGCGTTCAGCTTCATGCGCCTTTGAGCGATGACCTGCAGCGCGTACTGGCACGTCTGCGCTAGTACTGCTGGTCCTGCATAACAGCAATACCCTGAAGGTGTAAAAAAGGAGTACGGCAGCGATGCGCTATCGCCTGATGATTTTTGACTGGGATGGCACGCTCATGGATTCGGCGGATCGAATCGTGGACTGTATGCAGCGTGCCGCTATCGATGTCGGCTGGTCTGCACTGAGTCGGGAGGCGGTACTCGATATCATCGGCCTTGGTCTACCCGAGGCGATAGCAAGGCTGTGCCCGTGCATTGATGGCGCACAGGCGGAACAGCTGCGCCAGCGCTATGCCCATCATTTTGTAACGGCCGAGCGTGAAGGGCCGGCTCTGCCATTTTTTGCCGGTGTGGAAGAGGGCATCGCTCGGTTAAGGGCAATGCCGGATGTCAAACTTGCCGTTGCCACCGGCAAGAGTCGCCGGGGGCTTGATCGTATTTTTGCCGAGCGTGGCTGCGGACACTGGTTTGACGACAGTCGCACGGCCGACCTGACATGCTCGAAGCCCGATCCGCTCATGCTGACCGAGTTGCTGGATTCGCTGGAGGTTGCGCTTGAAGACGCCGTCATGATCGGGGACAGCGTGCATGACATGGGCATGGCGCAGGCGCTGGGCATGGATCGTGTGGCCGTTACCTGGGGGGTGCACAACGCCGATCAACTGGCTGATTTCGCGCCTGTGCGCGTGGTGGATGATGTTAACGAGTTAATGTCATGGCTGGAGATAACCGCCGGCCAGCATACAGGGAGCGGCGTGCATGAGTGATCGGGAAGATCGATGGACCGGGCGTGACATGGTCGACAGGGACGTGAAAGACGACAGCAATACCCGTGATGGTGTCTCCAGAGAAGCCGCCATGGAGCGATGGCTGCTTGAGATGGTGCGTGAGCAGCGCCGTAGCCGCCGCTGGAAGATTTTCTTTCGCCTGCTGTTCTGGACGTTCTGGATTGCGGTGGCAGCCGCCGTTTTTGTCATGATGACGGGTGACCGGGAGTCGATGACCGGCAGTCATATCGGCGTGGTCAAGGTGGATGGGGTGATCGACAGTCGCTCGCCCGCCAGTGCTGAAAGGGTGATTCGCGGTCTGGACAATGCCTGGCAGGGCGCCGACACGGCGGTCATCCTGCAGATCAATAGTCCCGGTGGCTCTCCGGTTCAGTCGCAGCGAATCTATGACGAGATTCGTCGTCTGCGCAGTACCGGTGACAAGCCGATTATCGCGGTCATTGAGGATATCGGAGCCAGCGGAGCCTACTACATTGCTTCTGCTGCAGATGAGATCCATGCGGCGCCGGCCAGTCTTGTGGGCTCCATCGGGGTGATCTATTCCGGGTTTGGCCTGCAGGGGGCGATCGACAAGCTGGGTGTCGAGCGTCGGGTCTTCACGGCCGGCGACAACAAGGACATGCTTGATCCTTTTCAGCCCGTTAGCGATGAACAACGGCGCTTCTGGCAGCATGTCCTTGATCAGACGCATAATCAGTTCATCAGCGCTGTCAAGGCCGGTCGTGGAGACCGCCTGTCCGATGATCCGGCACTTTTCTCGGGGCTGATATGGACCGGGGAAGAAGCCGTCGACAAGGGGTTAACGGACGGCCTCAAGAGCGTGGATGACATTGCACGTGACATGACCGGCAGCGCCGAAGTCACGGACTATACCCAAAGCGGTGATCCACTCGAGCAGCTCTCGCAGCATCTCGGTCGGGTAGCCGCTCAGTACCTGGGTATTGACTCTCATGCAGGGGAGTCACCCGTCCGACTGCGTTGAGTAAAGGGGCCGAAGGTTCTATCGCGCTCTGGATATGCTCATTTCAGCAGTGGGTTGACGCCGGCATCGCGCAGCAATCGACACAGCGTGATCAAGGGAAGCCCCATCAGGGCGCTGGGGTCGGTGGTCTCGACGCTGTCGAAAAGCGCCGTACCCAGTTGTTCCATATAAAAGCCGCCGGCGCTGTCGATGGCCGGCTCCTTTTCGAGATAGCCCTCTATTTCCTGCGCGCTCAGCGTTCTGATATCGACGCTTGTCAGATCGACATGGGTTGCGCAGTGATTGTGACGCGTATCCAGCAGTGCAAGGCCCGTCAGGAAGCTGACGCGGCGACCGGAGAAGCGTTGGAGCTGCTGACGGGCTGCGTCGATACCACCCGGTTTTCCCAAAAGTTCATTGTCGATGCTGGCGACCTGGTCGCTGCCGATGATCAGATGATCTGGATAGCGTTCAGCCAGGGCAAGGGCCTTTTCGCGCGATAGTCGCTCGGCCAGTACGGCAGGCGTTTCATGACGCCGTGGCGTTTCATCGATATCGGGAGCAGCATGGCAATAGGGCAGGCCGAGGCGATTCAGGAGCTCACGACGAGCGCCGGAACCGGATGCAAGAACAAGCAGGGGCATGATGACTCCTGAAAGGATGGTTTGAAAGGCGAATGGGGGACGTGTAACGGTGATTTAATATGAATGCCGGGAATCTCAAGGGCATCATTTGCAACAACTCTTTTGACACCTTCACGGACAATCCCTATTATTGCGCGCCTATGTCAACCACGCGACTACCCAAAACGGTCGAGCCCTATCGGCTTGCTGCCAGCGGCGAACATCTGGAGGGGAGTGTTACACTCTCTGCCATGCCTCGTATCGTCGATGTCATCGGTCGGCAGGAGGTTGAATGTCATGTCGTCATGACGTTCGATCTGGATGAACAGCGCCAGCATTACATTGAAGGCTCACTTGCCGCCGATGTTGAAATGCCCTGTCAGCGATGCCTGCAGCCCATGCCGGTTCATCTTGAAAGCACCTTTCTGCTTGGTATGGTGACCAGCGATGCGCTCGCAGCGACGCTGCCGGCACGTTACGAGCCGGTGCTCGTGGAAGACGAACATCTGGATCTGCTGCCGGTTGTCGAAGACGAGCTGCTTCTGACCCTACCGCAGGTGGTCTATCACGATGAAGCGGATTGCGCCGTTTCTCGCGATTCGCTGCAAAGCGGTGACGAAGCCGAGCAAGAAACGCCGGCGCGAGCCGATAACCCGTTCAGTGTGCTTCGTTCCCTGAAGGATCACTGAGTCATTTCTGACGTTACGTTATAACCGGAGACAACCCCATGGCTGTCCAACAGAATCGCAAGTCCCGTTCCAGGCGCGGTATGCGTCGTGCACACGATGCGCTGAGCAACCCGACCCTTTCTCAGGACAAGGAAACCGGTACGACCCATCGCCGTCACCACGTTGCACCGGATGGGTACTACCGTGGCCGCAAGGTCATCGACGTCGAAGAATAAATGATTCGGGCGATGACGCCCCTGCGTATCGCCATCGACGCCATGGGCGGGGACTACGGTCCCCGCGCTACCGTTTACGGAGCTGCACTTGCACTGGCACAAAGGCCGAATGCAGGTGTTACGCTTTATGGCAGGCGCCATCTTGTCGATGTTGAACTCGCCCGCTTGCCAGCCTCTCTTGTTCATGTTCATGACCGTATCGACATTGTCGAAGCCGGCGACTGCCTGCCCGGTGACATGACGCCTTCCCGTATCCTTCGTGATGTTTCTTCCGGCAGCCTTTATGCAAGCCTTGTTGCTCTGCAGAACGGTGAGGCCAGTGCCTGCGTGAGTGCCGAGCATACTGGTGCCATCATGGCGCTGGCACGGCGTGATGTCGGCATGCTTTCCTCGGTGACACGTCCCGCCATCAGCGCCGCCATCCCCACCGTGTCGCAAAGGCCCTGCTACATGCTTGATCTTGGCGCCAATGTGGATGCCAGGGCTGAGCATCTCGTGGATTTTTCCACCATGGGGGCGGCGATGGTCAGGCTCGTGGACAGGGTAGCATGTCCACGGGTAGGCCTTTTGAATGTGGGAACGGAGAGCGGGAAGGGAGAGCGCAGGGTGCGTGAAGCCGATGCAATGCTGCGCGCCAGCAGGCATCCGAACTTCGAATATGTCGGCTATGTGGAAGGAGATGCTCTTTTCAGTGGTCATACAGACGTTGCGGTCTGTGACGGCATGGTCGGCAACATTGCGCTCAAAAGCAGTGAAGGGTTGGCGCGTATGCTGGCGGGACGCCTGCAGGCAGGATTTCAGACCGGATTATATGCGCGTATGGTCGGACGACTGGCCGCTCCCGTATTGCGTCGCTTTCTGCAGGAGCTGGATCCCGTACGATACAATGGTGCCAGTTTTCTGGGGCTCAAGGCGACCGTGGTCAAGAGTCATGGCAGTGCACGGGCAGAAGGGTTCGCCTATGCTGTGCGCCGTGCCGTGGATGAGGCCGCAATGAATTTGCCGGACAGACTGATGACATAAGGTCGTTTTCGTATGGCGAAGTCGAAAGCAAGCCTGCATGATGGTGTTTATCAAGCTTCGCTTATTTAATCTTCAACGAGTTAGTACAGGTGAATCAGATGAGCAATGCCCTCGCCCTGGTCTTCCCCGGTCAGGGCTCTCAGCAGCTGGGCATGCTGCGAGAGCTCGCCGAACGCTATAGCGTGGTGCGAACGACCTTCGAGGAGGCTTCCGACGCGCTGGGTTACGATCTCTGGCATGTGACACAGGAAGGCCCCGAGTCGGCGCTCAATGCGACAGCCTGCACCCAGCCGGCGCTGCTGACCGCAAGCGTTGCCATCTGGCGTGTCTGGCAGGAGCTTGAAGGGCCACGTCCCACGACCATGGCCGGACACAGTCTCGGCGAATACAGCGCTCTGGTCTGTGCCGGTGCAATGAGTTTCGCCGATGGCGTTCGTCTGGTGCGTCTGCGAGGCGAAGCCATGCAGGAAGCCGTGCCGGCCGGTCAGGGAGGCATGGCGGCCATTCTCGGACTTGATGATGACGTCGTTGAGTCGGTCTGTGAACAGGCTGCGCAGGGCAGCGTTGTCTCCGCCGTCAATTACAATTCACCGGGACAGGTCGTGATCGCCGGAGAGAAAGCGGCGGTCGAGCGTGCCATCACCCTGTGTCAGGAGCATGGGGCACGTCGCGCCATGCCGCTGCCTGTTTCGGTACCGTCACACTGTGCGCTGATGAAGCCGGCGGCCGAGCGTCTTGAGCAGGCCATGGCCGATATCGATCTGCGTCAGCCGCGCTATCGTGTTATCCAGAATGTGGATGCCGCCTGGCATGATGATCTTGATACCATTAGAGCGTGTCTGGTGCAGCAGCTGTATCGCCCGGTGCTCTGGACGCGCTGCGTGGAAGCGCTAGCCGAGCAGGGCGCCAGCGTATTTATCGAATGTGGTCCGGGCAAGGTGCTGACAGGGCTTGGCAAGCGCATCACGCGCCAGAGTCGGGGGGTTGCGGTCAACGACCCCGAGTCACTTGCCGCCGGTATCGAGCTGGCAAAAGAGATGCCGGATAGCCATTAAAGGCATTTCAGGGTGCACCACAGGACATCAAGCCCAAAAGGGATAGCAAGCATGAGTGAAGCAAGAGTGGCACTGGTTACCGGTGCAACGCGCGGCATTGGTCAGGCCATTGCTCGTGAGCTGGGTCGACAGGGGCATACGGTCATCGGTACGGCCACCAGCGAAGACGGCGCGCGCCGCATCGACAACGATCTTGCCGCCCATTCGATCACCGGTGCCGGCATGGTGCTCAATGTGACCGACAGCGATGCCATCGAGCAGGTGCATAAAGAGATCGTTGAGCGTTTTGGTGCGCCCCTGGTTCTGGTCAACAATGCCGGTATTACTCGTGATAACCTGTTGATGCGCATGAAGGATAACGAGTGGGACGAGGTTCTGGATACCAACCTGACCTCGGTCTACCGTGTCTCGAAGGTCTGCATGAAAGCGATGACACGTGCGCGTTTTGGCCGCATCGTCAACATCAGTTCTGTCGTGGCAACACTGGGCAACGCTGGTCAGAGTAACTATGCTGCGGCAAAGGCCGGCATGGAAGGCTTTACCCGTTCACTGGCTCGTGAACTTGCCTCGCGCAATGTCACCGTCAATGCCGTGGCGCCGGGATTTATTGCCACCGACATGACCAGTGAGCTGCCGGAGAAACACAGAGAATCATTGCTGAATCAGATTCCGCTGTCGCGTCTGGGGCAACCCGAGGAGATTGCAGCAGCAGCGTGTTTTCTGACCAGCGATGTCGCCGGGTATATCACCGGTGAAACGCTGCATGTCAACGGCGGCATGAACATGCGCTAGAGCCGGCAAAGGACGTTGTTGCGTCCGGGAAAGACGGCCTATAAACTACCGCCAGTTTTGATCTGGCGACTCGTAAACCAGGAGTGATGATAAATGAGTACCATCGAAGAGCGCGTTAAAAAAGTTGTTGCCGAACGTTTGAACGTCAAGGAAGAAGAGATCCAGAACAGCTCTTCCTTCACTGAAGATCTGGGCGCCGACTCGCTCGACACCGTTGAACTGGTGATGGCTCTCGAAGAGGAATTCGACACTGAAATTCCCGACGAAGAAGCTGAAAAGATCACGACCGTTCAGGAAGCGATCGACTATATCGTTGCTCACCAGTAAGTTTTCGGCGCAATTCGGCCCCACCGGGCCGGGTTGACCTGTAAAGCCGCCCCATTCGGGAGCGGCTTTATTTTTAGATAATATTGACCGGCAGGCAGCGCGTGGTGCGTCGGTTCTTTCAAGCTGAATCATCAGGGATATATCCGCAGAGACCAGGCCGACAGAATCGGTATAATGGCCGCGATATATCACGCAGCAGGCGGTCGGGTATCCAGCAGGAATTCAGGCTCTCGAGCGCACTCATCTGTCTTTTTTGGAGGAAAAACGATGCCTCGCAGAAGGGTCGTGGTGACCGGCATCGGTCTGGTAACACCGGTAGGTAATACTACCGATGCCACCTGGGATAGTATCAAGGCTGGCAAAAGCGGTATCGGATCGATCGAGCACTTTGATGCCAGTGGTCTGAACACCCGTTTCAGCGGTGCTGTAAAGGGGTTCGATCCAGCGCCATGGTTCAACCCGAAAGATGCCAAGAAAATGGATCTTTTTATCCAGTATGGTATCGCGGCTTCCGTGCAGGCGATTCAGAACTCCGGAATCGCCTGTAGCGAAGAGAATGCCCACCGTATCGGGGTTGCCATCGGTTCCGGCATCGGCGGATTGCCCATGATCGAAAGCAATCATCAGTCGATGCTGAAGTCGGGAGCGCGCCGCATTTCTCCCTTTTTCGTTCCCGGCTCGATTATCAACATGATTTCCGGGAATCTGGCGATCCAGTTCGGTTTCCGCGGTCCCAATATTGCCATTACCACGGCCTGCACGTCGGGTACACACAACATTGGCTATGGCGCACGCACGATTGCCTACGGTGATGCCGATGTCATGGTCTGCGGTGGTGCCGAGATGGCCAGCACGCCGCTGGGCGTCGGTGGATTCTCCGCAGCGCGGGCACTGTCGACCCGTAACGACGATCCGCAGGCTGCCAGTCGCCCCTGGGACCGTGACCGCGACGGTTTTGTCCTTTCCGATGGTGCCGGCATTCTGGTGCTGGAGGAGTATGAGCATGCGAAAGCGCGTGGCGCCGACATCCTTGCGGAGTGCACCGGATTCGGCATGAGTGACGATGCCTGGCACATGACGGCACCGCCGAGCGATGGCGCCGGGGCGGCACTTGCCATGAGCAATGCCATTCGTGATGCCGGCCTTGACCCCTCAAGCATCGACTATATCAATGCGCACGGTACCTCCACGATGGTAGGCGACGTTGCCGAAAGCTTGGCCATCGAGAAGGTGCTTGGTAGCGCAGCACAGGACGTTGCCATCAGCTCTACCAAATCGATGATCGGTCACCTGCTGGGTGCAGCCGGTGCGGTCGAGGCCGCCTTCGCGATTCTGGCCCTTCGTGATCAGGTGGCACCGCCGACCATCAATCTGGACAACCCGGATGAGCAGTGTCGCCTCGACTATGTGCCTCATACCGCGCGCGAAATGAAGATCGAACATGTGCTGTCCAATTCGTTCGGCTTTGGCGGTACCAACGGCTCGCTGGTGTTCTCGCGCATCTGATGGCGTCAATATGACAGACACGATTGACGATGCCTTGACCGTGCCCCTGACAGATCGGGGACTGGCCTACGGAGATGGCCTGTTCGAGACTGTTCTGGTCAGGGATGGCGTTCCTGCGCTCTGGCATGAGCATTGTGAGCGTTTCGCGCTTGGGGCGCAGAGACTGGGTATCGAGGCCCCTTCACGGGAATGGCTCGATGCCTTGCTCGAAAGGGCGCCGGCAGGCCTGCAGGTGCTCAAGATCATCCTGACCCGTGGCAGTGGTGGGCGCGGTTATCGTCCGCCGATGCCCGCGACGCCTCGCTGTTACTGGCAGTTTATTCCCTTCACGCCCATGCCCGCGCGCTGGGAAAGCGGTATCGAAGCTCGTCTCTGCCGGCTGAAACTGGGGCGACAGCGCGCGCTCGCTGGTATCAAGCATCTCAATCGACTTGAAAATGTAATGGCGCGCCAGGAGTGGCAGGACGATGCCATTGCCGAGGGCATCCTGCTCAACGATCTGGATCAGCTCGTTGAGGCAACGGCCATGAACCTGGCCTGGCATGAGCATGGTCAATGGTGGACGCCGGCACTGACCGAGTGTGGCGTGGAAGGCACGCTGCGCCGGGCACTGGTGGAAAGCGGGCAGCTTGCCGTTGTCAGCGCCGCACCGCTCTCCCGGCTGCTTCAGGCGCGCAGCGCCTGCCTGCTCAACTCGGTTCAGGGACTATGGCCGATCACACAGTGTTGTGATCCGGACAATCAGCATGTGCTGGCTCGATGGCAGATCGATGAGCCGGTGCGTCATCTCCAGCGTGAAGCCCACCGCTTGCTCGGTCATGCCACTACTTTCTCAACATCCTGATCAGGAGCTCACGTATGCGGTGGTTAAAGGGTGTTCTTCTGATACTGGCGCTCATGGTTGTCGCCGCTGGCGGCGGCTGGCTCTTGTGGCAGCACAAGCTGGATGAGCCGATAGCTCTCCAGTCTCCCGAGATCTATGAAGTACGCTCGGGCATGGGCGCCCGACAGGTCATCGAGGAGCTTCATGAGCGCGGTATCATTGGTGAGCGCTGGCCGTATCAGCTGCTTGGCGTGGTTGATCCCGCGCGCCTGAGAGCGCTGCGCGCCGGAGAGTTCGAACTCTCGCCCGATATGAACGCCCATGCCCTGCTTGGAAAGCTCTCCAGCAACGACGTGGTTCGTCATTACCTGACCATTCCGGAGGGGCGTACCTTTGCCCAGATGCGTCAGATTCTGAATCAGGCCGAGCCGCTGGTGCATGACACCCGTGACATGAGCGATGAAGAGATCATGGCCGCGCTCGGAGAAGAGGGCGAATTCCCCGAAGGCTGGTTTTTTCCGGATACCTATCAGTGGCGCAAGGGGGCAACCGATCTGGAGCTGTTCAAGCGTGCCCATGAGCGAATGGTCAATACGCTTGATGAAATCTGGACCGATCGCCAGCCCGGGCTGCCGATCGACAGCCCCTATGAAGCACTGATACTGGCCTCCCTGATCGAAAAGGAGACCGGAGCCCCTGCCGAACGGACCCGGATCTCGGGTGTCTTTGTTCGTCGGCTTGAAAAGGGAATGCGTCTTCAGACGGATCCAACCGTGATCTACGGGCTGGGACAGGCTTATAGCGGTTCACTGACACGCGCCGATCTGACGAAGTCCACCCGCTGGAATACCTACGTCATTCACGGCCTGCCGCCTACGCCCATTGCCATGCCCGGACGTGCTTCTCTGGAAGCCGCGGTCAACCCGGCCGAGGGGGATGAGCTCTATTTTGTTTCCAAAGGCAATGGCGAGCATCAGTTCTCCGCCACGCTTGAAGAGCACAATGCGGCGGTACGTCGCTATATTCTGAATCGTTGAGAGTTGCCATGACCCAGCCAGGCCGCTTTATTACTCTGGAGGGCGGGGAGGGTGCCGGCAAGAGTACCAATCTCTCCTTCGTTCGCGACTATCTTCAGGCTCATGGTATTCGCGTGGTGACTACGCGAGAGCCCGGTGGAACGCCCACGGCGGAGCGTATTCGCGCGCTTTTGCTTGCCGGTGATGACAGTGATCCCCTTGATGATCTGGCGGAACTGCTGCTGGTATTTGCCGGCCGCGCCCAGCATCTGGCCCGTGTCATTCGCCCTGCGCTTGCCCGGGGAGAATGGGTGGTCAGCGACCGGTTTACCGATGCCACCTTTGCCTACCAGGGCAGCGCGCGCGGCATCGCTTCCGAACGTATTGCCCTTCTGGAGCAGTTCGTACAGCAGGGACTGACGCCGGAACTCACCCTCTGGCTCGACATGCCGATAGCGCATGCCGCTGACCGGCTGGCCGCGCGGGGCGGGGAGCGTGACCGCTTCGAGCGCGAAAGAAGCGACTTCTTTGAACGGGTTCGACAGGGCTATCGAGCGCGGGCCGAGCAGGCGCCCGAACGCATCGTGGCCGTCGATGCTGCGCAGCCGCTTGAGCAGGTGCAGCGTGATATCGCCGTATTGCTCGACCAGCAGATTGCGTCATGGACATGACCCCCTGGCCGTGGCAGACATCGATCTGGCAGCGGCTGATAGCCCTTGCCAACGAATCGCGTCTGCCGCATGCGCTCATGCTGACCGGCCCTGCTGGACTCGGCAAGGAGCGTCTGGCGCAGGCCCTGATTGCCCGTCAGCTCTGTCAGGCGCCCGGGGATACCGCTTGTGGCGCGTGTCACGCCTGCCAGATGCTGATGTCGGGCTATCATCCCGATCTCATGGAGATCATGCCCGCCGAGCGCGGCAAGCAGATTCGTATTGATGCCATTCGCGATATCAACGCCTTCGTTTCCCAGACGGCCCAGCAGGGCGGCTATCGCATCATTCATCTGGCACCGGCCGAGGCGATGACCGTGGCCGCATCCAATGCGCTGCTGAAAAGTCTCGAGGAGCCGGGCAGAGAAACGCTGTTTATTCTGCAAAGCGATATCCCCTCGCGCACGCTACCCACCATTCGCAGCCGCTGCCAGCAGTGGTCACATCCGCAGCCCGAGCGTGCGTCATCCATGGCATGGCTGACCGGTGAACTTGAAGACCGGCAGCAGGCAGAGTTCTGGTGGCAGGTGGCTGGCGGCCGTCCATTGCTGGCGCGCGATCTGGCAGCACCCGAAGCCCGTCAGCTGCGTCAGGATCTGCGCGAGCTTTTCGAATCGCTGGTGCGTGGTGGCGATCCGGTGGCAGAGGCAGCGCGACTGGATAAGCAGGCCCTGAGCGACATCCTGTGGCATGGCGTGCTCTGGCTCGAGGACCTGATTCGACTGGGCGTATCGGGTGACACGGAGAGCGTGCGCAACCGGGATCTCATGCCGCTGTACCGCCAGGCCATCAAGAACGGTCGCATTCGGGACTGGTTTCGCCTTCTGGATTACGCCCACGAACAGCGGCGCCTGCTGGCTGCGGGCGGTAACCCCAATGCCCAGCTGGTGATCGAGTCCTGGCTGATACGATGGTCGGCGTTATTACGCTCATGATCTTCAGCGCAACTTCTGTGGCCAGCAGCCGATAAGGGAGGCATCACTTTCCCGACAGGAGGTTTTCATGAGTGCCCGAGCTTTATCTCTTGTGTTCAAGGACACGGATACGCTTAAAAACGCATGGATGCCGATTCTTGAGCGTGGTGGTCTTTTTGTTCCTACCCCGACTCGCCATCGACTTGGACAGCGGGTCTACCTGCTGCTGACGCTTCCCGAGGAAGAGGCCGCGCGCCCGGCATCGGGCATCGTGGTCTGGTTATCACCCTCCGGCGCTGCCGGTCAGCGCGATGGTGGCATTGGCGTGCACCTTGATGCAGAAGAGCATGCCCTGCGTGAACATATCGAAGCACTTCTGGCCTGACGACGATAGGTGAGAAGCTCAATGAATTTGTTTTTTTATACCGTTATCTCGCGTGGCGACATCAGTAGCATTGCATCTTTTGTCCCCGTGAAAGTCGATGATCTGCGATAATTACCCGCCTAGTTATCTTCAAGCGGGTAGAAGCAATGAGCCAGTCTGCCGAACAATTGTCATGGCCTTCGGTATTGATCGATTCCCACTGTCATCTTGATCGTCTCGATGCTGAAAACGGTGATGTAGACGATGTCCTTGCGCGTGCCCGCGAAGCCGGTGTACGTGGTTTTCTGGCGGTCGCCACGACGCTGGAAGGCGTGCCGGGGCTTGCAGCGCTGGGGCGGCGCCATGAGGATGTCTTTTATGGCGCCGGCGTCCACCCCATGCAGATTCCTGACCACGAGCCGACGCTTGAAGAGATCACGGCGTGCATCGAGCAATTCGAGCCGGTGGTCGTCGGTGAAATCGGACTGGATTTCCAGCCTGACGCGCAGGGCGCACTTCGAGTGCAGCGCGATGTTCAGCTGATGCGCTTTGAGCGACATCTGCAGGCGGCCCGTGCGGCCGAACTGCCGGTCAGCGTTCATACTCGCGGTGCGCGCGAAGAAACGATGGCGATGATCGAGCAGCATCTTGATCCAGCCGTTGGCGGCGTATTGCACTGCTTTACCGAGGATATCGACATGGCGCGCCACGCTGTGGCCCACGGTTTCATGATCTCCCTTTCCGGCATCGTGACCTTTGCCAGTGCCCATAAGCTGCGAGATCTGGCACGGGCACTGCCGCTTGATCGTCTGCTACTGGAAACCGACAGCCCGTGGCTGTCGCCGGTGCCGTACAGGGGCCGGCCCAACGAGCCGGCCCGCGTGCTGGAAGTGGCTCGTGTCATCGCCTGTGAGCGCAACATCAGCCTCGATGAAGTGGCCATGCAGACCACTGCCAATTTTCATCGGCTCTTTCGCCGCGCCAGCCCTGTCAATGACGCCGTTTCAAGCCTCGTGACGGCCTGAGGAGCCCATCGTGCCATTGGAGAGACTTCTGACGGTTCAGACCGATAAGCAGCCGCTACCTCTGGAATGCTGGCATCCGCCTCTGTCCGGGGCGCTGGACATGGTGGTGGATCGTCATGGTGTCTGGTGGCATGAGGGCGCCAGAGTCGAGCATCTGCGTGTGCTGCTGACCCTGTCACGCTTGCTGAGGCGTGAAGAGGACGGTGAGTACTATCTGGTCACGCCGGTGGAAAAATGGCGCATCCGGGTCGAGGACTGTCCGTTGCTGATCGTGGCAGCCGATCGTCATGTGCTAGAAAGTGGCGACAGCCAATGGGTCGTGACCACGCAGACCGGAGAGTCGGCGGCGTTGGGCGCCGACTGCCGCCTGATCATCGACGACGATTCGGATGTCCCGCGGGTCAGCCTGCGTCATGGCCTGTCGGCTAGGCTGTCGCGACCGTGCTGGTATTACCTTGTCGAGCAGGCCGAGTGCTTCGAGGATGGTCAGGGGCGCCTGCACATGGGGCTGTATAGCGGCGGTCACTGGCAGCCGCTCGGGGCGCCCATGAATGCCGACGACACACAAGTGCCCTCATGACGCTGACCGAGCAGCAGCAGGCGGTGGTTGAACACGGCGATGGGCACGCGCGCGTTTTTGCCGTGGCCGGGGCCGGCAAGACATCGACCATGGTCGCGCGGGTGCTCCATCTCATGGCAAACGGCACACCGGCCGACCGTATCCTGATTCTGATGTTCAACCGTGCCGCCCGTGAGGATTTTGCGGCGCGGCTGCGCCTTCTGGCGCCTTCCGGCAGCCAATTGCCGCAGGTACGCACCTTTCACTCCATAGGTCATCGACTCGGGCAGAGCCTGATGCGCTGGGGCGCGCTGCCCACGCGTCGACTGCTCGACGGGGAGTGGCAGCGGGAACGTCTGGCGCGTCAGGTGCTGCAGCGCCTGCTCGCCGACGAGCCCGCTCAACTGGCGCTGGCGCTGGAAGAAGAGCGCATCGAGGCGCTGCTGCAGTTCTGTGACCTGGTCAAGTCGGAGTGCCTGCCGCCGGCCCGACTGCATGACCAGGGCGATTACGGCGCCGAGACCCGCCATTTCGTATCGGCCTTTCTGGAGATGGAGCGCCAGATGCACGAACAGGGCGTCATGACCTACGCCGATCTGCTCTATCGCCCGCTGCGGGCACTGATTCGTGATGACGCCGCACGCGCACGAATACAGGGTCGTCTTGATCACATCATTGTTGACGAATACCAGGACATCAATGAAGTACAGCTGCGTCTTTTATCGATGCTGGCGGGCAAGCGGGCCAGCGTGATGGCCGTCGGCGATGCCAATCAATGCATCTATGAATGGCGCGGGGCGCGACCGGATGCCATGAATGCCCGCTTTGGCGAGCTGTTTGGGACGCCGACCGACTATCCGCTGAGCTGGACCTTTCGCCATGGTCATGCCGTCTCCCTGATGGCCAACCATGTGATTCGCAATAACGCTGGCGCTGCGGATCAGCTGACGCTATCGGCGCCGGACAATCCGACAACGCAGGTCGAGTGCGACAGCGACGGCACGCGCCTGGTGCGTGTGCTTCAGGAGTGGCAGGACCACGGGCGGGATCTGAAGTCCTGCGTGGTACTGGTGCGCAGCTGGTCACTCAGTGTGCCCGTACAGCTGCGCCTTTTGCGCGCCGGCATCCCCTTTCAGCTGGGCCAGCAGGACCGTTTTGTCTTTCGTCTGCCGCTGGTCAGGGCACTGGCGGGCTATCTGGAGCTGACCCGGCGTCCGGAGCTTCTCAATGACAGCGAACATCTGCTGCTGCTTTACAGCCAGCCCAGTGCCTTTGTCAGTCAGGACCGTCTAGCGCCGCTGACGGCAGAGCTTGCGCGCACCGGCCGCTGGCCCGAGCATCATATCGTGCTGGAAGGGCTCAAACCCTTTCAGCGACGCCATCTCAGGAAACGCTGGGCACTGCTGCAAAAACTGCCTGCCATGCGAGATCAGGCGCCGGCTGATGTGCTTTCCCACGTGGTAGAAACGCTGGAGGCAGAAAAGCTGCTGCGCCGTGCGGCTGCCCGCCGTGACAAGGGAGAAGAGGATATTCGCCTGCTGGACGTTCTGATCGAGCAGGCGGGTGAGCTGGCCGACGATCCGGAGGGCTTCATTGCACTGCTCAAGGACCCGGTCATCAATAAGGAGCAGGGCGTGCTGCTTTCGACCATCCATGGTGCCAAGGGGCTTGAGTGGCCGATGGTGGTGCTGGCGGGCCTCAATGAGGAAGACTTTCCCCTCTATTCCAGAGAGAATCCGCTGACGCCACAGGCGCTGGAAGAGGAGCGCCGGCTTTTCTATGTCGGGATTACCCGCGCCCGGGAACGGCTGCTGCTGCTCTCCGACCCGATGCCGCGTCGCATCAGTCGCTTTGTGGAAGAGGCCGCCTGGGAAGACAGTATCAAGCTGACCCGTGCCCTCGACTCAGGACAAAAGACGGCGCCCGGCGTGCGCGACCCGTCACTGGTGAACCGCTATCTTGATGGCATCGGGGCGGACGCCTCATTTCGGGCTACTGCCGGGCAAAAAGCGCAGACGGTGCTGTCGCAGGCCGGTGACTGGCGGCCGGGGGAGCAGGTACGCCATGCTGTGTTCGGGGAAGGGCGTATCGAGCTGGTCGAGGGAGATCGCGAGCGCTGTGTGCTGGAAGTCATGTTTCATCAGGCCGGCCGTCGCCGACTCATTGCTTCACGCGCGCCGATCGAGCGCGTCAGTTAAATCCAGGGAGTTTTCATGATCACTGCATTGACAGACGTCACTACCCTTTTGATGTGGCAGCGCGATGACACCCCGCTGGTTATTCTTGACTGTCGGGCGCGGCTGGATGATGCCCGGGCGGGTGCACGCCTTTATCAGGAAGGCCATCTACCCGGCGCGCTGCTTGCCGATATGGATGAGGATCTGTCTGCGCCCGCGGGCGGGGCAAAGGGCGGCCGTCATCCGCTGCCGGCGCCTGACACCTGGCAGACGACCCTGCAGGGCTGGGGCATTACGCCCGAGACCCGGGTGATCGTTTATGACGATCTGGGCGGTCAGCTGGCCGCAGCGCGTGCCTGGTGGATGCTGCACTGGGCCGGCCATGACAACGTTTATGTCCTCAACGGCGGTATCCAGGTATGGCAGGCCGTGGGTGGAGCGCTGGAGCATGACGCACCAGAGGCGCCATCGCCCAGCGACTGGCAGTGCGATTTTCAGCATCAGATGATCGCCATTGCCGATGATGTGGCTGAGGGCGACGTCCTGCTGCTGGATGCCCGCCCGCCCACGCGCTATCGCGGCGAGAGCGAGCCGATCGATCAGGTGGCGGGGCATATCCCTGGCGCCCTCAACGTGCCGGGGGCTTCGCTGCTCGACAGTGACAACTGCCTGTCACAGAGCGAGGCCCTTGAGCAGCTGATGCCTTCGACGGGACAGTCGACCATCGCCTACTGCGGCTCCGGCATTTCTGCCTGCATGATCATTCTGGCGCATGCGGCGCTGGGCCGGCCGCTGCCGCGCCTTTATCCGGGATCATGGAGTGAGTGGAGCCGGGATCCCGCTCGACCCGTGGCAACCGATACCAGCGCCCCCACGATCTGATTGGACCGCGTCTTGATAATGAAAAGGCCCCGATGTTCAGTTGTCGGGGCCTTTTGGCGTGACGGCATTCTGCAGGATTACATGTTGGGATAGCCCGGCCCGTTGCCGCCTTCCGGCGTCACCCAGCGGATGTTCTGGGCGGGGTCCTTGATGTCGCAGGTCTTGCAGTGGATGCAGTTCTGGAAGTTGATCTGGAAGCGGGGCGCGCCATTGCTGTCCTCAACGACCTCATACACGCCCACGGGGCAGTAGCGCTGGGCCGGCTCTGCGTAGCGGGGCAGGTTGACCTCGATGGGAACGCTGGCGTCATACAGCTGGAGATGGCAGGGCTGGTCCTCTTCATGGTGCGTATTGGAGAGATACACCGACGAGGGCTTGTCAAAGGAGAGCACGCCATCAGGGCGTGGGTAATCAATTTTTCGGGCTTCTTCCGCAGGCCTGAGGCGCGCATGGTCCGCAGCGGTATCGTGCAGTACGGGCAGCGGCAGGCGCAGCTTCTGCTCCAGAAAATTCCACGCACCGCCTGCCACCATGCCAAAGCGATGCATTGCCGGGCCAAAGTTGCGGTGTTTCGCCAGCGCCTCGTGGGCCCAGCTGCTCTCAAAGCGCGTTTTGAAATCGGTCAGCGTACCGCCACCTTCATCGCCACCGGCAAGCGCTGTCACCACGCTTTCAGCGGCCAGCATGCCGGACTTCATCGCCATGTGAAGCCCCTTGATGCGGGAAAAATCCAGTGTGCCGGCATCGCAGCCGATCAGAAGGCCGCCGGGGAACGTCATCTCCGGCAGGCTGTTGAGGCCGCCCTTGGTGATGGCTCGCGCTCCGAAAGCGATTCGCGTCCCGCCCTCGAGATGACGTGACATCTCCGGGTGATGCTTCATGCGCTGGAATTCATCGAAGGGCGAGAGCCACGGGTTGTCGTAAGCCAGATCCACGATCAGACCGATCATGACCTGTCGGTCGCTGCCGTGATACAGAAAACTGCCACCGTGTGCCTCGGAGGACAGCGGCCAGCCGGCGGTGTGGATCACCAGCCCCGGCTCGTGCTGCTCGACGGGCACTTCCCAGAGCTCCTTGAAGCCGATGGCGTAGTGCTGTTCGTCACGTCCAGCCGCCAGATCGTAATGCTTGATCAGCTCCTGACCCAGATGGCCGCGTGCGCCCTCGGCAAAGAGGGTGTAGCGTCCGTAAAGTTCAATACCCGGCTCATGGGCCGGTTTGGGGTGACCGTCGTGATCAAGGCCCATGTCACCGGTAATTACGCCGGTAATCTCATTGTGTTCACCAAACATCAGTGACTGGGCGGCAAACCCCGGGAAGATATCGACCCCCAGCGCTTCGGCCTGCTCGGCCAGCCAGCGGCACAGATCGCCGGCGCTGATCAGATAGCTGCCTTCATTGAGCATGGACGGCGGCACCAGCGCATCGGGAAAGCGCACGGCACGCTCGCTGTCACGCAGATATAAAAGTTCGTCGCGCTGCGCCGGCGTGTTCAGCGGTGCGCCACGCGCCTTCCAATCCGGAAAGAGTTCCTCAAGGGCCCGCGGATCAAAGGCGGCGCCCGACAGGATATGGGCGCCCACTTCGGCACCCTTTTCCAATACGCAGACGCTGATCTCCTGTGATTGATCATGAGCGGCCTGCATCAGCCGGCAGGCGGCGGAAAGTCCGGCAACACCTGCACCTACAATCACCACGTCAAATGACATGGACTCTCTGTCCATTGCGCAACTCCTTGTGCGTGATTCATTCCCCCATCCTGATGACGTCTGGCGTGTTACACTAACGCTTTGGATAGCAATGATTCTCAGCCGCTTTCATGAGCAGCTTCAGGGGATTAAAGGATGCCTGATTATCGCATCAAGTCGTGGTCCGTCCCAATCCGAACGTCTTTTTCAGGGGTGATCGATTGTCCCGAACCCGCGACATCCCCATGTAGATCGGCAGTTGTCATGCATCAACCGTTTCAGAATCCCTTGCCGTTTTCAAAAGCGGTAACATTGACGAATTTCGAGATATTCGACACCACGAGGAAGGCATGAAAGTACTCGTCGCCATCAAGCGCGTGATTGATCACAACGTTCGTGTGCGCATCAGGGAAGACCATAGTGACGTGGATCTGACGCACGCCAAAATGGCCATGAACCCATTTTGTGAAATCGCGCTGGAGGAAGCCGTTCGGCTGAAGGAGCAGGGCATCGCCGATGAGGTGGTGGCCGTGTCCATCGGTGACAAAAGCGTGCAGGAGCAGCTGCGTACCGCCATGGCACTGGGCGCTGACCGGACCATCCACGTTAACAGCGATACGGCAGTGGATTCGCTGGGCGCTGCTCGCGTGCTGGCGGAAGTGGTCAGGCGTGAATCCCCCGGGCTGGTCCTTCTGGGCAAGCAGTCCATCGACAGCGACAGCAGTCAGACCGGTCCCATGCTGGCGGCGCTGACGCAGATGCCACAGGCCACGTTTGCCTCGAGAATTGTCATCGAAGGCGAGCGACTGCAGGTCACCCGCGAAATTGATGGCGGGCTGGAGACACTGTCGATGTCACTGCCGGCGGTGGTCACTACCGATCTGCGTCTCAACGAGCCGCGCTACGCCAAACTGCCTGCCATCATGAAGGCAAAGAAGCGACCCATCGAGAGCCTTGAAATAGACGAGCTGGGCGTTGAGGTGACCCCTCGTCAGACGCTGGTCCGGGTGGATATTCCCAGAGAGCGTCAGGCCGGGGTGCGCGTGGAATCGGTGGATGAATTGATCGATAGACTCAAGAACGAAGCGAAGGTGATCTGATGAGCGACGCACGTATTCTGGTCATCGCCGAGCAGGAGAAGGGCCATCTTTCCAGCGCCACGGCACGGGTGCTGGACGCCGCCGGTAGACTCGGCGGCAGCATTGATGTGCTAGTGGCCGGTAGCCAGTCGGGTGAAGCTGCGCAACAGGCGGCGCGTCTGACAGGTGTCGCCGGCGTGATCAGCGTTGAAGACAGCGCCTTTGATCACATGCTGGCGGAAAACATGGGCGCATTGGTCGTGTCGCTGGCAGCGCCCTACACGCACCTTCTATGCGCCTCGACCACCAGTGGTCGAAACGTCATGCCTCGTGTGGCAGCGCTTCTGGGCGTCGGGCAGATCTCCGATGTCATTGCTGTCGAATCCGCTGACACGTTCGTTCGTCCCATCTATGCCGGTAGCGTGCTGGCCACGGTGCGCAGCCTGGATGACAAAAAGGTCATGACCATTCGTCCGACGGCCTTTGAGCCGGTGGGAGAACAGGATGCTGCCAGCGTTTCAAGCGCTGCCAGCACCGGCGAGCAGGGAATGACCACCTTCGTTAATGAGCAGCTGGCTGGCGGTGAGCGGCCCGAACTGGGCGGGGCACGCGTGATTGTCTCCGGCGGACGGGGGCTTGGCAGCGCCGAGAATTTCCGTCTGATCGAAGGCGTGGCCGATCGTCTCGGTGCCGCCGTGGGCGCCTCGCGGGCAGCGGTAGACGCAGGTTACGTGCCCAATGATCTTCAGGTCGGTCAGACCGGCAAGATGGTGGCGCCGGAGCTTTATATCGCGGCCGGCATTTCCGGGGCAGTACAGCATCTGGCCGGCATGAAGGACTCAAGGATTATCGTGGCCATCAACTCCGACGAAGAGGCCCCGATCTTTCAGGTGGCCGACTACGGTCTGGTGGCCGATCTGTTTCAGGCTTTGCCGGAGCTTGAACGCAAGCTTTGATCCGCTGTCCCAGAGACAGCCACAAGCCGGCCCAGTGCCGGCTTTTTTGTGGGTAACGCCCGATAGCGGATAGAAACCGTGCCATTATGGGGATGTTATCAATGATCATTTGATAATTGTTCTTGTTTCTATTAAGTTTCCCTGGGTATCCGGCATCGCCCGTTCGTATCGCTCCCTTTTTTACTGTACGCCTCTTCCTGGAGAACCATGTGAGGACCCAACGTCGTAATTGTTGCCTGAGAGGCGCTGCCTTTTCCCTGATGACGCTAATGGCATTACCGACGCTGGCAGAGGCGTCGTCACTTCGTGATGAAACCGCTCAGCAACAGCAGCAGCAGCAGGCCATTCAGACACGTATCGATCAGGCCGACGATGAAACGCGCGAGCTTTTGACAAGGCTTCGCGACGCGCAGTCATCGACGCAGCGTCTTGAACGCTATAACACTCAGCTCGCCTCGACACTGGATGAACAGCAGCAGCGTATTGACCGCCAGCAGCATGCCCTCGAGACGCTTGATGACACCCGTGAGGCGTTGCCCGACACGCTGCAGGGCATGGTCGATCGCCTGCGGGCGCTGGTCGAGGCCGATATTCCCTTTCACCGCGACGAGCGCATGGCCCGTCTGGACAGTCTTGAACGCACGATTGCCGACCCAACCGTCTCCGAAGACAAGCGTATGGAGCAGCTGCTTTCCGTCTGGCGTACGGAGCTTGATTACGGGCATGACATGGACAGCTGGCGCGGTCGTCTGACCCGGGACAACCAGCAAAGCGATGTCCAGTTTTTGCGCATGGGTCGAGTCGGCTTTTACTACCTCACCCCCGATGGTGAGCAGGGCGGTGTCTGGAAAAACCGGGACCGTCAGTGGCACGCCCTGGACAGCGCTCAGCGCACCATGGTCAATCGCGGCATTCGCATTGCCAACGACCAGCGCGCGCCCGAGCTGCTGTCGCTGCCGTTATCCGTTGATGCGGATGACACATCCTCTGAATCCGCATCGCAGGGAGCATCTTCATGACCGTGGTGAAGCACATGACCGGGGCTCTGACGGGCGCTGCCCTGGCGCTGATGATGAGCGTGGCGCTGCCGGCCTTCGCCGCCGACCAGGCGGCGCCCTCACTTGAGGACATCGTTCAGAACTATCAGCAGAGTTCCGAGCAGGCGCGTCAGCGCGATATGTCGCGCCTCAATGATCTGCTTGATGATCGCGAGCAACTCGAGCAGGCAGTGACGGAGGCTGAAGCACGTCAGCAACAGGCTCAGGAGCGCCGTGACAGTCTCGACAGCAGGCGTCAGCGTCAGGAATCGGCCATTGCCGACATCAACAAGCAGCGAAGCGCTGAAGGCAATGATCTTCAACCCATGTTTGATCGTCTGCGTCGCCAGATCGATGACACCCGCGACAGTCTGCACAACAGCTGGCTGACACTGGGTGGCGATATCGGACTTCCAGAGCTTCAAGCCGACAGCATTGCCTCTACCGATGATCTCGAGCAGTACGCCAGCGGCATGAGTCAACTGATCGCGCGCAGCGCACAGCTCGAGCACCTGCAACTGCCCGTGGCGGGGCAGGATGGCAATATCACCCAGCGCGATGTCGTGCGTCTGGGCGGCATGAGTGCCTTCAGCGAAGGTGATCTGCTGCGGGCGCCCGACGAGGATCGGCCGCTGTCTGTGGCCGCGCATACGCCGGGCAACGTTTCAAGCAGGCTTGAAGCACTGGCCGATGGGGATGGCGACACCATGGTGCTGGACCCGACCAATGGCGAGGTGCTGCAGGCGCTGGCTCAGCAGCCGTCGCTGGTGGCGCGCATTCAGCAGGGCGGCGTGATTGGCTACATTACGCTGGCGCTGGGCGCTGTGGGGCTTTTGATCGCGCTGGCACAGTTTGGCTGGCTGGCTCTGGTCAGCGCCCGGACCCGGCAGCAGGCCCGCCGATTCGAGGACCTGCGCGATGACAATCCGTTGGGGCGGGTGCTCAAGCGCTTCGGACAGCAGCGACGCTACCATGAGCCGGAAGTGCTCGAAGCGCGCATGGATGAGATGCTGCTGGCCGAGCAGCCCGGTCTCGAACGTGGGCAGGCCGTGGTCAAGGTGATCGCTGCCATTGCCCCTCTGATGGGACTGCTGGGTACGGTTACCGGCATGATCGGCACCTTCCAGGCCATTACGGTATTTGGCAGCGGCGACCCCAAGATGATGGCTGGCGGCATCAGTCAGGCACTGGTAACTACCGTACTGGGTCTGGTCGTGGCGATTCCGCTGCTCTTTGCCAATACCGCCCTCAATAGCCGCAGCCGCAACCTGATGAACCTGCTGGAGAGACAGGCCAGCGCTCACCTGGCCGATCGACTGGACGAGCAGCAGGCCGGGCTGGAAAGCGACACCCGTCGGCATGGAAGTGCGTCATGATCGAGGCATTGGTACACCCCATCGCTCGGCTGGCCAATGCGGGTGGCCCCGTACTGGTGGTGATCGCGCTGGTGGCCGTGTTGTTGTTCACTCTGGCGCTGGAGCGGTTGATCTATTGGCAGTGGCGCTATCGTCGCCAGCGCCGGAACCTGGTGGTGCGCTGGCAGAGCCGTCACGAGCATGTCAGCTGGAGTGCGCGCACCCTGCGTGAATGCTGGTGTGGTGAACTGATCAGCGCGTTGAGGGCCTCATTACCGTGGCTGAAGCTGCTGGTGGCGCTGTGTCCGTTGCTGGGGCTGGTCGGCACCGTGACCGGCATGATCCAGGTCTTTGATACGCTTTCCATTACCGGGGTCGGACAGGCACGCAGCATGTCCGACGGCGTGGCGCGTGCCACGTTGCCAACCCTTGCCGGCATGGCGGTTGCCGTGGTGGGTATTCTTTTTACCAGCCGGTTTGAACATATCGTGCGGCGTGAGGATCAGCATCTTCACGATCGACTGACCCGAGCCACGGAGATCGATCATGCGTAGACGTCGAGCCCGCATGGAAGAAGAGACCACCGGGGTCGATCTGACGCCGATGCTGGATGTGGTCTTTATCATGCTGATCTTTTTTATCGTGACCACAAGCTTTGTGCGGGAAAGCGGGGTGGAGATCGAGCGTCCCGAGTCCAGCGAGGCCACCCAGCGCAACGATACGCAGGTGCTGGTGGCCATTACATCCGAAGGCGCCATCTGGGTCGACGGACAGGCCGTGGACAGCAATGCCGTGGGCGATCGCGTGCGTCAGGCGCTCTCGGGCAGCGAAGGTAACGTCGTCATTCAGGCCGATCGCGCCTCACAGACCGGCCTGCTGATTCAGACCATGGATCGCATTCGCCAGGCGGGCGTCGAGAACGTGGCGGTGGCCGCCTCGCAGGGGGATGGCTGATGCGTCAGGCGCTTGCGCTTCTGGGCGCGCTGGCTCTTGCGTTGCTGCTGTTCTGGGGGCTGGCCATGATGGTCGCGCCCCCGGAGCCTCGTGAGACGCCTCAGGAGACCATGACCATGGCGGTCGTTGACGACGTGGCGGCACCGGCTCAGGCACCGGAGGCCTCGAACGATATCGCCGCGGCGGCACCGCCGCCACCGCCACCGGCAGCACCGTCTCGTCCGGCGCCGGCACCTCAGCCTGCAGAAGATGTGCAAAGCGATATTGCACTGCAGACGCAGGACGTCAGTGATCCCGAGGCCGCGGATGTCGACATGAACGACAACCTGCCGGAACTCGAGGTGGAAAGGCCAGATCCGAAACCCCAGCCAAAACCCGAGCCCAGACCGCGTCCAACGCCCACGCCGCCTCAGGAGCAGTCCACGCCGACGCCGGCCTCACAGGGCACGCAGCAAAGCGAGCAGCAGGGTGAACGAAGCGGTGGTACACCGGAGGGCGCCTCTGCCGCCCAGGGCGGGGGGACGGTACAGGCACAGCCTACCAACCGGGTACAGCCGCAATATCCGATGCGGGCCCGGCGGCGCGGAGAGGAAGGCTTTGTCGAGCTGACCTTTACGATCAACACCGATGGTAGTGTCAACGCAGACTCCATTCAGGTGACGGCGTCGGAGCCTGGCGGTGTTTTTGACAGTGCTGCTCGCGATGCTATCGAGCAGTGGCAGTTCCCGACTCGGGATGCGCCGGGGCGTACACGCCAGCGGCTGGTCTTCAAGCTGAGGTAAATGTCATGTTTCGACACAGTCATCGTCGTCATGGGACGCATCGTCAGGGGCCATTGAAAGTGCTGATGGCCATGGGGGTAGGGCTTGCCATGCTGCTGGGCGGCGAACAGCGCGCCACGGCCGCCGGACCGGCGCTTTCCCAGCAGAGCATTGATCGGCTTCAGGGGCTGGAGCGCGAGCTTTCAAACGGTCATTACCAGCAGGTTGTGGAGTCGGCGCGTGCCCACGCTTCGAGCGCCGGCAGCAGTCAGGGTGATCAGTGGGCCAGGGCGCTCTATCTGCAGCTGGCCGCCAGCGCCGCCCAGCGCATGGATCAGCCCGGTCGGGCAGCGGATCTGCTCTATCAGGCTCGTGCCATCGATACGGCGCCGCTGTCACAGCGCCTGCAGTGGCTCGAGCAGGAGGCAAGGCTGCGGGTTCAGGCCCGACAGTTCGAGCAGGCGGCGGATCTCTTTGACCGCTGGCAGGGGCAGGCATCACTCGGGCCGAAGGATCTCTGGCTGGGCGCGCGCATCCATGCGCGTCTTGAGCAGTGGGACGAGGCGCTTCGCTGGGTCCGGCTGGCTCGTGCCAGCGATTCATCGCCGAGCGACAAACAGCTGGCGCTGGCGGCGAGTGTCTATCAGCAGTCAGGGCAGCTCGAGGACGCCTCCAGCGTGGTCGAGGCGCAGCTGGCGCAGGATGACAGTGACCCGGCACGCTGGCAGCAGGCCGCGGCGCTCTATCAGCGCATCGGGAAGCCGGGGCGTGCGGCCGCGCTTTGGGAAGCCGGCTGGCAGCGGGGTATCCTCAAGGGAGAAGACGCTCTGCTGAACCGGGCAAAACTGCACATGGCCGGTGGCACCCCGGCGCGCGCCGCCGAAATGCTGTCAGAAGCGCTGGATAACGGCGATATCAAGGACAGTGACGCCCATCGTCGTCTGCTGGCACGTGCCTGGGCACAGACCCGCGACCATCAGCAGGCACTCAGGGCCTGGCAGACGGTGGCCGAGCGTACCAACGAGGCTCACGACTGGTACATGCTGGGTGATCTCGCCTACGGCTGGGGCGCCTGGGGACAGGCCGAGCAGGGCTTTGCGAAGGCGCGCGCCAGAGGCGGCGACGACCCCGGCCAGCTGCTGCTGATGGAAGGCGTTGCGGTCTACGAACAGGGGCGTCTTGATCAGGCGCAGCAGGTCTTTCGGCAGGCCGAGCAGTTCGACGGTAGCGCCGAACAGGCCGGACAATGGCTGGCACTGATCGATAGCGACCGTTCACGGCCCGATCTCTCGTCGCAGGTATCAATGCGCTGACCACGAGTTTTAAAGGACGGAACGCCACACGGCCCGCGACAGGGCGGACCGTGTGGTGAAACGTTCATCGTGCGACGAACGTTAGTCCATGTTCAGGCGGGTCCAGACCGGTGCGTGATCCGATGGTTTTGCCATGGCGCGCAGATCGTAATCGATTCCGGCATCCTGAACGCGAGGCGACAGCCCCGTACTGGTCAGAATGTAGTCGATACGAAGCCCTCTTCTGGGGTCGCGCTCAAAGCCCTTTGAGCGGTAGTCAAACCAGCTGAACAGGTCATCACGCTGCGGGTAACAGCGACGATAGCTATCCTCGAATCCCCAGCTGGTCAGACGCTCGAGCCAGCTGCGCTCCTCGGGCTGGAAGCTTGTCTTGCCTTCTCTCAGCCAGCGCTTGCGAGCGGATTCACCAATACCGATATCAATGTCGGCCGGAGAGATATTGAAATCCCCCATGACCGCGATCTGTTCCTCGGAGCGATGCTGCTGCTCGAGATGGCGCGATAGCTGATCATAGAAATGACGCTTGTTGGGGAACTTGGTCGGGTGGTGAATGCTCTCGCCCTGCGGGAAATACCCGTTGTAGACGGTCAGCGGGCCGGATGACGTCTCCAGCGTGATCGCAATCATGCGCCGCTGTGCGTCCTCATCGTCATCCGGAAGTCCGAGCTGTACCCGTGACGGCGCCTGTCTGGTCAGGAGTGCCACACCGTAGTGGCCCTTCTGGCCGTGGTAATGCACGTGATAGCCAAGGCCTGCCACCGCATCGAGCGGAAATTCGCTGTCCTGTACCTTGGTCTCCTGCAGGCCAATGATGTCGGGTGCATGGGTTTCCACCAGCGCTTCAAGTTGATGCTGGCGGGCACGGATACCGTTGATGTTGAATGAAACCAGGCGCATGTCAGCTGTCTTGTGAAGAATCGGAGGGCACATTATTGTCCTGCGGATGCAGCGGCAGCGTGACGCCCTCGCGGCGCTGGCGCTCCAGCTTGCTGGCCGCCTGGCTCTTGCGCTGATCGCGCTTTTTGGCCGCAAATCGCGGTGTGGATGCGACTTCATCGGGATTGTCATGCCGCCAGCGGCGGTAATCCTTGCGCTTGCCGGTACGGATTGTCACCTTGTCGGCCAGCGAGCGCGTCTTCTTGCGACGGGTCATAAAAACCTCTCGTTTCCAGCCTGAAGCAGTGTGCTGCAGTGACATGCAGTTTAACAATTTGCACGCGTGCTGGCTTGTGTCGGACGCGGTTGATGCACAACTGGGTCAGTGGTGCTGATACAATGAACCGTTATCTTGTCTATTCATCTCAATCCAAAGTGATCGCAGCATATGAGTGAGTCGGAAAACCCTCAGCCGGCACAGACGTCGGCAGAGGCGCCCACCAATGCCAATCGTCGGCCCAAGCGTCGCCGTCGCAAGCCGCGCCGCAGCCAGTCCCGCAATGGCAACAATGCACAGACCGCCAGCGCGCAGGATGGCTCGTCAGCCGCAGGCAGCGACGTCGCCGCCAGCCTGCCTGATGTGCCCGCCGTGGCGGGCAAATGGCGCTTTCAGGACTTCAATCTGCCGATGCCCCTGATGCAGGCCATTGCCGAGCAGGGTTTTCACTACTGCACGCCCATCCAGGCGGAAGCACTGCGCCATACCCTGCTGGGCGGCGACGTGGTCGGCAAGGCGCAGACGGGAACCGGCAAGACCGCAGCCTTTCTGATCTCCATTCTGGCCTATTTCCTGGAAGAGCCGGCGCCGGACGGTCAAAAGCCGGGCGCGCCCAGAGCATTGATCATCGCCCCGACACGCGAGCTGGCCCTGCAGATCGAGAAGGATGCAAAAGCGCTGATGACGCACACCTCCCTGAGGGTGGCCAGTGCCGTTGGCGGCATGGATTATCAGAAGCAGCGCCAGAAGCTTGAAAAGCCGCTGGACATTCTGGTAGCCACGCCCGGACGACTGCTCGATTTCCATCAAAAGCGCGATGCCGACCTCTCACAGGTTGAAGTGCTGGTGCTGGACGAAGCTGATCGCATGCTGTCGATGGGCTTCATTCCGGACGTCAAGCGCATCATTCGCGCCACGCCGAAAAGCACCGAGCGCCAGACCTTTCTGTTCTCGGCCACGTTTACCCAGGACATTCTCAACCTGGCCAGCCAGTGGACGCATGAGCCGGCGCACGTCGAGATCGAAGTCGACACCAGTGCGGCTGCCAACATCGACCAGCGAGTGTATCTGGTCAGCGATGCCGAGAAATTCACCATTCTCCGGCGCCTGATCGAACGCGAAAAGCTGGAAAAGGTGATGGTCTTTGCCAATCGGCGCGATCTGGTGCGAAAACTCGATGAGCGACTGCGCAAGGCGGGCATCAACGTGGCCATGCTCTCCGGGGACGTGCCGCAGAAAACACGCGTGACCACGCTCGAGCGTTTCCGTGAAGGCAAGGTGGCCGTGCTGGTCGCCACTGACGTGGCCGGTCGCGGTATCCACATCAACGATATCAGCCACGTGGTGAACTACACGCTGCCCGAGGACCCGGAAGACTACGTGCATCGCATCGGACGTACCGGTCGGGCGGGTGCACAGGGCACCTCGATCAGTTTCGTGGGGGAAGAGGACGGCTACGCACTGCCGGAAATCGAGGCCTACATCAAGGATCGGCTTCCCTGTCAGCAGCCGCCGGCCAATCTGCTCACCGATGACTGACGGCGGCGCATACCCGCTGGCGGAGAGGCAACGTGCTTGACGACGCGCTTAAAAGCGATATCCAGACGGCTTATCGACGTGTCATCGAGGCGCGCTCGCTCAGGCCTCGCTACGGTCAGCGCCTGATGATGGCCGAGATTGCCCGCACGCTTGGCGATATCAAAAGCGACGAACAGGGCAAGCGCGTCAGTCAGGAGCATGTCTGTGTGCTCGAGGCCGGCACCGGCACCGGCAAGACGCTGGCCTATCTGCTGGCGGCGCTGCCGATTGCGAAGGCTCAGGGCAAGCGTCTGGTAATCTCGACGGCGACCGTGGCGCTGCAGGAGCAGGTGTTGCATCAGGATCTGCCGATGCTCAAGGCCAGCAGCGGGCTTGATTTCGAGTATGCACTGGCCAAGGGGCGCGGACGCTATGTCTGTGTCGCCAGACTCGATCAGCTGATGGACGGGGTGGAAGAGAACCCGACCATGTCGCTGTTCGAGCAGAGTCTGGTCAGCAGTCAGGAAGATATCGGTGAGCTGGCCCGCGAGCTGGCCGAAGCCTACGGTAGCGGCGAGTGGCAGGGCGATCGGGACAGCTGGCCGCAGACCATTGCCGATCCGCAGTGGCGGCGACTGACGGTCGATCATCGCCAGTGTACCAACCGGCGCTGCGGGCACTTCGGCGCCTGCGCCTTCTTTCGTGCCCGTCGCGGGATGGATGAGGCCGATATCATTGTGGCCAATCACGATCTGGTGCTGGCCGATCTGTCGCTGGGTGGTGGCGTAGTGCTGCCCGACCCGAAAGAGACGATCTATGTCTTTGACGAGGCGCACCATCTGCCCGACAAGGCGCTTGAGCACTTTTACCATCGTCAGGGTGTCAATGCGGCGATGCGCTGGCTCGGCCAGCTCAAGAAATCCCTGACCGAGCTCAATACGGGGCTGGGTGCACAGCACACGATTGCCCGGCTGCTGGCACAGTTTCCGGAGCTGCTGGCGGATATCGAGCCCCGGCTGGGAGACGCCTTTCGACTGGCGCAGCCGCTGGCCGAGCGCACGCCGGAAGACAATGAGCGGCTGCACTATCGCTTTCCAATGGGCAAACTGCCGGCGGCCTTCAAGGACCTGGCCCAGCAGCTGGTGACGCCCTTTGCCGAGCTGTCACGCCATCTGGAAACCATCAGTGATATCCTTCGCGAAAGCCTTGATCCGGACAAATCGACCGGACTTGCCCGCGAGCAGGCGGAAGCGTGGCTACCGTTGATTGCATTGGTGCATGGCCGTGCGCTCGAGGCGCACGCGCTGTGGGGGGGCTTTGGTGCTGACGATGGCGACAGCGCGCCGCCGCAGGCACGCTGGCTGACGTTCGAACAGCGCTCGGGCGAGGCGGAGCTGACGTTTTCGGCAAGCCCGGTCAGCGCGGCCGAAACGCTGGCGCGCTATCTGTGGGGCAGCTGTCACGGCGCGGTACTGACCTCGGCCACACTGACGGCACTGGGGCGCTTTGATCGCCTGCAGGAGCGCGCGGGACTCGCCAATCGCTATCGCTATCAGAGTCTGCCCAGTCCGTTCGATTATTCACGGGCGGTGCTGTCGGTACCACGCCAGGCGGTTGATCCCGGCGACCGAGAGGCACATGAAAGCGCTATCGTCGACTTCATCGAAGGGCTTGGCAAGGACGAGGCGGCGCTGGTGCTCTTTTCGTCGCGAAAGCAACTGCGGGCCGTGACGGCAAGACTTGAAGAGGGCACGGCTGCTCGCACGCTCTCTCAGGATGACATGCCGCGACGCGAGCTGATCGAGCGGCATCGAAAGCGTATTGATGAGGGGCAGGGCAGCATCATTCTGGGGCTTGCCAGCTTTGCCGAAGGCATTGATCTGCCGGGCGATTATCTGACCCACGTCGTGATCACGCGGCTGCCCTTTGCCGTGCCGGATGACCCGGTAGGGGCCACGCTGGCAGAGTGGATCGAATCGCAGGGGGGCAATCCCTTCATGCGGATTTCCGTACCCGATGCGTCGATCAAGCTGGTGCAGGCCTGTGGTCGCCTGATTCGCAAGGAGGTCGACAGCGGACGCATCACGTTGCTGGACCGGCGCGTTCTGACCCGCCGCTATGGTCGGGCGCTGCTGGATGCGCTGCCACCGTTTCGCCGCGAGATCGAGGGTGCGTCTGCCTCGCTGGCCTCCTGAGCGCTCGTTCATTGTCAGGCAGTACGCACATGAAAAACCCGGCCATGGCCGGGTTTTTTGATAGCGGATCATATCCTGACAGACAACTCAGCGCTGTCGTGCCTTCAGCGCTTCGCTCAGCTTGTCGTTAACCTCGAGCAGCAGCTGCTCGCTGGTGTCCCAGCCGATGCAGGCATCGGTGATCGAGATGCCATATTCAAGCTGTGACGGGTCGCTGGTCAGCTTCTGCGCGCCACGATGAATGTGGGACTCGATCATCAGACCCATGATGGAGCGATTGCCTTCCATGATCTGTTGGACGATGTTGTCCACCACCAGCGGCTGCAGGTCCGGGTCCTTGTTGGAATTGGCGTGGGAGCAGTCGACCATGATGTTGGTCTTGAGACCTGCCTTCTCCAGCTCCTTCTCGGCCAGAGCCACGCTGACGCTGTCGTAGTTGGGCTTGCCGTTGCCGCCGCGCAGCACCACATGAGCGTTGGCGTTGCCGCGGGTGCGGATAACGGCGACCTGGCCCTTCTGATCGATACCAAGGAAATTGTGCGGTGAAGCCACCGAGCGAAGCGCATTGATCGCCACATCCAGGCTGCCATCGGTGCCGTTTTTGAAACCGACCGGGCCGGAGAGGCCGGAGGCCATCTCACGGTGGGTCTGGGACTCGGTGGTCCGCGCGCCGATGGCGGACCAGCTGATGCAGTCCTGCAGGTACTGCGGCGAGATCGGATCCAGCGCTTCAGTGGCCAGCGGCAGCCCCATTTCGCACAGCTCTACCAGCAGGTCACGCGCAATATGCAGGCCCTTTTCGATATCAAAGGAGTCGTTGAGGTGCGGATCGTTGATCAGCCCCTTCCAGCCGGTGGTGGTCCGCGGCTTTTCGAAATAGACCCGCATGACGATGAAAAGTGAATCGCTGACCCGCTCCGACAGCGCCTTCAGCCGTCGGGCATAGTCCCTTGCAGCCTCGGTGTCGTGAATGGAGCAGGGGCCGATGACCACCAGCAGACGAGGGTCGTCACCGGCGAGGATACGCTCGATGGTCTGACGACTTTCGATGACGGTACTTTCGGCTTCCTGAGAAAGAGGAATCTCGCGCTTGAGCGTGTCAGGCGTGATGAGCACGTCCTGAGAGAGAACATTGAGGTTGTTGACCTGTTGCTGTGACATGAGCGTGCTATCCGGCAGTGCTTGGAAATCGAAATGAAACGGGATCTGCATGATACGCCGCTGACAGAGAAGACTGCCACGGAACCATGACACTTTTTCACGGTCTCAATACTTTACAGTTTTCGGGAGGCTCGTGTCCGGTTGAAAGGATATCGACTTGATGAGGCGTCGATAAAGGGGAACACTAACGCCATGGATCAAGGCCCGGAGCTTTCAGGTTATCACCATGATTTCAATTGTTTGTTACTTTCCTGAAGGGCCTGAAAAGACAGGTTCGAAAGGTTTGAACCCTGTCGTTGCGGGGGATCGCGAATGGGGTTGAAGGAAACGGATCATCAGCTGGTCGAACGCGCGCAGAAGGGTGACAACAAGGCCTTCGACCTGTTGATACGCAAGTATCAGCACAAGGTCATCGGGCTTGTCGGTCGCTACGTGCACGACCAGGCAGAAGTACACGATGTGGCGCAGGAAGCCTTTATCAAGGCCTATCGCGCCCTGGGACGCTTTCGCAATGAAAGTGCCTTTTATACCTGGATGTATCGCATCGCGATCAATACGGCGAAAAACTATCTGGTGGCTCGCGGGCGGCGTCCGCCCAACAGCGACATGGATATCTCTGATGCGGAGGTGCTGGATCAGAGCGGGCGGCTGGCGGATATCGATACGCCCGAGTCGGCCATCGCCCGTGACCAGCTTGAAAAAGCGGTGTTCGAGGCGATCGAAAACCTCCCGGAGGATCTGAGAACGGCCATTACACTGCGAGAGTTTGATGGACTCTCCTATGAGGATATTGCCAGCATCATGCAGTGTCCGGTCGGCACGGTACGTTCGCGCATCTTTCGGGCCAGGGAGGCGGTCGACAATCGAATCAGACCGCTGCTGCATCCGGAACAGGAGGATGACATGGTGCATGAGCAATGACGCTGATCACTGACTCGTGATGAAAAAATGGGTGAAGGTCGTAATTAGAAGGTCCTGGGCAAAACTTAATCGAATTTGGACTGTCTACCATATCGTGACGATGCGTCACGACGGGTTCGAGGGTATCTGGGTATGAATCAGAAAGTACGGGAATCCCTTTCGGCATTGATGGATGGAGAGTGCAGCGAGTTCGAGACTCGACGTGTACTGAAATCGCTGTCTGAAGATGCCAGTGAAGAAGCGGATACCTGGCGTCGCTATCATCTCATGCGCAGCGTCATGCAGCGTGAAAGCGGCATCAATGTGTCGACCGACCTGTCTGCTTCCATCTGGGCGCAACTTGATCAGGAGCAGATGGACGACCCGGTCGAAGGTGCGCAGACACATCGGCGTACAGTGCCGTTTTCCTTCATGGGCAGCGCCGCCATTGCCGCGGCCGTGAGCCTGATGGTCATGACCGGGGTGCAGGTCTACCGGGCCAATACCGGTGTCGAAGGTGTGCCGGGCAACGGCGGTACCAGTCTGGCTTCGCGGGATGCCACCATTGATGGCGGCGCCGTGGCCGGCAACAACGGTGCCATGGCATCGCTGGCTGCATTTCGCGGTAACGGCGGGGCAGAAGGTGCCAATATCATGCCGATCGGGGCGCAGACCTCGTGGTTCATGGCGCCGGGTGAAGAAGACGCCGCGCGAAACGACCGTCAGCAGGCTGAAGTGCTGCAAAACTATCTGAACCGACATGTCGAACAGGCAGGCTATCGCAGCAATGTCTGGATGGCGAACATGCAGGGTCTGGCACCTGCCAGCGGCGAGTAAGGCGGGTCTTCACGCAATGCGACAGTGGTTTTGTGCTTCTTTGATGGGAGCGGTTCTGCTTTCTCCCTTGTGTTCCGTTCAGGGCCATGCCGGTGAAGCTCGCAGTGATGGCAGGGCACAGATTGCCTGTGATCGGATGGATCAGGAGGTAGGCGACAACGGGGAGCAATGGTTCAGACGCAGCCTGATGGCCGAGCGCTGCCATGCCTTTCAGGCCGTAGCCCTTCGTCTTGGCATGGGCTCTTTGCGCACCTTTTTGTTTGAGCATCGAATCGATGACGGGCAGGAGCAGGAGCGCATCCAGTTTCTGGATGGCCCTGCCGAGACCATCGAGCACGACGGGCATCCGCCGGGTCTCTGGTGGACCGGGCGTTCGGATGGTTCCTTTCATCTTGCTTCGATCGATGACACGGTCGAGCAGCTTCAAAAGCACTATGACTTCAGTCTGGTAGCGCGTGATGTTGTTGCCGGACGCAAGGCCGTTGTGCTGGATATCACTCCCCGGGATGACCAGCGTTTTCCGCATCGGCTATGGCTTGATGTTGCCAGCGGACTGCCGCTGCGACAGCAGCTCTTGAACGCTCAGGGCTACGCTGTGGATACCATACAGATCGTACGTATCGACTCCCTTGTGCGCTCCAGCGACACTCTTTATCTACAGGAACCTGATGGTGACGCCATGCCCGAGGCGTCCTGGCAGCCACAGTGGCTGCCGGAAGGGTTCTATCGACAGCCGGCAACGCTGGAGGTCACACTCAACGGTGCAAGCCTGCAGCGCGAAATCTATAGCGATGGTCTGTCCGCCATGAGCCTTTTTGCGGGCCCGGTCAATGACAACACCGCGCTGCGCGAAGGCGTGCACCAGCTTGGCAATTTCCGTGCCGCAGCGCGCCACGTTCAGCATGACGGGGATACCTGGCAGGTGATTGCCGTGGGCGCTCTGCCGGCAGAAGTGCTCACCCGCGTGGTCTCCCGGGTGCATCTGCAGGAGAGTGACAGTGCGCCCGACGATAAACAGGATAACTCCGCGGCGTCTTCCTGAAGGTAGAACTTAATTTACGCTTAACAGTCTATAGGGGCGACAGGAGGGGCATTCCGGCCCCGACCTGGTCACCGTATCCGCTAACGCCATAGCCTATAAGAGTATCCGGAGTCCCAAGATGGCCGATCTCTCATGCATTGATGCCCCAGTTACCGATACTTCCCCAGACCAACACCACTATGCCCGCAGATGGCAGGCCATGGCGCTCATGGTGCTGTTGATGACCGCTCTGATGGTCATGTCACTGCCAGCCAGAGCCGTTGAGCAAAAAAACGGTCTGCCCGATTTCACGTCTCTGGTCAAAAGCGCCGCCCCCGCCGTGGTGAACATTTCAACCACTCGTGAAGCTGCCGCTCGCTCCGGCATGATGGGGCCCAATCAACAGCTGCCGGATATTTTTCGCCATTTTTTTGGTGATCAGCTGCCGCCCGGATTTGGCGGGATGCCCGACCAGGGCGGCAGTCAAACGCTGAGCTCACTGGGGTCCGGTTTTATCATCAGCGAAGATGGCTACATCCTGACCAATGCTCATGTCATTGATGGGGCCGACACCGTGACCGTCAGGCTCAATGACCGCCGCGAGATGACGGCTGAAGTCATCGGTCAGGATCAGAAGACCGATATCGCTTTGATCAAGGTGGATGCCAAGGGTCTGCCGACACTCAAAATGGGGGATTCGGACGGCCTTGAAACCGGTGAATGGGTCGCCGCGATCGGCTCGCCCTTCGGATTTGATCACTCAGTGACCGCCGGGATCGTGAGTGCCATCAACCGTACGCTGCCTACCGAAAGCTATGTGCCCTTTATTCAGACCGATGTGGCCATCAATCCTGGCAACTCCGGCGGGCCGCTGTTCAATCTGGATGGCGAAGTGGTCGGCATTAACTCGCAGATCTTTACCCGCAGTGGCGGCTTTATGGGCGTGTCATTTGCCATTCCCATCAACGTCGCCATGGATATCGCCGATCAGCTCAAGGACAACGGGCGCGTTGATCGCGGCTGGCTCGGTGTTGTCATTCAGCCGGTCTCCGATGATCTGGCAGACTCTTTTGGTCTGGATCGTGCCCGCGGTGCGTTGATTGCCGATGTGGCCCCTGACAGCCCGGCCGAGAAAGCGGGACTTCGCTCTGGTGACATTATCCTGAAGGCCGGTGACAGCGACATCGATACCTCCGATGCACTGCCGCGTCTGATCGGTCGCGTCTCGCCGGATGACAGCATCGATCTGCGCGTCCAGCGTGACGGTCATGAGCAGACCATCAAGGTCAAAGTGGGGCAGTGGCCCGACAGCGATGACTCGGTCAGCGACGTTTCCGGCTCCGACAAGGATAGTATCGGGCTTGCGGTGTCGAATCTGAGCGCCGAGCAGCGCCAGCAGATGGGGATCGATGCCGGTGTTCTGGTACAGCAGGTAGCACCGAACAGCGCTGCAGCCCGCGCCGGTCTGCAGCCGGGCGACGTGGTCGTCGAGCTGGCGGGCAAGCCGGTGGATTCGGTCGCCACGCTGCGCAGGCTGACCGGTCAGCTCGACAGCAAAAAGGCGGTACCCATGCGCATCAGTCGTGACGGCGCAACGCTGTTTGTGCCGCTACGTCCCGACGCACGCTGATCGATGCCTTCAACAACAAGGGCCCGCTTCGGGCCCCTGTTGTCATCAGTCGACTCGCAATGAGTGATGGCTGCAGTGTCATCGCCGGCAGGTTGCCTATCACCTGATTCGTCAACACGCTACAATGCGCCCATTTTCAGCCATGGTCAGCGCAGATGCTACAGCGGCGCTGAGGCGCCATGGCTCACGGTGCTTTAACAGGTGATCACCTCGAATGACGAATGACGCAAGCAACGGAACACTGAAACATATCCGTAACTTCTCGATCATTGCCCACATCGACCATGGCAAGTCGACGCTGGCAGATCGCATCATCCAGATCTGTGGTGGTCTGACCGAACGTGAGCTCAAGGAGCAGGTGCTCGACTCGATGGATCTCGAGCGTGAACGCGGTATCACCATCAAGGCGCAGTCGGTCACCCTCGATTATCGCGCCCCGAATGGCGAGCTCTATCAGCTCAACTTCATCGACACGCCCGGCCATGTCGATTTCTCCTACGAGGTATCGCGCTCGCTCTATGCCTGTGAAGGCGCGCTGCTGGTCGTGGATGCCGGTCAGGGGGTCGAAGCACAGTCGGTAGCCAACTGCTATACCGCCATCGAGCAGGGCCTTGAGGTACTGCCGGTGCTCAACAAGATGGACCTGCCGCAGGCCGATCCGGCGAAGGTAAGTCACGAAATCGAGGAGATCATCGGACTTGAGGCCGATAATGCGCCGCAGGTGTCGGCCAAGACAGGCCTCGGAATGGAGGCACTACTGGAGGAGCTGGTTCGCTTCATTCCGCCGCCCAGAGGTGATGTCGACAAGCCCGCCCAGGCACTGATCATCGACTCCTGGTTTGATAACTATCAGGGTGTGGTATCGCTGGTGCGTCTTTTTGACGGCACCATCAAAAAGGGTGACAAGGTCCTGATGAAGTCCACCGGTCGTGAGTGGGAAGTCAGCGACATCGGTATCTTCACGCCCCGCCAGAAAAGCACCGGCATGCTGAGAGCCGGCGAAGTAGGCTTTATCATCGCCGGCATCAAGGACATTCACGGTGCCCCGGTGGGCGATACCATTACCCACGCCAGAACGCCTCAGGTCGAGCGTCTACCAGGCTTTCAGAAGGTCAAGCCGCAGGTCTACGCCGGCATGTTCCCCATCAGTTCGGATGACTACGAGGATTTCCGCGACGCGCTCGAGAAGCTGGCGCTCAACGATGCCTCGCTGGACTACATTCCCGAAAACTCCGACGCGCTGGGCTTTGGCTTTCGCGTCGGCTTTCTCGGCACCCTGCACATGGAGATCATTCAGGAGCGCCTCGAGCGTGAATACGGTCTCGATCTGCTGACCACGGCACCCACCGTTATCTACGAGCTGGAAATGAACGACGGCGAGGTGCTTTACGTTTCCAACCCGTCCAAGCTTCCGGATATGGGGTCGGTCAACGATATCCGTGAGCCGATCGTGCGCGCCAACATCCTGGTGCCACAGGAGTATGTCGGCAACGTTATCAACGAGTGCGTGGTGCGCCGTGGCGTGCAGCTCGACATGCAGGTGCTGGGCAGTCAGATGCAGCTGGTCTATGAACTGCCGATGGGCGAGGTGGTGATGGACTTTTTCGACCGCCTGAAGTCGATCTCCAAGGGCTACGCCTCGCTGGATTACAGCTTCGAGCGTTTCGAGTCCGCGCGTCTGGCCCGTCTGGATGTGCTGATCAACGGCGACCGGGTCGATGCCCTGGCCACCATCGTGCATCGTGACCAGGCGCATCAGCGTGGACGATCGCTGGTCGAGCGCATGCAGGAAATGATTCCGCGTCAGATGTTCGATGTGGCCATTCAGGCGGCCTTGGGTGGGCACGTTGTGGCCCGTTCGACCGTCAAGGCACTGCGCAAGAACGTGACCGCCAAATGTTACGGCGGCGACGTGTCGAGAAAGCGCAAGCTGCTGGACAAGCAGAAGCAGGGTAAAAAACGCATGAAGCAGGTCGGCAAGGTAGAAATCCCCCAGGATGCCTTTTTGGCCGTACTGAAAGTCAATGATTGAGCGTAGCTCTGGCTGCGCTCCCGTGAGTCGGGAAAGCACGTAATGGATTTTTCACTTCTGCTGGTCGTGGCCGTTTTTGTGACAGGTGCCATCTGGCTGCTGGATATTGCTGTACTGCGCCGTCGGCGCGAAAGCTCGTCGGGGGGCAGCCGACCGCCGGGAGAAGTGACCCATGACACGGCTGCTCCGGGCACCCCGAAGGAGCCCTGGTATGTGGATTACTCCAGAGCCTTTTTCCCGGTGCTGCTGGTCGTGCTGGTGCTGCGCTCCTTTGTCATCGAGCCGTTTCAGATTCCGTCACGTTCCATGGAGCCCACGCTGGATGTCGGTGATTTCATCGCCGTCAGCAAGTTTTCCTACGGATTGCGCCTGCCCGTGATCAACACCAAAATCCTGGATATCGGAGAGCCCGAGCGTGGCGATATCATGGTGTTTCGCTATCCGGGCGATCCGTCAGTCAATTACATCAAGCGCGTAATCGGTGTGCCGGGGGATCGCATCCGCTATCAGGACAAGCAGCTTTATATCAACGGCCAGCCCGTTCGAAAGGATCTGCTGGATGACAGCGGCAGCGATAACGATACCCAGGCGCTTTACAGGGAGCACCTCAAGGGCGTTGAGCATTACATCTTCAACAATCTTGATGCGCCCGGACCGCAGATGAGTGAAGTCACAGTGCCACCCGGGCATTACTTCATGATGGGCGACAATCGCGATGATTCCAACGACAGCCGCTACTGGGGCTTCGTTCCAGAAGAAAACATCGTCGGACGAGCCTTTGGCGTCTGGATGCACTGGAACGGCGGTCTGCCGGACTTTACCAAGGCGAGATTGCTGCACTAGGTATTCTCTTTCATCCGTCAGAATTTACTGATGGAAAATCCCTTTCAACAGAAGCTGTCGAAGGACAGCTTCTGTTATCATTTATGCCTGTTTCATTGAACAAAGCGACTATCTCGTGAGCAGTTCCCTCAATATCCTAAGTGACCGTATCGGCTATCGTTTTGACGACAGGGCCCGCCTTGAGCTCGCCCTGACCCATCGCAGCTATGGCGGTGCCAATAACGAGCGGCTCGAGTTTCTGGGCGACTCCATTGTCAACTTCGTGGTGGGCGAGGCGCTCTATGCGCGCTTTCCACAGGCACGTGAAGGGCAGCTATCAAGACTCCGGGCGCGTCTGGTCAAGGGGGAGACACTGGCCGAGCTGGCACGCGAATTCGAGCTGGGTCAGTTCCTGCGACTTGGCTCGGGAGAGATGAAAAGCGGCGGGCATCGGCGTGATTCGATCCTTGCCGACGCCGTGGAAGCCATCATTGGCGCCATTTATCTTGATAGTGACATGACCTCGGCCAGACGCTGCGTACTGGCCTGGTATGACGCGCGGCTTCAGGCGCTCAACCTCGAGGACACCCAGAAGGATCCCAAGACCCGCCTTCAGGAGTTCCTTCAGTCTCGCCAGATCGCGCTGCCGCGCTATGAAGTACTCAACATTGAAGGCGAGGCACATGCACAGCAGTTCACGGTGAGCTGTCATGTGGAAGTGCTTGATGCACCAACGACCGGTGCCGGCGCCAGCCGACGCCACGCTGAACAGCAGGCCGCCGATCAGGCACTGAAAAAAATCGATGCGATGCGTCGATGAAGCGTTCTGGCTGCCCTGCTGCATACCCTGTTACCGCAACACCGGACACACGTTAACGTGGAGCATTTCATGAACGATATCACCACGGACGACACTCCCGAATCCGGTGCGTCCACGCGCTGTGGATTTGTGGCCATTGTCGGTCGTCCCAACGTGGGCAAATCGACCCTGATGAATCGCATTCTGGGTCAGAAGATTTCGATTACCTCCCGGCGCCCGCAGACCACGCGCCATCAGGTCATGGGCGTCAAGACCGAGGCCGATACGCAGACCATCTATGTGGATACCCCCGGTATCCACATCATGCAAAAGGATCGCAATCGCGCCATCAACGCCTTCATGAACCAGGCCGCTACACAGGCGCTGCGTGATATCGACTGTGTCGTCTTTATCGTGGATCGCACAAAGTGGACGAAAGAAGACGACATCGTGCTCGAAAAGCTTGCCAGCGTGCAGGCACCGGTGATCGTGGCTGTCAACAAGGTGGACTGGATCGAGGATCGCTCCAGGCTCATGGCCTGGCTTGCCGAACTCGAAAAGCGTCGCAGCTTTGCCGCCATCGTGCCGATCTCGGCGCGTCACGGCACCAATGTTGACGCACTCGAAGCGGAAGTGGCCAAACATCTGCCGCAGAACGTGCATTTTTTCCCGGAAGAGCAGGTCACCGATCGCAGCCAGCGCTTTCTGGCCGCCGAACTGGTGCGTGAAAAGGTCATGCGTCAGCTCGGCGACGAGCTGCCCTATCAGATGACGGTAGAAATCGAGCAGTTTCGCGATGAGGGCCACATCATCCACATTCATGCCCTGATGCTGGTCGAGCGGGAAGGCCAGAAAAAGATCCTGATCGGTGAAGGCGGCGAGCGCATCAAGAAGATCGGTCAGGAGGCGCGGCTGGAGATGGAACGCGCCTTTGACTGCAAGGTCATGCTCAAGCTGTGGGTCAAGGTCAAGCATAACTGGTCCGACGATGCCCGAGCGCTGAAAAGCCTTGGTTACGATCTGGACTGATCATGGAACTGCAGCCGGCCTATCTGCTGCACCGTCAGGCATGGCGCGAAACCAGTGCACTGGCCGATATCCTGACGCTTCATGATGGGCGTATTCGCGCCGTGGCCCGTGGCGTCATGCGCCCGGGAAGCCGCACGCGTCACCGGCTTCAACCCTTTACGCCGCTGCATCTGACCTGGCAGGGCGAAGGCGAGTTGAAAACGCTGAGGGTGATCGAATCCCAGGGGCCGGGTGCCATGCTGGCAGGTGAAGGGCTTATCTGCGGGCTTTATGCCAACGAGCTGATGACGCGTCTGCTGCCCCTGTCGCTACCGGTAGATACGCTGTTTGCCTTTTATGCCGCGCTTCTTGAAGCCCTGCCTTTTCCCGACCGCCGCAGTGGGGCGCTGCGGCGCTTCGAGATAACCCTGCTCGAGGCGCTCGACAGCGAACCGGTCTTTCTGGATGAGCAGGACCGGCCGCTTGATCGCGAAGGGCGCTATCTTTATGACCCGTCCCTGAAACGGTTTCGAGTGGCGCCTTCCGACGGACCGGCCTTTGACGCGCGCGCGCTGGGCTGGCTCTCTCGTGGTGACTGGGACGCCGCAGGGCTTGCCGGTACCGCCCGTGTGCTGACTCGTCAGGCGCTGGCGCCGCTGCTGGGAAGTCGCGAACTACGATCGCGTGAGCTGATGAATGAACTGTTGCGCCGTCGCCGCACGGGTAGGCGCTAAAGGAGACACCATGTCGGAGCAAGTCGCCAATTCCCTGCCGTCGCGTATTCTGCTGGGCGTGAATGTCGACCACATTGCCACGTTGAGACAGGCGCGCGGCACGCGTTTCCCTGATCCGGTCGAGGCAGCACTGATCAGCGAAAAGGCCGGCGCGGATGGCATTACCATGCATCTGCGTGAAGACCGCCGCCACATTCAGGATCGCGATATCGAGCTTGCCGTGCAGATGCTTAACACACGGCTGAACCTTGAAATGGCCGTGGTCGAGGAGATGGTCACACTGGCTGAAAGGCTCAAGCCCGCCAACGTATGTCTGGTGCCTGAAAAGCGCGAGGAGCTGACGACTGAGGGCGGGCTGGACGTGGTAGGTGGCCTTGATCGCATTCGACACGCCTGTCAACGCCTTGAGGCCGCAGGCTGTGAGGTCTCGCTGTTTATCGATCCCGACCCTGATCAGATCCGGGCCGCCTTCGATGCCGGTGCTCCTGTCATCGAGCTGCATACCGGTGCCTGGGTGGAAGCCTCACGTCAGGACGCCGACGTTGAGCTGGCCCGCATCGCTGCAGCGGCAGAAATGGCCCATGCCCTGGGCATGACGGTCAATGCGGGCCATGGTCTGCACTACCACAATGTGGAGGCCATTGCCGCCATGCCCTGGTTTCACGAACTCAATATCGGGCATTCGATCGTGGCCCGCGCGGCATTGACCGGCCTTGGTGACGCGGTTCGTGACATGAAACGCCTGATGGTGCAGGCCCGTGCCTTCAGCACCTACGAGCGACCGTCCTGATGACAAGGTATCAGGCGGGCTACGTTGTTCTCGGCTCTTTTCTGGCATCCCGTTGATTCTGGAGCGCTGCATGGATTACCCCACTATTGAATCCACCATCGGGCATACCCCGCTGGTACGTCTCAAGCGTCTACAGGTCGGCAGCAACGTTCTGCTGGCCAAGCTTGAAGGCAATAATCCTGCCGGCTCGGTCAAGGACCGTCCGGCCCTGTCGATGCTGGCGCATGCCGAGGCGCGCGGCGAGATTTCCCCGGGTGACACCCTGATTGAAGCCACTTCAGGCAATACCGGCATTGCGCTTGCGATGGCGGCGGCCATCCGTGGTTATCACATGATTCTGATCATGCCGGACAGCGCCAGCAGCGAGCGCAAGCAGGCCATGGCCGCCTATGGAGCCCGACTCATCGAGGTCACGAAGGCACAGGGCATGGAAGGCGCCCGCGACCTGGCCGACGAGATGATCGCGCGCGGCGAGGGCAAGCCGCTTAATCAGTTTGCCAACCATGACAACCCGCTGGCGCATTTTGAAACCACCGGCCCCGAGCTCTGGGAACAGACCGACGGCAGGATTACGCACTTCGTCAGCTCGATGGGGACCACCGGTACCATCATGGGGGTGTCGCGTTATCTGAAATCGAAAAACGAGGCGATTCAGATCGTCGGCCTTCAGCCCGAAGACGGCGCCAGCATTGCCGGTATTCGCCGCTGGCCCGAGGCTTATCGTCCGAGCATCTTTGAGCAGTCGCGCGTTGATCGCATTCTGGATATCGGTCAGCAGGAAGCCGAGGAGTACATGCGTCGTCTGGCGCGAGAGGAGGGCATTCTGGCTGGCGTCTCCTCGGGGGGAGCCCTCGCAGGCGCTCTGCGGATCGCGCGCGAGGTCGATAATGCCGTGATTGCCTTTATCGTCTGCGACCGTGGCGATCGCTATCTTTCCACCGGCCTTTACGCACCGGAGCAGCACTGATCATGGCCATGTTGGGACAGCGCCGTCAGCAGCGGCGCCCGGCGCGCAAGCGTCTGGAAGCATCAAATGGCCAGCGCGATGAGAAAGGCAGCGTTGTGATCGAACGGATGGCGCATGACGGTCGGGGCGTATCGCGCAATCGTGACGGCAAGACGCTTTTCATCGAGCAGGCGCTCACCGGTGAAGAGGTCGAAGTGGCCATCCATACCCAGCATGGCCGCTATGACGAAGGTCACGTGCGTCGGGTTGTGAAGGCTTCCGAGGCGCGGGTCACCCCCGGTTGCGAGCATTTCGGTCGCTGCGGTGGCTGCGATCTGCAGCACCTTGAGATCGAAGGCCAGCGCCGTCACAAGCAACAGGTGCTGCGTGAGCATCTTGAGCGTCACGACATTGCGCTTCCCGAGCCTGAACTGCTCAAGGGCGAGGCGTGGGGCTATCGTCGCCGAGCGCGTCTGGGCGTGCGAGTCGGCAGCGATGACCGCCTTCATTTCGGCTATCGGGTGCGGGGTCAGGACCGCCTGTTCAACATCGAGCAGTGCCCCATCCTCGAGCCGCGCCTTGAAGCGCTGCTGCAGCCGCTGCGGGCTCTGATCGAGACACTCGAGGCGCCGCGACGTCTTGGGCATGTCGAGCTGGTGGCTGGTGATGACAGCGTCATGATTACCCTGCGACAGCTGCGTCGCGTGCCCGGTGACATGACGCGCTGGCAGCAGTTCGCTCGTGACCATCAGCTGCTGCTGAGCGTGCTGGCGGGTGAGGGAAACTCCCCGCAGCTGATGCGTCTGGACGATCATCCCGACATCTGGCCTCACTATCGGGCGCTGGTCGATGATCGTGGCGCTGGCATCGGCATTCAAAGCGGAGATTTCCTGCAGGCCAATGCCGATGTCAACCATCAGCTGGTGGCGCGGGTTCTGGAATGGGCCAATGTTCACAACGAGATGGCAGTGATGGATCTCTTTGCCGGCGTGGGCAACTTTTCCCTGACGCTGGCCGCTGCCGGTGCCCGGGTCATCGCCTACGAAGGTCGGGAATCAATGGTGCAGCGGCTGCGCGATAATGCCGAAAATGCCGGCGTTGCGGATCGAATCGACGCGCGCTGTACGGATCTTTCCGGGGCTCCGGCCGGTCTTGAGCAGGCTGACCTGGTGGTGCTGGACCCGCCTCGATCAGGTGCCCAGGGCATCTGTCAGGCGCTCGCCGACAATGGGCCGTCACGCGTGCTCTATGTGTCCTGTGAGCCGGCGACACTGGCACGTGATGTGCATATTCTGACGGGAGGCGGCTATCGTCTGGTGCAAGCACTGGTCGCCGACATGTTCCCACAGACCGCCCATCTGGAATCGCTGGTGCTGCTTGAGCGCCAGTCAACATAACAAGACATGACGGGAAGCGCGTGACATGGTCAAGGTTCGCGAAGATCAGCCGCTTGATGCCGATGGACGGGTCGATATCTCGACCTGGATTACCCATCTGCAGGGGGAAACCACGCTCAAGGATCCGGCCGAGCTTGAACGCGTCTGCCGGTTCGTGGCGCGGATCAATCAGGAGGCGGCCAGTCGACAGCCGGCCTGGCGCGATATCTATTCGGCCTTTCGTATCGGTCTTGAAATGGCCGATATCCTCAGCGAGCTCAAGCTTGATCAACAGGCGATCACCGCCGCCGTACTCTATCGAAGCGTTCGCGAAGATCTGATCCGGATCGAAGTGGTCGAACGTGAGTTCGGTGCCGAGGTCGCTACCCTGATCGACGGGGTGCTGCGCATGGCGGCCATCTCCCAGCTGCAGGCGCCGGGGCAGTCCATGACCCAGCATAATCAGCAGGAGAACCTGCGCAAGATGCTGGTGGCGATGATCGATGATGTCCGCGTGGCGCTGATCAAGATTGCCGAGCGAACCTGCATGCTGCGTCAGGTGCGCGACGGTTCCCGCGAGCGGGCCCTGCGTGTGGCGCGCGAGGTCTTTGATATCTACGCGCCGCTGGCCCACCGGCTGGGCATCGGTCAGATCAAGTGGGAGCTCGAGGACCTCTCCTTTCGCTATCTGCATGAAAGCGACTACAAGACCATTGCCAGACAGCTGGCGGAAAAGCGCCTGGCTCGCGACCGCTACATTCATGACGTGGTCGATACGCTCAAGCGTCTGCTCGAAGCGCAGCACATTACGCGCTATGACATTTCGGGGCGTGCAAAGCACATCTATTCGATCTGGCGCAAGATGAAGCGCAAGCACATCGACTTTTCCCAGGTCTATGATGTGCGTGCTGTTCGGGTGCTGGTCCCCGAAGTGACGGATTGCTACACGGTACTGGGTATCGTTCATTCGCTCTGGCATCACGTGCCCAACGAGTTTGACGACTATATCGCCAATCCCAAGAAAAACGGTTACCAGTCGCTGCATACGGCGGTGTTCGGCCCGGAAGGCAAGGTGTTCGAGATTCAGATTCGTACCTTTGCCATGCACGAGGACGCCGAGCTTGGCGTCTGCGCCCACTGGCGCTACAAGGGCACGGATGTTGACGCCAAAAGCCGCAGCTATGAAGAAAAGATTGCCTGGCTTCGTCAGGTGCTGGAGTGGCAGGAAGAGGTCGGTGAGCTCACCGATCTGACCGAGGGGCTCAACTCCGATATCGCGCCGGATCGCATCTATGTCTTTACGCCTGAAGGACACGTCATTGATCTGCCCCGGGTTGCCACGCCCATCGATTTTGCCTACCGCGTGCATACCGAGGTCGGCCATCACTGCCGAGGGGCCAAGGTCGATGGGCGCATCATTCCGCTTACCTATCAACTAAAAACCGGCCAGCAGGTCGAGATTCTGACCGCCACTCAGGGGGGGCCGAGCCGGGACTGGCTCAACCCGAGCCTTGGCTATGTGCGCACCTCGCGGGCGCGCGCCAAGATCCAGTCTTGGTTCAAGCAGCAGGCGCGCGATCAGAATGAGGAAGAGGGCCGGGCGCTGCTGGAGCGTGAATTTCGCCGGCTCGATCTTGAGCGGCTGGATCGCACGCGCCTGGCGCAGGCGGTCAATTACACCACGCTCGAGGACATGTACGCCGCCATTGGTGCCGGTGATCTGCGCATCGGTCAGGTGCTCTCGCAGGCGCAGCATCTCTTTGGTGAAAGTGATGACACCGACGAACTCGATCGTCTGCTGGCACGCCCACGCCGTCAGGGCGTGCGGGAAAACACCGATACCATTACCGTACTCGGGGTCGGCAATCTCAAGACGCAGATGGCCAACTGCTGCCATCCGGTACCCGGCGATGACATCGTGGGCTTTATCACTCAGGGACGGGGCGTCACGGTGCATCGGCAGGACTGTCCCAACATTCTGCAGCTTCGAAGCGACGAGCCGGCGCGGATTGTGCAGGTCGAGTGGGGGCAGCAGCAGCCCATCCAGTATCCGGTAGACATCGAGATCAAGGCATGGGACCGCTCCAACCTGCTGCGCGATGTCACCGGTATCCTGTCCAATGAAAAGGTCAACGTACTGGGCGTGAACACGACGACCAACCGCGACGATCACATGGCCACCATGAAGATCACGCTGGAGGTTTCGGGGCTTGATGTGCTCTCGCGCGTGGTCAATCGCATCGGCCAGTTGACCAACGTGACCGACATTCGCCGGCTGCGCCAGGGCGGTGGCAGCATGCAGGCCTCTCGCTAGACAGATGTTTCAGGGCACAAGGGTATTTTGATGCAGGATCAACACCGCTACACGCTTGATGATCTATTGATGCTGATGCAGGTGCTGCGTGACCCGCAGCAGGGCTGTCCGTGGGACGTGGCACAGCACTGGGAGACCATCGTGCCTCACACGCTTGAAGAAGCGCACGAGGTTGCCGATGCCATCGAGCGGCGCGCCTTTGATGAGCTGCCTGGCGAGCTTGGGGATCTGCTGTTCCAGATCATCTACTACGCGCAGTTTGGCAGTGAGGAGGGCCGATTCGATTTCCACGATATCGTGCACGTGCTGACCGCCAAGATGATTGCCCGCCACCCCCATGTTTTCCCGGGTGGTCATCTTGATTCGCGTCGACAGGGCGTGGCGGCGTCCGATGTGGACACTTCGGAGATCAATCGACGCTGGGAGGCCCGCAAGGCCGATGAGCGTGACTCGCGGGCAGCCACGTCATACCTGGATGACATTCCGCTGGCCCTGCCGGCGCTGTCGCGTGCCGGCAAGCTCTCCAGCCGCGCGTCCCGGGCCGGGTTTGACTGGCCGAACCATCATGGCGCGCTGGAAAAGATCCGTGAGGAGCTGGCCGAACTGGAGGCCGAGATCGAGACGGGGCATCAGGGCCGAATGAACGACGAGCTGGGCGATCTTCTCTTCGCAGTGGTCAATCTGGCCCGGCACCTGAAGATCGATCCTGAGCAGGCGCTGAGAGGGACTTCGCAGCGCTTTGAACGCCGTTTTCGTCACGTTGAAACTGCCGTGCGCGAGAGCGGCCATGCCATCGATGCGACCGATCTCGATACCCTTGAGCGCCATTGGCAGGAGGCCAAGCGTACCGAGGGCAAGTAGGTGTCTTTTACACTCTCCGTATTCGACTTTGGTCGCAAGTCATTTCTGTAGTGTTGTTGTTGTCCGCCGGGCGCGTCAGGCTCTAGCTTCCTGTCACGCGCCTTGCGGAGTCTTTCATGCAACACGTTTCCTCTTCTGTCCCTGAAGATGGCGCTTCGGGGGAAGCTTCCAACAACGATAATGCGCTGGAAGACAATGTGCTTCATGCCTCCCTGCGTGAGCATGTGCGTCTGCTCGGCGACAGCCTCGGACACACCATTGCCGACGATCTGGGGCCCGAATTTGTCGACCAGATCGAGAAGATCCGGGCACTGGCCAAGCAGGGGCGCAAGGATGCCAGCGCCCGCGCCGAACTGATCGATTACCTTCGCACCCTGCCGGAAGAGCGCATGCTGCCGGTCACGCGTGCCTTCAACCAGTTTCTCAATCTGGCCAACCTGGCCGAACAGCACTACCGGGGGCGTTTCCGGCGGGTCGAGGATTATCGTCCCGGCACCCAGCCGCGTCTGGATGACCTGCTGGAGCGTCTGACGCAGGCAGGCCATGACGGCGATGCCCTGATCGAGCGGATCGCCAGCATGCGCATTGAACTGGTGATGACCGCGCATCCGACCGAAGTGGTCAGGCGTACCCTGATTCGCAAATACGACGCCATCAACGGCTGTCTGGGAGAGTTGAGCGGCAGTGAAGAGCACCCCGAGCGCCTTGAGCAGCTGCAGGGGCGCCTGAACGAGCTCGTCAGTCAGGCCTGGCACACCAGTGAAATACGTGCTGAACGGCCGACACCGGTCGATGAGGCGCGCTGGGGGCTGGCGGTCATCGAGCAGTCGCTGTGGCAGGCTGTGCCGACCTTTTATCGCGAGCTGGATCAACTGCTGCTGTCGCGGGCAGGTCGACGCCTGCCGCTGGATGCGGCCCCCATCCGATTTGCTTCCTGGATGGGCGGTGACCGCGATGGCAATCCCAATGTGACCTCGGCCGTGACCCGTGAGGTGCTGCTGCTCGAGCGTCATCGCGCTGCGGAAAGTTTCCGACGCGATGTCGAGCAGCTGCGCCTTGAACTGTCGATGTGGAAGGCCACGCCCGAGCTGATCGAGCTGGCCGGTGGCCCCTGCCCGGAGCCGTATCGCAGGGTGCTCAGCGACCTTGAGCAGCGTCTGGCGGCCACGCGTGACAAGGCCCAGATGATCTGGGAAGGGCACGGCTGGAGCGGTGAGCGGCCCACGGTGGAGACCCGTGAGGCGCTGCAGGCGCCGCTGGAAGCCTGTTATCACTCGCTGATGGCCTGTGGTCTGGACGTTATCGCCAACGGCGCGCTGCTGGATACCCTGCGTCGGGTGGCCTGCTTCGGGACCACCATGACCCGCCTGGACATCCGCCAGGAGTCGACGCGCCATACGCAGGTGTTCGAAGAGCTGACCCAATACCTGGGTCTGGGCAACTATGGCGAGTGGGATGAGGCGATCCGTCGTGACTTTTTGCTCAGGGAACTGAGTTCGCCGCGTCCGCTGATTCCCTCGCAGTGGCCCTGCTCGGACGATGTGCGCGAGGTGCTCGACACCTTCGCAATCATCGGCTCGGAGTACAGTGAGGCACTGGGGTCCTATGTCATTTCCATGGCCGGTCAGGCCAGTGATGTACTGGCTGTGGCGCTGCTCATGAAGGCCGTGGGCGGGCGCGTCAGTCTGCCCATCTCGCCTCTGTTTGAAACGCTGGACGATCTGGACCGTGCCGGTCACGTGATCAATGATCTGCTGGCCATGCCGACCTATCGATCACTGATTGATGCCCGTCAGGAAGTGATGATCGGCTATTCCGATTCGGCCAAGGATGCCGGTCAGCTGGCGGCGGCCTGGGCGCAGTATCGCGCGCAGGAGCGGCTGGTCGAGGTCTGTCATGAGCATGATGTGACGCTGACGCTCTTCCATGGCCGCGGGGGTACGGTCGGGCGTGGGGGCGGCCCGGCACACGCGGCCATTCTGTCCCAGCCGCCGGGGTCGGTGCAGGGCAGCCTGCGGGTGACCGAACAGGGCGAGATGATTCGCTTCAAGTTCGGTCAGCCTCGCATTGCCGTGCGTTCGATGGAGATCTATCTCAGCGCAGTGCTGGAAGCCACGCTTCTGCCACCGATCGAGCCCAAACAGGAATGGCGCGAGGAGATGGATCATCTGGCTCGACGCGCCCATGAAGTGTACTCGGGCATCGTGCGGGAAGATCCAGCCTTTGTCCCTTACTTCCGCGCCGTCACGCCGGAAACGGCGCTTTCCGGACTACCGCTGGGCTCACGACCGGCCAAGCGTCGCGCCACGGGGGGGGTCGAAACGCTCAGGGCCATTCCCTGGATCTTTGCCTGGACCCAGACACGTTTGATGCTGCCGGCCTGGCTGGGTAGTGACGCGGCCTTTGCCGAGCGAAGCGATAGTGCAGAAGGCATGGCGCGCCTGCGCGAGATGATGAACGAGTGGCCGTTTTTCGGCACCTTCCTGGACATGCTCGAAATGCTGCTGGCCAAGGCGGACGCCGAAATCAACGCCTATTACGAAGAGCGTTTGATCGACGATGAAAAATCGCGCGCTTTGGGCACGTCACTGCGTGAGCGTCTGGAGGGGCTTGAGCAGACGCTTTTGAACATTCGCGGGCAGCGTCAGCTTCTTGAGCATGCGCCATTGATTCGTCAGGCGGTGGACGTGCGCAATCCCTATATCGATCCGCTGCACGGGCTGCAGGCCGAGCTTTTGTATAGAAGTCGTCAGCTCGAGGGCGATATTTCGCCGGATCTGCAGCGTGCGCTGATGGTGACCATGGCGGGCATCTCGGCGGGGCTTCGCAATACCGGCTGACGCCTGCAAAAGGGTCGGTGACATCAATACACAAAGAATTGTGTCATCGACCTTGAAAACACGCTGTGGGCACCTAATGTCTTATGGGACATACGAAGGTGGCTCGCCACGCTTCAATCCGTCCTTAACTGTCATGGCGATTGCAGGGATAAAAAAGCGGTCGCCGGTTTAAATCCGCTCAGCGAGCGAACAAGGAGTTTGACCATGGCTTACAAGCTTCCCGAACTGCCCTATGCATTTGATGCACTCGAGCCGCACATCGATGCGCAGACGATGGAAATCCACCATGGCAAGCATCACAACACCTATGTGACCAACGCAAACGCTGCGCTGGAAAAGCTTCCTGAAGATCTGGCCGGGCTTGAAGCGCCCGAGCTGCTCAAGCAGCTGGACCGCGTCCCGGAAGAGCAGCGCACCGCCATTCGTAACAACGCCGGTGGTCATGCCAACCACTCGCTGTTCTGGGAAATCATGACCCCGAATGCTCGTGGTCTGAAGGAATTCCCGACGCTGATGAGCGATATCGAGAAGACCTTTGGTAGTGTCGATGCCTTCGCCGAGAAGTTTGAAACAGCCGCCAAGGGTCGCTTCGGTTCCGGCTGGGCATGGCTGGTGGTCAAAAACGGCAAGCTGGAAATCGTCTCTACTGCCAACCAGGACAGCCCGGTTTCCTCTCAGGCCTACGGCGGCTACGATGCCACGCCGATTCTGGGCGTCGATGTCTGGGAACACGCTTACTATCTGAACTACCAGAACCGTCGTCCGGACTATCTCAAGGCATTCTGGAACGTGGTCAACTGGGCAGAGGTCGAGAAGCGCTATAACGCTGCCAAATAAGCACGTTATGCGCTGACGCAAGCGTCTGCCGTCCGCCCGCATCAGCAAACGCTGATGCGGGTTTTTCATGTCTCGGATGCTATAGCTTTCGTGCCCTGAAATGTACTATTGCTTGTTGTCCTGACCTTTTGAGGTGCGCCGTCTAGGGCTCTTCTTGCGCGAGTTTGATGATGTGCGCCTGGTGCTCCTGCCGCGCCCTGATCCCGTTTTTTTCCCAACAGCGGTCGGCTGTTCGCCGCCTGCCTGCTGCATGGCGCCGGCAAGTCGTGCGGCATCCACTGCGCGTACCAGTGTCTTCAGCTCACCGGCCATGTCGCCGAGAAAGGCGTCCAGAGAGTCGTCGCCTTCGCGCACCCGTGAGAGTCGCTGCTCCCAGAGGGCGGTTCTTTCCGGGCCCGAGAGGCTTTCGGGCAGGGCATCGATCAGACCGCGTCCGCGTCGGGTGGCGCGAATGGCGCCGGACTGTCGATGAACATATTCCCGTGTCAGAAGTGTTTCGATCATGCTGGCCCGGGTTGCCTCGGTACCCAGTCCGTCGGTTTCCCTGAGCGTGGCGCGGACGCTGTCATCGGTCACGTAGCGAGCCACATGGGTCATGGCGTTGATCAGACTGGCATCGGTAAAGGGCTCGGGCGGGCGCGTCTGCCGCGTTTGAACTTCGCATTGCGTGACACGGGCCTCATCGCCCCGGGTCATTGCCGGCAGAAGGGCGTCTTCATCAGGGGCATTGAACAGTGCCCGCCAGCCGATCTGCAGGATTTCGCGTCCTTTCGTCGAAAACGGCTCTTCAAGCGCTTCCAGGGTGACGCGGGTATCCTGGTACTCAAAGGACGGGTAAAACTGGGCCAGCACATTGCGTACCACCAGCGTATAGACGTTGTGCTCCTCCCGGCTCAGCGTCTGCCAGCGCGGCGTCTGTCCGGTGGGCGCGATGGCGTGGTGCGCTCCGATTTTTTTGTCGTTGAAGGCGCGCGACGCCCGGGTGGTATCGACGCCGGCATGCCAGCGCCCAAGCGTATCATCCCCCTGACAGGCGTTGCGCAATGTGTTGGCGACGCCCTTGAGATAATCCTGCGGCAGATAGCGACAGTCCGAGCGCGGATAGGTAATCAGGCGATGCTTCTCGTACAAGCGCTGAGCGCAGTCAAGAACGGACTGGGCTGACATTTTATAGCGTCGGGCGGCGTCAATCTGAAGTGTGGATAGCGAGTAGGGCAGCGGCGCTCCCTGTCGCTGTTTTTTCTGCTCGACCTCTCTGATGACCGCTGACTGGCCGGGCAGCCTTTCGGCAAGCGCACGCGCGGGTGCCGGGTCCAGAAGACGGCCCTGATCATCCATGCGATGCTGCTCGCCCGGTTGCCACCAGGCCCGTACGGTGCCTTCCCGAGTCGCAAAATCGGCCCATAGTGGATAGAAATCCACTGGCTGGAAGTTCTCGATGGTCCGATCACGACGCACGATCAGGCCCAGCAGCGGTGTCTGCACCCGTCCGATCGAAAGCACGCCCTTGAGTCCCGCCTGCTGGCCGGTCACTGTCCAGGCCCGGGTCAGATTGATTCCGTACAGCCAGTCCGCTCTTGATCGGGTCAGCGCCGCTCTATAGAGCGATTGAAAGCGCGTATTGTCCTCGAGCGCCTGCCAGGCTCGCTTGATGGCGGGCGTATTCATGTCGCTGATCAACAGCCGGTCGATGGGACCTTTCCAGCCCAGATACTCGATGGTTTCCTGCACGAGCAGCTGGCCTTCGCGGTCCGGGTCACCGGCATGAACGATCCGGTCGGCAGACTTGATCAAACGCTTCAGGATGGCCAGCTGTCCGCGCGCTTTCGATCGAGGCACCAGCTTCCAGCTGGCGGGGACGATGGGAAGATCATCCAGACGCCAGCGCTTGAAGCGCTCGTCATAGATCTCGGGAGCAGCCTGCTCGAGCAGATGGCCAAAGCACCAGCTCACGGTGATTTCAGCGCTGGTCAGGGCGCCTTCCGTCTGGCTGAAATGTCCGGGCAGTGCCGTGGCAATGGCGCGGCCCAGCGATGGTTTTTCGGCAATAATCAGCTGCATGGGGTCAGTTCAGTGCTCTTTTGGCCTTGATCAGTGCACGGTACCAGCGCCTGGGAATGCTGCCGATGCCGGCAGGGCGCTGGCTGAGCAGGCTGACGTTGCGATGGGCGGTCTGGTCAATATTGGAGAGGATATTCAGCGTCGAGGCGCGAGCACCGTACTGGCGAATCAGGAAGTCGATGGCTTCGGGCTCCAGTGCGACCCGGTAATGACGTACCAGCGCGATGGCCAGCGATTCGGCGCTGCGCGAGAGATCATCATTGATTTCGTTGACCATGGCCGCCCCCAGCGCCGCCTTGGCCGCCGCAGACAGGTCCGGTTCCAGATGGCCGAAATAGGCCGCATTGGTAGCATTGATGGCGCGCTGCACTTCCGGCCGCGACAGATGAACATAAGGCTCGAGAGCGAGGGCAATCTCGATGGCCAGATGCTTGGCCATCTCGATATCACTGCCATCGGGCGCGCTGCCGGTGATATGGTCATGCTGATAATAACGTTCGCGGTCGGCGCGGGTATCGTTGAGATAACGCGCGAGGTGACGGCAGACGCGGGCCTTTTCACCATCGGTCAGGGCGATCTGGTTTTCATGAATGCGAAGTCCGCGCTTGCCGGGACCAACCTGCAGATGGGTCGCCCGGTCGTTCATCTGCCCGGTAATGCTTTCCCAGCGCTGGGAATGACGAATGAGCGTGGCGTGACTGCGGGCGATCTGGCCGTGATTTTCCTGCACGCTTTTGAACAGCTTCAGGGCATTGGTCAGAATCTCGGCGCGCTCCTGCAGTTCCTGACGTAGATCGCTGCGACCCTGCTGGACGCCGCTGGCCAGATGCTCGATCTGTTCGGCCAGCGCGTCCATGGCCTGACGGCAGCGGGCCGTCAGGGTTTCGGCGCGGAGTCCCGCTGCGGCATCCTCGACCAGCGTGCCCGATTGTTCTGCCAGGTAGACGGTCAATGCCTTGAGACGGGAAAGGCCGGTGGCCTGCTGAATGCGGTAACGAGAGCGAGTCTGTTCAAGCGCATCAAGCGCGCGCGCCAGCTCCCAGCGGCCGCGATACTCAAAGGTAAGCATGGGAATGCGACGGCCGCAGAGCAGTTCGAACGCCAGGATGATCATCTCCTCGACATCCTGCAGCGTCATGAGCAGTGCGTTGTCCTGTTCAATGGCGGCCAGGACACGTTCAATAAAGTTTTCATCGCGCGCCACCCCCTGATGCAGGTCAGGGGCGCGACCCGCAAACCGGTCGCGCAGCAGCGAGATGGCCTCGGGTGCGACATCGGCCAGTTCGTTCAGCCGTGGGTCGATGTGCTCACGATGCAGGGCGACCAGATCATGGATGCGTGACTGCATCCCGACACGGCGGTAGACATCGATCTGAGCAATGCGCCGCGCGCTCTCCGCGTCGTCGAGCAGTTCCAGCGCGGCAAGCTCCACCCCTTCGGGGGCCAGATCGTGCTTTCTCAGCAGCATGGCGGCCGCTTCGCGGCGGCGGGCATCCCCATCAAGGCTTTCGACGATCAGGTTGCGGGTGATCAGGACCAGTTCCGGCAGGGTATCCAGTACCTGTGAGACTCTGGCGGCAGCCCGCTCGTGCTTGCGCCCGCGGGTCAGGTGATGGGCAAAATTGGCGATGATGCCGGCCAGACCCGTAATCACGGCATAGCTGATGAAGAACACATAGTTCTCCATCGTTGGCCCGCGGCCATAGCCGAGCAGATAGCCCACCCAGGCCCCCAGCAGGGTGACCGGACCGCTGACCCAGATGATCTGCATGGCACTGTTGGTCCAGGGGACCTTTTCCATCGCCTGAGTAATGCGGCGAATGCGATCGCGACCCTCGCGCTCGAGACGAACCCGGGGTTCATCAGGGTTCTGGCGACGGCGAAACAGAGAGCGGGATGAGAACAAGCAAAAACTTCCGGAACTAAAGTGGACGTGGTGAATGCACGGATTCCGTCAGACAATGACGTCTGCCGGATGATCCGATTGTCGGGTGCGCATCAAGGGGCATGATAGCGTTGTCATGAGATGCATGCAGACAGCGTGCTAGCATAAGCGTGATTACGGTGGAGGAACAATATGCTGGCAGCCTGGGTGGACCAACTCCTTGGGTTTTCGACAGGAGCACTTGACGCCATACGTCGTGACGAACGCTATCCCTCACTAATGGGCTGGGCAAGAAAGGAGGGTGCCGAGCTGCTGGGCGGCGATGTCGCGCTGGCTCAGGCACTGGCGCCGGTGCTGTGGAACCAGATGCCGCTTCAGCGCCTTGGGTTTCGTATCGAAGCGCTGGCCGTGCCGACGCCTCAGGAACCCTGCTGGTGTGACTCCGGCAAGCGCTACGGTGACTGCTGCGCCCGGGTCACGCTGCCGGGGCAGGTGCCGCCCAATCTAATGTGGATGCTGTTGCTGCAGCGTCTTCGAGGCAGGACACTGCATGACGCGCTGGGCTCTGATCATGTGCCGGCACAGGCGCTGCTCGAGGCCGGCATTGTCAGCGCCGAGAGCGGCCAGTCGGGGCGCGCCCAGATCATGCTCGAGGCGCTTTTCGATAACCCGGACTGGCAGGGGCTGCCGCTGGAGAGTGAGCCGGCTTTCGAGCTTTTGAGCGATCTCTATCAGGAGCGCGGCTTTACGCGTAAAAGGGCTGCGCTGATGGACAGTGCCGTCCAGCACGGGCCCGATTTTCTGCGCGGTGCGGCGCTCAAGCGTTTATGCCTGCGCTATATGGACAGTGACGACCTGCCCAGTGCTCGCGAAACCTTTATTCGAACCCTTGAAGCCATGCCCAACGAGCCGGCACTGGCCTATCTCGAAAGCATGCTGCTGCTGCATGAAGGCTACCCCGAACAGGCTCGGTCGCGTGCCGACTTCTGGCGTCGGCGGCTGGTTCTGCGCAGTGATCTGGATGAGGATCAGCAGGCTTTTCTCGAGCAGTTGGCGGAAGATCCTGAAGCTACGCTGGCCGAACAGATGATTTATGCCGACGAGGAGCTGGCCGAGCCGCTGGATACGCTGACCCGGCTTTTGCAGGAGTTTTCCAGCGCCTCCCGGCTGTCGCTTGCCGTCAACGCCGATGGTCGGCTTGAATATCAGCAGGGCGATCTGGATCACGCCCGCTATCAGATGTGGCGACAGCATTTCACCACTGACAATGAAGAGGCGCCCGGCAGTGGGCTTCAGGGCGATCCCTGGCATGACGCCCGTCCCTGGCTTGATGCGCTGTGCCTCCACCCGGAGTGGCTGGCCACGCCGGCAATTCTTCAGGAGCTCGCCATGGCGCTGGCCGGGCGTTTCGGCAATCTGCCGTGGATGTTCGATTCGATCTTTTCACCACTGGCGCGACGTTTCGAAGACTGGCTGGCGGCGGTCGAGTCGGGTGACTGTCCTTTTGTCTGGTCGGATGGCGACAACCATATCCTGTTCCGCCTGGGTCTGGCGCTGGTGATCGGCATGGAGCGTGGTGCTCGTGAACCGTCACGGCAGCTCGCCGAGCGCCTGATCCGTCTGGATGTCGAGGACAGCATGGGGCTTCGTGAACTGCTGCTCGAGCAGCTGTTGAGCGATGACCAGAACGTCAGGGCCCTGACCCTGATCGAGGAGATCGAACGGTCCTGGGACGAGGGCGAAGAGCCGTGGCTCGGGCTGCTGCTGGGCAAGGCGCTGGCGCTGTATCGGCTCGCTCGGCTTGAAGAGGCGCGAGAGGCACTGCTGATGGTCGAGCAGGCCAATCCATGGATGCTCAGGCTGCTGGTACGTGAAAATCCAAAGCGCGAGCCCGTGACCGGTCATTCGCCGCTTCCCGGCTCGCGTGCCGAGGCCTGGCAGTATCGGGTCCTCATGCGGCCCCATTGGGCGGCCACACAGGGGGCGCTGCGGTGGGTGGATGCACGGCTGAAAGCGCCTGTCGTCGAGTAACGCCAGTCGAGAATCGCCATGTTGGCCCATGGCGGTTCTCGAAAGACGGTCTGCTACCGTCGGTTGGGCAGAAATACCCACATCTGACCGGGCTGTTTCATGCGCCCGGCATTGAGACTGGCCTCATCACCGTGCCCCCAGAAGAAGTCGGCGCGTACGGTTCCCTTGATGGCGCTGCCGGTATCCTGCGCCAGCATCAGGCGCTGCATGCGCTGATTGGACAGCGGCCGGGTGGTGGACAAAAAGACTGGTGCGCCGAGCGGGATCTCGTCCGGATCTATGGCGATGCTGCGTTCCGGCGTCAGCGGAACACCCTGCGCCCCGATCGGGCCGTCGCTGTCCTTGTGCGTATTGTCGAGCTCCCTGAAAAAGACGAAACGGGGATTGACGTTGAGCATCTCCTGCACCCGGCCGGGATTGGCATTCGCCCAGGCCTTGATACCCGGCAGGGTCGCCTGAGCCGGCGTGATTTCGTGGTGATCCAGCAGCCAGCGTGCAAAGGACTGGAAGGGCTGATCATTGGCACCGGCAAACCCCACGCGCATTTCACCCCCCTCGGCAAGCCTGATGCGCCCTGATCCTTGAATCTGCAGGAAGGCGGCTTCTACCGGATCATCTACCCAGACCAGCTCGCGGCCACGCAGAACGCCGCTCTTGATCAGCTGGCTGCGGCTGGCAGCCATCAGACTGCTGTTGCCCGCATTGCGATACAGCGGCACCTGATACGGGCCGTGGCGCGTGCGTGATCCCCGAAGCACAGGCTCGTAGTAGCCGGTGATGGTGCCGACTGTTGAACCGTCGCTGTTGCTGAGGGTAAAGGGCGTAAAGTGCTGCTCGAAGTAGCGTCGGATGGCGCGGCTGTCCAGCGGATCAACATGGCGGGCATCGTTGCAGACCGAAGCCCAGTCGGGCTTGCGTGCCATTTTTTCGCAGCTGGTTCTAAAGGCGCTCCAGGCGCTCAGCAGGTTGTCGTCGTGCCAGCCTGGCAGTTGTTGCCAGCTGGTCGGGTGCATGGGGGTACTGGTATCGGTGTATTGCGGTGTTCTGGCCGGTTGAAAACCGGTCTGACTGGTAGAGCAGGCGGTCAGTATCATGCCCGTCAGTATCAGGCCGGTACTCAGGCCCGCCATGCGAGTCAGCGAGGCAAGGCCTTTCGAACGAGATATTCTGGTAGGGTCAAGAGGCAAGATCAGGGTCTCTTCCGGGGACTCGGCCAACAGGACCGGCGTCCGTGAAACATGAAAAGGGCGCACAAGAGCATTACCGCTTGGGCGAGTCGGCAATGTCACGCCATTGGCGAAAATACCAGAGGATCATGAGCCCCGGAATAGCGGCCAATGTGCAGATCAAAAAGAAGCCGTCCCAGCCCACGGCCTCGGACAGGATGCCGCCCGGCGCTGAAATCACGACTCGGGGCAGGCCCATGATCGAGGAAAGCAGCGCGTACTGACCGGCGGTAAAGCGCTTGTCGGTCAGCGCGGCCATGAACGCCAGAAAGGCCGCCGTTCCCATGCCCGCCGCAGCGTTTTCAAAGCTGACCACCGCCGCCAGTACCGTAATCGAGTGGCCCACGTGGTTGAGCCAGATAAATCCGGCCGTCGATAGCATCTGCAACAGCCCGAACCACCAGAGGGAGCGATAGATGCCGATACGCAGGATGACCAGGCCGCCCAGGAAAATCCCGCCCAATAGCGGCCAGAAACCGAAGATCTTGACCGTGGCACCGATCTCGGCGTTGGAAAACCCAAGCGATTTGTAAAAAGGGGTGGTCAGGTTGCCGGCGACCGAATCGCCCAGCTTGTAGAGCAAAATAAACAGCAGCAGCCACACCGCGCCGGGGCGCGTCATGAAATTGCGAATGGGGTCAAGAAAGGTGTCTCGCCAGCTCTGAGGGTGTGCGGGACGCTGGGCACCGGGCTCGGGGGCCATGAGCGTGACCAGCATGCAAAAGCCCAGCAGAGCCGCCATGGTCAGATAAGTGGCGCGAAAGCCGATGCTGTCGGCCAGCATCAGTCCGCCGCCGGAGGCAAACAGCATGCCGGTCCGATAGCCATAGGTATAAAGGCTGGAGCCGATGCCGAGTTCCTTCTCTGGCAGGTGCTCGCGGCGGTAGGCATCGATGATGATGTCCTGAGTGGCACTAAAAAAGCTGATGCCCAGTGCCACAATGCCAACGGTCAACGGGGCAAACCCCGGATCGGAAAGTGCCAGAACGACGATCAGTGAGGCCAGAAGCAGCTGGGTCAACACAAGCCAGCCGCGTCGTCTGCCCAGAAAGGGCAGTTCGAAGCGGTCCAGCAGCGGGGCCCAGAGAAACTTGAGCGTGTAGGGAATGCCAATGAGCGCCAGCAGGCCGACCGCATCCAGCGCGACGCCGGCATCGGTCATCCAGGCCTGAAGCACGCTGCCCGTCAGCAGCAGTGGCAGACCTGACGCCAGCCCCATCAAAAACGTAATACCATGGCGCGCAGCGGCGGCCCGGGCTGTAGCAATCGAAATCAACGGTCTTGTCCAGAAAGTCGCGGGCATTTAAACGGCGCGCTGATTCTCTCAGACCGATGCGCCCACGGCTACTGACCCACAATTTTAATCAAGGTGATAGCGTGCTGGTAGTTGACGGCTAACCTTCTATCCACCAGCGCGTATCCCAGCGTGTCATGACCTGCTCCGGGTAGCGCGTTTTGCCAGTGCTGCCGTTGTAGCGTGCCAGTGCCCGGGTGACATCTCCCTTTTCGACCTTGAGATACCACGCCAGTATGGTGCAGCCATAACGCAGGTTGGTATCGGGATCGAACAGGTCATCGCTGTCTCGTCCGATCTCCTTTTTCCAGAAGGGCATGACCTGCATGAGGCCTTCGGCACCGGCACTTGAGCGTGCCTTCGACAAAAACCGGCTTTCAACATCAATGACCGAGAGCACCAGCTGTAGATTCAGCGAGGCGCGAAGGGCTTCACGTTGAATGCCCTTGAGTAGCTCGAGTCTCTGATCGGCATCAGGCAAGAAGGGAGTCAGACGCCGATTCATGTCGGTCATCCAGACTTCGGTTTCAAAATGATCTTCAAAGTGGTGATCATTGGCCAGAGCGCTCGAGAGCTGGCGGATCATCTGAGCCGACATCCGGGTCTCGGGGATGGCAGCGGCAAGGGAAGCAGGCGCAAAAAGGGCGCCTGTCATTACACAGGCGCCCAGTAGACATGCTTGAAAGCCGGCTTCAAACCAGCTTTTGACGGATAAACTCGACGGCCTCCTGCTGCGCCACCATGGTGATATCGTCGTCACGTCTTCCCTTGTACTCCAGTTCACCGGTTTTCAGGCCGCGGTCTCCGATCACGATACGGTGCGGAATGCCGATCAGTTCAAGGTCGGCAAACTTGACGCCGGGGCGCTCATCGCGATCATCCAGCAGTACTTCGATGCCCATGTCATTGAAGGCCTTGTAGAGGCGTTCGGACTCGTCACGCACCGCCTGTGACTTGTGTGCATTCATGGGCACCAGTGCCACCTGATAGGGGGCCAGGCTGGCGGGCAGGGTAATGCCACGTTCGTCATGGTTCTGTTCGATGGCGGCGGCTACCACTCGGCTGACACCGATGCCGTAACACCCCATCTGCAGTGGCACGTTGCTGCCATTTTCATCGAGCACGGTCGCGCCCAGCGCCTCGGAGTATTTCGTGCCGAGCTGGAAAACGTGGCCGACCTCAATGCCGCGGGCGATTGATAGCGTGCCTTGGCCGTCAGGTGACGGGTCGCCGGCGACCACATCGCGAAGATCGGCCACCATCGGCAGGGGCAGGTCGCGCTCCCAGTTGATGCCGAAAAAGTGCTTGTCATCAATGTTGGCGCCAGCACCGAAATCACTCATGACCGCCACGCTTCGATCAATGATCAGCGGTATCTCAAGGCCGACCGGGCCGAGCGAGCCGGGACCTGCGCCTACGGCCTGGCGAATCTCTTCTTCACTGGCCATGACCAGCGGAGAGGCGACCTGCTCCAGATGTAGTGCCTTGACCTCGTTGAGCTGGTGATCACCGCGCACCATGAGCGCTACCAGTCCGCCTTCGGTGCCATGCACGATCAGGGTCTTGACCGTTTTCTCGATCGGCAGCCCGTGCTTTTCAACCAGTGCTGCTATGGTCTTGACGTTTGGTGTATCGACCTCATGCATGTTTTCTTGAGGGGTGGCGCGCTCATCGCGATCAGGCAGGGCCTCCGCCTTTTCAATGTTGGCGGCGTAGTCGGAGCCTGTCGAAAAGATGACGGCATCCTCGCCGGAGTCGGCCAGGACGTGGAACTCGTGGGAAGCGCTGCCGCCGATCTCGCCGTTGTCGGCCTGAACGGCGCGGAAATCGAGCCCCAGTCTGGTGAAGATGCGAACATAGGCGTCATACATCTTCTGATAAGAGGCCGCCATTGCTTCCTGATTGAGATCAAAGGAATAGGAATCCTTCATGATGAACTCGCGCGCGCGCATGACACCAAAGCGGGGGCGTGTTTCATCACGGAACTTGGTCTGGATCTGATAGAAGTTGCACGGCAGCTGACGGTAGGAGCGTACCTCGTTGCGGACCAGATCGGTAATGACCTCTTCATGGGTAGGGCCATAGCAGAATTCCCGATCATGGCGGTCGCGCAGGCGAAGCAAAAGGTTGCCGTACTTGTCCCAGCGGCCGGATTCCTGCCAGAGCTCGGCAGGCTGTACGGCAGGCATCAGGACCTCCTGCGCGTCGGCACGGTTCATCTCCTCGCGCACGATCTGTTCCACCTTTCGCAGCGTGCGAAGTCCCAGCGGCAGCCACGTATAAAGGCCGGAAGCCAGTTTTCGAATCATGCCGGCACGCAGCATCAGTTGGTGACTGACGACTTCAGCGTTGGCGGGCGTTTCCTTGAGCGTGGATAGCAACAGTTGACTGGCGCGCATGAACCGAATGTTTCCCTTGAGCCGGATGAAATGAACCGCATTGTACGAGCATTCGCTGCCTGTCGGCAAAATGCGTTTCCTGTCGTCAACAATGATGGTATGAGTTCAACAATGCTGCGCGTACAGGCTTTGCAGCCAAAGTCATCACACGGTTATAGAGAGGAGGCACCATGCGGCGTCGATGGACTGGCGGGATAATGGCGATATTGATTCTGGCGGTTTCAGGCTGTGCCAACAGGGACGATACGGAATTTGTCTGGCAGTCGCCCAGAGTCAATGATCAGGGGACGCAGGCAGGACAGAGAGCCTGCATGCCGGGTCCGGATGGTCCCAGCAGTTGTAATCGCTGAAAGATTGCGGCTTAAAAAAACGGCACCCGAAGGTGCCGTTTTTCAGAGACTGCGGAGACAGTCGATCAGAACTGTACGCCGACAGACGCCATGGCCGCGTCGATCTTGTAATCGCTATCCATGTCATAGCGAGTGTACTCGGCGCGGGCAAAGACCGGAACGGTTTCGAACTGGTACTTGAGGCCCAGACCATAAACCGGGTCAGTGCCATACTGGTTGCTGGCCGGACCTTCCTGAGCGTTGGCCTTCCAGTAGGCAGCGCCAACGCGTGCATAGCCGGAAACACCGTAGAACAGGGGCAGTTCACCGATGGCGCTCAGGCTGTAAGCCTTGGTCTGATAGTGACCGCTGCCCTGGTCAGAGTCATAAGCGATGTCGCCAAGATCCGCGTAGTTGATCTCGGTGGAGAACCAGTCGTTGAACTTGTAGCCTACGAAAGCGCTCTGTGCAGTGTCGTTGTTGTCAGTGATGCGGCTGCCTGACACACTGTTGTTTTCGCTAAAGCTGCTGACATCAGCATCGTGGACCTGTGCGCTACCAACACCGACACCGGAGTAGATGCCGGAGCTGGTGTCGGCCATGGCCATGGGAGCGACTGCCAGAGAGGAAGCGAACAGCGGTGCAGCGAACAGTGCGAGTTTTTTCATGATGATCTCCTTGCATGAAGCCTGTATTGACCGGAGCGTCCTGCTCCATGATCAAAATCGATTCGGTAAGCTGTTATTACTCGAACAGTGTTTTCAAAAACATTTTTAGCATGAGAATCGGTTCTCGTAAAGATTAGAATGCATCAGTCACTTGTAAAAAAACGTCTGCACCCATCTCGATCCGATACAGGCTGGAAGTATAGCAATAGTCTGAATCTTCGCCTGTGTTATCAAATACTCGCCATTATCTTCTGTAGCGGTAGGGACGTCAGCCCTTTGACGTTACAATATTCGAGCTTTTGATCAGGTGATCCTGCCGGGTCGCTCATGATGTCCATCTCTTTAATCCGGTTGTGATATGTCCCACGAACTGATGCCTTCTGAACTGCTTGATTTTCTGCCCTGCCGAACACCTCGGAGCTGGGTGAATGCAGCACTTGGCAATGAACGCCTTTTGATGATTGATCACGCCCAGTGTGAGAAAAAAGCCGCTTCAACGGCCATGAGCCTCATGTATCGCTACACGAGCCGTGTCGATCTTTTGACCAAGATGTCACAGCTGGCGCGTGAGGAGCTTTTACACTTTGAACAGGTCGTCACGCTGATGCGTGAGCGCGGTATCGATTATGAGCATGTCTCTGCTTCGCGCTATGCCCAGGGACTGCGCGAGCACGTGCGTGAGCAGGAGCCCGGAAGGCTGATCGATGTGTTGATTGTGGGGGCCTACATTGAAGCACGCTCATGCGAGCGCTTCGCCTGTCTGATTCCTCACCTTGATGACACGCTGGCGAAGTTTTATCGCAGTCTGGTGAAATCCGAAGGGCGGCACTTTGAAGATTATCTGGAGCTGGCCGCGCAGTATGCCGACGGACCGATCGACGAGCGGGTGGCCTTTTTTGGTGAAGTGGAAAAGTCGCTGATTGAATCACCCGATCATGAATTTCGCTTTCACAGCGGCGTTCCGGTCGCTGCATGATAGCGAATGGTGCAACTGGCGCCATATAAGGACGCCCCGGCTCGGGGCGTCAGAGCACGTCAGTGGTGAGAAAGTTCCGACAGGCTGAAATGTTCCAGCGTCAGAGTCGTGCCGTCCAGACGCACTTCCCAGCCCCGGTCGCGACCCGCCTGCCAGTCGCCCAGTACATAGCGTTTGCCGACGCCGTCATCCTGCAGGCAGAAATCGTGCACATCAGGACGATGCGTGTGGCCGTGAATCAACGTGCGAACGTGGCACTGCTGCATGATGTTTTCCACGGCGTCCTGACTGACATCCATGATCTCATCAGACTTGCTGCCGTTGGCACTGCCGGAACCTTCTCGCATGCGGTCTGCCAGCTGGCGGCGCTGCTTGACCGGCAGTGCCAGCGTTTTTTGCTGCCATTGCGGGTCGCGCGTCATGGCGCGAAACTGCATGTATTCGTTGTCCTGAGTGCAGAGGCTGTCGCCATGCATCAAAAGAACCGGCGTATCATTGCCGATGGTCATGATGGCGGGATCATCAATCAACATGGCACCCGCGAGCTCGGCGAAGCGTTCACCCAGCAGGAAATCGCGATTGCCATGCATGATGTAGAGCTGTCTACCACTGGCACTAAAGCGGCGCAGGGCATCAATGATTTCCTGCTCGAACTCGCCGATGGCATCATCACCGATCCAGCTTTCGAACAGATCGCCCATGATATAGAGCGCATCAGCACTCCGGGCGCGATACTCCAGATAGTTCAGGAACGCCCGGGTCAGCTCGGGGGTATCCTGCTGCAAGTGCAGATCGGCAATAAACAGTGTCGTCATGACCTCTCCTGCTAAAGGGGCGCAGCATGGCGCTGCGCCTGAAACATCATTGTTCGGCAATCAGGCATCGGCCAGGCGAGCCGACTCGAGCACAACATCTTCGGCAGGAACATCGGCGTGCCCGTGACGACGGGTGGTGGCCACACCCTTGATCCTGTCGACAACGTCCATGCCTTCAACCACTCGACCAAACACACAGTAGCCCCAGCCCTGCGGAGTGGGAGAGGTGTGGTTCAGAAAGTCGTTGTCAGCGACATTGATGAAAAACTGTGCCGTCGCCGAGTGCGGGTCGCCGGTGCGTGCCATGGCAAGGTGGCCACGGCTGTTCTTGAGGCCGTTGTTGGCCTCATTGGCGATGGAAGCGTGCACGGGCTTTTGAGAAAAGTCGGTATCAAATCCGCCACCCTGAACCATGAAACCGTCGATGACGCGGTGAAGCAGGGTGTTGTCGTAATGACCTTCCTTGACGTAGCGCTCAAAGTTGGCGGCCGTCTGGGGCGCCTCGTCATGGAAGAGTTCGATCTTGATATCGCCGGCGCTGGTGGAAAGAATGATCATGAAAGATTCTCTGGAAAGGACAGCAATGGAACGGCTTCAAAGAAGCCATGAAACGTAGCGCACACCGAGCTGCCGGTCACTCATGACGTCGGTACTGATACCCGCGTGGCATGGTCCCGGGCGCTCACGCTATAATAGCGACTTTATCCGGACAGGCGAAACCGCGCCTGTCGGTATCCGTTGTCAACAAGGCCTGATCACGCCCCATGAGCTCAGAAAGTACCAGCGCACCGAATTTCATTCGTACACAGATTCGTGAAGAGATCGAGCAGGGGCGCGTTGATACGATCGTGACGCGCTTTCCGCCCGAACCCAACGGCTTTTTGCACATCGGTCATGCCAAATCGATATGTCTCAATTTTGGCCTGGCCGAACAGCTCGGAGGACAGTGTCATCTGCGCTTTGACGATACCAATCCTGCAAAGGAAGAACAGATCTACATTGATGCCATTCGTGAAGACATCGAGTGGCTCGGTTTTGAGTGGAGCGGTGAGGTGCGTTATGCCTCCAGCTACTTCGACCAGCTTCATGCGTGGGCCTGTCAGCTGATTCGTGACGGTCTGGCCTATGTCGATGATCTCAACGCCGAACAGATGCGTGAGTATCGGGGCACGCTGACCGAGCCTGGTCGTCCCAGTCCCTGGCGTGATCGCAGCGTTGAAGAGAATCTGGCTCTTTTTGAAGCCATGAAAAATGGCGAATTCGCAGAAGGCGAAAAGGTGCTTCGCGCCAGGATCGACATGGCCTCTCCCAACATCAATCTGCGTGATCCGACCCTTTATCGAATTCGGCACGCCTCGCACCATCAGAGTGGCGACAAGTGGAAGATCTATCCTTCCTATGACTTCACGCATGGCCAGTCCGATGCCATCGAAGGAATTACACACTCCATCTGTACGCTCGAGTTCGAGGATCATCGCCCGCTGTACAACTGGTTCCTTGACAATTTGCCGGTTCCGGCTCGTCCGCGACAGATCGAATTTGCGCGTCTGAATCTGAATTATACCGTTACCTCCAAACGCAAGCTGAAATTACTGGTGGATCAGAACATCGTGGACGGTTGGGACGATCCGCGGATGCCGACCATCTCGGGCATGCGTCGTCGCGGCTATACGCCGGCCTCCATTCGCAAATTCTGCGACATGGTGGGCGTTTCCCGCGCCGCCGGCGTCGTCGATATCCAGATGCTGTATCACGCCATTCGCTCGGACCTTGAAGACAATGCGCCCCGTGCAATGTGTGTCATGAAACCGCTCAAGGTTGTGTTGACCAATCTGCCTGAAGATCACGAAGAGGTCTTTGAAGTGGCAGGGCACCCTGCTCGTGAAGACATGGATACACGCCGTTTGCCGCTCAATCGCGAAATCTGGATTGATCAGGAAGATTTCATGGAGGAACCGCCGAAAAAGTTCTTTCGTCTGGCGCCCGGCAAGGAAGTACGTCTTCGCAATGCCTATGTGATTCGCTGCGATGAAGTGATCAAAAACGAGCAGGGCGATATAGAGGCGCTGCACTGCAGTGTCGATCTGGAGACCCTGGGGCAGAACCCCGAGGGTCGCAAGGTGAAGGGCGTCATTCACTGGGTCAGTGCCCGTCACGGTGTTGACGTTGAAGTACGCAACTACGACAACCTGTTCCAGGTCGAAGCGCCGGATCGTGACAAGGATGTCGATTTTCTGGAGCATCTCAACGCGCAGTCGCTGGAGGTCGTTCACGGCATTGCCGAGCCCTCGCTGGCACAGGCTGGCGCCGAGCAGCGCTTCCAGTTCGAGCGCGTTGGCTATTTCTGCGCCGACCGTCACGATCACAGGGACGGCCATCTGGTCTTCAACCGCACGGTCAGCCTGAAGGATGGCTGGGCCAGGGCGCAAAACAAGGCCGGTTAAGGAAGAGCGGACATGCAGATCTACAATACCCTGACACGACAGAAGGAAGCCTTTGTTCCTCTGGAAGCCGGTCGCATACGCATGTATGTCTGCGGCATGACGGTATATGACTACTGTCATCTGGGACATGCGCGCATGCTCGTGGCCTTTGATGTCATCGCTCGCTGGCTGCGCGCCAGCGGCTATCAGCTGACTTACGTGCGTAACATCACCGACGTTGATGACAAGATTCTGGTGCGTGCCAGAGACAACGGTGAGCCCATTGCCGATCTGACCGAGCGCATGATCGATGCCATGCACGAGGATGAGCGCCAGCTGGGCGTACTGCCGCCGGACCGCGAACCCCGCGCCACGGCGCATATCAGCGACATCATTGCCATGATCGAGACGTTGATCGAGCGGGACTATGCTTATCATGCCGACAACGGCGATGTCTTCTATCGAGTTCGACGATTTGAGCGCTACGGGGCGCTCAATAATCGCAATCCGGATGACATGCGCTCCGGTGCGCGCGTCGATATTGATGAGGCCAAGGAAGACCCGCTGGATTTCGTGCTCTGGAAGCGTGCGCGGCCGGAAGAGGAGAGCTGGTCATCGCCGTGGGGCGAGGGCCGTCCGGGCTGGCATATCGAATGCTCGGCCATGTCGACCTGCTGTCTGGGCGATACGTTTGATATTCATGGCGGCGGTCCGGACCTGTCATTCCCGCACCATGAAAACGAAATTGCCCAGAGTGAGGCCGCTACGGGGCAGAAATATGTCAATACCTGGATGCATGCCGGGGCGCTGCGCGTCGATAACGAGAAAATGTCCAAGTCACTGGGCAACTTCTTCACGGTACGCGACGTCCTGAAAGCGCATGATCCGGAGGTCGTGCGTTATCTTCTGGTGGCCAGTCACTACCGCAGCGCCATCAATTACGCTCCGGAGACACTCAAGGATGCCAGACGCTCGCTGGAGCGCTTTTATAACGCGCTGGCAGACGTCGAGATCATCGAGGGTGAGGTCAGCGACGAGTTTGCAGAGCGCTTTACCCGGGCCATGAATGATGACTTCAATACGCCCGAGGCGCTGGCGGTCATGTTCGAGCTGGTGCGGGAGATCAATCGTCACCGCGAGAATGCTGCGCATGCGGGTGCCCTGGCGCATGAGCTTGTTCGGCTCGGTAATCTGCTGGGACTACTTGAGCGTTCACCAGAAACGTTTCTCAAGGGAGCTTCCTCAGGCATCAATGATGAGGAAATTGCCCGTCAGATCGAGGCCAGAAACGCTGCGCGACGCAACAAGGACTTCGCGGAAGCCGATCGCATTCGAGATGCGCTGGCTGAGCAGGGCATCATTTTAAAGGATAGCCGTGAAGGCACGACCTGGGTCAGTGAAAACCGCTGACCACGTCGTGATTGTCCTGAAACGCAATGCTGATAAAGCCCCGCCAATGGCGGGGCTTTGTCGTATCGCAACTGCTGTTAAAAACTGGTTTCAACCGTGGTCGTGCAGCTCGGCAGCCGTCAGCGTATTTTCGAGCAGTGATGCCACGGTCATCGGGCCTACACCGCCCGGTACTGGTGTAATGTAGGAAGCTCGATCCCGGGCGCTCTCGAATTCCAGGTCGCCGACAAGTTTGCCATCGGCAGTTCGATTGATGCCGACATCAATCACGATTGCGCCGGGGCGAATCCATTCACTTTTGATGAGTCCCGGGTTGCCCACGGCCACGATCAAAAGCTCGGCATCTTCGACATGTTTTTGAAGATCGCGCGTAAAGCGATGGCATACCGTGATGGTGCAGCCTGCCAGCAAAAGCTCGAGCGCCATCGGACGACCAACGATGTTAGAGGCGCCAACAATGGTGGCGGTCATGCCGCGCACATCAAGCTGATGTTCGTCGAGGAGCGTCATGACCCCCATGGGTGTGCAGGGCCGGAGCGTTGGCATGCGCTGCGCCAAGCGTCCGACATTGTAGGGATGAAATCCGTCGATATCCTTGTGCGGATGAATACGCTCGAGCAGGGGGCGTGCATCCAGATGGCCGGGCAGGGGGAGCTGTAGCAGAATGCCGTCAACGCTCTGGTCAGCATTGAGCTGGTCGATCAGGTCTTGCAGCGCCTGCTGGGTAGTGTCCGCTGGTAAATGATGCTGGAAGGAAAGAATGCCGGCCTGTTCGCAGGCGCGATGCTTGTTGCGTACGTAGACTTCCGATGCAGCGTCATCGCCTACCAGTACCACGGCCAGTCCAGGCACTCTTTTACCTTCCTGGCGGCGCTCGGCTACCTGTCGGGTAACCTTGTCACGCACCTTCTGTGCCGTAGCCTTGCCGTCAATCAACTGTGCACTCATCTATATTCTGTCCCGGTAGCGATTCAAGCGAGCTTCGCTCATTAAGGGCTGCAATTGTCGCATCCCGCTGCATGCAGTCAATCAATGTTCATTTCAGTACCGTAGAAAGGCCGGAAGGGCAATGTGACAAGTTATGCTTGACCCCGAACGATGATCAGTTAAAATGCGCCTCGCATTGGCAGCGGCCTCGGCAGAGGTGCTGGCGTTCGGGGTATAGCGCAGTCTGGTAGCGCGCCTGCTTTGGGAGCAGGATGTCGGGGGTTCAAATCCCTCTACCCCGACCAACTCCTTGATTGTGATAAAGATTTTTCAATCAAGGGTTGACAGCAAAAGCCACGGTCAATAGAATGCGCCCATAGCTCAACCGGATAGAGCAACGGCCTTCTAAGCCGTAGGTTGCAGGTTCGAGTCCTGCTGGGCGTGCCAAGCTTTTAAAGCGCATTCCTTGCACAAGCTTTGTAGCAGCAATAATGGTGGGTGTAGCTCAGTGGTAGAGCCCCGGATTGTGGCTCCGGTGGTCGTGGGTTCGATCCCCATCATCCACCCCATTATTTCGGATATCGGCAGCAGTCGGTATCCCTGCCAAAAAGGGCAGTCCGAAAGGGCTGCCCTTTTTGCTGTGCGCACGATCTGCTTTCAGACATCGTGACCATATAGAGATTGTGCCCATATAGAGCGAGTAATGCTTCAGGGTGAAGAAATGCGGATTTTCCCCTTGAAATCGTATTAATCGGCGCCAGATAAGGCTTCGAGCTTGCCAGTATCCAACGGGGTTCTTAGAATCTGCGCCCCTGAGTTTTTTATTTTGAACACGCCACCTGAGTGGGTAGAGGATCATTCATGCCAGTTTCAGTCGAAACGACTTCACCGATCGAGCGTCGCGTCACCGTCCAGGTCCCGGCTCAAGAAGTGGACAACACCGTCGATGAGCGACTCAAGGATACCGCTCGTCGTGTGCGCTTGGATGGTTTCCGTTCAGGACGCGTGCCCATGAGCGTGGTACGTCAGCGTTTCGGTCGTGATGTCCGCAACGAAGTTGTCGATGAAATGATGCGTCAGCACTATGTGCGTGCCATCACCGAAAACGAACTGAATCCTGCCGGTCATCCTTCGCTGGAAGCCACCGTCAATGAAGCCGGCAAGGATCTCGAATTTGTCGCCACTCTGGAGGTATATCCCTCCATCGAGCTGACGCTGCCGGAAGGCGAGCAGATCGAGCGCCCTCAGGCCGAGATCACTGATGCCGATATCGACGAAATGATCGACACGCTGCGCAAGCAGAATGCTCAGTGGAACGATGTCGAGCGTGCAGCAGCCGACGGTGACCAGGTCACCATCGACTTTGAAGGCTATCTTGGTGATGAAGCCTTTGAAGGCGGTAGTGCGGAAGGTCACCAGCTGGTACTGGGCTCCAACAGTTTCATCCCCGGTTTTGAAGAGCAGCTCGTGGGCGTTCAGGCGGGTGAAGAGCGTGAAATCACGGTCACCTTCCCGGAAGATTATCAGGCCGAGCATCTGGCCGGTCAGGAAGCGCGTTTCAAGACGACAATGCACAAGGTGCAGGCGCAGGAGCTGCCGGAAGTCGACAGTGAATTCATGTCGCGCTTTGGTGTTGAAGACGGTGATAGTGACAGTTTCCGTACTGAAATTCGCAGTAACATGCAGCGTGAACTGGACAACGCCATCGACAACCGTGTTCGTCAGCAGCTGATCGATGCACTGAAAGCGCGCAACGAGGTTTCTGTCCCCAGTGCTCTGATCTCTCAGGAAGTTGAAGGGCTCAAGCGTCAGGCAGCGCAGCAGTTCGGTCTGGGCGACGATTTTGACGTTTCCCAGCTGCCGGATGAACTGTTCGCCGAACAGGCGCGTGGTCGTGTTGAGGTGGGTCTGCTGCTGGCAGAAGTGGTCAGCCATTTCGAGCTGGACGCCGACGACGCTGAAATCCGTGCCTTCATCGAAGAACAGGCCGGTCAGTTCGAGCAGCCCGAACAGGTTGTCGAGCAGTACATGGGCAATGAGCAGATGAAAAATCAGGTGAAATCTGCTGTGCTTGAGCGCAAGGCCATCGATGGGCTGCTGGGAAAGGCCAGCGTCGTTGAAACGCCCATGAGTTATCAGGAAGCCCTTCAGGCTGCGCAGCAGCAGGGCGCTGAAGAAGCCGAAGAAACCGAAGAGCAGGCCGGCTGATAGCTGGCATTACAGCCATGCCAGGGCTGGCAGTCAGAACCCGGCGAAAGCCGGGTTCTATCATTGGCCCACACTATTGTAAGGTTGCTACATGAGAAGCGAGTCTGATATTACCAATGCTGGTGGGCTGGTCCCCATGGTGGTGGAGCAGAACGCACGTGGCGAGCGGGCCTACGACATTTATTCACGTCTGCTCAAGGAACGTGTCATCTTTCTCGTTGGCCCGGTCGAAGACTACAGCGCCAACCTGATCGTGGCACAGTTGCTCTTTCTGGAGTCAGAGAATCCTGACAAGGATATTCATCTCTACATCAACTCTCCGGGTGGGGCAGTGACTGCCGGCATGTCGATCTACGATACCATGCAGTTTATCAAGCCCAATGTGTCAACGGTGTGTATCGGTCAGGCTGCCAGCATGGGCGCATTGCTGCTGGCAGGTGGTGCAGAAGGCCAGCGTTACTGCCTGCCACACTCGCGCATGATGATTCACCAGCCGCTGGGCGGCTTCCAGGGGCAGGCCAGTGACATCGAAATTCATACGCGCGAAATTCTGACGATTCGACAGCGCCTGAATGAAATTCTGGCGCATCACACCGGACAGGATATCGAGAAGATTGCACGCGATACCGATCGCGACAATTTCATGAATGGCGAGCAGGCCGTCGAGTACGGACTGATTGACGCAACGCTGGCGCATCGCCCGGTATCCTGATAGCGTTGATTCAGAGTCTGACCATGATGGCGCGCTAGCGTGCCGCCATCTTCAAGAGGTACGCGAATGGCTGACGGCAAAGGCAAGGACGAAGGCGGCAAGCTGCTTTACTGCTCGTTTTGTGGCAAGAACCAGAATGAAGTACGCAAGCTGATCGCTGGACCCTCTGTTTACATCTGCGATGAATGTGTTGATCTATGCAACGACATTATTCGCGAAGAGGTCGTGGAGTCCGAAGCGTCTTCCGACGACGAGCGTCTTCCTGCTCCGCGGGAAATTCGCAATACGCTTGATGACTATGTCATCGGGCAGGATCGCGCCAAGATGGTGCTGTCCGTTGCGGTTTACAACCATTACAAGCGTCTGAGGACGGGACAGCAAAAAGGTGAAGATCGCGTCGAGCTTGGCAAGAGCAACATTCTGCTGATCGGCCCGACTGGTAGCGGCAAGACGTTGCTTGCAGAAACCATGGCTCGTCTGTTGAACGTTCCCTTTACCATTGCCGACGCTACCACGCTGACAGAAGCAGGTTACGTGGGTGAAGACGTCGAAAACATCATCCAGAAGCTTCTGCAAAAGTGCGATTACGATGTAGAAAAGGCCCAGCGTGGTATTGTCTATATCGATGAAATCGATAAGATTTCCCGTAAATCGGACAATCCGTCCATCACTCGTGATGTCTCGGGTGAGGGGGTTCAGCAGGCGCTTCTCAAGCTGATCGAAGGGACTACGGCGTCCGTTCCGCCTCAGGGTGGGCGCAAGCATCCACAGCAGGAGTTCTTGCAGGTTGATACCGGCAATATCCTGTTTATCGTGGGTGGCGCCTTTGCCGGGCTGGACAAGGTGATCAGTGACCGTGCCGAACGTGGTGGCATCGGCTTTAATGCGGTGGTCAAAAGCAAGGATTCCAACAAGGGCGTTGGCGATATACTCGCCGGTGTCGAGCCCGAGGATCTGGTCAAATATGGTCTGATTCCGGAATTCGTGGGTCGACTGCCCGTGATCGCCACGCTCAATGAGCTGGACGAGCAGGCACTGATTCAGATTCTGACCGAACCCAAGAACTCGCTGATCCGCCAGTACGTTCGTCTTTTCGAAATGGAAGGTGTTGAGCTGGATTTCCGTGAGGATGCGCTCAAGGCGGTGGCCAACAAGGCCATCATCAGAAGAGCGGGTGCTCGCGGCCTGCGCTCGATACTGGAATCCGTGCTGCTGGATACCATGTATGAGATTCCATCCGCCGAGAACGTCGTCAAGGTGGTGATTGATGAAACCGTCATCAACGGCGACAGCAAGCCATTGCTGATCTATGCCAACCAGCAGGAAAGCAAGCTGGTGGTCGGCGACGAGTAGTCGTCAGTACGCTGATGATTGATCGGGGGGCCGTCATGGCCCCCCGTTCGTATCAGACTCCTGCCTGATAAACGGTTGTTTTTCCCGCCGTCATCCCCATATTGATGCCATCGAAGTCGCTTCCTGCGGCCCACACACAAGATTCGAGGTTGTCTGCGATGGAGCGTAACCCCGCACAGACGTTAAACATACCCCTGTTGCCACTGCGTGATGTCGTTGTCTATCCGCAGATGGTCATACCGCTGTTCGTGGGTCGCGAAAAATCGATTCGTGCCCTCGAAGCGGCGATGGAATCGGACAAGCAGGTGCTGCTGGTTGCTCAGCGTGATGCGGGTCAGGATAACCCCGGCATCGAGGATCTGTTCGAGATCGGAACGATTGCCAGCGTCATGCAGTTGCTTCGTTTACCGGACGGCACCGTCAAGGTGCTCATCGAGGGTAGCTCACGCGCCGATATCGATCACATCGAAGACGACGACAGCGAGGAAGGCTATCCAAAGGCCAGCGTGACCTCGAGAGAAAGCGAGCCGCTGAGCGAACGTGAGCAGGAATCTCTGGTGCGGGTTCTGCTCGACCAGTTCGATCAGTATGTGAAGCTCTCCAGGAAAGTGCCCAACGAAGTGCTGAGTTCGCTTCAGGGTATCGAGGATGCCAGCCGTCTGGTGGATACCATCAGTGCTCATCTGTCTCTTGAGATCGGTGACAAGCAGTCTCTGCTTGAAATGGACAAGGTGCGCGACCGGGTCGAGCATCTGATGACGTTGATCGAATCCGAGATTGATCTTCTACAGGTAGAAAAGCGCATCCGCTCCAGGGTCAAGGAGCAGATGGAGAAGTCTCAGCGTGAGTACTATCTCAACGAGCAGATGAAGGCCATCCAGAAGGAAATGGGTGAGCTTGAGAATACGCCCAACGAGGCGGATCAGTACGAGCAGAAGATCGCTGAAGCCGGTATGTCGGCGGAAGCCGAAGAAAAGGCGCGCCAGGAGCTCAACAAGCTCAAGATGATGGCGCCGGCCTCTGCCGAGGCAACCGTGGTACGTTCCTATCTGGACTGGGTTCTGGCGGTCCCGTGGAAAAAGCGTACCAGGGTTCGCCACGATATCGACCACGCCGAAAAGGTACTGGAAGAGGACCATTACGGTCTGGAAGAGGTCAAGGAGCGCATTCTTGACTATCTTGCGGTTCAGAAGCGCGTGCGCAAGCTCAAGGGGCCTGTGCTGTGTCTGGTTGGCCCGCCGGGCGTGGGCAAGACATCGCTGGGACAGTCCATTGCCCGCGCCACCAACCGCAAGTACACGCGTCTGGCACTGGGAGGCGTACGCGACGAATCAGAAATTCGTGGTCACCGTCGCACCTATATTGGCTCAATGCCCGGCAAGCTGCTGCAGCGCATGAGCAAGACCGGCGTTCGCAATCCACTGTTTTTGCTGGATGAAATCGACAAGGTCGGTATGGATCATCGCGGTGATCCCTCATCGGCACTGCTGGAAGTGCTCGATCCCGAACAAAATGACAAGTTCAGCGATCATTATCTGGAACTGGACTACGATCTGTCGGATGTCATGTTCATCTGTACCGCCAACTCGATGAACATTCCCGGTCCGCTTCTGGATCGTATGGAAGTTATCCGTATTCCCGGTTACACCGAAGACGAAAAGCTGGGCATCGCGCGACGATATCTGGCGCCCAAGCAGCTCAAGGCCAACGGTCTGAAAAAGGATGAGCTGGTACTCTCGGATGAAGCGCTGCTTGAGCTGATCCGTTACTACACGCGCGAGGCCGGCGTTCGCGAACTCGAACGACAGATTGCCAAGGTCGCCCGCAAGGTACTGCGTGAGCGCATCGGTAATGAGGCATCGCAGGGCAAGAGCGAAGGCCAGCGTCTGGAAGCGGCCGATATCGAGCGCTATGCTGGTGTCAGGCGCTTTACCTACGGGCTGGCCGATGAGGCCCATCAGGTCGGCCGCGTCACAGGTCTGGCGTGGACGTCGGTGGGCGGTGAGATCCTGAACATCGAGTCTGTGGTAACGCCCGGCAAGGGCCGGGTCAACAAGACTGGTTCACTGGGCGATGTCATGAAGGAGTCGGTCAGCGCTGCTCACACCGTCGTACGTTCACGTGCTGCATTGCTTGAAATTGACCCCGAGCGATTCGAGAAGGAAGACTTGCACATTCACGTGCCTGAGGGGGCAACGCCCAAGGATGGCCCGAGTGCGGGTGTGGCCATGGTAACTGCCATGGTATCGGCCTATACCGGTCGGGCCGTGCGAGCAGATGTTGCCATGACCGGCGAGGTCAATCTCAGGGGCGAAGTCATGCCGATTGGTGGTCTCAAGGAGAAATTGCTGGCTGCCCGGCGTGGTGGTATAAAGATTGCCCTGATCCCTGAAGAAAATCGTCGCGATCTCAAGGAAGTACCGGATACCATCAAGGATGCACTCGACATCCGACCGGTGCGCTGGATCGATGAAGTTCTCGATATCGCTCTGGTGCAAAAGGGTGACGACGATTTCGAAGAGAGACGGGTAGAAGAAAAAAGTACTTCGCAACCCTCTGTGAATACTCATTAGTATGATTTTTAAATAATGTCGGCCAGCAAAGCCTGAAATGACGGGCTTTGTTGCCAACATTGCTTGACGGTATTTGTGGTCGTTGATATAAAATGCGGCTCGTTATGATTGCGTATGCAGTTCGATTGCCGCGCTTAATCCTAGCAACGATTGTTATAGTTAAGGGGTGAAGAGTGAATAAATCCGAGCTGATTGAGGCTATTGCTGCTTCTGCAGATATTCCCAAGGCAGCGGCCGGTCGGGCTCTTGATGCCATGATCGATTCCGTTACCGATAGCCTTAAACAGGGTGATTCCGTAGCACTGGTAGGTTTCGGAACATTCAGCATCAAGGAGCGGGCGGCACGTACTGGTCGCAACCCGCAGACCGGCAAGACCATTGAAATCAGCGCTGCCAACGTGCCAAGTTTCAAGGCCGGCAAGGCGCTGAAAGACGCTGTCAACTGATAGCGGTGTTAATGCAGGGGGAGACAGACCAGACGGTATCTTCCCCATGTGAGATAAACGCATCGTGAAAACGATGCGTTTTTTTATGGAATAACCTCACGCAGGCCGGGGCTTCAGTCAGAGTCCCGCTTATGGCGTGTCGGTTTGCACTATGTGTCGTTATAATCCTTCGCCAACCTTCTTTATCATCCATCAATTGCAAGGGCCTGCTGCATGCTGCAAAAGATCAGAGATCGGGCACAGGGCTGGATCGCCAAAATCATCGTGGCTCTGATCGCGCTGACATTCACACTGTTTGGCGCAGAATCGCTGGTGAGTTATTTCAATGGTAGCCAGCGTGACGAGGCCGCTTCCGTCAATGGCGAAAAAATCAGCCGTCAGAGTCTGGATACCGAGGTTCAGCGCGCGGTTCGTTCCGGACGCGTACCGCCGGAGCAGCAGGGCGAAGCGCGTCGCGCCATACTCGACGCCATGATTACCCGCACGGCCATGGAGCAGTACGCCCGTGACGGCGGCATGAGCTTTTCCGATCAGCAGGTGGACCAGCTTCTGGTCAATCGGCAGGAATTTCAGGACAGCAACGGGCACTTCTCTGCCGAGCTTTTTCAAAGAAGACTGGGCAGTGCCGGCTATACCGCCGCAGAGTTTCGTCGCCAGCTTCAGGAAGACATGCTGACTCAGCAGCTGCAGAACGGACTGGTGGCAGGGACCTTCCTGCTGCCTCCAGAAGCACAGCGCCTGGCCGAGCTTCGCTACCAGAAGCGCAACTTCCGCTATGCCACGCTGGATGCCGACTCGCTTGAAAAGCCGGTCAGTGTCAGTGATGACGAAGTACAGTCATGGTATGACGCGCACAGGGACGCCTATCAGCGCCCTGAAGAGGTCAAGCTTGAATACGTTGTGCTGGATAGGCGCCAGCTGCCCGATACCGACAACCAATCGGTCGACGAGCAGCAGCTTCGCCAGCGCTATGAACAGCATCGCGCCACGGCGCCGCGTGAGATATCGGACATTGTGGTCACCTTCGGGGGCGAGCGCACCCGTGAAGAGGCACAGGAGCGTGTCGACGAGATCGAGTCTCGTCTGAATGACGGCGAGAACTTCGCTGACCTGGCAAAGCAATATTCCGATGATCCTTCCAGTGCCCAGAAAGGCGGTCAGATGGGGGCGGTCAGCGAGGGAATCTTTGGTCAGTCCTTTGATGAAGCCGTCGCCTCGATGTCGCAGGGAGAGGTGTCACAGGGCATCGAAAGTGATGGCGTTTTTCACATCATTCGAGTCGATAATATCGATATCGAAAGCTTTGATGACATGCGCGACGAGCTGGCTCAGGAAGTGCGCCAGAATCAGAACAACGATCGTTTCCAGCAGCTTGCACAGCAGCTCAGCGACGACAGCTTTTCGGCCGATGATCTCAAAAGCGTTGCCGATCAGCTGAACCTGTCCCTGCATCGCACGGATTGGGTGTCCCGCGATGATCAGTTCGACGGTGATAATGCCGTGCTGGGTGAAGCCGGTGTCATGGATGCTGCTTTCAGCGACGATGTCATCAACAACGGCTATAACAGCGAACCTGTAGAGCTGGGGCAGGATCGTCGTGTGGTAGTACGCGTGACCGAGCATCGCCCTGCCACGACGCTGCCACTGGAGAACGTCCGCGATCAGGCAGAACAGGCAGCGCTGGAAGCAAAGCGTCGTCAGGCCCTGTCCGATCAGGCCGAGCAGACTCTGGCAGCGCTTCGTCGCGGTGAGTCTCCTGCTGGCGTGAACTGGCAGAAAGTCAGCGGCGTCACGCGTGATGGTCAGGGAGAGCTTTCTGCCGAATTGATCAACGCCGCATTCGGCATGCCGTATCCGCATGACAATCAGCCCGGTTATGGCCATGCCGGTATCGGAAACGAGCAGGTCATTTTTGCGATCGATCACGTCGATACCGATGTCAGCGCCGATCAGCTCTCAACGGTATCGGAGGGTCTCTGGAATGCCCAGGCCAGCCAGATGATCGATGTCATGACGGATACGATTCGTGACCAGGCTGATATCTCGACAAACTGAATAGTCTGCTATCTTTCTCGGGGCGCAACATGAGTTGCGCCCTTTTTTTATCCTGCGATTGACCATCCTGTTCATCGCTGACATTCCCCATGAAGAAACAGGAGAACCCCATGACCCAGTCGCGCTACTTTACGATCGGCGAACATCCTGAAGGACTGCCCGAGCGGTCGCTGTTCAATTTCGAGACTCGAGAGTTGCCCGAGCTCAAGGACGGCGAAGTGCGCATCCGCAATCAGTGGCTTTCCGTGGATCCCTACATGCGTGGCCGCATGAGCGGCGTCAAGACCTACGTTGAGCCTTTCAGATTGAATGAACCCATGGAAGGCGGAGCGCTCGGGGAAATCATTGAATCCCGTCATCAGCAGCTGAAGAAGGGGGATCGCGTCATCCATATGGGCGGTTGGCGTGATGTTGCGCAGCTGGACGGTGATCAGGTGCAGCCCCTGCCGGATATCGATGTGCCGCCGCAGGCCTTTCTCGGCGTTCTGGGCATGCCCGGTATGACGGCCTGGGTTGGACTGACGCTGGTGGCCGAGCTCAAATCGTCCGACACCGTGTTGATTTCGGCCGCCAGTGGCGCTGTGGGGTCACTGGCGGCGCAGCTGGCTGCTCAGAAGGGATGCACGGTGATCGGCAGTGCAGGTAGTCAGGAAAAGCGTGAGTGGCTCGAAGCGCATGGCATCAGGGCCATTGATCATCACCAGAGCGCTGATGACATCAAAAGCGCTCTGAAAGACGTTGCCCCTCAGGGGATCGATGTTTATTACGAAAACGTCGGCGGCCCCATGCTGGAGGCGGCGCTCGATGCCATGAACGACTTCGGACGCATCGCCGTGTGTGGCATGATTGCACGCTACAATGAGTCGGCACCCTCGGCTGGGCCGTCCAACATTGCGGCTGTGCTGACCAAAAGGCTGCGCATGCAGGGCTTTATCGTGCATGAATGGGGCAAGGGCCATGAGCAGCGCTTTTATGAGCAGGTAGGCCCGCTGGTGGCCGACGGCATCATCGAGTATCGCGAAACCGTGGAAGAGGGGCTCGAGAAAACTCCGGACGCTTTCCTTGCCCTGTTCGAGGGTAGCAATGACGGGAAGATGCTGGTCAGGCTGAACGGATAAGCGAAGACGTGATATCTGATACTGACCCCGCCTTATGGCGGGGTCAGTCGTTCATGGCGCACTGCCTGATTCGAGCAGAGTAATGTTATGCAGCGCCATGTCGCGCGAGCGACCGCAAAGCTCGCGGTCAAAGGTGAAATCATGGCAGACCCTGGGCCTGCGGGGATCGCCAAACAGCCGGCACAGATTATCATCGTCGAGCTGAATACAGCGGACACCCGCCGGTTTTCCGTTGGGCATGCCCGGAATGGCGGAGCTGATGGAAGGCGCGATACAGCAGGCGCCGCAGCCTGCACGGCACCCATCGCTCTGGCTGGTAATGGTCAGCGGTGCATCATCGCTGCTCATGTCGGCATCCGGTCACCCCAGGCGGTAGCCACGGCGCCCTTGTCAATGCCCTCGAAGGCCTGAACGCGGACGCTGCCACCGTGCAGTGACGCGATCTCACCTGCCATCCAGTTGGCAATCTGTTCGACCGTCGTGGGCGTGGGCAGAATCTCGGCACGCTCGCGTGGCAGGCGTATCGAAAAACGCCCCTGTGCCGATTCATACCCGACATGGCAGATATCGTTCTCTTCGCTGATCAGGTCTGCCTGATCGATCAGGTAGATATCCTCAAGGCGCTGTGACCACTGTGCTTCCAGTACTTCGCTGCGCTGGCCATTGTGCCAGATGGCCAGCCTCGAGCGATGACCGTGCGCAATGCGCTGACAGTTGCCCTTGTGGCGTCGAAGGCCGTGGCTGTAGGTATAGCCGCCGATCTCATGGGATTCTTCGCGCAGCGTCACGCGTATTTTTTCAACCTGCGCGGGCGGACGTCGGGAAAGCTCTGTGGAGAGGTAGTCGCCCAGTCGCTCGGGCGTGATCTGTTGCCACGGTAGCAGGGTATAGGCCTGACGCGGGGCCCTAAGCTCCATCGACCAGGGATGGCGCGTCTGCAGTCGCAGGCCCTCGGGACATTCGTTGACGCTGATGTCGTGCGCTTTTGCCGGCACCAGCAGCGTATGGTCAACGCTATTATCAATACGTGACTTGATCCAGGGTTTGACCTCGCCAAAGTCGAACAGCATGCCGTCTTCACCGAGCGGGCCTTCCAGCTCGACATCAACATGGTAACTGGCGCCAATAAGACCGCGCTGGGGGCACCAGATGGACACATCCAGTGCGCTCAAGGCATTTACGAAAAGCATCATCAATCGATACCTGCAATCTTGTGCGTCTGCAGGGAGAGTCGCCACTGCGGGTTTGCCATGCAGTAGGCTACCGTCCTGGCCGTGGTGTTACCGGCTTCACCGCGGGGGGCAAGGTCCATCGGCTGCAGGAAAAAGTGGTCAAACTCGAGCGCCATGAACCGCTCGGGCATGGCATCCTCCTGCGGATAGACCAGCTTGAGCTCATTGCCGGAGCGCTGTTTGATGTCGGCGCGGCCCTTGGGGCTGACGCAGAGCCAGTCAATACCGTCAGGAGCCGGCAGCGTGCCGTTGGTTTCCACGGCAATTTCAAAGCCACGCGCGTGCATGGCATTGATCAGCACCGCATCCAGCTGGAGCAGGGGCTCGCCACCGGTAAACACCACATAGGGGCGTGCGTACGCTGCCTGCGCCGGCCACAACGCCTCGAGGTGCGTCGCCAGCTCGGAGGCCTGCCGAAATTTGCCGCCGTTCTGGCCATCGGTGCCAATAAAGTCGGTATCACAAAAGCGACAGATACTGTTGGTGCGATCCTGCTCGCGTCCGGACCACAGGTTACAGCCGGTAAACCGACAGAATACCGAGGCACGACCGGCCTGACCGCCTTCCCCCTGCAGGGTGTAAAACGCTTCCTTGACGCTGTACATCCTCAGGCCTCCCGCGTGCGATAGGGCAGCGGGTCTGTCATGCCCATGGCGGCAAAGGCCTGAAGACGCTCGCGACAGCTGCCGCACTCCCCACAGGCCAGCGTCTCGCCCAGATAGCAGGTCCAGCTTTGGGCATAGTCGAGCCCCATCTGTAGCCCTTCGGCGAGGATGTCGTCCTTGCTGGCATGCAGATAGGGAGCGCGTATCTCCACTGGGGTATAGTTGGCAATCGCCGCGACATCGTTTATGCGCTCGACAAACTCGGGGCGGCAATCGGGATAGATGGCGTGGTCACCACCGTGGGCACCGTAGTAGCAGATTTCTGCTTCCAGATTGACAGCGTGAGCGATGGCCAGAGAGAGCAGAATCATGTTGCGGTTGGGGACGACCGTGGCCTTCATGTTGTCTTCGGCGTAATCAGCGCGCGGCATCGCCTGCGTTGCATCGGTCAGGGCCGAGGCGCCGATGAGCCCGTGGATGGCACGTATATCCACGACCTGATGGGCGATGCCCAGCGATTGACAGACCCGGCTTGCGACATCCAGTTCACGGGCATGGCGTTGCCCGTAATGAAAGGAGAGCGCGTGAACTTCATGACCTTCACGAAGGGCACGATGTAGAACGGTGTAGGAATCCATGCCGCCGGAATAGATAACGACGGCGCGTGATGCAGTCTGTTGTGTCATGACGGAGAATTTCTTTGCCGATGAAATCGACGCCCGGGATCCGGTCCGGACGAATGAGGGGCGGCAGTTTAACGCCAAATCACGATGTTGTCAGCGATTATGTTTATACCGTTATCTCCAGAAACAGAAAGACACTTGGAATTTTCAGTCATCAACATCGAGAGAAGTGGGCGTGAAGGAACGTTCTTGATAGGAATGGGACTGGAGGGCAGTCCCATTCCTGCATCACCATTTACAGATCGTGTCCCAGCACTACCGAGCGGATGGCAGAAAAGCTGTGCGCTTCGGGCGGATGATCCAGATCGACACCGAGGGCGTTACTGACTTCCCGGGCCGAAATGACACCACGAATGCGAAGTCCGCCATTCTCGTCATGATCGGTAACCAGCACGTGACGATCGCCTGATGTTTTCAGAGTCTGTACCAGATCTCCCAGTGTGGCTCGCTGAATGCGTTCATAATCGATGGCATGCATTTCTTCACGCGGCAGTTTGATCATATCGACCGTGACATCGGTTCGATCAATGCCACGCTCCTGCATCGCGCGCGTGATGGCACTGCCGCCGAACAGGATTCGAGCACTGATGACACCGGTAAATTCACCGTCGCCGTTGATGACCAGCAGCATATGAATGCTGTTCTGCTTCATTGTCTGCAGAGCATCATCGACGCTGCTTTCATGGGAGACGGTAAAGGCGCGCACCTGCTGGAAATCCGTCAGCAGAGACAGCGCCGGGCTATCCATGTCCAGCGAGGCAGAGGCCGTATGGTGGCCCGGACGGCAGATGCTGGTGACGCTGTCCATTTCCTTGAGCGGCAGTGAACTGTAGGGGGTAGGGGTCGTATTCATGAGCGTCTCCTGTGCATGCCTTCTGATATTCTACTCAAACATGAAAGACTGAAACCGGACGTGGTCCGATTACAGATGGGGCTTTAGATCGCCCCGGACAATATCCACGAAGGTAATGAATCGGGTATCGCGATCATCATCGCTGCGATCGACCCGGCAGCCCAGCTGCATGGTGTTCTTGACCAGCAGCTCGTCAAAGATTTCCAGCGTGACGCCGACGCCCGGCATCGATCCCGGAGTGATCTCGCCGTGCTCGAGTGTGAAGGTTTCCAGCAGGGAAGCCCTGACACGGGTGGTACCGCCTTCCGCAATCACACGACGCACGAACAGCCAGCCCTCACAGGCAAGTTCTTCGCCATTGTCCTGGCGGCGACTGAACAGCGTGCGATAGCAGGCACCCTCAGCCGCGGCCCGCTCTGCCATGCTCTTGTAGGATGCTGCCATGCGCGTTGCCATGGCACCCGATTTGGCCAGCTTCTGCACCGCGCCTCGATGTTCCTGATCCAGTTTTTCCTGTCTGGAAAAACGCTGCCAGTGTCGGTATTCCTCTAAGATTGAAGTCACATCCATCCCTGTTATCGGTCGCTGAGATAATCGTGTCGGAGGCTATCTTGCCGATACATGACGCTTCTCGCCAGTCCGTCCCCCAAAATATGACTCGTCCCGACGCTGAAAGCACGTCGTGTTCGAACGGTATCAGGCAGATCGGGCCGCCATCCGTTACAATCAGCGCATCTGACAGGCTGATACCGATGGGAAGTGGATCAAGATGACGATGAAAAGAACATGGATGGGCATCGCTGCACTGACGCTGATGACCGGCTGCGTCTCGGGGCAATACATCATGGATGAGAAGGTTTCCGAAAGCCGTGAAATCAATCCCGTTCAGGGCGTCGATGGTAACTATCTGGGCTCCTTTGCCGTACGCAGACCCTATACGGAAGTGACGCCCACGCAGTTTGCACAGTGTCTTGATGCCAGCGTGGCGCAACGCCAGGTCAATCTGGCCACGGGCGTACTGCGTGATCCGATCGACCGTGAAGAGGCCATGACCTTCAACGCCATGCCCGGGGAAGGCAACGACTCGAGCGTGACCGGTGTTACTCGCCATGAAGCGCGCGATATTGCCTATCGTCTGGAAATACAGCGTATGCCGGAAGCCAACTACTACTATTTTGACCGGTTGGGTGAAGCCAGCGGCCAGAATGATCAGTTCGTGCCGATCGGTGCCTGGGCGGCGGCATCGCCCCTGCAGGTCACGGAAGGGCTGGAAGCCGTCGCTGATCAAATGCAGTCCTGTCTTGAGCGCGGCGCCACCAATCAGCCCGGCGAAGACGATACCGGCTGGCAGCCGAAGCCCTGATCAAAACGTTGTTGATGCCGATAAAAAGGCCCCTTGATGGCAAGGGGCCTTTTTTGAGATCAGCACTGGCTTCTGGAGGCTAGAACGCCACGATCTGCTCCAGAAACCGGGGGCCCAGCGCCGGCTCCATGAGCAGGGCAAAGACAACGCCGTAGGCAGCTCCCCACAGATGCGCACTGTGGTTGACGTTGTCGCCACCGCGGCGGCCGGCATAAATCGACCAGGCGGTGTAGACGATGGCAAAGACGATGGCGGGTACCGGAATGACCAGCACATAGAGCGTGGTCCATGGTGCGGCCAGAATGAAGGCGAACAGTACCGCAGATACAGCGCCCGAGGCGCCGAGACTGCGATAGTTGGGGTCGTTTCGATGCGCCAGATAGCTGGGAATGATCGCCGCGACAATGCCGCCCAGATAGAACGCGATAAATCCTGCCGCGCCGATATAGGAGACAAAAAAGCGCTCGATGGCACGACCGAAGAAAAAGAGCGTGAACATGTTGAAAAACAGGTGCGCGCCGTTGGCATGCACGAAGCCGTGCGTCACGAAGCGATAGACCTGACCGCGTGCCACGGCCGGGGGCCAGAACAGCAGTTTTTCGATCAGTCGATGATTGTTGAAACAGGGCAGGGAGACCGCGCAGGTCACCGCGATAAGTAAAAGCGTCAGCGTCATGCCGTTCTCGCATCCGGGAGGGGTCGGGCTCGATCATAGCGCAGTCTGCCGGGCTGTGCCTGTGTCGACGGCAGCCGTACCGATGGGCATCGCCGTTCGGTCTCGTTTATGCTGACACTCGCCATCACGACAAGACCAATAACGATTCGGAGGTGTGCATGAGCGGTTATTACCATGATGTCGGCAGCAGACGCTATCGCTTTGAAAGCCTGAAAACGCTGATGGCCTGCGCCACACCCGAACGCTCCGGTGATCAGCTCGCAGGCATTGCCGCCCCGGACAGTGAAACACGGGCGGCGGCCCAGCTGGCGCTGGCTGAGGTGCCGCTGACGCGCTTTCTCGAAGAGATGCTGGTGCCCTATGAAGACGATGAGGTCACGCGTCTGATCGTTGACAGCCATGATCAGGCAGCCTTTGCACGCGTGGGACATATGAGCGTGGGCGAGTTTCGCAATTATCTGCTGTCTCATGAGGTCGACAGCAACGCGCTGGCGGCCCTGTCAGCTGGATTGACTCCTGAAATGGTCGCGGCCGTGGCCAAGCTCATGCGCCTGCAGGATCTGGTGCTGGTAGCGCGCAAGTGTCGCGTGGTGACCGCCTTTCGCAATACGATCGGGCTGGAAGGGCGTTTGTCGACCCGGCTGCAGCCCAACCATCCCACCGATCATCCGACCGGCATTGCAGCCAGCATCCTTGACGGGCTGCTGTACGGCAACGGCGATGCGGTCATCGGCATCAATCCGGCCACCGACAGTACCGGCGCCGTCGTCACCCTTCTGAAAATGCTCGACGACATCATCAGCCACTACGGGATTCCCACCCAGAGCTGCGTGCTCACCCATGTCACGACCGCCATCGAGGCGATTAATCGTGGTGCGCCGACTGATCTGGTTTTTCAGTCCATTGCCGGCACCCAGGCCGCCAATCAGGGATTTGGTATCGATCTGGCCGTACTGCGCGAAGGCCGGGAGGCGGCGCTGTCGCTCAAGCGTGGCACGGTGGGCAACAACGTCATGTACTTTGAAACCGGTCAGGGCAGTGCGCTGTCGGCCAACGCCCATCACGATGTCGATCAGCAAACGCTTGAGGCGCGCGCGTATGCGGTAGCGCGTGAATTCAGCCCATTGCTGGTCAATACGGTAGTGGGCTTTATCGGCCCGGAATATCTGTTCAACGGTAAGCAGATTACTCGCGCAGGTCTCGAGGATCATTTCTGCGGCAAGCTACTGGGCGTGCCGATGGGCTGTGATGTCTGTTACACCAACCATGCCGAAGCCGATCAGGATGACATGGACGCGCTGCTGACCCTGCTGGGGGCCGCCGGCTGTAACTATGTGATGGGCATTCCCGGGTCTGACGACATCATGCTCAACTATCAGACCACCTCCTTTCACGACGCGCTCTACGTGCGCGAGGTGCTGGGCCTGCGCGCGGCACCGGAGTTTGAAGCGTGGCTCGAGCGCATGGCCATCACGAACCGGCAGGGTCGAATCATCGTCGATCAGCACCTGCCGGCCCCCTTTGCCCATGCCCTGACGCGAGCCTGATGACGGGAGCACACCATGACAGACCATCCTGCCGGAAAAGACGCCTCCGATACGGTCACGGACAACCCGTGGCGACAGTTGAGTGAACACACCGATGCCCGGATCGGGCTGGGTCGCGCCGGCGGCAGCCTGCCGACCGCGCCGCATCTGGCCTTTCAACTGGCCCATGCGCAGGCCCGTGACGCCGTGCATCTGCCACTGGATACCGAGCAGATGATGGACGCGCTCAATGCGCGGTTTGATCAGGTGGTACGCCTGCACAGTCGGGCCGGTGATCGAGGCGAATATCTGCGTCGTCCCGATCTGGGGCGCCAGCTTGATGAGAAAAGTCTCGAACAGCTGAGTGCCATGAACGTCGAGCAGTGTGATCTATCCATTGCGGTCGTGGATGGCCTGTCGGCGCGCGCCATTCACGAGCACGCCGCCACGCTGCTGGATCACCTGATCCCGGGTGTTGAATCGCGCGGCTGGTCGGTGGGGCCGGTGGCACTGGTTGAACAGGGACGGGTAGCCATCGGCGATCCGATCGGCGAGGTGCTGGGCGCGCACATGGGACTGGTGTTGATTGGCGAACGCCCGGGGCTCAGCTCGCCGGACAGCCTGGGCGTTTATTTCACCTGGCAGCCACAGAACGGGCGTCGTGACAGCGAGCGCAACTGCATCTCCAATATTCGCCCGCGCGGGCAGTCATTCGAGAGCGCCGCAAAGCTGATCCTGTATCTGCTGGATGAAGCCAGCCGCCGGGAGGTCTCCGGCGTTGAGCTCAAGGATGACTCAGTTGTGGACTCCGAACTGGGAGATGGGAGTCAGGGCAATTTCCTGTTGCCTCGAAATCAGAGATCTTGAATTAGCGTTACCGGATCGGTTGGAGTCGAAACATCCTCAGGCATCGGCCATTTTTCCCAGTCAATTGCCGCCTCGACATGGTCGGCCAGCCGGTCGATCTCACTCATGCGATGGGCGTCGTAATCAAAGGGCACAGGTTCCACGAGACCTGCCCACCCCAGTAGCGCTTTCAGCGTGGCCGGATGATCGAATACCCCATGTAGATAGGTGCCGAGAATCCGGCCGTCCTCGGAAATGGCGCCGTCCCGCCGGCCGTCATCAAGCGCAAACACGCCGCGCGTGAGTCCTTCGCCCAGGCTTTCTCCGACGTGAATCTCATAGCCCGTGACGGGGGCGCGCGCCTCTCCCAGCAGGCAGTGCCCGGTGACGCGATGCAGCTGCTTGGTGGCCCTGAGCGTTGTGGCAAGATCCAGCCAGCCCAGCCCCTCGCTGGCACCGGCCGGGCCTTCCACACCTTCAGGATCTTCAATGCGCGTGCCCAGCATCTGATAGCCCCCGCAGATCCCGATGATCCGCCCGCCGTAGCGCAGGTGGCGCGCCAGCACGTCTGACCAGCCTCGCTCGCGCAGCCAGTCCAGATCGGCGCGCACATGCTTGCTGCCGGGCAGGATGATCACATCGGCCGCGCCGAGCGCTTCGGGATGGCGCACAAAGCGCACGTTGACCTGCGGGTGCAGACGCAGGGCATCAAAATCGGTGTGATTGCTGATGCGGGGCAGCAGAATCACCGCAATGTTGAGCCCTCCAGGCACGCCTGTACTGTCACCTCCGCGGGACAGACCGTCCTCGGCCTCCAGATGCAGATCCTCGAGCCAGGGCACCACGGCCAGTACCGGCTTGCCGGTACGCGCTTCAAGCCATTCAAGCCCTGGTTTGAGCAGATTGATGTCGCCGCGAAAGCGATTGATGACCAGCCCCACGATGCGCTCACGCTCCGAGGCGCTGATAATGTCCAGCGTGCCCACCAGATGTGCAAATACACCGCCGCGGTCGATGTCGGCAATCAGAATCACCGGGCAGTCAACGGCTTCGGCAAAGCCCATATTGGCCAGATCGTGCTCGCGCAGGTTGATCTCGGCGGCGCTGCCAGCACCTTCAACCACGACGCGATCATGGCCGCTGTAGAGTCGATCATGGGCGGCCACGACCTGTTCCAGCAGTTGAGGCTTGTAGGCGTAATATTCGGCCGCCTTCATGTGGCCGATGGCGTGGCCGGCCACGATGACCTGAGAGCCCTGATCGCAGGTCGGCTTTAACAGCACCGGGTTGAAATCCACGTGGGCATCGACCTCGGCGGCCATGGCCTGTACCGCCTGAGCGCGACCGATTTCACCACCATCGACCGTGACGGCACTGTTGAGCGCCATGTTCTGCGGCTTGAACGGGGCGACCCTGTGTCCGCGACGCCTCAGTATTCGGCAGATCGCGGTGACCAGCGCGCTCTTGCCGGCATCCGAGGTGGTGCCCTGTACCATCAGGGTACGGGACGACCGGAACCGATGTATCCGACTCATGATGCGCGCTCCTCCTGTTCATCAATGCTCAGCAGCAGATCGCGCAGACGCGCCTGATACGCCGCCGGAGACTGCCACAGGCCTCGAGAAATGGCCTCCATCAGGGTTTCCCCCATCTCCTTGAGCGCCTGCGGATTGTGGTCGTTCAAAAAGCGCTGGTTGTCTTCATTCAGCACCAGCGCCTCGGAGATCTGCTCGTACTGGTAGTCGCTGACCAGCGCGGTGGTGGCATCCCAGGCAAAGAGATAGTCCACGCTGGCGGCCATCTCGAAGGCGCCCTTGTAGCCGTGGCGCTGCATGGCGCTGATCCATTTCGGATTGGTCACGCGCGAGCGCATGACCCGATTGAGCTCTTCCTTGAGCGTGCGCATGCGCGGGCTGGCGGGATTGGCGTGATCGCCGAAATAGAGTGCCGGTCTTGCACCCTGCTGGTGGGCGGCGGCACTCATGCCCCCCTGAAACTGGCTGTAATCGCCGGAATCGAGCAGATCGTGCTCGCGGTTGTCCTGATTCTGGACGATGCCTTCAAGTGTCGAGAGCCGCTTCTGAAACGCCTCCATGGCGGGCTCGCCCTCAACATTCTTGCCGTAGGCGTAGCCGCCCCAGTTGACGTAGGCCCGGGCCAGGTCGGCTTCCTCCTGCCAGTGACCGTTGTCCAGCAGCTTTTGAACGCCGGCGCCGAATGTGCCCGGGCGCGCCCCGAAGATGCGAAAGCCGGCCTGACGACGCGCCGTGGCGTCATCAAATCCTTCGGCGCGCAGGGCCTGGCATCTTTCCGAGACGTTGGTGGCGATGGTATTGCCGTTGCCGGGCTCATTAAGATCGACCAGCTTCTGAACAGCGCTGTCATAAAGTGCGATCAGCCCCGGGAAGGCGTCACGGAAAAAGCCTGAGACCCGCAGGGTGACATCCACCCGCGGCCGGCCGAGCAGAAAGCCGGGGATGACTTCAAAGTCGATGACCCGCTGGGACCCGGACGCCCAGATCGGACGTATCCCCATCAGGGCAAAGGCCTGAGCGATGTCATCGCCGCCGGTGCGCATGGTGGCGGTGCCCCAGACCGACAGCCCCAGGCTTGTCGGGTAGTCACCGTGCTCCTGCAGATGACGCATGATCAGTGCCTCGGCCGATTTCTGTCCCAGCGTCCAGGCGGTTCTTGTGGGCATGGCGCGACTATCGACGCTGTAAAAATTGCGCCCCGTGGGCAGCGTGTCGAGCCGGCCGCGGCTGGGCGCGCCGCTTGCCCCGGGGGGCACGAATCTGCCGGAAAGACCGTCCATGAGCGCCGAGAGTTCGTTGTCCACGCTCTGGTGCAGCACCGGCAGCAGCGTCTCTTGCATGAAATCGATCACGGCACGTGTCTGCGGCCACTCCTGATCGCAGAGACGAGCAGCATCAGACGTCAGGAGGTGTTGCTCGATCAGCCGCGCGCCCAGCAGCTCAAGACGCTCACGGGTATGGCTCGAGCTGCGCCAGCCGGTCGCCTCGATCGCCATCAGCCTTTCGGGCCACGGGCCCTGCCAGGGCCAGGCATCCGCAGCGAGCAGATCGAAATTGTCATGCACGTCGAAAAGCCCGAGATCCACGGCCATCGCCTGCAGGAGACTCTGCTCGTGGGGCTGGCTGCCCCGGGACAGTCGCACCAGCGCCATCAGCGTATCGCGAAGCGCGTCGTGATCGGGCAGCTTGCCCAGCACGTGCAGACCGTCACGAATCTGGGCTTCCTTGATATCGCAGAGATAGTTGTCCAGCGCGTCCAGCAGCACCTGATCATCCTTGAGCGCTTCATCCACGGTGGGCCGTGTGCCTTCGGCCGCCGAAGGCGACAGACTCAGTTCCTCAAGCACGTGGGTGTTGCGCACCCGTTCGATGATGGCCTCGCGCAGAAACTGCTCGCGGCGCTGATCAAGGCCAAGGGCCTGATAGTACTCATCGGTGAGGCGTTCGAGTTCGGCCAGGTCGTCGTGAATGCCGGCACGCGTCATCGGCGGCATCAGGTGATCGATGATCACTGCCTGGGTACGGCGCTTGGCCTGGGCGCCTTCACCGGGGTCATTGACGATGAACGGATAAAGGTGCGGCATGGGGCCGAGCACAATGTCCGGCCAGCAGGCGTCCGAGAGCGCCGTGCCCTTGCCTGGCAGCCACTCGAGGTTGCCATGCTTGCCGACATGAACGAAGGCATCAACGCCGTAGACGTGACGCAGCCAGAAATAGAACGCCAGATAGCCGTGAGTCGGCGGCAGGTCCGGATCGTGATAGGCGGCGTTCTGATCGATATCAAAACCGCGCGCTGGCTGGACGCCGACAAAGGTCTCGCCCAGCCGCATGCCGGCAATCATCAAGCGCCCATGACGATGGAGCGGGTCATTCGTGGGTGCCCCCCAGCGATCAAGCACGGCCTGCTGACAGGCTTGAGGCAGCTGCGAGAAATACTGTTCGTACTCACCCAGCGACAGGCTCTGCGCGGCGGGTCGGGAATCGCGGTGTTCTGCATCGTTGGTGACGGTCTGCGTCAGCCACTCGATCAGTGCCGTCGGATCATGGGGCAGGGCATCGCTGACCGGATAGCCGGTGTCGCGCAACTGAAGCAGAATATTGAGCGTCGAGGCCGGCGTATCAAGCCCCACGCCGTTGCCGATACGGGCGTCGCTTGAGGGGTAGTTGGCCAGTACCAGCGCCACGCGCTTGTCGCGGTTGGCCTTTTCGGAAAGCCGCACCCAGCGCCGTGCCAGTTCGGCGACAAAGCGGGCGCGCTCTTCATGAAGGGCGTGAATCACGATATCGTGCTGACAGCGCGTGGAGTAATAGTGCGCTGACTTGAAGGCGATAGGGCGGGTGATGATGCGCCCGTCCAGCTCTGGCAGTGCCACCTGCATGGCGATATCGCGCGGTCGAAGCCCCATGGTCTGGCCCTGCCAGTCCTCGAGCGTGGTGCCTACCATGATCAGCTGCAGGATCGGGATGTGGCGCGTCCAGGGATGCTGATAGCCCGTCTGTGCGGCCTCCGAGCCGCCGGCCAGGGCAAAGCCGGTGGTGTTGAGCATGATCGAGGCGTCGCTTTGCTCAATGAGCTCATCGAGCGTGTCCAGACACAGGCGTTCCTTGAGTGAGGCCACGGCCACCGGCAGGACGTTGAAGCCGCCGGATTCGAGAATCTCGATCAGCGCATCGAAGACGCCGGTATTGCCCTGCTGAAGGTGGCTTCGATAGAACACCAGTGCCGCTACCGGGGATTCCGGCTGCCAGCGCGCTCGCCAGTCGGCCAGCGTTACCCGGCCAGGGCAGGCACTCTCCTCACAAGGCGGGGCATGCAACACAACCCTCGGCAGCGGTCGAGGCTCTCGAAAGACGCGGGGGCGCTGTAAAAAGCGATCCTCGAGCCAGTCGAGCATGGCACGGGTATTGTCCGGGCCGCCCTCGCGCAGGTAGCGCCACACCCGGTGGGCGTCCTGGTAGCTGACGGTGCCGGCACGGAGCAGGCTGTCATCTTCGACGTCTTCGCCCGGCACCACGATCAGCGTACGGCCTTCGCGCTGCGCCCACTCTGTCAGCTGCTCGAGACCGTAGCGCCAGTAGGATGCACCGCCCAGCAGCGACAGCACGACCACGCGAGCACCCCTGGGCGCCTCAGCGCCGCGTTGATCCAGCACCCGGTCGCGATAGAGGTCAAACGCGGCGGGCTTTAAAAGATTCATCCAGTTCGCAAGGCGAACGCTGGTCAGGCGCTCGGTCTCTTCGGCTTCGATCACGGTGGCCAGCAGGGCCAGCACGCTGTCGGCCGCCGACAGGATCACCAGCTCGGCAGGCGACTGGCCGAGATCGACAATGCCGTTGTCATCGCTGAATCCGCCGGGCTGGGCGGCGAAAAGGTGCATGCCTTACGCTCCGCTATGCAAGGGACGAATCAATCGCATCAGCTGACGCGCTCGTGGTGCTCGGCTGCAGACAGCAGGCTCTGCAGGCGGTCACGGTCCAGATCCTTGCCGATAACCACCAGTCGGGTCTGGCGTGTTTCATCGCTGCGCCACGGCCGGTCGAAGTGATGGGCAAGGCGATTGCCGACAGCGTGCAGCACCTGGCGCATGGGTTTGCCGACATCAACAAAGCCCTTGACCCGGTAGATGGTCTGCTCGGCCAGCGCCTGCTCCAGCGCCGGAATCAGTGTGGCGCTGTCCACGCTACCCAGCGTGACCACGCAGGCGTCGAAATCATCATGGGCATGGTGGTGCTCACGCCCGTGCGCGTGATGATCGTCGTGATGGGTATGAATATCATCGGCTCGACCTTCCGAGGCCAGCTGCATGCCCATGACAGCGGCCACATCGACTTCGCCATGGGTGGCCCAGAGCGTCTTGACGCGTTCGGGCAATTCGCCGCGCAGCTGTTGCTCGAGAACACGTCGCGCCTCATCATCCAGCGCATCGCCCTTGCTGATGATCACCAGATCCGCCGAGGCGAGCTGATCATCAAGCAGCTCCTGCAGGCTCGGGTCGTGATCCAGACTTTTGTCGGCCTGACGCTGCGCTTCGATACGCTCGTGATCGTGGGCGACCCGTCCGGCGGCCAGTGCCGGGCCGTCGACGACAGTAATCACGCTGTCCACCGTGCAGAACTGCTTGATATCGGGCCAGTTGAACGCCTGTACCAGCGGCTTGGGCAGCGCAAGGCCGGAAGTCTCGATCAGAATGTGATCGATCTGGTCGCGTCGTTCGACCAGCTTCTGCATCACCGGCAGAAACTCTTCTTCCACCGTACAGCAGATGCAGCCGTTGGCCAGCTCGAATACACCTTCTTCGCGCTCGACAGCCTCGTTCTCCTCGCAGGCCTCGAGCTGGCAGCTGCGCACCAGTTCGGCGTCGACATCCAGTTCGCCAAACTCGTTGACGATCACGGCGATACGCTTGCCGCCGGCGTGACGCAAAAGATGGGACAGCAGGGTGGTCTTGCCGCTGCCGAGAAAACCGGTCACCACGGTGGCGGGAATCTTGTGCAGCTCGGGGCGGGAGGTCTCAATGGATGTCATGATGTTCTCCTGAATCATGGAAATTATTCGGCCATGGGCGTCGTGGCGACCGGTATGGCCAGCGCACAGGTGGCGCGGTCGCAATGCTGGCGGCCGACCAGCAGCTGCGCCTGTCGGCCGGTATGATCGTGAATGGCGGCCAGCGCGGCGGCCTCGGCCACCCCCGGTACGTTGTGGACGCGCCGGGTGGTGTCGCTGACATGGCTCATGGCCGACTCGCGCGCTCTCAATGCTTCGGGCGGTAGCGCCATTAGTGGGCAGTGGCACCTTTGCGCCAGTGAAGTGATGGCGGCTTCGTGCTGACGGCCGGCCAGCGTCGCCACCAGCGTGACCTGATCAAGATGTAGACCGGCGCGTGCCAGCGTGGTCATGGCAAGCGCCTCGAGCACCCCGGGCGGACAGTCACGTCGACAGCCCACCCCCATGGCCACCGGGCCAACGCCATCACTCTGCATTAGAGAGGCTGCCCGGTGGGCGTCGAGCGTTCAGGTTCTGCCACTCCGCCCAGCAGGGCCGCGACGGCCGCCGGGTTGGAGGGGAAGAACAGGTGCAGGTAGCTGGCTGTCAGCCGGCCGCGGCGGAAAATGGCCTCGCCCGGCGCCGGATGACTGGCGCGTCGGCCGTGGGCCATCGGCGTCAGCGTGTCGTGGCTTCGCGAATGGTGATGGGCATGACCGCGAATCTCGCCTTCCGGCAGGGGCGCGCTCTGCATGCCCTGACAGCCGCGTTTGGTGCGCATTTCGCCGTGACCGGGCAGCACGCCTGCCATGGGGTAGCAGGTGCCGGCCCGGTCGGTCAGGGTCTCCTGCAGATAGAGCATGCCGCCGCACTCGGCCACGATCGGCAGGCCACGCGCATCGACATCACGAATGGCCTGACACATGGCGTGATTGCCGCCCAGTGTCTCTGCATGGAGTTCCGGATAGCCGCCCGGCAGCCACAGGGCATCAAGGCCTTCTGGCAGGGTCGTATCGGCAAGCGGTGAGAACCAGCAGAGCTCTGCACCCATGGCTTCCAGCAGTCGGACATTGGCGGCGTAGACAAAGCTGAAGGCGGCATCCCGCGCGATACCGATGCGTTTGCCGGCCAGCGCTTCAGGCGGCGTATCGATCGATTGGGAGGCGAAAGCCACCGCGGGCGGCAGCTCGGTCAGCGTCTGGCCTTCCAGCAAATCGGCGGCAGCCTCCAGTCGTGCCTCGAGCGACAGATTATCCGGGTCATCCTGTTCACCGGGCTGGACCAGTCCCAGATGGCGCGAGGGCAGGGCAAGGCGTTCCTCTCTGGGCATGGCGGCCAGCAGCTGGACATCCTCGGGCAGGCTGTCCTCGATCAATTGGCGGTGTCGCTCGCTGCCGAGGGCGTTGGCCACCAGTCCGTGAAAGCGCATTTCGGGGCGATAGCGAGCCAGCCCGAGGCCAATGGCGGCAACGGTCTGAGCCATGCCTCGGGCATTAATGACACAGACCACCGGAATATCAAACGCCACGGCCAGATCGGCGCTGGAGGGCGTGCCGTCATGAAGTCCCATCGCACCCTCGATCAGAATCAGATCGGAGGTCAGTGCGGCGCGATGAAGCTGCTCGCGGCAGAAGGCATCGCCGGCCATCCACAGATCCAGTGGCTCGACCGGCGCGTTGGAGGCCTGGGCCAGAATCTGCGGGTCCAGATAGTCCGGCCCGGTCTTGAACACCGTGACCCGACGCCCCTGACGCCGATGATAGCGGGCCAGAGCGGCTGTGACGGTGGTCTTGCCCTGGCCGGAGGCCATGGCGGAGAGAAAAAGTGCCGGGCAGTACGCGGTATCCGCCATCAGTATTCGATCCCCGCCTGTGCCTTGACGCCCAGCCGGAAGGCGTGGCGCTCGTCCTGAATGATGCTGATGGTGTCGGCGATGTCCTGAATTTCGCGTGCCATGGTACGCCCGGTCATCATCACGTTCTGGTGTGCCGGCCGTTCACTGAGCGCCCGGGCGATTCGTTCGGCGTCGAGATAGCCGTACTTGATCATGTAGGAGAGCTCGTCAAAGAGCAGAAAGTGATACTGCGGATCACGAAGGAGCCGTTCTGCCAGCGCCCAGGCTTCCTGTGCGGCCTGGCGCTCCCGCTCGGGGTCGCGCACCTCCCAGCTGAAGCCGTGGCCCATGACGTGGAAGTCAACGCGAGGATGCTCATTGAAAAACAGGTATTCACCGGTGGCGCGCCGCCCCTTGATGAACTGAATCACCGCACAGCGCTGACCGTGCCCGAGGGCGCGCGCCATGGTGCCGAATGCCGAGCTGCTTTTGCCCTTGCCGTTGCCCTTGAGCACGATCACAACCCCACGCTCCTGATCGGCGTTGGCGATGCGCTCGTCGACAATGCGCTTTTTGGTGGCCATGCGCTGTTGATAGCGGGCGGGGTCCTGATCGGTCGCACGGGTATCGTCGTCGCGATGCTGAGTCACGGAGTTCTCCAAGGCGAGATCGCCGTATGGCAATGGGAGCGCGGCGTGTTCGAGGTGGTGTCCATCAGGGCATCAAGGGTGTGGCAGGTCGCATCAAGGGATGTGGCCAGCTCTCGTGCTCGACCCAGCGACTGCCCTACGGATTCACAGTCCACGACATGGGTGTCACAGCCAAATGGTGCGAGCTGAAGATCGTCCCGACTGCGGGCATCGGTCAATATCCAGAGTCGAATCATCGCAGAAGCCTGGCGTTGATATCGGGTCAGGCGTTGTCGAGTCTCTTCGAGCCCCTGTCGAAGGGGGGTGCCGCCGCCCGGTGCAAGCCCGGCCAGCAGAGTGGCGATCGTGCGCGGTGCGCGGCCGGGCGCCATGATCTCGTTAATGCCGTCGCCTCCCAGTGTCAGCAGCATCAGCTTTTCACGTGCGGGGTAGGCGCTGGCAGTAATTCGCTCGACCAGCGCCATGGCTTTCTCGAGCTGGCGCTGATTGCTGCTCTGGCGGCTGAGGCTGGAGCCGGAAATATCCAGCACGATGCAGGTCAGTGTGTCGGGACGGCGACGGTCGCGCCGGTGAACCAGCGACTGCGGTGACGCGGGTATCGGGTGGTCGTGAGCGGTCGCTGCCCGACGAAAGCTACCGGGCCAGTCGATACGCTGACGGCCGAGGGCATGACGGCCTTTCAACTGGGTTAATGCCTGTCGCTGGGGGAACCGCCCCACAGCCTGTTGCAGGACAGAAGGAAGCTGAATGGTCCCGCTGGCAGCGTTTTCCAGCACGGGAGAGACGGGTCGAGCCGGGAGGCTGCCCCAGTCACCGCTGCTCTGATCACCAGGGGCCTGCTCGTGGATGTGGTGCTCGTCAGAGCGGGTTGACGACAGCTGCTGTTTCGACTCGCTCTCGGCATCGGCACTCGAGGCATCGTGACCCGGGGCAAGGTCCGGACGATTCGGCGCATCGGATGGAGGGCGGCGGCCCTGATAGCGGCCTGGTGAGTGATCAGGGGACGGGGCACTCGCTGATTCGTCGCCGTCACTACCCTTGCCCTGATGACCGTCATCGCCGTCTTCGGGCGTTTCGTCCGGTGTCCATGCCGGGGCCCGATGCGCCATGACCAGCGGCGCCAGGGCGTCAATGTCCTCGAGCGTCACAGCGCTTCTACCCTGCCAGGCCGCATGGGCCAGTGCGCCACGCCGCCAGGCCAGATCGGCACGAACGCCTTCCACACCGGCCTCGACGCAGCGAATGGCAATGACACGCGCCAGCTCGGGGGGCAGAGTGACCATTGCGAGTCTGTCACGAGCCGCCTGCAGCCGATCGCTCAAATGCGACTGCGCCTCCTGCCATACCGCCATGAAGTCCTCGGGGTCATGATCAAAGGCCAGCCGGCGCTCGACAATCTGCAGACGTTGTTCGATATCCGGGGCGGGGTGATCCAGTACGGCGAGTCCGAAGCGATCCAGCAGTTGGGGGCGCAGATCGCCCTCATCCGGGTTCATGGTACCGATCAGCAGAAATTCCGATGGGTGTTGATGGCTGATGCCGTCACGTTCGATATGGTTGATGCCGCTGGCGGCGACATCGAGTAGCAGATCCACCAGCGCATCGGGCAGCAGGTTGACCTCATCGATATAGAGTACGCCCTCGTGGGCGCGGGCAAGCAGCCCGGGCTGAAAGGCCACTTCACGCTCCCCGAGCGCTCGCCCCAGATCAAGCGTACCGGTCAACTGGGCTTCATCGGCGCCCAGCGGGAGCGTCACCAGAGACGATCGGGAAAAGGGAAGCAGTTCGGCCAGGCTGCGTGCCAGCGTGGATTTGGCGGTGCCTCGCGGGCCACTGACGAGCACGCCGCCTAGACGGGTATCCAGCGCGGCCAGAATCAGAGCCAGCTTGAGACGCTCATGGCCGGTAACGGCGGCGAAGGGAAAAAGAGGACGTGTGGCGCGAGTCATGTCACCTCCCCATGGGCGAGGTGTGACGGCATGACATGACCATGCACGGCTCCCTGATGGGCCGTGGTGGCACCAGAAGGCGCAGCGGCTGTCGGCAGGGACAGCCACCCGGGCAGATAATGTGTCAATCGTATGCTCCTGCGTATCGACCCGTACGCGTGGCAGTCGTTACTGATGATGTCGTGAGCATCACCACCCTGTATTATCGCCGGGCCGGTCTCCGGGCTGACGAGCTGGCAGAGCATTGTTCTGCCGGGCCGAAGCACCTTCCCGACCATGAGGGTCAGTGGTGATATGCCTGCTTCAGGCCACTCGATTACCGTTGCGGGGACAGCAGTGAACTTGCATCACTTTCCCGATTATCCCGTGCAGACGACACGGGCACCCGAGCGCTGCTCATCGTGGGCCGGGGCAATCATGGAGTCAAGTCTGGCGCGGTGGCACGCGGGCCCGCCCGGCGGATGAGATCACTTCATTATTATTGTTCCGGTGCCGGGTGCCTGGTAGCGTCTGTGCACGTTTATCCGAGCCAATGTCATGACCTTTCACATTTCACCCCCTGACGGTGCAAGCGATGCCAGTATTCAGGCCCATATTGATAGCCGGCTGAAGCCGCCGGGATCGCTGGGCACGCTGGAGACCACCGCCGCATCACTGGTGCGCATTCTGGGGCCATCCCGGACTACCATCGACGCCCCGGTCATGCTGCTTTTTGCCGGCGATCACGGCGTGGCCGCCGAGGGCGTCTCCATCGTTGATCCCTCGACAACACAACTGATGGTGCATCATTTTCTTGAGGGGAATGCCGCCATCAATGTTTTTTGTCGCCAGGCCGATCTGGCGCTACGGGTAATCGACTGTGGGACACTGACAGCGCATGACCCGCATCCGCAGCTGGTCAGTCATCGGCTGGGCGAAATGACGGCACCCTTTCATCGCGAGCCCGCCATGACGCTCGAGCAGCTCGAGACAGCGTTTGCCAATAGTCGTCGACTGGTCGATGAGCTGCACGCCGATGGCTGCAATCTGATTGCGCTGGGTGAGATGGGTATCGGCAACACGACCAGCGCCAGTGCGTTGATGGCGGCGCTGACGCATCTGCCGTTTGACGTGTGCATCGGGGCCGGAAGCGGTGTGACCTCCACCATCATGAAGCGCAAGCAGGATATTGTTCAGTTGGGACTTCAGCGTCACTCGCAGGCGCTCAAGGACACGCGCTCGGCTCTGGCAGCGCTGGGCGGGTTTGAAATCGCCAGCATGGTAGGGGCGATTCTGGCGGCGGCCGAAAAGAGCATGGTGATTCTGGTCGATGGTTTTATCACCACTGTGGCAGCGCTTTGCGCCTGTCGTATCGAGCCGGCAGTGCGGGGTTACCTGATCTTTTCACATTGCGGTGACGAGCGCGGTCACAAGCCACTGCTGAACCAGCTCGAGGCGGAGCCGCTGCTGCACATGGGGCTACGGCTGGGAGAGGGATCAGGTGCCGCGCTGGCGCTGCCGCTTCTGCGTTCGGCACTGGCCTTTTATCATGAGATGGCCTCGCTGGATGACGCCGGTCTGACGCTATGAGTCATGAGGATCTGAAGCGCCAGTGGCAGTGGTTCTGCCTGTCGATGAGCTTTCTGACTCGCCTGCCGGTGCGCGTTCATGGCGAGGTGACACCGCAGGCACTGGGGCGCTGCCATCGCTGGTTCTCGCTGGCTGGCGCCTTGATTGGTCTGGCCCTGGCTCTGGTGTACGCCAGCCTCGAGCTCTTTCTGCCAGCACCGGTTGCGGTGTTCCTGATCCTGGGCCTGTCGCTGTGGCTCACCGGTGCTCTGCATGAGGATGGGCTGGCAGACTGCATGGATGGCCTCGGTGGCGGGCAGAGCGTGGCGCAGCGGCTGGCCATCATGAAGGACAGCCGGGTGGGCAGCTACGGTGTACTGGCGCTGATCGTGAGTCTGGTCGGGCGTTGGCTGCTGTTGAGCGCGCTGGCGCAGCAGAACGCTGTGCTGGTGATGACTGCCCTGATCGTTTCTCATAGTCTGAGCCGCGGTCTGGCGGCTTGCATGATGGGTCTGTTGCCATATCTGCGGTATGACAGTGACAGCAAGGTGCACGCGCTGACCGGTCATCACCGCCCGAGTGACCGTGGCTGGCTGATCGGCGTGGCTGCCGTTGTGGCCCTGCTCGCTGCCGGTCTGGCGTCGGGCGCGATGCTCCTGCTGGTCACGGCGTTGTCGGGACTGGTCCTGTATCGCTGGCTGAGCCGGCAGCTTGGCGGCGTGACAGGAGATACGCTGGGCGCGGTTCAACAGATCACCGAAATTCTTTTATACCTGACGCTGGTGACGCTGCATGCATGAGCTGATTCTGGGAGGCGTACGCAGTGGCAAGAGCGCTCATGGCGAAGCGCTGGCTGTACAGAGCGGCTGTCATGTGACCTATATCGCCACAGCGCAGGTCCATGGCGACAGCGAAATGCACTCGCGTATCGAGGCGCATCGTCTCCGCAGGCCGGAGCACTGGGCGCTGGAAGAAGCGCCGCTTGCCCTTGGTGATGCCATTGATCGCCATGCCCGAGCCGACCACCTGCTGCTGGTGGATTGTCTGACCCTGTGGCTGACCAACCTTCTGCTTGATGACGAGGCGCGATTCACGTGCGAGCGCGCCCGGCTGCTGGAAGCACTCGATGCTGCTCCGGGGCGTGTCGTCATGGTCAGTAATGAGGTCGGACAGGGCGTGGTGCCCATGAATGCGCTGTCACGACGTTTCGTGGATGAAGCCGGCCGCCTGCATCAGGCACTGGCCGCGCGGTGTCAGCGTGTGTGGTGGGTGGTCGCCGGTTTGCCTCAATGCCTCAAGGGTGACGGGGCATGACGTTTCAGACCCTGATGATTGACTGCTTGCGTCATGGTGCCTGTGAAGGGCCGCAACAGTGTCTGCGCGGGCATACCGATGTGGCCCTGAGCCGTCAGGGCCGTGAGGACATGCTGGCGGCGGCAGAACGATTACAGCGCCCCGATGCCATCATCAGTTCGCCGCTGGTGCGTTGCGCAAGCGTAGGGGAGATGCTGGCTGACGCCTGGGACACACCGCTGCATATCGTCCCGGACATCATGGAGATGAACTTCGGCGCATGGGATGGCATCCCGACGGAGACACTTTGGCAGCACTCCCATGCGGCGCTTGAAGGTTTCTGGTCGGATCCCTGGGCTTTTCCACCTCCGGGAGGGGAGACGCTCGATGTGTTTCTGGAACGCATTGAGCGGGGCTGGCAGAGCATTTTGAATCAGGGCCTGGCGCTGGCGGAGCAGCAGCCCAAAAGCAACGGGCAAAATCCTGTACGGCTACTGGTCTGCGGCCACGCCGGCGTGATCAAAAGCTGGGTGGCCATGCGCCTGGGTATGTCAATGCAGCAGGGCGCCTGGCTTCATCGCCTGTCGCTGCCTTATGCCGGCGTGGCACGGATACGAATCGATATTGATTTAGATAGTGAAGAACGGTTTGAGCAGCTGAGCTATCTGGGTGCATCGGGGCAGTGATGATGTGTGACTTTATAATAATTTTATACCGTTATCTATAATGTGGTTAATGATTTTGGCTCCTCTTTTATTTGATCAATGGTGGGGGGAACCTCGACGATTTCATCCGCTGATTGGTCTGGGATGGTGGATCAGTATCGTTGAGGAAAACCTTTATCCTTTGAAACAGCACAATGCAGCCATGTTGATGACTGGCTCAGTAGGATGGGTGCTGGTCATTGCGCCTTTCATGGGCTTTGCAGTCTTGATTGACCATTTCCTTGAGGGCTTTTGGCATACTTTGCTGGCCGTGCTTGTGCTCTATCTGGCTATCGGTCGCAAAAGTCTGATCGAGCATGCTCGGCGTGTTTATCAACCGCTCGCCAGGGGAGACCTGAATACCTCACGCCGGCAGGTAAGCATGCTGGTCAGTCGGGATACCCAACAGCTTGATGCCTCTGAAATCTCTCGCGCAACCTGTGAGTCCGTACTCGAAAACGGCAGTGACGCACTCTTTGCTGCCATTTTCTGGTTCGCCATTGCAGGCATTCCCGGCGTCGTTCTTTACCGGATCGTCAACACCCTTGATGCCATGTGGGGATACCGTAACGAGCGCTATCTGTATTTCGGACGTACTGCAGCCCGTATGGATGATGCCATGAACTGGATACCGGCACGATTGACCGCGCTTTCCTATGCGCTGGCCGGCTGGCACTGGCGCGCCTCGCAAAATACCCTTGGCTCGGCCATCAAGTGCTGGTGGCAGCAGGGCAGAAGCTGGAAAAGCCCCAATGCCGGGCCCGTCATGGCCGCCGGCGCCGGAGCGCTGGGTATACAGCTGGGTGGCGGCGGTATCTATCATGGTCATCACGTTGAAAGTCCAGTTCTGGGCACAGGTCGGCCTGCTGTAACAAGAGATATTCAGCGTACCTGCACGCTGATTTTCAAAGCGCTTCTGATATGGCTGACAGTGCTTCTTTTCATCGAGTGGGTACTGGCATGACCAGGGTTTTTGATGCGCCCCCTGAACATGGCGGCAGGCTGTCGGACATGAGCCAGCACTACGGTATCAAACGCCATGAGTGGCTGGATCTGTCTACCGGCATCAACCCCTGGCCCTATCCGATAACGCCGATCGATGCGAAGGCGTGCCAGTCGCTGCCGGATCAGGACCAGGCCCTTCATGAGGCGGCGCTTCACTATTACTTTGGTAAGGTGATCAACAGCGACGATGGCCGGTCACTCATGCTCCTGAACATTCCTGGTTCTCAGTGGGCCATAGAGACGCTGCCATTGTGCTTTGAGCCAGGCCGTGTGGCACTGCCCGATATCGGCTATCGAGAGCACCAGTGGCACTGGCAAAAGGCCGGGCACACACGATGTTTTTATGATGCGGATCATCCCGAGGCCGTGCGGAGTATCGCTTCAGATGCGGATAATCTGCGTGCCGTGGTGGTGGTCAATCCCAACAATCCCGGTGGTCAGCATATCGCGCCCGACGCCCTGCGGGCGCTGGCTGACGAACTGAATCAAAAAGGCGCCGTGCTGATTGTCGATGAAGCCTTTGTAGATGCCACTCCCGGGCAGAGTCTGCTGCCGAATATCGCTGACAACATCATCGTGTTGCGTTCGCTGGGCAAGTTCTTCGGGCTGGCCGGGCTACGGCTGGGGGCTATTGCAGGGGCAGGACGGTCAGCCATCATGCAGCAACTGTCATCGATGCAGGGCCCCTGGCGGGTAACTGCGCCTTCTCAACGAGCCGGCCAGGAAGCTTTGAACGATCATCACTGGCAGATTGAAATGCAAACCACGCTGGAGCGTGCCAGCCGGGAGCAGGGGCGCTGGCTGGCAGAGCGGCTCATGGGCTGTGATGGAGCGACACGCTGGCGTCAGAGTGCGCTTTTCAACGGATTTGATATGCCACTTGCTCACGCGCAACGATGGCACGACGGATTTCTGCAGCAGGCCGTACTGACCCGCCTGTGGGTGGTCAACGAGCAGCACGCTATCCTGCGCTTCGGCCTGCATGATGAAAGCCTACGGGCAGGACAGCAGCTGCGTCATGCCATGCGGGCAGTTCAAAGGACCACCAAAGGATACTCATGAGTCAACAGGGCTACAGCCATGCAGAGCGTGAGGCCATCTATCGGACGATTCGCGAACGCCGGGACATGCGTCACTTTCTGCCGGACCCGGTGGATCAGGATGTCATACGACGCATGCTTGAAGCAGCCCACAACGCGCCCAGCGTGGGGTATATGCAGCCTTGGCGATTTGTCTGCATTCGCGACCCTGACCTGCGCGAGGCCATGGCACAGCTCGTCGATGATGAACGTCATGCCACGGCGCAGGCACTGGATGAGCGCGGGCAGGCGTTTCTCGAGCTCAAGGTCGAAGGCATACGAGAGTGTCCGGAACTCTGGGTGGTGGCGCTTTGCGAAGCACGCGAGCAGTACGTATTTGGACGGCGAACCATCAACGAAATGGATCTTGCCTCTGCCAGCTGCGCGATCCAGAACCTCTGGCTGGCCGGTCGAGCCGAAGGCATCGGCGTTGGCTGGGTATCCCTTTTTGATCCCGACGCTCTGGGTGCGCTGATCAACGCACCAGAGGGGGCCTGGCCCATCGCCATTTTATGCATGGGTCACGTCGAGGCCTTTTACGATGCTCCCATGCTGGCGCAGCAGGGGTGGGATCAACGCCGCTCGCTGATGTCATTGATCGGCACTGATGGCTGGCCTGAATAGTTTCAGCACCGGCGTTGGCGTGTCCGTCCACCTTTTCTGATCTTGATGCCCGGATTAGTACTTTAAAATTAATACTTCAGAAGTCACCAGAGTATTTGTTAAATCATGATATGGACTATATTGATTTGTGCAGGACTTATTGACTCAAGGAGGATGCTGGATGTCTTTTACTAAAAAAGGGGCCACCGCGCTGGCCATCGCAGGTGCCATGTTCGCCGTGGCAGGCTGCTCAAGCTCCGAGCCGAAGCAAAATGATCCCAACATTGACAGCGTGATCCAGTCGTCCCAGCAGGGCTATCGAAACACGACTGTAGGTTACACCTTCACCTATCCCGAAAGCTGGCAAAACAGCGTTGTGCAGCGTGACACCTTTGAGTGGAACAATCAGCGCATCGAAGCCCGCAACATGGCGGTGTTCTACTACAAGAACTACGAGATCGACAGCACGCCTGCGCCGCTGCTGGCGCTGGTCGCCTATCCTCAGCAGGAGTGGGATCAGATGCAGGATCAGGCCAGGGATCGCAGCGGTTCAACGCCGGCTCACGTTATCGGTACCAAGAATGATCAGGTGCTGGTCGCCTACATCAATACGCAAAATCCGTACGATGCGTCTTCCATGCTGGGACAACAGTTTGCACGTCATGTGTTGAGTCCCGAGCAGGTCAAAAACGCCATCAGCTGGTAAGCTCTTGTGTCGGCAGGGCATTGTATGGCCCTGCCGGCGGGACCGCACTCATGGATCCCCTGTCACTGATCGTTCTCTCCTTTTTGTTGCCACCTCTGGCAGTTTATCTGGCCGTTGGCGCAGGCGATGCGCTCTGGCTTAACCTTCTGCTTACCCTCATGGGCTACATACCCGGTATTATTCACGCCCTGATCGTTGTGACCTGATGTCATCGCGTCAAAAATACTGTCTGCATCGTTTATGATGTGGCGTTTGCTCAATAATTTCTGGAGTTCATGAATGCTCAAGCGATTCGAGCGCAATGTCAGCGGTCATGACTATGTGGTGGGCGATCTGCACGGGCATTACGCGTTACTCGAGCAGGCGCTGACTCGGGTTGAATTCGACGCCGATAAAGACCGGCTTTTCAGCGTGGGCGATCTGATCGATCGTGGGCCCGATTCGCTGCGGTGTCTTGAGCTGGTCCACCAGCCGGGGTGTCATGCGGTGACCGGCAATCACGAAATGATGGCGCGCAACGCGCTTTTCGATAACCACTGGGGACAGTGGCTGAGCAACGGGGGAGAGTGGTCACAACAGTATGACAAGGTCTCACTGAGAAACCGCCTTGCCGAGGCCATGATGAAAATGCCGCTGGCCTTTGAGGTCGAAACCGCTCATGGCGTCGTGGGCATCGTTCATGCCGAACCACCGCTGGACTGGGCCGATATTCGAAAAACCTCTCGAGAAACGCTGTTATGGTCGCGAAAGCGTATCGAGTCCAGCGACCAGCGTGTGGTTGCCAATATCGATGCCGTGGTCGTAGGGCATACTCCAGTGCCCGAGCCCAGAACGCTTGGCAACGTACGCTATATCGATCTTGGCTCGTTTTTCAGCGGTCGGATCTGTCTGACGCGTATTGATGATATCGCAGCAATGATGACCTCGGAATGATTTCCTGAAAGTTCGTGAACATCCCTTTCCTTTTGCAGAACAGTAATGTAGGATACGCACCGTTCTCGGCGATATCGGGAACAGTGTCGGGGCGTAGCGCAGTTTGGTAGCGCGCCACAATGGGGTTGTGGAGGTCGCAGGTTCGAATCCTGTCGCCCCGACCAGAAACATCATGAACAAGCCGCTTACGGTTAATTGCCGAAGCGGCTTTTTCGTGTCTGTATGCCTCCTTGTATGGCGGTGACCTTTCTCTATCCTGCTGGACATGCTCATTCACACCTCAAGATATCGCCTCCAGGGGTGAAGTGGCCGCTTGAATGGGTCGGAATTTACTGATCAGGACAAATGCGATGAAAAAACTTCCGGGTATGCTGGTCGGCACCATCATCGGTCTGGCGGTATGGTTACCTACCCAGAGCGTGGCGCCTTCCATTCTTCTTGGCGTTGCCTGTGGTGTCGCCTGGGATCTATGGCGCAAGCGAACCTGATCGCATCGCGACGAAAGTCGATGGATGCCTGCGAAAATACTCGGGACAAGCCTTGAGCATCACGGTTATGCTGGCGCCCGCGCCCGATACCTTTTCTGGCGCTTAAGCATTATTGATCCTTGTCCATTGCAGGTTCAGGAGAAAGGCGTGGCTCGTCAATTGAAAAGCGCAACACTGTGGCTGGGTATTACGGTCGCCATCGGTGCACTATCAGGCTGTTCCCTGTTTTCTTCAGACAAACCCCAGGGTGCTGCGGCTGTGCCGCCTCCGCCGACACTGGTGGGCTATAACGGCATGAATGTCTGTCAGCCCTATAGCGACAAGCTGTGGGGCAACTTTCTGATGATCGGAAAAGTGGTTTCCGTGGACTCACCGGACAACATGCACGTCAATGTCCTGCGCGCCGAGGCGATGAAACAGCCGTCCATTCAGATGACCGGCTATCCGCGTGAGATCATCGACCAGCGCAACAAGTGGTATCCCTGTGAAGGTCAGGGGTGATTTGTATTTTTTAAATCTGCCAATGGACCCCATTGGCAGATTTACGTTAAATCCCCACAAATTGTGCGGTATACTGCTTTTATCAAATTACTGCTTGATGAGGAGCAGCGACAGCCGACTTACCCTGACTAAACGGTTGGCTGTCCAAACCTCACACCGCCTCGATGAGGCGGTTTTTTTTGGCCGCAGGAATGTGGATGGCATTACGTATCAAATAAAAATAATTCTCTTTTGCATTGATTTCCTTTTCTGAATCGTCCAGAGTGTTTCTCAGACGCCACGGCGTCTGGTTCATTTCAGTATGTCAGGTGCTGAAATGGATTCTCTCCTCATCATCAGGTCCTTTCGCCGCCTTTCCTCCGGGAAGGCGGTTTTTTATGCGCGCTGCCATGACATGCAGCCATCACGCTGCTGAGCTACCTTGCAGACTGTGCCTTATATTACCCATCGGACAAGGGAGGCTGATTCATGGCTTACGCCAATATCATCGACAGCAACAACAACGCTATCGATCTCTATTATCAGGATTGCGGTCAGGGCCCCGCCGTAGTGCTGATTCACGGCTGGCCCCTGAGTCATCGCATGTGGGAGTACCAGATCAACGCGCTGACCGACGCCGGCTATCGCTGCATAGCCTACGATCGCCGCGGCTTTGGTGACTCGGAAAAGCCATGGCACGGCTATGACTACGATACGCTCGCCGATGATCTGGCCGGACTTCTTGAGCATCTGGACATCGACGATGCCACGCTGGTCGGTTTCTCGATGGGCGGCGGCGAGGTTGCTCGTTATCTGGGGCGTCATGGCAGCAAGCGTGTTCGCGGTGCCGTTCTGGTGGGCGCTGTGCCGCCCTTCATGCTCAAAACCGATGACAATCCGGAAGGCGTGGATCAGTCCATCTTTGATGACATGCTGGCCAACGTTAAAAAGGATCGCCCCGGTTTTCTGGGCGGCTTTGGCAAGCTGTTTGTCAATCACGAGGGCAGGGCACCCACGCTTTCCGATGAGCTTCTGGCCTATAACCAGAGCATTGCCAACCTTGCTTCTCCGCGTGCTACTCAGGAGTGCATCAAGGCCTTTGGCTTTACCGATTTCCGCCGGGATCTGGAAACCATCGATGTGCCGACGCTGGTTATTCACGGCGACGATGACCAGATTGTGCCTCTGGCAGCGAGCGGTCAGCGCTCAAGTGAAATGATCAGGAACGCTCGTCTCGAGATTGTGAAGGATGGCCCACACGGCCTGAATTTTACCCATGCTCAGGAGCTCAATACGCTTTTGATCGACTTTCTCGAGAAGGGGCACTAATCAAAAAGAAACACTAACCGAGAATAAACACTAGTGAAAAAGGGGAAGGCCCTTGCAGGCCTTCCCCTTGAGAAAGATCCGACCAGCAGATTCGCTGGCCGCCAGGCATGACACGTGCCACTGTTGTCGGAAGTCGTGCTGAGCCCGGTCAACCTCCTGTTACCGTTGGACTCCCTGTCCATGTGCTTCCCTGCACGATCTTCTTTTCTTTCCCGGCATGACCACCATGGCCGATCAAGATGACAGGAATGTGATAGGGCCATCATCTTCGACCAAAGAAGACCACTGTCAGGTGCCACGCCGGGACTCGTTTAAACCGCTTGCAGGCACTGGATTATCATCATGAATGAACTGAGAACCACACTGGTACAGGCCGATCTGCGCTGGGAAGATATTGACGCCAACTGCCAACTGCTGGATGAGTGGCTTCAGGACGTCACCACCAGTGACCTGATCGTTTTGCCGGAAATGTTTGCCACCGGCTTCACCATGGCGCCGGAGCGCATGGCCGAATCCATGCAGGAGAGTCGAGCCGTCGCGTGGATGCAAAAAACCGCGCAGTCGCATAATGCGGTGGTCACCGGCAGCGTGGCGATTGTCGAAGACGGCCATTACTTCAATCGCCTGATCTGGGCTCGCCCCGATGGCACCATGGCCACCTATGACAAGCGTCACCTGTTTCGCATGGGTGAGGAAAACGATCACTACACGATGGGCAGCCAGCGTGCGGTCGTCTCGCTCAACGGCTTCAACATCCTGCTGACCGTCTGCTATGACCTGCGTTTTCCCGTCTGGCTGCGCAACATTGATTGCGAATACGACGTGCTGCTCTGCGTCGCCAACTGGCCTTCAGCGCGACGTCTCCCCTGGCGCACGCTGCTGCAGGCGCGTGCCATCGAAAACGCAAGCTATGTGATTGGTGTCAACAGAGTGGGAGATGATGCCCGGGGACTGAATTACAGCGGCGACTCGATGCTGATCGATTACCGCGGTGATGCGCTGATCGACGAGGCACCCGACCGAGCCTTTGTGCGCACCGGGGTAATCGGCAAGCAGAGTCTGGAAGATTTCCGCGAGAAGTTTCCGGTCCATTACGATGCGGATCGTTTTACGCTGCATCCCTGATATCGATTGCCCTTCGCCGACAAACCATCGTACAAGAGCCCCGGCAACAGCACTCGGGGCTCTTGTCGATCAGCTCGACCGATAAAACGCCGCTTCTATAAGCTGACGCGTATAGACGTGGCGGGGCTGCTCGATTACCTCCCGGGTCGATCCCTGCTCGATCAACTCACCTTCTTTCAAGACCATCAGGCGATGGGCCATGGCCCTGACCACAGCCAGATCATGGCTGATAAACAGATAACTGATCTGACGCTCCTGCTGGAGCGTCCGCAGCAGTTCGATCAACTGGCGCTGCACGGTACGATCCAGCGACGATGTCGGCTCATCGAGCACCAGAATGCGCGGTTGCAGAATCAGCGCGCGTGCCAGCGCGATGCGCGCGCGCTGACCGCCGGAAAATTCGTGCGGATAGCGCGCCAGCGCGTCCAGTGAAATTCCAACCGAAGACAGTGTCCGAGCCACCTGATCACGCAATGCATCACGATCCAGTTCGGGAAAGTGAAAACGCAAACCCTCGCTGACGATATCCTCGATAGTCATGCGCGGGGAAAGCGCGCCGAAGGGATCCTGAAAGACGATCTGCACATGCCGGCGCTCTGATCGCAGCGCGCGGCCACCCAATTGATCAAGCCGAGTATCTCCCAGTCTTATCTCGCCGGTTGAAGCCACCAGACGCAGCAGTGCCTGGGCCAGCGTGCTCTTGCCGGAGCCGGACTCACCCACAATCCCGAGCGTTTCTCCCTGCCGCAGGGTCAGTGACACGGGATGAAGCGCCACGAAAGGTGACGGGCGAGGTCTGAACAGCGCTTTCGGCCTTTGAAAGGCCACCGATAGATCGCGCGTCGACAGGACCTCGGGGGCCTGTGCCAGCACGGGGGCCGGCGTGCCTTCCGGTTCGGCATCAATCAGGGCGCGGGTATGGATACTGGTCGGGCGCACGAGAACCTCATCCGTGTTGCCGGTCTCCTGAACACGCCCTCGATGCAGCACACAGACACGATCTGCCCAGCGCCGTACCAGATTGAGATCGTGCGTAATCAAAAGCATCGCCATACCCAGCGAATCTGCCAGCTCCTTCAGCAGCAGTAGAATGTCGCGGGCCACGGTGACATCAAGTGCGGTCGTGGGCTCGTCAGCAATCAAAAGCTCTGGACGATTGGCAATCGCCATGGCGATGACCACACGCTGGCGCTGTCCGCCGGAAAGCTCATGCGGCCAGGCATCGATCAGCTGCTCGGGGCGGGGCAGTCGGACCTGCTGCATCAGCTCGAGAGCGCGCTTTCGCAGGGCCCGACCACGAAGCGGCTGGTGCAGGGTAATGGCCTCGCCAATCTGGCGCCCGATGCGATGTAATGGGTTCAGAGCGCTCATCGGCTCCTGAAACACCACGCCCACCCGGCCGCCATGGAGGTCCTCCCAATCACGTGGGGACAGCGTCTCAAGCGAGGTATCACCCAGTGTTCGACGACCTTCAACCCGGATGCCGGGGGGCACCAGATCCAGCGCTGCCATGGCGGTCATGGTCTTGCCGGACCCGGATTCTCCTACCAGTGCCAGCGTCTCACCGGCCGCGACGGTGAGACTGACGCCGTGGACCAGCGGTATATCGCCTGCCAATACCCGCAGTTTTTCCAGTGAAAATACAGGCCTGCCGGAAGCGTGGGTCATGCCGTACTCCCGCGCATGGCAAGCGCCGCGTGGCGTGGGTCAAAGGCATCCCGCAGCCCTTCACCGATAAAGACCAGCAGCGACAGCAGTATCGCCAGCGTCATGAAGGCGGTCATGCCCAGCCAGGGCGCCTGCAGATTGTTCTTGCCCTGCGCCACCAGCTCGCCCAGCGAGGGCGATCCCGGCGGCAGGCCAAAGCCCAGAAAGTCCAGCGCTGTCAGTGTGGTGATCGCGCCTGTAAAGATGAAGGGCAGAAAGGTCAGCGTGGAGACCATGGCATTGGGCAGAACGTGGCGCCACATGATCAATCGGGCCGGCAGCCCCATGGCACGGGCGGCGCGGACATAATCGAGATTGCGAGCCCGCAGAAACTCGGCACGCACGATATCGACCAGCCCCAGCCATGAAAAAGCGATCATGATCAGTGCCAGCCACCAGACGCTGGGCACTACCAGACTCGAGAGGATGATCAAAATGAACAGCATCGGCAGCCCGGCCCAAAGCTCGATCACGCGCTGTCCGACCAGATCCACTCGCCCGCCGAAATAGCCCTGTACAGCGCCTACGATAACGCCAATCAGGACCGACCCCAGCGTGACCAGACCGGCAAAAAGCACCGACAGTCGAAATCCGTAGATCACGCGGGCCAGTACATCGCGGCCCTGGTCGTCGGTGCCCAGCCAGTGGGTCAGGCTCGGCGGCGCCGGTGCGGGAGTATCAAGCATCATGTCGATGCTTTGCCAGGAAAAGGGAATGGGGGGCTGGATCAGCCAGCCTTGATCGCGGATCAGGGCCAGTACGGCCGGATCGCTATAGAGCGCAGTGGTCGGCAAAAAACCGCCAAAGGTGGTTTCGGGGTAGTCGACCAGCAGCGGCCAGTACCACTGGCCATCAAAGCGCACCACCAGAGGCGTATCGTTGGCAATCAACTCGGCGGGCAGGCTTACCACCAGCAGGGCCAGAAACACGACGCTTGCCACCATGGCTCGCCGGTTGGCGCGAAAGGTGGCCAACCGGCGACGCATGATGGGGGAAAGTCGTGACCCGGCAGCAGACGAGGCATGAATCGGCAAGGGCTAGCTCTCCCGTCGTTCAAAATCGATACGCGGATCGATGGCCACGTAGGTCAGATCGGAGATCAGTTTCAGCACCAGACCGATCAGCGTAAAGAGAAACAGAGTGCCAAAGATTACCGGATAGTCGCGCTGCAATACGGCCTCGTAACCGAGCATGCCGAGGCCGTCGAGGGAGAAGAGCACCTCGATCAGAAGCGCCCCGGTAAAGAAAATGCCCACCAGCGCAGAGGGCAGGCCCGCAATCACGATCAGCATCGCGTTGCGAAAGACATGGCCGTAGAGCTGGCGCCGCTCCGAGGCGCCCTTGGCGCGAGCGGTCATCACATACTGTCGGTGGATCTCTTCGAGAAAGCTGTTGCGGGTCAGAAAGGTCAGGGTGGCAAAACTGCCGATGGTCAGCGCCGTCACCGGCAGCGCGATATGCCAGAAGTAGTCGATGATCTTCCCGCCCCATGAGAGTTGATCAAAATCGGGCGAGGTCAGCCCGCGCAGCGGAAACCAGTTGAGATAGCTGCCGCTGGCAAACACCACGATCAGCAGCAGCGCGAACAGAAAGCCGGGAATGGCGTAGCCCACGATCACCAGTGCCGAGCTCCATAGATCAAATCGGCTGCCCTGGCGCACCGCCTTGAGAATCCCAAGCGGTACCGAGATGAGATAGACCAGCAGCGTGCTCCAGAGCCCCAGCGAGATGGACACCGGCAGTCGATCAATGATCAGGTCGGTGACCGAGCGGCCTCGAAAAAAACTCTCGCCAAAATCCAGCCGCGCATAGTTACCGACCATGGTCACAAAGCGCTGCCACAGTGGTTTGTCAAAGCCGAACTGCGTGTTGAGCTCTTCGATAAACACGGGATCGATGCCCCGGGTGCCCCGGGTGGCGTCACCGCTGGCCACGACGCCGTCGCTGCTGCCCCCCAGAGCGGCACCGCTGTTCATCCCCTCGATGCGCGACAGCATCTGCTCGACAGGCCCTCCGGGAGCGGCCTGTACGATGATGAAATTGAGCAGCAGCACCGCCAGCAGTGTCGGCACCATCAGCAGGAGCCGCATCACGATATAGCGCGCCATGAGCGTTACTCCTGACGATTATCAATGGCGCGGGCACCCTTCGGGTCGACCCACCAGCTGTCGAGATCCATACCGTACTCCGGGCTTTGATCGGGCATGGCAAATTTTTTCCAGTAGGCCAGTCGAGTGACCGGCGAATGATACTGGGGAATCACGTAAAAGCCCCAGCGCAGCACGCGATCCAGCGCCGATACGGCTGTGTCCAGCGCCTCGCGGGAATCTGCCCGGATGATATGATTGATGAGGTCATCGACGGCCGGACTGTCGATGCCCATGAGATTGCGGCTCTGCGGCTGGTCGGCGTACTCGCTACCCCAGTATTCGCGCTGCTCGTTGCCGGGGTTGGTGCTCTGGGCAATGACGGTGGTGGTCATGTCGAAATCAAACTGGCGCAGTCTTACCAAGTACTGGCTCGGGTCCACGGTACGCAGATTGACCTCGATTCCGAGGCGCGCCAGATTGCGCACCATCGGTAGCGCCATACGCTCAAGACTTGAATCGCTCAGCAGCAGCTCAAAGCGCAGCGGCCGGCCCGTCTCCCGATTCACCATCCGGTTATCACGCACCTCGTAACCGGCGTCCCGAAGAAGGCTCAGTGCCTCCTTCAATCTAGGACGCAGCGCCTCGGGCGCCTTGATGGGGAGAGACGCCTTGAAGACCTCCTCGGGGAGTCGATCACGCCAGGGCGCCAGCAGGGCGCGCTCGGCGGCACTCGGTAGCCCCCTGGCCTCCATGGAGGAGTGGTCAAAAAAACCCCGGGTACGGGCGTAAAGGCCATAAAAAAGATTGCGGTTGAGCCAGTCAAAATCGAACGCCAGCCCCAGCGCCTGCCGAACGCGCCGATCCTTGAAAATATCCCGACGCAGGTTCATCACGAACCCCTGCATGGGCGCCGGATTGTGATCCTCGACTTCAACGCGCTTGACCAGCCCCTGACGAGCCGCGGGGAAGTCATAGCCGGTTACCCAGTTACGTGCGATGTTTTCGACACGCAGGTCGACCCTTCCGGCCCGGAAGGCGGTGAAAGCCACGCTCGGGTCGCGGTAGTAGTCAAAGATCAAACGATCGATATTGTAACGCCCGCGATTGACCGGCAGGTTCTTGCCCCAGTAATCATCACGCTGATAGACGATCCGCTGTCCGGGCTGAACCGAGGCAATGCGATAGGGGCCGGAACCCATCAGCGGATCAAGCGTGGGGCGAGTAATGTCGCGGCTGCGAATATCCGAGGCCGACAGTACCGGCAGTTGCCCGACGATCAGCGGCAGCTCGCGCGAGTTGTGTTCGCTGAACTCGAAACGCACGGTAGAGGGCGACAGCATCTCTACGCCAGTAACGTCGGCATAGTAGGCCCGATACATGGGCGAACCCTTCGTCTTCAGGGTTTCAAAAGTGGTCACCACGTCCTCGGCCGTAACCGGGCTGCCGTCGTGGAATCGGGCTCTCGAATCGAGATCGATCTCCATCCAGCGCCGATCCGGGTCCAGCCGAATACCCGCTGCCAGCAACCCGTACAGGGTAAAGGGCTCGTCAGGGCTTTCCACCATCAGCGTGTCGAAAGGCAGTCCGCCAAAGGCGGTGAGTCCGCTGGCCGGATCACCGCGGACGATAAAGGGATTGAGCGAATCGAAACTGCCTTGAGCGGCACGCACCATGTCGCCGCCCTTTGGTGCCTGTGCGTTCACCCACGGGAAATGATCGAAGTCGTCGGGAAGCGCCGGTGCGTCATACAGTGAAATGCCGTGCACGGTTGGCACATCACTGACGGGCGCGGCCTGCACGCCGCAGGCGAAAAGCCCCATCACAAGGCCGGCCCGGAGCCGGCCGTGCCATCGAGTCATACGGCTCATGTCAGGCACTGATCCTCAAAATCGATCCTTCCATGCGCGGAGGGTAGTAAAGGTAGACTGCGCATCGTGCGCCTCTCCCTGCTCGGCGGCACCGCGCTGTACACTTTCCAGATGCGTACGCATGAACGGGTTGATGTCGCGCTCACGACCGATGGTGCTGGGCAGGGTAGGACGGTCGAGCTCGCGCGCCTTCTGGCACTCCTCAAACAGCGCATCACGCGTGCTGTTGTCCGGCTCGGCGGCCTTTGCGAACTTCAGATTGGCCAGCGTGTATTCATGTGCACCGAAGACCAGCGTGTCATCATCAAGCTCGGCAAAACGCGTCAGGGCCTTATACATCTGCTCGGGGCTGCCCTCGAAAAGGCGTCCACAACCGCCGCAGAACAGGGTATCGGCGCAAAAGAGCAGAGACGGCGTACCGCTGGAGAGAAAGGAGATATGATCCAGGGTGTGACCGGGGGTCGCCATGACCTCGAAATGACGGCCCATCAGCCGGAAGCGATCACCTTCTCCCACGGTCTCGTCGATACCGGCAATGGCCGGGTTATCAGGCCCTATGACACGTGGGGAATACCGGCTCTTGAGCTCGTTCAGCCCACCAGTGTGGTCCTGATGATGGTGAGTGATCAAAATGGCTTCAAGTCTGGCACCCGTGCGCTCCAGATAGTCGATGACCGGCTGGGCTTCACCCGGATCGACCACAACAACGCTGCCCGTATTATCCTGTTGCAGGACCCAGATGTAATTATCCTGGAACGCCGGCAGTGGTTTGACGGTCAACATGACAATCCTCGATAAAGTGGGTTGAAAAAAGGTGTAATGTGCCCGGGATAATGAACGTTTCGGGTCGCCGCCAGCCTCGACAACCGGGGTAGTCATTAAAAGCGATAACCATGCGATCAGGGGCCCTGCATGTCAAATCACCACGAAGATCAGGAAACGTTACGAGAACAGTTCCTGGCCGGGCAGCGGTACTGGCAGACATCCCACGGCAAACGACAGTGGCAGGCCGAGCAACATTGTCTGCGTCAGGCACTGGGTCGCTCTGGCATGCAGCATGCGCTTGAGCTTGGCACAGCACCGACGCTTCTGCCGCATGACAGCATTCGCCATCGCATCAGCTGGGCGCCACAGCGTGATCTGGCCGAACACCCCTCGACGTTGATCTGTCGCCCGGAGGCGCTACCGCTGGCTGATGAGGCCCTGGAGCTGGTACTGGTGCATCATCTGCTGGAAGTCTCGCCCCAGCCGGGACCGGTACTGCGCGAGGCGGCTCGCGTGACCAGCGACAGTGGTCGCCTGATCCTGATCGGCTGGCATCCGCTGGGTATTGCGGGCCCGGCACGGCTCAAGCGCTGCCATGAGCGTTTCTATCAACGCAGCCGCTGGCTGACGCCGCGCCGGCTGCGCGACTGGCTGGGCTTTATCGACTTCGATATCGAGCGGATCGACTACTGCGGCTTCGTTCCCTTCGAGAACACACCGGACTGGCTGCTCATGGAGCACTGGGGCCGCCGTCACAATCTGCCGCTGGGTCGGGCATGGATCATCAGTGCAAAGCGTCAGATGTGTAAAATGATTCCGCTGAAAAAACGCTTTGATCCTACCGCCGTGCTCGGCGCCAGAGCCTCGACACTGGCGCGCGTAACTCACGGTCCCGAAACATCGACCGGCATACTCGCCGGCACTGACCCCGCGACCCGGCTGGCAGGACGCGGTTACCCGGTCGATGGCGCTTTCGAGGGTAGCACTTCAGACAGTAGTGTTTTGGACAGCAGTACCTTGAACAACAGTACTTTTGAAAACAGCGCGTCGGACAGCACAGGCCATCCGACAGTCCCCCCGGCTGTCGTGGCATAATGGACACCTGATCCCGAAGACCACGAGGCGCGCAGTGAGTGATGAACAACGTCCCCATGTCGTTATCCATACGGACGGCGGTTGCCGTGGCAATCCGGGGCCGGGCGGATGGGGCGCTGTTCTGCGCAGCGGCTCTCATGAAAAGTGTCTGAAAGGCAGCGAAGCGCATACCACCAATAACCGCATGGAGCTGATGGCGGCCATTTCCGCGCTGCGGGCGTTGACCCGTCCGTGTCGCATCGAGCTCTGGACCGACTCCCAGTATGTCCGCCAGGGCATTACACAGTGGGTCCATAACTGGGTCAAAAAGGGCTGGAAGACGGCCTCGAAGGCACCGGTCAAAAATGCCGAGCTCTGGAAGATGCTGCTGGAAGAGTCCCATCGCCACGACATTGAATGGCACTGGCTCAAGGGCCATGCGGGCCATGAAGGCAATGAACTGGCCGACCGACTGGCCAATGACGCCATGGATGAACTCAGGACAAGCGAGAAAACGTCATGAGACAGATCGTTCTCGATACCGAAACCACCGGTATTGAAATCAGGGACGGGCATCGCCTGATCGAAATCGGCGGGGTCGAGGTCATCAATCGTCGACTGACCGGCCGTCACTATCACCAGTACATCAATCCCGAGCGCAACATTGATGCCGAAGCCGTCGAGATTCACGGCATCACCAACGATCGCGTGGCCAACGAGCCGGTCTTTGCCGACATTGCCCATGAGTTCTGGGCGTTCGTGCAGGGGGCCGAGCTGGTCATTCACAACGCGCCCTTTGACGTCGGATTCATCGATCACGAATTTTCGCTGGTCAATCGAGCGCGCGGTAACGATGCCCTGGGGCCGCTGGCCTCGAAGTGCAGCATTCTCGATACCCTGAAAATGGCGCGCGACCGCCATCCCGGCCAGCGAAACAGCCTGGATGCGCTGTGCAAGCGCTACGATATCGACAACGGCCACCGCGAGCTTCACGGCGCCCTGCTGGACTCCGAGATTCTGGCCGACGTCTACTTGGCAATGACCGGCGGACAGACGGCACTGACGCTGGGCGCCGAACAGGAGAGCGCCGGCAGCGGCAGTGGCAACACCGGCTTTGCCATTCGTCGGCTGAGCAGCGAGCGCTCGCCGCTGCGCGTGATTAATGCCAGCGATGAGGAAGTACAGGCTCATCAGCAGAAACTGGCCAGAATGCGCGAAAAGGGTGCCTGCCTCTGGGACACGCTGGGAGATTGAGGTGCTGACACGCGACATTCGCACGCTGGCCAACTGTCACGAAGGTTATCTGATTCGCATCGGCGAGCACGGCATTGCCGACAACGGCCAGGGCGGTATCCTGCAACCCCGCGCTCGCTGGCCTGACGGCGCCATTGCCATCGGCTACTGGGACAACGCACCGGTGGCCGTGCTATCGGAGCAGGGCGATGAGCAGTGGCCACCGGCACGACACTGGCTGGGCACGCTGCCCGAAAAGTCCTTCGGGCTGCTTTCCACAGCCCTGCAGATCGTGCGCTGGGCGCAGGATCATCGATTCTGTGGGCGATGTGGCAAGCGCATGCGTCGCCGTCCCGGTGAGTTCATGATGGCGTGTCCATCCTGCAGCTTTCGAAGCTATCCCAGGATTTCACCCTGCATCATTACGCTGGTGACCTGGCGCGACCAGCTCCTGCTGGCGCGCAGTCCGCGCTTTCCTGCCGGGCGCTTCAGTACGCTGGCCGGCTTCATCGAACCTGGTGAATCCGCCGAGGAGGCCGTCAGGCGTGAGGTGTTCGAGGAGGTCGGGGTACAGGTAGGGCGTGTCAGCTATTTCAAGAGTCAGTCGTGGCCGATGCCGCACTCTTTCATGATGGGCTTTTACGCCGAGGCAGCCAGTCGTGACATCCAGATCGACGGGATCGAGATCGAGGCAGCCGACTGGTTCACAACAGATCAACTGCCGGGGCTGCCGCCATCCTATTCCATCTCGAGCGCTCTGATCGAAAATTTTCTTCGAGGCAGTGCTGCCAGAGAGTAGCAGGGCATGGCGGCGCCGAAAGACTCAGGCGCCGCCACTGCGGCGGAAAAGGCGAGTCAGGCGTGAAGCAAGCATGATATCGCCGCGGGCGCGGACCTTGCCTGACATGACGGCCTGCATACCGCTGAGCTCCTTGTTGATCAGCCGCTCGAAGGTGCGGGTGTCTGTCATCAGGGTCACGGAGGGAGCATCATGATTGCCTTCCTGGATGTCCAGCGTGCCATCGTTGATCGCCACGAAATAGCGTGGTCCCTCATCCAGCTCGAGCTGCAGGGTCTCATGGACGCCCGCTGCCGCTTCAGCGTCAAAGCGGTCGTGAAGTTTTGCAATAAGTGGCGCGGTGTCGACCATCGTCATATCCGGTTGATGATTAAAGAGTCCATGATAGCCAGGTCATGGTACGTATGCGTGTGGCTCAGCAGATCAGAGCGTCCTGTGCGATGATGGCGCGCATTCTATCCGTTATACCCGGGAGGTTGAAAACGTGGGCGAATGGTTATCCAGCTACGCGCTGTTTCTGGCACAGAGTATTACGGTCGTTGTGGCCATTGCCGTGGTGCTGATGCTTGTGGTTAGAGCACGCGGTCAGCGTCAGGAGCGCAGTGCCCGACTTCATGTGCGCAATCGCGGAGAATATTTTCGGCGTCATCGCGAAACACTTGAGGATGCCACCTGCAAAGACGGCGAGCGCGAGCGTCACATCAAGGCCCGCCTGAAAGCACGCAAGGCAGAACAAAAGCGTGCGAAGAAGCAGAAACAGTCCGATGACGCACATCACACGCTCTGGGTACTCGATTTTGACGGTGACCTGCGCGCCTCTCGCGTTCCCGCCTTCACGGAGGAGATCACCAGCATACTGATGGCCGCCAGGACCGACGATCAGGTGCTGGTGCGTCTGCAATCGGGCGGTGGGCTGGTCCATGCCTACGGTCTGGCCAGTGCCCAGCTTGATCGCCTGCGCGAGGCGGGTCTCAAGCTGACGGTCAGCGTCGACAAGGTAGCCGCCAGCGGCGGCTACATGATGGCCTGCTGCGCGGATCATTTGATCGCGGCTCCCTTTGCCGTCATCGGCTCGATCGGGGTGGTGGCTCAGGTGCCCAACGTGCATCGACTGCTCAAAAAAAATGATGTCGATGTCGAGATCCTGACCGCCGGGCGTCACAAGAGAACGCTCACGATGCTGGGGGAAAATACCGAAGAAGGGCGTCAAAAGTTTCTGGACGATCTTGAAAAGACACATGACCTTTTCAAGTCATGGATCGCCCAGCGGCGGCCGGCGCTTGATATCGAGCAGGTCAGTGAAGGCGACATCTGGTACGGTCAGCAGGCCATCGATCTGAAGCTGATCGATGAAGTCAATACCAGCGAAGCCTGGCTGCAGGCACGCAGTGAGCAGTGGCGAATTCTGGAAGTAGGTCTCAAACCGCAGCGCTCGATGCTCGAGCGTCTTGGCAAGGGCGCCGAAAACAGTCTTGAGCGTGGCGTCGATCGGGCAATTGAGCGGGTGGTGCGACTGCGCTGGGAAAAACAGTAACCAACAAGGCCTGCCAGACGACAAGCGGCCCGCTCCTGTCAGGGGAGCGGGCCGCTTATTGAAACCACGCGTTAGGGTCAGGACCGATCAAGTCCTGCCAGCGTATCGATGACTGCCTCGGCGTGTTTGCCACGCAGGGAGTAATAGATCGTCTGGGAAGCACGGCGTGTATTAACAAGCTCCTCGCGACGCAGCACAGCAAGATGCTGTGACAGCGCTGACTGGCTCAGGTCAAGTTTGCTGTTCAGTTCCGATACGGACATTTCACCTTCTCTGAGAAGACAGAGAATGCGCAGCCGATTTTCGTTGGCCATGGCCTTGAGCAGCGGTGCAGAATCGAGAATGACCATTTCGCACCCCGCTGTCGCGATCGGTGCAGTGGCACATACACTCATTTTTAACTCCTTGTGAATAAAAACGCTCTGCATGTCGACGCGCTGTTACCGGTAAAATATCCGGTAAATCCTTGGCGTTCGAACATTGCAGCACCGTGTCCCACGGCATTGATGAACTCTCTCATCAAAGGGCCTCTGGATTAGCGCTCACGGTTAGATGATTTTATACCTTTCTGGTTCACGGAAATCGATTAAAAAAACCTTATAATGCTCATATTTGACTATGCCAGAATGCGCTTTGCGCTTTTTTTACTCTGTTCCTTCCATATTCTGGTGATTGCCGCCAGTAATTATCTGGTTCAACTTCCCATCACGCTACTGGGCTTTCATACCACTTGGGGGGCCTTCAGCTTTCCCTTTCTGTTTCTTGCCACCGATCTGACGGTGCGTCTGATGGGTCGCCACGCAGCAAGGCGTCTTATCGCCCGCGTCATGCTGCCTGCTCTGGTGATTTCCTATCTCGTCTCCGTGGTATTCCAGCAGGGGCAGTGGCGCGGGCTGGAATCGCTTGGCTCGTTCAATCTGTTTGTCGGTCGTATCGCGCTGGCAAGTTTCATGGCCTATGCACTGGGGCAGGCGCTGGATATCGCAGTGTTTGATCGTCTCCGCCGGCAGCGCCCCTGGTGGCTGGCACCGGTCGGCTCGACCATTTTCGGCAATCTACTGGATACCTTTATCTTTTTCTTCGTGGCGTTCTGGCACAGTCCCGACCCCTTCATGGCGCAGCACTGGATTGAGATAGCGCTGGTCGACTATGGTGTGAAACTCACCATCAGCCTGCTGCTGTTTCTGCCACTCTACGCCATGCTGCTGGTCTGGCTGAAGCGTTGCCTGCTGCGACTCTCGGGTGTTGAAGCATCACGAGAAGAAGCCTCACAGGAGCAGGGCGAACGAATATAGGATGCGTGTTCCAGGGAATATGGAGCACCATGGTGCGGACACGTACAGGGTTACGGAGACTTCATGAGCATTGAGCTTCATCATGCGGATTCAGGCCTGACAGATCAGTCACAGGCTCCGCCACTCATCGTGTTGCATGGCCTTTTTGGCAGTGCCGACAACTGGCGCTCTCACATCAAGCACTGGCGTCAGATGCGCCGCGTTGTGGCCATCGACCTGCGCAATCACGGCCGTTCACCCCATGCTCCCGGTATGGTCTATGACGACATGGCAGAGGAGGTTCTGGCAGTCATGACGCGCCTTGAGATTCAGCAGTGTGATCTGCTGGGACACTCCATGGGCGGCAAGGTAGCCATGACGCTGGCACGTCGCCACCCGGAACGTGTAAATCGTCTCATCGTGGGCGATATTGCGCCGGTTACCTACGACCATGGCCACGACGATATCTTTCGTGCTCACCGGCTGGTAGAGGATGCATTGCCCGAATCCCGCAGCGAGGCCGACGAGGCCATGGCCGAAGCCATCGATAACAAGGTCACTCGACAATTTCTGGCCACCAACCTGCTACGCGATGATCAGGGCATTCTGGGCTGGCGTGTCGGGCTCGATTTCATCGAGGAAGGGTACGGCGACATCGTGGCGCCGCCCGGTGGAGACGCGCCCTACGACGGACCCACCCTGGTACTGCGGGGTGAACATTCCAATTACATCAGCGATGACATGCTCTCTACTATTGCCGATGTCATGCCGCACTCTCGGGTTGAGACCATTCAGGGCGCCGGCCACTGGCTTCACGCCGAGCAGCCCGAAGCCTTCCTGAAAGCCATTGATACGTTTCTGAACGCTGACCGGAAGACGTAAGACGCTGTCACGTTGTCCCGACTGGACGCTGATCTTCCAGCGGGATAACGCTGACGCAGTCATGCTCATTGGCAAGAAAGCGCGTCAGGATCCGGTAGGTATCGACATCGAAGGCGATATCATTCGCCGTCGGTGCCTGATCCAGATTCTCGACGCTACCGAGATAGCACCACTGATCCACGAGGTGATAGACCACGTCCTGCTCACTGGCCGCTTCTCGGAAGGCTACCCGTCCCTCCCAGGGCCAGTGTCGAATGCGCAGACTCTCAAGTGCGTCCCGGGCGCGAGCTGTATGCGATTCCAGACTTTCCTCACCGCAACAGGCGCCCGCGCAGCGTCCGATCTGATAGGCAAAGCAGCGCCCCCTGCCTCGCTCAAGCCCCATGACCCTTGGGCATAGACGCTGCTGCTCAACAATGCCGGTCAGGGCGTGAGTAGCCTCGCGCCGGGATCGGAACATGCCATAGCGCGCCCCGGTGGCTTCCTCCTGCAGCATTTTCTGCCCCGCCAATTGTGGTGCCTGAGCGTCTGTAGGCCAGTACCAGGTGTGCAGACCGGCGCTGCGCCTCAGGCGCCGGTTGTAGATGGGCGAGAGCTTTTTGACCAGACGCGCCTCGAGCAACTGCGCCCCCAGATCTCCCGCCGTTTCGTGCCACTCCAGATGACGGGTCTGCTGGCATATCTTCATTTCACGATCGTTTCGATGATCGTTGTTGAAATGACTCAGCACCCGTGAGCGCAGATTGACACTCTTGCCGACATACAGCGGTAGCTGATTATGACCATAAAAGAGATAGACCCCGGGCCTTGCGGGCAGCTCATCCAGCAAGCCCGGATCAAGCTGGGCAGGGAGGCTGCGCCGTCGCTCCTGATCAAGCACCAGGGTCTCGATCTGCTCGACGTAGTGATGTCTGGCCCAGTACTGCCAGACTGAAAACAGCGTCATGGCGTCCCCCAGCGCCCGATGGCGCGGCGCGTGAGGCTCGAGCTGATAACGCGTCAGCAGGGCATCCAGCCCGTGGTGATGCGAGCTCTTGTCCAGCGCTCGGGACAGCTTGAGCGTGCAGACCACACGACGACGAAACTCCCGCCCCAGCCGGCGAAACTCGTTGCGCAGGAAGCTGTAATCAAAGCGGGCGTTGTGCGCCACCAGCCAGCCATCGCCCAGCCACCGTTCAAAATCATCAGCAACCTCTTCAAAACCGGGGGCACCGGTCACCAGAGCATTATCGATGCCGGTCAGCGTGGCAATACGGGCTGGAATATCGATGCCGGGATCCAGCAGCGTGACAAAACGATCCACAATCTGCCCGTCGATAACACGCAGTGCAGCAATCTCGGTAATTCGATCACGCGTGGCACGTGTGCCGGTGGTTTCAAGATCGATGAAGATCAGCGGCGTATCCGCCAGCGGCGGATGCGAGCGCTCTCCCGGATGAGACGACATGAAGGACATCCCCGACGCCTGCGGCGTTTTGGTGACTCAAGAAAAAACAAAAGTGTGCCCGCTCACAGCCGCTCACGGCTGAAGTCAGGGGCAGGCCTCATTGAGGATAGACATTAAAGCGAGGATGGACATTAAAGCGTCAGGGCGTGAAAGGGCAGGCGTCAGCGGCTGGTCATTCGAGAGATGGAGTCGGGAACCAGATGAGGGTTATCGGCCAGAAAACGGTGCATGGCGGCCACGGTTTCATCACTGCAGTGATGCTCGATACCTTCGGAATCTGCCCGTGCAATGCTTTCGGGCACCCCAAGGGCGAGTAGTGCCTGAAGTACCACTCGATGGCGTGCGGCCACCTTATGGGCCAGTTCCTCACCCAGTTCGGTCAGAAAGATACCGCGATAGGGACGGGCATTGACCAGGCCATCACGCTTGAGACGCGTCACCACCTTGGAAACAGCGGCCGGGCTGACACCGAAACGATCGGCGAGGTCACTGGCCCGCGCTTCCCCCAGATGACGATGCAGATGCGCTATTTCCTCGACATAGTCCTCCACCAGTTCACGCTGGTGATCCTGGCGCACGCGCTCAAAGTGTTCGTGGTGGGACGTTGATGGCATGACTCTCTCTTGATCGATCGCCGAAACGGGAATAAAAGTAACACAGAAAAGTTGACTGTTATAATAAGGATTGTAAACGCCGCCATCTGCGGCGGCGTCTGTCAGGGCGGACACATGATGGCATTCATGAAACGTTATGTCCCTGATTTTTATGGTTATCCCGGTTTCGATCAACCCTTCTGTGCCGTTAACGCCCCATGACGGCATCCTGTCAGTTACCGGTGGCGTTGACGTCCTCCGCCAGACGCTCGACGGGCACCCGCTTTTTGATGACCCCACGATCCAGCAGGAAATTCTCGAAATCCCGATAGCGTGCGGTATCCAGCGCCGCGGGGCGCAGCGCAAAGCGCACAATGCTGGCCTCCCATGCCTTGTGGTTGACTTCATTGTCCAGTGAGGCGTCGTAGCTCTTGAAAAGTGTCCAGCCCTCTTCGGGATGATTCACGATCCACATGGTTGCCTTTTCGACGGCCCTCATGAACCGCGATATCAGAGCCCGCTGGTTATCGAGCGTGTCGGTGTTGGCGAGAAAGATCAGTTCGTCATAGATGGGGACGCCTTCCTCCTCGATATAAAAGGCACGGCCCTCAACACCTTCCTGTGCCATCTGCGCCGGCTCGAAATTGCGAAAAGCTCCCGTGACCGCATCGACCTGCCGGCTCAGCAGGGCAGGCGTCAGGGCAAAGTTGACGTTGACCGGCTCGACATCGTCCATATCGAGTCCAGAGTGGTTAAGCATTGCCGCCAGCAGTACTTCTTCGACGCCGCCAACCGAGTAGCCCACTCGTTTGCCCTTGAGATCGCTGACCTGATGGATATCGCTGTCGGCCCGCACCATGAGCGCGTTCAGTGGCGTACCGATCAGCGTACCCACTCGCTTGACCGGCAAGCCTTCATCAACCTGCAGATGGAGCTGCGGCTGATAGCTTAACGCCAGATCTTCTCGACCGGCAGCGACCAGCTTGGGCGGAGCGGTCGGGTCGGCCGGCGTATCGATGGTGACCTTTAACCCGAGATCACGAAAAAAGCCCTTTTGCTGCGCGATGATGATCGGTCCATGAGTGGGATTGACGTACCAGTCCAGCATCAGGTTGAGGGAGGCCTCGGGGGGCGACGACAGGGGCGTCTGTGTGTCGTCGGTGTCCGTATCGGCTCTTGCAATACCAGCCAGCAAAGCGGCCATGAGCGCCGTGAAACACAGTCGATCCAGCAGTTTTTTCATATTTTCTCTCCATTGATCAACGTCTGCCTGCCGGTACGGTCCGGCTGCCAGGGCATGGCCAAACGACACAGGCGATCGACAGTGAAATAAAGGGTGATGGTGATGACCAGCAGTACGATCAGCGCAGCAAACATCAGGTCGGTCTGCATACGGCCGTTGGCCTGCAGCATGAGATAGCCGAGACCGGCGCTGGAGCCGACCCATTCACCGATGATGGCGCCGATGGGCGCCGCCGTTGCAGCCATGCGAAGGCCTGAAGCCAACGAGGGCAGGGCCGCCGGCAAACGTATATAGAAAAGGCGTCGATTGGCGCTGGCGCCCATGGTCGCGGCCAGATCGAGCCAGCCGGGCTGGGTCTGACGCAGGCCGTCATAGCAGGTCGAGGCGATCGGAAAGTAGATGATCAGCGTGGCCATGACGACTTTCGATCCCGGGCCATAGCCGAACCACAGCACCAGCAGCGGGGCAATGGCAAACACCGGAATGGCCTGGGTCAACAACAGCAGCGGCAAAACGGTAGAGCGCAGAAAGGCCCATCGCGACAGTATCAGCGCTGTTCCGATGCCCAAGAGCGTGCCGCAAAGAAAGCCGGCCACGATTTCTCCCAGGGTCACCAGGGCGTGATGCCACAAAAGCGCCGACTGAGCGACAAGCGTCTGCACAACACTTGAGGGCGCCGGCAGCATGTAGCGCGGTGCCCCCATAAGCACCACCAGTTGCCAGAGCCCCACCAGCAGTGCGGTCGCGAGCACCAGCCGCATCGCAGGCAGGAGCAGGGATCGTATCATGCGGTCTGCTCCGTCAGCGCCTTTAACAGGTCATCATGATGTCGACTCATCGAATCGGTGGCCGGGTGACGCGGTGGCGTGCCTTCCGGTGGGGCAAAATGCTCGATTCGGGCCGGACTGCCGCGCATGACCAGCAGTTGATCGCCCAGCCGCAGGGCTTCAATCGGGTCATGCGTGACCATCACAACCATACGATCGGCCAGCAGTTCACAGGCCCGCTCATGAATATCCAGACGCGTCAGGGCATCCAGCGCGGCAAAGGGCTCATCCATCAGCACCAGTGGAGCCTGTTCATAGAGTGTCCGGGCCAGTGCCACCCGGGCCCGTTCCCCGCCGGAAAGGGTCTGGGGGTAGCGGCGCGCCGCCCAGTCCAGACCGGTTCTTTCAAGCAGCGCCATGGCACGCTCGGGGTCACTGCGCTCACCGCGCATGGTCGATCCGAGCTGTACGTTATCGATCACGCGCCGCCAGGGCAGCAGCAGATCCTGCTGCCCCATCCAGGCAATGCGCTGCCGCCAGGGCCGCTGTGAGGCATCCTCCAGAGTCAGCTGCGCATCGTTTGAGACCTCAAGCCCCGCCATCAGACGCAGCAGCGAGCTTTTGCCACAGCCGCTGCGACCCAGCAGGCAGCTCCAGCTGGCTGATGGCAATGACAGGGAGATATCGTCAAAAAGCACCCGTTCGCCGAAGGCCAGGCGCGCGTTCTGGACATGGAGAGCACCGGGCGCATGAGCGTCGGTAGAGACCTTGTGTCGGGAGTGCTGCATAAGAGCCCTTTTTAAAGGGCGAAGGGCACGGCTGGCGTGATTCGAAATCCCTCCGCCGGTATGAACCGGATCAGGTAATGGGCGCGCTGCAGGCACCTTGCGGGTTGTGGTCAGCCACTCTCAGCATCGACATGCGTCGACACACCCCGTTCGAACACCGCAGAGTCTAGCGCTCAGAGCCTTCCATCACCAGCGAACATGTCACTGGCGCAGGCGATATCGACGGATTCATTCACATGAAGCGCTTTTTAACGAATCATTGCCTGCATACCTGGAAAAAAACTGACGACACCACGGCTTCCCGGCCACAAGGACCGCTACTGCATGTCACCATCGTGCGAAATGACCGAACGACTCTCCTTCTTTCTGGGGCGACCGCTCATTGCCCAGCCGCTGGACTGGGAAGACGCTTCCAACTGGCGCTGGAAAAGCGATGCCCTGTCTCCGGAAATGATTCGCATGGCGCGAACCACCATCAATGATCCCTTCTGGCACGGGCTATGGGCGCTTTTCGGTTTTGATCGCTGGGCGCATGCCGAGCGCCTGACGCGTCTGGCGGGCAATCTGCCGGCGCACCTGCCCATGCTGCCATTACCGATGACCTGGCTGGGCACCCTGCAAGGCGCACCGATATGGAGTCTCCCATGGTGCGCCGGCCAAACCGCCACCATGAATACTGATTTCAGCGCTCGTCTGGGAGAACAGATCGGCCGACTGCACGCCGCTCCGGTGTCGGGCTGGGGGCATCCGCTGGCGAGCGTATGGCCATTGTCGGACTGGCCCCAGCGGGCAAGACACTATCTCCGACAGTACGCGCCACCGGAAGTGCTTCAGGACCTGCCGGATCAGGTGCCCGTGCCGAGCAGTGCGGTATGGTGCCTGCCGGATCTTCGTGAGGATCAGTTCATACAGGGGGCCATCGACTGGTGCTGGAGCGACTGGGAGGCGCTGGTATGGGCACCACGGGAGTTTGACTGGGCGTTGATCGAACTATTGATCACCCGGTCCGATCAGCAACGCGCTTTTCTGGATCGCTACTGGCCATTCTGCGAGATTATGGACATCAGTGCGCATCGACGGGTCTGCCGGGCCATTCTGTGGTGCTTCAACTGTTTTGGTCCTGTCCCCTGGACACGAATACGCGATGCGCAACGCTGGCTCGGTGATCAATAAGGATGTGTCGCGACATGAAATGTTCGATCATGGTCATCGGGAAGCGTGGATGATAAAGGCCTGCGTTCATGGCACACTATGGCTTATTACCAGAGGTTATTAAAGAAACGCCGTGATCGACTTTAACAGCATATTCCTGCTTGGCGGATTACTGGTGGCCATGAGCATTCTGGCCAGCCGCGTCTCTGCGCGTATCGGCCTGCCACTGCTTCCGCTGTTCCTTGGCATCGGCATGCTGGCCGGTGTCGACGGCCTCGGCCTGATCAATTTCGACGACTACAATCTGGCCTACCTGATCGGTCAACTGGCCCTGGCCATGATCCTGCTGGACGGCGGCCTTCGAACGCGCATGAAAACCTTCAGGGTGGGTCTGCGACCGGCGCTGTCGCTGGCCACCCTGGGCGTGTTTCTGACCAGTGGCCTGACCGGGCTGTTTGCGATGTGGGTGTTTGATCTCGATATTGTTGAGGGGCTACTGGTCGGTGCCATTGTCGGCTCCACGGATGCCGCGGCCGTTTTTTCGATGCTCAGCGGTCAGGGCATCCGCCTCAATGAGCGCGTTGGGGCAACGCTTGAGATCGAATCGGGCACCAACGATCCGATGGCCATCTTCCTGACGCTGATCCTGTCGCAGATGCTTGCCGGCTCCATCGACAGCGTTTCCGGCACGCTTTTAATGTTTGTCGAACAGTTCGGCATCGGTGCGCTGGCCGGCATTGCCAGCGGCTGGCTGCTGGGCCGTCTGCTGCGCTGGCTGGATCTGGCGCCAGGGCTTTATTCATTGCTGGCAGCCGCCATGGGTTTCAGCGTTTTCGCCCTGACCAACATGCTGGGCGGCAGTGGTTTTCTGGCCATTTACCTGGCCGGCGTCATGATCGGCAACATTCGTGGCAAGCATCTCGAATTTATTCTGCCTGTCCATGATGGTCTGGCCTGGCTGAGTCAGATCGGACTTTTTCTGACGCTGGGGCTTCTGGTGACGCCCAGCGAAATGGTGGATTACGCATGGTTCAGCGTCATGGTCGCCGTGGTGCTGATCTTTATAGCGCGTCCTCTGTCAGTACTGCTGAGCCTCAAGCCGTTTTTCGGCTTTCGCTGGCGAGAGCTCGGCTTTATTTCATGGGTCGGCCTGCGTGGCGGCGTGCCCATCGTGCTGGCCATCTTTCCGGTCATTGCCGGGGTCGAAAACGCCTCGCTTTATTTCAACGTGGCCTTTTTCGTGGTGCTGATTTCGTTGATATTGCAGGGCACTACCATTGGTCACATGGCGCGCTGGCTGAAGGTCGAGGTGCCCGCGGAAACAGCGCCGGCGCGACGTCGACTGCTGGGTGTTCTCCCTGAAGATGACTATGAAATGTTCGTCTACAAGGTCGACAGCAAGCGAGTTGAAAACACGCAGCTGAGAATGCTGCGCTTTCCGTCCGGTGCAGTCGTGGCGGCCATCTTTCGCGAACACGTCATGATTCATCCTACCGGCAGTACGCGGCTGCAGGCCGGGGACGTTGCCTGTGTCATCGCCCGCACGCATGATCTTAATGCCATCAACCATCTGTTCAACGGCGATGCCGAACTCAAGCGTGAGCGAGATTTCTTTGGGGCCTTTGCGCTGTCAGGGGAAGCGCTGATGGGGGATGTCGCTGATGCTTATGGCCTGACCCTGTCGCGATGGGAGCGTGAAGAAATGCTTGGTGCCTTTATCGCGCGCCGAGTAGGGGGGTATCCGGTCGTTGGTGACGATATCGACTGGCATGGTATTCACTGGATCGTGCAGGACGTTGAAGGCAATACGGTGACGCGGGTAGGGCTTCGACTGCACGGCTAGCAGGGCATACCTATCAAAACGCCCGCTGATCAGCGGGCGTTTGAAACAACAGGGCGGCGTCTCAGTTCATCATGCGCCACTTGTTGTTTTTCTGTGAAGTCGGCGGCAGAGGCTCGTCGTCATGATCGAGCTGGATGCGGGTAGATTCATCCAGCAGATCCCCCTGCGGGGTGCACTCCTGAAATTCACCCGCATGTCCCGGGCGATCACCGACGTCGTAAACGGCGGGCGGGTTGCTGCCCTGATGCTCGTTTTCGCGATCCATGTTGCCCTTGGTAAAACCACGTCCGCTGTTGGCCATCTCGATGCCTCCATGTATCTGATTATCCTGAGATGAGCCTAGGCAAGGCGACGTAACTCCGCAACCAGCACCTTTCCTGTCGCCTTTCATCGATCTGTCAGGACTGGCTCAGCTGGCGAAATGCCATGATAGCGCTGTCGCCCAGCCCCTGCTGACGATAAGCGGCCTCAAGATCGAGAAAAACTTCCAGCATATCTGCCTCGAGGCACAGCGTCGCCACGCCATGACCATTTTCACGCAGTTCCAGACAGGCGGCGTGTGATTCGCAGGGCACCTGAATGACCTCGAGTACGGTATCGTCATGAGCGGCGTCAGAAGCCTGCCGAGAACGTGCAGATGCCAAAGCCTGTTGCCTCGTATATTCATTTATCAGGAAGGACAACAGTAAGTGTAGGTGTCTTTAATGTAAATTTTCAGCAAATGAAAGTTGTTTGCGATACGTCATCGTACGTATGCCATGCGCCTGATAAGCATACAAACAAAAAAGCCTGTCGATCACTGATGATCGACAGGCTTTCTCAAATAGTGGCGGAGGGACAGGGATTCGAACCCTGGAAGGGCTACAAACCCTTGGCGGTTTTCAAGACCGCTGCAATCGACCACTCTGCCATCCCTCCGACTTACGGCGATGCATCTTAACAGCCTGTCAGCAAAGGTCAAGGAGCTTAATTCAATCAAAAGGGACATGGCTTGCAGAGAGTGTGTTTGAGGCTCATTCTTGGTTAAAATTCCACCACAATCAGACACAAGGCAGGGAGTAACCATGGTCGATAGAGCCTATGGCGTCTCGCAGACCGGGACGAAAAGCGTTGAGTCGCACAAGGTGTTGCGTAATACCTATATGCTGCTTGCCATGACATTGATGTTTTCGGCCGTCACCGCCGGGATCGCCATGTCGATGGGCATTCAGCGCATGAACATTTTTATCTTTTTCATTGGCGCCTACGGACTGATGTTTCTGGTCCACAAGACCGCCAACTCGGCAGCGGGTCTGCTGTCTACCTTCGCATTTACAGGGTTCATGGGCTTTACCCTCGGGCCGATCCTGAGCGCCTACCTGACCCTGTCCAACGGACCGCAGCTGATCATGACCGCCCTGGGCATGACAGCAGCAACCTTTGTGGGCCTTTCTGCCGTGGCGTTGATTACCCGCAAGGACTTCAGCTTTTTGGGCAACTTCATCATGGCCGGTGCCATCGTGCTGATTCTGGCCATGGTCGTGGCGATGATCTTCAACATCTCGGGTCTGGCACTGGCGGTATCGGCAGGCTTTGTGCTGTTTGCCTCGGCGGTCATCCTGTTTGAAACCAGCCAGATTATCCATGGCGGACAGACGAACTACATTCTGGCCACCATCAGCCTTTATGTGGCGATCTATAATCTGTTTATCAGTCTGCTGTCACTTCTGGGGCTGTCCTCCAGCGACTGATCAACGTCCTGCCGTGATCTGTTAGTATGGGACCCTGCTTTCGAGCAGGGTTTTCTTGTTTCAAGGACTGGTATTCCAAAGGCGGATTTCAGGAGAGACGGTTTGGCCTCACAAGGATTGACCTACGCCCTGATGGTACAGGGGGCGCCCTACAGTCAGCAGGCATCTCACAGCGCCCTGCGCTTTGCCGAAGCCCTGCCGGCACAGGGGCATCGTGTGGCCACGGTCTTTTTCTATCATGATGGCGTCTACAACGCTGCCAGCATGATGACCCCACCAACGGATGAACCTCATCTTCTCGAGCGCTGGCGTGCGCTGCATCAGACGCAGCAGTGCGAGCTGCTGGTCTGCGTCGCGTCCGCTGTTCGCCGCGGTCTGCTTGATCATGGTGAAACGAAACGCCATGGTCATCCGCATCCCACACTTGAAGCACCTTTTGAACTAACGGGACTCGGCCAGCTCATGCAGGCCGCCCACCATCACGATCGATTGATCACCTTTGCCCCTTGAGGCAGGTTTCGCAGGCAGGGCAGTGACACCATGAGCTCCAAAAGCATACTGGTCATCGTACGCCATCCACCCCACGGCTCGAGCTGGGTACGGGAAGGGCTTGAAACAGCGCTGGTGGGTGCCGCACTGGGACAGCCCCCGACGCTGCTGTTCAGCGGCGACGGTGTGCTTGCACTGCTCGCCGGCCAGCAGCGAGGCGCGCTGGGACAAAAGGGCAGTGCCGCCATGCTGGAAGGGTTGTCGCTCTATGATATCGAGCCACTCTGGTACGACCGCTATTCACTTGAGGCACGAGGCCTGACGCTGGATCAGTTGATGTCCGGGTGTCAGCCGGCAGATATTGCCGGCATGATCGCCCGGCACGACGTCGTCATGAGTTTTTAAACCGTTATTCCCTGCATCGACGAGTGTTACCATGAGCACACTGCATCTGATCAATCGCTCCCCCTTTGCGGCCAGCGCCCTTCAGGAGCTCGTCTCGGCCGTCTCTGAAGGTGATCATGTCCTGCTGATCGAAGATGGCGTCTATGCCGCGCTGGGCACGGCGGCCAGCAAGTGGCCGGAGGGCGTTGAGATCCGGGCGCTCAGGGAGGACTGTGTGTCGAGAGGCATTGCGCCAGCCTCGACCCTGCTTGAAACGATCGATGTAGCGGGCTTTGTCGCACTGACCGCCAGCACCGATCGCACGGTCAGCTGGTTTTGATCTGCAGCAGCCACCTTTGATAATTGCCGGTTTTCATGATGCCCGACCCCATGCCCCAGAACACGGATGCCCTGACACTTGCCGATGGCACTGAAATCACGCTCGATAGCGACGGTCATCTGCAACGTCCCGAATGCTGGTCGCCCGAGGTGACCCGAAAGATGGCCGAACGCGAAGGGCGCGAGCTGACACCCGCTCACTGGGAGATCATCGAGCTGCTGCGCGATTTTTACACACGCTTTGAAATGGCGCCTGCCATGCGCGCGCTGGTCAAGACCACCCGCCAGCAGCTGGGCGAAGAGAAGGGCAGTTCGATTCATCTGATGTCGCTTTTTCCTGAAAGTCCGGCACGCGTGGGTGCACGTCTGGCCGGCTTGCCACGTCCCACCAACTGCCTGTAGGACCACGCTTGAACTTTCTTGCTCATGCCCGGCTGGCCCGCCATGGCAGCGATCTCTTCATGCTGGGGAACCTGGTCGCCGACGGTATCAAGGGCCCGGTATCAGATACCGCAGATGCCGAGTTCGCTCATGGCGTCCGGTTTCATCGTCGAATGGATGCCCTGATCGATCAGCACGAGATCACCCTGACGCTCAGACGACAGGCGCCTGATACCCAGCGCCGGGTCTGCGGCATCGCGCTGGATATCGTCTGGGATCATTTTCTGGCCAGACATTGTCATGACGGCGCCTTGAATCAGCGGGTTTATCAGGTGCTGGCCGACAGGGCAGACATGATCCCCGAACGCCAGACAAGGCTTTTCAAATCCCTGCGTCGCGAGCACTGGCTGGAAGCCTATGCCGACTTCGATTTCACCTGCCGAGCCATCGCCGGCGTGGGCACGCGTCTGTCGGGGCCCAATCGGCTGGCCGAGCTGACGCCCTGGCTTGAGCGGGAGTATTCACTGCTGGAAGAGAGTTTTCACGAGCTCTGGCCGTGGATGCAACGTGCGGCATGCGAGCATGCCGCCACACTAGCTTGCCAGTAGCAGACACCTGATGCGCTCCCCCGGGGAAACCTGCGAATGGGCGCCGACCACGGCCAGCGCATTGGCACTCACGCACGAGCGCAGAATAGAGGAATCCTGATCCTCGAAGGCATGCGCCCGATAGCCGTCACTGTCCCACGTCAGAGTGACCCGCATGTAGTGGTCGCGCCCGGCCGTTCGGGTCGTAAAGTCCGCTCGGGCGATGACCTCCGGCAGGGCCTTCATATCGTCACACCCCTGCAGGCCACCCAGCAGCGGGCGTAAAAAAAGCCACGCTCCGACAAAGCTCGATACCGGATTGCCCGCCAGACCGACAAAGCGACACTGATTGATATGCCCCAGCGCCAGCGGCTTGCCGGGTCGAATCGACAGGCGCCAGAGATCCAGCTCCCCCAGCGACTCCAGCGCGCGCCGGACATAGTCGGCATCACCGACCGAGACACCACCGGTCGTGACGATGACATCTACATGGTGTGATGCGCGCTCAAGCGCCTGTGTCATGGCTTCAAGCGTATCCGGCACCTGTTCGACCAGCGCAATCTCGGCGCCAAAGCGCGGCAGAAGATCCATCAGCATGAACCGATTGCCGTTATAGATCTGTCCGGGCGCCAGCGGCTCCCCCGGCAGCTTTAGTTCGTCGCCAGTAAACAGCAGTGCCACCCGGGGCTTTCGATACACCGGTATCCGATCAAACCCCTGGCCGGCCAGAAATCCGAGCGCCGCACTGTTGAGTCGGAGACCGTGGGACATGAGCGTCTCGCCGGTTCTGATCTCACGTCCTTTCAGACGAACGCTGTTGCCCGGCTCCAGCCCGGCCGGAATGAAAACACCGCCGTCACGAACGTCGACCTCCTCCTGCATGATGACGCTGTCCGCGCCTTCGGGCAGGGGGGCGCCGGTAAAAAGGCGCGCACAGGTGCCTTCTTCCAGCGGCGCGGCGCGCTGACCGGCCATGATGCGCTGACTGACGGGCAGTACCCTGCCGCTATCCGAGGCCCGCAGGGCATAGCCGTCCATCGAACTGTTATCAAAGGGCGGGGTATCGTGTTGCGCATGAAGCGTTTGCGCCAGAACCCGATCGCCGGCCGCCTCCAGAGCGACCCACTCCGGAGGCAGAGGTGCAAGCCCGCTTGAAAGGGACTCAAGCGCCTCCTGCGGCGTATGCAGCCGGCCGCTATCCGCCATGCTGCCTCCGCCCGGGAATCACCAGGTTGGCAAAGTTGCACGGTTTGTGCCGGCTATCAAGCTGCTCGGCCAGAATACCGTCCCAGCCGGTGCGACAGGCGCCGGTGGAGCCAGGCAGACAGAACACCGCCGTGTGATTGGAAAAGCCTGCCAGCGCGCGACTCTGTATGGTCGAGCTGCCAACATCCTCCTGCGAAAGCCGACGAAACATCTCGCCAAAGCCTTCGATATGACTGTCGAACAATACGCCAACGGCCTCGGGAGTGGAGTCGCGCCCGGTAAAACCGGTGCCCCCGGTGGTGATCACGATCTGGACCTGCGGATCGGCGATCAGGCGCGCCACTTCCGCCCGGATCTGGTAGAGCTCATCGCGAATGATCTGACGATACACGCAGCGGTGCCCGGCATGTTCAAGCGATTCGATCAGCAGGGCACCAGAGCGGTCACTGCTTTCATCACGCGTGTCGGAAATGGTTAGAACGGCAATGTCGAACGGGATGAAATCATCATTCACGAGGCAGTGTTCTCCTTTGCCTTTTGACGTGCTTCAAGCGCCTTGAGCTGTTCTTCGGTCGCCGGTGGCTGATGATTGGCCTTCCACTCGCTGTAGGGCATGCCGTAGACATGCTCCCGGGCGCTTTCCAGATCGAGTTCGACATTACGCTCTTCGGCGGCTGTTACCAGCCACTTGGAAAGGCAGTTGCGACAGAAGTCGGCCAGAATCATCAGGTCAATGTTTTGCACATCGCGGTTGTCATCGAGATGCTTGAGCAGACGACGAAAGGCGGCTGCCTCGAGCTCGGTCTGAGTCTGCTTGTCCAGTTGTTCCATGTTCAGCTCCTGTAAACGCGTCCTGAGGCCAAAAAACAGATAACGGATGAGCGCAGCATTATTGTAGGCCGTCATCCAGCCCCACAGTAGTGATAGCGTCATCGCGACAGCCTATCACCAGCGCTGGGTTCAGGTGAGCTCGCCCGGCGCGCACACTGACAAGACGATGGCGTCGGCATCGCTGATGGAGACCTTGGCGTGCCCCATATCGCTGTCGAAATAGAGACTGTCGCCGGCATCAAGCTGAAGAGGCTCATAAAATTCGCTGTAGAGCAGAATCGAGCCTTCCAGTACCAGCAGAAATTCTTCACCACCATGACGCACCCAGTCCGGAAAGGCGTTGATGCTGCGCGCGCGAACGATCGTCTTGAATGGGGTCATGAGCTTCTGGGTCAGCTGCGCCGATAAAAGCTCGTGCTCGTAGGTGGGTGTGGGGTGCTGCTCACCCTGACCGCGACGCGTCAGATCACGTCGGCCGGCATTGCGAGGCGTATTGCGCGGGCTTTTTAAAAGCTGCGGCATATCGAGTTCCAGCCCGATCATCAGCTTTTGCACCACCACAAAGCTTGGCGAGACCAGATCGTTTTCGATCTTGGAGAGGGTTGAACGGGCCACCCCGGTACGACGGCTGACATCTTCAAGCGTCAGCTTGCGGGTACGGCGAACCTCCCGCAGCCGTTCACCCAGGCGCAGGGGCTCGACGAAGGGTTTTTCGCCGCGGGCCACGCTCATGCCGACCACCGTTGTTGCATCACGATCCGTCATTCTGTCACGAACACCCCGTGTCAATTCTGATCTTTTGCTGGATCAGGGGGCCAGTCGGCTCTTCAGCCACTGACCGTCGGAGGTTTTCAGGCGATAGCGAATGCGATCGTGCAGGCGGCTGGGCTGGCCCTGCCAGAACTCGATCATGTTCGGCACGACCCGGTATCCGCCCCAGTGCGGCGGACGATCAATCCTGCTGTCCTGGTAGGCACTCTCGAAGCGGCGGGTCCGCTCCTCCAGCCATTGTCGGTCGGGAATTTCCACACTCTGCTGGGAAATCCAGGCACCCAGCTGGCTGCCTCTGGGGCGCGAATGGAAATACTCATCCGACATCTCATTGCTGACCTGCTCGACATGGCCTTCAACACGCACCTGACGCTGCAGACCCGGCCACCAGAATACCAGCGCCGCATGAGGGCAGGTGCCCAGCTCACTGCCCTTGTGACTCTGGTAGCTGGTGTAAAAGACCATGCCATGTTCATCGAACCCCTTGAGCAGCACGATGCGGGCATGCGGAGTGCCTTCATTGTCGGCCGTGGCCAGCGTCATGACGTTGGCATCGTCACGCTCGCTTTCCAGCGCTGCGTTGAGCCATTCCGAAAAAAGAGGCCATGGCGTTTCGGGGGTATTGTCACGGTCAAGCGCGTCTCCGGCATAGTCACGACGCAGATCAGAAATGTTGCTCATGAGCAGTTTCCTTGAAGCTTTGGGAGGCATCATATGATCTGCCTCGCAATGGTGTTCTGAGCGCCCGACGAAAAGATCGGTTCACTCACCGCCCGGGGCGTGGCCAGCGCGCTGCCAGCGATGAATGTAAAACGCATAGCTGCCGGCACTGAGCAGCAGGGTCAGGGCCGCGAGCGCCTCGATCAGTCCCAGCCACCATATGCCCGGCAGCTGAAGCATGGCAGCACCCTGAATGATATAAAGCACGCTGACAAACGCCAGCCAGCCATAGCCGCGCCGACGCTCGGTACGCAGAACGATGCCCAGCAGCACCAGTGGTATAATGCGCACCAGTACCGGCAGCAGCGAATCGGCGCCGCCGCGCTGGGCCAGCATCAGTCCCGTCATCAGCGTAATGGCCGTCAGGAAGGCCCAGCTGACGGCCACGACCCTGCGGGCCTTTTGGCGGGCGACAGTGGCGCCATAGCGCTGCTCGAAGGTGCGAAACAGCACGATTATTGCCCTCGGGTTGATTCTAGCGCCAGCGCCAGCCGTGCCAGACGCTTGCCCTGAGCCATCGCCAGTGCCCGCTCGTGCTCATCGATGCTGCGATCGTTGTCCGGTCCGGCAAAGTGGCTGGCACCGTAGGGCGTCCCACCGGTTCGCGTGGTAAACATCTCGTTGACGCTATAGGGAATGCCTGCGATCACCATGCCGTGGTGCAAAAGGGGATTCATCATCGTCAGCAGTGTGCTTTCCTGACCGCCGTGAATGCTGGAGGTCGAGGTGAAGACCGTGGCGGGCTTGTCGACCAGCGCGCCGTTGAGCCAGAGCGTACTGGTGCCGTCGAGAAAGTGCTTGAGCGCCGCGGCCATGTTGCCAAAGCGGGTCGGGCTGCCCAGGGCAAGGCCCGCACAGTCGCGAAGATCGTCATGGCTGGCATAAACCGGACCCTCTTCAGGAATGTCACTGGCAACCGCCTCACACTCACTGGACACGGACGGCACCGTTCGCAGACGCGCCTCGATACCGCCGACCGATTCGATGCCGGCCACAATGTGACGTGCAATGTCGCGCGTGGCACCCTGACGGGAGTAGTAAAGCACCAGTACGTAGGGGCGTGTCATGACATATCCTTGTGTAGACCGTGAAGGCCAATTCTGGCAGGTATGCTGCCATTGTGCCCATCGAGACCCGGGTTGTCAGGCATCACCGGCAGCGAATCAGGTTGATGACAGCACATGGCAGGCGCCATGTTTCTGACTACAATCAAGTGGTTATTGTCAGGAGCCGGACAAGGTGAGACGTTTTTCCATACCCCAGCCCCTGTGGCTGTTTCTGACGCCATTCAGGGCACTCATCAAGCTCGTCAAACGCTTCAATGCGCATGACGGCCTGCAGACGGCGGCCTCGCTGACCTATACCACACTGTTTGCGGTGGTGCCGCTGACCACCGTGGTCTATTCGCTGTTTGCTGCCATCCCGGAATTTCAGGATGCCGGCGATCGAATCCAGCAGTTCGTGTTTCAGCAGTTCGTGCCCGAAACGGGACAGACCATTCTGGATACGTTGCGTGAATTTACCCAGCAGGCCCGTGGCCTGACCATGGTTGGTGTCCTTTTTTTGCTGGTCACTTCAATTCTGATGATGATGACCGTGGAGAGCGCGCTCAACAGGATCTGGGGCGTGCGTCATAATCGGCATGGTCTGATGGGATTTCTGGTGTACTGGGCCGTACTGACCCTGGGGCCCATTCTGATCGGCAGTGGTTTTCTACTCTCGTCCTATCTGGCCTCCATGACGGTGCTCACCTCGGCGGCCTCCTGGCTGGGCGGCAGCGATTTCATCCTGCATTTCCTGCCGCCGATGCTGAGCTTTCTGGCCTTCTGGTTCATCTATATCACCGTGCCCAACGCGCGTGTACGCTTCAAGCACGCTGCTGCTGGCGCGCTGCTGGTGTCAGTGTCGCTGGAGCTTGCCAAGTGGGGCTTCTCGATCTATGTCACCAACTTTCCCTCCTATCAGATTCTTTATGGTGCCTTCGCTGCAGTGCCATTGTTCCTGCTCTGGATATTTCTGAGCTGGTTTATCATTCTCATGGGCGCCGAACTGTCAGCCTGGCTGGGAGAAACCCAGCACGCCGACTGGCGACGCTGGCCGCTGTTCTGGCAGGCGCTTGGCATGCTGACGCTCCTGCATGAAAGGCAGGCAAGCGGTGAGGGCGCCCTGAGCGCTTCCAACGCGCGTAAACGCCTGGGCGGACACTATCACAAGCTTTTGAATGTGCTATCCAGGCAGGGCTGGGTCGTGATCAGCGACGAGGATGAATGGGTGCTGGCCAGACCGCTCGAGACGCTGACGCTCAGCGAGGTAGTGGCCGGCCTTCCCTGGACAATGCCCGAGCAATATCGTCCACCTCAGGGCTATAGTAGAGTGGCTGATATCATGCGTGCAGCACAGCAGCGCTATCACGACGCCCTGGATGTCTCGATGTCTTCCGCCCTGACGGAAAACGCCGAAGACAGGCACGCCACCCACCCATGACGGCACTGGCCGGGAGGTTCGGCACTTCACACCTTATTCCCGACGCGACGCTCTGACACTGATGCTGACCGGATGGCAGCCCCCTGTTTGAACGACAAGCCTGCTGGCACCACAGCCAGTACGCGAGGAGTAGCCCGATGAATGCCAATCAACGCGATGAGCAGCTTTTTTCCCGTGAAATGGCTGACGTTATTCCGCTCAAGGGACGTAATCACGCCGATGCCGGCAACGCCGGCGCCCAGGCGCCCAGCGAGGCCCAGCTGGCAAGACGAGCCAGCGCTCAGGATGGTGAAAAGGAGAGCAACTTCCTCTCCGATGAGTTTGTGGATCTATTGCCTGTCAACGACCCGATCGAGTTTCGCCGGGACGGTATCCAGACCGGCGTGATCGAGAAGCTGCGTCACGGCGGCTATCAGGTTGACTCCCAGCTCAACCTGTTGAAGTGCCCGGTGGCCGAGTGCCGACGCGAGCTTTTCAATTTCATTCGTCAGGCCCATGAGCACGAACTGCGCTGCGTCATGGTCATCCACGGCCGCGGCAAAAGCGATGAAAGCCACGCCAACGTGGTGCGCTCCTACGTTGGCAAGTGGCTGGCGCAGTTCGACGAGGTTCAGGCCTACGCCACAGCCCAGCCGCGCCATGGCGGGCTGGGCGCAACCTACGTCATGCTGAGGAAGTCCCATCGGGCCCGCCAGCGCAACCGCGAGCTGCACCAGCGTCGCCGCGCTCCTTGAGCACAACAGCTCCCTGACGACATGTTGCTACTGGCGCACCAAGGGTAAAAAAAGGCCTCTCGATCGAGAGGCCTTTTTCATTCAGGTGCAGACGACAGCGCTTTGTCAGAAGCCCATCCTATTCATCCGGATTGTAGGAAAGGATCGGCGACAACCAGCGCTCCATGGTGTCGCGAGACATCTCCTTGCGCGCGGCCAGCGCATCGATCTGATCACGGCTGATCCGCCCGGTCGAGAAATAGCGTGACTGCGGATGAGAAAAATACCAGCCCGAAACCGCTGCCGCCGGCCACATGGCAAAGCTCTCGGTCAGGGTAATGCCGGCGTTGTCAGGCGCCTGAAGCAGGTCGAAGAGGGTAGTCTTCTCGGTATGATCCGGGCAGGCCGGATAGCCCGGGGCCGGACGAATACCGCGATACTTTTCGTTGATCAGGGCATCGTTATCCAGCGTTTCTTCCGGTGCGTAGCCCCAGTACTCGCGACGTACCCGCTCGTGCATGTATTCAGCCAGCGCCTCTGCAAGCCGGTCTGCCAGCGCCTTGATCATGATGGCGTTGTAATCGTCGCCGTTTTGTTCAAATCCCCGGGCCAGTTCGTCAGCACCATGACCGGCGGTGACGGCGAAGCCACCGATCCAGTCAGGCCGCCCACTCTCTTTGGGTGCAACGAAATCCGCCAGGCTGTAGCAGAGCCCGTCACGATTTTTGGTGGTCTGCTGTCGAATATGATTGAGACGCTGCACAACCGTCTGGCGCGTTTCATCCTCATAGACCTCGATCACATCGTGATCGACGCTATTGGCCGGCCAGAAACCGATCACGCCGCGCGCCTGCAGATAACCCTCTTCGATGAGCCTGTCGAGCATGACGGTGGCATCCTGATACAGGTTGCGGGCCGCTTCCCCCACCACGTCATCTTCGAGAATCTTCGGGTATTTGCCGACCAGCTGCCAGCTCATGAAAAAGGGCGTCCAGTCGATGTAATCCACCAGTTCACGCAGGTTGATATCATCGAACACGCGCAGCCCGGTAAAACCGGGGGCCGGGGGTTCGTAGTTGTCCCAGCCGCCGTCAAAGCGACGCTCGCAGGCCTGGGCGTAGTCGAGATCGGCCGATTTGGGACGACGCTTGCTGTTGCGCTCGCGCACCTTTTCATACTCGGCGCGGATTTCGCCGGCGTAGGCCTCTTTCAAGCCGGGCGAGAGCAGGCGACTGGCCACGCCTACCGCACGGGAAGCATCAGTGACATAGACCACCGGATGGCTGTAGGCCGGCTCGATCTTGACCGCCGTATGCGCCTTGGAGGTCGTGGCACCGCCAATCAGCAGGGGAATGTCAAAGCCCTGGCGCTCCATCTCCTTCGCCACGTGCACCATTTCATCCAGCGACGGCGTGATCAGACCGGACAGACCGATGATATCGGCGTTGTGTTCCCGGGCGGCGGCAAAAATCTTCTCGGCCGGCACCATGACGCCAAGGTCGATCACCTCATAATTATTGCACTGCAGCACCACGCCCACGATGTTCTTGCCGATATCATGAACATCACCCTTGACCGTGGCCATGACGATACGGCCCTTGCTGTAGTCGTCGTCACTCTTTTCGGCCTCGATGTGAGGAATCAGATAGGCCACGGCCTGTTTCATGACGCGCGCCGACTTGACCACCTGAGGCAGGAACATCTTGCCGGCGCCGAACAGATCGCCGACCACGTTCATGCCATCCATCAACGGGCCTTCGATCACCTCGATGGGACGATCCGCCCGCTGGCGTGCCAGCTCGGTGTCTTCCTCGATATAGCTGGTAATGCCCTTGACCAGCGCATGTTCGATGCGCTTTTCCACTTCCCAGCTGCGCCATTCAAGGTCTTCCTTTTTTGGGGCGCCGCTGCCGTCATCCTTGTAGCGCTCGGCGATGTCCAGCAGCCGCTCGGTGGCGTCCTCGCGGCGGTTGAGTACGACATCTTCCACGGCGTTGCGCAGTGCCTCGGGGAGATCGTCATACACCGCCAGCTGGCCGGCATTGACGATACCCATTGTCAGACCAGCGCGAATGGCGTGATAGAGGAAAACAGAGTGAATGGCCTCGCGAACCGTGTTGTTGCCGCGAAAGGAGAAGGACACGTTGGAGACGCCACCGGAGATCATGGCGTGCGGCAGGTTCTGCTTGATCCAGCGCGTGGCCTCGATGAAGTCGACGGCGTAATTGTTGTGTTCCTCGATGCCGGTCGCGATGGCAAAGATATTGGGGTCGAAGATGATGTCTTCGGCCGGAAAATCGATCTCGTCGACCAGAATACGATAGGCTCGCTCGCAGATTTCGGTCTTGCGCGCCATGGTATCGGCCTGGCCCTGCTCATCGAAGGCCATGACCACGATGGCCGCGCCGAATCGGCGGCACTGCTGCGCCTGGTGACGGAAATTGTCCTCGCCTTCCTTCATCGAGATCGAGTTGACCACCGCCTTGCCCTGTATGCACTTGAGGCCGGCTTCAACGATCTCCCACTTGGAGGAGTCGATCATGATCGGGACCCGGGAGATGTCAGGCTCCGAGGCGACGAGCTTTAGAAAGTGCTCCATGGCGCCTTTGGAGTCGAGCATGCCCTCGTCCATGTTGATATCGATAACCTGAGCGCCGTTGTCCACCTGCTCAAGCGCCACTTCCAGCGCCGTGGTGAAATCCTCCTCCTTGATCAGGCGCTTGAAGCGTGCGGAGCCGGTCACGTTGGTCCGCTCACCCACGTTCACAAACAGCGACCTTGCATTGATATTGAATGGCTCGAGCCCGGAGAGGCGGCAGGCCGGGGCAATATCCGGCACCATCCGCGGTGGCAGATCCTTCATGACGCGCTTGATGGCCGCGATATGCTCTGGCGTGGTCCCGCAGCAACCGCCCATGATATTGACCAGCCGCTGCTCGCCGAAGGTCTTCACGATGGCTGCCATCTCGTCGGCTTCCTGATCATACTCGCCGAATTCATTGGGCAGCCCGGCATTGGGGTGAACCGAGACGTGAGTATCAGCCCGGCGTGACAGCTCTTCGAGATAGGGGCGAAGATCCTCGGCACCCAGCGCGCAGTTGAGTCCGACACTGAGCGGACGGGCATGACGCACGGAGTTCCAGAATGCCTCGGTCGTCTGGCCCGACAGCGTACGCCCGGACGCATCGGTGATAGTCCCCGAGATCATGACCGGCGTACGCTGGCCCGACGCCTCGAACAGCACATCGAGGGCATAGATGGCCGCCTTGGCGTTGAGCGTATCGAAAATGGTTTCGATCAGGATCAGATCGCAGCCGCCCTCGATCAGGGCCCGTGCTGCTTCGACATAGTTGTCGACCAGCGCGTCAAAGGTGACGTTACGCATGGCCGGGTCATTGACGTCGGGCGAAATCGAGGCCGTACGGCTGGTCGGACCCAGCACACCCGCCACAAAGCGGGGCACGCCGGTTTCGTTGGCGACCTCATCACATACTTCGCGGGCCAGCCGGGCCGCTTCACGGTTGAGCTCGACCACCAGCTCTTCGGCGTGATAATCGGCCTGCGAGAGGCGGGTGCTGTTGAAGGTGTTGGTCTCGATGATGTCTGCACCGGCTTCGAGATACTCGCGATGCAGACGCTTGATCACCTCGGGCTGGCTGAGTACCAGCAGGTCGTTGTTACCCTTGAGATCACTTTCCCAGTGTGTGAAGCGATCGCCGCGAAAGTCCTGCTCGGTCAATCGCTCGTTTTGAATCATGGTGCCCATGCCACCATCGAGAATCAGTATGCGATCCGACATCAGACGAGTCAGCGTCTCGAGAACCGGCGAATCGGCGGCGGTTGGCATGGGATGGGATCTCCGGATAAGGGCATGGGCCTGCATGAAAGAGGGCGTATTCTAGCAAACCCCGGTCGCGCGGACAGACCCGTGCCCTGAAAGACATTCACGCCGGACATGAGCCCGGATCATGCCGGGGCTTCTGGCGGTACTGGCCGACAGTCAGACGCTATATTCATTTACCCGAGTGTTGCACTCGGATTTGTCGCGAGCTGCTGGCTGGCATAAAATATCGACAGACTTTGTTATTGCGATTGCGCATGAGGCCGCCAATGAGTCAAACCATCGAAATTACCGAAAGCGCGCAGGATTATCTCGCCGATCTGCTCTCGCGTCAGGATGTTGAAGGTATCGGCGTGCGTGTCTTTATCACTCAGCCGGGCACGCCCTATGCCGAAACCTGTCTGGCCTACTGCAGGCCCGGTGAGGAAGAAGAGAGCGATGAGTGCATTCCACTAGAGAAATTCAATCTGTTTCTTGAAAAGCACAGCGTCACCTTCCTCGAAGATGCCGTCGTGGATTTCAATGCCGATCGCATGGGCGGGCAGTTGACCATCAAGGCACCCAACGCCAAGATGCCCCAGGTCAGCGAGGACAGTCCGCTGGAAGACCGCGTCAACTATATTCTTTACAGCGAAATCAATCCGGGGCTTGCCGCCCACGGTGGTGAAATTCGTCTGATCCAGCTGACCGAGGACAATGTGGCCGTACTGCAGTTCGGCGGCGGCTGTCAGGGCTGTGCAGCCGTGGATATTACGCTCAAGCAGGGTGTCGAGAAGACGCTGACCGAGCGTATCCCCGAGCTGACGGCAATCCGTGACGTGACCGACCACACCGACACGACCAACGCCTACTACTGATGACAGTGCAGTCTGCTGGCCTTGCTGAATATAAAAACCCCGGTTCGCCGGGGTTTTTATATTTCAGAGCATCCGGATTACCAGCCGTCCTTTGTGGTCAGCATACAAAATGATTAGTACACAAAGGGCGGCATGGGCGATCTGGAAAGGCGTTCCTGCAGCACCCTGAGCTCGGTGCGAAGGCGGGCTATTTCCTGATCGCGTTCGGTCAGAAGACCGGACAGATGATCCTCCCGCCCGCGGCTTTCCTGAAGCTGCTGCTCACTGTAGCGGGCCTGCTGCCCCAGATCGCGCATCTTGCGCTCTTCTTCCTGCAGGGTGCGGCGCTGCTGCTCCAGCTGGGTATTGATCTTCTCGATACGCTCTTCAAGCTGCTCCTGTCGGCGCCGTGCCTGTTTCTCGACTTCCTGCTTTTCATGGCGCGCGCTGTCCAGCAGCTGCATCAGTCGATTCTCGGCGCTTTCGTGGCGTGACTCCTCCTGAGCCAGGCGCCGCTTGTGCGTCTGCTCCTGCTCTTCGAGCGCTTCATGATGCTCTCGCTCCATGCGATCCCGCTCTTCGCTGAGCGCGTTGATCTGCCGGTCACGCATGGCCAGGCGCTGATCACGCTCCTCAAGCTGGCTGCGCAGATGCGCTGCTTCGCTTTCAAGCCGCGCCAGACCCGTTGCCTTCTCCTCGAGCCGGGCCGCCGTACTGTCGAGTCGCTCGCCAAGGGCTTCAAGCCGCTGCTCGGTATCCTCGACACGCCGCTGCGCCTGGCGGGCTTCTTCTCGGGCCTGCTCGACCTGCTCATCGGACTGCTGACGATAGAAGGAGAGCGCCTCACCGGCTTCCTCCTGCGCCTGCTGCCAGAGCCCGGCCAGTGCGTCATGCAAACGCTCCGGAATGGCCTGCGGCAGGGGAACATCGCGATTTTCCTCGCGCCGTGCCCGCCATTCGCGCAGATGATCACTGATGGTGGTGAAACTGCCGGTGCCCAGCACCTCGCGGATGCGCTGCACGCTGGGGACGTCACCGCGCTGTATGAGGGTTTCTATTGCCCTTTGTACGTCTTCGAACTGCACGCCATTTCGTGCCATGACGGCCTCCTGAGTTCCCTGTTGTTGCCCATGGTTGCTGTTATTGGAGAAGGGCTGCGTTTTTTGATCACTATAGCGCTTTATTGTGACAAATACACTATTACGTAAATACGTATTACGTAAATATATTTATGAAAATACCAATAAAATCATGATTACGCGTCTTATCATGATTTTATCGGCTGTAGCAGCTACAATGACGCCTCAGAATATCGATGCAAGCAGGGCAAGGATGCGATGAAAACACCGTTGAGCGCTGAACCTGCAAACGATTTGCCGAAGGAAGCGGCCCTGATCAAGAGGACGACGCTTGCCATGCCCGGTCAATTGGTCGAGGCAGAGAGCGATCGAGAGATCGTAGCGGCATGGCTCATGGAATATCGCACCAGCCCACAGACCTTCAGACAGTACCGCAAGGAAGCCGAGCGGCTGCTGTTATGGCTGGAAGACAAGGGAAAACGCCTTGAACACCTTGATCGGCGAGCGCTGGATGCATTCGAGGCCTTTCTTGCCGACCCCAGGCCAACCGCTGAATGGATTGGCCCCCCCAGCCCCCGGAGCAGTGAGGCGTGGCGACCATTTCGAAAAGGGCTTTCTGCCGCCAGCCGCCGTCAGGCCCTGGTCATTTTGCAGACCCTGTTTGGCTGGCTGATCGAGGCGGGGTGGCTGAGCCAGAATCCGTTCAGGCTGATGCGCGACAAACGTCGCCGACTCGATAACACGTCAAATACCATCGAGCGCTACCTAGAGCGCCCGCTTTGGCGATGGTGCTGGCAGCAGCTCAATACGCCGCCGCCCGCGGACGCCACGATTCGAGTGCGCTATGAGTGCGAGCGCCAGCGTTTTGTTTTCGCCTTTGCCTATCTGCTGGCCCCACGCATCAGTGAAATGAGCCATGCCCGCATGAATGATTTTCGAATGCGTGAAGGTCAGTGGTGGTGGCAGGTAACCGGAAAGGGCGGCAAGCAAGCCAGCATCCCGGTGCCGGATGCCATGATGGCGGCGCTAGGGCAGTGGCGCGACATGCTTGGACTGTCCGCCACGCCGTCGCCTGAAGAGGAGACGCCGGTCATACGTACGCTGGATGGCCAGCGAGGCGTCGGGGACAATCAGCTTTATCGCATGATCAAGACAACCTTTGAGGGTCTGGCGCAAACAAGAGAGCGAGAAAGCGACTCGACGTCACATGAAGCGCAGCGCCTTCGACAGGCCACGCCTCACTGGCTGCGCCATACTGCCATCACTCATCAGGCTCAGCAGGGCGTCGAGCTGCGCTATCTATCGCGGACGGCGCGCCATTCACGACTTGAGACCACCGCCCGCTACCTCCACGCTGAAGCGCAGGAGTGGCACGGACAGATCAATCGACACGCGCTTGATCTTCCGGACGATGCCTCCGATGACGCGTTATAATGCACTCCTTCTCACAACACCAGCACAGGGAGCCGGCATGACTCCGCAAGAGGCCCAGCAGGAACTGATCGAAGAATTCGACATGTTTGATAACTGGATGGACCGTTATCAGTACATTATCGATCTGGGCAAACAGCTGCCTGCCTTTCCTGACGAGTGGAAAAACGATCACACCCGTCTCGACGGCTGCCAGTCCAATGTATGGGTTCATGGCGAGCTGCAGGGGGCAGAGCTGCACTTTGATGCCATTTCGGATGCGGCCATCGTATCGGGCCTGATCGCTATTTTGCTGCGCATCTACAATGATCGCACGCCACAGGAGGTCATCGACACGCCACCCGATTTTCTGACGGCGCTGGATCTGGACAAACACCTGTCGCCGACCCGCAGCAACGGACTGCACGCCATGCTGGAGCGCATCAAGACCACGGCGCAGGCACACACCTGATGCATCGTGATTCAAACAAACGTAAGCTATCCCTGATCAAGCAAGGGATAAGTTTGTGAAACAGTTTGACATTTATCAGCATGCTGACGGACGCCTTCAGGCGGTCAAGCAGGGCTGGAACTGGCCGGCCTTCTTTTTCGGAACGTTATGGGCCCTGTGCTGTCGTCTATGGAGGATTGCTGCACTGACGATCGTGGGAATCCTGATTCTGTCGGTAGCCGGCGCGCTGGAAAAGAGCGGCCTGCTCGATGTGGTGGCCAACATTGTCTGTCTGGGCGTTTACGTGGCCTTTGGCCTTAATGGCAACCAGTGGCGGCGGCGTCAGCTGCTTTCAGGCGGATTTCATTTTGCAGGCAGCATCGAGGCCGGCAGGCGTGACGACGCCATCAGGCGCCATGCTGAATGTCAGCCACCCGAGACAACCATCGACAGGCCCACCTTTCAGGCCTGATCGTCGTGCCGGTGCAGCAGGGCGCGCTCATTGCCTTGGCCATGATCGCTGCAGTGTCGGCATGATGCGGGAGGCACTGGATCAACGCCGCCGGCGCAGAAGGGATGGCAGCGCAGAATCCGTTTCAGGGCGAGCCATCCGCCACGAAGCGGGCCATGCAGCTGGATGGCCTCGATCGCATAGTTTGAACAGGTAGGCCAGAAACGACAGCGCGGTCCGATCAGGGGGCTGATGCCGTATTGATAAACGCGCACCAGTGCAATCAGCAACATGGCAAGCGTTTTTTTCAGCCCCCGCAACAGCAGACGCAGCGCATCAGCTGTTGCCATACAGCGCCTCGAAAGACATCAAGGGCGCAGTGTCCACCCGAGCGTTTTTCTCATCAAGCGCCAGATAAAAGCAGGTGCGTCGGCCGGTATGGCAGGCGGGACCGGTCTGATCCACCTTGAGCAGCAGGGTATCACCATCGCAATCCAGCCAGGCCTGCTTCAGCATTTGAACCTGACCCGATGACTCTCCCTTGCGCCATGGTCTATGACGCGAACGAGACCAGTAGCAGACCCGACCGGTCTGCAGCGTCTCCTCCAGCGTTTGCCGCGTCATCCAGGCCATCATCAGCACTTCACCGCTGTCGAACTGCTGAGCGATGGCCGGCATCATACCGTCATCATTCCAGCCAGCTGCGTCCAGAAGTGTCTCAAGCCCGGTTTCGGTCCCGGGCTCGGCCTGCTCCAGCGCCTTGTAGGTAGGGGAGGATGCGCTCATGTTCCTGTCTGCTCCGTTGATTATTGACGACGATAGGTCACGCGCTCACCCGCGGGGGCGCTGGCAAGGTTTTCACCATCCCAGGCAATCCTGCCGTTGACGATGGTGGTATCAATACTGCCTCGCAGCGCAGTGTTCTCGAAAGGGCTCCAGCCGCATTTGTAAAGCAGTGCATCGCGGGTGACGTTAAAGCGCTTGTCCAGATCCACCAGTACCAGATCCGCCATGTAACCTTCACGAATAAAGCCACGATCAGCCAGCTCAAAGCGCCGCGCCACGTTGTGGCTGGTTTTCTCGACAATGGTGGTCAGCTCAAAGTGACCGGCATTGACCTGATCCAGCAGAGAGGAGAGGGCATGCTGCACCAGCGGCATGCCGGAAGGCGCCTTGAAATAGCTGTTGTTTTTTTCTTCCAGCGTGTGCGGAGCGTGGTCGGTGGCCACGATGTCGATACGGCCATCGTTGACCGCATCCCGAATGGCCTGACGATCTGCCGAGGTCTTGATGGCCGGGTTGCACTTGATCCAGGACCCCAGACGCTCGTAGTCCTCGTCACAGAACCACAGATGATGCACGCAGGCTTCGGCTGTGATCAGCTTGCCCTCCACGGGGCCGGGCTCGAAAAGCGCCATTTCATCAGCCGTGGTCAAATGCAGCACGTGCAGGCGCGTACCATGCTTGCGCGCCAGCTCGATCGCCATGCTGGAGCTCTTGTAACAGGCCTCGCGTGAGCGAACCTCGCCATGAAGGGAAAAGGGAACTTGCTCTCCAAAACGCTCACGCGCCTGGCGTTCGCTTTCCTGAATCATTGGCGTGTCTTCACAGTGCGTGATGACCGGAATTTTTGCGTTGGCAAAAATGTCCTCGAGCGTCTGCGGCGCATCTACCAGCATGTTGCCGGTTGAGGCCCCCATAAAAATCTTGATCCCGCAGGTCGTCGACGGATCGAGGGCCTTGATGGCCTCCAGATTGTCATTGCTCGCACCGTGATAGAAAGCGTAGTTGGCATGCGAGCGACCACGCGCCAGTGCGTACTTGGCCTCGAGCGCATCGCTATCCAGCGTCGGCGGCTTCACATTGGGCATTTCCATATAGGTCGTGATACCGCCGGCAACGGCCGCTGCCGACTCAGTGGCCATATCCGCCTTCTGGGTCAGGCCCGGCTCACGAAAATGCACCTGATCATCAATCATGCCGGGAAGCAGATAACGACCGCGTGCATCAATGACCTTTCTGGCATCGCGTGACAGGGAAGTGCCAATGGCGTTGATACGCCCATCCAGCACGCCCACGTCGAGTTCGCGGATAGTACCTTCGTTGACAACACGAGCGTTGACGATCAGCAGATCAAACATGACGGGGGACCTGTGTTATTGGACAAAAACGGGCAGCGGTGGCGATCAGCCTGACTGCTGACATTGCTGGCAAACGCCGGAGAGCTCGATGGTCTGGCGCTCGATGCGAAACCCATGGCCGGCAGCCGTCTCTTCCAGACGCGCCATGGTGTCGTGATCGTGCATCTCTTCGACAAGACCACAGTGCCGGCAGATCATGAGCTGAAAACCACGCGAATGATCCGGGCACGGACAGGCCACATAGGCATTGAGTGATTCGATGCGATGTACCAGTCCCTGTTCGAGCAGAAAATCCAGCGCGCGATAGACCGTGGGCGGCCGCGCAGAGGCATGCTCGCTGGACAGGAGATCCAGAAGCTCGTAGGCCTTCAGGCCGCTGGAGTGCTCACTGATGATTTCAAACACTCGGCGACGAATGGGAGTGAATCGCACGTCGTTATCGCGACAGCGTACTTCGGCCATGCGCAGCAGGCTGGATACATCAGGCATTGAATGTTCTCATCGTTGAAAGCGCAGGACAGCATGAAAAAATATGCGCTCATGGTAACGTTATCGGGCAGGGCTCGCACCTTGGTAAACATCACAAATGATCAGGCAGGCTTCACGGCAAGGGTTACCGAAAAACTGTCCAGATATAGAATTTAACATAATATATATTATGCGAAGTATTGACACACGATAAGTAGATTGGCACATGACCGATGCCAGAATGGTTTATATTCACCATATTGAATAATTCTTGTCAGGAGTCATGTCATGAAACTCTCACGCACGGTGTCGGGTTGCTCGACCCTTGGACTGGCACTGGCCACTCTGTGCCTCCCCACGCTGGCGTTCGGTGCCTGCCAGGATGTTCGCGACCGGATTGCGCAAAATATCGAATCCAACGGCGTCGAACCCATGGGCTATTCCCTTGAGGTCATTCCCACAGCGGATGCCGATCAGGCCGAAGGTCAGATTGTGGGTCACTGTGACAACAACCAATACCAGATCGTCTACAAGCGCCACTATCGCCACAGCAGCGCCGAGACCATGGAAGATTCTTCCGCTGATGAAGACGAGATCGATGGCGCGCCATCGCCGGCAACCAGTGATACGTCATCTGAAATGCCCAGCGCTTCATCGCATCCTCCCGAGACTTCCAGCAGCGTGTCCGGCGATACCGGAACTTCGATGTCAGAGTCGACGCAAGCGCCGTCCGGTCAGAATAACGCCTCGGACAGCCGTCGGGTTCAGACCTCCGACATGCCGGTGGATGCCGAAACTCGATAAGACTCGATCAGCGCTGTTCGAGACACACCGCTTTTGACGCTAAAAAAGCCTGCTCATGTGAGCAGGCTTTTTGATGGTTAACGTCGAAAAATCCCGAACGTTCAATCATCGGCCGGTGCGTAGGAGCCGTCCTCGCGATGAACTTCGCGACCGGTCAGCGGCGGATTGAACACGCAGGCTACCGTCATTCCCTTTTCCTTGCCGCGTAGCCAGTGCTCATCGTGCTGATCCAGCAGATACATATCACCGGCCCTGATGGTGTGCTTTTTGCCATCGGCAATCGTTTCCACTTCGCCTTCGCCTTCATAGCAGAAGACAGCTTCGATATGGTTCTTGTAGTGAATGTGGGTCTCTGTACCCGGTTTAATGCGGGTAATGTTAAAGGAGAAACCACAGTTGTCTTCGGCCAGCATCAGTCGCGTGCTGTCCCAGTTGCCGTTTTCGGCCTCAACAAAGCGGTCGGTATTGCGGCACTCTTCAAGGTTACGAACGATCATCGATCCGGCTGCCTTTTCTGGTCACAATCAACAAACATCGTTATCAAGGCAGACGCCATGCGCCCGCCCCGCTCTGCATGATTACTCGATGAGGCTGCGAATGCTTCTTTCAAGAAGGGTCAGTCCCTGCTCGAGCTCGTCATCGGTAATGGTCAGTGGGCAGAGACACTTGACCACTTCGCCTGCCTGACCGCTGGTTTCAATGACAAGCCCGCGCTCAAAGGCGCCATGAGTGATATCGTCTGCAAGCTCACCGCTGCCGACATCGATACCCCGCATCATGCCACGTCCGCGCTCCTTGGCCGGGTGACCGGCATCGCTGAGCAGTCCGGCCAGCATTTCAAAGCGCTCGCGAATGACCTCGCCCTTGCGCTGGACTTCCTTCTCGAAGGTGTCGTCTTTCCAGTAGTGACGCAGCGCTTCAGTGGCGGTCACCATGGCCAGCGTATGGCCGCGGAAAGTGCCGTTATATTGCCCCGGCGTCCACTTGTCGAGATCACGACGCATCATCAGCATGGCAAACGGTAGACCATAACCGGACAGCGACTTGGAATTGGTGACCATGTCCGGCTTGATGCCAGCATGTTCAAAGCTGAAGAACTTGCCGGTGCGGCCGCAGCCGGCCTGGATGTCATCCACGATCAGCAGGATGTCGCGTTTTTTGCAGATTTCGGCCAGCCGTCGGGTCCATTCAATGGACGCTGCGTTAATGCCGCCCTCGCCCTGTACCAGCTCGACAATCGCGGCTGCCGGACGGTCGAGACCGCTGGATTTGTCATCCAGTGCCTTTTCAACGTAATCGAGCGTGTCCACGCCCTCGCCCATGTAGCCATCATAGGGCATGAACTGTGCGCCCATGGCCGGTACGCCCAGCGCATCACGAAATTTGGCGTTGCCGGTGGTCGCCAGCGCGCCCATGGTGACGCCATGAAAACCGTTGGTGAAGGTCAGAATATTGGAACGACCGGTAATACGACGCGCCAGACGGATGGCGGCTTCGACGGCGTTGGTGCCGGTGGGACCGGGCAGCTGAATCTTGTAGTCCAGACCGCGCGGCTTGAGGATCAGCTCCTCGAGCGTCTGATAAAAATCCTGCTTGCCGTGCGTCCAGAAATCGAGGCCGTGAACGATACCGTCACGCTCGATGTAATTCATCAACGCCTTTTTGAGCACCGGATTGTTGTGGCCGTAATTGAGCGTACCGGCGCCGGCGAGAAAATCGATGTATTCAGTGCCCTCAGTGGTCCAGAGATGAGCCCCGCGGGCGCAGTCAAAAATGGTGGGAAAGGAGCGGGAATAAGTGCGAACTTCAGATTCCATCCGTTCAAAGTACTGTGTATCCATTAACAACATTCCCCCTGTGGCTGGTAATTCGTTAAAAACTCGCTGTGTCGTGATCAAATCTGCTGCGGATCGAAGGGTCCTATCCGTACCAGATTTTCGGGATCGTGCTCTCCACCCAGTTGTTCTTCAGAAAAGTATTCCCGGCTGTTCAGCGGTGCCTGCCAGCGCTGTGCCAGACGCCTGAAAAGCCCCCATGACGCTTCGTTATCCGGAGTGATGGTCGTTTCCAGATGGCGCACCCCGGCCTGGTGTTCACGTCTTAAAACGGTCTCGACCAGCTTGCGCGCCAGCCCTGTGCCTCTGGCCTTCTCCCCTACGGCAACCTGCCATAAAAAGAACGTATCCGAGGCATTGGTCTTGATGTAGCCCGAGACGAAGCCAACAATTTCGCCGTCGGTCAACGTCGCCACGGCACAACGGTCACGAAACTGTGTGGCAAGCAGTAGATAAGCGTAGGCAGAATTAACGTCCAGCGGCGGGCAGGCCCGGATCAGTTCATAAATGCCCCACCCGTCATCAGTGCCGGGCGGACGAACCAGAATGGGCGTTTCCCCTTCGATAATCATCTCGGCCAGATCAGGATGAGAGATATCGGATGAAGCCGTTGTCGTTTGATTGTTTGGTGTCATGGATATTTCGCAGTTGGCGAATCAGGGATGCAGGATAACAATAACTTATAAAAGCATCAAATCATAAGATTATTAAAAAAACACAATTTTATAATTATGATTTATGTTGCACGGCGCGCCTGTTGTTTCCTTCGATCATGTTGGGGATCTTTCTGGCGCCTGATTCACTATAGACAAGAAAAAGCCGCCTGCAGGCGGCTTTCAAATTCAGCGTATAAATCAGTATGTTACGTTCTCGTGACGCTGCGCAGGGTGACAAACTCTTCGGCACTGGTGGGGTGCACGCCGATAGTGGCATCAAAGTCACGCTTGGTCAGGCGAGCACGTACAGCGATGGCAAGCCCCTGAATCAACTCACCAGCCTCTTCGCCCACCATGTGGGCACCCAACACGCGATCGGTACTGTCATCGACAACCAGCTTCATCAGGCAGCGCTCGTCACTTCCGGAGAGCGTATGACGCATCGGCTTGAAGTCCGTGGTGTAGACACGAATGCTCTCGCACTGCTCTCTGGCCTGCTCTTCGGTGAGACCGACAGTGCCCATGTTGGGATGACAGAAAACAGCTGTGGCCACGCTATCGTAATCGATGGGCTCTGCGCTGCCGCTCCCGTAGTGGAGCTCTACCAGGCGCATGGCCTCTTCCAGTGCCACCGGCGTCAGCTCCGGGCCTTCAATGATATCGCCCAGCGCCAGAATCGACGGCACGGAGGTCTGGTAGCGGTCATCGATTTTCAGCTTGCCATCGAATTCACGTTCGACATCGACGTTTTCAAGACCAAGACCTTCAAATCGCGGGCGACGACCGGTGGCGCCGAGGATGGCGTCCACTTCCAGCGTTTCGCCGTTGCTGAGGGCTACCTGATAGGCACCGTCCTGCTTTTCGACCCGGGTAATGGTGGATTCAAAATGCAGGTCAACGCCCTTTTTAATCATTTCATCGCGGATGAAATCGCGCAGTTCATGGTCGAAACCACGCAGGAAAAGCGGCCCGCGGTAGGCCAGATGCGTCTGGGCGCCGAGCCCGTTGAAGATGCTGGCAAACTCGACGGCAATATAGCCACCGCCCATGACCAGAAACCGTTTTGGAAAGGTGGGCAGATCGAAAATCTGATCCGAGGAGAGTACGTGCTCTCGCCCTTCAAACTCCGGCATCCAGGGCGTTCCGCCGGTGGCGATCAGAATCCTTTCAGCGCTGACATGTCGACCATTAATGGTGACCGTATGTTCATCAACGATTTCGGCGCGCCCCTGAATCAGCTCCACGCCGGAGTTGATCAAAAGCTTTTCGTAGATACCGTTGAGGCGTGAAATTTCGGCTTTCTTGTTGTCCCTGAGCACCGACCATTCAAAACGGGGTGCACTGTCAAAATGCCAGCCAAACCCCTGGCTGTCCTCGAAGGCATCGTGAAAGTGGGCTGCATAGGAGTAGAGTTTCTTGGGCACACAGCCGACATTGACGCAGGTACCGCCCAGGTATCGATCCTCGGCGATGGCTACCCTGACGCCCTTGCCGGCTGCGGTGCGAGCAGCCCTGACACCACCTGATCCTGCACCGATGACAAAAAGATCGACATCATATTGCGACACGGTTGTTGCTCCCGCTGAAAAATATTTGAAACGAAGGCGCTTCCGTTGGAATCCTGCCCCGGGAATAATGGGTCATGATGCTATCACATGAGTGTGCGCCATGGCCGTTCTGGCGTGTTTACCATTCTCTATGTTGTTCATTGAAAAGGCCGTAAAAAACGATGTGTGATCACAAGAGTTGTCAGGATATTTCGCAGCTTCTCGAGCAGAATCGGCTCTGGGCCGATCAGATGGTCGAAAACGACCCTGACTTTTTCAGACGTCTTTCGGATCAGCAAAACCCCGATTTTCTATGGATCGGCTGCTCGGATAGCCGGGTGCCTGCCAACCAGATCATCAACCTTCCGCCGGGAGAGGTGTTTGTCCATCGCAATGTGGCCAACGTGCTGCATCACAATGACATGAACGCCCTTTCCGTCATTCAGTTCGCTGTTGACGTCCTCAAGGTCAAGCACATCATGATCGTGGGTCACTACGGTTGCGGCGGTGTCAAGGCCGCCGTTACCGGTGGTGACAACGGCATTGTCGATTACTGGCTCAATACCGTTCGCAACCTGTATCACCAGCATCAGGAAAGTCTGGCGGATCTGTCGCTTGATGAGCAGGTCAACCGCATGTGCGAAATCAATGTCAGAGCACAGGTGTCCAATCTGTGTCAGACCAAGATCCTGCAGCGTGCCTGGGAGCGGGACCAGCCCGTCAGCGTTCACGGCTGGTGTTACAGCCTGGCCAACGGTCTGGTCAAGGATCTGGAGTGCACCGTGACCAACCATGAAGAAGCTGAAGCCTTTCGACTTCGGTAACGGCATTCGCTTTCAGAGATACCAATCTCGGATCACTGGTCTCGAGACAGACTGATCCATGAACGCACGGGTCCGGCAGGGGTCACATCAATACACACGACATGTCTTGACCTGCTGCCGGCTCTCGGTGATAACTGACGCTCATCGTTTGCTGGCATAAAGAGTCAACATGTCGGGCATGATCCAGAAGGCCGACTTTCGCCCCCCGCGCGGGCTGGCCAATCCACACATCCAGACTCTGCTGCCGCTGCTGCTGCCACGCGACAGGGTTCGTCTTGACACCGAACTCTTGACGCTACCCGACAACGATGTCGTGGAGCTCAGCTGGACGCAGCCTGCGCCAAAGGATGCCAGAGCGCCGATCATGGTGCTCTTTCACGGACTGGAAGGTTCCATTGATTCGCCCTACGCGCGCATGCTCATGCGCACGGCAGCCAATATGGGCTGGCGTGCCGTCCTGATGCATTTTCGCGGCTGCGGACGCGTGCCCAATCGCTATCCGCGGAGCTATCACGCCGGTGAGACGGCCGATGCCTACTGGATGCTTTCTCAATTGACCCGGCGCTATCCCAATGCCCTGAAGGTGGCGGTAGGCGTGTCTCTGGGCGCCAATGTGCTGCTCAAGCTGGCCGCAGAGCAGGGAGGCGACGGGCTTGATCTGGCCGGCGCCATTGCCATCAGCCCGCCACTGGATCTCGCGGCCTCGGCCGATGCCATCAATATCGGTTTTGTCCGCTGCTACCAGCGTCATATCCTCAAATCCATGAAGCGCAAGGTCATTCGCCATCTGGAGGACGGCAGTCTGGATCATCTCGATGTACAAAAGCTCAGAGAGCTGGATACCTTCTGGGCCTTCGATAATGAAGTCACGGCACCGCTGCACGGTTTTGGATCCGCCACGGACTACTATCAGCGAGCGTCGTCAGGGTTCATGCTTCATCGTATCGAACTCCCGACGCTGATATTGCATGCCGCCGACGACCCGTTGATGCCCAGACATCTACTGGATCGCCTGCCGATGCCGTCCAGAAGTGTCCGGATTGAAATGGCCGAACACGGCGGGCATGTCGGATTCATTGAATATCGCCAGGGACTGTTGCGCCCTTGGCTTGCAAGACGTGTGGCACAGCAGCTTGAAAACTGGCGCTGTGTGCCCGGAAGACGCCAGCAGGTGCAGCCTCTGGGGCGCAATCAGCCACTCGACTGACCACGCCCATGACCTGCCCATCAGATCGGGCAGCTGACGCCAGTACCCTTGAGACCGCAGTACCCCATGGGGTTTTTGCTCAGATACTGCTGGTGATACTCCTCGGCGTAGTAGAAGACTTCGAGAGAGGCAATCTGCGTGGTGATCGCTCCCTTGCCGCTCTGCTTCAGCGCTTGTTCATACTCCTCGAGACTTTTACGAGCAATCTCGCGCTGCTGTTCGTTGTGCACCAGGATCACGGAGCGATATTCGTTGCCGATATCGTTACCCTGACGCATCCCTTGGGTCGGGTCATGCGCTTCCCAGAACGTTTTAAGCAGCTCCGCCAGGCTGATTTCTGACGGATCGAACACCACCCGCACGACTTCAGCATGGCCGGTCCTGCCAGTGCAGACCTCATCGTAGGTCGGGTTGGGCGTATAGCCGCCGGCGTAGCCAACCGCCGTAACCCGGACGCCCGGCAGCTGCCAGAAAAGACGTTCGGCGCCCCAGAAACAGCCCAGCCCGAGGACAATGTCGTCAAGGCCTTCGGGCGCCGCCGTGATGTCGCGATCATTGACATGATGGACACCGCTTATCGGCATGGGCGTCTCCCGACCTGCCAGCGCTTCTTCCGCGCTGGGCATACGCGTCCTGTCGTATCCGAGCATGGTGCCTCCCATCGGTTATCGAATCAGCGTAAACGTTAACAGGCTATTGTTTATCGGGGCTAGCGGAGGAAAACACAAGCCCCCTCGCCCCGTTTCGTCTCAATTTGGACTGTCCGGTGTCCGCCCCAGACTGAAGGTATAGATGAGATCAACCGCCTGATTGGCCCCCGAAACGGCCTGGAGATACAGGTTCTGGATCAGCTTATAGCGCAGGGTCAGCTCGGCAATCGAGGAGAAAAGCCCTACGCCATAGCTGACCTGCAGGTCATCAAAGAGATAACCGCTGACCACGACCTGACTTTCATCGCCGCTGCCGGAAGTATCCAGCGACAGGTCGTCGATACCGAAGCTCTCGCCCAGCTGGCCGATCGCCTTGCCGCTTCTGGATAGCGACAGTCCGATCAGGGCCGAGGTCAGCATGCCGTCACTGTCGCCGCTGGCATCCGGGGCGCGCCCGCGCAGCAGATAGGAGAGCGCCCTCGATTCGTTCATGCCCGGTTCGGAGAAGATCTCAAGCTCCGGCTGATCCGCGGGTCCGGTGACTCGCAGGCCGGCAATCACGTTATCGGCCGTATTATCCGGATTACGGATGGCCTCGATATTGAGATAGGGCTGTCCGGGCGGGCCACTGAACAGTACCTGGCCACGACGAATCAACAAATCCTGCCCCAGTGCCTGAAAACGGCCATCTTCGAGAGCCACATCGCCAAAGAGCTGGAGCTGGCTGGCGCTCTGGCGAACGTTGAGCCGACCTTTCACGTTGGCATTCAGACCATAGGCTGCCAGCTGAACGTCATCGCCCACGATAATATTGACGCCGACGTTGACTTCCATACCCGCCGCTTCAAGATCCTGGGTGTTGGCCCATGCCAGCTGGCGATCAATGTCGTTGCCCGCCTCGACCGTGGCCATCTTCTGCTGGCGAGCTTCATACTCCTCGCGGGTGACGATCACCTCATCAGAGGACGGCTTGACGGCGGATGCCGGAATCTGTCCGATCTCGAGACGCGCCCATGGGATGCGCACGTCGCCATTGATATCCAGACGCTGCGGATTAGCAGCTACCTGGATATCGGGCGCAACCCTAAGACGCCCGAACTCCGGCATGCGGATTTCAAGCGGTGAGTTACCACCGCGCAGCGCCATATTGGCCTGCCAGTTCTCGGTCGTTGGCCAGTTGGCATTGCCATCAAGGTTCCAGCGGGCATTGCCGACCTGCAGATACCCATCCAGCGTGCCGCGGTCGCCCTGGAAATTCATCGCCACGCGAGCATCATCCAGACTGACCGGCAGTTGATCACCACGGGCGCGAACATCGCTGAGCGCCATGCTGCCATTGAGACGAGGCTCGATCAGCGTACCGGCAAGGGCCACATCACCGTTGAGCTGCCCCTGCAGTTCGTTCAGGGCGGCGACCAATGGCGTATAGGGCGACAGGGTCACGCCGTTGACCTGCAGACGACCAGCCAGCGTTCGACTGCCGAGTGGATCGCCAATGTCGGCATTGAGACGAACCGAGCCGGCATCACGCAGCGTCATGTCGATGCGCGCCTGCGCCCGGTCAGGAGTGGCCTCGGCATTCAGCTGAAGGCCGAGGTGTGGCAACGAAAACGGCTGCCCTTGGGCATTCTGACCGCGGACATCCACCTGGCTGCTCAGATCGGTATCGACATTCCACCGGCTGCCCGCCTGGGACCACTGTGCGTTGATATCTCCTTCGAGCCCGCCGGCAAGACGCCATTCAGGCGGAAGATAATCGTTGGCCAGCGCCAGATCGATATCGGACAGACGCAGCGCAGCACGTCCGCTGTCGGCGCTGGCCTGCAGCGTTTCCACGGAACACAGCCGACCGCCCTGTCGTCGAACCAGGCAGAACGGACCTGCCGTCACGCTGGACTGATCCAGCAACGCCGTAAACCTGAGCGGCCCCTCCAGTGCAATATCGCCACCCTGTGGGGCACTGACCTCCAGAGGCGTTATCGTACCGGTATAGCGCTGCGCAACCTGATCCAGGCCGCCCTCCAGTGCCATGTCCACGCGGCTGACCGGCAGGCCATCACCACCGTCGATGTCCAGCGTCATCCGATGCTGCTTCAGCGTGCCGTTCAGCGTCGTACTCACGCGACGAATCCGTTGATCGACGGCGCTGATGTCGCTGACATCGAGATCGACATTGAAGCTCGGATTGTCGATCCCCTGTCCCTTTGCCATCAGCCGAAATGCACCGATGCGATTATTCTGATAGCGAAGTCCCTGTCCTCGAAGATCAACGTTGCCGGCCGGATTATCCAGAGTTCCCGCAAGCCTGATCTGACCGTTGGCACTGCCGCCCAGCTCCGGCAGGATCGTGTCCAGCGCCGGTGCCGAAATGTCGGCATTCAGGGACAGTCGATCGCCGATATCGCCACTGGCAGAGATCCGATTGCTGCCCTGTCGCAGGTCCAGCTGATCGATATGCCACTGCATGTTGCTGTTACCGTTCAAGCGGCCCTGCAGGGAAAGCGCCCGCCCCTGCAGTGTTCCCTTGATGGCAAACTCGGGAAGCTCAACGCGCCACGCCTCGCCCTGCTGATGAAAACCGGCGCTCAGTTTTCCGTTGAGGCGTCCAGTAACGGCATCGGTAAAGTCCTCCAACCGCAGATTGTTGAAATCAAGCGATGAATTCACATCCAGAGCGGGTGACCAGGTTGCCGTACCGCTGGCTTCCACCCTGCCATCGCCTGTCGTGACGGCCAGCGGCGCCCAGTTGAAATGTCGGATATCACCATCACCGTCAAGACGGATATCCAGCGGCGAGATGTTCGGCGCTTCCACGTGAGCGCCCACGCCAAGCTGATAGCCATCCAGCGAACCCTCGGCATTGACAGCGATATCGCGGGCAAGCCAGGGCGCCACACCGGGCGTCTCCTCGAGCGGCCAGCGCACCTGCGGGCTGGAAAGCTGTAGCCTGAACGGCAGATTCGGCGCGAGAACATCAGCATGTGCGCTCAGGGCGGCGTTAACGGGGCCACTGGCGTTAACGGAAAGATTCAGATCGGAAAGTGCGCCGTGAGCGTCAACCTCGACATGCTCGCCCCGGGCTGGTGCCTGCAGAATGTCGGCCGCCAGTGACAGGGTCAGTGGATAATCATCCTTGAGCGACGCCTTGGCACTCATGGATGCCCGCGCGACAGAGGAATCGAGCGTCAGCTGTTGCAGATCGATGTCAGATTCCCGGGTCTGAACGGCCAACGCCAGCTGATGCACCACAATCGGTGTCTCGCCGTCGACTCTTACACGGTTAATGGCGACATCTTCAGCATCGATATCCAGTGGCAGCGTGATCTCGGGCATGACGATGCGCTCCTGATCGTCTGTCTTGCCGATGATGTCGATCAGCGGGTTGGCCAGTGGCTTCTGCCCAAGCTCGGCCAGCGTTTCCAGCACGGTGGGTGGCTCGGGGCTGGCGACCTTCATGGCCCCTTCAACGGCGCCCTGTGACAGCACCGTGGTCGCGTCATCGGTCAGCAGCACCGGAGGTGCCGAGGCTGCAATCGTTTGTGCCGAGGCGATCGCTTCGCCCGTAATCATGTCGGGGCGTACAACGCGTCGCGCCACGCGAACGTCCACACTTGAATCAAGAAGATCCGGCTGATCAAGGCCGGGCGTTGAGGCAAGCACCACGCGGCTGTCTTCCAGACGTGTTTCTCCCAGAGTGAGATGACTGCCTTCCAGCACGGCGCTGGTGTGAAAATGGCCCAGCTCAACACGTGTGCCGTCAGCCAGACGCACATGGATATCGTCCAGACGCAGATCGCGCACCTCGACAGGCAGCGGCGTCCCCAGTCGACTCATGGTCGAATCATCGTTGCCGGCCTTCTGCGTCTCGCTGTTACCACCGCGCAGGACGACATCCACATCGCTCACCTGTAGCTGATCCATGCACAATCGACCGCGCAGCAGGCAGTCACTGCTCCAGTGCAGAGCGAACTGATCCACATCGAGTCGAAGCGCGGGCAGATCCAGATGCAGCCCCTGGATCGTAAAATCATCCAGCAGCGCACCCTCAGCGTGATCATAGGTGATGAAGCCGCGGGACTGCGCCTGTTCGAGCAGCTTCGAGGTCCCCCACGGGGAGAGAACAACGCCTGCCACAATCAGAACCAGCGCTATCAGTGTCACGACTATCCAGAGGATAGCGCGAGGCAGCAACATTAAAACTCGGGACCGATGCCGAAATGCAGACGCCAAGAGTTTTCCTCACTATCAAAGGGATGGGCAATATCCACGCGAACCGGCCCAACGGGTGAAATCCACCGCAGGCCTACACCTGCGCTTGTCTTGAGCTGATCCGGCCACCAGTCGTTGAAAGCGTTGCCGGCATCCACGAAAGTGGCCGCCCACCAGTTGTTGGCCACCTGCCGCTGATATTCCAGAGAGCCGACCAGCAGGTGCTTGCCACCCAGCAGATCGCCATCGCTGTTTTCAGGCGAAATGGTTTCATATTCATAACCGCGGACGCTGCTGTCACCACCGGTGAAAAAGCGCAGCGAGGGCGGCACCTTGCTGAAATCATCAGTACTGGTGGCCCCAACGGTCGCACGGCCCACGAAACGGTTGTCGGGTCCGAGACTTCTGATCCACTGACTGTCGAGCCGGGTGCGCAGGAAGTTGGCATCCGATCCCCAGGCATCGCTTGAGCCTTCTACCAGAATGTCCTGTCGATCGCCCCACATGGGAAATCGGGTATTGTCCGTACGGGTACGCGACCAGCTCATGCCGGGAATGAATAGCAACACCTTGTCTTCTTCATCCCCCTGGGTGAAGTCTTCATAGGTGGTACGCAGATAGGCGTTTTGTATCCAGTCATTTTCAAAACGCCATTCACGGCCAAACGATACCGAGCTTTCAAAGCTGCGGGTGTCGCTTTCGGTGCGGTCGGTATTCTTGAAGCCATAACGCATGTAGTAATTATCACGCGCCGGGTTGGCCAGCGGCACGTTGTACTCGCCCGTCAGGGTCTGTTCAGGCCCTGACAGCACCAGATCATTGTTGAGACTGTCGCCCCGGTCATTGAGCCATGGCATGTTCCAGCCAAAGTTGACCCGCGGTCCCACGTCCGTCGAATAACCAATACCGGTTTCGAACTTGTGACGGTCTTCTGGTGTAACACTCACATCGATGGGAACGGTGGCGCGCTGCGGCCTCTCCCGAGCTCTCAGATTGTCCATGAAGGTCTGCTGCTCGGACTGACCGTTTTCATTTTCAATACGGGCATCGGGTGACGAGGTTACCCTCGGAGAAGGAGTACGGCTGGAACGCTCCTCAAGTCGAGGGCGAACGCTGATGCTTCGAAACCAGCCCGACTCGCCAAGACGCTGGCTATAGCGCGCCACGTCCGTGGCCAGATAGCGGTCATCGGGATCAAACGGTGCCATCCTGCGCAGACGGTCTTCCCGGATCTGGCTACCGGTAACGAAGATATCGCCAAACCGATAGCGTTCGCCGCTTTCGAATACCAGCGAGATGTAGGCCGCGTGCTCCCACGGATGCACCTCAATACGGCTCTGGCGATAGCGGGCATCGAAATAACCCCGCTCCAGTGCCAGCGCTGTCAAACGCGATTTGAGTGTGTCGTAGGGCGTGTGAAGAAGCCGCCTGCCTTCCATCTCTGTCAGCGGACTGGCCTCTAGTGCCTGCTGAAACGGCTCATCGTTTTCGGCTGGCCCTTCAACGCGAACCACGACCGAGCGGATGCGAACGGGCTCGCCGTGATCCACCTCGACCGTCACCTTTTCACGGTTTTGAAAGCTGACCGAAATGTCAGGTTCATAGTAGCCATAAGGTTTCAGTGCATCCTTCACTCGCTGGATGACCTCGGCGCTATAGCTCTGCGTCCCGGCGTTTTCGGGAATATTCAGAGACTGAAGATAATTGCGGATATTGGTGGCCAGCTCACTACGCACGCCCTTGACGTCTGTATCGATGGCAAACACTGGCGATGACTGACCAGGGCTGGTCACCAGCAGCGCCAACACCAGCACTCCCCGGGCAGAATTACCGGCGATCAGACGGTTACGAAAAAAGGATCGCATAACGGTCAGGATATTCCTTGATGATATGAATCACGTTACGTTTTACGGGCTCACCAACCCTTCAGGGGTTCAGGATATCCTGAAGCGACTCCAGAGTAGCATGAAGACCTGTCTGGGCCTTTTGAAGCCGCTCGATCTGTTTCGTCAGATCACTCGCTTGCGTTTCAACCGAGTCCAGCGTCTTCCTTTGATCGGCCACACTGTCAGCAAGTGACTTTAGCTGCTCGCTATTTTTATCAATCTGCTGCAGCTGCTTCGCCTGCTCGGCGTTAGTATTGTCCAAATCTTCAAAACGCGCACCATAGGTGCTTTCAAGCCCCTTGATAACATCATCCAGTGAATCCAGCGACTGCTGCAGTGACCCAAGGGTTTGCTGGCGCAGCGCATCAGCCTCTTCCAGCTGGCTCAGACGCGCTTCCAGTTCGTTGCCATTCGCCTGCTGATCGAATTGCTGCTTCAGGGACTCGATGCCGGAACGCTGATTCTGCTGCTCATCGCGTATACCTTCGAGGACGTGATCAAGGTTGGTCGTCATCTCCTGACGGTCGGTACTGACCTGCTGCGCCCGATCTGTCAGTGCCGATATTCTGGCATTCCAGCGCTTGTGGTCCTGATAATACTGAATGCCCATGGCAACGATGGTCGCGGCAAGCAGCAACACAAGGACATACACGGGCCAGATCGGCGCCCGGCGCGGGGCTCGATAAGTGCGGGCATGTCGTGATTCTGTCCGGGTTGAATACGCAGCATTGCGATCAGCGCCTATGACGGGCTCTTCATGATCTTTTGGCGGCATGAAAGTCTCGAGAAAAATGGCGGCCAGAGAGATGACCTGCCCTCATCGGCAAGGTCATGACACTGCATGCATGCTACGATGCATGGCCCGTGAAATGCCAGTACAGGCTATCCGGCAGACAGGTTTGAACGGTAACACCAGGGGCTCCCTGGTCGGAATGGAACGGTGATCATGGCCCTTGAACTTCCCTCTCTGCCCTACGCAGCAGATGCACTGGCGCCCGTAATTTCCGAGCGCAGTCTGCGCATGCATCACGAAGGTGTTCATGCGAGCTACGTCAAGCGCCTGAATACGCTGCTGGAAGGCAGTGACCAGGCACCTCAATCGCTTGAACATATTATGGCCACCGGGCGCGGTGAAGCTCAGGCCTGCGCCTGCCAGGCATGGAACCACACTTTCTTCTGGCAGTGTCTGACCCCTTGGCACAGCCCCATGGGGCAATCCCTTGAGCATGCCATATCAGAGCGTTGGGGAAGTATCGAGGCGTTCCAGCAGGCTTTCACAGCCAGCGCCATGGCGCACTTCATGGGGGGATGGACATGGCTTGTCTATACGCCGCAGGGCCGGCTGGACATTCACAATGCCGTGGATGCCGGCTCTCCGCTATTGAGAAAACTGTCGCCGTTGCTGGCCGTCGATATGTGGGAGCATGCCTGGTATGTCGACTTCGGCAGCGATCGACGCAAGTATCTTCAAAAGCTCTGGGGGATTATCAACTGGTCGTTTGTCGAGCAGTGTCTTGAAGATGCTGTGGCCACCTCACAGGGCAGACGCAACCTGCGCCCCTCATGGGAAGTTTGACAGTACGGAGCAAAAAGGCGCTCCGACATGACATGCCATAGTGGCATCTCGATACCGGACCGCCTTCAGACGTCAGCGATCTTCCCTGCCTTCGCTCTCCTCAGGGTCAGCACTGCGACCGATGCCCCGATAGACAAAACCGTGCTGTGCGACAAATGACGGATCATAGATGTTGCGACCGTCAAGAATCAGCGGCGTTGTCATCAGCGTCGACAGACGTCGCCAGTCGGGATTCCAGTACTCTTTCCACTCCGTTACCAGCAGCAGCGCGTCAACGTTTTCACAGGCTGACTGCGCAGTTCCTGACAGCGTCAGAAGAGGATGCTGACCATAGTAATGCTCAATGGCCGGCAGCGCGGCAGGATCATGCAGCCTGACATGCACGCCCTGTGCCCACAGGGCATCCAGTAAACGAAGAACCGGGGCATGCGCGATGCGTGCGGTGCCTGGTTTGAAGGCGGCGCCCCATACGGCAACCGTGCGCCCTTTCAGGTCGCCATCGTAATACTGCCAGAGCTTGCGAAAGAGCTCTTCCTGCTTTTGCTCGTTGACCTGTACCACATGCTCGATTAGACCATTGTGCTGACCTTCACGAGCTCTGATATTCGAGAGACGGTAAAGATTGCGAGCAAAGCTGGGGCCACCAAAACCACATCCTGGATAGAGATACTCGCGGCCGATACGGCGATCGGATCCCATCGCCTGACGTACCAGCTCGATGTCCACGTCCAGACTGTCGGCCAGGCTGGCGAGTTCATTCATGTAGCTGACGCGCGTGGCCAGCATACCGATCACGGCAAGCTTGGTCAGCTCGGCTGCCCGCCTTGGCATCAGACGAACATTGTTCTCACGACGGTTGAAAGCCCTGAGAAGCTCGCCGATCTGACGGGTAGCCCACTCATCCTCGCTACCCAGGATCCAGCTGTCGGGACGCGTGAAGGTGGCCATGGCACGCCCTTCTTCAAGCATATCAGGCAGTGCAACCGCAATCTGGCGCTCCTTGCGAAGCAGCGATTCAAGCACTTCCGTATGACCAATCGGAAAGGTACTGTTGTTGACCAGTACAAAATCGTGCGGCTCGCGACCGAGCGTCTGCTCGACCCACTGGTCAGCATCATTACGCTGATCCGCCGATACGGCCAGCCAGTAAACACTGGCGCTGGGCAACGATTTTGAGCTTTCGCACAGTGTCAGTGAGCCATTATCGATACTCTGGGACAGCTGGTGATAAAGTCCCGGTTCGTTTCTGATCCAGTCCGTTTCGGCCAGAACATTCCATGGCTGAGCAGGATGGGGCCACCAGTAGACCTGGTGACCCACCATTGAAAGTGCAGCGGCTGCCGTTGCTGCACTCAGTTCGCTTCCATGCACTACCACCTGCATGATTATGCCTCGCTTTGATAGCGCTTCAGCAGCTCGCGGAATCCTTCGCCATATTTGGGATGACGACGGGCAAACGACAGTGTCGCTTCCAGATAACCAAGCTGATGACCGCAGTCGAAAGTTTCACCTTCCATACGATAGGCGGCAACATCCTGCTTGCCACGCAAGGTATCGATGGCGTCGGTCAGCTGGATTTCGTTACCTGCGCCTGGACGCGTTTCAGCCAGTACCGGGAAAATGCTGCCCGGCAGCAGATAACGACCGATCACGGCCAGAGTCGATGGCTCCGTACCGGCTTCGGGCTTTTCTACCATACCGGTAATCTTTTCACTCTTGCCGGCTTCCGGGGTATCACCTTCAAGCGCCACGATGCCGTACTTGTAGGCCACTTCGGCCGGAACATTCTGTACCATGATCTGAGCAGCGCCGGTCTGCTCGTGAGCATCAATCATGCCACCCAGATCGTTGCGCGTCATGCCCTCGTCATCAACCAGCACATCCGGCAGCAGCACGGCGAAGGGTTCGCTGTCGCCAATGACAGGACGAGCGCAGAGAATAGCGTGACCAAGACCAAGAGCTTCCGGCTGGCGAACGCTGATAATGGAAACATCGTCAGGGATAATATTGCGCAGCTCGTTCAGCAGCTCCTGCTTGCCTTTTGCTTCCAGCTGGGTCTCAAGCTCGAAATGCTTGTCGAAGTGGTTTTCAATCGCTGATTTTGAAGAGTGAGTGACCAGCACAATTTCCTTGATGCCGGCTTTTACTGCTTCCTGAACGACATATTGAATGACCGGTTTGTCGACAATCGTGATCATCTCCTTGGGGATCGCTTTTGAAGCGGGGAGACAACGCGTGCCAAAACCGGCGACAGGTAATACTGCTTTACGAATCATTCTTTCTTCCCTTTTTCATCCAATATAAGAAATGCATGTGATCATGACAGGTACATGCTGGCCATGACGCCATCGTGACCGACCGGTGGCTTAAAATCTTGCCTGAACCGACGACATTGCTTCGAAATGCCACATGCATGGTAATGGCCACATAAAATACCGGACCCTGGCTTTCATATCCGCGGCGAAATGTTTCATTTTGTTGCAAACGAACATTCAGATGCCACGTTTTTCATTTTGGATGAAGAATAACGGTATAAAAAAAGACATGTTTTCGATTTGCCATACCGTTGATCAACATCGATAGGTTAAACCGATTCTACAAGCCCTTTTGGCTGAGCCACAAAAATTGTCTTATCTTGCACTTTTCAACTTCATCCATAACGCCTTCGCGCAGATGGGCTAAATTTGAAGCCTGCCCACTATCGCGTCTGACATCGCAGTACAGAATTTATAGCACTTTATTGAATACATTCACGTCAAACGCCTGAGTGTCTGTCCACTTCACCTTTTTCCCCTGTGCACTGCCAACAGGTTGCAGCGATAAAATCGCTGCGGGTTCATGAACCGCGCAGACCCTATACAATACAAACGATATGATGGCAGCCCACATTGCCCCACTGTTTACAGGAGCTCTTTGATGAGCGAAAAACATCATTCCAACGTTGACCCGGGTGAAATTGCCAAGTTTGATGATCTGGCCAGTCGCTGGTGGGATCGTGATGGTGAATGCAAGCCGCTTCACGACATCAATCCCCTGCGTCTTGATTACATCGATCAGCGAGCCGGCCTGACTGGGCATCGCGTTATCGATGTTGGCTGTGGGGGTGGCATTTTAAGCGAGGCCATGGCGCATCGTGGCGCCGAGGTTACTGGCATCGATCTGGGTGAGGCACCGCTTTCCGTTGCACGTCTTCATCAGCAGCAAAGCGGTGTTGAAGTGGATTATCAATGCATCAGTGCAGAAGACATGGCGGCACAGCAGCCAGGCAGCTTTGATGTGGTGGTATGTTTTGAAATGCTTGAGCATGTTCCTGACCCGGGCAGTGTCATCAAGGCCTGTGCTCGTCTGGCCAGGCCCGGTGGCCATGTCTTTTTTTCCACAATCAATCGCAACCCCAAATCATGGGCAATGGCCATAGTCGGCGCCGAATATATCCTGAACCTTCTTCCTCGTGGTACGCACAGCTATCAGCGATTTATACGCCCTTCCGAACTCGCACGCTGGGCGCGTCAGGCCGATCTTGATGTTCGCGATATCACCGGCATGATTTATAACCCTGTCACGCGCCGTTACCGCCTCTCTGATAGTGATCTGGACGTCAATTATTTCATGCATACTCGTGTGGGCCATTCATGAGTTGGGATGCGGATATTCCCAGGGCCGTATTGTTCGATCTGGATGGCACTCTCGTTGATACGGCGCCGGATCTGGCACGCGCTGCCAATGCACTTCGAAGGGAGCGCGGGCTTGATCCGCTGCCCTATGAAGACATTCGACGTGAAGTGTCCCACGGCGGGAGCGCACTGGTCACTCTGGCGCTGGGGCTGGAAAAGGGCGCACAGGGTCACGATCAAGCTCGAGACAGCCTGCTTGAGTACTACGGTAACAACGTTGCTGAAGAAAGCTGTCTTTTTGGGGGATTTTCGGAGGTACTGACTTACTATCGCGCGATCAAGCGACCATGGGGCATTGTGACCAACAAGCCCAGAGCATATGCGGTTTCGCTGCTTGAAGCGCTGAAAATAACGCCGGATGTACTGCTGTGTGCTGATGACCTTCCGGTCAAAAAACCGGATCCTGCTCCACTACTTGAAGCCGCAAGGCGCTTGAATGTGACCCCAGAGGATTGCTGGTATATCGGCGATCATTTGCGCGACATCCAAGCGGCCAACAACGCCGGCATGACAGCTATTGCGGTGAAATATGGCTATTTACGTCAACAGGACAACCCTGATGCATGGCCTGCCAGCCAATTTTACGAAACGCCCGAAGAGCTCTGCGAAGTATTACTGCAGCACAACGCCTGCAGTTCAACGCTTGGCTAAATCACCGGAATTTTCATGGCAAGCAGCGGGCATTTCGTCATCCACGAACTGCCCGCGAATTCCGACTGACATCATCAACCGCTGGTTTTTTGCATAAATTCACGTGCAAGCCCGGCAGCATCGCTGTCTGAATGCTCGCTGACGACCTTTTTCAGCATGCTCTGGCTTTCAGAGCTTTTACCCTGACGAGCATAGACAAGACCCAGCTTGTACATGGCATCAGGCACCTTGTTGCTTTGAGGATAGTCACTGATGACTTTTCCAAACGCGGTGGCCGATTTGTCCAGCTGTGATTTGGCAGAATAAAGCTCACCGAGCCAGTACCAGGCATTGCCATTCAGACCGGACTGCGGATAGTCACGATTAAAGGTTTCAAAAGCAGAGATGGCCTGGTCGAACTCACGTTTTTGCACATGTGAAAACGCGGCTTGATAGGCACCCTGAGCATCATTGGAAGAAGAAGCGGCCTCTCCCCCTGACGATGACTGACCACCACCGGAAGCGGCCTGATTGATGGGGTCATTGCCAGCCGAAGCACCATCATCGCTGCTACTGCCCTGCGCACTATTTCCCTGCGCGTTGCCAAGACGTTCTTCAAGGTCCAGATAGCGCTGCTGAGACAGCCGTGTCTGCTGCTCCAATTGATGACGGAGCTCTTCAATCTGCCCACGGAGCTGGTTGATATCCTGCTCCTGGCTTTGCAGACGATTGAATATCTGCAGCGTGCCGGTACCGGAATTTGTGGTGGCCTGGTTATAAAAGGAATCTGTTTGTGCGGATGCCCAAACGGACAGCGGGAGCACCAGGGCTCCCGCGCCGCACAGTCGAACAAGACTGTGTTTCATTACTTACTCCGGGATCAGTAGTCGATAACGACGCGACGATCCTGAGCATAGGCCTGTTCAGAGTTGCCGGACGCTGCCGGGCGCTCTTCGCCATAGCTGACAACTTCGATCTGTGAAGCAGGTACGCCCTGAATGGTCAGGTATTGACGTACGGCGTTGGCACGACGCTCGCCAAGGCCCAGGTTATATTCACGAGTACCACGCGGATCGGTGTGGCCTTCCAGTACGATATTGGTGCTGGAATTACGCTGCAGGTACTGAGCATGCTGGTTCAGCATGGATTCGTACTGCGGACGGATGCTGTCGCTGTCGAAATCGAAGTAGACGCGATTTTCACTCGGCATTTGTGCCTGCTGACCGGTGCCCTGACCGGAAGCACCAGAGCTGCTGCTCATGCCCTGAGTGGAAGAACCGCTGTTCATGCCGGCATTCTGCTGGTCGCCATCCTGTGTACCGCCGCCGCTGGAACAGCCAGCAACAACAGCCAGAGAGAGTGCGGCCGCCAGAGTCTTGGCGTAGGAAGAAAACTGCATGATGATCTCCTTGCTCTTATTAAAGAATGACGAAATTCATTCTAGTCGTTTAATTCAAAAACGGCGACCAGGAAGGTTCTCGAACTTCACCCCTTGGTGAAGGTATTACAAAAGAAGCTCTTCCATCGGCCGAAACAGCACCAAGCACACCACGTGCTCCCTGCTGAGTGGCATATACCACCATTGTACCATTGGGCGCAACTGCCGGCGCCTCATCATGATAAGTATTGGTTAATATTGTCACACGACCTGACGACAAATCCTGCTTTGCCACCTGAAAACCACGGTCTGTACGAGTGGTCATGAAGATGAATTTATTGTCGGGGCCATACAGGCCACCGGCATTGTAATTGCCGGTAAACGTCATGCGTTTTGCATTTCCACCGCTGGCATCCATCTGATAAAGCTGCGGCTGACCACTACGATCGGATGTAAACAGGATTGATCGACCGTCATGACTCCAGTCCGGCTCGGTATTAATAGAGCTGGAGTTGGTCAGGCGCGTCAGGGAGCGCGAAGCGACATCCATGACATAGATTTCCGGGTTGCCATCCTTTGAAAGCGACATGGCAAGCTTACGGCCATCCGGCGACCATGCTGGTGCGCCATTGATGCCCTTGAAGGATGTCAACTGGACGCGACGTCCGCTGGACAGCTGTTGAACATAGATGGAAGGTCGGCCTGATTCAAAGGAAACATAGGCCAGCTTTTGACCATCTGGCGACCAGGCCGGCGATAGAATGGGCTGATCGGACGATAGAATCTGTTGTGGCCGATGACCATCCTGATCAGCAACATACAGGGCATAACTGATATTGGGATCGACACCATTGGCGGTGACATAGGCAACACGCGTCTGGAAAGCGCCACGAATGCCGGTAATTTCTTCAAAGATCTGATCGGCAATATAGTGCGCACGAGAGCGCAGTTGATCCTCGCTTGAGGTCACGACTTCTCCGAGTTCGCGACGCTGTCCGGCCACGTCGTGCAGCTCATAGCTGATCTTGTAGCCGTTACCCGAGGATTCGACGCGTCCGACAACAAGATAGTTGGCCCTGACCCGGCGCCAATCACCATAATTGATGTTGTCTCCACTGGCGGGCCGGGAAATCAGATCCTGTGGCGCCAGCGGTGCAAATTGTCCACTGTGCTCGAGATCGTCGGCCACAATCTTGCCGATGTCCTCGGAAGGGCTGACACCTTCGCCACGAAAGGGCACCACCGCAATCGGGATTGCGTTGTCGTTACCACGGGTGATCTCGATGGTGAGATCCCCTGCTGCCTGTGCCATCAAGCTGGTCATCATGAGCATCATGAAACCGGCCAGTGCCATTAGTCTTTTCATCAGCACACCCTCGGGGTTTAACAATCCTTGATTTTAGCGACCTGCCATCAAGACAGGTACTCTATCGACCACATCCTTGCACTGCCTGGTTCAATCCCGTTTTTCTAGCGTACATCTTCGGGATTAAAGCGCAGATTAAAGCTTCTAAAGTTCTGCCGTGCTTCGGGGGGCAGTTTGCTCATTTCAGTAAATGGAGCTGCCCTTTCTACCGCCTGAACTGCGGAGCGATCAAACCCCGGATCACCGCTGCTGCTGGAAACATTGGCAGACAGAAGCTCTCCCGTCGGCAAAAGCTGTACCCTGACGATCGTGACCAGCCCCGGGGATGCATTGGGCGGACGTGACCAGCTCTGTTCGACGGCGCGGCGCACCAGATTCATGAATCCATTGGAGGCTTGCTGCGCCTGACGCGCATTGGCGATGGATTCTGCTTCGTTGGTGATTTCATCACCAAAGGCATTCTGGCTGGCCGCAGCTGCCGCTTCTGCTGCGCGCTTCCGGTCCGCTTCTGCTTTCTTTTTGGCGGCGGCTTCTGCCTCGGCTTTCTTTTTGGCTGCCGCCTCGGCTTCTGCCTTACGTTTAGCTTCGGCTTCTGCCTTACGTTTAGCTTCGGCTTCTGCCTTACGTTTGGCTTCGGCTTCTGCCTTACGTTTAGCTTCGGCTTCTGCCTTACGTTTGGCTTCGGCTTCTGCCTTCTGTTTGGCTTCGGCTTCTGCCTTCTGTTTGGCTTCGGCTTCTGCCTTCTGTTTGGCTTCGGCTTCTGCCTTCTGTTTGGCTTCGGCTTCTGCCTTCTGTTTGGCTTCGGCTTCTGCCTTGCGTTTGGCCTCGGCTTCTGCCTTCTGTTTGGCCTCGGCTTCTGCCTTCTGTTTGGCTTCGGCTTCTGCCTTCTGTTTGGCCTCGGATTCGGCTTTCTGCTTTGCTTCAGCGGCTTCTCGTGCCTGCTGCTCCTGAGCCTGCTGGGCAGCGACTTCCTTTGCCTGCTCGGCGCGACGCTGTGCAGCCTGCTGCGCTTCGCGAGCAGCCTGCTCTCTCTCCTGACGGGCCTGTTCGGCGGCATCGGCCTGCTGGCGCGCCGTCTCTTCAGCCGCGTCATCCTGCGTGGCTTCAGGCTCGGGCTGCTCACGGTCGGGTCCCTGCTGGGCTCGTGGCTGTGCCTCGGTAGCCTGCTGCGCCTGATCTGTAGCCGTTTCCATCGAAATCAGTTCGGCCTGCACAACGGCATTGGAGGTCTCAACGGGATCGCTCTGCGGCCAGCGAAAGGCCATCAGCCCGATAACCCCCACGTGCAGCAGGACCGCAAGCACGGTAGGCAATGCATAGCCTGCACGGCGATCGTGTCTGGCCATTGTCTCTCCCTACTGCTGGTCGCCGGGCGGTGGATCGGAAATCAGTCCCACATTGGGGACACCTGCATTTTGCAGCGTGCCCATCAGTGTGACGACCTGACCATAGGAGACGTTGCGATCGCCGCGCACCATGACGGGGGTACCAGGGTTGCGATTGAGCACCGCCATGACCTGACTGCTGATGTCATCGAGTGATTTGCTCTGCTGCTCATCGCCCAGGCTGATGTAATACTCGCCCTCACGATTGACCGTCACGACCAGTGGCTCGTTATCGCTTTGCACCGGCTCGGAACTGATCTGGGGCAGGTCGACATCGATTCCCTGATTGATGGTGGGCGCCGCAATAATAAAGATGACCAGCAGCACGAGCATGACGTCGATGAACGGTACAACGTTCATCTCGCTGGAGAGCTTTTTGCGCCGGTTGCGTCGATAGGATCCCTGCATGAAATGCTCCTCAGGTGTTCTCGCCAGCGCTGCGGTTTTGCAGATTACGATGCAGGAAGGCATGGAATTCTTCAGCGAAATTCTCCATGCGTACCATCAGCTTGTCAGCCTTGTGCGTCAGGCGGTTGTAGCCAATGTTGGCAGGAATTGCGGCAAAAAGGCCCATGGCCGTAGCGACCAGCGCCTCGGCAATGGCCGGAGCGATGGTACCCAGAGACACCTGTTGAGCACCGCCCAGCGCCTGAAAGGTACCCAGTATTCCCCAGACCGTACCAAAAAGACCGACATAGACGGCAGACGAGCTGATGATGGCCAGTACAGCCAGATGCGCTGTCAGACGCTCTTCCTCGCGCGAGACAGACACCCGCATGGAGCGCTCGACACCTTCAAGTACGGCGTTGTGACTGCGCGACTTGGGAAGCAGTCGATTGAACTCACGAAACCCTGCCCGAAAGATGTGGGCCGCGCCCTGCGGGTTATCGGAGGGCACTTCCCGGTACAGTTCATTGAGGTCCACGCCCGACCAGAAGTGGGATTCGAACTCGTCCAGTTCCCGAGCATCACGTTTGAGGGCAAAGGCGCGCTGAAAGATCAGCACCCATGACACGACAGAGGCTGCAAGCAGTATCAGCATGATCAGCTGAACAACCAGACCAGCGTGGAAAAACAGCGAAATGACCGACATGGAAGAATCGTTCACGAAAAACCCCTTCAGGCGTTCTGAGAATCAAGCGTCATGGCCGAAAGCAGATCTTCGGGCCAACGAGCCGGTTTGTAACCTGTTGCATCGATACAGGCAATATCGACCATGCCGCGAAAAAGAAGTTTTCCATGTCGCATGATCTGTTGTTCAAAGGCCACAGTGTACTGCCGCGGTGCGCCTGCCCGGGTTTCGACCGTCACGTAGTCATCCAGCCGCGCCGGGAGGCGATACTGGCACTCCAGGCGTCGAACGACCAGTGCAATGTTTCGCTCAAAAAGCGAATGCTGATCAAAACCCTTGTCACGCAGCCATTCGGTACGGCCGCGTTCAAGATAGTTGAGATAGTTGGCGTGATAGACGATGCCCCCGGCATCGGTATCCTCGATGTAGACGCGTAGATCAAGAGAGGTCATGACGCTCAGGGCTCCGCTGTCGCTGAGCCATCACCCTCATCCGGAATATCATCCGTGGGTGAAAGATCAAAGTGCAGATAGGCCAGCCGCGTCACCATACGACCGCGGGCCGTGCGCAGCATGAAACCCTGCTGAATCAGATAGGGTTCAAGGACATCTTCGATGGTGTCACGCTCCTCGCTGATGGCCGCCGCCAGACTCTCCACGCCGACCGGTCCGCCGCCAAACTTTTCGATCATGGCCAGAAGCAGTCGACGATCCATGTGATCAAGCCCATGACGGTCCACGTGGAGCATATTGAGCGCCTTGTCGGCAACCTCGGCAGTCAATCGGCCATCGCCACGAACCTGGGCAAAATCGCGGACACGTCGCAACAACCGATTAGCGATACGCGGAGTCCCCCTGGAGCGACGCGCCACCTCGATGGCACCGTCGTCATCGGCTTCAAACCCCATGAGACGGGCACTGCGATTCACGATGTGCGTCAGATCGGTAATGTTGTAAAACTCGAGACGCTGCACGATGCCGAAACGATCGCGCAGTGGCGCCGTCAAAAGCCCGGCTCTGGTTGTTGCGCCCACCAGAGTGAATCTGGGCAGATCCAGCTTGATGGAGCGTGCCGCTGGCCCTTCGCCGATCATGATGTCGAGCTGAAAGTCCTCCATCGCTGGATAGAGCACTTCTTCAACCGCAGAAGAGAGACGATGAATCTCGTCAATAAAGAGAACATCGCCCGGCTGAAGATTGGTCAGCATGGCAGCAAGATCACCGGCCTTTTCGAGCACGGGTCCGGAGGTAGACTTGATGTCAACGCCCATTTCGCTGGCGATAATGTGCGCCAGCGTGGTCTTGCCAAGCCCTGGAGGGCCAAAGATCAGCGTGTGATCAAGGCTGTCCTCGCGCTGGCGAGCAGCCGTGATGAAGATATCGAGCTGTTCACGCACCGCTGCCTGCCCGATATAGTCATCGAGCATGCGCGGACGAATCGCATGATCCACCCGTTCTTCTTCAGGGCGTTCGGCGCCGGCAATAAGCCGATCAGTTTCTATCATGATGCCCTGCCTTTCCCGCTGCGCGTTTCACTGCCGACGAGTCGGTCGGAAAGCGCCATCTTGATCAATGCTTCGGTCGAAAGCGTTGTGTCCAGCCCCGACAGCATTCGGGTGGCTTCGGTCGGTTTGTATCCAAGCGCGATTAATGCCGCCTCGGCGTCGGCGTGATTGTCGCTCTCCAGTGGCAGCTCGGCCTCTTCAACGCCCTGCTCCAGCTGTTCGAATTCGGGCCAGTGCCTGAAGCGATCCCGCATTTCGATGATCAGGCGCTCGGCGGTCTTCTTGCCCACGCCCGGCAGGCGAGTCAGCGTTTTGGTGTCATCTTCCATCACGCTTTTCATGAACTGCTGTCGCTCCATGCCGGAGAGAATGGCCAGTGCCAGGCGAGGCCCAACGCCCGAGATCCGAATCAGCTCACGAAAAAGACGACGCTCGGCCTCATCAATGAAGCCATACAGCAGATGGGCATCCTCACGAACGCTCAGGTGCGTATAAAGCCGAACCGTTTCGCCCGGCGCCGGTAGCGCCAGGAGTGTGTTCATGGACGCTTCAAGCTCATAGCCCACGCCATGAACGTCGATCACGATCAGGGGCGGTTTCTTTTCAAGCAGTTGACCGTGCAGGCGACCTATCATGCGTTGTATATCCAGGCAGAAACAATAAACGAAAAAAAGTACATGGCTCTTGAACACACCACTATCCAGAGACCGTATCAGGGCCGATAGTGGCGCCAGCTTGACGAGCGCTGTCCTGTGGAGCGTGATCGCGACGGCAGGCTCAGCCCGCCACGACAGGCAAAAAAATGGGTCAGCGCGATGGCCAGAGCGTCTGCAGCATCTTCCTGGGGCAGCCCTGACAGCCTGAGCGTTGACTGTACCATATGCTGTACCTGCGTCTTGTCTGCCCCGCCATTACCCGTCACCACCTGCTTGATACGTCGGGCGGCATACTCGTGAACGTCCAGTCCGTGATTGGCAGCGCAGACAATGGCGGTACCGCGCGCCTGCCCCAGTTTCAGGGCAGAATCGGCATTCTTGGACAGAAACACCTGTTCGATGGCCATCTCGGCAGGCGCATGTTGAGCGATGACTTCTGCTACGCCGGCATAGACCTGAGCCAGTTTCTGGGCAAGCGTTGCGGCCTCGATTCTGATACAGCCGCTGGCAACATAGCGCGGCGTGGGCGTGGAGATGTCGATAACACCAAAGCCGGTGCGCCGTGAACCCGGGTCAATACCCAGCAGCATCATTGGAACATGTCCGTCATTGCATCCGGCATCATGATGCTTCCTCGAGAGCCTCCAGCACATGAGACTCAAAATCGACGTTGGAATAGACGTTTTGGACGTCATCCAGATCCTCGAGCCGATCGAACAGCGCCACTACTCGTCGGGCAGTCTCGACATCATCAATGCTTGAGTAGCTGTCCGGGAACATGCCCACTTCGCCACGTGTTACCTCGATGTCGGCCTGGTCGAGGGCATCGCGAACCGGGCCAAACTCATCGGGGGTAGTGACCACCTCGAGCGTACCATCCTCCCGGGGCTGAACATCCTCTGCACCGGCCTCCATGGTGGCCTCGATCACGCGCTCTTCTTGCACGCCAGGCGCCAGAGCGATTCGCCCCTGCTTATGGAAGAGAAAGGCGACCGAGCCGCTCGTACCAAGGTTGCCGCCATGCTTGTTGAAGGCAGCGCGTACTTCGGAAACGGTGCGATTGCGGTTGTCGCTCATGCACTCCACCAGAATGGCTACACCATCGGGGCCATAGCCCTCATACACCAGCTCTTCCATGGCATCGCTGTCGCTGTGACCAACGCCGCGGGCAATGGCGCGCTCGACGGTATCGCGCGTCATATTGCTGGACAGCGCCTTGTCGATCGCAGCCCGTAGACGCGGATTATCCTCGGGCACACTGCCGCCCTGGCGTGCTGCCACGGTCAGCTCGCGAATCAGACGCGTAAAAATTTTGCCCTTTTTCGCGTCCTGAGCCGCCTTTCGATGTCTGATGTTGGCCCATTTACTGTGTCCGGCCATAGCGCATCTCCTTACCCGCCTGCCATTGCCGATGCAATGACGTCATACAAAAATACGGGTGTGCAAGGCACACCCGTATTAACTCTAACACTCCAGAAAGGCGACGACAGAAACGGTTCGTTTCCGTTCGCCTGCCAATCAGGCCGTTGTGTTATCGGACGCTTTCTGACGCAGGCGGATGTGCAGCTCCTTGAGCTGTTCGTTGCTGACCGTACCCGGCGCATCGGTCATCAGACAGGCCGCACTCTGCGTCTTGGGGAAGGCGATCACATCACGAATGGTACGTCCGCCGGTCATGAGCATGACCAGGCGGTCGAGCCCGAAGGCCAGTCCACCATGCGGTGGTGCGCCATGAGCCAGACCGTCAAGCAAAAAGCCAAACTTCTCGCGGGCTTCCTCATCACTGATACCCAGCGCTTCAAAGACCTGACGCTGCATCTGCTGGTCGTGGATACGAATCGAACCACCGCCCAGCTCGGTGCCGTTGAGCACCATGTCATAGGCACGGGAAAGCGCATTTTCCGGATTCTGCTTGAGCGCTTCCGGATCACAGGCCGGTGCCGTGAACGGATGGTGCAGCGCCGCCAGACGACCATTGTCATCACGCTCGAACATGGGGAAATCAACCACCCACAGCGGCGCCCAGGCCCGGGTATAGAGATCAAGATCGCCGCCCAGTTTAACGCGCAGTGCTCCCAGTGCTTCGTTCACGACCTTCGCGCGGTCGGCACCAAAGAAGAGGATATCGCCATCTTCAGCCCCGGCACGGTCCAGTAGCGTTTCGATCACGCCTTCCATGAACTTGACGATGGGGGACTGGAGCCCCTCGATGCCCTTCGAACGATCGTTGACCTTGATCCAGGCCAGTCCGCGAGCGCCATAGATACCGACGAAGCTGGTGTACTCGTCGATTTCCTTGCGCGAGAGCTTCGCGCCACCCGGCACCCTGAGTACGGCAACGCGACCATCGTCGGCATTGGCCGGGCCCGAGAAAACCTTGAAATCAACATCCTTCATCAGGTCATCGACATCCACGAATTCCAGCGGGATACGCAGATCCGGCTTGTCGGAACCGTAGCGACGCATGGCGTCATGCCAGGTCATGCGCGGGAACTGCGGCAGCGATACATCAAGGACTTCTGTAAAGAGACGACGAATCATCTCTTCGGTGATGCCCATGACATCGTTTTCCTCGACGAAGGAAGCCTCGATATCGATCTGGGTGAACTCCGGCTGGCGATCGGCACGGAGATCCTCGTCACGGAAGCACTTGGCGATCTGATAATAGCGATCAAATCCGGCCACCATCAGCAGCTGCTTGAAAAGCTGAGGAGACTGGGGCAGTGCAAAGAACTCGCCGGAATGCGTACGGCTGGGTACGAGATAATCACGCGCCCCTTCAGGCGTGGCACGGGTCAGAATGGGCGTTTCGATATCCAGAAAACCGTTGTCTTCCAGATAAGCGCGAACGCTGTGCGTAATGCGCGAGCGCAATCGCAGACGATCAATCATCTCCGGGCGGCGCAGATCAATGTAGCGATGCTTGAGACGGACATCCTCGCCGACCTTGCCGTGCTCATCGAGCTGGAAAGGCGGTGTCACGGCGGTGTTGAGCACCTCGACCTGTGTGGCCAGTACTTCAATCAGACCGGTCGGCATATTGGCGTTCTGGGTGCCTTCCGGACGCATGCGAATACGACCGGTAATACGCAGTACATACTCGCTGCGGGCACGGTCGGCACTGGCAAAGGCATCCGGCGTATCCGGATCAACCACTACCTGTGCAACGCCTTCACGATCACGCATGTCGAGGAAAATCACCCCACCATGATCGCGGCGGCGGTGAACCCAACCGCAGAGTGTGACTTCCTGATCGACAAGGCTTTCGTTTAGCTGGCCGCAATAATGACTGCGCATCTTTAATCCTGTGTTGTAACGCTTGATGTAATACCTGAGCTGTTTTAATGCCGGATATCAAAAGGACTTCCCGGCACGGGGCGATCCCCCAGGGCCACGTCAACTGTCGGACGCGCCGCCCTTGTCTGACTTGCTGTCACCGGCAAGATTACGACGACCAGAGCTCTTGAAGTCGGTCTCGTACCAGCCGCCTCCCGAAAGCCTGAACCCTGCTGCCGAGATCAGACGCTCGAGTCCGTTCTCATGACAGGCCGGACATTCCACCAGAGGCGCCGCACTGATCTTTTGAATCTTCTCAAGGCGCGTACCGCAGGCCCGACACTCATATTCATAAATCGGCATGGTCTTTCATACCCGATATTTGATGTTACTGCAGGCGCCTTCAGGCAACCTGCTCCTGCCGGGAAACAATGGCCATCGGATGGCAGACATGATTCCCGATGTCTTGTTGACGCATCACCCCGGTGACACGACGATATGGCTTCATACAAGCTGCGCATTATAGCGCGGCAGGCAGCATGATGGGCAAGGAGTGCACAGCCATGAAAGCAGTAATTCTTGACAGCGATACACTGGGAAGTGATATCGACCTTTCGTCCATTTCCGGTCTGGTCGACCAGCTTGAGCGCTGGGGGACGACGCAGCATGATGACGTGGCCGAGCGCCTTGAAGGGGCCACCATTGCCATTACCAACAAGGTCGTCATTGACGGTGCCATCATGGCCGCACTGCCCGAGCTTGAAATGATTGCGGTCACGGCGACCGGGGCCAATAACATCGATATGCAGAGTGCCCGTGCACGCGGCATCACCGTAGCGAATGTCTCCGCCTATGGCACACAAAGCGTGGCCCAGCATACGCTGATGATGATGCTGACCCTGGCCAATCGACTTCCGCTTTATCAGCACGACGTCGCCAGCCATCAATGGGAAAAAGCGCCCTTTTTCTGCCTGCAGGCACATCCCACCATGCAGCTGTCCGGCAAGCATCTGGTCATCGCAGGCAGCGGTGAGCTGGGCAGTGCTGTCGCCGAACTGGCTCGAGCTTTTGGCATGCAGGTGAGCTTTTGTGCCCGAGCAGGGGCCAGCGACGATACGCGCCCGAGCCTTGCCTCACTGCTACCGCAGGCAGATGTCATCTCGATGCACTGCCCCCTGACGTCTGATACTCATCACCTTATCGATCATGATGCCCTGTCGCTGATGCAACCTCACGCGCTTCTGATCAACTGTGGGCGTGGCAGCCTGATCGACGAGCACGCTGCTCTTGAGGCACTGAAGGCCCAGCGTCTGGGCGGACTGGGGGTTGATGTCCTGCCGGAGGAGCCTCCGCGCAAGGGGCATGAGCTGATCGACGCCTTGAGTTCCGGCACGCTGAACCTGATTGTGACGCCGCATAGTGCCTGGATATCGCCCGAGGCACGACAGAACATCGTGGAACTGACAGCAAATAATATTCGCAACTTTCTGAAAAACTAAAAATTTTAGATCTGGCAGTTTTTACAGTAAAGATAACGGTATAAAATAAAATTACGTCACGTTACGCGATGACTGAGAAAATAAACGTCGATGTCATGTCGTACTCTGCATAATCCTTTGGTCTAAAAGGGCCTGATACTGGCAGATACAGGCTCTTCATTTATCTGCAGGTATGTGACAAGCGCATGGAAGCACTCAATCAACACCTTTTTCTGATCATGAATGCCCCGCCGCAGAGCAACCCTCTGGTGGTCTGGTTTGCCATCGTCATGGCGCAATATGCCATCTTCTGCGTGCCTCTGGTCATGATTGCGGGCTGGCTCAGCAAGGATGAGCATCACCACAAGATGATGCTGACCGCTCTGCTGGCTACCGCAGGCGCTCTGCTGATCAACAATCTGATCGGTTCATTGCTCTGGTATCATCCGCGGCCCTTCATGATGCCGCTGGGCCATACGCTGATTTCGCACGCACCGACCCCTTCTTTCCCAAGCAACCACATGACGATCATCTCGACCGTTGCCTTCAGCTTTCTCCTGCGTCCAACACTGCGAAAAATCGGGCTGGTGATGGCCATTCTTGCCTGCCCCGTCGCGTGGTCGCGCATTTATCTGGGCGTTCATTTTCCGCTGGACATGCTGGGCGCGGTCATTGTTGCCGGTCTGGCCTCGATCATGATGCTCTGGCTGCAGCCGCTGTATATCGAAAGACTCTATGGATTGACCCGCGGCCTGTATCGCATCGTGTTTGCGCCCTTGATCGCACGCGGCCTGCTGCATCGCTGATATTTCAGGATCTCTGCCGTACAAGGCCCGCCCCAGGCGGGCTTTTTGCGTTACCGGTTTTACACACGAGTGCCGGCTACGCATGAACATGACACTTATGTCAGACTTGCATTACATTATTTTCAGCGACTTAAAGAAATGACACCGCTGATAACGCGTTCATTTTCCTGAGCTACAAATCTGGAGACGCTCATGACACATACCATCATCTTTGATACAGACCCCGGCGTGGATGATGCGCAGGCCATCGCCCTGATCATGGCTCACCCCGACATTGAGGTGCTGGGTCTGACCACCACCTTCGGCAATGTCCGTGTCGAGACCGCAACCCGCAACGCCCTGCTGCTGACAGAGCTGGCCGGTCAGAACATTCCTGTCGCTCAGGGTGCCGATTACCCGCTGGTCAAAACGCCCTATCCGGTACCAGCGCATATTCACGGTGCCGATGGACTGGGTAACCAGACACTCCACACGCCTGCCGGCAAGGCGCATGAGCTCAGCGCTGCCCAGTTCATCGTCGAAAAGACACGCGAGCGGCCGGGTGAAATCACGCTGGTGGCCGTCGGGCCGCTGGGCAATCTGGCCATGGCCATTGCACTTGATCCGGACGTCGTCAACCGCGTCAAACAGGTGGTCATCATGGGCGGCTCGGCAGCGCGTGGTGGCAATGTAACGCCGCTGGCCGAAGCCAATATCTTCTCGGATCCGCACGCCGCCAAACGCGTACTGACGGCGGGATGGCCGCTGGTGATGGTCGGTCTTGATGTCACGCTGGAGACGGTCATTACCCCGGACAGCATGGCGCGAATCGCAGAAGGCCAGGGCGCACTGGGCAAAGTGCTGTCGCAGAGCTATGACTTCTATGCAGACTTCTATCGCAGTGCCATCGGTCTTGACGGCTGCTGTCCGCACGACAGCTGCGCCGTGGCGTGGCTGGTCCATCCCGAGCTTTTCGAGACCGTTACCGGTCATCTGGATGTCGTGACAGAAGGTACTGCCGAAGGTCAGACCATCTTTGCGCCGGCAGAGCGTGAGTTTGTCAGCGACCGCTGGTCACGGACACCGAAGGTTCAGGTCTGCATGAAAGTGGATGGCAAGGCCGTTTCAAGCTGGATCGAGCAGACACTGATCTCATCACCCAGCGCCTGATCGTCACGCCATGACAGGGAGGTAATGGTGAAATCGATAGCCAATGAAGATACGCCCGCGCTGCCCCGACAGGATCGATCGTGGGCGCTCTTTCTGGACCTGGATGGCACGCTGGTCGAGCTGGTGGACCACCCTGACCACATTGTGGTGGATGATGCGCTCAAAACGCGCCTCCAGACCCTCACCACTCTGCTTGACGGAGCGGTGGCGGTCATCAGCGGGCGCGCCATTGATGATCTGGATCGGCATCTGACGCTGCCAACGCTTGCCATGTCTGGCCAGCACGGTGCCGAGTGGCGTGACAGTCAGGGAGAGCGCCACATCGCAGAGCATCACCAGAAAGCGCTTGAAGCGGTCCGCCAGCGCGTCAACGAGCAGGTCCGTCGTGATGAAGCGCTCTATCTGGAAGACAAGGGCGCCAGCCTTGCCCTGCATTATCGCCACCACCCCGAGGCAGGTGACATACTCAAGTCTGAATTGAGTGCCCTGATCGAGGAGTATCCCGACGCTCTGGAGCTTCATCAGGGCAAACTGGTATTCGAGATCAAGGGCTGTGGCTATGACAAGGGCACGGCTCTTGAACGCTTTCTGACCGTGCCTCCGTTTTCGCAGCGCTGCCCGGTATTTATCGGCGACGATCGCACCGATGAAGACGGCTTTCGCACTGTCAATGCCCATCAGGGCATGGCGATCAAGGTCGGTACGGGCGACACCATTGCCGGCAGCCGGTTGAAGAATCCTGACGCCGTACACGAGTGGCTCGATCAGTGGATTGACCGGCTGCAACACTCATGAAGGCATCACAGATTTCACGGAGGAAACCTTGAAGCAATTGATCGTAGTGTCCAATCGCGTCCCTTCACCCGACAAGGACAGTGGCAGTCAGGGTGGACTGGCGGTAGGTGTCATGAATGCCCTGAGCCGCACGCGCGGGCTCTGGATGGGCTGGAACGGCCAGTTGGTGGACGATGCAGAACAGCATGCGCCTGAAAGCTATGAAAACGAGGGGGTGCAGTTTGCGACCTTCCCGCTGACAGAGCAGGAGCACGAGCTTTTCTACGTCGGCTATTCCAACGAGGTACTCTGGCCTCTTTTCCACTACCGCTCGGACATGGTCGAGTATTCGCGTGAAAAGGATGCCGGCTATCAGTACGTCAACGAGCGGTTCGCCCGTCAGGTCGCCGGTCAAATCCCCGAGGACGGTGACGCCACCATCTGGGTCCATGACTACCAGCTGCTTTCGACCGGTCATTATCTGCGCACGATGAACGTGGAGAACCCGATCGGCTTTTTCCTTCACATTCCCGTGCCGCCGTGGGAAGTGTTTCGCATCCTGCCGCATCATGAGCGCATGATCGAGCATCTGTGCGCCTATGACACCATCGGCTTTCAGACCGCTACCGACCTCAGGCATTTCCTCGAGAATGTCGAGCGCAGTGGCGTGGCCATCGTGGAAGGCAATACCGTCATTTATGACCATCGCCGCATCAATACCGGCGTCTTCCCCATCTCGATCGATGTGGATACCGCCCGCGAGATGGCCGAAAAAGGGGAACAGTCCTCTCGCAGCAAGCGGCTGAAGGATTCCCTGCAGGGCGGCCCGCTGATCATCGGGGTGGATCGTCTCGACTACAGCAAGGGGCTCTACAAGCGCTTTCAGGCCTTCGAGCAGCTACTGGAAAATACCCATACACGCTATGGCAACGTGACCTATCTGCAGATCGCTCCGCTGTCGAGAACCGGGGTGGAGCGCTATGCCAGCCTGCGTCGCGAGCTGGAGCGCGTCGCTGGGCACGTCAACGGTCGCTTTTCGACCTATGACTGGATGCCCCTGCGCTATCTCAACACCGGCTACGACCGTGAAACCCTGATGGGCTTCATGCGCCAGAGCCGTGTCGGGCTGGTCACGCCACTACGGGACGGCATGAACCTGGTCGCCAAGGAGTACGTGGCCGCTCAGGACCCCGAGGATCCGGGTGTTCTGCTGCTGTCCAACATGGCAGGTGCGGCCGAAGAGCTTGATGGCGCCATGCTGTGCAACCCCTTCGATGTCGAAGAAATGGCTGACATGCTGGATGCAGCCCTTTCCATGTCGCTGGAAGAGCGCAAGGAGCGCTGGCAGCGTCTGCATCGAGTGATCAGCACCAATGACATTCATCGCTGGGGAGAAAGCTTCGTGACCGCACTGGATCAGTCTGCGGCTGCGCGCCATGCTGACGGTCAGTAGCCACACGACTCATGTAGATACATGACATATGTGAGCATCAAAAACGCCATGCCGACAGGGCATGGCGTTTTTTATTCCGGCGAGTCGGGTTTCATGTCAGCGGACCTGGAAGTCAGCGGACCTGAAAATCAGACCACGACTGCGGTGCTATCGCCTCGCTCGCCACGTGATCGACCCGACTGGCAGGCGGCCCCGTCTTGAGCCATTCGACCAGGGCAATTACCTGCTCGTCACTGCCCGCGACGCCAACTTCCACGCTGCCATCATCACGGTTTCGCGCGTATCCCACGACGCCCAGTTCACGAGCACGCTGCACCGTGGCCTGACGAAACCCTACGCCCTGTACGTGACCAGTGATTCGCGCCTGCATGTATCGCATGGTGGTCTCCCTGCTGCAGATGTTGCCATAGAGCCTGGCACAGCCACGCGAGGGTGCGACACGCGACAACCAGGAAAACCATCTCCTGAAAGCTACATTTTCAAAAAATCGCGCGGTAGTTTCTGCAGCTGATGCCAGAGCCGCTCGACATCGGGCTTGTGGACCAACGAGCAGCGATAGAGCCGAATATCCAGCGGTATGTTCCATTTCTCGTCTCCGGCGCGCACCAGCCGTCCGGACGCCAGCTCCTCATGGATGCAGAAATCCGGAATCCACGCCATGCCCACCCCCTGCAACGCCATGCCCTTGAGCCCTTCCGCCATGGCCGTTTCATAAATGGTACGCAGCCGCAGTCGCAGCGGATCATTTTTCAAAAGCATGCGAACGCTGCGCCCCAGAAAAGCGCCCTGGGTATAGGCCAGATGCGGAATATTCTCGCCGGCTTCTAGGTCAAACAGCGGCTTGCCGTGATCATCCGGCACACAGACCGGCAGCATGCAGACCTGACCAATGGAAAAGGACGGAAAGACTTCGCTGTCCAGCTGCATGGTGGCGTAGGGGTCATGATAGGCCAGCATCAGGTCACAGTTGCCATCGCGCAGGACATGGATGGCATCTCCCACATTCATGGCAATGAGCCGCGTTGGCAGCTCCCCGACCCCCTTCTGCAATCGGGAAATCCAGCGCGGGAAAAAAGCCAGCGCCAGCGAATGCGCCGCCGCGATATCCAGCGCCTCATCGGCAATGTTCAGGCCACGAAGATGACTGATGCTCTCGTTGAGCTGCTCCACCAGACTGCGCGCCGTTACCAGAAAGAGCTGGCCTTCCGAGGTCAGGCTGACAGGCGTAGTAGAGCGGTCGACCAGCATGACACCGGTGGCCTGTTCCAGCGCGCGAATGCGTCGACTAAAGGCAGGCTGAGTGACGTGTCGACGACGAGCGGCGGCAGAAAAGCTGCGGGTAGCGTTCAACGCTACAAAGTCTTCCAGCCATTTGGTTTCCAGATTCAACGCGTCGCCCCTGCCCTGTTGTCCGCCTGATTCCATAAAGCACGAGGCCGCGATTCTAACCGCCCCGGGCCGTCAGGTGATAGGCTGCTTATCTGGAAAAGAATCACTATACCCAATCACAATAGAGACAGTCTCATGTCCCGAAACACAAGCGCACGCAGTGGCATTCCGCTGTGGCAGAAAATTATGGCAGGTCTGGTACTGGGCGTCATTGCCGGCTGGCTGCTTGGTGAGCACGCCCGCTGGCTCTCACCCATTGGTGAGCTTTTTATCAATGCCATCAAGATGCTGATCGTACCGCTGGTCTTTACTTCCCTGATCAGCGGCATCGTCTCGATGGGGGACCCGGGCAAGATGGGCAGAATCGGCGGCAAGGCCGTAGCGCTTTATCTGCTCACGACCGCCTTTGCGATCTCGCTGGGCCTGCTGGCGGCGACCATCTTCCAGCCCGGTACCGGCGTCGAGATGCAGATGGACAACAGCGTCTCACCGGGAGAAGCCCCTACCCTGACCGAGATCCTCGTCGGCCTAGTACCGACCAATCCAATCAGCGCCATGGTGGAAGGCAATATTCTGCAGATCATCGTCTTCGCCATTGCCCTGGGCATTTCGCTGGTGTTGATCGGCGAGCGCGGCCAGCCCGCCATTCGGGTTATCAACTCTGTCGCCGAAGCCCTTTACAAGCTGACCTCGCTGATCATGGCCTGTGCCCCGGTCGGCGTCTTTGCCCTGATTGCCGTGGTCGCCGGCCAGTACGGTCTTTCCGTACTGATTCCGCTGATCAAGGTCATCGGCGTTGTCTATCTCGCCTGCATTATGCATGTGCTGGTGGTCTACAGCGGCCTGCTGTCACTTTTGGCACGGCTCAATCCGATGCGCTATCTGACCGGCAGTCTGGATGCCATTGTGGTGGCCTTCTCTTCGGCCTCCAGCGCTGGAACGCTACCCGTTTCCATTCGCTGCGCGCGTGAAAAGCTCGGCATCTCTCAGGGCGTGGCGGGCTTTGTGCTGCCGGTCGGCGCCACCATCAACATGGATGGTACTGCCCTCTACATGGGTGTGGTTGCCCTGTTTGTGGCGCAGCTGACCGGTACGGACCTGAGCATGGTGGATTACGCCATGATCGTTCTGACCGGCACCCTCGCCTCGATCGGCACGGCAGGGGTGCCCGGCGCCGGACTGATCATGCTGTCGATCGTGTTCGCCCAGACCAATCTGCCGCTGGAGGCATTGGGCCTGATCGCCGGTATTGACCGGATTCTGGACATGGCAAGAACAGCCGTGAACGTTTCGGGTGATATCATGGTCACGACCCTGATCGGCAAGAGCGAGCGTGAAATCGATCTGGAAACCTACAACGCCGGACCGTCCCGCACCTGACCCGGCCTCTTCGCCTGTGGCATCACCGATCACTGTATCGGTGATGCCAGATAGGCCGCCCGCGCCGCCAGCTTGTGCCACAGCGGTCGCCTGGTAATCTCCTCGAGTGTCACCTGCCGGCAGCTGGCAAAGTCCTTTTCCAGCATCTGCGCCACGTCGGCCGCGAACCCCTGATCTGCCACGTAGGCCGTCACCTCGAAATTGAGCCGAAACGAGCGGTTGTCCAGATTGACGGTACCGACGGCACTGGTGTGATCATCGATCAGGAAAGTCTTCTGATGCAGAAAACCGGGTTGATAACGGTATATTTTAACACCGGCGCGAATCATTTCGCCCAGAAACGAAAAAGCCGATAAAAACACCAGCAGGTGATCGGGACGCTCCGGCATCATGACGCGCACGTCGACACCGCGCAGGGCCGCCAGCTTGAGAGAGTCCTGCACGCCCTGGTCCGGTACAAAGTAGGGGCTGGTCACCCAGAAGCGCTCATTGGCCTGGTTGATGGCGTGCTGAATCAAGAGACTTGCCGTCTCCAGAGGGTCCGAAGGGCCGGAAGGCACGATCACGACATGCTGTTGTGCCTCTCCCGGTGCCCGGCGCGGATGCCAGGCCAGCGACAGGATATCACCGGTTGCCCAGTGCCAGTCCTCCCAGAAGGACTCCTGTAGCCCCAGCACGGCCGGACCGATCAACTTCAGGTGGGTATCCCGCCAGTGGCCGTGCTTTTTGCTCTCGCCACGATACTCGACGCCCACGTTGAGACCGCCCACCCAGCCCTGCCGGCCATCAACCACCATGATCTTGCGATGATTGCGGAAGTTGACCTGAAAACGATGCCGCCAGCCCTTCGAGGAACCGAAAGGACTTACGGCAACTCCCGCCGTACGCAGCTCCTCAAAGTAACGATCCGGCATCGCGTGCGTGCCGATTTCGTCGTAGAGGAAAAAGACGTGTACGCCGCGCGCGGCGCAATCGATCAGTCGCCTCTTGAGCGCCTGCCCCAGAGCGTCGTTCCGCACGATGAAAAACTGGATCAGGACGTAATCCTCGGCCTGTTCGATGCCCTCGAACAGACTTTCGAAGGTGTCGTGACCGTTGATGAGCAGCTGACAGTGGTTATCACCGGTCATCGGCAGCATGGCCAGCCTTTCCACCGCGCGAAGACGGGCATCCTCGGGATGGGCAAAGGCCGGCTCGACCAGCGTTCGAAACCGATCAAGCACGCGCCTCAGTGACGTATCGCGCTGTTCACGCGCCGAGACATAGCCATAAAAGCGAGGCCGCCCCAGAAACCAGTAGGCCGGGATGGCCAGATACGGAAAGGTGACCAGCGAAATCATCCAGGCGATGGCCCCCTGGGACGTGCGACTCGACATCAATGCCATGAGCCCCGAAAGCGCGCCCAGCAGATGCAGACAGATAATGAACAGACCGCCCAGCAAGGCTGTCATTGAGGGGACCCACCCTTGTCATTGAAGCAGTGGGGAGAGCATAACCCACTACGACACATGAATCATTTCCCCGGATGGCCTGATGTCTGCATCAGGATCTGTCGGCCTGACAGTGCGGGCAGAAATAGAGCCGGCGTGAGGACACCATGATTTTTTCAATCGGCGTGGCACAGGCATGACAGGGCTCGGCAGCGCGATTGAACACCGCATGACGCCAGCGTTCTCTGGGCTTACCGGCCTCGATCATGGGGTCACGCCATGCCTTGAGATTGGTCACGCCAGCATGACGCCAGGCACGCGCCGTCACCTCCAGGACCTGCTCGGCCAGACAGCGACACTGCGAAGCGTCGAGATCCATGGGCCGATAGCGCTCGTGCAGGCCGGCAAAAAACAGAATTTCCGAGCGCAGATAGTTGCCGATACCGGCATAAAAATGCTGATCCAGCAGCAGCGCCCCCAATCGACGCCGCATGAAGCGCGCGTCCTGAAGACGGGCCACGACATCATCAATGCTGACATCATGGGTAAGCAGATCGGGACCCAGCCTTGATAGAAACGGGTGCTGATCAAGCTCTTCGCGGCGCCAGAGTGAAATATCGGAGGCACTCATCAGCCACGCCGAATGCGTCGCAGTGCTCAGGCGAAGACGAGGCGAGCGTTTGCCGGCAGGCTCACTGCCGCGGCGCATGATCCGCCAGACGCCATAAAGCTGATTGTGCGAGTAGATGACATGGTCATCTTCAAAGCAGGTCAAAAGCGCCTTGCCCCAGCTATCGACGCTTGTGACCTTCTGCCCCCTCAAGCGTGCCTCGAACGGCTTGAGCCGATCAAAGGCGAACCAGACATCCTCGATGGTGCGCCCCGCCAGCACCTTGCCGAGTCGATCGGCAACACGTCTTATTTCGGGTCCTTCCGGCATGTTCTGACGTCCATTGTCCTGTTAATCACCAATGCTCAACGACACAATGTCCCGTGCCTTCCCTGACACGGGACATTGAACGTCATTTCAGCTCGATCAGGCGCGCGTTGAGCGTCTGCATCTGATCGCGCAGCGACGCGGCGGTCTCGAACTCAAGGTTCTGAGCGGCTTCATGCATGCGATCCTCGAGCTTCTTGATCTCACGGTTGACATCATCAAGGCTCATTCGGCCGATCGCTTCAGGCGTGTACTGACCTTCCGACTCGGCTACCTGCCGTTCGTCCTTGCGCTTGCCGCGACGAGTTCCGGGGGCCTGCGCCGCCTCCATGATGTCCGCGACGTTCTTGGTGATGGTGCGCGGCGTAATGCCATGCTGCTCATTGAAGGCAAGCTGCTTCTCGCGTCGGCGTCCGGTCTCGTCCATGGCCCGCTGCATCGAGCCGGTGATGCGATCCCCGTAGAGAATGGCCTTGCCGTGAGCGTTACGAGCCGCACGCCCGATGGTCTGGATCAGGGAACGCTCGGCACGCAGGAAGCCTTCCTTGTCAGCGTCCAGAATGGCCACCAGCGACACTTCCGGAATGTCCAGCCCCTCGCGCAGCAGGTTGATCCCTACCAGCACATCGAACTTGCCCAGACGCAGGTCACGAATGATCTCGACACGCTCGACGGTATCAATGTCGGAGTGCAGATAGCGCACCCGGATCTCGTGCTCGCTGAGATAGTCGGTCAGGTCCTCCGCCATGCGCTTGGTCAGGGTCGTGACCAGCACCCGTTCGCCCACTTCCACGCGGGCCTTCACCTCGGAGAGCAGATCATCCACCTGAGTGCTGGCAGGACGCACCTCGATCTCGGGGTCGACAAGTCCGGTCGGACGCACCACCTGCTCGACCACCTGACCAGCGTGCGCTTCTTCGTAGGGCCCGGGCGTTGCCGAGACGAAAACGGTTTGCGGCAGGATGAGTTCCCACTCCTCGAACTTCATCGGGCGGTTATCCAGCGCCGAGGGCAAACGGAAACCGTATTCGACCAGCGTTTCCTTGCGCGAACGATCCCCCTTGTACATACCGCCTACCTGCGGAACGCTGACGTGAGACTCATCGATAAACACCAGCGCATCGTCGGGCAGGTAATCGAAAAAGGTCGGCGGCGCCTGCCCTGGATCACGACCGGAGAGATAGCGGGAGTAGTTCTCGATCCCGTTGCAGTAGCCCAGTTCCAGCATCATCTCGATATCGTAGAGCGTGCGTTGCTCAAGGCGCTGCGCCTCGACCAGACGGTCATGATCGCGCAGATACTTGAGCCGCTCCGCCAGCTCTTCCTTGATTGATTCGATCGCTCCGAGAATCGTCTCTCGCGGCGTGACATAGTGCGTCTTGGGGTAGATCGTCATGCGCGGCACCTTGCCGCGCACTTCTCCGGTCAACGGATCAAACAGGCTGATGGTGTCGATCTCGTCATCAAAAAGCTCCACGCGCACCGCTTCATCATCAGCATCGGCCGGGAAGATATCGATCACATCGCCCCGCACGCGATAGGTACCGCGCCGAAAGTCCGTGTCGTTGCGGGTGTACTGAAGCTCCGCCAGCCGACGCAGGAAATCGCGCTGGTTGATGAGCTCACCGCGATTGAAATGCAGACGCATCTTCAGATACTGATCCGGATCACCCAGACCGTAGATGGCCGAGACCGACACCACGATCAGGGCGTCACGACGCTCCAGCAGCGCCTTGGTCGCCGACAGGCGCATCTGCTCGATATGATCGTTGACCGAGGCGTCCTTCTCGATGAAGGTATCCGACGAAGGCACGTAGGCCTCGGGCTGATAGTAATCGTAATAGGAGACAAAGTACTCGACGGCGTTGTCGGGAAAAAACGACTTGAACTCGCCATAGAGCTGCGCCGCCAGTGTCTTGTTGGGTGCCATGACGATGGTCGGGCGCTGCAGACGCTCGACCACATTGGCCATGGTGAAGGTTTTGCCGGAGCCCGTGACCCCCAGCAGGGTCTGATGCGCCAGCCCGGCATCCAGTCCCTTGATCAGCCCATCGATGGCCGCCGGCTGATCGCCTGCCGGCTTGTAGTCGGAGGCAATGCGAAACTCACGATTCATGCGCACTCCGTGCAGGTAACATGTAAAGAAATAATGAATAAACTTAAGCGGTTGATGCGTATGAAAAAAGCCCCGACGCAGGGCTTTTAAGCGTTCCACTCTATGCCAGAATCTCACCTGTTCGTGACTGGCTGCTGTGGCGTCTCATGTGTGCCCATAATTTAGACCACGCTGCCTTTTGTGTCCTCTTCTGCCCTTCACTATTCGAACGTTTAGAACTCTCACACGATTACTGTACATTTAAACAGTATCCCGCAAAAAGTGAAAACGTTAGATTTTACTTAATTATTGAAGGTGGCCTGAATTATTGCCGATAACATAGGTAACAGGTCGCCGGGGGACTTCCTGACGCACTCGAATGGTGTGAATACACTTCCCCACCCTTTCAGCCCGGCTACGTTCCCTTCGTGCCGGGTTTTTTCATTGTCTACTTGATGTTGCGACTCAGGCATGAGGAAATGCTAAAAAATAGAGAGGTGAAAATGAGTCTTACAGCTTTTTTTATTGGTATTTTTGCATGTTCCCTAGTCTCTTTCGCAATGGGATGCCAATCATATTTGCTAGCTAAAAAGCTGAGAAAGAAAACTAACAAAGCATCTTCGATAGTTTTTAACTTTTTTAAAAAAACGGCATTTAAGCCGTCCAATATTATAACAAAAGAAAGAGCATTTGGCTTAATTATTGTTAGTGCCTTCGCTTTTGCGATAGTAACTTCAGCCTTTTACGTAATTTCAAATAACTTCACTTTTGGCGAAATGCTGAACCCACTTACCGACATTGAAAAGTGGTCTACTTTTGGAACTTTGCTCTCGGGACTATTCACCCTTGTCACTGCTTTTTCAGTAATAGGAACACTACTATATCTTAAAAAACAAGACAAAGCGTTCAAACAAAATCTTGCTGCACAGGAAAAAATAAACAAGCAACAGGCAAGAACTTTAAATTTTGAATTCTTTATGCATCACAAGAAAATGTTCTTCGAAATGCTTGAAAATTTTGAAAACTCAAGAAACAAAACCTTTGTGTTAAAAGATAAAGAAAAGCTATATAAAATGGCTTTCCCTAAAAACACGTTTGATCATATAGAAACTGATATCGATTTACAAAATACCGAACTGAAAGAAAAACCAAATCTAGGCTATCTAATTGAAAAAAGAAAAAAATGGATACCGGAAAGCGAACTTGAACCAATAGAGTTTGATGTGAATTACTATATAAGATTACACTCACTATTAGGCTGCGAACCTAAAAGTACGCTTAAAACTGGAGATGTAATATTTCACGGAAGGAATACAGGTATAAATGCTTACGACCTAAGTAAATCAGAACATTTATTCTCTTCGATTATAAATCAAATTCTTTCATTTGGCAGATGCGAGACCACATCAATTATAACCAAACTTTTCAATATTAACTCTGCGCGGGTTTCAATAATCCAGCTACACGAAAACACTAAAAGGGATGTTATATATACACAGAGAACTTGACAGCTTTAAGTTTTTTGAAAAAGTCTACTTACAATTATCAGGCGCAAATGATCATTATAAGCAAAAGTTCAGGACAAGCTATTACATCTCTGATAAAGCCATTAATAGCCAAGAATATAGAGAATTTGAGCTAAACACTATTGAGAAGCACATAGATAAATTTGAAGCTATTTACAGTGATTTTGATGCTGAAACAGAAGAATCCTATAAGGAATTTGAACAGGAAATGCTAGGCACTTTAGAAGAATATAAAGAATATTTTAACGAATATAAACGTACAAAATTAGCCTTATCAAGAATAAAGGCAAGCTCGGGCAAAGGAATATAGCGTTGAAATTCCCATATTACACTCAGTCGTATTGTTACTAACTAAATTAAATAATAATTTAAAAGAAATTAACTCTTAAGGGAAAAATTGTACATATCCGAGGCGCTTCAGATAGCGATGAGGTTGAAATACTCCGGAACCACCACGCACGCGCTGGCCGATGGACGGGTTATCGCCGATAAGCGTAGTCGATGGTCAGGATGGTGGAGCAGCGGAAAGCGTCACGAAGGACGTTTTACACCTACATGAAGACAGGCACAGGGGATTGCAAGCCATGCTGCCCGGGGAGGGCAGCATGGCGTTTGATGGCGTCCTGTCACAGGATCGTGTCGATCCGTGTCGCAAAAGCGCTGATCAGGCACCACCCAGATGGGCGCGCGTCTCGATATCGATCTGCCCGGAGGTCATCAGCTTCTGGATCGGACACTGCTCGGAGGCTTCCAGGAGACGGTCACGGGCCTGGGCGCTCAGATCACCGATCAGACCGATATCGACCTGTAGCCGATAATGCCCATCCCGCTCGTTGCTGCTGTCGCGGGTTACGCGAACGCTGACGCCATCGAGCGGCATCTCCTTTCTACGGGCGTACATCAAAACGGTCATTGCCTTGCAGGTCGCCAGCGAGATATCGAAGTAATCATGCGGGTCCGGCGCACTCTCCTCACCGCCGGCACTGGCCGGGGCGTCGGCATAAAGCGCGTCGTGATCGTTGAAGACAATGCGTTGACGCAGCGTCCCTTCACGTTCTGTTTCAACAAGAATGCTCATCGTTTTTCACTCTCCCGGACCATTTTCATTCCCCCGGCCATGAGGGAGGTCAGATATCGTTGATTCAGCGTGACGAATCAAACGTGTCAGCGTTTTGACGAATATCCCAGTCTTTCGATGACCTCGACCACGCGCCCGGGCTGCACGCGCCCTTCCACCTCGAGCCATTCACGGGCGACCTGAACGGTATCCACGCCATCAAGCTCCATCAGCGCCGTGGTCAGCCGATTGACATCATCGGAATCCTTCAGGCCACTGAGGGTAAATGTTAACGCCATGACGTCCTTCTCTCCTGATAGTGATGCAGTGCTTGCACTTGCTGGTAAAGTGATGTTCCTGCCCGGCTATGCACCGTTATATGACAACGCAGTGCAGGCAGGTCAACCCTGCGTCATTGGCACCGTTTGCGCAAATTTTTCTGGAGTCACCATGAGCCACCCGCACCGACAGACCTTTCTGCAGCACCTGTCAGATGAGCAGTCGTTGCCTTCGCAGACCGACATCAATCCTGATCTTCAAAACCAGACGGCCCTTGTTCCGCTGGATGACCGGGTCGTTCTGGAGGTCCGCGGTCCGGACAGCGACCGATTCCTGCAGGGGCAGGCAAGCGCCTCGACCGCGCACGCCACCTCGACCATCGCCCCGCCAGCGGTCTTTTGCACGCCCAAGGGGCGAGTGATCGCCAACGTTCAGATCATTCGAGTAACGTCGGAGTGTTTCTGGATGCTGCTGGATCGCAGCATCGCCGAAGCACTGCATCAGCATCTGAGTAAATACGCCGCGTTCTACAAGGCCGAACTGACCCTGCGCGATGATCTCGGCATTGCCGGTCTGGTCGGACCACAGGTCGGCAAGGTGCTTGACCCTGCCCTTGCAGCGCTGCCACAGGCGATGTGGGGCGTGCGCGTCAGCAGTGATGAGGCGCTGGCCGTGACCCGCCATCCTCACGACACCATGCGCCTGATGGTGATCGCGCCGCACGAAAGACTCGCTACGATCTGCCAGGCAGCATCTTCTGACCTTGTCCTGGCACCCTCCGCCCTGTGGAAACGGCTGGACATTGAAGCCGGTCTTCTATGGCTTGACGAGCAACAGCGCGAGAAGTGGCTGCCGCAGATGTTCAATTGGGAAGCGCTGGCCGGCATCAGCTTCAAGAAGGGCTGCTATACCGGTCAGGAAGTCGTGGCCAGAGCACACTATCGGGGTCAGGTCAAAAAGCGCCTGATGCGATTCACCATCTCCGGCAACGAGGCAGTAACACCCGGCACGGACGTGGTTGATACCGACCGTGACAAGGCGCTGGGAGAAGTGGTCAGCAGTGCGCCGGCTGCGGACGACCATGTCGAGCTTTTGGCCATTGTGACCACTAAAGATGACATACCGTCACTGAGCGTCAACGGCCAGCCGGCGCATCTGATGCCACTGCCCTATGCACTGGAACGACTCGATCCGGAAACCCTGACCGACTGAACCACTCCATGCGGGCAAACAAATGCGCCGGGTCATGACCCGGCGCAACACGTTGCATTGTTACCAGTCCGCCAGCAGCCATCATGTCGTGGAGGCAGTATCCTTCGGGCTGTCCAGCACGGACGTGCAGCTCGGGCAGCGGGTGGCCTGTACCGAGATGGGCGTAATGCAGAAAGGGCAGTTGCGAACGGTAGGCGCTGCTGCCGGTGCGTCCTCTTCCTTGCGCGTGCCCAGTTCGCGAATACGGTGGATATTGCGAATCAGCAGAAAGCAGACCATGGCGACAAGCGTGAACGAAATCATGGCATTGAGAAAAATGCCGTAATTGATGGTCACTGCCCCCGCTGCCTGCGCATCTGCCAGCGTATTGTAGGGCCCTGCCGTCTGCGCCCCGTCCTTGAGCACCACGAACAGATTGGTGAAATTGATGCCGCCGGTGATCAGTCCCAGTACCGGCGTAAAGACATCCTTGACCAGGCTGTTGACGATGGCGGTAAAGGCCGATCCGATAATGATCCCCACCGCCAGATCCACGACGTTGCCCTTGACGGCAAAATCCCGAAACTCTCTGAAAAACCTTGGCATACCACTCTCTCCCGGGCCTGAATACCATTGGGGATGGTCGAGCAGGCGACCACCGCAGCGCTGTTGAAAAGCCTTACCGCTTACCAGCCTTACTATAGCGAACCATCAGGCCCCGAGAGTCCAGGAGGCCTGCTGCCTCCGGCTCCCTTACTGATCAGTGCTCGCGCGTGGCGTCAAAGGAGAGATCGGGCCAGCGCTCTTCCATCAGCTGCAGATTGACCCGGGTTGGCGCCAGATAGGTCAGATGCCCACCGCCATCGATGGCAAGATTGGTACTGACCTTGTTGCGCAGCTCGTCGAGCTTGCGTTCATCACCGTGAATCCAGCGCGCGGTCTGTACGTTGACCGGCTCATAGATGCAGTCCACCTTGTATTCATCCTTGAGACGGTGGGCCACCACATCAAACTGCAGCAGGCCGACCGCGCCCACGATCAGATCGTTGTTGTCCAGCGGCATGAAGACCTGCGTTGCGCCTTCTTCGGAGAGCTGCTGAAGCCCTTTCTGGAGCTGTTTGGTCTTGAGCGGGTCCTTCAGACGTACGCGGCGAAAGAGCTCGGGGGCAAAATGCGGGATGCCGGTAAAGCGCATCTGCTCGCCGCTGGAGAAGGTATCGCCGATCTGGATAGTGCCGTGGTTGTGCAACCCGATGATATCGCCCGGCCAGGCTTCCTCGACATGGGCGCGGTCAGCGGCCATGAAGGTCAGGGCATCGGCAATCTTGACGTCCTTTTTGATGCGCACATGGTGGATTTTCATGTTGCGCTCATACTTGCCCGAGCAGACGCGCAGAAAGGCGATCCGGTCACGGTGACGCGGGTCCATGTTGGCCTGTATCTTGAAGACAAAGCCCGTAAAACTGCCGTCCTCGGACGCGACTTCCCGCACGTTGGTCTCACGCGGACGAGGCGACGGGGCATACTCGACGAAGCCATCGAGCATTTCACGCACGCCGAAGTTGCCCATGGCCGTGCCGAAAAACACCGGTGTCAGCTCGCCGCGGCGATAGGCGTCCAGGTCAAACTCGTGCGAGGCCCCCTGTACCAGCTCAATCTCATCGCGCAGCTCGGCGGCCTGCGCGGCGCCCAGAGCCTCATCCACCTCGGGATTGTTCAGCCCCTCGATCCGGACATCTTCCGGAATACGGTTGCCCTGCCCCTGACGATAGAGATGCACCGTGTCATTGATCAGGTGATAGACCCCACGGAAATGGCGACCCATACCGATCGGCCAGGTCACCGGCGCGCACGCGATATTGAGCACGGTCTCGATTTCGTCCATCACCTCGATCGGATCGCGCGTGTCACGGTCCATCTTGTTGATGAAGGTCAGTATCGGCGTGGTGCGCAGCCGGCAGACTTCCATCAGCTTGATGGTACGGTCCTCGACACCCTTGGAGCCATCTACCACCATCAGCGCCGAGTCCACCGCGGTCAGCGTGCGATAGGTGTCCTCGGAGAAATCCTCGTGGCCCGGCGTGTCGAGCAGATTGACGATGCGCCCCTTGTAGGGGAACTGCATGACCGAGGTGGTAACGGAGATGCCACGCTCCTGCTCCATTTTCATCCAGTCCGAGGTAGTGCTGCGGTCCTGGCGCTTGCTCTTGACAGCACCGGCTACCTGAATGGCGTTGCCAAACAGCAGCAGTTTTTCGGTAATGGTGGTCTTGCCCGCATCAGGGTGGGAAATGATCGCGAAGGTTCGGCGAAGGCTGGCTTCCTGGGCGATCCGGGTATCGGTCATGGGTGCTTCAGTAGTCATTATGTACACAGTCGGGCGTGAACGGATTTGCGCGTATTCTACAGGCACTCCCGAGTGCGGGAATAGAAGACCCGATGGATCGGCCACAACCTCGGTCAAACGGGCCGCAGAAAGCCGACCCCGCGGGATCGGCTGTCGAGTAAACAAAGCGTTCGTGCCCCGATATCAATATCAGGACTGATAGGGGGGTGTCTGTTCCGGCGGTACTTCAGGCGGAGGCTGGGACGGCGGCGGATCCTGCAATGGCGGTTCTTCCAGCGGTGGCTCCTCTACCGGCGGCTCCTGCGGCCGTGGTGGCTCTTCGGGCGGCGAATGCGGCTCCGGATCCGGTGGCTGGACCGGCGGTTCGCTCATGACCATCGGGGGGATACGACAGGCATCAACACGGGATTGCATCATCATGATCATCTCCTCCTTCGAGGCGCAGGGCCGAGCGGGCATGTCAGGATCGTTCCGGGTGCCCGCCCGGCTCTTCTCACGTTAGGCGCGATCGTACCGCAGCGCCAGTGTTTGAATAACCGCCACACGCCTGACCGATTCTTTACTCCACGCCCCCATGGTGATTGCGATATCATGGACACATACGGCTACATTCTTCGCTCTGGACGCTCATGACGCAGCCGCTACTGCTGACCACTCCGGCTCGTAACCTGGTACGACTGACCATCGCCCGCGGTATTACCTGGACCTGCTTTCTGGTCGTGATCCTCTTTGGCATCGAGGTCATGAACTTCAAGCTCCGGATCGTACCGATCATCGCCATTATCGTTGCCATGGGACTTTTCAACGTGGCAACCTGGTGGCGGCTCGGTCAGACGCGTCAGGTCACCGATATCGAGTATCTGATTCATCTGCTTATCGATGTGACGGGCCTGACACTGATCTTTTATTACACCGGCGGCGCGACCAACCCGGCCATTACCTATTATCTGATTCCCGTGGCCATGGCGGCGGCGACCCAGCCATGGCGCCATGCCTGCATTACGGCGGCCTCGGCCTTTCTGGCCTACTCGATGCTCATGGTCTTTTTCGAGCCGGTGCCGGAACTTCGCCATACGATCGGCGACAGCCTTCTGACGCTCAATGTTCTGGGCATGTGGCTCAATTTTGCCCTGTGCGCCGGGCTCATCACCTTCGTGATCTTTCGCATGGCCGATACCCTGCGCCAACGCGATCGCATGCTGTCCCACACGCGCGAAGCTGCCCTGCGCAACGAGCAGATTCTGGCCGTGGCCAGTCAGGCAGCCGGTACCGCGCATGAGCTGGGAACACCGCTGTCCACCATGATCATGCTGATCGAGGAGATGAAATCCGAGCCCGTCACCGACACGCAGCGCGCCGATCTTGATCTGTTGCGCAGCCAGGTCGATACCTGCAAGCGTCACCTGCGCGAGCTAGTGGCCAGCGCCGAACGCCGCCAGAGCGACCCGCCCGCCCGCGTCAATGCCGCCGACTGGCTCGAAACGCTGATTCAGCGCTGGCTGGTGATGCGCCCCGATGTCACTCATACGATCGACATCGAGCATCGCGCGATACCGCTGATGGCCGACCCGACACTGGATCAGGCCATCATGAACCTGCTCAACAACGCCGCCGATGCCAATCCGCAGGATATCGCCATATCCCTGAGTGAAAGTTCCTTCAAGGAAGACACGCGCCGGATCGTCATTTCGATTGTCGATCATGGCCCGGGCATTTCGATGGAAATTGCCCGTCGCATGGGAGAAGGCTTTATCTCCGGCCAGTCCAGAGGACTGGGCATCGGGCTGTTTCTGACTCACTCGACGCTGGACCGTTTCGGTGGCAGCGTCAGTCTCTACAACCAGACCGAAGGGGGCACGCTGACCGAGGTCAGGCTGCCGCATCCGGACGCCAATCCGGCCGTGCCCGCTTCCATGTCACAGGAATGAACGTCATGCACGAAAAGGCCTCCTTTCTGGTCGTTGACGACGACCCCGTCTTTCGCCAAATCATGGAGCGCGCTCTGACGCGCCAGGAATTCGATGTCATGCTGGCGGCCACCATTGAAGAAGCCCGCCAGCTCGCCCAGCACCGGCCGCCCGAGTACGCAACGCTGGATCTGAAGCTCGAGGAAGGCTCGGGACTGCAGTTCTTGCCGACGCTGCTCTCGATCAGCCCGGCCTGTCGAATCGTGATCCTGACCGGCTATTCAAGCATTACCACGGCCGTCGAGGCGATCAAGCTTGGTGCCGTGAACTATCTCTGCAAGCCGGTCGAGGTCAGCGAGGTGTTGCAGGCTCTCGATGCTCAGGAAGGCAATCCGGATGCCGAGATTGCCGAAAATCCGCCCTCGGTCAATCGACTGACCTGGGAGCATATCCAGCGCGTCCTGCAGGAAAACGACGGCAATATCTCTGCCACCGCCCGCAGCCTGGGCATGCACCGGCGCACCCTGCAGCGCAAGCTGCAAAAACGCCCGGTCAAGCGCTGAGTCATGCCCTGCAAGCAACCCATCTTTAACGACAACATCTGACAGGAGTTTGCATGACCCTTGAAGAGCGCCTCGAGCAGGCCACCCGTATCGCCCATGAGGCTGGACGACGTATCAGGGAAGCGCGTGAGGGAGGTAGCCTTCAGCGCAACATCAAGCATGGCAATGAACTGGTGACCGACATCGATGTTGCCGTTGATCGCTATATCAACGAGCAGCTTGAGTCGCTGTTCCCGGGGGAAGCTCGCCTGACGGAAGAGCTCTCGCCCGGGCGTCACAATCTCGGGGAGGACAGGCCGCTATGGGTCGTGGACCCCATTGATGGCACCGTCAACTTTGCCCATGGCCATCATCATGTTGCAGTGTCCATCGCCTGGGCCGATCGAGGACGTGTACAGATGGGTGTCGTTCATGCCCCCTTTCTGAACGAAACCTTCAGCGCGCTTCGTGGTGGCGGTGCCTGGTGCAACGACGATCCAATCTCGGTCAGCGGGACGCGCAAGCTTGATGATTCCCTGATCGGTACCGGCTTCCCCTATGACCGCGACGCCCGCTTCCCGCTGCTCAGACGCCTGCATGCGGTGCTTGAAAACTGCCGCGACATCCGTCGCAACGGCGCCGCTGCACTGGACCTTTGCGCCGTGGCCTGTGGCCGACTGGATGGCTATTATGAAAGCAGCTCCCCCTGGGACTTTGCCGCCGGTGCCATGATTGCACGAGAAGCCGGCGCGCGTATCGGTCATGTCTATGACTGCCCGGAAGGCATCTCTTCAGAGCTCTACGGCGAGAATCTGCTGGCCTGCACTCCGGACATCTATTCGCCGCTGAAGGCGTTGATCGAAAAGGCCGACAGCGGGCAGTATCGCTGACGTTTGATCGTCTTTGACGCGACCGGCCGGCACGGTCAATCCCATGACAGTCCCGGCTGTTTTCGCCCCCCGCCCCGAATCGCCTGGAGAGCCCACCATGCATTTTCTGTTTGAAGCGACGGTCATGCTGGGCGTTGCCGTGCTGGCCGTTCCCCTGTTTGCACGCTTTGGTCTGGGATCGATACTGGGCTATCTGTGTGCGGGGCTGATTCTGGGGCCTTCCATCAGCGGCTTTATTGCCGACCCCGAGTCGGTCCTTCATGTTTCCGAAATCGGCGTGGTCATGCTGCTGTTCGTGATCGGGCTGGAGCTGGAGCCATCCAGGCTCTGGCGCCTGCGCGGGCGTCTTTTCGGGCTGGGGAGCCTTCAGCTTTTGCTGACCGGCCTGCTGCTGACCCCGCTGGGGTTCATGCTGGGTCTGGGGCAGGCCGCCTCGATACTGCTGGGGCTGACGCTGGCGCTCTCCTCCACGGCCTTTGCCCTGCAGCTTCTGACCGAGCATCAGCATCTTGCCAGCCCTCATGGCCAGAGCGCCTTCGCCATCCTGCTGTTTCAGGACCTGGCGGTCATTCCACTGCTGGCGGTCATCCCCATTCTTGCCGGCAACGGCGGCGCTGAAGACGCCAATCTGTGGCTGACGATTGCCAGAACCACCGCGATCGTGGTGGCCACACTGCTGGTCGGTCGCTTTGTCTTTCCGCGCGTGCTGCGCGTCGTCGCCCGCAGCGAGGTGCACGAAGTCTTTACCGCCGCCGCCCTTTTCATGGTGCTGGGCACGGCCTGGGTCATGGAACAGGCCGGTCTTTCCATGGCGCTGGGTGCCTTTCTGGCGGGGGTTCTGCTGGCGGATACGCCCTATCGACATGAGCTTGAAGCCAACATCGAGCCCTTCAAGGGCATTCTGCTGGGGCTTTTTTTCCTATCGGTCGGCATGTCGGTCGACCTGGTGCTGGTGCTGCACAATCTGCTGACAGTGATCGGCATCACGCTGGCCATTCTGGTCGTCAAGATACTGGTGCTTTGCGTGGTCGGCGTCATTGCGCGCCTGCCGCGTCAGAACATTCCAAGGCTGGCAGCCGTGATTGCCCAGGGGGGCGAGTTTGATTTCGTCCTGCTGACCACGGCCGTGGCCGCCGGCGTCTTCGAACAGCGCATCGCCAGTCTCTGTATTGCGGCCGTAACGATCTCGATGGCGTGCACGCCCTTTCTGTATACGCTGGGCACGCGCCTGGGGAATCGACTCAAGCCCACGACCGGCTGGGACAATCAGTTCCCCGATGATGAGCCTCCCGTCATCATCGCCGGGCTGGGACGTTTCGGGCAGATGGTGGCGCGCGTGCTCAAGATGCAGAACGTGCGCTTTACAGCGCTGGACCCCAACATTCGCCAGGTCGAGTTCATTCGCCAGTTTGGCTCGCGCATCTATTATGCCGACGCCACCCGACTGGAGCTGCTGCGCTCGGCGGGTATCGACCGCGCCCGTATGCTGATCATCTGTGTGGATGACGAACAGGCCTCGCTGACCATCGCAAGGCTGGTGCGAGAAAATTATCCCGACCTGAGCATTCATGCCCGTGCCCGTAACCGCCACCATGCCTGGCGCCTGCAGGAGCTGGGTGTGGAAGTCGTCGTACGGGAAACCTTTGCGGCCAGTCTCGAGCTTTCCCAGGAAGTGCTGGTCGGTCTGGGCTATCCCAGCGCCAGTGCCAGCCAGGCGGTCAGAACCTTCCGCGACTTTGACGTTCGTCTGTTCGAAGAGTCCTATCAATACCGCAACGACAACGCCCAGCTGCTGGAAAGCGATCGTGCCGCCATCGAGGAGTTCTACAAGCTGTTTCAGAGCGAGGAGAGAGACCACCATCACCGGGATGCGCCAGGACGCCGGGGGCATGACGATGACGCGCCGGATCAGAGCTGATCGAGCGCCGGCTTAATCCGCTTTTATGTCATTGCTACGCTGGAAAGACATTTCTCATGTCGATACGGGAGCAGCGCGTCATGACGTCATCAACACCACAGGCCACGCTTGAGGCGCTTGGCATTCACGCCACAAACGTCCCAGAGCCACTCGGTGGCGGCGATATCGGACAGGTCTGGCGGGTCACCACGGCCAGTGGCGATGTAGTGGTCAAACACGCCGAGTCCGAGGGTCTTGAAGCAGAGGCCGACGGCCTGAAAGCACTGCGGCAAGCGGACACCGGTCTGATCATTCCGGATATCGTGGGCGAGCTGCCCGGTGCTCTGGTCATGACCTGGTTGCCACCGGCCCGGCCCGATCGGCAGGCGCACGAGGCCTTTGGTCGCGGGCTTCGCGCCCTGCACGCCCATACCAGCGCTGAACATGGCTGGCACCGCGATAATTTTGCCGGCACCACACCACAGCTCAACACCGGTTACAACGACGGGCGCGTTTTTCAGCGCGAGTGTCGCCTGCTACCGATGGCGGAGAAGTGTCTGCAGAAAAAACGCATGGATCGTGCACTGTTTGATCAGATTTCAAGCGTTGCCAACGCGCTGGAAAGCTGGCTGCCGGATGCCCCGGCCAGCCTGGTGCATGGCGATCTCTGGTCCGGTAACGTGCATTTCAGCACACAGGGCCCGACGCTGATCGATCCGGCGATTTATCGCCATTACCCTGACGCAGATCTTGCTCTGCTGGAACTCTTTGGCAGCCCGGCCGATGCCTTTTATGAGGCCTACTGGGACGGGGACGCCCCCGGGGACTGGCCACGCCGACGCGCGCTGTTCCAGCTTTATCCGCTGCTCAACCACCTGTACATGTTTGGCGGCAGCTACCGCCAGGGCGTGCAATCGGCGATCGCTCATCTGCCACAGAGCTGAAACTGCCACCGGCCGCTATTGTTGACCGTGTTCCACGCCAAACTCGAGCTCGAACTGATGCGGTTCATAGCGCGGATCCAGCTCTACGTAGTGAGAGGTCTCCATCGGCGCGGTCGGCACCCAGGGCTCCTGAGCCACTTCAGGGGCCCAGCTGCGGCGGCCTCGCAGGCGCGTGAGAATAAATCCCGCCAGCAACAGCGACACACACCCCAGAAACATCCAGAGCCCATCAGGGCCGAAAAACTGCATGGCCAGTGATGCGCTGAACGGCCCGACGATCGAGCCAATCCCGTACCAGATCAGAAGTTTGGCATTGGCCTGAATGACCTCCTCCGGCTCCAGCCAGTCATTGGTATGGGCAAGACTCAGAGAGTAAAGGGTATGCAGCATGGCCGTGTGCAGACAGGCCACGAGCAGCAGAAACAGATAGTCGACGCGCGCCACCATGGAAATGACGCCTCCTGATATGGCCATGACCAGCGCCATGAACAGGATCACCTTGCGCCGATCAAGCCGGTCGGAAATGCGCCCCAGCGTCCACTGCGCCACCAGCGCTACCAGAGTCGTAATGGACATGAACCGAGCGGTCTGACCGGTCGACAGCCCGATTTCCTGGCCGTAGTACGGCGTCATCGCAAAAAAGGCCTGTACCATCATGCCGGCCGCAAAGGCCCCTGCCAGCCCCACGGGGGCGCGCTTGTAAAGCGTTTTGAGCGGCAGCTTGAGCGCGGTTTCGTGTCCGGAGCGCACCGGCCCGTGAATGCGATCAATGGATAACGGTATAAGAGAGAGTGCAAACAGGATGCCCGTCACGCTGAACAGGACCATCGTTGCCGGATCCGCGACGTTGAGCAGCCATTGTCCGCCCGCCAGCGAAGTGGTGGAGATGACCAGATAGATCGCCAGCACCCGTCCCCGATTGTCGTTGCTGGATTCTCCCGAAACCCATGACTCCATGACCATCAGCAGCCCGGCCGTCGCGGCACCGCCAAACAGACGCCAGAAAAGCCATGCCCACGGATTGACCCACAGCCCGTGCAGCATGGCAGTGACGGCAAGTACTGCGGCGCAGGCGGAAAACACGCGAATATGGCCCACCGAGCGAATCCGTTTTTCAAGCAGATAGCTGCCCACCACAAAGCCGAGAGAAAAGCTCGACATCAATAGCCCGGCCATCTGCGAGGGAAACCCTTCCAGCGACATGCGCACGCCCAGCAGGGTCATGATCAGACCATGGCCCAGCAAAAAGAAGATTTCACAGATGAACAGGACTGGTAATGTCGATGGCAGATTCCGCACTCAATACTCCCGTGGTAATGGATAGGTCGCTACGTTTCAGGCGGGTCGGCATTGTAGTGCCCCCGACAGCGCAGTGTCATACCGACTGGGCCCGACAGGGACGATCCATTAGGATACGGGCACTGCAACAAGGATCGGCATACCATGGCATGGCTCAAGGGCATCATCAGTATCACGCTGCTGGTCAGCAATACGCTGTTCTGGGGCATACCGCTGATTCTTTTCAGTCTTTTAAAGGTGATCCTTCCCTTCCCCTCGATGCAGCGGCGTCTGCTTGGCGGCCTGAACAGGATCGCCAGCCTCTGGATCACCGGCAACAATGTCTGGATACGGCACTGGCTCAAGCCAGAGTGGCGCATCTCGATCCCCGATACGCTGTCGCGACAGCGTCACTGGCTGGTCATTGCCAACCATCGCAGCTGGACGGACGTGTTTGTCATGCTGTACGCCCTGCATGATCACCTGCCGATGCCGCGCTTTTTCATCAAGCGTGAGCTGATCTGGGTGCCCGTGCTCGGGCTGGCCTGGTGGGCGCTCGAGTTTCCCATGATGCGACGCTACAGTGCCGCGCAGTTGAAGCGTCGACCGCATCTGGCCCGTCACGATCTACAAGCCACCCGAAAACTGCTGACCCAAATCGATCGTACGCCTGTTACCATCTACAACTTTGCCGAAGGCACGCGCTTTACCCGCACTAAACATGAACAGCAACAGAGCCCCTATCGCCATCTACTCAAACCGCGGGCCGGCGGCTGCGCCCTGGTCATGACGGCGATGGGGCACGAGCTCTCGGGCATCATCGACGTCACTCTTGATTATCGCCATGGCCGAACCCGCTTTCGGGATCTGCTATGTGGCAAAAGCGCGGTCATCGACCTGAGGGCAGGACGACGGGATATCCCTGACTGGATGCCCGGCGGTGACTACCTCAACGACACGCATTACAGGGAACGCTTTCAGGCATGGATCAACGCACTATGGCAGGAAAAGGATCAGCAGCTTTCATGTACCACCGACTCCTGATCCTGGTAGTGCTTCTTTTGCTGGCCGGCTGCGCGGGGCGTAACGCCGGCGGTGGCGGCGAGGCCGGCTACATCACCGTCCAGCGTGGCGACACCATGAGTGCCATTGCCCGACAGGCCGGCATTCCACTGCTGCGTCTTCAGCGCTTCAATCCGGCGGTCAGGTCCAACGACATGCGCATCGGCCAGCAACTGATGCTTCCCGGTCGTAACGAGCGTGCTCCGGGGGACGGCCAGTATCGCTACGCAGTCAGAAGCGGCGACACACTGGGCCGCATTGCCAGCCATTTCGGCACTTCCAGCAGCCGCATCAGCGCTGCCAACCGTAGTATCGACCCCAACCGTCTACGCATCGGCCAGATGCTGACCGTTCCTGTTGGCAATGCCTCGGCCTCCCGGCCCAGCGGGACTGCCGGCGCCCGGACCACCCCGGCACCTGTCAGCGCCCTGCCGAAGGGGGCCGGCCCCTGGTCATGGCCCCTGCGCGGCGGTCAGGTTCAGCGCGAATTCGGCAAAGACGGCCGCGATGCCCTGCAGCCCATGCTCATTTCTGCCGGCAGCGATCGAACCGCCCGCGCCGTTGCCTCCGGCACTGTTCGCTTCGCCGGCACCATGCGCCAGCTCGGGGGCGTCGTGATCATCCATCACGACCAGAATCTGCAAAGTGTGTATGCCCAGTGTGACCGCCTTGAGGTCAGCAATGGACAGCGGATCAATGCAGGAACGCCTGTGTGCGAAATACGTCGCGACGCCGGCACCGGTCGCCATGACCTGCTGTTTGATACCCGCAACGCCGGACGCCCCTTCAACCCCAGGCAGATTGTGCGATGACACACGATACAAAAACGTCACCGGATCGCCCTGCGACTGTCATGAACGATGACGACACTGGACAACGTCACCCTGATCACCGTTCATCCTTGAAGGTCGCTTTTGTGAGCGAAACCTGGGCACCCGAAATCAACGGCGTCACGCATACGCTGGGCCATCTGTCGCGCCATCTGCATGCGCGTGGCATAGCACTGCAGCTGATTCGCCCGAGACCGCGGACCGCTCATCATGACGATCTCATGAGCGAGGAGCTGCAGGTCGGTGCCATCCCCATTCCGGATTACGACGGCGTCAGCATGGGGCTGCCGGCCCGGCGCAGGGTGGCAGGACTCTGGCGGACCCATCGACCCGATGTCATCTACATCGCCACCGAAGGCCCGCTCGGGTTGACGGCGCTGAATCAGGCGCGCCGCATGTGCATCCCCGTCATCAGCGGTTTTCATACCAACTTTGACCAGTACAGCCGTCACTACATCATGCTGAAGGTGCTGGCACCGCTGGTGAGGCCCTTTCTACGCCGTTTCCATAATCGTTCGACCATGACACTGGTGCCGACCAAAGCCCAGGCGGACAATCTCACCCAATACGGTTATGACAATGTTAAGGTGCTCAGTAGAGGGCTGGACTGCGAGCGTTTCTCGCCCTCTCACCGTGACACGTCGCTGCGAGCGCAATGGGACGCGGATGACCATACCCCCGTTGCACTCTACGTGGGACGGCTGGCAGCTGAAAAAAATGTGCTGCTGTTGATCGATACGCTTGAGGCCATGCGCAGGCACCAGCCTGATCTCAGGGCGGTACTGGTCGGTGATGGTCCGCAGCGTTCTCTACTGGAAGAACGGCTGCCATGGGCACAGTTTGCCGGGTTTCAGCGCGACGAAGCGCTGGCAAGACACTACGCCAGCGCGGATATCTTTCTGTTTCCGTCGCTGTCGGAAACGTTTGGCAATGTGGTCACCGAGGCGATGGCCAGCGGACTGGCCGTCGTGGCCTTTGACTATGCCGCCGCAGGCGAGCTGATTTGTGAGGACAGACACGGTAAGCTTGCCGCCCCCGATCAACCGGCGCAGTTTATCGAGGCGGCAGTGACCCTTTGCCACGATATGGACTCTGCGCGGGAGATGGGGCGTACTGCCTGCGAGCGGGTACATACACTGGGCTGGCCAAAGATTGGCGATGCCTTTATTGACTATCTGCTTCAGGCACAGGAGGTGAACGATGGCAGGTGAACGACTTATTCCAGTGTTCAAAAGGCTCGACACGCTCGAGTGGAAGGCGTGTAACCGGTTGGCTCGCCTCGGTGCCTATCGTCCCCTTCTTTTTGTCCTGCGCTGGGCCAGCCGACTGGGCGATGCACCGGCCTGGATTGCAATGTGCCTGTGCATTCCGCTACTGACACAGTGGTGGTACGGCTGGTTTCTGGGCGTTTGTTTCGGTCTTTCAGCCGCAGTAGGCGGCATTCTCTACCGTCTGCTCAAGAACAGGCTGTGTCGTGAAAGGCCCTACATCTCCTTTGAAATCCCCTGCACCATGCCGCCACTGGATCGCTACAGTTTCCCAAGCGGCCATACACTGCATGCGGTGATGTTTACCACCCTGGCAGCACTTTTTGTGCCTCAGATGCTGATTGTGGTGGCCCCCTTCGCCGTACTGGTCATGCTGTCGCGCATCATTCTTGGGCTGCACTACATCACCGATGTCATCGCCGGCGCCCTGATCGGCTTTGTGCTGGCACACGGCATGGCACTAATCATTGTTGCCCTGCGCGGCATGTTGTTTGGCATGTAACCAATGACACCGCACTGAGAAATGATCTGTAAGCCGGCGCTCGCAAGAGCGCCGGCTTTTTTACAAGTAGAAATTGTCACGGATCCGCACTCAGTGGCGTGATTCATGTCATGACGACCCAGCTCCCCCCTTACTGCCGGAACGGATTCTTCCGCCAGCTCTGCCTTCTTTAACTTTGGTAACGCTCCGGACTAACGTCTTACAGCCAGCTACGCCGTATTACTGAATGCTGTGTCCGACATGATTATAAAAACCGGACGGGGACTATGGCGCACCACATTGCCGAGCATGCAAGGCTTGAAGGCCCGTCGTTTTTCCTGCCCGCCTAGTTCAACGGAGCACGCCCATGAAGAATCCCCCCTGGCTGAAAGCTGGTGCCTTTCTCGTGCTGGGTACTTTATCGCTCAACGCCTATAGCGCCGAATACGAATGGAAGTTTCAGGCTTCTGAAACCTCTGGTGAGCCCAGCTTCAAGATCAAACAGGAGTGGGCCGACAGGATCGAAACCATGACCGATGGTCGCATCGCCATTGAAGTAATGCCGATCAATGCCGTGGTGGGTCCAACCGAAACCCTTCAGGCGGTAAGCGCGGGGATCCTGCAGGGACACATGACAGATCCCAGCTATTTTTCGGGTCAGAACCCGGCTTTTGGCATGCTGGGCAATCTGGTCGGCGCATGGCAAAACCCCTATGACTTTCTTGAATACATGAAATATGCCGGCGGCGAAGAGCTCTATAACGAGCTGGTCGAGCCCTACGGCGTGCATCTGATCTCAGCGGCCACCTTCCCGCTGGAGTCCGTGCCTTCCACGGTAGAGATCAAGACCATCGAGGATTTCAAGGGTCTGAAGATTCGTGCCCCACAAGGGATGGTCTACAACATTTTCGAGCGGATCGGGGCAACACCGGTCAATCTGCCTGGCTCCGAAGTCTATACCGGTCTGGAAAAGGGCGTGATTGATGCGGCCGACTCTACCGTGCTTTCCAACAACGATGCTCAGGGGCTTCATCAGTTCGCTCCTTACCCGCTCTACCCCGGTTTTCACTCCATGCCCATGATCGCCGTGTCGATCAACAAGCAGATCTGGGACGGTCTGCCGGAAGATCTGCAGGTCACGCTCAAGACGGCCTTCGATCGCATGGCCTATGACCTGATCGCACGCCTCAAGGAGCAGGATCTGGAGACGCTGGCGAAACTCGAGCAGGACCCCAACGTACACCCCTTGGATCTGCCGCCGGAAGAGCGCAAAAAGTTTCGTCAGGCCGCCGAGAAGGAGTGGCAGGAATGGGCCGGTCGCAATGAAATGACACAGAAAATCCATGATTCGGCCACCGAATTTCTGCGTTCACGCGATCTGCTTTGATAGCGGCCCGGCGCTACCGGGAATACATCAATAACAACGGTAAAGGGAACCCATCATGTCTATACGTTTTCCATTAAAAGCCTGCCTCCTTGTGGCACTTGGCAGTGCCGCATTTAACGCCCAGGCCGCCGAGTATGAATGGACCTTCCAGACATCGGAGACGTCTGGTGAGCCCCAGTTCGAAATGAAAAAGGCGTGGGCAGACAACGTATCGAAAATGTCGGATGGCCGCATCGCCATCGAGATATTACCGGTTGGCGCCGTGGTACAGGCCAATCAAACGCTGCAGGCAGTGCGTTCCGGCATCCTGCAGGGGCATCTGACCGACCCCAGCTACTTCACCGGCCAGAATCCTGCTTTCGGGATGATGGGTAATCTGGTCGGAGCCTGGAGCGATCCTTACGACTTTCTCGATTACATGAATAATGCTGGTGGCGAGGTACTCTATAACAAGCTGGTCGAACCCTACGGCCTTCACCTGATCGGTGCCGCGGCGACCGGCCTTGAGTCTCTGCCTTCCAGCAAGCCGGTACATTCCATTGCCGACATGAAGGGGCTCAAGCTGAGAGCACCGGAGGGCATGGTCTACAACATTTTTGAAAAGGCAGGTGCCACACCGGTCAACCTGCCGGGCTCGGAGGTCTATACAGGCCTTGAAAAAGGCGTCATCGATGCCGCCGATTACACTGTTTTTGCTACCAATCAGGCTCAGGGCCTGCATGACTTTGCGCCCTATCCGCTTTATCCCGGTTTCCACTCCCTGCCCATGGTCGCGGTCTCGATCAACAATGATATCTGGCAGAGCCTGCCGGCCGATCTGCAGACCATACTGACCACATCAGTGGATGCACTGGCGTATGAAATGGTCGCCGAGCTCAAGACACGCGATCTGGAAGCCGTACGACAGGCCCGCGAGAATCCAGACATCGAGATCATTGATCTGTCTCAAAAAGAGCGGGCGAAATTCCGCGATATCGCCCGCAAGGAGTGGGCCGAGTGGGCTGAACGCAACGACATCACCCGTGAATACTATGACTCGGTCGTGGCCTATCTTCAGGCGCACAATCTGCTGCCCGCCGAAGACAGCAATGCAGCAACAGACACGTCATCCTGATTGAACAGTCCTTGCGCAGGCACGGCCGGATGCACGACATGGCCGTGCCATCCTCCGATCAATTTTCTCTGATGCAGAGGCTGTCTCATGTCTACAGGCCCTCAACGACAGCATGGCGTTGTCGAGGCTGGCGAGGAGGAACTCGCTCGCTCCAACCCTGATCATATTGATCATGCTCCAGACCCGGTGCGCAGCGTTCTCGATCGCGGCGTCGTGTGGTGTGCCCGCGGTGCGGCCTGGCTGGTTTTTGCGGCCATGGCCATCAGTGTGTATGAAGTTCTCATGCGCTATGGCTTCAACTCCCCGACCTCCTGGGTGCATGAAAGCGTGGTGATGCTGGTGGCCGTCAGCTTTGCTCTTGGCGGCCCGGCAGCCCTGGCCAGCAATCGTCATATCCGGGTGCGCGTGCTCTATGACAGTGCCGGGCCACGGCTGCGTTCATGGCTGGATCGTTTCAACGATCTGGTCACTTTCGGGTTCTGTCTCGCAATGAGTTACGCCGCCTTCACCATGTTCTGGGATGCCTCGCACAACCCCATGGGGGACTGGCAGCTGGAGCGCTCGGGTACTTCATGGAATCCGCCATTTCCGGCACTGGTGAAAGGCATCATCATGGTCGCGCTGATGGTCATGTGCGTGCAGTCGCTGGTCCATTTCATTCAGTCTCTTCGGGGCAAATCTGCCGAGGCACGACACAATGACGGGGAGAACGCGTCATGACCATTGCCGACGGTACGATTTTAATGGTCGGGGCAATCTTCGCCCTTTTGATTACCGGCCTGCCGCTGGCCTTCATTACCGGTCTGGTCGCACTGGCCTTTACCTTTGGCTGGTTCGGGCCAATGGCCATGCCGCTGGTCACCAGCCGCATCTATGGCTTTGTAACCGAGTATTCACTGGTGGCAGTGCCGATGTTCGTGTTGATGGCGTCGCTGTTGGACCGCTCCGGTATTGCAAAGGACTTGTTCAATGCCATGCGTGTATTTGCAGGGCGCCTGCCCGGCGGCGTTGCAGTACAGACCGTGATCGTGGCGTTTTTTCTGGCGGCACTTTCGGGAATTATCGGTGGGGAAATTGTCCTGCTGGGCATTCTTGCTCTGCCACAGATGCTACGACTGGGATACGACAAGCATCTGTCCATCGGCGTTGTCTGTGCCGGCGGCTCACTGGGCACCATGATGCCGCCTTCGATCGTACTGATCATCTACGGGCTGATTGCCAGCGTTTCCATTGCCGATCTGTTTACCGCCGCCATTACCCCGGCCGTGATCCTGATGCTGTCCTACATCGGCTATGTACTGGCGCGCTGCCTGAAAAACCCCAGCCTTGGTCCTCCGTTGTCCGAAAAAGACCGCCGCGAGACCTTCGCCACCAGGGGCAAGGCACTACAGGCCATCATCGTACCGGCACTGATTGCGGTGCTTGTTCTGGGCTCGATCTATGACGGTGTTGCCTCGGTCACTGAAGCAGCAGCCATGGGCGTGTTCGGCGTGTTGCTGGCGATCGTGCTGCGCGGTGAGTTCTCGTTCAAGACCATGCACGAAAGTCTTGGTCAGACGCTCATGACCTGCGGCATGATCATCTGGATCGGTATCGGCGCAGCAGCGCTGGTCGGGGTTTATAACCTGATGGGCGGTAACCGCTTCATATCAGGCATGATCATGGGACTCGACGTCTCCCCGATCGTCATCATCCTGGTGATGATGGGCATTTTGCTGGTGCTGGGGATGTTCCTCGACTGGATCGGGGTCGCAATGCTGACCCTGCCAATCTTTGTCCCCATCATTGTTCAGCTGGGTTATAGCCCGATATGGTTCGGCATCCTGTTTGCCGTCAATATGCAGGTGTCGTTCCTTTCCCCACCCTTCGGCCCCGCTGCGTTCTATCTCAAGGGGGTTGCCCCCCCGGAAATCAGCCTCAAGGACATTTTTGTATCGCTGCTGCCCTTTATCGCCCTGCAACTGCTGGTGCTGTTTGCCCTGCTATTCTGGCCCAACCCTGCCATGTGGCTGGTTTAAGACCCTCACATCTCGCTTCTCATCGAAAAGGCCCTGTTAAACAGGGCCTTTCAGGTTTTTGGCTAACCACGATAATAATGGGTGGTGACAAAAGGCATCGACGTGACGCTCATGTCCAGGCGCCGGCCGCGAACCTCGGCCTGCAGGGTCTGACCGGGCTCGCTGAATTCGCGTCGAACATAGCCCATGGCGACCGGAACGCCAATGGACGGCGCAAAGGTGCCGGAGGTGACCCTGCCGATGGGGTCACCACTGGCATTGAAAAGCTCGACGCCTTCGCGCACCGGCGCCCTGCCGTCGGCTTTCAGCCCGACCCTGACGTAATCGGTATCCTGATTGCCCTGCTGAGTCAGGATGACATCAGCCCCCGGGAAGCCGCCTTCACGCGCACCGCCCTGTCGCCGTGCCTTGCCGATCGCCCAGCCAAGAGAGGCTTCAATGGGCGTCGTATCTCCATCCATGTCGTGGCCATACAGGCAAAGACCTGCTTCAAGACGCAGCGAGTCACGTGCGCCCAGACCAATGGGGGCCACCGCCTCCTGCTCCAGCAGCCACTCGGCGATCTCGATGGCACCGTCATCGGGCACCGACAGCTCAAAACCATCTTCCCCGGTATATCCTGAACAGCTGACCCAGAGCTCATGTCCCATAATCTCGAATCGGGCGTGCTGCATGAAGGTCAGTGCTGCCGCCTGTGGACACAGCCTGCGCATGACCTCACGCGCCATGGGCCCCTGAAGCGCCAGTAGCGCCCGATCCTCGAGCACTTCAAGCGCCCCTTCATCCCCCAGCCCGCTTCTCAGCAGTGCTGCATCCGAGGCGCGACACGCCGCGTTGACCACCAGATAAAGATGGTCACCGGCATTGACCGCCATGAAGTCATCATGAATACCGCCCACGTTGCTGGTAAAAAGGCCGTAACGCTGACGTCCGGGCGCAATGCCAACGGCATCGATCGGAGACACGCGCTCCAACGCTTGTGCGGGATGACTTCCCCGGATCAGCATCTGACCCATGTGCGAGACATCGAATAGACCACACTGGTGCCGGGTATGCTCATGCTCGCGCTTGATCCCCATGTCGAACTGCACTGGCATCTCGTAGCCGGCAAAAGGAACGAACTTTGCTCCACGCTGTTGCCAGAGCCTGTAAAGCGGCGTTCGATGCAGGGTTGACATAACTCCTCCAGACCCGATTCATGAATGTAAATTGCTCCACGGGCGTGCCCTCTTGAACAGGACACGCCTGTGGCATCCGCCTATTTCTGACGTTGACCACCACTCTGCTCGGCAAAATGCTCCCGTGTCAGCCTGAACACAACCGGTGACAACAGCGCCAGCGCAATCAGGTTGGGGATCGCCATCAGGGCATTGAAGGTATCCGCCAGCAGCCAGATGAAATCAAGGTGTGCCATTGCCCCGACAGGAATTGCCAGCACAAAAACGATGCGATAAAAGCGCGCGGCGCCGCTGCCAAAGAGATACTGAAAGCACCGTTCACCGTAGTAAGACCAGCCCAGGATGGTGGTAAAGGCAAAAATCGCCAGCGCGATGGCCACGATATAGTCGCCCGGTCCGGGCAGGGCCGTACGAAAGGCGAGCGACGTCAGCGAAGCACCGGAATCCCCCTCGAGCCACTGCCCGGAAGTCACAATGGCCAGCGCCGTGATCGAGCAGACCACGATGGTATCGATAAAGGTCCCCAGCATCGCCACCATGCCCTGCCTGACGGGGCTATTGGTCTGCGCTGCGGCGTGGGCGATCGGTGCACTACCAAGACCGGCTTCATTGGAGAAAACGCCTCGCGCCACGCCGAAACGAATGGCCGCAGCGACGGCGGCACCGGCAAAGCCGCCAGCGGCCGAAATGGGCGTGAAGGCATGACGAACGATCAACCAGAGGGCATCGGGTACAGCGGCATAATTGATGGCCAATACGACCAGACCCGCCAGCAGATAGGCCACGGCCATGAACGGCACCAGACGACCGGCAACGCTTGAGATACGCTGGATGCCGCCAAGAATCACCGCACCTGCCAGTACCATGATGACCAGACCGGTGACCCACGTGGGAATATTGAACGAGGTCGACAGCGCATCGGCGACCGAGTTGGCCTGAACGGTATTGCCGATCCCGAAGGACGCCAGCGTACCGAACAAAGCGAACAGTACCCCCAGCCAGGCAAAGCGCTTGCCGAGGCCGTTCTTGATGTAATACATCGGCCCGCCCACGAAATTGCCGTGGTCATCGCGCTCGCGATACTTTACGGCGCAGACCGCTTCGGCGTATTTGGTGGCCATGCCTACCAGTGCCGTCATCCACATCCAGAATACGGCTCCTGGGCCACCCAGCGCGATGGCGGTGGCCACGCCGGCAATATTGCCCGTACCGATGGTGGCCGACAGCGACGTCATCAGCGCGTTGAACGATGAAATCTCGCCGCTGCTCTTTTCGCCCGGCGTACGCCCCTGCCAGAGCAGGGCAAAGGCGCGGCCGATATTGCGCACCGGCATGCCCTTGAGTCCTATCTGCAGATAAAGCCCGACACCCAGCAGCAGCACCAGCATCAGTGGTCCCCAGACCACGCCGTTAATACCTTCCACCAGTCCCTGTAAAACATCCATGACCGATATCCCCGTATTTGTTATTGACGTCATTATCCAATGAACACCATTCGTTACTGGCGCTTCATGAGAATCTACAGGCTGACTCTCCTGATGTCATGGCAAGGCATATCAGAGGCCGACGTTTTTCACGTCTGCCCCTTTCGGTCAGTAATTGGCAACGTTACGATAAGCAAAAAGTTTCCGATCGGAAACACGCTGACGTGACAAAATTGCCGATCCGCAATCAGCAGTGGACGAGCAGGCCGCCTGAAGCCACCCTATAGGCAGGTCAGCCTCGTTATCCCGGGATGTTTCGCCATCCGTCATCTTGGCATTGAACAGGACATACAACATGAGCCAGATCCCCTCTAACCTTCGCTATTCGGACAGCCACGAATGGGTTCAGGACAATGGCGATGGCACCGTTACCATCGGCATTACCGATCATGCCCAGCAGGCACTGGGCGATGTGGTGTTTGTGGAGCTACCCGAAGTGGGCAGCACCATCACAACCGGTGAGGAGTTCGGTGTGGTCGAATCGGTCAAGGCCGCTTCCGACCTTTATGCGCCGCTGAGCGGCGAGGTGCTCGGCGTCAATACGCTGCTCGAAGACGCTCCTGAAAGCCTCAACGAAAGTCCCTATGACGATGCCTGGCTGATCAAGATTCGCCTGGCCGAACCCGATGAACTCGAATCGCTGATGGATGCCGATGGCTATACCGAGCTTGTCGCCAATGAAGAAAACGACTGATCGCGACGACCGATAGCGTTTACGACTGACACCACGAGGCTGACCTCCTCCCGGCTGTCACAAGCTTTTGATGCATCGTTTGTTCATCCGTCTGCTGCACCCTGCAGAACCCTTCTGATACGTCACCTTACGGATATGCCATGGCCGCTGACTCCCGCTCGCTGAATGAACTCTTCACCCATGATGCGTTTATTGACCGTCACATCGGGGTCGACGCCACGGCACGTCATCACATGCTGGAGGCACTGGGTGCCGACTCGATGGCGGAACTTCTCGATCACGCCATCCCGCCCGATATTCGTTTGAAAAACGAGCTCGAGCTGGCCGAGCCCGTCTCGGAACTCGAGGCGCTGACCCGGCTAAAAGGGATGATGGGCCGGAATCGAGTGATGAGAAACCACATCGGCGCCGGCTATTACGGCACCATCATGCCCGCGGTCATCGCACGCAACGTGCTGGAAAATCCGGGCTGGTATACGGCCTATACGCCTTATCAGCCTGAAATTGCCCAGGGGCGCCTTGAAGGGCTGCTCAACTTTCAACAGATGGTCATGGACATGACCGGCATGGCGCTGGCCAACGCCTCCCTGCTGGATGAAGCCACCGCAGCGGCCGAAGCCATGGCGCTATGCAAACGTGCCAATCGAAAAAACAAGAGCTCGGCCTTTTTCGTCGCGGATCACATTTTCCCTCAGACTCTGGACGTCGTGCAGACCAGAGCAAAATGGCTGGGCCTTGAGGTCATCGTTGACCGCCTCGAGACGCTCGAGCAGTACGATGTCTTCGGCGCGCTGGTGCAGTATCCGGCCGAGGATGGCCGTGTCGCGGATCTCGGCGACCTCATTGAACGTGCCCATGACCGCAACATCATGGTGGCCGTCGCCACGGACCTGCTGGCGCTGGCGCTTTTGAAGCCACCCGGCGAAATGGGTGCCGATATTGCGCTGGGATCGGCTCAGCGCTTTGGCGTCCCCATGGGCTTTGGCGGCCCGCATGCGGCTTTTTTTGCCGTCAACGATGATCTCAAGCGATCCATGCCGGGGCGCGTGATCGGCGTTTCCCGCGATCGTCACGGCAAACCGGCGCTGCGCATGGCCATGCAGACCCGTGAACAGCACATCCGCCGCGAGAAGGCGACCTCCAATATCTGTACGGCTCAGGCATTGCTGGCCAACATCGCCGGATTCTACGCGGTCTATCACGGGCCCGAGGGCATTCGCACCATTGCCACACGCGTGCACCGGATGGCCCGGATTCTGGCCCATGGCCTGAAAGTCGGTCAGATCAACGTCGAAAACGAGCACTTCTTTGATACGCTGACGCTGCGCGTTGATGATGCCGACACCCTGCAACAGCGCGCCGAAGCCGCCGGTCATAATCTGCGCTATCGCGAAGATGGCCGCGTGGGCATCAGCCTGGATGAAACCACCACCCTGCAGGATCTCGAATCGCTTTTCACCGTGATACTGGGCGACCAGCACGGCCATGATATCGCCGCGATCGATGCCGAGCTGCAAAAGACTGACGCGCAACTGCCGCCATCCTGTCAGCGGCAGTCGAGCTTTTTGACGCATCCAACCTTTTCGCGCTATCACAGTGAAACGGAGATGCTGCGTTATCTTAAGCGTCTCGAAAATCGGGACCTGTCGCTTACCCATGCCATGATCCCGTTGGGCTCATGCACCATGAAGCTTAACGCCACCACCGAGATGGTGCCGCTCTCCTGGACGGAGTGCGCCGATATTCATCCCTTTGCCCCCGAATCGCAGGTGCCCGGCTATCTGAAAATGATTGAAGAGCTGGGAGACTATCTCGTTGAGGTGACCGGCTACGACGCCATTTCCATGCAACCCAACTCGGGCGCGCAGGGAGAATATGCCGGCCTTCTGGCCATTCGGCGCTATCAGCAGTCCATCGATGAGGGGCACCGCCACATCTGCCTGATCCCGTCCTCGGCGCATGGCACCAATCCGGCCTCGGCGGCCATGGCCAGCATGAAGGTCGTGGTGGTGGAGTGTGATGCCAACGGCAATATCGATCTCGATGATCTACAGGCAAAGGCCGAAAAGCACAGCGCCGATCTATCGGCCATCATGCTGACCTACCCCTCGACCCACGGCGTTTTCGAGGAAGGCGTCCGCCGGGCCTGTGAGATCGTGCATCAGCATGGTGGTCAGGTCTATATCGACGGTGCCAACATGAACGCTCAGGTCGGGCTGTGTCGACCGGGCGATTACGGTGGCGATGTCTCGCATCTCAATCTGCACAAGACATTCTGCATTCCGCATGGCGGCGGTGGCCCCGGCATGGGGCCGATCGGCGTCAAGGCGCATCTGACAGCGCATCTGCCAAGCCATGTGCACTGTCAGGGAAAGACCCGCTTCGAACCCGGCACCGCCGTGGCCTCGGCCGCCTTTGGCAGCGCGTTGATTCTGCCGATCTCCTGGGCCTACATTGTCATGATGGGCGCCAGAGGTCTGCGTGAAGCCAGCGAAGCGGCTATCCTGAATGCCAACTATGTGGCCCACCGCCTGAGCGAGCACTACAGCGTTCTTTATCGCGGCCGGAAGGGCCATGTGGCGCACGAGTGCATTATTGACATTCGTCCGCTCAAGGCCGCCAGCGGCATCGATGAAGAAGACATCGCCAAGCGTCTGATGGATTACGGCTTTCATGCCCCGACCATGTCCTTTCCGGTGGCAGGCACCCTCATGATCGAGCCAACGGAATCCGAATCTCGTCATGAGCTGGACCGATTCTGCGAAGCCATGATAGCCATACGCCAAGAGATTCGTGCCATCGAACAGGGCGATGTCGCCCGCGATAACAATGTGCTGGTCAACGCACCCCATACTCAGTTTGATCTGTACAGCGACGACTGGCCCTGGCCCTACTCACGCGAGCAGGCCGCTTTCCCAACACAGGACACGAAAACGGCCAAGTTCTGGCCCAGCGTCAACCGGGTCGACAACGTCTATGGCGATCGCAACCTGATCTGCAGCTGCCCAAGCATCGATGACTATCGTGAAGATTAATGGCTCGTGACGATTCAGGCCGACAGAGTAGATGCTCTGTCGGCCTGATCATGTGCGCTGTCGGATTGTTGCCTGCAAGCCCCGTGTCCCGGCAGGTCAGACAGGAGAAAGCTTCAGGTGTTGTGCTCGTCAGACACCATATCAGCGGGCGCTTCATAGCCATAAAGAGCGTTACGGCGCTGCTCACGGAATTCATCCAGCAGCTGGCGATAACGACGAGGCAGTTCAACGCCCCGGCGGGTCAGCACATACAGTGGTTCATAGGCGGGTACCGATAGCGGTACCTCCTGTACCTGACGCTGCCAGGGCGAGGTTTCCAGCACTGGCCGTGGTACGACGGTAAACCCCAGCCCTCTTGCGACGGCATCAAGGACGACCGCCACATCGTTGGTATACCCCTTCTGCGGGAAATGACTGATCGAGCGAAACTCGTCGGGGTAGTTTTCACGCAGCACCTGGCTTGCATTGTGAATACCGTCAAAGTAGTTCAAGAACCCCAGCGCCAGCAGCTCCTGAATGCCGTTGCCGCGAAAATCGGCAGGCACGACCAGGCACAGCGGTTCGTGATGCCAGAGTTCATATTCAAGATCAGGATGGCGCGTGATGTCTGTCACGATCCCCAGATCGTAGCGATCAGCCATGACGTCCTGAACGATTTCGGCATTGAAGGCAAAATTATAGCTGACCGTCAGACCGGTATGGATCTGCTGATATCCCAGTGAAAAGGGATAAAACATCAGCCCGATGCTGGAAGGGCTGGCGATACGGCAGTCACCGCTGCTGAGTGACTCATCATCCAGCGCATGACGAAACTGCTCGTGCTCGGCAAACAGTCGAATGGCGTAGTCATAGGCGCGTCTGCCCGACTCCGTCAGGGTAAAACGGCGGCCGTGACGGCGCAGCAGGGTCTTGTCGAGATAGTGTTCAAGTTTTCGAATATGCTGGCTGACCCCGGGCTGGGTCATTTCCAGCTTGTGCGCCGTATGGGTAAAGCTGCCTGTTTCCACCAGCGTGATAAAGGTCTTGAAATATTGGGCATTGAACATGAGGCGTTGTCAGCTCACTAACGGCCCTGACCGCAGTGTGTGGCCGGGGCAGATAAAATCTTCATTTCTGATCAGACAGATACGGCGTGACCGGCTACCTTATCAGAAAATGCCGTGGCTCGCATGAGCTCCCCGTGCTCTCGTGTTAGCATCCACAAACATGCTTTCTGACACCCCTGGTCACTGGAATACCCCTCATGTCCGATCCCTTTTTGGAACGCGCCGAAAACATCAAGAAAACACTGCTTTTAATGGAGTCCGAGGCCCCCGATGATGATCTTTTTGCGCTGGGCTACATGATTCCACAGATCGAGCTTGTACAGGAGATGGCGCATTACGATCCTGAGGATGTGACAGCCGAGGATTTTGATGCCACCTATCGACAGTGGCTGGAAAGCACCTTCATGGAAGATGCCATGGAAGCAGATGATCGCCGACGCATCGAGGAGCTGTGGCAGAACGCTCTGAGCCGGACGACCTGATGACATTGCCGTCAGGGTTCGCTCTGGCATTAGTTGATCGCAGGAAAAGGATATCGAAGAGGATGACAGAAGCCACTCGCATTTCGACTACCATCTCTCCGGAAGGCAGTCTTGAAGTACTCTCACAGCAGGAAGTCAATCGCCTGCGGGATACGTCTTCCAACGGGATGCACGATGTACTGCGCCGCTGCGCACTGGCCATTCTGAATTACGGCACCATGGTCGATGACAGCTGCAGCGTTCTGGAGACCTATCACGACTTTGATATCGAGGTCATTCAGCAGGATCGGGGGATCCGGTTGAAACTTACCAACGCGCCGGCGCATGCCTTCGTTGATGGCGGCATGATCCGCGGTATCCGCGAGCTGCTCTCTTCGGTACTGCGCGACGTGGTCTACGTCTCCAACGAGATCGAAAAGCACGGCCGTTTTGATCTCGACTCTGCTGAAGGCATTACCAACGCCGTCTTTCATATCCTGCGTAACGCAGGCGTCATGAAACCCTCGCGCGATCCCAATCTGGTGGTCTGCTGGGGCGGGCATTCGATTTCGCGTGAAGAGTACGACTATAGCAAGTCGGTCGGCTATCACCTGGGCCTGCGCGACATGGACATCTGTACCGGCTGCGGCCCGGGCGCCATGAAAGGACCGATGAAAGGCGCCAATGTGGCCCACGCCAAACAGCGTCGTCGCAACAGCCGCTATCTCGGGATCTCGGAACCCGGCATCATTGCTGCCGAATCGCCCAACCCGATCGTCAATGAACTGGTGATCATGCCGGATATTGAAAAGCGGCTCGAGGCCTTTATTCGAGTCGGGCACGGCATCATCATCTTCCCGGGCGGCGTCGGCACCGCAGAGGAGATACTCTACCTGCTGGGCGTACTGCTGCACCCGCGCAATGCTGACATCCCCTTCCCGATCATCTTTACCGGCCCTGCCAGCAGTGCCGACTATTTCCGGCGCATCGATGAGTTCATCGCCTTTACGCTGGGCGCCGAGGCACAAAAGCACTATCGCATCATGATCGACGATCCTGTCGGCGTGGCGCGCGCCATGCGCGATGGCATCGAGGAAGTGACCGCGTTTCGTCGCGAACACCAGGACGCCTTTTATTTCAACTGGCGTCTTGAAATCCCCCGCGACTTTCAGCAGCCCTTTATCCCTGACCACGACTCGATGGCCGGCCTGGCGCTTCACCGCCGCCAGAACGTACATGAGCTGGCGGCCAATCTGCGTCGCGCCTTCTCGGGAATTGTGGCAGGTAACGTCAAGGAGCAGGGCGTACGTGCGATCGAACGCCACGGCCCCTTCCGGCTGAACGCCGAAAGCGAGCTGATGCAGCCCCTTGATGAACTGCTGACCTCTTTCGTGGCTCAGGGGCGCATGAAGCTGCCGGGCAGTGAATACGTACCCTGCTATACCCTCAACGCCTGATACGCGATCAGCGTGCTGGTGGCGTCATTACCGTGCAGGACGCCACCAGCCGTAAACAACGTGCAGCAAAAGTCCGAGAACCATGGCTCTTGGCAGCCACTGATACCAGAACTGCTCCTGACCTGTGAGCAGATGCCACAGGGCCGTGGCCGTTATGCCTGCCGCCAGCCACAGCAGCAGCCTTTTCAGTGACCGGAGGACATCCGCTCTAACGCTGTTTGAGGCGCGCTGCCAGAGAATGGCAGACACGACCACCAGCGCTGCCGCGCCGCCACAGATCAGCACCAGACGCTCGTTATCACGAACGATATAGTAGCCCGGCACCGCCATCAGCATGGTCAGGGCCAGTCCCAGAAGCACCGAGATACGCTCGCCGCTGGCCAGCAATCCCTGCCGGCTCATGACTGATCTGCCAGCCACTGCTCGACCCACGGCAGCGCCGCATCATCGGCCATCGGCGTCTCGGAAGCGTCCACTTCAAGACGTTCTACCACACGATGTGCATCAAGCTCGGTCAAAAGTGCATCCAGTTTTCGACCGGCACCGCAGAAGGTCTCCTCATACTCGCTGTCGCCCATGGCAATCAGCGCATAGAGAAGCCCCTCAAGCGATGGACGCTGCTGCTCCAGCGCGTTGCTCAACCCGGTGAAGTTGCCCGGATAATCGCCACGCCCTGTGGTGGAAATGCAAAAAAGCGCCAAATCAGGCTTTGGCTCGATCAGCCGATCAAGCATCGGCGTTTCATGAATATCGACATCGTATCCCGCCGACTCAAACAGAGGTGCGACCTGCTCGGCCACATCCAGCGCGCCGCCATAAACCGTTGCAACATAGATTCCTACACTGGGCATAAGCTGTAATGACTCTCTTCAAGTTTGGGAAATAATATCATGGTGCCGTTCCTGCACGGCCATATAGAAAAGCCCCGCCATGAGCGGGGCTTTGAGGAGCAGGACAGCAATTATCATGGTCATTTTTTGACCGAAACGGATTACGCCTTGTCGTGCTCTTCCACCAGAGCCTTGAGCTTCTGGCCCGGGCGGAACGTGACCACACGACGCGCCGAGATAGGGATCTCCTCTCCTGTCTTGGGATTGCGACCAGGTCTTTCACGCTTGTCGCGCAGATCAAAATTGCCAAAGCCCGAAAGCTTTACCTGCTCGTTTTCCCTGAGACAGCCACGGATTTCGTCAAAAAACTGCTCGACAAGCATTTTGGCTTCACGCTTTGAGAATCCAAGCGACGTGTGCAGATGCTCTGCCAGTTCAGCCTTGGTCAACGCACTCATTATCCGACATCCTGTAGGAGATCATATCCCGTCACCGCATTCAGTTGCGCAGCAACGCGCCAAAACGTTCCGAGGAAACCGCTACAATATTGTCAATTGCCTGATGGATTTCAAGATCTGTCAGCGTGCGCGAATGATGCTGCCAGGTCAAGCCCAGCGCCACGCTCTTGCGCCCCTCTTCAACACCGGCGCCCTGATACACATCAAAAAGACGCAGATCCGTCAATGCCTCACCTGCCTGCTCATGAACCGCATCCAGCAGCGACTGCACCGGCAACTGCTCATCCACCAGCAGCGCCAGATCGCGACGGACTTCAGGATAGCGTGACAGCGGAGTAAAGGCGGCAAGTCTGCCCTGCTGCAGGGCGGAAAGCTCAAGCTCAAAGACATAGACGTCGGGCTTGATACCGAAACGCTCCCTGACCGCTGGATGCAGTGCACCCACCCAGCCGACACCACGATCTCCCCGCAGAATACGGGCGCACTGCCCCGGATGAAGTGCGACATGTTCACCGGGCTCAAAGCGCCATTCATTTTCAGCGCCTCCCAGTGCCAGAAGGTGTTCGACATCCCCCTTGATATCGAAGAAATCGACACTCTCCCGACGGCTCGCCCAGCCTTCCGGATCACGGGTACCACAGATCATGCCGCCCAGCATGGGCACCTGCGTCAGCGTATCGATATCACCGCTGAATACCAGACCCGTTTCAAACAGGCGAACACGCTGCTGCTGACGATTAAGATTGTGCAACAACGCACGACTCAGCCCCGCCCAAAGACTGGAGCGCATGACGGACATGTCGCTGGAAATGGGGTTGGCAAGCGTGGGCGTTACAGCATCAGGGGCAAATGCCTTCTGGATTTCATCGGAGACGAAGCTATAGGTAATGGCTTCCTGATAGCCGCCGGCCACCAGATGCTCGCGAATGACATCCAGAGAGACCTTCGTGTCATCCTCGCGCTGCGGGGACAGTTCTGCCTGCGGATAGCGTACGGGCAAACGGTTGTACCCGTGAATGCGGGCCAGCTCTTCGACAAGATCCTCTTCCAGACGGATATCAAAGCGCCATGCAGGAACGCTGACATCCCAGTGCCCTTGCCCCTGTGGCGTCAGAGTCATGCCAAGGCGCGAGAGAATATCGCTGATCTCGCCATCCTCCAGCGTCATACCGAGAATTCGGCTCACGCGCTCGGCGCTCAGCGTGATCTGACAGACCTCCGGCAGCGCCTGCTGATCGGTCTTTTCAATGACAGGCCCCGGACGACCACCGGCCAGCTCTATCAAGAGTCCTGTCGCACGTTCAAGCGCACGCACCTGCAGGGTTGAATCGACGCCGCGTTCGAAACGGTGCGAGGCGTCCGTGTGAAGACCATACTGGCGAGCCTTGCCGGCCACGGCAATCGGTGCAAAAAAGGCGGATTCGAGCAGCACATGACGGGTATCAGCATTGACGCCCGAACGCTCTCCCCCCATGACACCGGCAATGGCCAGCGGGCCATGACCGTCAGCAATCAAGAGCGTGTCCTCCTGAAGCTCGACGTCCTGCCCATCCAGCAGCGTCAGCGTCTCATTGGCCCGGGCGTTTCGAATCTCGATGTGTCCCTGAAGCTGATCCAGATCAAAGGCGTGCATCGGCTGGCCCAGTTCGAGCATCACGTAGTTGGTGATGTCCACCACAATATCGATCGAGCGCAGACCACAGCGACGAAGATACTCGGTCAACCACAGCGGAGAAGGCGTACTGACGTCTACATCGCGCACTACGCGCGCACTATAGCGCGGGCAGGCCTCACCATTGTCGAGACGGACCTCGAAACGGTCATCGATCTGTGCAGTGACCGGCAGGATCTCCGGCGCCTTGACCTCGAGGCGATTAAGCACGCCGAGCTCACGGGCAAGCCCCATGACACTCAGACAGTCGCCGCGATTGGGCGTCAGGTCAACGTCAATGCTGTGATCATCAAGACCCAGCCACTGCCTCAGATCCTCACCCACGATCGCATTGTCCGGCAGCACCCAGATACCGGGCGATTTTTCTTCTGCCAGTCCCAGCTCGGATTCAGCGCAAATCATGCCGTGAGAAGCCACGCCTCTGAGCCTGGCTTCCTTGATGGCAAAGTCACTAGGGAGTATGGCGCCTGGCCGGGCCAGCGCCACTTTCTGACCGGCGGCCACGTTGGGCGCGCCACATACGACCTGTTGAAGATGACCACTGCCATCGTCAAGCTGACAAACGCGCAGACGATCCGCATCAGGGTGCTGGCTGGCCTCTTCTACCCGCGCGATCACAACCCCTGAAAACGAGGCCGAGACGGGTTCAATGGCATCAACTTCCAGCCCTGCCATCGTGATCTGATCGGCAATCGCCTGCACATCCTGCGCTGCGTCAACCCATTGACGCAGCCACTGTTCGGAAACTTTCATCTTGCCTCGCTATACCGAAACGGATTACTGGAACTGGCGGAGAAAGCGCAGATCATTGTCAAAGAAAAGACGCAGGTCGTTCACGCCATATCTCAGCATGGCCAGCCGCTCTGCGCCCATACCGAAGGCAAAGCCGCTATAGCGCTGCGAATCGATCCCGACATGGGCAAAGACATTGGGGTGCACCATGCCGCAGCCCAGGACCTCGAGCCAGCCGGTATGGGAACAGACGCGACACCCCTTCCCACCGCAGTTGACGCACTGGATGTCAACTTCAGCCGAGGGTTCGGTAAAAGGAAAATAAGAAGGCCGGAAACGCACATCGAGCTGATCACGCTCGAAAAAGGCTTTCAAAAAAGCCTCGATAGTGCCCTTGAGATCAGCAAAGCTGACGTTCTCGTCGACAAACAGCCCTTCTACCTGATGGAACATAGGGCTATGCGTGAGATCGGAATCATTACGGTAAACACGGCCCGAACAGACCAGACGCACCGGCGGCTCCTGCTGTTCCATGGTCCTGATCTGCACGGGGGAAGTATGCGTGCGCAGAACGTGACGGGCATCAAAATAGAAGGTGTCATGCATGGCGCGCGCCGGGTGGTGAGCCGGGATGTTGAGCGCCTCGAAGTTATGATAGTCGTCCTCGATCTCGGGACCTTCTGCGATATCATAACCGATATGTGCAAAACACTGCTCGATGCGCCGCAGTGTCTGCGTGATGGGGTGAAGCCCGCCTGACGATTCACGTCGCCCCGGCAGCGTGACATCCACCTTCTGTGCCGCAAGCTTTTCGGCCATGGCACGCTCTTCAAGTACCGTGCGCCTGGCTTCAAGAGCAGCCTCAATCTTTTGCCTTGCCTGGTTGATGACCTCTCCGGCAGCAGGCCGCTCTTCTGCCGGCAGTTTTCCCAACCCTTTCAGCAGGGCTGTGACTTCGCCCTTCTTGCCAAGGTAGTGGACACGAATTTCTTCAAGTGCCCTGATATCTTCGGCAGCGTCAATGGCTTCGACTGCCGTCGCTACTACTGTGGAGAGATGCTCCATCCGTCCTGCTCCATGAAAAACGGCAGATTGCAGATACCAGGAAAGCTCTGCACATTGATCCTGTTATCGGGGATCTGACGATAAATTGTTGCCACACAAAAAAACAAGGGAAGAGCAACGGCTCTTCCCTTGTAGCACTTGCGCAGGTGAGATCGGATCACCTGTACCGTCAGGCAGCCCTGGCCTGCTCGACGATCGCGCCGAAGGCCTGCTTCTCGTGAACGGCCAGATCAGCAAGGATCTTGCGGTCGATCTCGATACCGGCCTTTTTCAGACCGTTGATGAAGCGGCTGTAGGACATGCCATGAGTGCGGGCTGCAGCGTTGATACGCGCAATCCACAGGGCACGGAACTGACGCTTGCGCTGGCGACGGTCACGATAGGCATACTGACCTGCCTTGATCACCGCCTGTTTGGCAACACGGAAAGTACGTGAACGAGCACCGTAGTACCCTTTTGCCTGCTTCAGAATCTTCTTGTGACGGCGACGAGCGACGACACCACGCTTTACACGGGCCATTAAAGCCTCCTGACTTCAGTTGTTAAAATCGACTCAGATATAAGGGAGCATGCGCTCGATCAGCTGACGATCGGCATCATGGATCTGCTTCATACCGCGCAGCTGACGCTTACGCTTGGTCGACTTCTTGGTCAGGATGTGGCTGCGAAAGGACTGCTTGTGCTTGAAGCCCTTTGCAGTGCGCTTGAAGCGCTTGGCCGCGCCACTATTGCTCTTGATTTTCGGCATGAGAATAACTCCGCACGATATTTTTTAGAAAACCCGAGGCCAGCATACCGTGCCACCACAGTCATGCTGCGATGGCATCGGCACGCTCGTTTAACTGCCCGCGGATCACTTTTTCCTGGGGGCCAGCATCATGATCATTTGCCGGCCTTCCATCTTCGGGCGCGATTCTACAACAGCAAGCTCGTCCAAGTCATGTTCTACGCGCTCCATGAGCTTGCGGCCGATTTCCTGGTGTGCCATCTCGCGACCACGAAAGCGCAAGGTCACCTTGCCCTTGTCGCCATCTTCAAGGAAACGCGTCAGGTTCTTGAGTTTGACCTGATAGTCACCTTCGTCGGTGGCAGGCCTGAACTTGACTTCCTTGATCTGAATCTGCTTCTGCTTTTTCTTCTGAGCAGATTTCTGCTTTTTCAGTTCAAACTGATGTTTACCGTAATCCATGATCTTGCAAACGATCGGATCGGCGTTGGATATCTGCACGAGATCAAGCCCAGCTTCTTCTGCCTTGGCAAGCGCCTCGTTCATGGGCACAACACCCAGCTGCTCGCCCTCGCTATCGATAAGCCGAACTTCATCCGCACGAATACGGTCATTTATGGGTGCGCGCTTTTCCTGAGGGCGCCCACGTTGGTTATTTCGCTTGATCGTCAAGTCTCCATTGCTGAAAAGAAATGCTGCTATCTACGCTCTGTATCAAGTCTGGCAAGAAAATCGGCAACGCTCATTGTCCCAATATCTTCACCAGTACGCGTTCTGACGGCAACGCTGTCCGACTCCACTTCCTTATCTCCGACTACCAGCAGATAAGGGATCTTCTGAAGTGTATGCTCACGAATTTTAAAACCGATCTTCTCATTCCTCAAGTCCGACTTGACACGAAGGCCGGCTTGTTGCAAACGCTCGGTCAGTGACGAGACATAGGACGATTGAGCATCGGTAATGTTGAGCACAGCCACCTGCTCTGGAGCAAGCCATAGCGGCAGGGCACCAGCATGATGCTCCAGCAGGATACCGATAAAGCGTTCAAAGGAGCCGATGATGGCACGATGAAGCATGACAGGCGTATGCCGGTTGCCATCTTCGCCCACATACTGCGCACCGAGACGCCCAGGCATCATGAAGTCCACCTGCATGGTGCCTACCTGCCATTCACGGCCCAGACAATCACGCATGTGATACTCGATCTTGGGTCCATAGAAAGCGCCTTCACCCGGCAGCTCCTGCCATTGCACGTCACAGGCCGTGAGTGCAGCGCGCAGTGCGCTTTCAGCCTTGTCCCATTCCTCGTCACTGCCGATGCGTTTTTCCGGGCGCAAAGCGATCTTGACGTCAATATCGTTAAAACCGAAGTCCTCGTAGACCCTGAGCGCCTGACGATGAAAATCGGTCACTTCCGGCTCGATCTGCTGTTCAGTACAGAAGACGTGACCATCATCCTGGGTAAAGGCACGCACTCGCATGATGCCGTGCAATGCACCGGAAGGCTCGTTGCGATGGCAGCCACCGAACTCGCCGTAGCGGATCGGCATTTCACGGTAGCTGTGAAGCCCTGAATTGAATACCTGAACATGTCCGGGGCAGTTCATCGGCTTGAGCGCATACTCGCGCTTCTCCGATTCCGTAAAAAACATGTTTTCGGAATAATTGTCCCAGTGGCCGGACTTTTTCCAGAGACTGACATCCATGACCTGTGGGCAGCGGATTTCCTGATAGCCACCGTCATGATAAACCTTGCGCATATACTGCTCGACAGCCTGCCAGATGGCCCAGCCTCTGGGATGCCAGAACACCATGCCCGGCGACTCTTCCTGCTGATGGAAAAGGTTGAGCTGACGAGCCAGCTTGCGGTGATCACGCTTTTCCGCTTCCTCAAGCCGTTTGAGATAAGCGTTGAGCTGCTTCTTGTCTGCCCATGCCGTGCCATAGATACGCGTCAGCATGGTATTGCTGGCATCACCCCGCCAGTAGGCGCCAGCCAGCTTCAAAAGCTTGAAGGATTTCAGATGTCGGGTATTGGGAACGTGAGGTCCCCGACACATGTCCGTATATTCCTTGTGATGATAAAGGCGAATGGTCTCGCCCTCGGGAATACGGGACACAATATCCTGTTTATAGGGCTCATCCCGATTGACAAAGGCTTCCATGGCCTGATCACGGCCAACGTATTCTCTTGAAACGTCGTATCCTTCATCGATGAGTTCGCGCATGCGCTTTTCGATCTTTTCGAGATCATCACTCGAAATGGACTGACCAAAATCGATGTCGTAGTAAAAGCCTTCGTCAATAACCGGACCGATGGCCATTTTGGCATCAGGATAGAGCTGTTTGACGGCATGCCCGATCAGATGCGCGCAGGAGTGGCGAATGATTTCGAGCCCTTCCTGATCCTTGGCAGTCACGATGGCAACTGCGGCGTCATGATCGACAACATCGGCCGTGTCGACCAAAGCTCCATCAATCCTGCCGGCGACAGCCGCTTTTGCCAGACCGGCGCCGATGGACTCGGCAATGGTCATGATGGATACGGGGGATTCATATTGACGCTGGCTACCGTCAGGAAGCGTGACGACGGGCATAGGAGTTCCTTCCTTGTTTCAGTGGTGACCGCTACCAGGAGTCACTTGAGGTATTGCATTGTCAGCAGGGCACAGGAGATGCGCCGTAAAACTGGCAGGCGTAGGGCAAGCTATCAAAACGGCATGTAAACTAGCAAAGAGTAACAAATGTCGTCCAGTCGATACCTCTGAATTGCAATGACCGTCGATGCTGCTGCAGGGCATCGATATAAAAAAAGAGGGCGCCGAAGCGCCCTCTTTTCTTGAGTGACAGTCAGTAAGGATTACTGATTGCTGCCACCGTTCTGGCCGGTACGATCCATCAGCTTGCCGTCGTCACCCAGCGGATGAACTTCGGTACGACGGTTCTGCGCGCGACCTTCGGCAGTATCATTGCTGGCGACCGGACGCTCTTCACCGAAGCCAAGGGCTTCCATGCGATCAGAGGAAACGCCCTGAGAGGCCAGGTAGTCACGTACAGACTCGGCACGACGCTGAGACAGATCCTTGTTATAGGAAGCGCTGCCGACAGAGTCAGTATGGCCCTCCAGACGAACACGAACCTGCTCATTGCTGTTCAGCTTTTCGGCGACTTCATTCAGCGTCTGCTCGGCATTGGACGTCAGCTTGGCAGAGTCGAACTCGAAGTTGACGTCACGCAGTACCAGTGCTGCGGGGCAGCCCAGAGCGTTGACCTGAGTGCCGGCCGGGGTGTTCGGGCACTGGTCCTGGTAGTCCGGCACGCCGTCACCGTCGGAATCCAGCGGGCAGCCGCGCGAATCGACTTCTACGCCAGCCGGAGTACCCGGGCACTGATCGAGGTAATCCGGTACGCCGTCACCATCGGTATCGATCGGGCAGCCCTTGGCATCAACAGCAACACCAGCCGGAGTACCCGGGCACTCGTCGCGGGAATCCGGAACGCCGTCGTTATCGGAATCCATCTCACGGCTATCGCCACCCGAGCAAAGCAGAGCACCTGCTGTTGCACCGGCAGTTGCGCCGACAGCGGCACCGGTTTCTTCATCGTCATTGCTGCTGACACCGTAACCGAGGCCACCACCGATCAGGCCACCGGCCAGACCGCAGACGAAAGGAGAAGAGTACCAGGAATCACCGCTGGAGGAAGCACCAGAAGATTGAGAACCTGAGCTGGCGCAGCCGGCGAGGCCCATTACGAGAGCGGATCCCAGCAGCAAGCCAGTTGTTGATTTATTCATGCAAGACTCCTTCTTTTTTGCAACGCTAGGGCAACGATGTTGTTACTAAGCGGTTCCGAGTATAGGCAACGCCAACGGCACTAGAAAGTTTTTCTTCTATCAACGAGAAAAGCATATCAGTAGCGCTGGAGCCAGCCTGCAACGACCCTGCCTTGACCTCTGGAAACAACGTTACGTTGCCATGATGAAAAACGCGTCACTGGCAATCCATTGTGACGTATTCGAACACTGTTTTCGCACTGAAAGCGCTGAAAGTCAAACCCTGTTTATAATGTTGATTAAATTTCAGGTTGATGGTCACGAACTTCGAGAAAAAGAATCCTCATGACATTAGCCTTGATCAATGCCTGACTACATGACTCGTGCGATCGATCAGATTACGGGCTGCGACAAGGATATTGTCTTCGTGCTCGTTGATCACCTGCAGCCTGTATCGATCTTCCTGCATCCTCTCTCTGGCTGTCAGGGCCGAACGTGCCTGGTGCGTATGCAGATGGGCTACGCTGTCGCTGACATCCGCGATGATGCCAAGCTCCTTGTCCTGCCACCAGCCGCTATCAAGGATGTCGATAATGACACGAGCGCGCAGACAGCCTTCTACCAGATCCATCTGCCCTTCCTGCATGGCTCGCCCAATAACGTTAAGGTTGGAAAGACACTGATATTCCGCCTGCGCCTGCTCCTGTTCCTGACGCAGCCTGCGGCGTTGCAGCTCGCCATACATACGCCAGACAATCGCAAGCAAAATACCAACAATCGCGATCGCCACACATAAAAGCATTATCGCCCAGACTTGTGACACGGCAGGTATCACTCCTTGAAATAAATGCGGTTAAAAGCCCTGAAAAATTAAACCAGCCTGTTCAGTCGTTATAAATAAGCCCTTGAAGAAGGGCTGTATTGTTCAACGGGCGGGGTATTCATCAACAAGCGCCTTGAAAGCGTTAATCAGTTTTTGCTGCTGCTGTCCATGCGAGTAGTTTTTTGCCAGCGAAGCCAGCTCGTTGCCCAACATTTCGCATCTATCGGGATCTTCAAGAATCGCCCTGGCACACTGCGCCCACTTCTGAACGTTTCCGGCATCAAGCACGAGCTCGGGATAACGATCCTCTATAAGCTCTGCGCAGCCAACACCCATGGAGAGCATGACGGGCGTGCCGCATGCCATGGCTTCAAGTGCGACAAGCCCAAACTCTTCGATGTGTGCAGGCAGCATAAAAATATCCAGCGCACCGTAAAATATTTCAACGTCATTAACGGTGGACTGCCAGCTGAACTGTTCAGCAATTCCAAGATCTGCAGCCTTGTGCTGCCAGGGTGAGGCATCATCCTTGCCTACTACCAGAAAATGGCAGCGACCAGGCATCAATTGATTCAATGCCGCTGCGATCTCAACAAAGCCTTCTACATTGCGCTTTTTGAAATTACCTGAAGTCACCAGCCCGATCAGAAAGCTGTCGGGCTCCACACCCAGTGACTGACGCACCTGAGCACGATCAGCGCGAGCACGTTCAAGACAGAACTGCTCGGGGTCATATCCCGGATAACTGATATCGATCCTGTCCGGATCGATGCCATAGCGAACCGTTAGCTCATTTCCCATCATCCTTGAGTTGACGGCTACGCGTCGAAAGCGTTTTCCTTTGAGCACATGATCGTGGATAGCAGCCACTTCATGACGCAATGGGAGTGCCTGGCCATGTATGGCCTGACTTGCCAGATGTACGCAGTTATGCAGATAAACAACATCGGGGGTTTCCACATCACCATGACTTATCAGCAAATCCGGCAAATGGCGGCGTGTCCACCTCTGCACACGGCGATTGAACCAGAAACGGCGCCGGGCCCCCTTGAAAGGCCAGCGCCAGGTTTTCACCAGCCTGGCGCCAGCGCGAGCCACCAGCTCGGCATTACCTCGTTCGGCAATCACCACAACCTGACACCCCATTCGCGTCAGCACTTCAGCCTGTGCAAGAGCGATTCGACTGGCGCCGGTACTTTTTTCTACCTGCCGAATGGCTATGGCAGCCAGGGGGCTTGCATGTTCTGTCATTCAGGAGTCACTCAGACTTCGGTTTCAGCAGACATGTTGCCACTGGCAGCCGGAAGTTTCCAAAGAGCCGAGTATCTATCTGTAGATCATCGCTTGAAACGCTGTGGCCATCAGCCTTGTTCGAAAAAGCTTATGACGTGACTGACTCATCGTAGCCATTGGGGTTTTTCTGCTGCCACCGCCAGGTATCCATCATCATCTTCTCGATACCGAATCGGGCGCTCCATCCCAGCGCCTTCTCGGCATGGGCCGGGTCCGCAAAACAGCGCGCAATATCACCGGCACGGCGAGGCTTGAACTCATAAACCACCTTGCGTTCACTTGCTTTTTCAAAGGCCTGGACAATATCAAGTACGCTATATCCCTTGCCGGTACCCAGATTGAACGTATTCACACCATCGTGGTCCGCCAGATAATCCAGCGCCTTCAAGTGACCATTGGCCAGGTCCGTGACATGGATGTAGTCGCGAACACCAGTACCATCCTTCGTATCATAGTCATTTCCAAATACCGATAGCCTCTCTCGCCGGCCGATCGCTACCTGACTGACAAAAGGCACAAGATTATTGGGGATGCCATTGGGATCTTCGCCGATCATGCCACTGTCATGCGCGCCCACTGGATTGAAATAGCGCAGCACTGAAATGCGCCATTGAGAATCAGACACGGCAAGATCATGGAGAATTTCTTCCACCATCAGCTTGGACCGACCGTAGGGATTCGTGGCCGAGGTCGGAAAGTCCTCTCGAATAGGAACTGATTCCGGGTCGCCGTAAACGGTTGCCGACGAACTGAAGACGATTTTTTTGACGCCAGCACGCGACATGGCCTCGCAGAGCACCAGTGTCCCGTTGACGTTATTGTCGAAATAAGCCAGCGGTTTCTCGACGCTCTCGCCTACCGCCTTGAGCCCTGCAAAGTGGATGACGGAATCGATATCGTGTTGATTGAAAAGATCATCCAGGAGTTCTACATCACGAATATCTCCTTCTACCCAAGGCACCTGTCTGCCGGCCAGCGTACTGACACGTTTCAAGGACTCTTTACTGGCGTTGCAGAAATTATCCAGCACCAGTACATCGTGACCTGCTTCAAGCAGCGCCAGAACCGTATGAGATCCAATATAACCGGCACCTCCGGTAACAAGAATCATGTGCCTCCCCCTGTATCTGAATGGATAAATGACTGAATCAATACAGCTCTGCAGCGTGCGCCAGCCTTGACGGTCGACGAAAGGTGCAAATACAGCCGTTTTCTGTTTCATTATAAACATGAATAAAGTCGAGGATTTATGCCGATTTATCGGTCCTCGGCGCGTTGACTCACCCCAGGATATCGAGAACAGACCATGCCTGATACGACAACGGATACCGACAAGCCATCTTCAGGCAAAACACCAGTCATCGGCCTCTGGCTTGGGCTGCTGTGGATCCTGATGGTACTGATCGTACCGGCCCCGGAGGGCATGTCAGGAAGTGCCTGGCATTGTATTGGCCTGGCCCTTCTCATGGCGACATGGTGGTCGACAGAAGCCATACCGATACCAGCAACTTCTCTACTGCCCATTATTCTGGCGCCCGCCATGGGTATCGGCACACTCAAGGAAGTCACATCAGCCTACGCCGACCCTATTATTTTTCTCTTTCTGGGAGGGTTTCTACTGGGCCTTGCCATGCAGCGCTGGAATCTGCATCGCCGCATCGCGCTGCGCACGCTGATCATTGTGGGTTCCGACCCCAAAAAGCAGATTGGCGGCTTCATGCTGGCAACCGGTTTTATCAGCATGTGGGTTTCCAATACGGCGACTGCCATCATGATGCTGCCCATCGGCACTTCCGTCATCGCTCTGCTTGCCACAAGCAATGAAAGTGAAGTTCGCCGCTACGCCACCACCCTGCTGCTGGCGATTGCCTACTCTGCCAGTATCGGCGGCGTGGCAACCCTGATCGGCACACCGCCCAATGCACTGCTGGCAGGCTATCTTTCCAACAATCAGAACGTCGATATCGGCTTCGCGCAGTGGATGGTTGTCGGGCTGCCGGTCGCGATCGCCATGATGCTTCTTGCCTGGTGGTGGCTGACGAGACAGGGCTTCAATCTCGAGCAGAGCGACGCCGGCGACAAGCTTTTAAAGGAAGAGCTTGGCAAGCTTGGCGACATGAGCGCCGCAGAAAAACGAGTCGGCCTCGCCTTTCTGCTGGCCGCTCTGGCGTGGATTTTGCGCCCACTGCTCAACAATCTTGGCCTTGACTGGCTCAGCGACACCACCATTGCCATGACAGTCGGTGTCGGACTATTCCTGATGCCTGCCGGCAATGATGACAAAGACAAGCTCATGGACTGGGAGAGCTCGGCATCGCTTCCATGGGGTGTACTTCTTCTGTTTGGCGGCGGTCTGGCCCTTGCCGGCATCATCCAGAGTTCGGGTCTGGCCTCATGGATTGCCGAGCAGCTGTCGTTGTTCTCCATTTTCCCGCTGATCGGGCTTATTGCCATCGTCGTTCTGGTGATTATCTTCCTCACCGAAGTGACGTCCAATACGGCGACCGCGGCCGCTTTTTTGCCTCTACTGGGCGCACTGGCGGTTTCTCTGGGGCTTTCGCCGCTGCTGATCACCGTTCCCGCTGCCATCGCTGCAAGCTGCGCCTTCATGATGCCTGTTGCAACGCCCCCCAACGCCATCGTGTTTGCGACCGGGCAGATGAAGATTCAGTCCATGATTCGTGCCGGACTGTTTCTTAACCTTGCGGGCACCGTCATCATCACACTGCTGGTTTATATGCTGGTGTCACTGCTCTGGTGATCATTGCAGTTTCCAAAAAGAAAGCCGTCTGCAATCGCAGACAGCTTTTTTGATTACCCAAAAATCAGGCGGTGAAAAATCTCTTTCATGTAAAAAACAGAAAGCCCTTGATGATCAGTGCGTTGGCGATATCGATCAAAAATCCACCGACGACCGGTACAATAATAAAGGCCAGACGAGACGGCCCGAAGCGCTCGGTAACCGCCTGCATATTGGCGATGGCGGTGGGGGTTGCGCCCATGGCAAACCCACAGTTGCCCGCGACCAGAACCGCCGCATCATAGCCACCCCCCATGACTCGAAAAGTGACCTGCGTCGTATAGAAAAAGACCAGGGCAACCTGCACTGTCAGGATCACCAGCATCGGCAACGCCAGATTGGCCAGATCCCACAACCTGAGGTTCATCAGCGCCAGTGCCAGAAACACGGAAAGCGCCACATTGCCAACCGTATTGTTGGCATCATCGTTGACGTGATAAAGACGAGTGATACGCAGGACATTACCGATAATGACGCAGGAGAACAGGACCCATACAAACGTTGGCAGGCTCAGCGGTGTCCCTTCGAGCACCCCATGCAAGAAGGTACCGGCAACGAGTCCTGCAAAGAGACAGCACAGAACACGAATCATGCTGCCCACATCGGTTCGTTCCTCCCTGCCGGTCAGATCAGCGACATCTTCCTGATCATCGCTTTTAATACTCAACCCCTTTTTCCGAGCGCGCCGAATCAGTAGCGACGCCGTGGGACCACCGATCAGAGAACCAAACACCAGACCAAAGGTGGCCGCTGCCATCGCCAGTGCCATGGCGCTCTCCACGCCATAATTATTGGTAAAGACTTCAGCCCAGGCCGCACCGGTGCCATGCCCGCCGGACATGGTGATCGAACCGCCCAGCAGTCCCATTACGGGCGTCAGGCCAAACAGTGAGGCAATACCAACCCCTACAATGTTTTGCAGTATCAGCAGCCCTACCACCAGCGCGAAAAAGATCAGTAATCTCGAGCCACCGGCGCGAATCAGCCCGAAGTTGGCAGAAAGCCCGACGGATGCGAAAAAGAGCAACATGAAAGGCTCCTGGAGCCCCCCAAAAAACGTGATCTCGATCCCGAAGCCTCGCAGTATCGTGATAACGATGGTGGCAAGCAGCCCGCCTACTACCGGTACCGGTATGTTGAATTCACGTAGAAAACGTACGTGTTTGACACATTGCTGACCGATGACCAGCACCACAATGGCAATAAATAACGTCGTTATGGGACCGAGCGTCATAATCGTTCCTGTTGGTTATTGGGGGACTACACTGCAGCGCCAGAAAGGCGGACCCGAGTATAAGTCATGAACGACGCCTCACCCCAGCCTTGCCGACCCATTCAGACCTTTCCCGATTTTTACGTCGGCACGGGTAACATCATTTCGTTTAAACGTAACGCCATTTCCTGACGATAGGATCGCTCGCCCCTTTTTCATTCGCCGCATTTACTCGCTACACATAAAAAACTCGCCGCTGGCGCGGCGAGTATCCTGTTCAATCAAAAGCGGATGTTTCGCTTTATTTAAAAGGTTTCCCACTCATCAGTGTCGCTGGTTGCCGCCGGCGCCTTGTAGCTTTTGCTTTTGGGCGATGATTCGGTGCTGACCAGAGCTCTGGGGGCTTCGGTGCGGCTTGAGGAGCTCGTCGCTTTCGATGGTTGGTAATCAGCCGGCGTTTCCATCATACGACTGGCCACCGGGACCGGCGCGTAACCACGCGAGCCGCTGCCGGACACCTTGAAAAACGATACCTGTTCACGGAGGACCCGCGCACTGTGTTCCATCGAGCGGCTGGCCGCCGCGGCTTCTTCCACCAGCGCGGCGTTCTGCTGGGTAACGCTGTCCATCTGCGAGATAGCCTGATTGACCTGCTCGATGCCGGTGGACTGCTCGCGGCTGGCCGCAGCAATTTCCGCCACGATATCGGTCATTCTGTTGATGCTTTCGACAATACCTCCCAGCGTCTGACCCGAACGGGTGACCAGCTCGGCGCCGTTGGCGACCTTGGTCACGCTGTCATCAACCAGCGTCTTGATCTCGCGGGCCGCTTCAGCACTGCGACTGGAGAGCGTACGCACTTCACTCGCCACTACGGCAAATCCACGGCCCTGCTCACCGGCACGCGCAGCCTCTACTGCAGCATTAAGCGCCAGCAGATTGGTCTGGAAGGCGATCGAATCGATCAGTCCAACGATCTCGGCGATCTTCTGGCTGGAGGTGCTGATCTCATTCATGGCCACGGTCGTCTGCTCGACCACCTCGCTACCCTCGCGGGCCTGCTGGCGTACGTTGAGTGCCAACTGATTGGCCTGTGCAGCATTGTCAGCGTTTTGTTTAACGGTTGACGTCATCTCTTCCATGGACGCCGCCGTCTCTTCCAGGCTTGCGGCCTGTTCCTGGGTACGGCGCGACAGATCATCGTTACCGGAAGCGATCTGGCTGGAGGCCGAACCCACCGACTCGGCGTTGACGCGCACGTCGTTGACCACATGCGCCAGCTGCTTTTGCATTGCGCCCAGACTGTGCAGCAAAGCGGCAAACTCGTCACGGCCCTTGACTTCGATAGTATTGTTCAGCTCGCCCTCGGCAATACTGCCGGCAGCATCGCTGGCCTGACGGAGAGGCACCATGATGCCGCGAATCAGAGCCCAGGCAATAACGCTCATGAGACCAAGTGCCACGACAATGGTAGCCACAATGATGGCGAAGGATCTCGAGGCATTCGCCATGCCATCCATATAGGACTGCTCGGACTGGCGTGCGTTGATATCAATCAGACTTTGAAGCGACTCCGAAAGGCTTTCGAAATTGTCACGCGTTTGTTGAATAACGGGCGTGAATTCAAAATTCCCCTGGCTCATGCTGCGAGCCACCTGCTCATAAAGTGACCAGTACGTTGTCAGTATCGGGGTCAGCTTGTCGGCAACAGCCCGTTCTTCTGACGAGTTGATGGTGCCGACATAGTCCTGCCAGAGCTGATCCGTCTGATTCTTGTATTGCTGCTGATACGTACTCAAAAGATTTACCGCGTTCTCGGGGTTGCTATCTGCGCGGGCCTTGAAGGAGTCAATCCGCGACCAGTTGATATTGGTTCGAATACTGCCCAGCATCTGCAAGGGCAATACATTGTTCTTGTAGGTTGACTCAAGATTGTTGTTACTGCGGTTCATGCCAAATACGCCGACAATCCCGATAATGATCATGAAAACGCCCATGACCACCATGGTAGTAACCAGCTTGTATCTCACGCTGCGGTTCAGGCCTAGCATACGAACTCCCCTCGGACGGATAACCTTCGATCATTTCCTGAGCCCCGAAGGGCTACGTGACTCCTATAACGGCATGAAATGAACGATCCTGAAGCCACTACCGTGAGTTCTTTTAATAGCGCTCGCCGGGAGGTATCGACTCTACGAAAAAAGCGCTCGCAAACCCTGCTTTTGAAAGGCATGACCATGCGGGACGGCCTTGAACCAATATGCTGTAATATCAGCAATGGATATGATCGGTGCTCTGCTATCGAAATGAGTCAGGGTTCAGATTCATGGCTTCTTCTGATCATGAATAGTATAAAAACGGGAGAACGATATGAGCCGTCTTCACGCCCTGCGTGGCATGACGCTAAGTTTCAATGACGATCCGGGAACCAGTGATCAGCCTCATGACGGGACCGTAGAATTTCAAAAGGATGGTCTGATCATCATTCAGGAGGGACGCATTCTTCACAGCGGCCCTGCTTCCCTGCTTCTGGAAACATTGCCTGAAGGAACGCCCATCGACCACTGGCCCGATCAGCTGATCATGCCAGGTTTTATCGACCCTCACCTGCATTACAGTCAGCTTGATATTACGGCCTCCTATGGCCGCCAGCTGTTGGACTGGCTCAATACCTACACCTTCCCTGAAGAGAGTCGCTTCAGCGAGCGCGCCTACGCCGACGAGATTGCCAACGCTTTTCTGGAGCAGCTGCTGGCCAACGGGGTCACCACGGCACTGGCCTTTTGCACCACGCATCCGGCGTCGGTCGAAGCTCTGTTTACCGCCGCCAGTGATCGCAACATGCGCATGCTGGGCGGCAAGGTGATGATGGATCGAAACGCGCCCGAGGCACTTTGTGATACGCCCGAAACGGGCATTCGCGACAGTCGGCGGCTGATCGAGAAATGGCATGACCACGGCCGGCTCGAGTATGCCATTACGCCGCGCTTTGCCCCCACGTCGACCCCTGAACAGCTGGCTGCCACCGGTCGCTTGTTGAGTGACTACCCGGGTATGGTGATGCAGACGCATCTGTCTGAAAACCGTCAGGAAGTAGACTGGGTGGCCTCGCTTTTCCCGGAAGCGCGCGACTATCTAGATGTCTATTCGCAGTATCATCTGGTGCGTCCGCGCGCCATTTTTGCCCACGGCATCCATATCGATGACGATGTCCGCCAGCGACTGGCAGATGATGGCGGGGCCATCGCCTTTTGTCCGAGCTCGAACCTGTTTCTGGGCAGCGGGCTTTTTGACTGGCGCAGTGCGCGGGAGCAGGAAGTCCGGGTAGGTATCGCCAGCGACATTGGTGCCGGTACCAGCTTCAGCCCCTTTCAGACTCTGCAGGACGCCTACAAGGTCGGACAGCTGTCGCATCAACCACTAACGCCCTGGCAGGCCTTTTATGCCTATACGCTGGGTAACGCCCGCGTACTTGATATCGATCATCATATCGGCAGTCTCGATGCCGGCAAGGAGGCCGACATTACGGTCATCAATCCACGGGCCACGCCCATGCTGGCACGCAAGGACCGACACGATCCCACGCTCATGGAACAGCTTTTCAATCTGATGATTCTGGGTGACGAGCGCTGCATCAGCGCCACCTATATCATGGGTAGAAAAATATACGACGCTCAAAACAGCTGACCCGCCGGCGGCCGAATCGGTCGCCATCTCCCCCTGGCGTCAGGCACACTTGCGCGCCGATCGTGACTTCCGCGGAACACCCATGCATGACAACGAGCTGATCTTTCGACACGGCGACCGTCCGCCGTTCCATACCGCCTTTCTGGTGGCCTTCCAGCACGTGCTGGCCTGCTTTGTGGCCATCATCGCCCCGACCATTATCGTGACCAGCGCGCTGGGTCTGCAAAATGAAGCCCCCTATCTGATCAGTCTGGCGCTGCTGGTATCCGGCATCAGCACGTTGATTCAGACTCAGCGTATAGGTCCGCTGGGCTCTGGGCTTTTGTGTGTGCAGGGCACCAGCTTTTCCTTTGTGGCGGCCCTGATTTCGGCAGGGCTGATTGCCCGCGAACGCGGCGCTTCCGATCATGAAGTGCTGGGGGTACTGTTCGGTATATGCATCGCCGGCAGCCTGATCGAGATGGCCATGGGCAGCGTTCTGCACCATCTCAAACGCGTGATCACACCAACCGTGACCGGCGTTGTGGTCACGCTGATCGGTCTGAGCCTGATCAGCGTCGGCGTCACCGATATCGCCGGGGGCCACGGCGCCGAATCTCCGGGTGACCCGATCAATCTGCTGCTGGCAGTCATCGTGATCGGGGCCGTGCTGGCTTGTCAGCTCAGTCGCCATCCCATGCTGCGCGTCGGCTCGGTGTTTGTCGGGCTTTTGACAGGCTGCGTGGCCGCTGCCCTGATGGGTCGACTCGACTTCAGCAGTGTGGCAAATGCCCCGCTTTTTCAGTTCCCTCAGCCGCTGCGCTATGGACTGGGCTTCGACCTCGCGGCCTTTATTCCGGTGGCCTTCATTTTTGCCATTACCGCGATCGAGACCGTTGGCGATCTGACCGGTTCGTCGCGAGCGTCACATCTGCCCACCAGCGGCCCTGAATATCAGAAGCGCATTCGTGGTGGCGTACTGGGCGACGCCTTTAACTCCCTGCTGGCCGGCATCTTTAATACCTTCCCCAACACCACATTCAGTCAGAACACGGGCATTATTCACTTGACCGGCGTTGCCAGCCGCCATATCGGCCTTTTTGTAGGCGGTATTCTGATCGTTCTCGGGTCGATTCCGGCCATGGGGGCGATATTACAGTCCATTCCACAGCCCGTGCTGGGCGCCGCCACGACCCTGATGTTTGGCCTGATCGCCGTCTCCGGCATTCGGATGCTGGCCGAGCAGCGCATGACGCGCAAGCGGGTCATGATTATCGCGCTCTCTCTGGGCGGCGGACTGGGCGTTGAGCTGGTGCCCGAAGTGCTTGCCGGGCTCCCCCAGCTCTTGCAGAGCGTGCTGTCCTCTTCCATCACCACGGGCGGCCTGCTGGCCATTTTGATGCATTTGATTCTGCCCGAGCGTCAGGCTACCGAAGAAGACGCGGTAGAATCCGCCTCACAGATCGCCGATACCCGGTAGTCCATCAGGCATTCCGGCGCCTGACAGAAGCGCTATCACGATGCACGCTGTATCCCCAGGGGCTTACCAGCAGCACAATGATCTCATTATCACCGCGTGCCATTGTCAGATCGGCCGGCACCTGATCAAGCAGCAGGCAGTTGACGCCCCGGCTCAGAAAATAATCGCGCACGTGATAAATGAGCCGATAGTGCCCGCCGCTGCCCGCCTGCAGCAGCGCCTCATCGAGCGCTCCAGAAGCGTTGGTATGAAGCGTCATGATGGGCTCTTCATCGCCATGCGCCTCCAGTGATACCACCATGCCCTCGACAGCAATGCCCTCATATTGATCGAGGACTCGAGTGGTCAGCGTTGCCATGACTGTCTCCCGAAAACGAAGCGCCCACTGCCCATGCATGATCGTGGCGGTGTCAATGAGAGACCACGCATCCGATCATGTCACCCAGTATCGATGATCATGATACTGCGCGCGCGTCAAAGCCTGCGCTATCTCTTTCGTTCATGGCGGGCTTCATATCTGAGGCATGGACAAGGCATAAAAAAGGCCGCACCCGGAGGTGCGACCTTTATCAACCAACCACAGCATCTGTCAGCTGTGATCGTCATCGGAAGCGTGCGTTGAGCGCCCTGTGGAGGCATGCGCACTATTCTGCGCTTCTTCCTTTTTCTGACCAAAACCCAGCTTGCGACCAGCCCACTCAGACCCCTGCATGATGAACACATAGGTCGCCGGCACAAACAGGCTGGCAAGGATTGTGATGGTGATCATGCCACCAACCACGGGCGTACCGATATGGTGTCGGCTCGCTTCGCTGGCACCACTGGCCATTGCCAGGGGCAGCGTACCGCCGATGAAGGCCAGTGAGGTCATCACGATCGGGCGGAAACGTTGAAGGGCAGCGTGTTTGGCCGCCTCAATGATCGACAGCCCTTCGTGCTTTCTTTGCTGCTGGGCAAATTCCACGATCAGAATCGCGTTCTTTGCCGCCAGCCCCACGACCACCAATAGCCCTATCTGCAAATAGACACTGGTATCAAACTGGCGCATCCAGACCGCTAGTACCGAACCAAGGAAGGCAAAGGGGACTGCGGCAATAACGGCCAGAGGCAATGTCCAGCTCTCATACTGGGCAGCCAGTATCAGGAACACCATGACGATACCGAACACGATGGCGATCGTAGCGGCATTTCCGGCATTTTGCTGCTGATAGGCCTCACCGGTCCACCCCATCGAATAGTCGTTGCCCAGCTCATCCTGAATAATGCGCTGAACAGCATCGATGGCCTGACCATTACTGTATCCGGGCGCGGCACTGATCTGGAATTGCGCTGCCGGATAGACATTGTATCGATCAAGCGTGGTGGGTGCCTGCTGCCTTGTCATGGTCACCAGAGTCGATAGCGGAATACGCTGCCCATCCCCGCCACGGACATAAACCCGGTTCAGATCATCAGGCGATTTCCGGAACTCGTCCTCTGACTGCAGATAGACCTGAAAGTTACGACTCTGCCGCGTGAAGTAATTCACGAAGCCGCTTCCGAACGTACTCGACAGGGTCGTGTTCAGATCATCAAGATTAACCCCCAGACTCTGAGCCTTGTCCCGATCCACCTCAATATGATAGGTGGGCACTGAAGTATCCAGTGTGGTAAAGGCCTGAGCGATCGCCGGATCCTGATTGGCAGCCTGCATGACCTTGAGCGCTGACTGGTAGAGCTGATCCGCATCGACCCCACTTAACGACTGCAGATACCCGGTCAGCCCTCCTGTGGGAGACAAGCCGATAATCGGTGGCAGATTAAAGGCCATGGCCTGCCCATCCGGAATGGCCGCCCCCTTCTGCATGATGGTGCCGATCAGATCGTCCGCAGTAATATCACGCTCTGACCAGGGCTTCATCGAGAGGAACATGGTGCCCTTGGCCGTATTGGCCGCACCAGACACGATGTCAAACCCCGGGATGGACGTTGCATAATCGACGCCCGGAACCTTTTCAAGCTCGGCAGAGAGCTTTTGCATGTACTCATCGGTACGCCCGACCGAGGAGCCGGTAGGCATGTTAACAGACGCAATGACCACACCCTGATCGGTTGCCGGAATCAACCCTTCAGCAAGCTGCGAGTAAAGCCACCACGACAGCACGCAGCATCCGGCAAACATGGCCATGGTCAGGAAGAAATGCCTGATCAGGAATCCGACACAGGCCATGAAGACACTGGTGACCTTATCAAAGCCGCGGTTGAACCAGACAAAGGGTTTCTTGACGATCTGCAACCAGCGCGGGTCATCTTCTGCCTTGTGACGCTTGATGAAAATCGCACTGATGGCCGGTGTGAAGGACAGCGCGACCAGCGCCGAGATACCTACCGAGATGGCAATGGTAATGGCAAACTGGCGATACATCTGACCGGTCATGCCGGAGATGAAGGCAACCGGCACGAACACTGCCGCCATGATAAAGGAGGTCGCCAATACCGGGCCGGTCACCTCTTTCATGGCCTTGAACGCCGCGTTCAGAGGCGTCGTGTCAGGCTCTTCTTCAAGTATTCTCTCGATGTTTTCAATGACCACGATGGCATCGTCCACCACGATCCCGATGGCCAGGATCATACCGAACAGTGACAGCAGGTTGATCGAGAAGTCCAGTAGATACATACCACCGAAGGTACCTACCACTGAGATGGGCACCACCGACATGGCCACCAGCGTCGAGCGCCAGTTCTGCAGGAACAGGAAGACGATGATCGCTACCAGTAGCAGCGCCTCTATAAAGGTATGCGTCACCGACTCGATCGAGGCATCGATAAAGAGCGTCGTGTCATAAGGAATGACATAGTCAAGCCCGGACGGGAAACGCTGCTTCATGTCCGTCAGGGTCTGCTTGACCTCGGCCGCCACATCCAGCGCGTTGGCACCCGGCTGCTGATAGATGGCGATCGGCGCCATGGGTGAGCCATTGACGCGCGCCACGATACCGTAACTGGTCGAGCCCAGCTCGACACGTGCGACATCGCTAAGCTTGAGAGATGAACCATCCGGGTTGGTACGCAGCAGGATGTTGCGGAACTGATCCGCCGACTCCAGACGGCCCTGGGTGGTGACCGTGTAGGTATAGGCACCCGGCTCGCGCTGCGGCTCGCCATTGAGCTTGCCGGCCGACACCACCGTGTTTTGTGCCTGAATGGCGGAGGCAACTTCAGCAGGCGTCAGATCATACTGGGAGAGCTTGTCCGGATTGAGCCAGATACGCATGGCGAAGTCCTGATTACCCAGTACCTGAGCATCGCCCACGCCCGGCAGACGGCGTATCTCGTCCAGAATATTGATGTTGGCGTAGTTATTCAGGAACAAGCGATCGTATTCGTTATTGGGCGAATACAGTGCCGTAAACATCAGAACACTGCTTGAGCGCTGCGCTACCGTGACCCCCTGATTCTGCACTTCGGTGGGCAATTGCGACAGCGCACGCTGCACCCGGTTATTGACATCGATGGTCGCCTGATCAGGATCAGTGCCAATGTTGAAATAGACCTGCATGCTCAGCTGACCGCTATCAGCGCTCGTGGACGTGATGTAAATCATGTCCTGAACGCCGTTGATCTCTTCGGTCAGAACAGAGGCCACCGTATCCGACAGCACCTGCGCACTGGCACCAGGATAGCTGGCGGTCACCGACACCGTCGGCGGCACCACCTGAGGGTACTGCTCGATGGCCAGACCTCTCACCGACATGAAGCCGATCAACGTAATGATGATCGAGACGACGGTAGCGAAGATCGGCCGATTGATGAAGAAGCTCGATATATTCATCGACTCGAATCGCCCTTAGTTGTCACTGCTGCGTTGATCAGCGCTGTTCTGCTCGGTCTCACCGCTGACACTGGTTCCCTGCCCGGGAGCGTTACTGGCGCCACTGGCATCAATGCCGGAAGGATCCTGTGGTTCATCTTCCGCGCTACCATCGAATGGCTGGGCATCAATCTTGTCGCCGGCAGAAATGCCACCGATGTTGCTGACAATAACCTTGTCGCCAGCCTCGAGCCCCTCGGGCACGATGACCCAGCCACGCGACTGCTCACCCATGGTGATGAAGCGACTCTCTGCCTCACCCTTGTCATTGACCAGCATGACCTGAGGCCCCTTCAACCCTTCCGTGACCGCCACTTCAGGCACCGCCAGGACATGGAAACGCATCAGGTTGGCCAGCTGTACACGAACAAACTGCCCTGGCAGAAACAGACCCTGCGGATTTGCAAAGACAGCACGTGCCTGAACGGTACTGGTGGATTCATCAACGCGAGACCCCAGGAAATTCAGGTCACCCTTGAGGGTCGTATCCGTCGTGGCACTGTCATCACCATAGGGAAAATTCAGCTCAACGCCGATATTCGGCGCATTGTCCATCTGACGCTGCCGTCGCAGTGCAAAAGCATCCGACTGGGGCAGCGAAAAACGCACTTCAAGCGGGTCAACCGGATTCACTTCGGCCAGTTCGGTCTGTGCCGCGACATAGTTGCCGACATTGACCAGATTAAGGCTGACCTGACCGCTGACAGGTGATTTCACATCGGTATAGTTCAAATCGATCTGGGCACTGTCGAGCGCCGCCTTCGCCTGAGCCACGGCAGCGTTGCTGGTCTCACGTTCATTCAGAGCCTGATCACGCTGCTGCTGACTGATGGAACCCTGCTGATAAAGGCGCTGGTAGCGTTGGTAGTCACGCTGCGCTTCACTGTAATTGGCGCGAGCACTCTGGAGATCGGCGCGCGCTTGCTCAACTGCTGCCTGATAGGGGCCCTTTTCAATAGTGAAAAGCGTCTGCCCCTTTTCAACGATGTCGCCGGCCTGATAAAGCTGTTTTTCCAGATAACCATCCACACGAGCCACAATATCGACCGCCTGGTCGCTGCGCACCATCGCAGGGTAGTTCTTGTCCAGCTCGAGATCTCTGGGCTCAAGCGTTTGCACCTGTGCCTGTTTGGGCGGTGGCGCCTGCTGCTCTTCACTCTGCTTATCGTCATTACCGCCACAGGCAACAAGTAGCAGGGAAAAGACGCCAATCAGACTCCACCCCTGCACCTGTCTGGCAAACTTATGATTCATCTGGAGGGTATCCATCGTTATTAGGTGATCAACTGACGCTCTTTGACAAGCGTGCAATGAGGGTCAAACCGGGAATGGCGCCAGTTTAGATGCATTCCTGTATGTATGTAAATTAATGACGCCCAATAGCTGTGATAGCGTGGTTCAGGCTTACCCGGGTACATGCGCCAATCGACCACCGGCAAACGCAAAAACGCCCCGCATGGCGGGGCGTTTTTCAGCCTGTTCTGTCGTCACCGATCAGTCGAGCGGGACACGCAGTTCCAGGCTCTTCATACCGGCATCACGCATGCCTTCATGATAGATGACGCGCGAGTGATCGACACGGATCTGCTCGTTGTGCTCCTGCGCCCAGCGAATCGCCATATGCTTGAAGCACTGCTCACGCTCCTTCTCGCTGGAGATTGTGGCCGTCATGGAGCGACCGGCCGGCACGGTGACCCAGCGCAGCGGCAGCGGCGGGTTCCATGTGGCCCGACGCGTCATGCGATAGCCAACGTCCTTGCGCATGCGGTGCGACGGAGTGATGTTCGGATCGTCATAATAGAAGCAGACAGACTCGACAATGGATTCCTTGGCATGCTGCGGACACATCGCCAGCAGCATCTGGCGAAGGCTCTCTTCACTGTTCTTGTCATCACCAAAGGAGCGCATGACCAGAAAGTACTCTTCATCATGCTCGACAACGTTCACCGGCGTCGCGTCGTCGCGCACCAGACCGTTGGTGGCAATCTCCATACGCATGCTTTCACGATAGCCCCGCGGCGAGCTGCCGAAGTGACGACGGAAAACACGGCTGAAGGCGGCATGGTCCTGATAACCGCATTCAAGCGCGACTTCCATGATGGATTTGCGCGTATAGATCAGCAGCATGGCCGCACGATCAAGGCGAATCGCGGCGTGATAGTCGGTGGGCGTCACACCGAAGGACTGCTTGAACTTGCGACGCAGATGTGAACATGAGAGGCCAACCTGCTGGGCGACCAGCGTCATGGGCATCAGAATGTTGGTGTGTTCGTGAAGAATGACTTCAGTCGCGGCAACGTCGAATTCTCTGCTGTCCATCATCATATCCATTCCCTCGGCAATATCGTGTGGTATACGGCATGGCGCATCTGTGCACCGGATTCATCTGGACTGAAGGGGCGGCCTCGAAAACCATCGGGAGCAGGGTCAGGTCCTTCAGTCGGTAACCGTTTTCAGTGAGCAGCGTCATTATCGACAGCGCAGAAAAGAGCGCATAAACAACTGTCTGCATGACGACAATATTTCAGTGCTGACTCGCTGAAAGTTGTACGCAGAATAAGGGAAGGGATGATCAAGTAAAGTATGAAACTGTCAAAGATTATTAAAATCGCGCTTTGACGCTTTAAATAGACAGTTAAATGCTAAACTTTAAAGGATTACGATATATAGCCTATCCAAATTTTAATTACTAAATTAATAATGCCATTATTTTAATAAAGTACCAGAAAGGTCATACCCATGCGCACTCAGGCCTCGTTTTCCCAGCATTTTTCAGCATGAGGCCATGCTGCGCTCCACTTCTTCACAGTCCTGCGAATGACAATAGTGTGAAACAAAAAAGGCATGTCGATGACATACCCATTCCTTGATCACACGTACTTTTGAAAGCTGCAACTCATTGATGGCAATGAAATGTTTCTAAACGTAAGGCCTTATAGAGCTTTGAGAGGCATTGATTCTTACTAATATCGTCATCAACGCAATGAGTCGTAAAGTTATACTACATGGAGGTGCCATCATGATGACGCTCATGATGCCCCTTCGTTACTCCCGCCTGCCGATGACAGGCCCCCTGGCCACAAAAAAGGCGCCCAATGGGCGCCTGAAACAATATGAGCAACTTGACAACTTCAAAACAGGATCAATCGTCACTGGATACCATCGCCGCCCGAAGCCTTGCAACGGCCTGACCGTGCAACTGGCAAACGCGTGATTCACTTACCCCCATGACCGCCCCGATCTCCTTGAGATTCAGCTCCTCCTGATAGTAAAGCGCCATCATCAGCTTTTCCCGCTCGGGCAGCGCCTCGATCGCGGCGCGCAGCTCATGACGCTCAGCCCCGGCAATCCAGACATCATGCGGATCAAGTGATGATTCGACATCTTCCGACAGGCGGGAAGCTTCCGCCTCATCGGAATTGGCATCCTCATAGGTCATCAGAAAACCGTTATTGGTATCGCTGAGCACCTGCTGATACTCGCGCAGCTCGATGCCCAGCTCGGCAGCCACTTCACGCTCGGTCGGCGCGCGGCCATCACGCTGTTCAAGCTTCCAGATGGTCCGGTCGATATCGCGGGCACTGCGCCTGACGCTGCGTGGCAGCCAGTCACGCGAGCGCAGCTCATCAATCATCGCGCCACGGACGCGCTGCGAGGCATAGGTCGAAAACGTTGCCCCCTGCTCGGCATCAAAACGCTTGAAGGCATCCAGCAGGCCCAGCATGCCTGCCTGTATCAGATCATCCAGTTCCACACTGGCCGGTAGACGAACCTGCATCGACAGCGCCTGTCGTCGAACCAGTGGCATATAGTCGTCCAGCAGTTGCTTCTGATCGATCCTGCCTTGAGCCGTATACATGCCCATATCCTGAAATCCGTTTGGTGAGGGGGCACACGATGCGCCCAACCTGTCTTGTGAGCACATTATTGACAGGCTGATGCCAAAACGAATGGGAAAGGAGCCCCAAAAAGTACGGCTTTCTTCAGGGATTGGCGACAGCGTGACTATTACACGCATCTTCAGCGCCGTTGCGAGTCGGGATGCCCCCTCATTATCGACACCCGGGCCGCGACCTACGATCAGAAATAACGTCAGCGATACCGACCGGCATCAGGATCAACCGGCTGACCGCTCTTTATAGAGAACCTCTTTCACACATAACGCTGCACAACTACGGCCTGCCGACGTCATCCACATAGCTCAAATCAAATCAAGACGACGCCAACTGACAGGTCCTGAAGCATCCCCGGATACAGACGACGCCCCAAGCGCAAATTTCTTCATGAATCGCCGCCTGAAATACCCTTGATATATCAATCACTTGGCAATGGTCACGCGAGGCTGACGGCGGCTTTATCAAAAAAAACGGCATCAGCAACTAAAGCACTTCCCCGCCGCGTCGTTAATGGTATTGCAAGCACGGTGAACCAGAAACACAGCGTGCAGGGACGAGTGGCCCGAAGACGTAACCACTTCATCAGGAAGAGAAAAAAGTTTCCTGAAGTCGCTAAAGAAAGCATTACGAAGTACCGATAAAGAAAGCACGCGGCACACACCGCAGGAAGGACAGGCAGCTCAGGGCTTTAACCCCTTCCAGAGGAAGAAAAAGTTTCCTGAAGCGCCTAAAGAAAGCATCACGCAGTACCGATAATGCAAGCAGGCGGCAGATGCCGCGACATACGACTCACAGAGTCGCTTCCTTTTAGAAACACATATAGGAAATCGCAATCATGGCAATGGTCATCAATACAAACGCTCTGTCGCTCAACGCTCAGAACAACCTGAACAAGTCTCAGCAGTCCCTGAACACCGCCATCGAGCGTCTGTCTTCAGGCTCCCGCATCAACAGTGCCAAGGACGATGCCGCAGGGCTGGCCATCTCCAACCGCATGGGCGCTCAGATTGCTGGCCTGAACCAGGCCAACCGCAACGCCAACGACGGTATTTCCATGGCTCAGACCGCCGAAGGTGCCATGGGTCAGGTGACTGATAACCTGCAGCGCATTCGTGAACTGACTGTTCAGGCCGCCAACGGCACCAACGGTGCAGATGATCTGGCATCCATTCAGGATGAAATCGGTCAGCGCCTGGATGAAATCACTCGACTGTCTGATCAAACTGAATTTAACGGTCAGAAACTGCTGGGTGGGGATAAGTTTAGTGATGCTACAGCTCGTAACGGAGCAGACGCTGCAGTTGCAGGCACAAGGAATGTTTCCATTCAGGTTGGCGCCAACGATAAGCAAACCATCGAACTTGGTTTGACCGCGATGGACCTGACTTCTCTGGGCATGGATGGGTTCTCGGTCTCGGCTGATGGCGTCGATTTTTCGAAAGGCGACGGTAATGATGGGCTTCTTCAGCGAATTGATGATGCGCTGCAAACCGTAGACAGTGCGCGCAGCACTCTGGGCGCACAGCAGAACCGTCTGCAGTCGGTCGTTGAAGGTAACTCGACCACCTCGACCAACCTGTCTGCCGCTCAGTCGCAGATCAAGGACGCCGACTACGCAACCGAAGTGTCGAACATGTCCAAGGCGCAGATCCTGCAGCAGGCCGGTACCTCGGTACTGGCGCAGGCCAACCAGACCACTCAGGGCGTCATGTCGCTGCTGCGTTAATGATCCACGCCATCCAAGCCTGTTGTTAAAGGCCAAAGGGAGAGCAAAAGCTCTCCCTTTTTTTTGAATGGTTTTGTGCTGGCTATAGTAACGTGAGACGAAGGGTCAGTGCCTGAAAAGCGCTTTGACCTCTACCCTCACTACGTCAAAGAGCCTTTTTATGTCGCGCAAATCCACCAAAAAAAAAGCATCGTCCAGACAGTTACCGAACTCGGAGCTTTCAGATATTACACTGCATGCCAACGAGCTGCTTGTCGATATCAAACGTTTGTTTGACAAGGGGATGGATGAAACCGCCGACCCCACACTTGAGCTTCTGTTGGCGCTCGACCCCACCAACGCAGAAGCACTTTATTTCCAAGGCAGAAGACAGGCGAAAAAAGGACAAATCGATTACGCCATCAATTCGTTGACGACAGCCTCCTTTCAACTTCCTGATCGCCCCAGTCTGTACTGGCTGCTGGCCATGCTCTATACCCAGAAACAGCAGGATCGGGGCGCCATTAGCGCACTGCACCGCTTTCTCTCCATGAAGCCCGACGACAAGAACGCTATCTGGCATTTGGCGGCGCTGTATAGCACCAATGGTTACTCAGACCATTCAGAGTTTTGGCTAAAACGCGCAATTCGTGCCAACCCCGTAAACCTGGCTACGGATAGCGAGACCAAAAGACTAAACGTTCTGGTTCTCAAGACCGCTCGCGAGACGACCTGGAGCATCGACCGTAAAGAATTTACTCCTATAATGACGGAGGGACATAACAATCTTCCCTCTGTGCTGGACAACCAAAATATTGCACTTTCTTATATTTATGTGGATGAGATTCAAAAGCACCCCGAGGTTTTACGCCGGCTATCCAAAATAGACCTGATTTACAACAATATTACCGATGCCGAGCGTTGCGAGGCAGCACTGGAAAAAGCGGCATGGATATGTAAGCGCCTGCAACGCCCCGTTGTGAATCCACCCTCGGCTGTGCTGGCCGCATCTAGAGAGCAGAACTATGCCAGATTCAAGGATGAAAGCGGCATCATACAACCGCTGAGTGTTAGGATCGATAACATTCAGGGCAACTGCCGGGACATCATTGAACCCCTCATAGCTGAACATGGTTTAAAACTGCCGCTGATTGTCAGGCTGGCCGGCTTTCAGGGCGGAAGGTTCATGCACAAGGTACACGACTTGGCGCGCCATGATTTTTCCGATATTGACCGAGAGCTTGCCAAAAAGCCGCAAACGCTCTATCTGATTCAATATCATGCGGTGGACTATCAAAGCGAGAAAGCGCCGGGAATTGATTTATATCCCAAGTATCGCGCCTTTATAGTTGGCGGGAGTCTCTACCCTGTCCACCTATTTACAGCAAATAGTTTCAACGTTCATAAAAGCAATGCCGATCCGGTCATGGAAGCCCACCCCTGGCTGATAGAGCAGGAACGCGACTATTGCCAGGATCCAGCCGAACACCTAGGCCGGGCCCAGTGGGAGGGACTGGAAGCGATCATGCAAAAAACCGGCCTGGACTATGCAGGTGTGGACTTTGCACCAGCCACATCACCAGAAGATTCAGGCAGGCTCGTCATATTCGAGATAAACCCCGCCATGCGAAACTGGGTGGATGGATTACCCGAAGGCGATCATGTGCAAGCCGCCTGGCACATCATTACCAGAGCCGCGCATCACCTCTTCGCGACCAAGGCCGATGTTCCAGAGTGGGAATTTATTATTCCTGCGGGGCATGGCGAGTCGCTAAAGATACCTGCTGAGGTGATCTGCAAGGAGAAAATAAGAGCCAACGATTCTCGAGCACAGAATCAAGCTTGGTTAACCCATCATCTGGAAGAACCCAAGGACTTCAGTGCCGCGCCCTTTTTTGATCTCAAGCACTATATCGATGAAGAAATACTGACCCACGAGGCAACCTCTAGGGGCATTGAACTGATACGTCGCCCCTCCCGGATGCTTGAATTCACTAAGGGCCGCCAGCAGGTAGTGTTTCATATCAATGCGCCCAGAGTTCCCATCGACGTACACCTGATGGAGCGAGACAAGCTATTGGTCAAGGAACTGCTGCGTCGCAATGGGCTACCCACCCCGGCAGGGGAAGCCTTTATCGACTTTCAGTCGGGCTATGGCTATTTTGCGCAATGCAAACGCCCGCAGGTGGTTAAACCTTCCGACGGGTTTGCTTCCCGTGGCGTCACGATTGATGTCACCACCCCTGCACAATTCCGGAATGCCTGGCAAAAAGCCAAAAAGGTAGGGCGTACCGTTATTATCGAGGACATGATCCAAGGAGAAGAGATACGCCTCTATTTTCATGAAGGAGAGTTCGTTGAAGCACGACTACGTGCTCCAGCTTTCATCATAGGCAATGGCGCAAATACCGTCGCCGAACTGATCGAGGCAAAAAACACTTACCGTGCAAAGAATCCGGTCACTATCAAGGGACTCATCCAGCAAACGCCGGTTCTTGAGAAAGCTGGTCGCTGTTTAGACGATATACCTGCAAAAGGAGAATGGGTGGAACTGGGCGAAGGTAGGATGGTCGCCATGGGCTCTGACAACCTTCCTTTGAAAGTAGATGAAAGCGTCCTCGAGATGGCAACTCGCGCAGCACATCTGCTTCCTTCACGAGCCTGTGGGGTAGACATGTTCGTAGAGGAGCTAGAGCACTCTGACGGAGTCTGGTTTACCGAGATTAACTCATCGACCCCCAACATTTCCGCTTTCCACTTTCCATCCACAGGTTTGGGAACGGCCCTTGCCAAGCGACTGCTAACGCATGCCTTTGAAACATCTGCCCTGCCGGTCACGCCGCAGAAAGGTGCGCTTTTACCTGCCCGGCGCTGTCAGCCCATATCCAAAACAGCTTCTGATTTTTCAACCAGCTATCTCCATATGATCGCCTGCGCTCACAACCTGTTTTGTGTTCGACTTGAAGCGCATTCCGATGCCCTATTGATTGGCGCGCCGGCTCAACTGGGATGGATCGAAGGTGTCAGTACCCATACAGCCCTCGAAAGCGTGGAGATTCTTAAACATACCGAGTGGCTTCAGGAACGTCTGCAAAAGTTCGATATACCTTCCGACGAGCCCAACGCGGGTATGGATATAAAAGTTCTTATGGCAGGCAGCTACCTGCTGGCAGCACATGCCATGAAAACAGGAGGGTGGGAAGATGTCACCGAGTCACTGCATGAGGATATTGCCGATGTCGCAGCGCGTGCCATGCAGGCCATTTACTCGCCGGGCCACGCGCTATTGACACTGAAGCTGGCCAGCTTGGAAAGACCTATCGAGGCGAATGAATGGGCGCTGAAGTTCGTGGATCTACAGCCCGATTTGTCTGTTTTCTATTCCGGGATCGATCGGCCCCGCGACGTCATCTCGGGTCTGCTATCGGTCTGGTGGCCTGATTACGAACATAATGTGACGCAACCGATAGTCCAGCAGCTAAAAATCATGGATCGTGGACAACATCCAGAATTCGACATGACTGATTGGCTGAATGAACAAATCAATCTGCATGTACTTGAAGGCCATTATCAGATGGTTGAACCCGACATCCTTGACATACATTTAGAGGGTCAGCCCAATGCCATAAAGACCCTGCTCAGCAAATTCGACTCAACGCCTTTTATTGAAAGACTATAGAGTCGCTTTCTATATATTGTATATGCGTTAAATACAACAATTGCATGATTTCGGTGATCATATCGCCGGAATCGTGCAACCCAAAATCGATGACACCGGTATTGACGGCGTTCTCTGCGCTTATCTTTTCTGCTGCACCGGGCACTCTACACCCTCCCCTTTTTCGCCACTCGGCAAACGTACCATGCAACATTGGTCACAAGGTCTCAACCTCAGCAGACTTTGGCCGTTAACACGGCTATCCGGCGTTGTTAATCGCTTGGAAGTATCCGGCAGGTCTTCATGGAGGCCTTTGCCATTTAACCGCCAGCCGGACGGAACAACTTTCATGACATGAGGTTTTCCATGCTCTATCGCGCACACTCTCCCGAACGGTTACCGGCCGATTCGGACATTCTGATTAATGAATTCCTGCACGTGGACAGGCGGCCACGCAATACTCACTATCCGCTCCATCTCATCATGGGGCTCTGGTTTCATCAAAAGTTCGGTCGCAATTTTCGCGGCAGAGCTTATTTCTGTACCGGCAGTATCATGCAGGCGCGAGATTTTGGCTCTTACGTGATCGAACTCGAGCCCGTTGGCGATTATGAGCTGTGTTTCAGCCGTCAGGTTGACGACCTATATTTGTTGATGCAGCAGTATGGAGGTAACACTTCTTGCATCGACAACCTGGACTCGATATTCGACACACTGGAAAGCTTCAATTTTCAATATTTCAAAAACGGTGGACTTGAGGAAGCCGCCGCCAGTGACTGTGAAGTGATGCTGTATGCCAAACAGTACAGGTTCAAATCCATCCAGTAGAATATATTAATATCTTATTTCCTGAAATTTATTGGATATCAGCCGTTAAGATAACTTCATGGTCGCGCAGCCCTTGGCATGATGGCGAAATCTCCAGGGGGTTATTCAAGCCTCCGTTTCATTAATTTGATGGAAATATCGACAATGGCATGTTCCGTTTGCGGCTCAGGACAACACAACGCTGCCACGTGCCCGGTGCCGCAACGGTGCTCGGGATGCGGGCGTACCGGTCATAATATTCAGACCTGCCCTGATGTCAGAAGATGCAGCCTCTGCCACAGCTATCAGCATGACCGCCGGACGTGCCCGCAAAAATAGAAACCCTGCTTGCAAGGAAAATCAAGAATGGCGTTTATGTCAGAAGAAGAACTGGATAACGTACGTAACGAGTGCAAGACACTGGTGACCAAAAGAGCCAGTATTTCCGGGGGCGCGGCCATTATTCCCCTGCCCGGGGTTGATGTTGGCTCGGATGTTGCCATCCTCATGGAGATGATTCCTGCCATCAACCGTAAGTTCGGCCTGACGCCGGAACAGATCGCGCAACTCGATGAAGACACCAAAAGGCTGGTCATGCTGGCCATTTCGAATCTGGGCAGTCAACTGGTGGGTAAAACCATTACCAAAGAACTCATTACCGTGGCGCTCAAGAAAATCGGCGTGCGCGTTGCGACCAAAAGTCTCGTCAAGTATGTGCCACTCATCGGGCAGGCGGCGGCAGCGGGCATCAGTTTTGGGGCAATGAAATACCTTGGCAATTCTCATGTCGATGAATGCCATGCGCTATGCCGCGACCTGTTGAAAAAACAGCAGGAAACCGCCACCGATTAGTGCCAGGGCAACCGCATGGGTATGATATGTACATACTCATGCGGCAATCAAAGCAGGACAGGGGTTTCATTTTGTCGTTGAGCCTGAAAATCAAGAGTTTTTTGCTGTCAAAACGCCTGCATGCCTTGTCGGCGATCACCATAGGCCTGGGGTATGTTCTTGGCTATACGCATATCATCGGCAGGCCCGATCTATTTATCGCCGCGCTCGAAAGCAATACGTTTATTATCTATATCCTCGCGGTATTCGCAGTCGCAAGCTTTTTAGGTTTCTTTTGTCTGGCCGTTCCCTCCTACTTTCTTGTTTTAAGCTGTAGCAATAGTCTGACCGACGCTGACACCTCTAAAAATTTCCATCTCAGGGCATCGGTACTGGCCCTGCTGGGGATACTGATATTTATTGCCCTGTTCTCGGGCGCAGTTGTATTTTCTACCCTTCAGCAGAACACCCTTTCCAGCGGCTGGATCTTTGGGGGCCTGTTTTTTTCCCTGTTGGCACTGTATATGGTCACCCTGCGCAAGGAGGTCTGCGCCTCTGCCAGTCGCGGCGCTGGCAGCAACAATATTCAGTCACCGATATTGAGAGCCTTTGTGGTACACGCTCAGGTATTTATCCCACTGTCCCTGAGCTCGTTTTTCAGTTTTTACGTCGCCACCTTTGTGCTCAAGCTCAATCCCTGGGAAGAGACATGGACCAGCTATCTGCTGGTAGTTGTGTACTGCGCTGTCTGTATGGCGTCCACGCTGCTGCCTGGTATCTTTTTCCTGATCGCCAGAGACAGACAGTCCGGCAATGCCGGCGCCGCTGAACAGGGGACACCGAATGCCGGAAAAGACTTTATAAAAACCGGGGCGGCGCTGGTGGCGGGCCTGCTGATATCCAACGCCGTACTGATCGCCTGTACCGATCGACTGCCCCATATGGTGGCCTTTCGGATCGGTCAGATGATCGGCCTGACCGACAATACGGTCCGCCATTACCATGTCTCGGCCGACTATCGGGGAAGCCTGACACACAAGTTATGGGGAGCGTACGACAATGACAGCGAGGGCTTGAATATCGAGGGACGGCTGTTGTTCAATTTTGGTAACATCAGGCTGCTCTGCCCTGCCGATCTCGATCTCACGTGGTCCAATATGGCTCAGATCCGCAAAACGTCTGATCAATGCATCAGCTTTCATCGCGACGATATTACAAAACTGCATGCCGTTACCGAGAAGCGCGAAGGTGCCCATCAAAAGTAATTCGCCCGGAGCTTTAGTACCGTAGGCGCAAACGATGCTCGACCGGACCTGTCACTCCGCTCCCTTCGCGTGCCTTGCCTGAATGGCAAACGATCCATGCCACGCTCGTTTTCCGGCTAAACCTAATCAGACTTTGGCCGTTAAAACGCTTATTCGATCAACCGGCTTTTCGGGAACGGCATGGTTATGGCTTCATCCATATCATCGCGCATGGCCAACAGCCAACTCGACAGAACCCAGCGTTCGCTTAATCAGGCGATCGAGCGGCTGTCCAGTGGTCTGCGGATCAATTCTGCGCGTGATGATGCTGCCGGCCAAGCGATCGCGAATCGATTTCAGGCCAATTTGAGAGCAGATGCGCAGATCAATCGTGGCATTAATGAGGGCATCAGCCTGATCCAGACGGCTGATGGCAGCCTTGAATACATCAATGCCCTGCTGCAGCGCTCGCGACAGCTGGCCGTGCAAGCCTCAACTGGCACCCTGGCAGACTCGGATCGGGCCGCCCTGCAGGGGGAATTCGTACAGCTGCGGGCGGAAATCGACCGCATCGCCAGCGACACTACTGTTTTTGGCAAGACGCCACTGGCTCCGCCACCGCCTCAGCCACAACCGGTCAAGCGAGGCGACACGCTGCCTGCCAGCGAGGTTCTTGAACCACAGTTCAGGCCTTATGCCTCGGGCGTTAAAAGCGTGGCCTATCTCCCTGCCGGCACGCAGAACTTCCGACTGGAGATGGATTCTCTGGCGTTCGATGATGATATTCAGCTGTTTACAACGGACGGACGCCATCTGATCGGCACACCCATTTCAGGAGAGAGCCCTGACCATGTCTGGCAATATCAGGATATTGGCAGTGAGTCGGATGCCAACCGGCTGCTCATGAAAACCTCCGAAGGCTTCCAGTCTGGCGCTCAATACAACGGCAGCGTTCTAGCGGATGGTACAGGGCAATACAACACAACGAGGTTGCCTGTCGAAGTCGCTTACAACGGCATGCAGATTCGCTGGTCGGGCGATGGTGACCGTCAACATCCCGAGACCGCCGACCAGCCCGATACCGGTTTCAACGATGGACGTGTGGACGACAGGAACCATCTCGAGGTGCTGACCGTTGATCATGTCACCGAGGATCTGCTGATTTTTGTCGTTGGAGAAGGTAGGTTCAACGCGGCCGCAACATGGGATCGTATGCCTATTGAGTACAATCCCCCACCGCCGCCGACCGGACCGGTCAGCACGGATACAGATATTGTTCTGAACGCTGATTTTGGCAGTAACCTGCAAAAGATAACCATCACAGCCACTCCTTCGGACAGCACCACTCTGGGACTCGGGGAGACAGGGCTGGACCCGATCGAAAAGGCAAGGGAAGCACTGGGCGACCTGGACCAGGCACTTGAACGGGTCAGTAACTACAGAACGCACTACGGCGCCCTTCAAAATCGGCTGGAAAGCGCTGCCAATACGGTCCTGGAGAAACAGGCCATCACGGCTGGTGCCGTGTCACGCATCATGGATGCTGATTACGCTGTGGAAGCCTCCAACATGAGTCGCGCACAGATCACTCAGCAGGCAGGTACGGCAATACTGGCCCAGGCCAATCAGAGGCTGGATAGCGTCATGGCGCTGCTACGCCAGTAAAAGCGGACCGCTCTGGTGGCATGACAACATGAACAATACGCTGACCGGCAGCGATCCTGTTCATCGAGTTTGCCATTGCCGAACGGGATTGCCGATCAAGGGTTAAATATTATTAAAAATATCTGCTTGCAGCCGTTATCGAATCTTTATAACAACAGCATTAGCGCAGCGCCAACGTTCAACCCGACAGCTTTTAATTGGCGAGCCATCATTTTGCGCTCCAACAATATTTGCAAGATCGGCCTTTCATTAGCCTGAAAATAAAATCTGACAACAGAAAGTTCAATATTTTAAATATTATTTTACCCGGACAGCCATGTCGTCATTCAGGCAGTCTGCGTTGAGCCGATATAACGAATATGCCGGGTGGACCCGTTATGTCGACAGGAGGCATTCAATTCATGCTTGATCCGGGGACGCTCTATTTCTCGAGTGCAGTCAGTCGTGGGGCCTATCTTGCCATTTTTCTGGTGCTCGCTCTCCGCCAGCGTGAGGCAGGCTATCAGTGGCACTGGATCGGCGCGATTCTCGCCTCGCTTCTGGGATCACTGATTCTGTTTGATTCTCCCGTTGACAAGCAGCTATCCACGCAAACGAGCATACAGATCTTCACGCTATACATGGCAAGTCTTGTGCTGTCCTGGAGTGGATTACGTCGCTTCTACAGGCGTGATATTTCCTGGACAGCAATGATTGTATTGATCATGCTGCCATCTCTCCCCTGCCTGCCAGGATCACGATTAAATATACCAACATCGTTACAGGTATCAGTATTTTTTATATGTGCGGCATTTGCCGCCGCACTGGCAATGTTCCAAATCATCAGGTCCGGAGGTGAAAGACTCTGGTCCCAGCTGATCGTGGCGCTGGCTTTTGCAGGTTATTGCATCAGCTTTTTAATTGCTGCCCTTTTGCTGCAATTCAATACGATGCCGGTCTCTTCGGATACTGCCTATCTCTCCATGCTGTTTGATCAGGTTACCAGCATTCTGGTTTACGTCGGCTATATCGCCATGAGTGGCGAGCGCGCCAACCTGAAACTGAGACACCAGGCTGACACCGATCCTCTGACCGGCCTTTTTAATCGCCGAGGCTTTCAGCGCCTGCTCCACGAATCCGGTCGATCCGGCAATAAACGCAGGACGACCAGCATCGTGATTGGCGATCTCGACCATTTCAAAACGGTTAACGATACCCTTGGGCACGAAGCTGGTGATGCCGTGCTGACAACCTTTGCAGGCTGCTTGACGTCCATTTTGCGAAAGAATGATATGGCGGTGCGCTGGGGTGGCGAAGAGTTTTTGATGGTGCTGGCAGACACCGACCTCGCTGAAGCCGGGGTATTTGCCGAGCGATTAAGAGAAATGACCGAAAGCCATGCTTTTCAGGTCTGCGGTGAGCGCCTTTCCATGACCATCAGCATCGGTATTGCTGAAATGGATTCAGCAGGTGAATCCATCGATGACACCATCCAACGGGCCGACAGGGCACTTTATTGCGCCAAGCACGAGGGACGTAATCGGGTCTGTCATGAACGCAGAGCAGGCCTGTAAGGTGCATTCAACGCGATGCAGGCCGGCTCGCTGTCAATGGCTCAGTACCGATTGCCTTCCATGTCTTCATAACCGAATTCTTTCGTCATCGGACGGTGATCAAACAACTCTCCCCACGCACGATCATGTGCAGACGAGCGGAAATTTTTCATGCCGCCTGTCGGGGTAAAGGTGATCTCACCGAAATAGATCGCATCGCGCATCAGATAAAAATCAACGCGGGCAAATCCGAACCCTTCTGACAGCTTGAGGGCCATTTCCATGGCGCGATCCAGCTGGGCCGGCTTTTCGATCGGGCAGTTGGTATTGAAACGCTCGTTGACGACTTCCACGAGATTCCAGTCCTGATCGTAGTAATCGACGTGGAAATCAGTGAAACGATCGTGCGTCACTTCGATAAAGACCCTGGGTTCTTGCCCCTCTGCGCGGAAGCAATAGAACTTGTAGTCCTTGGGAATCTTGCCGTTTTCATCAAGCAGCAGCTTTTCACACATCAGTCGGGGCGTAATGCTGTGATAGTGCAGCTCGCGACTGTCACGGTAAAAATTGCTGGCCAGCCAGTGATCGCTGAGGCGACGCATCGTCTCATGGCTGTAATCAGCCTTGTTGTGCACCACCAGGTTGTAGCCGGAACCATGATTGGCTTTCAGTACAAAACTGTTGGGAAGCCGGTCGTAATCATCCTGGCTCAAGGACTGAGCGACCGGGTACAGCGGCAACAGAGTCTCGCTGCCAATCTTCTGACGCACGTAATCACGCACCAGCAGCTTGTCACTGAGCGGTGAGAAGATGGGCTCTGGATGCAGACGCCGATAGCATATTTTCTCGTTGAAGGTCTCCGGATTGACCAGATTGGGCCTGAAACCAAAATGCTTCTGGAAGCGGTGAGCAATATAAAGGCGATCCGGTATCCAGCGCGTGACGCTTCGACGCATCATTCGTAGCAGGTTCTGACGCTTTTGAGGAAGAAGCTGTTTGTTATCTGTCTTGTAACCCTGCATCTCTGCTTTGGCGTGCTGGCTTGCGGTTGGAAACACGTGTAATTCCGCCATTGCCTTCCCCTGCGAGGTCATTGGAATATTTCATTAAGTAACCCTGACTGCGCAAAAGGTAAAACGAGTAACCAAAAGAAAGTGTGCTGTAACGAGCATAACCTCCAGCTTTCACTTATCTCGTCAGGCTCTGTTAAGACTTGCCATGACAGGGTATCTCGCATTAGCCGGGGGAGCTTAAAGCTTTCAGGTGAGCATCAAATTAAAATACAACACCCTGTCTTTCGGAAAATTGGCACCTTACAGCACCAAAACGATTCAATATGCCGCAATATTGTAGCGAAAATGATATCTGCTCTGCTGTGCCGATGATTTCAAGAAAGCCCTGATTTCTGCTCTTCAAGCCATGTTTTTTATCATTTTTCACATCAGAAAATTTTTATATAAAAGCGATTCGGCACAGTTTGGTCAACAGTACGTAATGTCTTCGGAAATCCCTGCAAGGAGAATTCGTTACGACCGCCACCAGCAAGACTACCTGTTGCAAGCCACGACCCGTGAGGCTGGCAAGTCATGGCAAAGGTGCCCTGAACGCGAAAAGCGCCCTTGGGGGCGCTTTTTTAATATTTTGATAGACGTTGCGAAGGCTCTGCATTGCCCTCGCGTTCCTTTCAGGAGGTGAGCTAGACCTGCATGCTCATGATTTCACGATAGGCACTGAGTACACGGTTACGCACCTGTATGCCCATTTCGGTGGCCACGCTGGCTTTTTGCATGTCGACCATGACATCGTTCAATGCAACATTGCTGTCACCGCGCGAAAATGCGACAGCCTTGGCTTCAGCGACCTGCTTCATGCCATCGATTCGATCGATCGCCCCTTTGAGTTCCCCAGCAAAACTGACACCACCTGTTTGCTGCGCAGCGTTGTGCTGACCGCCTGCCTGCTGCGCTACACCCTGCATCTGCTGAACAAGAGCCTGAAGGCCCGCTGCTGCCACTGACATGTCGGTAACTCCGGGAGATTAAAAGTAACCAAAGGTAAATTTTGTCAAGGAATGTGACGCAGCTTAAAGACAAAGTGTGCCCATCGATTGTTCTAAATAGTGAAAAAAACTACGGCTATTCGATCCTTCAATCTGGTTACTTACCGTAATAATGACGCCACTCCCGGTACAGGGCGCCACCGTTTACGGTGCCCAGCGCATAAAGAGTCTGCCGATGCCCATCGAGCTGAACCCGCGTAACCCCAATAACACTGAGGCGATGTGATGAGTGCTCAAGCAACACAAGGCACCGATCAGAAGTTGTCCGGACTGATGGATCGCCTCAAGGCCAATCCGCGGCTGCCCCTCATTGTGGCGGGTGCTGCCGTCATCGCGATTCTGGTCGTGCTTTTTCTATGGGCACGCTCACCCGACTATCGTGTGCTTTTTTCCAACCTGAGCGACAGCGATGGTGGTGTCATCATCGCTCGGCTGGATCAGATGCAGGTGCCCTATCGCTTCTCGGAGGGCGGCCAGGCCATTCTGATTCCGGCGGAACGTGTCGAGGCGACTCGTATGGCTCTGGCCAGCGAAGGTCTGCCCAAGGGCGGCGGTGTCGGCTTTGAGTTGATGGACGGTCAGTCCTTCGGCATCAGCCAGTTTGCCGAGCACGTGAACTACCAGCGCGCGCTGGAAGGCGAGCTGGCACGCTCCATTGAGTCCATCGAAGCGGTTCAGACGGCGCGCGTCCATCTGGCCATGCCGCAGGAGTCGGTTTTTGTCAGGGATCGTCGCCAGCCATCGGCCTCCGTCATCCTGACCCTTTATCGCAACCGCGCCGTCGGCGAAGGCCAGGTCAATGCCATTACGCATCTGGTCTCGGCCAGCGTTTCAAATCTGCCGGTCAATCAGGTCACCGTGGTGGACCAGAGCGGCAATCTGTTGTCGCAATCCGGTAATGAAGGCAGCCGTAACCTCAATGATGCCCAGCTCAAATACACGGCGCAGGTCGAGGAAAATTACCGAAAGCGTGTCGAAAGCCTGCTATCGACCATCGTCGGGCACAACAATGTACGCGCCCAGGTCACCGCCGACATCGACTTCTCGGTAGGTGAGCACACCCAGGAAACCTACGACCCCAACCAGGATCCCAACCAGGCCAGCGTTCGCAGTATCCAGTCCAGTGAAAGCGATCAGAGCGGCAGCGGTGGTATCGGCGGCGTTCCCGGTGCACTGAGTAATCAGGCCGCGCCGACCGTGCCCTCGCCGGTCGAGAATGCCGCCAACAACAACGCACAGAACCAGAATGGCCAGGGCCAGAATCAGGGACAGGGGCAAAACCAGAACAACGCACAGGACGCCGGCAATCAGGAAACAACGGCGACTCAGGCACCGGCCGGCCCGCGCTCTTCCACCCGAAGCAGCACGACAAATTACGAAGTGAATCGTCTGATCCGCCACGTGCAGGAAGATACCGGCCAGGTGCAGCGGCTATCGGTGGCTGTCGTGGTGAACTATCAGGAAACCACAGGCGAGGATGGCCAGACACGGATGGTCGCCCTTTCCGAGGAAGAGATGGACCGGATTCAGCGTCTGGCCCGCGAGGGCATGGGCTTTTCCGAGGCACGCGGAGACTCGCTGGAAGTGGTCAATGCCGCCTTCAGTCAGCAGGCAACACCCGAGTCACCGGAGCAGGCCTGGTACGAGAACCCCGAGATCATCTCGCTGGGCAAGACACTGGGACGCTATCTGCTGATCGCCATTGTCGCCTTTATTCTCTGGCGCAAGCTGCTCAAGCCGCTGGTGGAACGTCAAAAGGTCATGCTGGCCCCGGCAGGCTCAGCCGCCAGCGCCGGCAGCGAAACAGGCAGCGGCTCATTGCTGGCGACCGCAGGCGACGACGAGGATGAAACGCCGGAAGCCGATATTGCCGAGCAGATCGCGAAGAAACAGAAGCGCCGTCAGCGTATCGAACATGAAACCCTGTTGAGCACGGTGCGCGAGCAGGCTCAGAAGGACCCCAGAATGGTCGCGATGATTCTCAGAGGCTGGATCAATGGCAAAGAGTGAAGTCAACGAAGAAGGCGTCGAGCGCAGCGCCATTCTCATGATGGCACTGGATGACGACACGGCCGCTGAAGTCTTCAAGCACATGTCGCAGCGTGAGGTGCAAAAGGTGGGTCTGGCCATGGCCGGGCTCACCCAGCTGACCAACGAGCGCTTGATGGAAGTGCTCAAGCAGTTTGACATCGAGATTGAAGAGCTGGGCGGGGTCAACCTGCAGTCCAGCGATCATATCCGCTCGGTGCTGGTCAAGGCGCTGGGCGAAGAGCGGGCCTCGAGCCTGCTTGAGGATATCTTTGAATCTGGTAACGACTCCGGTATTGATGCGCTGAATCTGATGGAACCCAGCGTGGTCTCGGAGATGATCCGTGATGAACATCCACAGATCATTGCCACCATCATGGTCCACCTTGAGCGCCATCAGGCTTCTGATGTACTGGCTCGCTTTGACGAAGGGCTGCGCAACGACGTGATTCTGCGTATTGCTACCTTCAGCGGCGTCCAGCCGGCAGCGCTTCAGGAGCTCACCGAAGTACTCAGCGGCCTGCTGGATGGCCAGAACCTCAAGCGAAGCAAGATGGGGGGTGTCAGAACTGCCGCCGAGATCCTCAACCTGATGAACAGCGCCCAGGAAGAGAGCGTCATCGAAAACGTGCGCCATCATGATGATTTGCTGGCACAGCAGATTCTCGACGAGATGTTTGTCTTTGACAATCTGGCCGATATCGACGATCGCAGCATCAAGCGCATTTTGCAGGATGTCGACAGCAACTCTCTGGTCATTGCGCTGAAAGGGGCGCCGGAGGAGGTTCGCGACCGCTTCCTGACCAACATGTCCTCGCGTGCGGCAGAGCTTTTGCGCGAAGACATGCAGATGCGCGGGCCCATTCGTCTGTCGCAGGTCGAAACCGAGCAGAAAAACATTCTGCAGCTGGTGCGTCGTCTGGCCGACTCGGGCGAAGTCACTCTGGGTGGAGGCGACGACGCCTATGTCTAGGTCGAACGATCAGGATGCCTGGCAGCGCTGGGAGATGGGGCGCCTGGAAAGACGCGAGGCGCGACAGCCGGCGCCTGAGGTACTCGAGAAAAACAATGTGCCTCAGCGTCGCCAGGAAGACGATGTACGCCGCGAAGCCTTTGAAAAGGCACGTCAGGAGGGTTTCGAGCAGGGTCAGATTGAAGGCCACGAAGCGGGGTATACCGCCGGTCTCGAGGCCGGCCGAGAGCAGGCCCATCACGACTATCAGCTCGAGCTTGAATCGCGCCTGCATGAAGCGCTGGCCCCGGTAGTGGATATGGTTAACGCCTTTGAGACGGCCGCCGGCCGTCTCAAGGACGATATCGCCTATTCGCTGGTCGAGCTGGCACTGGAGACCGGTCGGCAGCTGGCAGGGCGATCACTGGAGCTGTCTCCCGAGCATATCCTCGATGACATCGAAAAGCTGATGATGGAACACCCAACGCTTGGCGGCACGCCTCGCATCTGCGTGCATCCCGATGATCTGGCCATGGTCCAGAAGAATCTGAGCACGCTGCTGGGTGACGCCGGATGGCAGCTTAAAAGCGATTCATCACTATCACGCGGGGACTGCCGACTGGAGACCGATCAGCTTGAAATCGATGCCACTCGCGATGATCGGTGGGAGCGATTGCGTCACGCCGTGGGTCATGGCAAGCATTGATGATTCCGACAACAGGAGCGCGCGGCGATGTCCTCGAACAGTGATGCCATGCTCAACCAGTGGAAGCGGACGCTGGACACCGCGACCCGGCGCGTGCAGAAGCTGCCCGCCAACCGCGAACGCGGCCGACTGACCCGTGCCACCGGACTGGTGCTGGAAGCCGTCGGCCTGCGTTTACCGCTGGGCTGCAGCTGTATGGTCGAACTGGCCGATGGCCAGGGAGAAACCGAAGCCGAGGTGGTTGGCTTTACCGGTGACAAGCTCTTTTTGATGCCACTGGTCGAAACCTCCGGCCTGGTACCCGGCGCCCGCGTCTGGCCCGCCAGCCCTCGCCCGGGCGCCAGCCAGTCCCAGAGCAAGCAGCTGCCGGTCGGTGATGCCCTGCTCGGACGCGTGGTGGATGCCCGCGGTCGGGTACTGGATGGTCGTGGGCCGCTGGCTGAGCCGGACAACGTGTCACTCAATGCCCCTACCCTCAACCCGCTGCAGCGTGCCCCCATCGAGGAGGTTCTCGATGTTGGCGTGCGCGCCATCAACGCCCTGTTGACCGTCGGTCGCGGTCAGCGTCTGGGCCTGTTTGCCGGCTCCGGCGTGGGCAAGAGCGTGCTGCTGGGCATGATGGCGCGCTATACCCAGGCCGATGTCATCGTGGTCGGCCTGATCGGTGAACGTGGCCGCGAGGTCAAGGATTTCATCGAGAACATTCTGGGCGCCGAAGGCCAGCGCCGCGCCGTGGTGGTGGCGGCACCTGCCGACATGTCACCGCTGCTGCGCCTTCAGGGCGCTGCTTATGCCACACGTCTGGCCGAAGACTTTCGTGATCGCGGCAAGAATGTGCTGTTGATCATGGACTCCCTGACCCGCTATGCCATGGCCCAGCGTGAAATTGCACTGGCCATCGGCGAGCCACCGGCGACCAAGGGCTATCCGCCTTCGGTGTTTGCCAAGCTGCCCGCGCTGGTTGAGCGTGCCGGCAATGACGCCCCGGGCAAGGGCTCGATTACCGGCTTTTATACCGTCCTGACCGAGGGCGATGACCAGCAGGACCCGATCGCCGATGCCGCGCGCGCCATCCTTGATGGCCATATTGTGCTGTCACGAAAGCTGGCCGAGGCCGGCCATTATCCGGCCATCGATATCGAAGCATCGATAAGCCGTGCAATGACAGCGCTTATCGACGAACCACATTTCGAGTGCATCAAATACTTTAAGCAAATGTTGTCACGCTATCAGCGTAACCGCGATCTGATCAGCGTGGGCGCCTATGCTGCCGGCAGCGATCGACTGCTGGATGAAGCCATCAGGCTCTATCCGGATCTCGAAGCCTTCCTGCAGCAGCGCATGAGCGAACGAGCCGATGTCGAACACTCGATCGAGGGGCTGAAGTCGCTTTTAAACGCCTAGCCTCCGGTGCCGTGCATAGACGACTCACCGGCTGAATGTCACCGATATCCGAGGGGACCATGTCCAATCATTCATCACTTGAAATGTTGATCGAACTGGCTGAAGGCGACCGCGATGCGGCGGCCAAACTGCTGGGCCAGCTGCGCTCGGCACATCAGCAGAGCCATACACAGCTCGAGATGTTGACTGATTATCGCAACGACTACCTTCGTCGCTTCGAGCAGGCCATGCAGCATGGCCTGACCATGGCCTCCATTCAGAACTATCAGCGCTTTCTGTCATCGCTGGATCGTGCCATTGACCATCAGCGCCAGCAGGTCGATCAGCACCAGGGTCGTATCGCGCGAGGCATGACGAACTGGCAGCAGCAGCAAAAGCGGGTGAACTCCTACGACGTTTTGATCAATCGACGCCGTCAGGAAGCCGAACACCGCATGAACAAGCTAGAACAACGCCAGAGTGATGAATATGCCAGCCGAGCAGTCTCTGCACTGGGTGGGTTCTAACCACGTTTTTTCTGTCAGGAAACATGACGCATGCTGACGCCAGTCAATGTTCAGATCAGCGCTCAGGGCACCCCCGGCGCTCCTTCCAGGGGTAGTGAGGAAGACAACGGTTTTGGCGCGCTCTTGAGCGATACCCGAGCACGCCGCCAGAGCGATACGGCAGCTTCGCCAGCCGACGCCGACACTCGTCCATCTTCGGTATCCCGCCAGCAGGCACGAAGCAATGATGCCGGCGACAAGGACCAGCGCTCCAGCCTGCCAACGGGCAGCAGCGGTGCCACAGCCGCAGATGCTCGACAGCCTCTGCTGCCCGGCCATGCGCGGCAAACACTGTCCAGCGCACTCGAGCAGCTTCAGGGCAATCGTCTGGAGGGCCGCGAACCCCGTGACGGATCTTCTCTCACACGCAGCAGCGATCGTGCTGCAACGAAGGCGGCGGCCGGACTTGCCTCGCTGGCAGATGGCCACCAGTCGCTTGAAAAGCGGGGCATCGAGCGTGCCGACAGCAAGCTGTCAGGCATGGACAGGTCCGTCGCTTCCCGTGTCGATGGTCGGACCGAGCCTGCTGGTGACAAGGGCAAACGTCTGGCGGACAGCGAGTCGAAAGACGATGCCAATCCCCTGTATGCCCTGGTGGATACCGGCTTTTTAATGCAGGGCTCGCCGACTCAGAAAGCGCCCGCAGGGCGTGAGGGTGCTCAGCCCGCTCGCGGCGCCATGCTCGAACAGGGCCTGCGAGGCCGTGATGCAACAGTGCTTGATAATGCCTCACAGACACTGAAAGGTGGCCGTCAGGAAGCTGTCAGAGGTGACCGCCTGTTCGGCGAGATTCTCTCACAGCGCGAAGGGCCACTCTCGCAAATGATGGGCTCAGGCGCCGAGACGGTTTTCGACACCCGGCCCACGACGACGCCCACCGTCAACGATAGCCCGCTGAATACACTGTCGGCCCTGACAGGCCAGACAGGCACCAGCCCGATGGCACCGGGCACCGCCCAGGCCGTTGCCACTGCGACCCTGCCCGCCATGGACAGCGATCAGTGGAGCTCGGCTTTCGAGCGGCAGGTCATCAATCTCAGCATGCGCGGTGGCGGTGAAGCGCGCTTGAACATGAACCCGCTCGAACTGGGGCCGCTGTCCATTTCGCTGAAAATGGGCGAACAGAGCGCACAGCTGCATATCGCTTCACACCACGCGCAGGTCCGGGCCGCCATCGAAGCTGCGCTGCCTCAGCTGCGTGATGCCTTCAGCGCCAGCGGTATCGAACTCGGGCAGACTTCGGTCAGCGATCAGGGCAGCTTCCAGCAGGGGGGGTTCCAGCAGCAGCAGCAGGAGCGCACTCCCGGCGCACTCGCCGGTCATGACCCCTCAGGCACGCTCCCGGGCATCAATGGCGATGCTGACAGCGACATCATCTCGATCAGCTCACCGATCGGACGCTCGCTCAACGGTGGTATCGATCTATTCGCCTGATCGTTTGACCACACTGACCGCAATTTATCCAGGGGTCGTGCCGCTTATTGTCGGCGCGACCCTTTTGTTTGATGACGCCTATGGTTGTGATGGCAGTCTGCATTTCAAAACGCCGAGATAACCGTATGAGACCGCGCTATTTGATCCTTCGTTTGGCGCGCCAGTCCGTACCATGGCATCAACCGAACACGCCATGACACATGATGTTACGGACTTACCAACCCTGTGTTCCTACTCCTGACGGATTGATCTGACGCCATGACGACATCTACCGCAACACCTCCGGCCAGGGCCGGCAGCAAGAAACTTCTCTGGGTCATCGTGGCGCTGCTGGTCATTCTGGTGGGCATGGCCTGTGCCGCCGGGGCCTGGTTTTTCCTCAAGGGAGATACATCGGAAAGTACCGCCCAGGAAAGTGCACAGACCGCGCCGGCTGCCGTTCCGGTGTTTGTAGAGCTCAAGCCGTTTACCGTGAACCTCAACGATGGCACCGGCCGGATTCTGTATGTGGGCATTACCCTCAAGGCAGAGGGCGAAGAGGCCGCCAGTACGCTCAGGGCACAGATGCCTGAAGTACGCAATCGCATCCTGATGGTGCTGACCGGTCAGCAGGGGGATCAACTGACCACACCGGCCGGCAAGCAGGCCCTGGCGCAAGCGTTGATCGGTGCCTTCGAGCAGCCATTCAACGGCGAGACAAGCAGCGTCGCCGTCAGCGATGCCCTTTTCACCGACTTTATTGTTCAGTAGGTCCCCATGGCAGATGACATGCTGTCCCAGGAAGAGATCGACGCGCTGCTCAAGGGCGTCAGCGGCGAGGAAGAAGAGACGCGCTCCGGGGACGTCGGCACCAAGCGTATTCGCCCCTTCGATCCGGCCAATCAGCAGCGTGTGGTACGCGGCCGGCTGCAGTCGCTCGACATCATCCACGAGCGCTTTGGCCGTCGCTTTCGCATGGCGCTGTTCAACCTGATCAGACGTACGGCGGACATCACGGTAGGTCCGGTCAAGATTCAGAAATACAGCGACTTCACACGCAATCTGCCGGTACCGGCCAACATCAACATGATTGCGATCAAACCGCTCAAGGGCAATGCGCTGATCGTGTTTCCGCCCAACCTGGTCTTTCTGGTGGTGGACAGTCTCTTTGGCGGTGATGGGCGCTTTCTGACCAAATCGGAAGGTCGGGAGTTCACCCATACCGAGCAGCGCATTATCCAGCGTCTTTTGAATCTGACCCTGGAAAGCTATGCCGAGGGCTGGCAGTCGATCTATCCGGTGGAGCTTGAATATCAGCGCTCGGAAATGCAGGTGAAATTCACCAACATTACCAACAGCGCCAATGAACTGGTGGTCAACACCACCTTTCATGTCGAGGTCGGGGCCTTTGGCAGCGATTTTCACATCTGCATGCCCTACTCGATGATTGAACCCATTCGGGAAACGCTTTCGGGCCCACTGCAGCGCAACGACCCGGAAGAAGATCGCGAAAGGATGCAGCGTCTTGCCGGTGAGGTGAAATCCTCGAGCGTGGAGCTGGTGGCTGACTTCACCACACTTGAAACCACACTGAGCAGGATCGCGAAGCTGTCAGTCGGTGATGTATTGCCCATTGATCTGCCTCAGGAAATCAACGTGCGCGTCGACGGTGTACCGGTCTTGGCCTGCGATTACGGCAGTCTCAATGGCCAGAAGGGTCTGCGCGTCAAAAGACTGATTGACCATCGTCCTATCGATGCCCACAGGAATACGCATCATGACTGATCCCAAAAACCCGGATTCACCCAACGACAAGACTGACGAGTTGCCCGATGACTGGGCCAGTGCCATGCAGGAGCAAGGGGCTACCAGCGATGAAGACGATATCGACTGGGGGGCGGCCTTTGCAGAGACCGGCGAAACACCAGAGCACTCGCTGGAAGACACGCCAGCAGCAGCGGCGACTGCCGCCGAGCCTGCCAGCGATCGGATTTTCCAGCCACTGTCGGGTAGCGGTGCCAACGGTCAGTCGCGTGAGCTGGATGTCATCATGGAAATTCCGGTCACGCTGTCGGTCGAGCTGGGGCGTACCCGCATGACCATTCGTGAACTGCTGGATCTGGCCAAGGGATCGGTGGTCGAGCTGGATGGTCTGGCCGGCGAGCCCATGAACATTCTGATCAATGGCTATCTGATCGCGCAGGGTGAAGTTGTCGTGGTGGAGGACAAATACGGCATTCGTATTACCGATATCATTACGCCTTCCGAGCGCATCCATAAGCTTAACCGTTGAATACGCGCCTCGCTCGTGCTAAGTCGTGTCTCCTGAATGAAACGATATGAGTCATCCCATGACCGACAGCCACACGCGCGAGGCGACCGTCTCCGCCCCATCAGACCCTTCCGGCCTCTTCATTGACGGGCCGCTTGATGCCCGGGCGCTGGAAAGCGCTCGACATCTTGTTACGCCACATGTCGCAGTATCATCCGACACCTCCGCGCCCTCCTTTTCACAGGACAGCAATCTGGGGATGGCGGGGCTTGGCAAGACGGCACTGGGCCTTGCGCTGGTGCTTTTGCTGATCTGGGGTCTTGGCGCCATCATCAAGCGCATGGGTCCGGGGCGACGTCTCCAGGGGCAGTCACTTCGTATCGTGGCCAGCCAGAGTGTTGGCGCTCGCGAACGGGTGGTGGTGGTCGAGGTCGACGACACCTGGCTGGTGCTGGGCGTTACGCCCGGCAGCGTCAACCGTCTCCACGAGATGCCGGCAAAATCGCAGGGGCTTCCGGGTGACGCGGACGCATCTTCCGATCAGAGCATGTCTGCTCGTCTCTCCTTTTCCGAAAGCTTCAAGCGTGCGCTGGCTCAGCGCTTTGATAGGCGCCCATGACTTATTCTGCCCTCTTCCACCCGCCTCGGTGGACCCGACGCTATCTGCCGGTTCTGCTGCCGATGCTGGCCATGCTGGTGTCATTGTCGGCTCAAGCGTCAGCCGAGTTCCCGGCCATGACCAGCCAGCCCATGGACGGTGGGGGCCAGTCCTGGAGTCTCTCCATCGAGACGCTGGTACTTTTGAGCTCGATGGCCTTTCTGCCGGCCGCGCTTTTGATGATGACCGGCTTTACCCGCATCATCATTGTACTGGGGCTTTTGCGCAGCGCACTGGGAACGCAGTCCTCACCGCCCAATCAGGTACTGGTCGGGCTGGCACTGTTTCTGACCTTTTTTGTCATGTCGCCGGTCTTTGAGCAGATCTACGAAACGGCATGGCAGCCGCTGTCGGAAGGTAATATCGGCATGCCGCGGGCCATTGAGGTCGGCAGCCAGCCGCTGCGCGAATTCATGCTGCACCAGACGCGCGAAAGCGATATCGCCATGTTTGCCAGCATTGCCAATATGCCGGCCATGGAAGGCCCGGACGATGTGCCCATGCGACTGCTGCTGCCCTCTTTTGTGACCAGTGAGCTGAAAACCGCCTTCCAGATCGGCTTTACGATCTTCATTCCCTTCCTGGTTGTCGACCTGGTGGTGGCAAGCGTTTTGATGGCACTGGGGATGATGATGGTGCCACCTGCCATCGTCTCGCTGCCCTTCAAGCTGATGCTGTTTGTACTGGTCGATGGCTGGGGGCTTTTGATGGGCTCGCTGGCGCAAAGCTTTTATACATAGCCGCACCAGCAAGCGGCTTTATCAACGGCTGCCGGGATAGCCCCCGGCATTGTGACAACTTCCGAGGGAGTGGCGCCATGACACCGGAAATGGTAATGAGTCTGGCCTATCGCGGCATGATGCTGACGCTTTTGATTGCCGCACCGCTGCTGTTGGTCGCATTGACGGTCGGCCTGCTGGTCAGCCTTTTCCAGGCGGCCACCCAGATCAACGAAATGACGCTGTCCTTCATTCCCAAGATTCTGGCGGTCTTTACCACACTGATCGTTGGCGGCTCCTGGATGCTGGGGACGCTGTCGGACTTCACCCGGGAGCTTTTCAATAACATCCCCGGCATGATCGGTTAGAGGGCCCTCGCTTGCTGGAGATCACATCCGCCCAGCTTGATGCCTGGTTGACGGCCTTTCTGTGGCCGTTTGTCAGAATTCTGGCCTTTATTGGCACCGCCCCCATTTTTGGCGAAAACTCGATTCCGCGGACCGCCAAGGTCGGACTTGCCTTTGCCCTGACCGTTGTCGTTTCACCCGTCCTGCCTCCCATGCCGGATATTCCGCCCGCTTCATGGGCGGGCATCATGGTGATCATTCAGCAGTTCATCATTGGCGTGGCGCTGGGTCTGGTCATGCGGCTGGTGTTTGCCGCCATTCAGGCCGCCGGTGACTATATCGCCCTGCAGATGGGTCTCTCATTTGCATCGTTCTACTCTCCCGAAGCTCAGGGAACGACCACGGTGCTGGCACGCTTTCTCAACATGATCGCCATTCTCATGTTCATGGCCCTCAACGGTCATACCATCATGCTCCGTATTCTGATCGAAACCTTCACCCGCCTGCCGATCGGCCAGTCCGGACTTGAACCGGCCGGATTCGAAGCGATCGCACGCTGGGGCAGTTTCATTTTCTCGGCAGGCTTTTTGATGGCCCTGCCGATACTCACGGCCCTTTTGATCATCAACATTTCCATGGGCATCCTTAATCGCGCGTCACCGCAGTTTTCAATCTTCTCGGTCGGCTTTCCCATCACCCTGACAACCGGTGTCACACTGCTGACCTTCATGACGCCCGAGTTTGGTACGGTGTTTCAGCGCATGTTTGAAAGTGCGCTCAATCAGATGGTCAGCATCACGGAACTGCTGTCCTGAGTGATCGCCATATCCATCTTTTGAAATGCCATCACAAAATGTGCTCACAACCCAATCCATGGGCGCACGAGATAACAGGATACAAGCCATGAAAAAACCCCATGCCGGTTGCCGGCATGGGGCTCTTGACGATGCGCAATACAAGGCGTTAGCGGATCAGGCTGAACAGGGAAGTCTGCTGTGTCTGCATGAACATCTTCTGTGACGCTTCCAGCCCGATCTGACCCAGCGTGTAGCGGGAGATGGCTTCGGCGTAATCCAGATCTTCCAGATCGGAAAGTGCGACCTTATTGCTGATGGTGCGCGTATCGCCAATATCACTCAGCACATCCAGCTCGTTGAGTTTGCTGCCGATCCCGGAACGTACGCTCAGGACATTGTCGCTGCCGCTGTCGATCTTTCGGTTGGCCTGATCCAGCGTGGCGCGCAGCTCGTCCTGATTTTCCGCGGTCTGCGGCGTTCTCAATGTCGCAATGGCTGTCTCGAACACCTTGAAGAGATCGCTTTCATCATCTCCTGCCTTGGTAGCAGGCACCCTGAAGACATTCGAACCCGCAGCATTGACATCCATGCTGCGCGACGCATCCACCTGCACGTTCAGTGGCCTGGCATCTCCGGCATAAGGCTCAACCAATCCGTTGTCAGCCGTTTCAAAGGGCTTTACGTCCCCTTGTGAACCCGCAAACATGTACTGACCGTTGCTGTCTCTGGTATTGGCAAGACCCAGCATCTGGTTGTAAAGCCCTTCAAGCTCGGTGGCCACCGAGGCGCGGTCACTGTCGGTATAGGTACCATTCCCCCCCTTGACGATCAGACCCTTGGCACTGACGAGCAGATCCGACACGCTGTTCAGCGTATTTTCCTGCAGAGACAGCGTGTTGGTCGCCGTGATCCGACTGTCCTTGTACTGCTCCTGAACGGCCTGGTCCTGCTTGACGATCAAGGCCTGCGAAGCGGCGCGCGGGTCATCCGAGGGTGAAACAATACGCTTGCCCGAGGCGACCTGCTCACCCACCTTCGACAGATCGCTCTGGCGACTCTGCATCGCGTTCTGGCTGCGCTCGAACATCATTGAAGTACTGATACGCATTGGTTTTATCCTCTTAGCGCATGATGCCGATCAGTGAGTCAAACATCTCCGAGGAAGCCCGGATCATCTGCGCACTGGCACTGTAAAGCTGCTGGTACTTGAGCATGTTGGCCGCTTCTTCATCGATATTGACGCCTGATACCGACTGCTGAGCGCTCTTGAGCTCCTGGGAAATCTGGGTCTGGGCGGCGTTGCTGCTCTTGAGCGTGGCCGTTTTGTTGCCGACATCGCTGACCATCGAGGCATAGGCCGTATTCAGGCTGGTGCTGCCGTTGATCAGCTTTTCGTTCTGGATATTGGCCATGGCCAGCGCGTTGCTGTTACCACGTACACCCTCATTCTGACTGCCACGCGCTGCAATGCCTTCTGGCGTCATGTCGCCGCTGACACTCAACCGGCTCGCGGCGTTATCCAGCGGTTTGATCACAAAACTATCGCCGTTGGTCAGACCTGCGGGGAAATCGATCTCGAGACCAACATCTGCCGCATTGACCGACTGACCGTTATCCAGACGCGTCAAGGAGTAGCCGGTGGTTTCGTTGCTGTTCGCCGTCAGCTTGTAGTTGCTGGCAGCCACCTTCGAAACGTCATCTGTAAACGATACGGATGGCATGCCGGCGCTACTGTTGGCGCTGCTGGCCACAACCGTGGGCGTACTGGCAGTGAACAGTGCCTTGCCGGCATCACCGTCCAGATCAAAACCGCTGGTCTGAATATCGTTGACGCTGGTCGCCAGTGCATGGGCGATCTGATCCACACGCAGCTGGGTAGGCTCAAGCGACTGGCTGCGAAACTGCACCAGTCCGCCCAGGGTGCCGCCCGTCAGTCTGCTTTCATCCAGTTCGAAGAGATTGCCGTCACTCCCCTTGAGAGCCACGACCTGACGGGTTGGATCATCTTCCGAGGCCACCATCTGCAGCGACTGTACCTGCTTGCCCGAGACCAGCGGCTGACCGGTCGACAGCGACACCGTGTACTGGCCGTCCTGATTGACCACCGAGACCCCGGTGAGCTTGCTAAGCTTTGCCACCGCCAGATCACGCTGATCCAGCATGTCGTTGGGCGGCGTACCGGTTTTGGCCTGGGTCTGGGTGATCTGGACGTTGAGCGTGGCAATCTGCTTTGAATAGCTGTTGATCTCGTCAACCACACCACCCATCTGCGCCACGGTGTTGTCCGACATGTTTTTCAGATAGCTGTCGGTCGCGCGGAACTGCGCTGTCATGCTCTCGGCATTGCCCAGCATGGCCTGACGCGCCGACGTATCGGCCGGATTATTGGCCATGGTCTGCACGCCCTTGAAAAAGGACTGCATCTGCTTGTTGAGACCGGCATCGCCATCGCCCAGCAGATTGTCGATCTGGGAGATCTGGGACAGATGCGACGTGCTGGCCCCCAGCTCACTGTTGGCATCATTGAGCTGGGTGCTGAGATACTGTTCATACTGGCGCTGCACGCCGGTAACACTGACGCCACTACCGGCAAAAAGGCCACCGGCACTGGTCCCTTTGGATTCGGCAAGCCCGGTGATCTGGCGGTTATAGCCTTCGGTATTAACGTTGGCAATGTTGTTGCTTGTCGTATTCAGGCCAATCTGGGCGGCTCGCAGCCCGCTCAGCGCTGACCCCATCAGTGAACCGGACATGATATTTCCTCGCACGCGCCCTTAAGGGTGTTATCTGTCATGTACTATCGGCCGATGGCCGGAAAATTTTAGACAACGCGCTGCAGTTCCAGCGCATCAAAAAATTCTGCTGGCCTCGTTTTCGGTGGCATAAGCCATGGCGGCACGCTGCTGCGCCACTGGCGATATGTCGCTTTCCTGACGACTCTGGGTGCGCGCCGCATACAGAGAACGAGAGGCCCCGGCATTGTCATCAGGCATTTGCGCCATGATGGCCACCAGCTTGTCGCCATAGCGGGGGTCGGTGGCATAGCCACAGTCCTGCAGCGCATGCGCAGCGGCTTCAGGCGTACGTGCATCAAGCACCGGCTGATAGCGTGGGTTGTCGGTCAAAAGCCGTGCATAGTCGGAGAAGGCAGCTTCATAGGAGTCATAGACGCGAAAGGCCGCACGTTCCTTGCGTGCCGTGCCCGCCTCGAACTCGGTGGTCGTGACGCTGGCTCGATCACCCTGCCAGCTACCGGTCGCCTTGATATTGAAAAGGTTATGGCTGGCCTGGCCGTCGCTGGTGCGAATTTCCTTCGCCCCCCAGCCGGTCTCAAGGGCAGCCTGTGCCAGAATCAGCTGGTGCGGGATGCCGGTACGCTCGCTGACGGCACGCGCCGCAGAGCCCATTTTTGTGACAAACGAAGACACGTGGGGAGCAACGTCCGCCATCATGGTCTGATGGTCGTGACGTGCCTGCAGACCACTGCCCAGCGAGGCATAGCCCTCGATCAGAGGCCCCTGCCGCGGCTGCTCGGCGGGCCCGGCCACACTGCTGCTCGCTTCAAGATCGGCGTTGCGCTTGAGCTGCTCGTCACTGAGCGGCACGGCCAGCGCCGAGGGAATATTGCGTGACTGTGCCCGCAGCGTTTCCAGGGAAGCATTGGGTGACGGGTCAGGATCCTGGGCTTCATCCTTTTTCGACAGCTTTTTGACCATCATGTCGGACAGCCCGATACCCTGCTCGGAAAGATTCTGCGCCCATTGCTGATCCAGCATTTTGGTATAGGTATCCATGCTGTCGCTCTGAAGCAGATCGCTTTTGGGCATGGCATCGCGCATGCTTTTCAGCATCTTTTGCAGAAACAGCGCCTCAAACTGCTTTGAGGTCTCCTTGAGACTCTCCTCGGGATTGTCCCGAGCACTGTATTTGAGCTTCGAAAGCCCCTGCACATCGAGTGCGAAACTGCCCCGGCTGTCCACTGCCATCAGATGATCTCCAGATCCGCGTTGAGCGCCCCGGCCGACTTCAGCGCCTGCAGGATGGCCATCAGATCGTTGGGCGTCGCGCCCAGACGATTGAGGGCATCCACCACCTGACTCAGATCGGCTTCACCGCTGACGATATTCAGCGCGCCCGACTCTTCCTGCACGTTGATATCGGCGTTGGGTACCACTGCAGTCTGCCCGCCCGACAGCGCATTCGGTTGGCTGATTATGGGGTTGGAATCGATCGTAATCGACAGATTGCCATGGGCGATTGCGGCCCGATCAAGCGTCACGCGCGTGTTCATGGCAATCGAGCCGGTACGCGCGTTGATCACCACCCTGGGTGTGACCACCCCCGGGGCAATATCAATGTTCTGCACTCGCGCGAGGAAGGAGACCTTCGAAGCGCTGTCCAGCGGCGCCGCCAGCGAGATCACCCGTGAATTCTGCGCCACCGCAACGCCCTCGCCCATGGCGGTGTTGATGGCATTCATGGTGCGCAGCGCAGTATTGAAGTCGGCATCCTTGAGCTCGAGGTTGATACGCCCCTGCTCTGCCAGCTGCGCGGGAACAGTACGCTCGATGATCGCGCCGGCCGGGATACGACCGGAAGCCGTCTGGTTGACCTGAACGCTGCTGCCGGCCGCCTGGGCGCTGATACCGGGAATGACCATGTTGCCCTGCGCCAGAGCGTAGATCTGACCATCGGCACCCTTGAGCGGCGTCATCAGCAGTGTGCCGCCTCGCAGGCTGCGTGCGTTGCCCACGGAGGCAACCGTGATATCCAGCTTCTGTCCCGGACTTGAAAACGGCGGCAGCTCGGCCGTGACCATGACGGCAGCCACGTTCTTGAGCTGCATGTTGGTGCCGGCCGGAACCGTCACGCCCAGCTCGGAGAGCATGTTGGTCACTGACTGTCCGGTAAACGGCGCCTGCATGGTCTGGTCACCGGTATTGTCCAGACCGACCACCAGGCCATAGCCCACCAACGGGTTGGAGCGTACGCCTTCAAACGTAGCGATATCGCCCAGACGTGCGGCCTGAGCCTGACAGGCCATACCGATCAGCGCCCAGCAGCCCAGCAACAGCATGGCCCAGCGCCGGGAAGCAGATTTTATCATCGACATCGTCAGGTGCTCCTGTCCGAATCAGAACGGTGAGATGTTGAGGAAAAAGCGTTGCAGCCAGCCCATGGTCTGCGCCTCGTTGATATAACCATCGCCGTAGTATTCAAGGCGAGCGTCTGCCACCTGGGTGGAAGGCACGGTATTGAGACCGGTAATCGTGCGCGGATTGACGGTACCCGAAAAACGGATGTACTCGGTGCCCTGATTGATCCCGATGCGCTTTTCACCGGCGACCTGGAAGTTGCCGTTGGGCAGCACGTTCATGACCGTGGTCGTGATCGTGCCGGTAAAGGTGTTGGACGCGTTGGCGCCCCCCTGCCCCTGAAAGGTCGTGGCACCGGAGAGACTGGTCGTCTGTCCATCCAGCAACCCACCAATGACCCGAGGCGTAGCTTCAAGGCCCAGGGCGGTGTTGCCATTACGCGAGGCATTGGCCGCGGAGCTTTTCGTGGCACTGACGTTTTCATTGAGCACAATGGTCAGAATGTCGCCTACACCGCGTGGGCGACGATCCTCGAACAGGGGTCGCGTGTAGTTACTCTGATAGATCGAGCCATTGGCGACCGGCATGGGCGGAAGCTGAGGCGGTGCCGTTGTCGGGCCTTCTACCACGTTTTGCCGCGGGATCTGGGCGCAGGCCACCATGGTCATGGCCATGCAGATCACCAGCAACAGCTTCCAGACGGGCATGTTTCGCATCATTGATCCCCGGTTACCCCTGCGCGAGTGCATTGATATTTCCTGTCAGAGCTGGGTCAGACGGCCCAGCATCTGATCGACGGTCGACACGGCCTTGGAGTTGATTTCATAGGAGCGCTGTGTCTCGATCATGTTGACCATTTCCTCCACCACGTTGACGTTGGAGGTTTCCACAAAGCCCTGATAAAGCGTGCCGGCACCGTTGTTGCCGGGGATACTGTCGTTGCGCGGTCCCGATGCGTCCGTCTCGCGGTAGAGATTGTCGCCGATGCTTTCCAGACCGGTCGGATTGATAAAGGTCGTCAGCTGCAGCTGGCCAACCGGCTGGCTGGCGGCCGCCCCGGGCACGGTGACAGACACCATGCCGTCATTGGCGATCGATACCGACAGTGCGTTGGGTGGAATCACGATACCCGGATCGATCGGGAAACCGTTGGCCGTGACCAGCTGACCATCCTGATTGACCTGAAAGGCGCCATCCCGGGTAAAGGAGTTGGTACCATCAGGCATCTGAACGGCGAAAAAGCCATCACCACGAATCGCGACATCCTTGGTATTGCCGGTCTGCTCCAGATTGCCCTGGGTATGCAGACGCTCGGTGGCAACGGCGCGCACACCGGTACCGATCTGAAGGCCGGAAGGCAGATTGGTCTGAACCGATGACATTGACCCCGGCTGACGCAGGTTCTGATACAGCAGATCCTCGAATACCGCGCGCGAACGCTTGAAGCCATTGGTCGAGACGTTGGCCAGGTTATTGGAAATGACGTCCATGTTGGTCTGCTGGGCATCAAGACCGGTCTTGGCAATCCAGAGGGCGTTGATCATCGTTTTCTCCACGCATCGGGCGGTGCCCGGTGACATCAAATATCGGTGCAGGGCCGAAATGGCCCGGCGCTATCAATTCATCGACAGCAGCGAGTTGGCGCGTTGATCGTTCTCATCGGCCGTCGTCAGCACTTTCATGTTCATCTCGAAACGGCGCGCCGTGTCGATCATGGCCACCATGGCTTCGGTCGGGTTGACGTTGCTGCCTTCGAGCGTGCCGCTGACCACCTGAACATTTTCGTCACGCGGCAGGCCGGCCATCGGGCCACCCTGCGCATTCCAGGCACCAAACAGACCATCATCGCGTCGCGCCATACGCCCGTCAGCGTTGCTGGCCAGCATCAGCCGGCCGACTTCGGCCTGCACCTGAGTGCCGACCTCACGGGCAGAGATGGTGCCATCACCGGCAATCGACACCTCGGCATTGAGCGGCACGACAATGGGGCCGTCCTCCCCCATGACCGGCCGACCCTGCGACATCAGAAGCCCGGTCGCATCGACCTGCAACGCGCCGTTACGGGTATAGGCCGTGTCACCATTGCCGGCCTGTACCGCCAGCCAGCCATCACCGTTGATGGCCACGTCCAGTGCACGGCCCGTGGTGGTGAAAGAGCCCGGCGTAAAATCAGAGCCCGGCGTTGAGTCCGACGTAATGGCGCGAGTAGCATGGCCTGCCCCATTGACCGGCACCGCACGAGCGGCGCTGAGTTCGGCGCGAAAGCCGCTGGTCGAGACATTGGCCATGTTGTTGGCAACGGCGGACTGCCGCTCCAGACTCTGTTTGGCGCCCGACATGGCGGTATAGATGATTCTGTCCATGACCCGCTCCGGAAAGCTTGAGAAGTATCCCGACCGGTCTTTTCAGGTGTAACTGAAGGCCGGCTCTTTGTGACACCTAGTAAACACGCAAAGTCACTTTCTTAAAGTCACAAGAAAGGCACGAGAAAGGTCGTATTTCTTTGCCTGCTGGCAGCGCCCAATAAAAAACCGGCCAGAGGCCGGTCTTTTTTGATGCAGGCTGAAGGTTTAACGCAGACTGACCATGGTCTGCAGGATCTGATCCTGCGTCTTGATGGTCTGCGAGTTGGCCTGATAGTTGCGCTGCGCCACGATCATGGTGACCAGCTCCGAGGCCAGATCGACGTTGGAGTTTTCAAGCGTACCCGACAGCAGCGAGCCCAGCTGACCGGTGCCGGCGCTGCCCAGAAGCTCCTGACCGGAATTGGTTGTGGCCACCCAGGCATTGTTGCCATCCGGTCGCAGCCCCTGCTCATTGGTGAAGCTGGCCAGTGCCACTCGGCCCAGCGCACGACTCTGGTTGTTGGAGTAGTTGCCCAGTACGTCGCCGTTATCGGCAATCGAGATGCCGGTCAGGCTGCCCGCGGCGTAACCATTCTGACCCGCTGCCTTGACCACGAAGCTGCCGCTGTTCTGGGTAACGCTGGACAGGTCGATGTTGGCATTGATCTGAGCCGCACCGTTACCCGGATTGATGGCCAGATTCAGCGTATCTCCCCCGGTAATCTTGCCGTTTTCATTGAACGCCAGATTGGAAGTCCCCACCTCATTGCCCTTGTTAAGAGCATGAACAGTCCAGGAATTGCTATCAGTCGCCGATTTCACGAAGTACATGTTGACCTGCTGGGCATTACCCTGCGAGTCATAAGTTGTCAGTGACGTCTGCCAGTTATAGCTTTTCGGATTATCTGCATCGAAAGCGATCGCATCACCATTGGCATTGACCCTGGCCGTATCGGTCGAATCCAGGTTAAAGGTCATGTTGCCACTGGTCGTGGCGCTGGCGTCCAGATCGCCCTGAGCCACTTGCAGCGCGACCGGCTGCGCCCCGGCCAGAACCACCGGATTGGCAGATGCAGGATCGTCAACCGGGTAACCCGTCAGCCTGCCGCCGGTATTGTTGACCAGAAAGCCGTTGGCATCCATCTGGAACTGGCCGTTGCGTGAATAGGTGGTCTGCTGACCGTCGGTCAGACGGAAGAAGCCGCCGCCATCAATGGCCAGGTCAAGATTACGGTCGGTCGTTTCCAACGCCCCCTGGGAAAAGCCCTGTGTAATGCCGGAGACCTGCACACCAAGACCGGCCTTGGCGCCCGCGTAGAGATCCGCAAACTCGGTACGGCTTTTCTTGAAGCCGACGGTCTGTGAGTTGGCAATGTTGTGGCCGATGGTATCCAGCTGACTGGAAGCTGCGTTAAGGCCACTGACGCCCTGTGTAAAAGCCATGGTTCATCCTCTGATTGAAAGTCGTCTCACCGGCGCCTGCCGGATGGATCATCAGGACGCGCACACCGCGCCCGGTGGTGCGTTACAGGATCTGTTTGACGTCGTTGAAGGCGACACTGCCCATATTGGGGCCCAGATCCAGCTTCGTGGTGTTATCACTGGTCATCACCCCACTCACGTAGCCATATTGAAGCGGACGTGAGGCAACGGCTCGACCACTGGCATCGGTCGCCGCAATGGTGACCTGATAGGTACCATCTTCAACGCGCGCCTTGCTGTCATCGTTACCGTCCCAGTTGAAGGACTGAACACCGGCTTTGAGTGCACCAAGATCGTACTGATTGATGGTACGACCCGAGCCATCGGTAATGGTGGCCGTCACTTTGGCCGCATCATCGTCAAGCTCGATACCAAAGGGCAGTACGGTGTCCTTGCCCACCTGAACCTTGTTGCCTTCCACCAGCACGCCACGGCCGACCATGGCGCCAGCCTGCAGTTTCTGCGAGGCATCAATCTGTCCCGTAATGCTGGACAGCGTGTTGTTAAGCTTGTCGATCCCGCTGACCGTATTGATCTGCGCAATCTGCGCGGTGAATTCGGAGTTATCTGTAGGATTAAGTGGATCCTGATTCTTGAGCTGTGCCACCAGCAGGCTCATGAACTCATCACCCAGATCACTGGCGCTGGTTGACCCCACGCCCTTGCCACCGCTGGTGCCTGCTGCCGCTGCAGTGCCGTTAACCCTGCTCACCAGAGAGCTGTCAATTGCCATGATTTACTCCTTGATGATCCGATTTACTGACCCAGCGTCAGCGTCTTGAGCATCAGTGATTTATTGGTGTTGAGGACTTCGACGTTGGCCTGATACGAGCGCGCGGCCGAAATCATGTTGACCATTTCAGACGTGGTATCCACGTTGGGCATGCTGACGTATCCCTGATCATCGGCCGCCGGGTTTTTCGGATCATAAAGACGCCGGAACTCACTCTGGTCTTCACTGATGCCGGCCACGCGCACACCGCCGACCTGCTGACCGGGCTCGCTGGCCATTTCAAAGGTCAGTTGCCTGGCACGATAGGGCTGACCATCCGGCCCGGCCACGCTATCGGCGTTGGCAAGGTTGCTGGCGGTCACGTTCATACGCTGCGACTGCGCAGAAAGTGCCGATCCTGAAATGTTGAAAACGCTGAAAAGACTCATCGACTTCTCTCCTGTCGGTTATCAGGACTCGCGCTGCATGGCGTTTTTCAGGCCCTGCAATCGACTGGTCAGAAACTGGACGTCGGCCTGGTAGTGCACGGCGTTATCTGCAAAGTTGACGCGCTCCATATCCATGTCGACCGTATTGCCATCCAGACTCGGCTGAGTCGGATTGCGATACATCAAATCGATCCCGCCTGCACCGCCGCTGGTCTGCGCCGGAATGTGGCGACTGGAAGTCATGCTCAGTGACAGCCCGTTCTGCCCTTCTGCACGTCCCTGATTGACGACGCGATCCAGCTCGGTCCGGAAGTCAAAATCGCGTGCCTTGTAGCCGGGGGTGTCAGCGTTGGCGATGTTGGCTGACAGTACTTCCTGACGCTGGGCACGCAGATTGAGGGACTGCTGCATAACGTTGAGTGAGGCATTGAGCCGATCGATCATGGGGGTCGCTCCATTGCGCCATGAATCAAAAAGACAACAAAGGTTACTTTCTTTTACCTTTTGGAATGAGCGCAGCATAGAGAGCCCGCAACCTTCACCATTGAATGAAAAGGCCGCTTTTTAGGGGTTATTTCGAGCCCTATTTTTTTGGCCGCTTCTCTAGAATGCCCAGCATCCGGGTAACCGTTTGATGACAGCAGGCCTTTCAATGTTACTGCCATTTACATTTCTACCGCGCAGGCATTACCACCGTGTTGCGACCCTTGTCATGGTCGTGGTAGGGCTTTCCTGTGCGTCGGCGCAGGCAAACGAACAGGTCATTCATGACGTCATTGAGGGTTTTTTACTGGAACAGACTGCAGGTGAAAGCGGTGAGGTCACCATAGAGATTACGCCATCCCCTGCTGCCTCCATGGCCTGTCAGGCACCCTCTGCCTTTCTGCCCGGGCGCGGCGGCAAGATCTCGGGCCGTACATCGGTGGGTGTACGTTGCCCGGGGGATGCCCCGGAGACCCGCTACTTCCAGGCCTATGTACACATCAATGGTCAGTACCCGGTGCTCAATCGAGACATCATGCCGGGCGATGTGATTCAGGAAAGCGACCTTGACTGGCAGGAAGGAGATCTGACCCGGCTTTCCAGTCGCCTGATTACCGATGCCTCGCAGCTGGTGGGTCAGGTATCACAGCGTCGCATTGCGGCGGGACAGCCGCTTCAGGCAGGCATGGTCAGGGCACCATTGCTCATCAAGCGCGGTGCCGAGGTCGCCCTGCAGGTTCGGGGCAACGGTTTCATGATCAGCAGTAGTGGCCAGGCATTGAATGATGCAGGCCTTGGTGAAAGTGTTCGGGTTAGAATGCCCTCTGGCAGCGTGATCAACGGTGAGGCAAGTCGCGAAGGACTGGTGGAGGTTCACTAGTTCAACAAGGCAGCAAAATTACGCTTCGATATCCATTCGACACCTTTCGTTACGCAGACAGGTTAAAGAACAGGCCTGCCGTGTCGATAATGGGTACAACAGCGCTTGCCTGCGCCCCTTTACCAGCTCATTCGAGTGAGCGCTTCGGAGAGCATGACGATGAAAATTGACAGTAATAATTCGATCAACCGCATTGCCAGCCCGGTGTCGGTACCGCGCGCCAGCACGCCGGAAACCGCAAAAAATGAGCAAAGCGCCGCGACGCGCTGGGTACCCTCCAGCGCTCATGATGGCTCAAAGGACATTGATACGGTTCGTGTCAATGAACTGCGTCAGGCCATTCGCGACGGCAGCTTTGAGGTTGATACCGGAAAAATCGCCGATGGCCTGATCGCAAGCGCGCAGGAGCTGCTTTCGAACAAGGGCTAGGGCACTCCCTTTGCTTGAATGCCTTTGGAGAACACGTGGATGAACGATTACGCCAATATCCTGACCCAGATCGATGAAGCGCTTGGTCGCTTCATCGATCTGCTGGATCACGAGGCCGAACTTCTGGACAGCCATCCGGTTAATATCGAAGCCCTGCTTCAGACCTGTGAACATAAAGGGTCTGCAATGGTCAGGCTCGATCAGCTAGAGCGGGCAAGAAGCACCCTGCTGGAAAGCCGCGGCCTCAGCGCGGATCGTGCCACGAGTGATCGCGCCGCCATCAGGCTCGAGCTCAACGAGCTGTGGCAGCGCGTCATCGAACGCACCGAAGCGGCCGCACAGCGTAATCGCCTCAACGGGTTTGTCATTGGAAGGCGGCTGGATTTTCACAGTCGTGCGCTCAACTTCCTGCAGACTGCCGCCGGCATGACCATGTATGGCCCCAACGGGCGTCAGCACAGGATTGGGCGCTCCAGTACGCATCTGGTCGGCTGAGCCGCTTGACCGTTTTAGAGCATTCAATATGAGAGGGCCGCACCATGAATATGGCGCGGCCCTTTTAATTTATGGCTTGTAGTCACACCGGATTTTCCGACTTTCCCTTCCTCTGTCCCTTGAATACGTCAGCCTTTGAACCCTGTTGAGCAGAGTCGCTCCTCGTGGGGTATATGATAAAGCGCTGACGGCTGTCCTGTCCGATCGCCTCATGTCTGGCGCCATCCGCTATGGATCGAGCCTTCGATAATGAACAAACACCTGCGCCTGACCACCGCGTACGGGGCGCTGCAACATGCCCTCTCCCGGCAGAACGAATCGCAGCATCAACGGCGTACTGACCGGCACACCCGCCAGTGCATCAGTACTGCCGCGCGCCATGTCCAGGGTCATGCAGCGCCTTGAGGCGCACAGCCAGACGCCCGGCACAGGGCCATTTGAAGAGATATCGTAATCCCACGACAGCTCGGTGATCAGGGCATCGATCGGGGCGCTATCGATTGGCGGCAACGCTACCCGATATTCCCACCCCTTTTGCGCCATGTCGGGAAGGTTGACCTGAATGGGGACCGCCCCACCGGCATCGGCCCACACTATCGGGGATACCAGCATCGTCAGCATCATGGACCAGTGCCACCAAAATTTTTTGTTCATGACTGGGATCCGATAATGGCCGTGACACGAATCTGGCGCTCCTCGGGAATTTCTGCCTGTGACAGCACTACCAGACGAGGCAGGCGTCGACGTAAAAAGCGCGAGAGCAGCGCGCGTACGCCGTGCTGTACCACCAGCACCGCCGGCAGACCGCGCTCTTCCTGGCGTTGAACGGCGCTTTCTGCCTGTTGAATCAGCGTATCGGCAAGTCCCGGCTCCAGCGCGCCGCCGTTGTTGAGTGCCTGCATCAACATCTTTTCCAGATCGACGTCGAGGCTGATGACTTCGGCAGGCTCCTGCCCCGGGAAATACTGCTGCGTAATGGCACGACCCAGTGCCAATCGAGCGACCGCCGTCAGCTCCATGGCATCGGTAGTATGTGTGGCGTGATCGGCCAGCGCATCGACAATGGTGCGCATATCGCGAATCGAAACGTCTTCCGACAACAGCTGTTGGAGGATACGGGTCAGCGTGGTCAGCGAAATCAGCTTGGGCACGACCTCCTCGACCAGACTCGGCGACTCCTTCGCCAGTCGATCCAGCAGTTTTTGCGCCTCGCTACGCCCCATCATTTCACTGGCATGCTCACCCAGCAGATGGTTCAGGTGCGTGGCCACGACCGTGCTGGCATCTACCACGGTAAAGCCCTGCATCTGAGCCTGATCGCGCTGGCTGGCATCAATCCATGTGGCCGGCAATCCGAATGCCGGGTCCCTGGTCGCCCGACCTTCAAGATTGCCCATCGCCTGGCCGGGATCGATGGCCAGATACTGGCCCGGCCATGACTCGCCTTCACCGATCTGGACGCCATTGAGCGCGATACGATACTGCTGGGGCTGCAGGGATAGATTGTCGCGAATATGCACCACCGGCGGCAGGAACCCTACCTCCTGGGCAAACTTCTTGCGCAGGCTCTTGATGCGCTTTAAAAGCTCGCCATCCTGATTCTGATCCACCAGCGGAATCAGGCGATGACCGACCTCGAGTCCGAGCGGGTCCACCAGCTGAACGTCGTCCCAGCTGGCCTCATGACTGTCGGCCGTGGCCGCCGGGGCCGGCTGCGTCTCTTCGACAAGGGCAGCTTCCCTCTTTTTCTTGCTCAAATACCAGGCCAGACCGCCCAGCATCGAGGTGAAAAGCAGAAACACCAGATTGGGCATGCCGGGAATGATGCCCAGCAGACCGATCACCCCGGCAGCCAGATAGAGCACACGAGGATTGTTGAAAAGCTGACCCAGCAGCTGCTGGCCCACATCCTGCTCGGTATTGACGCGCGAAACCGTGACGCCCGCCGCGGTCGAAATGATCAGGGCCGGGATCTGGCCAACCAGACCATCCCCGATGGTCAGCAGCGTATAGGTATGAGCGGCGTCTCCGACAGAAAGTCCATGCTGGGCCACGCCGACTACAAGGCCGCCGACGATGTTGATCACCATGATCAGGATGCCGGCGATGGCATCACCGCGTACAAACTTGCTGGCGCCATCCATGGAGCCGAAAAACTCGGCTTCCTGAGCAATCTCGCTGCGCCGTTCACGCGCGTGCTTTTCGTCAATAAGGCCGGCATTGAGATCGGCATCAATGGCCATCTGCTTTCCGGGCATGGCATCCAGGGTAAATCGGGCCCCGACTTCCGCGATACGGCCGGCCCCCTTGGTAATGACCATGAAGTTGATGACAACCAGAATCACGAACACCACCAGACCGACGGCGAAGTTACCACCGACCAGAAATTCGGCAAACGCCTCGATGACCTTGCCTGCCGCATCACCGCCATTGTGTCCTTCCAGCAGCACCACCCGGGTCGAGGCAACGTTCAGTGACAGGCGCAGCAGGGTTGAAAACAGCAATACCGCCGGGAAGGCGGCAAATTCCAGCGGCTTGGTCGTGAACATGCTGACCAGCAGTACCATGATCGACAGCGCAATATTGAAGGTGAACAGCATGTCGAGCAGAAATGGTGGCAGCGGCAGCACCATCATCGACAGGATCATGAGGATCAGGACAGGGCCGGCCAGAAACAGCAGCTGGTTGCCCTGATTCTGGCCATTACGAGAAAACAGCGCACTCAATGCATTCATGTCAGCAATGACCTGTCATGGTAGATAGGTGTTTCAACGGCCGGGACGAGCGACCTGGCGCCCGGGCATCACTGTTCATTATCATCGTCGTCATCCGATGCCTGCGGGGTATAGGCCATCTCTTCGGGCACTTCGATATGACCGGGCCGCTGTGGTGCCTTGCCGCCCTCACTGCGGTAGCGCCGGATCTGATACACCCAGGCCAGCACTTCGGCCACAGCGGTATAAAGAGCTGCGGGAATTTCCCTGCCCAGCTCACCATGACGGTAGAGCGAGCGGGCCAGTGCCGGTGCTTCCAGAAAGGGAATGCGGTTTTCCTGACCCAGCTCGCGAATTTTGGCCGCAACGGCGTCGGCCCCCTTCGCCACTACCCGGGGTGCCCCCATTTCATTGTCCTTGTAGGCCAGGGCTACGGCGAAGTGGGTCGGGTTAGTGATGATGACATCGGCCTTGGGCACCTCGCTCATCATGCGCCGACGCGCAGCTGCCTGTTGCTGCTGGCGAATCCGCCCCTTGACCTGTGGGTCGCCTTCGGACTCCTTGTGCTCCTGACGAATGTCCTCTCGGCTCATGCGCAGCTTTTTGGTATGGCTCCACAGTTGGTAGGGCACATCGATCACGATGACAAAAATAAAGGCCAGTAGAATCAGAGCGCAGCAGAACACCACCATCAGCAGCATGTGGCGCATGCCGGATTGAAGGCTCTCACCGGCCAGCCCGAGCAGTTGACCCTGATGGCTGTAGATGAAACCGGCCGCCACCAGTGCGATCAGCAGCGACTTGGCGATGGTCTTGACCAGCTCCGCCAGCACCTGGCTGGAAAACATCCGCTTGAGACCCGACAGAGGGTTGAGCTTTTTGACATCGAACTTGAGGGATTTGGTCGAAAACAGCCATCCTCCGAGCGCCATGGGCGCCAGAAGTGCCACAGCCCCCATGATGCCCATGATCGGTGCGATGGCCAGCAGTGCTCGGCCGCCCAGTGCCGTGACATTGATCATCATTCGAGTCGGATCACGGGCCACGTCGGCATCGAAGGTCAACCCATCACTCATGACCTCGGAGAGCACCTCGCCCATCCAGCTCATGCAAAGGGCCAGGCCGCCGGCACCGACGGCCAGCATCAAAAAGGTGGTCAACTCACGTGATCGGGCAACCTGTCCCTCTTCGCGGGCTTTTTCAAGGCGCCGCGCCGTGGGTTCTTCGGTTTTTTCTGCGTCACTGTCGCCGGACATGTCGACCCCATGAAATCATGTAGAGCATCATGCTCATTGGGCGACATTGTGCGAGGAAGGAGGGACAAACAATCGCTCGAATAGCCCGCCCGTGGGAGAGCTATTCGACATATAAGCAGGCAATAACCCTAGAAGCCGAGGCTGTCGAGCAGATCATCGACCTGTGACTGATCGGTGACGATATCGGTGCGCCCATCCGTCTTGATCTGCGGACCGTTGAGAAGACCATCCGGTGACTTGCTGCTATTTTCCTGAGCACGCTCGCGCATGGTATCCGACGGAATGCTATCGATCAGCACCTGTACCAGTTCGCGCTCGATTTCATGAATGACTTCCATCATTTTCTTGATGACCTGACCAGTCAGATCCTGAAAATCCTGGGCCATCATGACTTCCATCAGCTGACTCTGGGTCGCACGTGTCTGTGCCGGCACCCACTCGAGATAGGCACGGGTGTCACCGACCAGATCGCGGGCCTCAGCCTGCTCGAGCGGCTTGTCAAACCACTGGTCCCACCGGGCCGCCAGCTCTGATGACTGCTTTTCGATATTGTCCTGAATGGGCTGGGCAATCTCGATGGCATTGAGCGAGCGCTCGGCCGCCTGCTCGGTCATGGAGGCGATATAGCCCAGCCGATCCCTGGAGTCCGGGATGGCCTGGGCGGCCTTTTCGACCTCCTTGTCCAGGCCAAGCTCTCGCATGTTGTCACGCAGGGCGCGCGTGAGCTGGCCGATTCTGGCGATAAGATCCTGCGGGATCGCATCATCTGCGCTGTGTGGGTTCGCATTGGCTGTCATGTCGTTCACTCCCGATGTCAATCCGCAGACTTATTTATCGAGCTTTTCGAAGATCTTGTTCAGCTTCTCTTCGAGCGTCGCCGCGGTAAAGGGTTTGACCACGTAACCGTTGGCACCGGCCTGCGCGGCGGCAATGATGTTTTCCTTCTTGGCCTCGGCCGTCACCATCAGTACCGGCAGATGCTTGAGGTTGTCATCAGCGCGGATCTGCTTGAGCATCTCCAGGCCGTCCAGATTGGGCATGTTCCAGTCCGAGACCACAAAGCCGAAGCTGTCGCTGCGCAGCTTGGCCAGACCATCAACGCCGTCTTCTGCTTCATCGACGTTGTTGAAGCCCAGCTCCTTGAGGAGGTTGCGCACGATACGTCGCATGGTGGGAAAGTCATCGACCACCAGGATGTGAATGTTCTTGTCAGCCATGTCGGTTATTTCCTTTTCAAATAAGTGCGCTTGCGCGCGAGTCAACGATTCAGTAATGCAGCACTAGACGCGCAGTGCCTGACGATTGCTGCCACCCAGCTGCGCCAGCGCCCGCTCGCACATGCTGGTGATAGGAACGACTTCGCATGCCGCGCCCAGCGCGATCGCCTCGCGCGGCATGCCAAAGACCACACAGCTGGCCTCATCCTGAGCCAGGGTCCAGGCGCCGGCCTCACGCATTTTCAAAAGCCCCTGCGCTCCATCCTTGCCCATGCCGGTCAGCAAAACCCCGATGGCGTTCTTGCCAGCGTTGATGGCGGCGGATTCAAACAGGGCGTCAACGGAGGGGCGATGACGATTGATGGGTGCTTCGTGATCCAGCGAGATCACGTAATTGGCGCCGCTGCGTACCAGGCGAAGGTGTGCTTCGCCACCAGGCGCCAGATAGGCATGACCGGGCAGCACTCGCTCGCCATGTACGGCTTCGCGCACGCTGATACGACAGAGGCTGTCCAGACGCGCGGCAAAGGATTTGGTAAAGCCGGCCGGCATATGCTGGGTGATCAGGATGGCCGGGCTGTCCGAGGGCAGCGGCATCAGAAACTCCCGAATGGCCTCCGTCCCTCCGGTCGAGGCACCGATAATCAGCAGCTTCTCGCTGGAATACAGCGGCGCGCGCAGGGCCGCCGGCGCAGGGCTTGACGATGGCTGCGCCGCCTTGAGTCTTGCTCTGGATGCGGCGCGAATCTTGTCGGTGATGGCATGTGCGTATTCGGCCATGCCTTCACGAATGCCCAGCTGTGGCTTGGTCACAAAATCCACGGCCCCCAGCTCGAGCGCCCGCATGGTGATTTCCGACCCCCGCTCCGTCAGGGAAGAGACCATGACAACCGGCATGGGACGCAGCCGCATGAGCCTTTCCAGAAAATCCAGGCCATCCATGCGCGGCATTTCGACGTCCAGTGTCAGCACGTCAGGGTTGGTCCGCTTGATCAGGTCCCGGGCCACCAATGGATCGGGGGCCGTGGCGACCACCTCCATGTCAGGCTCCTGATTGATGATTTCGCTGATCAGACTGCGAATCAGTGCCGAGTCGTCAACACACAATACCTTGATCTTGCTCACCGTCCTGCTCCTCTCATGCCTGCTGCTGCCGTGACCAACGGATGGACAGCGTCTTCGACCAGTGCTTCGATCATCGTCTTCTCGCGACTGCAGACCGTGGCACTACCGCTGAGACGTCGGACCCGTACCTGACCGCTTCCGGGCAGATAGTGCACGCGACGCGCATGGCTACCGTTGAGATCCTGCGCGAGCACTCGAATGTTTTCGCGATCAAGCCACGCCATGACAAACTCGGCGTTGGCAAACCCGATGCGCGAGGCCATGCCGGCGATGACCATACCGCCGCCAAACACCTTGGCTTCCAGCCGGTCACGTCGCCCGCCCCGTCGGCAGATCTCTTCCACCAGCGTACTCATGGCATGCTCGCCATAGCGCAGTCGAGGTCCGCTGGTATCGTGGCTGCCATCACCGGGCAGCATGTAGTGGTTCATGCCGCCAACACCGGCAACACTGTCGCGGATACATGCCGAGACACATGACCCCAGCACCGTCGACAGCACCATCGGTGTCGAGGCCACGTAATACTCGCTTGGTAACAGTTTGACGGCGTCGAGATGATCATCGCGATCAAAGTAAAAATGGTTGGCCAAGCCTTCCCGCTCGCGGGGTTTCATGGTCGCGATCCCGGACTGGATGCCAGTCCATAAACGGTATGCCCCTGCAGCCGAAACACATCGGTCAGATAGGTAAAGTTTTCCGAGTGACCTGCAAACAAGAGCCCGTTGGGTTTGAGCAGCGGCGCGAACCTTTCCAGAATCCGCTTCTGGGTGGGCTTGTCGAAATAGATCATGATGTTGCGGCAGAAGATGGCATCAAACGGCCCTTCCATGTTCCATCGCGCCTCCAGCAGATTCAGCTGGCGATATTCCACCATGGCCGAAAGCGCCGGGTTAACGCGCGCCACGCCTGATTTCGCTCCCACTCCGCGCATGAAAAACCGCTTGCGCTGCTCCATCGACAGTTTCTCGATCTGATTGATCGGATAGATGCCGGCAGAAGCTGTGGCAAGCGCCCGGGTATCGATGTCGGTCGCCACGATCCGGGCATTCTGCGCCTTGGGTCCAAGCGCTTCGGTCAGCGTCATGGCCAGTGACCACGGCTCTTCACCGGTCGAGGCCGCGCAGCACCAGACCTTGATATTGCTGCTCTGGGCGCGAACGTGATCGGCCAGAATCGGGAAGTGATGCGCCTCGCGAAAAAACGATGTCAGATTGGTCGTCAGTGCATTGACGAAATGCTCCCACTCGGGAGATTCAGCATGCCCATCCAGAATGTCGAGATAGGCCCTGAACTGGTTGAGCCCGAGCGTGCGCAGACGACGCGCCAGACGGCTATACACCATTTCCTTTTTGTGTAGTGCCAGTGCGATACCTGCACGCTCGTGGATCAAGCGTCTGACACGCTCGAAGTCCTCGTGTGTCAGTTTCAGATCGCGGCTTTCAGCGACTTCTGTCACGTCTTTTTCTCCGCATCACCCGGGGTGATCAAAAGGTGGTCCAGTCCTCGTCTGCCTTGTCAGAAATCGACTCGTCACGCTGACGAGTGGCTGACATCCTGACAGCAGAGGCACCGGTCTGGCCGGACTCGATAGACACTGGTGCACGCCGTTTCGACTCCAGGCCACCGGACTGCTTCTCGCACCCTGTTGCTGGCGCAGTCCTGTGTGAAGCTATTATCGGCGTCCGCGAGCTTTCCTTGATCCTGAAAAGACTGACAATTTCATTGAGGTGATCGGCGTTTTGACGCATCGATTCGGACGCAGCCGAGGACTGCTCGACCATGGCGGCGTTCTGCTGCGTCATTTCATCCATGCGGTTGATGGCCTGACCGATCTGCTCGATGCCGTTTTTCTGCTCGCGACTGGCCGAGGAGATCTCTTCCATCAGACTGCTGACGCGATGTACGCCGCTGACAATATCAGTCATGGTGGATTGCGCTCGGGTGACCAGTTCACCGCCAGCGCTGACTTCAACCGAGGATTGGTCGATCAGTTCGCGAATTTCTCGGGCGGCCTGAGCACTGCGACCGGCCAGACTGCGTACTTCATTGGCGACCACGGCAAACCCCTTGCCCTGCTCGCCGGCACGAGCGGCTTCCACCGAAGCGTTGAGCGCCAGAATGTTGGTTTGAAAAGCGATACCGTCGATAACACCCACGATGTCGGAGATACGGGTCGAGGCCTGCGCGATGCTCTGCATACGCGCCACGACATCATCCATTTCGGTATGCCCTCGCTCTGCGACACTTGAAGCCTGGTGGGCCAGCTGCGAAGCATTGCCGGCATGTTCGGCGTTGTGGCCGACGGTGGCGGTCAACTCCTCCATGCTGCTGGCGGTCTGCTCAAGCGATGCTGCCTGCTCTTCGGTACGCCGGGAGAGATCCTGATTGCCACTGGCCAGCTCATTGCTGGCCGGCGCCATGACGCCGGCGCTTCTCTTGACGTCACGCACAACACACAGCACGCACTTTCGCATGGTATCCAGCGCGATCATCAACTGGTCCTGACTGTGATGGCTCATCTCGAGATCGCCGCTGGCGATCTGGCGACAGCACAGCAGTGCCTGATCAAGCGATCGCTGTACGCGTCGCGCCAGCAGGGCACTGGCAACGCCACTCACGCTTGAAAGGAAGGCTGCTCCGAGGGTCAGTACGCTCATGGTGACGGGCAGGGACTGCTGTGTAGAAAATATTTCATAATCTGCCAGCAGCAGTCCCAATAGCGCGGTGGAAGACAGAGCACAGGTCATGCCTGCCCAGCCGGCCCGACGCGCATTGGTCATTCGTTTGAAACGACTCGGCCAGCCCCGTGGACCAGCCGGCGTGATTACCCCCTGCACCAGGGTCCAGCGTCCACCCTGACCGCTGTTGATCTGTCGGTATACATGGTCAGCGTGGGCAATGGCAGCATCGTCGGCCTTGACCCGAACCGAGGCATACCCCTTGAGGCGGCCTTCCTCGATCATCGGCATGACGGTCGCCCGGACCCAGTAATAACCACCATCCTTGCGCCGGTTTTTCACCATGCCAACCCAGGTCTCGCCGTCACGCAGGGTCTGCCAGAGATTGGCAAAGGCCACCTTTGGCATGTCGGGGTGTCGCACCAGATTGTGAGGCGCACCAATCAGCTCGTGACGTTCAAATCCGCTGACGTCGATGAAGGCCGGGTTGGCATAAATGATATTGCCGTCAGTATCCGTCTGGGAGATCAGAAACTGCTGGTCGCCCAGAACATAGTGCTGGTCATTGACCGGTTGGTTGTTGCGCACTCTCGAAACTCCTGCAATAGCCCCATTGACCGGCAGATGCCAGCGTGTCTACGCACATCAAACTACAGCCCGGCCAAAACAAAGATTGGATTAGCGCGTCTTAAACTACGCTATTTGTGTCGATGCCCGACCTGTGCGCATACAAAAAAGCGCCGGCATCTGCCGGCGCTTTTGAAAAAAGAAAGCAATGAATCAGGCAGCCTTGTCGATCAGAGCCATCTCTTCGCTGGTCATCAGCTTTTCGATATCGACCAGGATCAGCATGCGATCGTCCAGACTGCCCAGCCCCATCAGATAGTGCGTGGAAAGTGTCGATCCGAACTCCGGCGCCGGCTTGATCTGTTCGCCGGTCAGGGCCAGCACGTCAGAAACGCCATCCACGACCACACCGACCACACGATGACCGATGTTGAGTACGATCACGACCGTCTGTGCCGTGTAGTCGGCGTTACCCAGCGCAAACTTGAGCCGCAGATCAACGATCGGCACGATCACGCCACGAAGATTGGTCACACCCTTGATAAAGGAAGGGGCATTGGCGATGCGTGTTACCCCCTCGTAGCCACGAATCTCCTGAACGCTCAGAATATCAATGCCGTACTCTTCCGAGCCCAGTCTGAAAACCAGAAATTCATGACTTTCACCGTCCAGATGCGCTTTTTCGATAGCAGAAGTTTCCATTGTCTCAACTCCCTGATGCCCGACCCGTCGGACAGTATTAAAAGTGGTGGTTCTTTTTGAATTCGTTTTAGTGCAATGCGGCGGCGCTACGAGACTGCCCCGCATGACCGCCCTCTCGGTCCTGTGGTGTCCGTGACAGCGCAGGAATATCCAGAATCAGTGCCACGCTGCCATCCCCCAGGATGGTGGCAGCAGAGATACCGGCGACGCGTCGATAATTGGTTTCCAGATTCTTGACCACCACCTGGTGCTGCCCGATCAGCTGATCCACCTGAAGCGCAAAGCTGCGCCCTTCGCTCTGTACGATCATGACAATCCCTTTGGTGACATCCTGCTGCGCATCGGGGATATCAAAAACGCGATAGAGTTCGACCAGCGGCAGGTATTCGCCGCGCACATGCAGGACGCGATCGTTGCCCGTCACGGTACTGATATCTTCCGGCCGAACCTGCATGGATTCCTTGATGGCACCCAGCGGCAGGATATAGACCTCCTCTCCCACACGAACCGACATGCCGTCGAGAATGGCAAGCGTCAGCGGCAGCACGATGCGTGTCGTAGTGCCCTGACCGGGCCGGGACAGGATATCCACGTGGCCCCCCATCTGGGCGATATTACGCTTGACCACGTCCATGCCGACGCCACGTCCGGACAGGTCGGTGACCTGCTCCGCCGTTGAGAAGCCCGGTGCAAAGATCAGCTGCCAGACATCGTCATCACTCATGGCATCGGAAACGGGCAGACCGTTTTCACGTGCCTTTTTCAGGATGCGTTCCCGGTTCAGGCCGGCCCCGTCATCGCTGATCTCGATAAGAATGTTGCCCCCCTGATGGCTGGCTGACAGGGTCAGTCTGCCCGCTGTCGGCTTGCCGGCGGCCAGACGACGATCAGGCGTTTCGATGCCGTGATCCAGACTGTTGCGCACCAGGTGTGTCAGCGGATCCACAATGCGCTCGATAAGTCCCTTGTCGAGTTCGGTGGATTTGCCCACCGTTTCAAGCTCGACCTGCTTGCCAAGTTTGCCGGCAAGATCGCGCACCAGCCGCGGGAACCGGTTGAAAACAACATCCATGGGCATCATGCGAATCGACATGACCGCTTCCTGCAGATCACGAGCATTACGCTGAAGCTGCGTCATACCACTGAGCAGATTACCGTGGGTCACCGGATCAAAATCGGCCGTGCCCTGTTCCAGCATGGACTGGGTGATGACCAGCTCGCCGACCAGATTGATGATCTGATCGATTTTTTCAATCGATACTCGCAGTGAGGCATTTTCGCTGCTGGCCGCTGAACGCTCGGGCTTTTTGGCAGCCGTTGCCGCTGCTTTGGCAGGCTCGGCCGGCGCCGCGGCGGTCTCGGCTGCCGGCTGTGATGACGCCACCGCCTCCTCGATCAGGGCCGGCTCGACATCGTCAGATACCGGCACCGACGCGGCACTTTCAGAGGGTGCAGCCGCAGCCCCTTCAAAAGTGATCTGATCTTCATCGACCACAAAGCAGAGCACGGCGCGAATATCGTCTTCTCCCGTGGCGGTTTCAAGCTTGACGGTCAGTACGTCTTCACCGTGCTGCTGCTCGATAACCGTACCAAACAACGCCAGCTCTTCTGCCAGACTAGCGGCACTGTCTGCCGCAACGCCGGCGATTTTGATCACCACCGTGCCGTCGCCGGCCGGGGCAGCTACTGGCGCCTTTTCGATCGCCGCAGGCGCAGCGCTGCTTCCCCGCCCCTTTTCTTCTGCCAGTGTCTTCAGGGTGTTACAGATACGCTCATAGGCAGCGCTGTCCGGCTCGGTCTGTTGACGATAGGCATTGAGCTGATCGCTGAGCATATCCTTGGTTTCCAGAAATATGTCGATGATGGTCGGGTCAAGCGCAAGTTCATGATGACGCGCCTGGTCGAGCAGATTCTCGAAAAGGTGCGTGGTCTCCTGCAAAACGGTAAAGCCAAAGGTACCCGCACCGCCCTTGATGGAGTGCGCCGCCCGGAAGATGGCGTTGAGCTGTTCACTGTCAGGATCGCTGGGATCCAGCTGCAACAGCTGCTGCTCCATGTCACTGAGCAGTTCCTCGGCCTCTTCAAAGAATGTCTGGTAGAACTCGGTGATATCGATGCTCACGACTGATGCCCTGCCCTGCTTCTGGATTCGTCCCAGCGCCCGAGTCGAGCGCACGCGAATGTGTTATCAAAACCTGCCGACCTGCCGTTCATTGTGCAGCCACCTGTCATTGTGCAGCCACCTGTTCGGACCCGGCAGCGTTCGTGGTGCTGCTTCCATCCCGGGTCAGCGCATCAATCGAAGCCGGCGGCTGATCACTGTCGATGACAGCCGGTGTGCCGGGTGCCATGTTTTCCTGCTCCATCATCTTCTGCGCACGACTGTTGAGTACCAGGATGCTGATCCGACGGTTGAGCGCGCTATCTTCCTCACCGGGCATGTTCATCGTGTCTGCCATGCCAATGACTCGAAGCAGTTTCTCGGGCTCCAGTCCGCCTGCCACAAGCTCGCGCCGTGAGGCATTGGCCCGATCCGCCGAGAGCTCCCAGTTACTGTACCCTCTGAGGCCGGCCGCGAACGGCAGGTCATCCGTATGTCCGGACAGGGTCAGCTTGTTGGGAAGCTCATTGAGCAGGGGCGCAATGGCCGTAAGTATGCGGTGCATATAGGGCGCCACGCGGGCACTTCCCACCTCGAACATCGGTCGGCGCTGGCTGTCGACGAGCTGGATTCGAAGCCCTTCGGGCGTCAGGTCCAACCGCATCTGTGAACGCAGATCCCGCAGGGCAGGATCTTCCTGCATCAGCGCCTCAAGCCGGGCCTTGAGCCTGCTGAGCGCTGACATGTCAGCGGCCATGCCACTGTTCTGCTCAATGGTAATGCGAGAGCGCTCGCCATCCGTGTGCATGACATCATCGCCGCCGCCCGGAATGGCACTGTTGCTGGCCGAGTTACGATCACCCCCCGCCAGCGCCACCTTGAGCGGCGTGCGGAAGTATTCGCTGATCTGCTCGAACTCGGCCTTGGAAGTCCCTGCCAGAAGCCACATGACCAGAAAGAAGGCCATCATGGCCGTCATGAAATCGGCATAGGCAATCTTCCAGCTGCCATGTGAGCCGTGATGGCTGGCAGCCTTCTTGCGACGTACGACAATGGGGCGACGATGCTGGCTCATGGTTTAACCCTGTCCGTTACCGCTGGGCTGTGAACGAACGCTGCGAACATGCTCTTCAAGCTCGTTGAAGCTGGGACGCTCGCTTGAATAAAGCGCCTTGCGTCCAAACTCGACCGCGATCGGCGGCGCATAGCCATTAAGATTGGCCAGGAGCGTGACCTTGATGCACTGCAGCATCTTTTCGACTTCACTAATCTGATGGCGAATGTGCGTTGCCAGTGGCGTCACAAAGCCGTAGGCCAGCAGGATGCCGAGAAAGGTGCCCACCAGAGCGTGTGCAATCAGCGGTCCGACCTCTTCAGGCGACAACCCTTCGGCGCCCAGTGCGTGGACAACCCCCATGACCGCAGCCACGATGCCAAATGCCGGCAGACCGTCCCCTACGCCTGCAATGCTGTTGGCGGGAATTTCAGCTTCATGCTGAAAGGTCTCGATTTCATGATCCATCAGGGATTCGATTTCAAAGGCATCCATGTTGCCGCTGATCATCAAGCGCAGATAATCCGTTAGAAACTCCATCAACAACGGGTCCGCCATCAGCTTGGGGTAGCGCGTGAACAGCGGACTTTCCGAGGGAGACTCCACATCGCGCTCAAGTGCCATCATTCCCTCCTGACGGCCCTTGGCCAGCAGAAGGTATAAAAGCGCCATGAGCTCCATGAAAAGCTCCTTGTTGTACTTGACGCTTCCCTTGAGCTTTGGAACAACACGCAACGTGGCCTTGATGGACTTGCCATTGTTACTGGCAATAAAAGCTCCCAGGGCAGCACCACAGATGATGACAACCTCGGCTGGTTGCAGCAGCACAGCCAGGTGCCCGCCCACCATCATGTACCCCCCGATTACCGAGGCAACAACAGCAACATACCCAAATAATATAAGCACGGTAATTCCTCAGTATTCAGAATCTGGAGATAACATCGGCCGAAAGTGGCCCGGCTTGAGCGCCCATACCATCAGATTCATCGGGGAAAAAGCGGCATGCCTTCTTCGATTTTATCGATTCGGGCAGCAGGATAATGTCTGCAACATTAACGACTTTCATGGCAGGTCAAAGGCAGGACTAGCTTTCGAAAAAGGGGTCATTTTTCTTTTTTGAAATCCAGCAGGCCATCGCTGGGCAACACATAAAAAACCCCAAAGGCGAAAGCCTTCGGGGCGAGAGAAAAGTCATGGCAAAAACGGGACTGTCTACAGCAGGGCCGTCGATAACAGTGCTTTCAAAAAAGACTCGCTTTAAAAACAGGCTAGTATTGCGACCCGCCGCTTTCCTTGCGGATACGCTCCCTTTCAGCAGCCCGGCGCGTTTTTCCGGCTCGTGAGGGAGGCTGACAGATGCCGCAGACAAAATCCTGATCAAGGCTGTGTGCGTGGTTAACAAACCTGCCACTACATGAAGTACACGAGGAAAGCTGCATCATGTCACTTTCAAAAAAGCGTACCAGCGTCCATGCCCGGGTCAGACCCAGTACCGCCTCACCATCTTCAAGCATGGAAATCTGCTCAAAATAGAGCCGGTAGGCCTTGATGATGGCCTCCATACGATCACAGCTGCTTTTTTCCCGCAGAGACAGATAAATATTGTAAAAAAGTGACGAATGAATATTGGGAAGCCAGGTAATAAACCAGTCTGTTGAAAACGGCAGCATGCCTTTCGGCGGTGAAACGCCGCGCACTTCCTTGTAAAGACGAATCAGTCGCCCACGAGAGAGATCGGTTTCGGTTTCAAGTACCTGCAATCTGGCTCCGAGCTCGATCAGCTCGATCGCCAGTTGAATATCTCGAACCTCGTTGATGACACTCTTATCGGCCATGGTGATGCCCCTTTTTCAGCACCACCTCCTCCTCTTCATGCATGCTGCCTGCCAGCAGAATGGCGGCATGGGTACGTTTGAGATCGTCTTCACGCTGCTGCGTTGTCAGCGAGGCAAGCTGAGCCGGATCACCCAGTGCAAAATGGCACAGCAGCTGATTGGAATTGGCGAGCTTGGCAAGCTGGGAAATGGGTAACGATGCAAGAGTATCCGCCATCTGCTCGTTCAGTTTCAGTCTGAACATGGCCGATGAGCGGTCTTCGTTCAAAAGACGCTGTACCAGAAGCAGATAAGACAGATTGACGTTGCGAATATCATCCAGCAGATGGCTCGTAGTCATGTTCCCTTCCCCTCGTCTCGAAATTTTGTTCCTGTTCGCGACAGATGCAGCGGCGATTGTTCACGCTCTTGACCCTTTGACGCGACAGGTCATTACAAAGCGGGTCGACATTCGCACCTCAAAATGTAACGCCCCGTTACTTTCTGCAATATTGACACATCATACTTTCATACCACAACCTTTTTTTTAATTAGTTTTAAAACAATGTTTTCTCATACCCTCCACTAAGAAAGTAGCAGATAAATTAACTAATAAAATCAGCATTAGACGAAAAAGGCCCACTATGGGGCCTATTTCGTTGGTTCAGAAAGATTTTATTGTATCCATGGGTTACAAAAAGGTTACGTTGCGCATCAACGCAGGGAGGCGACATCCTGCTCGAGCTCGTGTATCCAGCACAAAAGCTCTGCGAGTGCCAGATAAAGCTCCTGTGGAATGTGATCATCGAGATCGACATGCAACAAAAGATTGACCAGCTCGGCAGACTGATGGACATAAACACCGCTTGCCTGAGCCTTTTCTATAATGGCATCAGCTGTCGTGCCATATCCCTTGGCCACCACACGAGGCGCCTCATTGGCATCATGCGCTATGGCCACCGCGCGTTGGCGATCGAACGACTGGTCGTCAGATGTGGTCATATGGCTTCCTCGCCATGGCCATCCCGATTTTGAGGCGAGAAATGCAGTGCGGCCAATTGAAGCCCGGCCCCGGCCATGCGTTCGTCAAGATGACGCCCCTGGATGGTCATCCATGCGAGATAAGGGCCCTCTACGCTGCCATTGATACTGATGGTTTTGTTCTGCAGGCTGACTTCCAGATCAACAGGTCCCAGCTCCGGCAATGACAGTTTCAACCTTGAACGCCAGACACGCGATGACTCATTGTCATCAATCGCTGTCTCGGGGCCCTGCTCGATTTCCCAATGCACAGGCACCTGAGGCGTTAGAAATCCTTCCCAACGAACCAGCGAGTGGGTCATGAGCTCCAGCTGATGGCGAAGAATGCTCTGAAGATCATCCTGGGCCGGGCTCATGGAAGCTGCATTTCCTGACTGAGTCTGAGGTGATGTACTATCGCCCGAAGGCACTGCAGCCCGTTCGCGCGTGGCCAGCATCAAGGGCTCCTGCCCCCCGGCACCCAGAGGCAACCGAGCTCCGGTCGCGGATGGCGCGACAGGCCTGTTTTGCGGCTCCTTCATCAACGCTTGCTGATCATGCTGGCCTACAAGCCATTGACGCAGATGTGACTCATAAAAAAGACCGCTATACCTGATTTGACCTGCCAGTGTGGCTGCAAGTACAGCAACCTCGGGCGCACGCCCGGCCGGTAACATGACGGTGCTGGTACTGATGACCGGGGCAGAAGCTGGAAACTTCTCCAGAATCCGGGATATGGCTCTGGCTTCGGCGCTGAAATGCGTTGTGGAAGATCGGGAAGTCGTTTCTGCCGCCCGACTCTCCAGCATGCTACCGCGGTCGGAATTGACCACCTGAACAGAAGTCTTGTCAGAAGCACTGCTTTTGGCGGTAGTGTCCTGGTGGTGACGCCTGAGGGTTTCATCGGGAGTATCGGAGGTGCCATGCCGCACAGCCGGGGTATAGGTCACGCCACCCAATGGCAAATCGGGCTGCCTTGAAGCCACCCGATCCAGATCTGCCCGACGCCCCAGAACGTTATGGAGCAAGGTATCCAGCAGTGGCGTGATCGTACTCATGATTATTCCCCCAGCGGGGCTGATGTTGCACCATAGGCAAGACTGACCTGCTGCTGCACCCGCCCCTTGCCAATCTGTTGCCCCAGATCGGCAAGCCTTTGCTGCAGCAGAGAGTGTAACCGCTGATCGTTTGTCAGAAGCTGCGACAGAATCTCTTTTTTATGCGCCTGACGATCACTGTCCAGCGTGATCGTATCCTGTGTTCTCAAACGATCAATTTCATGTAGATAGTCATGCTCGAGCGCAATGAGCTGTTCCCATTGACCGGCATCAGCATGCCCAAGCATTTCGCGGCTCAGTTCCAGAGCTCGCTCATAACCATGAATGATCCGAGCACGTCTTTCTTCCATGTCAGCCCCGGGAAGCAGCAGGTTGCTGTACATTCGGGCCAATTTCCTTCCAGGCCCCTGCGATGTCGCCCAAAAGATTTTCGACATGCTCAAGCAGTGCCCTGTCACTCGACACGTTGGCCTTCAACAGGGAGCGTGACATGTATTCATAAAGCGACGACAGACGCTCTGCCAGCTCGCCACCACGCGTCATGTCAAGACTCGCGCGCAGCCCGCCATCAATGATATCGATGGCCTTTGAAATGGCCATGCCCCGACCGGCAACATCGTTGTGATCCATGGCCCATTTGGCTTTGAAGATGGCGGCCATGGCGCCATCGAACAGCATGACGATCAGTTGATGAGGTGATGCGCTCATGACGCCTGTCTCTACACCCACCGACGCGTAGGTGCTTGCCCCTTTTTGTGCATACATGATTGGTATCCGCCGCTATGAAACGGTTAGTTTTTCGAAGCACCGTTAAGAGCTTCAAATTGCTGGGTGAGATAGGACTGCGTGTTGTTAATTTTTGACATTAGCGAATCGAGCTGCTGAAACTGCTTTTTATAGCGCTCAACCGTTGTATCAATAGTATCCTTCATCCGCTCGCTACGGGCTTCCAGGCTTTTGACCGAGCTTTCAAGGCCCGACTTGGCACTAGCAACAGCGCCGTTATTGGTCAGCATCTGGGTAATGCTGGTATCGAGCCTGGACGCTATACCGGTTTTGCCATCTCCTGCCAGCAGCCCTTTCAACCCATCAAGATTGTTGGCCAGTGCATCATCGAGTTTTTTCTCATCGCTGATTTCAAGCTTGCCCTGCTTACTGATATCACTGCTGAAACTGATACCGGCCTCAAAAAGGTAATTCATGCCTTCGCCGTTCACAGCGCTGCTCATGACATTGCGTAGCGTGCTTTGAACGGAGCGTACAGTGCTGTTTCCCGTCAGCGCGGCACCCTTGACACTATCGCCCTCACCACTGACCTTGGTGAGCGAGTTAATCCTGTCAACCAATGAGTTATAAACTTTTACAAAGTCCTGTACGGCCGTTTTGACACTTTCAGTATCCTGACTGACCGTCAGTTTTGTTGAAGCGCCCTCAGCGGTAGTTTCTGCAAGGTTAAGGGTGACCCCCTGAATGGCTTCTTCGACGGTATTGGACGCACTGGTAATGGCAAGACCATTCACCGTCAGGGAGGCATCCGCGGCGGGTACCGTTTCGGTCGTCCCGGAAAAGAGCGCACTGAGTTCACTGTTATCGCTGTCAAAGGACATGGCGGAAGCAGCACCTGTCGTCTCGGAGCTCAATACCAGACGATAGGGTGTCCCACTGCCATCATTGACAATAGAGGCTTTCACGCCAGCATCAGCCTTATTGATCGCATCGCGAATACCGCTTAACGATCCATCCTCTATATCAATGGGTGTCGACTTGTCACCAACACTGATCGTGAGCTGACCTGTCCCAACCGTACTCGTTGTATCAGCACGTCCAGAGGTTGCCAGAGACTGCGCCGTAGCCAGAGAATTGACCTTGATATCATAACTGCCAGCCGCCGCAGTACTGCTTGCACTGGCGGTCAAGGCGGAGCCGCTTACCTTGGTAGCGAACCCTTCGTAAAGCTGGGCGCTGTTCAACTTCTGAGCGGCGGTCTGAAAGCTTTCAAGCGAGCTTTGAAGCTGTCCAAAAGCCGAGAGCTTGGCATTGGTTGAAGAAAGCTTCGAACTAATCGGTGCAAGCTTTTCCTGCTCCGCAGATTTTAGATTTGAAAGCAGTGACGTAAGGTCAAGATTGGAGCCAACACCCAGTGATTCAATGGCCATTTATCACACTCCTGAATGGGAACCCTGGCAGGCAAAAGCGGATTCATTGTTCTCACGGAAACACTATCGGCAGGTACCGCAAAATATTTAAGGTGTTTTGCTGCCAGTCTCTTTCAAAAAGCCGTCATGGTTCCATCTTTTCTCAAGCCCACGACCCAGAGCGACAAAATCCGGATTGACCAGCGTTGAACGCTGGTTGTATTGAAGAGGCTTCTCTACCTGCATGGTGGAGGTGTTCAGCTGAAGGACCGTACCGCCGGCTTCTTCAAGAATGATATGAGCCGCGGCGGTGTCCCATTCGCATGTCGAACCGGGCCTTGGATAGCAGTCGGCCGCGCCCTCTGCGATACGACAGAACTTGAGTGAGCTTCCCACCCCCTCCAGATGATGTGGCGGCAGAATTTCCAATAAGTGCTTGAGCTCATCGCTACTGTGAGAGCGGCTTCCGACCACTCGCAGTTTCTCCCCGATCTGCCATGTAGCAGCCCTTATGGGTTCAACAGCCTCTCCCAGACGCTGACGCCATGCGCCCTCACCTGTTGTGCCATACCACATGGTCTTCAAAACAGGCGCTGCGATCACGCCAAGTATCGGATGGCCCTTGTGCACCAGGGCAATGTTGACCGTAAACTCGCCATTTCGATCAATGAACTCTTTGGTGCCATCCAGAGGGTCGACCAGCCAGAAGGTCGACCACGACAGTCGATGCTGTATTTCTTCGGCACCTGATTCTTCGGAAAGGATCGGCCATGCAGGCGTCAACTCTGAAAGCTGACGTGTGATCAGTTGATGCGCCGCCAGGTCGGCCTGAGTCAAGGGGCTACGATCAGGCTTATCAGTAATCTCTATCGAGCCCTGGTAAATGTCCATGATGGCATCACAGGCCTGCCACGCGATGTTTTTCACAGATTCAAGCAGCGCTGTCATTGATTCAATTCCTGTACGTCATGAAGTGACTACTATACCGCGGCGGTGGATGGCGGCCGAACCTGTAAAGCTCCCATTCATCAATGGATGAACACCGGTTTTAGGTTCTGTCTGAAAAGTCATGACTGCTACGCTGCCCCTGTTCACCGAACAGGAGACTGGCATGGCAGGCCGCTACGAGCTTTCCGATCAGCGC
>NZ_FOLY01000015.1 GCF_900112585.1 Kushneria avicenniae | reverse complement strand
CGCGCCGATGGTAGTGTGGGGTCTCCCCATGTGAGAGTAGGTCATCGTCAGGCACCCCTTCCGAACCCCGGTCCAATGGACCGGGGTTCTTTTATGCGCGCTCGGAAAATGCCGCGCCGGCGGCCACGGCCGTGGCCGCCCGGCACGTCACGCCCCGGGCGTGGGCGGCAGCGACCGCAGGGACTCGAGACATATTCCCTATCGGCATCATGTACAATACAGGCTCTCATGCACTGCCTTGTCGGAACCATACTTTCTATGTCTGCAAACGCCGATCGTGTTGCCAGCGAAATACTGCTTTATTGCCGCGCCGGCTTCGAGGCGGACCTTGCCGCAGAAATAACGACAAAAGCCGCTCAGCTGGGGAGTAACGGCTATCCGATTGCCACCGCCAACTCGGGGTTCGTTCGCTATGTGCTGGCTGATAATCAGCCTGCGCATACACTTCAGAAGCAGCTTGCCTTCGAAACTCTGGTATTTCCAAGACAGACGCTGGTTGCTTTCCCGCCGCTTGCCCATCTGGATTGCGAGGATCGAATCTCGCCTGTCATGGCGCTGATTCGCGATAGCGGCTGGAGCTTTGAACGTATCTGTCAGGAAATCCCGGATACCAACGACGGCAAGGCACTGACAGGGCTGGGTAAATCGATCCAGAAAGCGCTGGAAAGCGCCAGTCGTAAATGTGGTGCTCTGCGACGCAAGGCGGGCAAACGGTGGCTTCACCTTTTCTGGACCGCCGGTGACCAGGTGCAGGTGGCCATCAGCTTTCCAGGCAATCGCAGTGAGTATTCCAACGGCATTCGACACCTTCGCTTTCCGCATGATGCGCCCAGCCGTTCGACTTTGAAGTTAGAGGAAGCGTGGCATACCTTCATCGAGCCGGCTCAGTGGGATGAGGTGCTTGGCGACAACATGTGGGCAGCCGATCTCGGAGCAGCGCCGGGTGGCTGGACCTGGCAACTGGTCAAGCGCGGCATGAACATATACGCCATCGACAATGGCCCCATGCAGGCGTCACTGATGAACACCGGACAGGTCGAGCATCTTCGTGAGGACGCCTATAGCTGGCAACCGCCTCACGTGCTGGACTGGCTGGTATGCGATATGGTCGATCAGCCGGCCAGAGTGACCAGACTCATGAGTACATGGCTTGAAAAGGGATGGACACGACGAGCCATCTTCAATCTCAAGCTGCCGATGAAACAGCGCTGGCATGAGGTCGAGCAATGCCTGGAGCTTTTGCACCAGTCTGTTGAGAGATCGGGCCAAAGAGCGCACGTCAGGTGTCGCCATCTTTATCACGATCGCGAAGAGGTGACGGTCTACGTTGTCATTGTTTAACACACGATCCAATAGCGACAGGAGAAAAGACCGTGTCCAAGGCGCCTGAATGTCACGAAACGCTTGATACCTCGGGTCTCTATTGCCCCGAGCCCATCATGATGATGCACAACCGCGTCAGGGAGATGTCGCCGGGTCAGGTGCTCGAGATTATCGCCACTGATCCGGCCACAACCCGGGACGTTCCGAAGTTCTGTACTTTCCTCGGCCACGAACTGATTGATCAGCACGAGGAAGAGGGAACATGGCGCTATTATATTCGCCTTGCCGGTTAGTTGTTTGGTCCCGGGAAGTAGTGGTTCGGGTTTTGATGGAACCTGTCCGGTTCATCCTGCCATCTTTCCAGAATAAATCCGATCGGAGTTTTGCCC
>NZ_FOLY01000002.1 GCF_900112585.1 Kushneria avicenniae | reverse complement strand
CTCTTGACGAGTGTTCGTCTGCTCGAATATCTATGTGACTGGTGTCACGCGAGCCAGACGCCCACACAAATTGCCTGATCGACTTGTTAAAGAGCATCTCGAAGATGTTGTCAGCGCCGTTGGCGGCTGCTTCGAGAGAGTGGGCATTTTACAGCCCTGCATCGAAAAGTCAATCTCTTTTTTTCGATGCGGAAGCAAGCGGCTGGAATCGAATCCGATTGAAGTAACCAAAACTCAAGTCAAAACAATCACCTGCAGACTTCCCCGCTGCCTCGTCGCCGTGTGCTCCGTGGCAGCGGATGCGTACTTTATAGATCACCCGCCGGGGACGCAACCCCTTTTTTCAAAAAGATTTCACATTGAGGTCTTGAAGCCATATCAATGGCGATGGCTCAATCGCGCAATGCGCGGCGTGGCAGGCTTTTCCTGCGACCTGCCGGGGCCTCCTGATCATCAAGCGACATGGCATAGCGCTCTGCCACTGTCTGCCTGGCAGCAATCACATGTCGACGCATCAACTGCTCTGCCAGCTCTTCATCACCGGATGCGATGGCATCCACGATGCGGTGATGCTCCATAAAGGCCCGCTGCGGCCGCCCTCCCCTGGCACTGTATTGAGTGCGATACAGCCTTACCAGATAGTAGAGATCATCGCATAGCGTGGTCATCAGCATTCGATTGTGGCTGCCACGCACAATCAGATAGTGAAAATCGAGATCACCCTCACGCTGATAGTAGGCTTCGGCCTGATCCAGATCGCCCTGCTCTTCATGGGCCACCAGCACATCACGCAGTGACTGTACTTCCTCTGCCGTCATGTGCCTGGCCGCCAGCCTGGCCGCCATGCTCTCCAGCGCTTCACGCATGTCGAAAAGCTCAAGCAGCTCACGCATTGACAGTTTGACCACTCGGGCGCCGACATGAGGTTCTCGCTCAATAAGCCGGTGTGCTTCCAGTCGACGCATCGCCTCGCGCAGCGGACCACGCGAAATGCCATAGGTCTGGGCAAGGCCGGGCTCGGTAATCTTGCTGCCTGCCGGCAGCTCGCCGCGTACGATGGCGTCCTGAAGCTGCTGAAAAACGCGCTCGGCAAGCGTTCGTGCCTCAAGAGGCGGCTCACTGGAAGAGTTTGTTGAAGTCATGGCATTGTCAACAATCAGGGAAATGCCATCACAGTACGACATCGCAGCGACAAAGACCAAAGTTCCCTCGTCAGATGGTGTTCTTTCCCTGAACAGGCAAGCCTGGTATTGCTCCGGTACTGCTAAACTGCTCGCCCCGTTAATGCCTGCGATACACGATCATGTCTGCCTATCCATTATTGATTCATCCCCTCCCCTACCGGGCTGATCCTGCCTCATGGTTCGAGAGACTGCGTCAAAGACCCGAGGCGATACTGCTTGACAGTGGCCGGCCTTACACCGAGTCGGGACGCTTTGACATCATGAGCAGCGATGCGCTCGACACTCTTGAAGTCGATGCAAAGGGCCACTACTACTGCACGGGAAAGCTGAATGCCACCACAGCACTGAACGCCCAGCGTGAACTCCTGCAACAGCTTGAGACGACACCGCCGGACGATTGCAAGGAGATTCCCTTTATCGGCGGACTCATGGGCTACTGGAGCTACGACTTCGGCCGCCTGCTGGAACGACTGGACAGTCGTGCCGCTGCCGATATCGATCTACCGCTGGCTCGTCTCGGCCTTTATGACTGGGCACTGATTCAGGACCATCACAAGCAGTGCAGCTATCTTGTCGCTACGGCCAAACGGCGCGATCAGGTACTGGCATGGCTTGAAGCCTCGGACGAGGCCGAGAAGCGTTCCTTTACGCTAACCGCGCCTTTCAAGGCAGACATTGATCGCGCCACCTATGGCGATCGCTTTCAACGGGTCAGTGACTATCTGCACGCCGGCGACTGTTATCAGGTCAATCTGGCCCAGCGCTTTCAGGCGCGATGTCAGGGAGACAGCTGGGAAGCGTATCGCAGACTGCGCCAGGCAACGCCTGCGCCCTTCGGAGCCCTGCTTTCATGGAGTGGTCGCGACGGCCGCGAGCGCAGCATCCTGTCCCTCTCTCCCGAGCGCTTTTTACATCTGCAGGATCGGCAGCTGACCACCAGCCCCATCAAGGGCACACGCGCCAGGGGCCAAACGGCCGAAGAGGATCAGCAACTGGCCGATGAACTGGCAGGAAGTCTCAAGGATCGTACCGAAAACGTCATGATCGTGGACCTGCTCCGCAACGATCTTGGCCGGGTCTGCCGCTCGGGTACGGTACGCGTACCGGCGCTCGCCGCGCTTGAGAGCTATCGCAACGTGCATCATCTGGTGAGCACTATTACAGGCGAGCTATCACCGACGCTTGATGCCATCGATGCACTGGCCGCCGCCTTCCCCGGCGGCTCCATTACCGGCGCCCCCCGTATTCGCGCCATGGACATCATCGATGAGCTGGAAGGCACTCGGCGCGGCCCCTACTGCGGCAGCATCGGCTATATCGATCAGCGCGGCGCCATGCACACCTCGATCACCATTCGCACCCTGTATAGAGAAGACGATGCCCTTTATGTATGGGGTGGCGGCGGACTGGTGGCCGATTCCGATGAAGAGAGCGAATACAGCGAGACACTGGACAAGATTCGTCATCTGATGCAGGCACTGGCATAAACTCGCCTGTACGCTCAGGCGGGCGATGTTTATGATTGATAACCATTCCAATCACCACGGGCCATGCTGCCCGCTGCACGAGAATGCCGATGAGCGCTGGTAGCCCTACATGACAGTCACCGCCCCTACTACAGACTCGAGTATCAACAAGTATCTTCAACGGCGGCGACGACACTACTGGCTGCTGGTCGTCACGGCAGTACTGACACTGTGTTCATTGGTGATCGATGTTGCCACCGGTCCCGGACAATACGGGCTTGGCGATGTTCTGCGCGCCATCGTGTCACCGGATGACGCCCCTCGGGCCATCGCCGTCATCGTCTGGGAAATTCGTCTTCCGGTGGCACTGATGGCCATCACGGTCGGCATGTCGCTGGCCAGCGCGGGCGCCGAGATGCAGACCATTCTCAACAATCCGCTGGCCGATCCCTTTACGCTGGGTATTTCGGCAGCAGCAAGCTTTGGCGCGGCGCTTGCCATCGTGCTTGGCGTGTCGCTTTTTCCAGCGGCCAGTGAGCTGCTGACCACGCTCAACGCCTTCATCATGGCCATGGTGGCCTCGCTGCTGATCTGGCTGGTCAGCCGCCTGCGCGGCGTCAGTGTACAGACCATGGTGCTGATGGGCATTGCCCTGATGTTCTTTTTCAATGCCACGCTCGGCATTCTTCAATATGTGGCCTCGGCAGAATCCCTGCAGCAGCTGGTGTTCTGGTCGCTCGGGTCACTGTCACGGTCCAGCTGGTCAAAAATCGGCATCGTGACCGCCGCCCTTGTCATTACGCTGCCCATCTTCTTTTTTGCCGGCTGGCGCCTGACAGCACTTCGCATGGGGGATCTGCAGGCACGAGCACTGGGCGTCAATGTCGGCCGCCTGCGCCTGACCGTACTGCTTTGCAGCTCACTGCTGGCCGCCACGGCCGTGGCCTTTGTCGGCATCATCGGTTTCATCGGGCTGGTAGGCCCCCATATCGCCCGCATGCTGGTTGGCGAGGATCAGCGCGTCTTTCTACCCATGTCGGCGCTGACGGGCGCGCTTTTGATGTCGCTGACGTCCATCGTGTCCAAGACACTGGTGCCCGGGGTACTACTGCCGGTCGGCATCATTACGGCGCTGATCGGACTGCCGTTTTTCATCTCATTGATTCTGAAAAGCCGACGTGAGGTGTGGGGATGAGTCTTGCGGTTGAATCACTGTCGGTTCGCTTTGGTCGTACCCGGATTCTCGACAATGTCAGCGGTCTGATAGCAAGCCCGGGCGAACTGACGGCCCTGATCGGCCCCAATGGCGCCGGCAAATCGACACTGTTGAAATCCATTGCCGGCATCGAGAAGTCGACCGGCCACATCAGCCTTGACGAGACGGCACTGAACACGCTGGACATCGCTCAGCGCGCTGGACGCATCTATTACCTGCCACAGGACATTACCTCCCGTGCAGCGCTCAGTGTTTTCGAAGCCGTTTTGCTGGCACGACGCACCGCGCATCGGTCAGACCGGCAGCAGGATCTGCAACGCGTGCAGCGCACCCTCCAGACGCTGGAACTTGATCAGTATGCCGAGCGCGATCTCGGCCAGCTTTCCGGTGGTCAGCGCCAACGGGTCGCCATCGCCCAGGCCGTGGTCAGGGAACCCCGAGTGCTGATGCTGGACGAACCCACCAGCGCGCTGGATCTGCATCATCAGCTGCAGGTGCTCGAGTGGCTGGTCGCCCTGGCGCAGGAACAGCAGATGATCATCGTCATTGCCATTCATGACCTGAGTCTGGCGGCGCGTTTTTCCCGCCACATGTGGCTCATGGGTGCCGGAGGCGTGGTCCGTGCTACCGGCGCGCCGGAAGAGGTGCTGACCGAGGAACGTCTTCGGGAAGTCTATGCCATCAAGGCACACGTTGAGTGGCCCGAGGGCGAGCCGCCGCGCGTGACGCCGCTGGCCGCCACGCGCCAGCTGGGCACGCCGACCGGCCAGCAGGACTTCTAAACTTCAAACCAAATGGTATTGGGGCGGAACACGGGTGATTTGCTATCGTGCCTGACATATCGCCCACGAGGCCTGCCGTTACCGAAGATGGAGACAGTAAATGTCGCTGAATATTGACGAGATCAATTCAAGACTGGGCAACGATCCCCAGGCACTGGTGGAATGGGCACTATCACTCGACAAGCGCCCGATCTGCACCACCAACTTTCGCCCCTTTGAAGCGGTCATCCTGCATATGGTGACCCGTGTTCGCCCCGACATCCCCATTGTCTGGATGGATTCCGGCTACAACACGCCTGCTACCTATCAGTTTGCCGATGAAGTAAGCCAGCAACTCGGTCTCCATCGCATCATCTACCTGCCCCTTCGTACCCGTGCGCATCGCGAGGCCGTCGAGGGTGCGACACCGGCTCTGGATGATTTCCGGCACGAAGCCTTCACCCAGGAGGTCAAGCTGGAGCCTTTCGAGCGTGCCCTTAGAGAAACCAGCCCTGGCGTCTGGTTTACCGCCCTGCGTGCCTCCGATACGGCTACCCGTGCGCAGATGCAGCCGGTCAGCATCAACCAGGACGGCCTGATCAAGGTTGCGCCCGTGCTGCACTGGAGCAGCAAGGACATGCACGAGTATCTGGTCAAACACGACCTGCCCAACAACTTTGACTATTTCGATCCCACCAAGGGTGAAGAAACCCGCGAATGCGGGCTGCACCTGCAGCACTGACTTCGGGCAACACATTGTCGCAGGGCATCAAAAAAGCTCGCCATGTGAATGGCGAGCCTTTTTGCATCATGCTTTCAGAAACGACCGATGACTAGCGCACCGGCAGCTCCATGTTTTCAAACAGGGCATTGTCGCCATGCGGGCTCGACTCGAGCGCTGCCTCGACCGTATCGCGGTCAAGATGAGCGGCGAACTCATGAATGAAGTCAAACATGTAATTACGCATGAAGGTCCCACGGCGAATACCGATTCGAGTCACCGAGCTTGCAAAGAGATGGCTGGCATCAATGGCCACGAGATCATGATCCGCCACCGGATCAACGGCCATATGGGCCACAATGCCCACGCCCAGCCCCAGCCGCACATAGGTCTTGATGACATCTGAATCCGCCGCCGTCAGCACCACGTTGGGCGTGATGCCATGCGCCTTGAAGGCATCGTCGAGCTGGGAACGCCCCGTAAACCCGAAGGTATAGGTGACCAGCGAATGCTGACCAAGCGCTTCAAGTGTCAAATGGGACGTTCCGGCCAGCGGATGATCCTTCGGCACAAGCACACACCGGTTCCAGCGATAGCACGGCAGTAGAATCAAATCGTTGAAAAGATCCAGTGATTCCGTGCAGATGGCGAAATCTGCCATGCCCTCACAGACCATCTGGGCAATCTGGCGGGGCGTGCCCTGCTGCATGTGCAGGGCCACATCGGGATAGCGCTGGGTGAATTCGCTGATGACGGCAGGCAGCGCATAGCGGGCCTGGGTATGCGTCGTGGCAATGGAAAGGCTGCCACGCCGGTCGTCACTGAACTCCTGAGCCACATGGCGGATATCATCCACCTTGCGAAGCACTTCACCGGCGAGCTCCACGATGGGCCGGCCGGCCGGCGTAATTCTCGTCAGATGCTTGCCGCTTCGTGCAAAAATCTCGACGCCCAGCTCATCTTCCAGCAGACGGATCTGTTTGGAGATACCCGGCTGAGAAGTGAAAAGGCTCTGCGCCGTGGCAGAAACGTTCAGATTATGCCGGGAAACTTCCCAGATATAGCGAAGCTGCTGAAGTTTCAAGGCATTAACCTCCTGCAAAGCAAGCCCGATAGCCGGAATACAAAGAGCGCAAAATCGAGCGCTAATGCTATCAGGGTCTAAAATAATGAACAATCATTCCTTTTCAGAATAAAAAATTACCCCTAGATTCCTGCAGCGCAAGGTTTTTGCCAACGCCACGAGATTCAGCATGTCACTTATCGATTTTCTGCTTTATGTACTTGCCGGCGCAGGTGTCGGCGTCGCCGTGGGTCTTTCCGGTATCGGCGGTGGTTCACTGATGACCCCTATCCTGCTGACCTTCGGCTTTCCTCCGCATATTGCCGTCGGGACCGACCTTTTGTATGCCGCCTTTACCAAGATCAGCGGTATTGCCAGCCACCAGAGGCAGGGGCATATCGACTGGAAGGTCATGCTGCGCCTGTCGGCCGGCAGCGTTCCTGCCGCGATCGTCACCGTCCTGCTGCTCAATCATTTCTTTACCGGAGCGCATGACTACAGCGGGCTGATTACCACCACCCTGGGCATCATGCTGATCCTCACCGCCATGGTATTGATCTTCAAGACGCCCCTTCAGCGCTGGACCAGTCAGGGCGATCGCTGGGTCAATCGCCACGTCGTGCCGCTGACGCTCCTGGCCGGCGTTATCCTGGGCATTTGCGTCACGCTGTCCTCGGTCGGTGCCGGCGTATTCGGTACGGCCGTGCTGATGCTGCTCTATCCCCTCTTTACCTCGGGGCGCATCGTGGGGACGGATATTGCCCACGCCGTCCCCCTGACGCTGGTTGCCGGTGGCGGCCACCTGTTTCTGGGCAACGTTGACTTTGCCCTTCTGCTGGCGCTGCTGGTAGGCTCCGTGCCGGCCATTCATCTCGGTGCGTGGCTGTCAAAATATCTGCCTGACAACCTGCTGCGCGCCATGCTGACGCTGCTGCTTTTGAGCATGGGCATTCGATATGCTTTTTTCTAGGGTCGAGGCCGGGTTAATCGCTTTGTTCAATGACCATCATCGCAGAGACACATTTGCCTCACTTACAGCGACCCGCTAACATCCCTTGTATACAGCCTGTACATGCAATCACTGGAGTAAATAATGGCTAATAATGTTGACGTTACCAGCGCCAATTTCGACCAGGAAGTCATGCAGGCTGACAAGCCTGTCCTGCTGAAATTCTGGGCGCCCTGGTGTGGTCCCTGCAAAATGATGGCCCCCGTTGTTGACGAAGTGGCCGAAGAGAAGTCCGGCGAACTCAAGGTCGTCAGCATCAACGTTGATGACGCTCAGGACATCGCTGCTGAACAGGGTGTACGTGGTGTTCCAACCGTAGTCATGTTCAAAAACGGTGCCAAGGTCGCCTCTCTGGTCGGCGCACAGTCCAAGACGCAGCTGGTGCAGTTCATCGATCAGAACGCCTGATTCAGAACACATCCGGTAGCAAAAAAACGCTCCTTTCGGGAGCGTTTTTTTATGTCCGTATAGGAGGCCATCAGTCTCCTGAAAGGCCCTCACGGGCGCGGCGACGTCGCTCCCGATTGGGACCCAGCAGTATCGAAAGCCAACGGGTATCGGGATGACTGTCGAGCAGAATCTTGAGCGACATTGTCAGAGGTACCGATAGAAAAAGCCCGACCGGTCCGAAAAGCCATCCCCAGAACACCAGTGACATGAAGGCAGCCAGCGTCGACATTCCCAGTGTCTGCCCCATGACGCGCGGCTCGACAAGATTGCCCAGTACAAAGTTGATCATGATGTAGGCCCCGCTGAGGATGGCCGCCTTGACGATACCGCCTTCCGGCATGATCAGGGTCAACAGCACTGCTGGCACGGCGGCAATGATGGACCCGATGTTGGGAATAAAGTTGAGGAAAAAGCCCAGCACACCCCACAAAAGCGCGAATTCGACCTGAAGCACCAGACAGCAGGTCGCAATCAGTCCCCCGGTAATGGCACTGATGACGGTCTTGACCAGCAGATAACGCTGTAGGGTTCTGGAGAACTGGGTAAAGCGTGCCAGACTCCCGTGCGGCTGCTTGATGGCCTGAGCAAGCTTGTAGGGAAAATCCAGCGTTTCATAAAGAATGAAAATGACCAGAATCATGATGATGCCAAGCTGAGTAATAAAGTTGCCGATCCCGCCCAGAAGCGATGGCAGGGAATCCATCATCATGCCCGGGTCGAGCGCTTCCTGAAGTGCTTTCGCATCAAAGGGTAGTCCAAGCGCATCGAACCATTGCAGCAGCCCGGTATAGTGTTCTGCCAGCGCCTGTTCCATCTCGGGCAGCTGATCGACCAGATCCCCCAGACGCGCCATCACCATCCAGATCAGCAAGGCACTCACCAGCGCCACGACCAGCAGCACACAAAGAATCGACAGGTTGACGCTGACGCCACGCCCATGAAGCCACTTGACCGGACGGGAACATAAAATGGCGATAAACAGTGACAGGAGCACCGGAATGAAAAGCCCTGCCCCCAGCTTCAGCCCTGTCACGATAATGACCAGTGATGCAAAGGTCAGTATCAGATGATAGGGAAAATGGTGCTGATCCTGTTCGGGATCGTGTTCCATGTCAGCCTCCCGGGTACCAGGGTCCCGCATTGCAATAATCTGCATCGCTCATGCAATGCGCGTTTCATGATGTTGTCTTTCCGGCACGAACAAACGGCGTCAGCACCCGCAACAGCGTATTGGCGCAGAGACTGGCACCGACCATCCCCAGTACCATCGGCCATATACTGGCCATCTGAAGCCCACTGACCAGCGCGCCTGCCAATCCGCCTGCCGTAAACTGCAGGCTGCCCAGCACGGCATTGGCCGTGGCACTCATGCCGGGAAAATGATCCAGCATGGAGGAAACGGCATTGGGCGAGATGAGTCCGTTAACACCCACAAAGCACATGACCAGCAGCACCATCAACCATAGCGAATCCATACCCATCAGTACCGACAGCACAATCAACATGCCAGCGCCGAGCTGAATACCGAGCCCGAGCCTGAGCAGCTGCCGGGGTGAGTAATGTGCCAGCAACCGGATGTTCAACCGGTTGGAAAGCGCCATGACGATAATGTTGGCGCCAAAAATGAATGGATACACCTGACTGGAGACACCGTAATACTCCATATAGACATAGGGAGAACTGTTGATAAAGCAGAACATGCCGGCGAAGGACAGCGAAACGGCCGCAATATAGCCCATAGCCTCACGATGCTTGAGCACCAGCACATAGTTGCGCAGCATTTGTCCTGCCCCGCCGGGCGCTTTTTGATCCGGCACCCGTGTCTCGGGTAGATAACGGGTGATCAGATACAACAACGCAGCGCCATACAGCGCCAGAAAAAGGAAGATGGCCCACCAGTCAACCAGGGTGAGCAGCATGCTCCCGACCGTCGGCGCCACCAGTGGTGCCAGCATCAGGATCATGACCATCGTTGACAGCACCCGCGCCGCCTCTCGCCCCGAGAAACAGTCGCGCACGATGGCCGGTGAGTTGACCACACAGGCACCGCCGCCCAGCGCCTGCAGAAATCTCAGCACCATGAGGGCGCCGAAGGTCTCGATCTGCGTGATCAGGAGGCTGGACAGCGTGAAGGCCACGATACCGCCCAGCAGCACCGGCTTGCGTCCGAGGCGGTCCGAAAGCGGACCAAAGATCAGCTGTCCCAGCGCCATCCCCAGCAAAAAGATGCTGATCGACAGCTCGGTCAGATGGATATTGGCATCAATGTGTAATGCAAGAGCAGGAATGGCAGGCAGGTAGGCATCAATGGCAAAGGGCGCCAACGCCGTATTGGCGGCCACCAGTAACGCCAGGCGTCTGGCCCCGATAATAACCAAGGCATTCTCCGGGTCGAGTCATGAACAGCGCTCCCCATCGCCTGATGGGTGCCCTTATGATCAGATGTCTCGCTGGGACTCCAGCAGATCGATCAGCGGCTGGAACTCGATTCGATTGTGCTCGCTCATCGCCGCCAGGGTCTGATGGGCTTCGATGATCCGAGAGCGCAGCTCTTCCTCGCTGGTTTCCGTGGCGGGAAGATCACTAAAGGCAGCAGGCTCTGCCCAGGGGATATCGATGATGGTGACGTATTGCTGAAAGCCCATGACGTCGAGCATGCGTCTGACATCGGGATGATCCACCGCCACCAGCGGCTGCCCGGGAATGCGATGCCGCACCGCCAGCGCTATCTTGGCCAGAAACCCCAGCGCCGTGGAATCCATGTTGCTGACCTGGCGCAGATCGATGATAACGCGCTCGAGCCCCGGCAGTTCCGCCAGCGGCTGTACCTGCTGGTCCAGGGTGGCACACAGTGTCAGGCGCACATCGCCGGCCAGTCTGAGCACGAAGGTGCCCTTTTCAAAAGCCGCCTGAAGTCGTCCTTCATCCATCATTGAAACCGCTCAGGGTGAGAAAGGTAATGTCGTCCGGCAGGGCATCGGACAGGGCCAGCGATGATTTCAGATCGCTGATGCTCTCTGCATTGCCGATGTGCTCGCACAGCGCCGACAGCCGACTTTCAATATTGTCGCCCGGCAGACAGTCAAAGACGCCATCCGAACAGAGCCAGAGTCTGAACTGCGCTGGCAGCTCGCAGTGATAGGTCGGATATTCGACATCCGGGAAAAGGCCAACGGCGGGCCCCTCTCCCTCGAGCTGACGTACCCCCTCATTCGTCGCAAGAATCGGCATGGGCATCTGGGCGCCCAGCGAGTAATGCATGACGCGGGTATGGCAATCGATAACGCCCACCATGATGGCAGCATGCTTGCCAACGCCGGTATCCAGCAGCTCCCGATTGAGTCGTGCCAGCCATCTGGCCGGCAGGTTCTCCGGCAGACGCGCATTCCAGCGCGACAGCCAGCGCTGAAAGAGCGCCTTGAGCAGTACCGTCACAAAGGCAGACGAGGCCCCATGCCCGGCGACATCGGCAAAACAGAACAGGACGTGACGCTCGCCGTGGGCCTGATAGTCGAGAAAATCGCCTGAAAGGTACAGCGAAGGCGCCATCCAGTAGTCGCCCTCGATCCCGTTAAGCCTGGTACACGGCATCGGCTGCAGGCGCCGCTGAATCTGTCCGCCGGCCTGAAGGTCGGTGCGCAGCGTACTCAGATGCGTCTGAAGCTGCTCGTTGAGCTGTTCCAGACGGTCCCGGTCACGCAGCATCGAGGTCTGAACACGCCAGCGCTCTACTGCCCGGAGCATGAGGCGCGTCAATAGCGCCTCCTGCCCCACGGGCTCGACCATGTAATCCAGAATGCCGGCATCCACCGCCGCCAGCAGCTTCTGACTGTCGCGGTGATCGCACAGAACCACCGTCGGCAGACGCTGTGCCAGCGACGGCCAGCGCGAGACCGCCACGATATCGGCCTGCACGATCAGACCATCAAGGCCCTCCGGCAGCGACTCGATATCGTCGGCGACCAGCAGCCTGAATCGATCACACGCCAGCAGCGCCTGATGGAGCGCATCGCGACGTGCGCCAGGCTGATCGACAAGCGCTATCCTATCCGTGATTACGGGCATGAACGCTTTTCTGCCATGGTCATTTGAAAAATTCAGTCCGCAAAATCACTGTCATCGAACTCGATGTTGTCACTGGCGAAGGGATCTTCACCGGAGCGGCCGTCATTGATCAAAAATTCTCTGCGCTGCAGGTAGGCATCACGAATGAACGTATACCGATCGCCCTGAATCAGCTTCTCCTGATCCAGCAGTGAGGCGCGCGCCTGCACCAGGTCGATAAAGCGCACGCTCCAGCGCGTCACGTCATCATCAACATAGGTGACCGGATCGGTGTACCAGTCCACCGGCAGGCCGGCGGTATCGCGTACCGTGCTTGGCCCGAGGAAAGGCAGTACCAGATAGGGTCCTGACCCTACGCCCCAGACCGCCAGCGTCTGACCGAAGTCTTCATCCTGTTTGTCAATGCCCATCCGCGTGGCCGGATCGAGGAAACCACCCAGCCCCAGGGTCGTGTTGATCAGCAGACGCCCGATGGACGTGCCCGCATTGGTCAGCTTCCACTGCAACAGGCTGTTGAAGGAGTTGCTGATTTCCCCCAGGTTGGAGAAGAAGTTGCCAACGCCTTCCTGAACCGGTGTCGGCGTGATGTAGTCATAGCCTTGAGCGACCGGCTTGAGCGCGTAACGATCCAGCGTGTCGTTAAAGGAATATACCCCGCGGTTGAAGCCCTCCCAGGGGTCCTGGGGATTGCTGTCCTGTGTCTGCGTACCGGCACAGCCTGCCAGCGTGACACAGGCAAGGGTTGTCGCAGCAATATTCGTCCATGTTTTCATTCGTTCACCCTGTCCCTCTTTTGTCTGCAGCATGAAAGAACACTGCATCGTATTGTATTGCAGCGACCGATCCCTGCTGTTATCCACCGGCCTGATTGATAGCGCGCAAAGCATTATGACGCCGCATTGTCAGCCGATTTCAGGTCACTGTACAGCCTATCGATCATCAGTCCAGAGTCAGGAAGCGGTAATCTCCTGCCACTGACGCTCCAGGCGCTTGGCCGACACCGGTGCCAGCGTTCCCAGCTGCTGGGCGAAAAGCGATACCCGTAGTTCTTCAAGCCACCAGCCGAACGTTTCCAGCGCCTGATCCTGAACAGAGGGCGCCCCGGTTTTATGGCGTCGCTCATCAAGCCGACGCTGAAACTCGTTGACCTCTTCCATCGACAGCTGGTCGCGACGCACCTCTCGCGGCGCCTTTTCGAGTCGAATCTGTGCCGCTTCCAGATAGCGGGGATACTGCGCCAGCCACTCGCCGGCGGCGCTGACAAACCCCGGATACACCAGCCGCTGCATCTGGGCACGCACATCACTCCAGCTCAGGGCCAGATTGAAAGCCACGCGCCCCTTGAGCGCCTTGCTGACCTCCAGATGCCGCTTGAGAATACGCTCCAGCAGGGCCACCAGTGCCTCGGCCGTCTCATGCACCTGCGAACGCTCGCGCTCAAGACGCGTCTCGAAAGCTGCCTGGTCCCGAGGTAGCGGGTCAAAGGCGAACACCTTCAAGAACACGGCCTCGATGACATCATCTATCAAATCCCGCCGCGTACCGACATTGGCATAGAGCAGAACACAGCGCTCAAGACCGGGCAGATCCCGCGCCAGGAAGCGAACCTGATCCGGCAGACGGCGCATGGCCAGACGTTTGATGCCATGTCGATGCTGCTCGTGCGCCTTGTCGGGATGGTCAAAAAGCGTCACGCCCAGCGTGTCGCCCTCATCCACCAGCGCCGGCCAGGCCTCGACGCGAATGCCGGCCTGATCACGAACGTGGGACTGCGGCAGCTGCCCCTGCGGAAACTGCGTCAGCCCCTGCTGCGACAGCGCATCACCGGCCATGGCGCGAGTACCCGCTTCGGCCTCACGCTCAAAGCGCTCGATCAGGGCATTCAGATCGCGCCCTTCACCCAGCACGTGGCCGTCATGATCCACCACCCGGATATTCATGATCAGATGCACCGGCAGCTGCTCGGAGCGCCACTCTTCTGCCCCCAGCCGGATACCAGTCTTCTGACGCAGAAACTCGGCCAGCGCCGCAGTCAGCGGCACACTGCCCGGCGTCAGCGCCGATAGCGCCGCATCCGCCCAGTCGGGAATCGGCACCACCTGGCGGCGATACTGCTTGGGCAGTGATTTCATCAGCGCGATCACCTTGTCGCGCCGAAGCCCCGGCACCAGCCACTCAAGGCGCTCCCCGGGCAGAGTGGAGAGCATCGAGGCCGGCACCGTCACGGTAACGCCGTCGTCGGGCTCGTTGGGTGCAAAGTGATACGAGAGCGGATAGCGAATGCCGCCCCCCTGATAGCTCAACTCGAGCGTATCGGGATACTGCTCGACCGTCACTTCACTGGCTTCACGCGCCAGCAGGGTCTCACGGTCAAGAAACAGGATGCTGCTGTCGTGCTGTTCAGCGTGGCGGCGCCACCGCTCGAAACTCTTGCCGTTGTAGATATCGGCCGGAAGACGCGCCTCATAAAATTCAAACAGCGTCTGCTCGTCGACCATGATGTCGCGACGACGGGCTCGGTCCTCGAGATCCTCGACCTCCTCGATCAGCGCGCGGTTGTGCTCGAAAAACGCGCCCTTCGTCTGGAACTGCCCCTCCACCAGCGCATGGCGTATAAACAGTTCGCGGGACTCCTCGGGCGCAATGGGTCCATAGTGGACCTTGCGCCGGGCCACGACAGGCAGCCCGAACAGGGTGACTTGCTCGTACGCCACGACCTGGGCGCGCTTCATCTCCCAGTGCGGCTCGCTGTAGCTGCGTTTGGTCAGATGCGTCGCCAGCGGCTCGATCCATTCAGGACGGATGCCCGCCACCTGACGAGCAAACAGGCGCGTGGTCTCCACCATTTCGCCGGCCATGATCCATTTGGGCTTGCGTTTGGCAAGGCCGGAGCCCGGGTGGATCATGAACTTGCGGTTACGCGCCCCCAGGTACTCCCGGGGCTCCTTGTCGGAGGCAGCATGAAGGCCCAGATTGGACAAAAGCCCGGTCAAGAGCGCCTGATGCAGCCGGGGAAGATCGGGCTCGCCCTCGTTTTCGACCAATGAGAGTTCGCGGGTCAGCTGCTTGAGCTGACGATAGGTATCGTGCCATTCGCGCAGGCGCAGATAACTCAGGTAGTTATCGCGACACCAGCGCCGCAGCTGGTTGCCCGAAAGCTCGGCGCGACTGGCCTCAAACCCCTGCCACAGATTGATCCAGGCAGTGAAGTCGGAATCCTTGTCCAGCCACTGGCGATGTTTCTGATCGGCGGCGTCACGCTTGTCCGCAGGGCGCTCCCGCGGGTCCTGAATGGAGAGTGCGCTGACCACGATCAGCGTCTCGCGCAGGCTGCCGAACTCGCTGGCGGCCAGCACCATGCGTGCCAGTCGCGGGTCGATCGGCAGCCGTGCCAGCTGACGTCCGGTTCTGGTCAGGTGCTGACGCTCGTCCACGGCGCCCAGCTCAAAGAGCAGTCGAAAGCCATCCTTGATAAAACGGCTGTCAGGGGCGTCGACAAAGGGGAACCTGCCGATATCACCAAGCCCCAGCGACAGCATGGAGAGAATGACCGAGGCCAGATTGGTACGCTGAATCTCGGGCTCGGTATAGGCCGGACGCGACAGATAATCTTCTTCGCTGTAAAGGCGGATACATACGCCCTCGGCGATACGACCGCAGCGCCCGCGGCGCTGGTCGGCGCTGGCCTGACTGATCGGTTCGATCGGCAGGCGCTGCACCTTGGCGCGATAGCTGTAGCGGCTGATACGTACCAGCCCAGGGTCGATCACGTAGCGAATGCCGGGAACGGTCAGCGACGTTTCCGCCACGTTGGTCGACAGCACGATGCGTCGTCCGGTATGCGGTGCAAATACCCGATTCTGCTCGCTATTGGAAAGCCGCGCATATAGCGGCAGCACTTCGGTGTCGCGTAGTTCAAGCCGACGGAGCGTATCGGCGGTCTCACGGATTTCACGCTCACCGGGCAGAAAGATCAGGATATCGCGCGGACCGGTATACCAGCGTTTTTCACGCTCGATGCGCTCGACCTCCTCGACCGCGGCCACGATGCCTTCCTGCAGCGTCCGGTCATCTTCCTCCTCCTCGTCGCGCACCAGCGGACGATAGTGCGTCTCCACCGGATAGGTCCGTCCGGACACCTCGATGACCGGCGTCGGCGTAACGGTGCCATCATCGTGATGCTGGCCGAAGTGGCGCGAGAAGCGATCCACATCGATAGTCGCCGAGGTAATGATGACCTTGAGATCAGGGCGATCCGCCAGCAGCCGCTTGAGATAGCCCATCAAGAAATCGATATTGAGACTGCGCTCGTGCGCCTCATCGATAATGATCGCGTCATAGCGCAGAAGCTGCGGATCGTGCTGGGTTTCGGCCAGCAGAATACCGTCGGTCATCAGCTTGACCCGTGTGGTCGCCTCGGTCTGGTCGGTAAAGCGCACCTGATACCCGACGGCGCCTCCCAGTGCGGTATCTGTCTCCTGGGCCAGACGCTGCGCCACGCTGCGGGCCGCCAGCCGGCGCGGCTGGGTATGGCCGATGACACCGCGCACACCGAGTCCAAGCTCGAGACAGATCTTGGGCAGCTGGGTCGTCTTGCCGGAACCGGTCTCGCCCGCCACGACCACGACCTGATGATCACGAATGGCCTCTAAAATGTCGTTACGACGCTCGGCAACCGGCAGTTCCGACGGATAGTCGAGCGTGACGGGCTGCTCACGGCGCCCCTGCACAAGCGCCAACGAGCGTGTCAGCCGGGCATCGATATCCTTGAGTGCCTTGTCCACGGGCTGGCCACGTCGAATGCGGCCGGTCAGCCGGTCCAGTCGCTGCCGCTGCGCTGTGGCATCACTGATCAGCGCGTCATCGAGGCGGCGACGCAGGGATTCAAGCGCCTCCTGCGCCGACTCACCAGAGTAAGTCACGTTATCGCTCAAGCTACCCTCTGGATCCTTGAAACCGCCGGGGCGGTAGTGACAACGGCCATGGCATCCGCCATGGCCGTCAAAGAGAAAAGTGGTCCATCAACAGGCCTGTATTGTAGCGCCAATCAGGGGCCGGCAGCCAACGGGCCCGAGGCGCATGCTACCGTTTTGACTCGCCGTTATCGGCCAGCTCGTCGCGCAGGGCGCGACGCAGCACCTTGCCGACATTGCTGCGTGGCAGCTGGTCGCGAAACTCGAAACGCCTTGGCACCTTGTAACCGGTCAGCTCGCGCCGGCACCACTGTTTCAGGGCATTGGCATCAAGACTGGCGCCGTTTCGCGGCACAATAAATGCCACCACGCTTTCGCCGCAGTCCTCGTCCGGGACGCCAATGATCGCCGCCTCATGAACATCCTCGTGACGCAGAAGAACGTCCTCGACCTCATTGGGATATACATTGAAGCCCGAGCTGACGATCATGTCCTTCTTGCGATCCACGATGCGCACAAAGCCGTCACGTTGCAGCACGGCAATATCTCCCGACCGGACCCAGCCATCCTCGGAAAGGGTTCTGGCCGTCTCCTCGGGCAGATTCCAGTAGCCCTTCATGACCTGCGGCCCCTGCACGCACAGCTCTCCGGGAGTGTCATAACCCAGCGGCCGGTCGTTGTCATCGAGCACCTGCAACCGGGTACCGGCCACCGGCCGGCCGATCGCGCCAGGCTGAATCCGGTCGGGCGGATTGACGCACACCACCGGCGATGTCTCGGTCATGCCGTAGCCTTCCAGCACGGCAGAGCCGGTGATCTCCTGCCAGCGACTGGCCGTAGTGGTATTGAGCGCCATGCCACCGGAAACACTGAGCTTGAGATGGCTGAAATCCAGCTTTTTGAAGTCATCGCGCCGGCACAGGGCGGCAAACAGCGTATTGAGCCCGATGAAAGCGGAAAAAGGGTATTTCGCCAGCGTTTTGACGAAGCCGTCGATATCCTTGGGATTGGGAATAAGCACGCTGTGGTTGCCGGTTTCACAGCCGAACATGCAGTTCACGGTGAAGGTATAGATGTGATAGACCGGCAGCGGCGCAATGATGGTTTCATGACCACGGATCACGGCACTGCCCAGCACCTCCCCGGTCTGGCGCATATTGGCCACGAGATTGGCGTGAGAGAGCATGGCGCCCTTGGGCGTCCCTGTTGTGCCGCCGGTATATTGAAGAATGGCCAGATCATCATCGCGGCCCCGGCGGTCCTGAGTCACCGGCCCCTTGTGTTTCAGAATCTGACGCATCGAGACAGCGTCGGGCAGATGATAGCTCGGCACCTGGCGGGCAATATAGCGAGCGCCGAGATTGTACTTGAGACGCGACGGCCAGGGGTGAAGATCCGCCACCTCGGTCACGATCACATGCGCAATCGTCAGACGCTTGAGCACCGTCTCCAGCTTGTGGGCCATATGGGCAAAGACCACCACCCCGGTGACGCCGGCATCTTCAAACTGATGATGCATCTCGTCGGCGGTATACAGCGGGTTGGTATTGACGACCACCAGCCCGGCCTTAAGGGCACCGAAAACGGCCACCGGGTACTGCAGAAGATTGGGCAGCACGATCGCCAGACGATCGCCGGGCGCCATATCCGTCTGCGATTCGATCCAGTATGCAAAGCGATCGACCAGGTCCTTCATGCGAGCGTAGGTCAGAGTGCTTCCCATGCAGGTAAAGGCAGGACGCTCGGCATATTGCGTACAGGCCCTTTCAAACACATCGAGAATGGAGCGGTAATCGTCATCCTTTTCGAGTGCGGGCCCTTCAAGCATTGCCGGTGCTGTTGTCGTATCGCTCATGCCCTCTCCCGATCATCATGGCGCCTGCGGCCAAATACCGTTTCATGGAAAGACCCTAAAATAGCATGAAAGCCCGCCAACCGAACGAATGCTTCAGGACTCGACGGCGCCCTCGGCCCTCGACACAATAGAACCAACCCCTTGCTGCCCTTCAGGCAGTTCATTGACACGGAGCATGCAATGAGCAGGATTCTGGAAGACAACTCCCAGGCAATCGGGCAGACACCACTGGTTCGGGTCAGACACCTGACCGACCATCCTCGCGTGTACGCCAAGCTTGAGTCACGCAACCCGGCGCTGTCGGTCAAGTGCCGTATCGGTGCCAACATGATCTGGGACGCCGAAAAGCGGGGCGTGCTCAAACCCGGCATGGAGATCATCGAGCCCACTTCCGGCAATACCGGCATTGCACTTGCCTTTGTGGGCGCCGCCCGCGGTTATAAGGTCAAGCTGACCATGCCCGCGTCGATGAGCATCGAGCGTCGCAAGGTCCTCAAGGCACTGGGCGCCGAGCTGGTGCTGACCGAACCGGCCCGCGGCATGAAAGGCGCCGTCGAACGCGCCACCGAACTGCGCGATGCCGAGCCCGAGCGCTATTTCATGCCGGCCCAGTTTGAAAACCCCGCCAACCCCGAAATTCACGAAAAGACCACCGGACCAGAACTCTGGGACGCCACCGAAGGGGATCTGGATGTGCTGGTGGCCGGCGTCGGTACCGGCGGCACCATTACCGGCATTTCCCGCTATTTCGAGACCACGAAGGGCAAGGCCCTGCACAGTGTGGCCGTCGAGCCGCTTGAATCGCCCATTATCGGTCAGCGTTTGCGTGGTGAGGATCTGACACCCGCCGGCCACAGGATTCAGGGCATTGGCGCCAATTTCATTCCGGCCAACCTTGATCTGGACATTGTCGATCAGGTGGAAGCCGTCAGCAGCGAAGAGGCCATGGCCATGGCGCGTCGTCTGATGAGCGAGGAAGGCATGCTGGTCGGCATCTCCTGCGGCGCGGCCATGGTCGCCGCCCTGCGTCTGGCCGAAGACCCGGCCTACCGGGACAAGTCCATTGCCGTGATCCTGCCTGACAGCGGGGAGCGCTATCTCTCCACCGCTCTTTTTGAGGGCATGTTCACCGAAGAAGAACTGAGCTGACAGACGTGCAATGACTGCCAGAAACGCCGCAGACACTTCTGATGTTTGCGGCGTTTTAATATTTAAAAGGTTATCAATGCTTCGTGAGGATCAGGCCAGTACGGCTTCCGGTGAGCTCACATCACACCGCTCGCCATTGCAAAAGGCCATTGCTTCACCAGGATGCATGTCCTGCCAGTCCGACTCGCTGGTCAGCGGGGTCGTGGCCAGCAGGGTATAAACCGTATCGCTGTCGCAATGCGCCTCAAGGTCGATATGCTCACCGCTGTCCAGTGACGTCACGGTGCCAAAGGGCGCGCGTCTCGTCAGCCAGCACATCTTTTTGCTGCAGTAGGTATAAAGCGTCCGACCGTCGCTGAGCATCATGTTGAAAACACCCATCCGTGACAGTCGATCGCCGCACTGGCGCAGCAGCTCGCATACGCCGGAGACATCGTCACATTCTGCCTGCCACAGTTGATCCATCAGCCAGCAGAAGACGTGTTCACCGTCGGTAGTCCCCAGCGGTGTGAATCGGCCGGAGAGTTCAAGCACCTCGAACTCCTCAAGCTGCCCCTGCATGGTGTAGCACCAGCGGCGCCCTTTCATGGCCTGAGTGAACGGATAGGTATTGCGGATTTCAACGCTGCCTTCATTGGCCTGACGCAAATGCCCCAGCATGATCAGCGCCGGAATATTGTCCTGCCCAAGCAGATCTGCCAGCGGTGATTCAACGGACGCGCGCACATCATGGAAGTCGTGATAGCCATCGCGGCGATAAAAGCCGACCCCGAAACCGTCTCGATGAGGACCATTAACGCCACCTCGATGCTTGAAACCACGCCAGCTGAAGCCGGTCTCAACCGGCTTGTTGGCGTTCATGCCGAGGAGTTCACACACTCGGATCTCTCCTTTGTGGGGGACGCCGATGCCGCAGTCGACGCCGCCTGAAGGCAAGCAATACATAAAGCAGTAATAACGCTGCAGCCACCCACCATGCCCGCGGGTCCTTGAGCCACTGTATGGCCTGCGCTCTGGCAGCAGGCCAGTTATCCTGTGCCAGCCCCCAGAGACGCTGCAGCGACCACGGCTGATCCTGGTCGTCACTTTGTTGATCGATCATCCGTTCGCCGCTGATCGCATCACGATCAAGTCGCGCTCCGGAAAGACTGGTCGCCGCATCACTGTTAAGCGCCACCGGCGGTAGTGGGATCTCGAGGATGCGATTGTCCAGCGCCACTGTGGCCGTCAGGGCGACCGATACGGATTCTTCGGGAAGCGTGTCGGGCAGTGTCACCTGCCAGCGACCCTCTCCTGCAGGCGCGACATCCAGCGTTTCTCCCAGAAGGGTCGCCTCGATTCGGGTGTTGTCACGTGTCAGGCGTGGCCAGGCGGCGGTCATGGCAATATGAGACTGATCGCCGGCCAGCACGGCATCGATGACCGGCACAACATTGACGCTGTGTGTCAGAAGCCGCGAGAAGCCATCACCCCGGGCCCGAAGCGCCAGTTCGGCATTGCCGACCCGGTCGATCTGCTCAAGGCGACCACGGTAATGTCCGTCCGATTCCGGCTGCAAACGGGTGCTGGTAATGTCGCCGTCCGCATCTCTGAGGGTGGCATCAACGGTGGGCGCTGAGGAGGCACTCCCCTGCTCATTGCGACCCTCCAGCCAGACGTCCAGGGGCTGATCGATGTGGGCATACAGCGTGGCCGGTATCGTAGCGCTTCGCAACTGCAGGCTTGAGTCAATCAGGATACGGGAGCCTGCACCTACAGGGCCCTCGATCCGCCACTCTCCGACGGCCGGCTCGGGGACGGTAATCAGCTCGTAGCGGTCGTCGTGGCGCCAGCGACCTGCCACGCCCGGCGCATCGATGCTCAGCCGCTCGCCATCGGGACTGATCAGGGTCACCGGTCCATCATTTTGCTCATGAAAGATCAGCGCCGTAAATTCACGCACCTGATCATCGACCTGAAACCGTCCATTTTCCAGCGGCAGCTGTTGACGCGGCGCCACCTGATTCAGGACATCCAGAAAGGAGCGCAGAAGCGCCCGGGAGTCTTCTGCCACCGAGGCCAGTCCGCCGGTCTCCTGCGAGATGGTCCGCATTAGATCGGTATCGGCGTTGCGCGACAGCGCGATGGTGTGAATAACCACGTTGCGCTCGGCCAGATCAGGCGCCAGCGTCCTGATGATGCGCTCACGCGAGGCACGATCCCGGGCCGGCTTGTCGTTGATGGCCGGGACATCCACCATGCCATCGGTCAGCACGATCAGATGAGTTTTGCGATCACCCGCGACCCCCTGCGTGGCCATATCCAGCGCCGACTCAAGATCGGTAAACTGCTCGTAGCGGGTCATACGGGGCAGCACGTCGAGTGCCCGCTGGCGCCACTGATCGTTGACGGTGCCCATGCCCAGCGGATTGGCCACGTGCTGACCGAAGGTCCAGAGACCGGCACGGCTGCTGTCAGGCAACAGATCGACCAGCAGGCGGATGCCGCTGGCACGCAGGTTATCGGGGTCGTTATCCTTCATGCTGCCGGAAACATCGATGGCCAGTCGAACATCGCCCTGTTCGGGCGAGGCCTGTGACGATGCCTGAGCAGGCAGCGCCATCAGCATCAGCAGCAACCACGCACCTGTCACCAGCCATCGATACAGCATAGGGCCTATCTCCCGAGCGAAGGTTCCCGACGCGCCTTTGCACCGCCCTCCTGGCGTCGACGCACGGTGTCGCGGTTACCATTGTGGCCGCCACCACTGTTGCCGCCACCGTCGGCGCGTTCATCGTCGCCCGCGTCCTGCCGGCCACGTCGACCGATAAAGAAGGTGATCAGCATGCCCAGAAGAGCACCGATGGCCATCAATACGCCACCGAGAAATATCTGGCCACCGTTATGCTGCAAAAAGCCGACCGCCGTGACCACCAGCGACGGGGCCCAGCCCGAATAGCCCAGCTGGGATTCCGGACCGGGAACCGAAAAGAAGGCCGGCATCCACAAAAGACCGGCAACGGCGCCCGTGACCAGCCAGCGAGGCAACCGAGGCAGAAATGAGATGGCAAAATAGCCAAATACCAGTACCGCAACGGATAATACGAACCAGCATAGCCACAAAAGTGGAATCGAGTCTGAAATCAGCACGCCCTTGATACCTCCGGGTTAAATACAGCGATCAATGTTACACTGCACATCATGAAAGAACACCCATCCGCCGCGCCTGTCGCACGCTTCAGAAAAGTCGAGGACCCCCACTGGCACTGGCTTGAAAACCGGGATAACCAGCAGGTGGCCGAATTTCTTGAAGCCGTGAATCTCGAATGTGATCAGTGGTTTGACCCACTGAATTCACTCACTCAGACACTTTTTGACAGCCATCTTGCCCGACGCGAGCTGGCCGTTACGGGTCTGGCCACACCCTTTGATCATTTCGTGTACTGGAGCGAGACGGCCGCCGATGCCGATTATCCGGTATTCTGGCGCCATCCGATCGGTGAGGCATTTGATCACCTTGATATCGAGCGCCGCGGCCATGAGTGCCTGATCGATCTTCAGGAACTCTCCCGACACAGCAGCTTTCTCGAGCTGGGCGACTTGGCCCTGTCCGAGGACGAGCAGTGGATGGCCTGGACGCTGGACACCCAGGGCAACGAGTATTTCGATCTTTATCTGCGCCGTCTGCCCGATGGTGAAACGATCCGGCTCGAACGCGGCATCGGGCCTGACCTGTGCTGGGCAGAAGACAACGCCACAATCCTCTTTACGCGCTATGACACCACCCAGCGCCCGGCCACGGTCTGGCGTCGTCATCGTCACCATGATGATGCCATCTGCATTTTTGAAGAGAGCGACGTCGAATTCTGGGTCGGCCTCGACAAGACCCGCTCGCGGGAGTGGCTGGTCATTCACAGTGCATCAAAGGACACCAGCGAAACCCATCTGGTTCCCGCCGCGGCACCGGACACCGCACCAATATGCTTTCATCCGCGCGAAACCGGGGTGGAGTATGGCCTCGACCACCGTCCGGGCATGTTCTATGTGCTCCATAACCGCAACGCCGTGCACTTTTGTCTCGAGCGCGCCGCGGAGGAGGCACTGGATCAATGGCTGCCGATGATCGAGCATCGTGGTGACACCACGCTTGAAGATGTCGACGCCTTTTCCTGGGGGCTGGTGCTGACCGAGCGGGATCATGATACGGCCCAGGTGCATCTGCGCCTGATGCAGTTCAACGAGCAGCACGATGTGACCCATGATGAATGGCTGCCCATCGCAGAGACGCCCTGCAGCCTTGGACTGGCCGACACGCCCCACTTCGACACTCGTCATCTTCGGCTGCACGAAGAGTCCTTTACCACACCGCCCCACTGGGTCGAGTTCGATATCGACAGCGGAGAACGGCGCCTTTTGCGCCAGCAGCCCGTCTACGGTGATCTTCAGCCCGGCCACCTGGCCTGTCGTCGCGTCTGGGCGACCTCCTTTGATGGCGAGCGCGTGCCGGTATCCGTGGTCGCGCGCGCCGACCTGATCAACCGGGGCCCCCTGCCGACCCTGCTCTACGGCTATGGCGCCTATGGGCAGACGCTGGACCCCTGGTTTTCGATTTCACGTCTGGAGCTGCTGGCCCGCGGCGGCGCCTTTGCGGTGGCACACGTGCGTGGCGGCGGTGACCGGGGCGAACCCTGGTATCTGGGCGGCAAGCTGGAGCACAAGGAAAACAGCTTTCGCGATTTCCTGGCAGCCCGCAATGTACTGGTGGAACATGGCCTCGCCGATGAGCGCCACATTGCAGCCTATGGTGCCAGCGCCGGCGGACTGCTGGTCGCAGCCAGCGTCAATCTTGATCCGCACGCCTTCTGTGCTGCCGTTCTGGATGTGCCCTTCGTCGACGTGTTGCGCACCATGGAAAACCCCGATCTACCGCTGACCACGGCGGAATACACCGAGTGGGGCAATCCGGAGGAGCCTGAAGCGCGCCGGCGCATCAAGCGCTATTCACCGGTGAACAACCTGGTACCGGCCCCCTGGCCGGCCGTCTACCTTCAGGGCAGCTGGCACGATTCCCGAGTGCCCTACTGGGAGCCGGCCAAACTCTATGCGCGCCTGGTCGAGCTCGACAGCGCCCGCGGCCCCGTACTGCTGCGTACGGACATGAGTGCCGGTCACGGTGGCGCCTCGGGGCGCTTTCATGCTTGGCATGACGTGGCGCGACAGGATGCCTTCATCCTTTGGGCACTGGGACTGTCGGAAACCGAGCCGACCCCCGGTGCGCACCCGTACGCTGATGAATAGGCATTGATTTCCCGACCGGGAGAATCGCAAAGGGGCGCTTTTCGTTAATGAAAAGCGCCCCTTTTGCATGGCGGGTACAGCGTATTCTCGACGTCAGGTCCGGCAGGGCATCACGGCAATGATGTAGTCCTCGTAATCCTCTTCGGGCACGAGCGCTTCACTGACGGCCATGCCATGCATGCTGACGCCGGCGCGACGCGCACCGCTCGAGTCACCGCTGCGTAGCGGATGCCACTTCGGCAGTGACTTTTCCTGTGCCAGGCGTCGATAGCCACAGGTCTCTGGCAGCCAGTGAAAGGCGCGCACCCGCTCGGGGGTCAGTTGCAGACAGTCCGGCACCCTGTCAAAACGGTGCTCGTAATCGCTGCAGCGACAGGCCTGGATATCGAACAGTCGACAGGCCACCGAGAGCGTCACGATCTCCTGACTCTCCTCATCCTCGAGTCTGACCAGACAGCACTGCCCACAGCCATCGCAGACGGCCTCCCACTCTCGAGGGGTCAGTTCCTCGAGCGGAAATCTTTCCCAGAAACGCTCGCGCATATCACTCTCCGGAGCACTCATCAGGTGGCACTGTCATCTTCCCGAGCGCTGACATCAAAGGCAAGATCACGCGTTCTGGCATCACCACCGGGCGGCATCTGCAGGTAATATCCCTTCTCCTTCAGCGCCTCGATGACCCGGGCGGTCTCCACACGGGCCAGGGTTCGCTCAGGCGTCATGATCATCATCATGACGGCCTGCGACGTGCCAAAGTGGGTCAGAAGCTCCTGCGGCACGACCTCCAGCCCGCGCGTGCGATCCACATAGAGAAACATCTCCTCATGGCGCAGGCTCTTGTAGATCTGACACAGTAACGGTGTCGGGGTCATGGCGTTCTCCACAAATTCAGAGGCATCTCAAAGCCCTTCGGAACACGACGTTGAAGCGTGCCCAGGTGCTGACAGTGCCGAGACCAGAGCGTCATTGAGCGCCTCGCCGCGCCAACCCGGCATGTACGGCCAGTCCGTGCGATGTAGATCCGCACTGATCCAGCGCTCCAGCTCACGGCGCGTGATCAGCACCTCAACGGGCAGGGCCAGCGCTTTCGCGCGCTGATTGACGGCGGCCTTCAATGCCTTCATGCGCTTTTTGTAGGCGTCGCTGATCGGAGAAGGCAGTGGCGAAGGCAGCACGGCATCGTCCAGCTGCGCTGCCTCCTGAATCAGCCCCAGCAGCGTCTCGCCTTCCCGCTTGATCAGCGATGGCTTGACGCCATCCACCCGGGAAAGTTCGTAGCGATTGGTCGGCATTGCCGCGGCGATTTCCATCAACGTCGCGTCACTGGCCAGCCAGTTGCGGGGCAGATTGCGATCGCGTACGGCACGCTCACGCCAGACGCAAAGCCGCTGAAAAGCGGCCAGCTGACGCGGCTCGAGCCGCCAGGCATTGCGATGGCGCAGATACCAGCGTTCGTCATCGCGCCCCCCGCGCGCCGCCTCGACCAGCGCTTCGCAGTCCTCGAGCAGCCATTCAAGACGGCCCCGCTCGCGCAGACGTGCCTGCTGGCGCTGCCAGATCAGTGGGAGCCAGACCACGTCCAGCGCGGCATAGCGACACTGCTCTTCGGTCAACGGCCGCTGCAGCCAGTTGGAACGTGTCTCCCCCTTGGGCACATGCTGCTCGACCCACTGGCTCACCAGACGCTGATAGCTGATGGCGCTTTCCTCGCCCAGCAGAGCGTGAGCCAGCTGAGTGTCCACTACCGGCGAGGGAACATCTCCGGCCCAGCGCGTGAAGATTTCCATGTCTTCACTGCAGGCGTGAAGGATCTTCAGCGGGCCGTCATCTCCCATAAGTACGCGCAGCGCGGCAGTGGGTGCCACCAGCGTGGGGTCAATCAGATAGACCACATCGGCATCGCCCAGCTGAATCAGTGCCGGCACCGGGTAGAAGGTGGTTTCACGCATGAATTCCGTATCCACGCCGATGGCCTCGCGGGTCGCGAGATCGGCGCAGGCGCGCTCCAGCGCCTCCTCGGTATCGATAAAATGCCAGGTGACATCAGTGGGCATGGTGATTCCGTTTAAAGCAGCTCGCCGGCACTCGGGCCGACGGCAATAAAATAAAACAAGCCGCGTGGCGGCTTGTTGCATCCATCATGGGCATCGTCGTCACGCGGCGCCGATCAGGGCATGACGTCCTACTCCCGCTCGCCAAAGGGCTGACGCCCCATGAAAGCACGGGACAACGTACCGCCGTCCACATACTCGAGCTCACCGCCCATGGGCACGCCATAGGCCAGCCGCGAGCAGCGCACGCCCAGCGTTCGAAGCTGCTCGGCGATGTAATGCGCGGTCGCCTCGCCTTCCACGGTAGGGTTGGTGGCCAGAATCAGCTCTTCGATCTGACGCTGGTGCACCAGTGCCTCCAGCTGATCAAGCCCCAGATCATTCGGACCGATGCCATCGATCGGAGAAAGATGACCATGCAGTACGAAATAGCGTCCGCGAAAACCACCGGCCTCCTCGATGGCCAGAAGATCCGCTGGCGATTCCACCACGCACAGGGCGCGATCATCGCGGCGCGCGTCCTCGCAGATACTGCAGTATTGGCTCTCCGTCAGGTTGCGACAGCTGTCGCAGTAGCCCACGTGCTCAAGCGCATCGCCCAGCACTTCCGCCAGCCGGCGCCCGCCTTCGCGATCACGCTCAAGCAGGTGAAAGGCCATGCGCTGGGCGGTACGAGGACCGACGCCCGGCAGTACCCGCAGCGTTTCCAGCAACCGATCGATCAGCGGTGAAAATGTCGCCATGAAATACGCGTGTCCTAGAACGGCATCTTGAAGCCGGGCGGCAGGTTCATGCCCTGCGTAACCTCTTCCATTCTGGTGCGCGAGTTGACTTCCACCTTGCGCACGGCGTCGTTGACGGCGGCTGCCAGCAGGTCTTCGAGAAACTCCTTCTCTTCCTGCATTACGGCCGGATCAAGCTCGATCGAGGTCACATCGTGTCGACCGTTCATGGTGACCTTGACCATGCCGGCACCGGACTCGCCATGCACTTCGGTGTCGGCAATCTCTTCCTGGACCTTTTGCATCTTGTCCTGCATTTCCTGGGCCTGCTTCATCAGGTTGCCCATGCCACCCTTCATCATGATTGCCTTCCTCGAGAGTCGTCTCTCAAACCGTGATCAATGACCGTGTTCATCTGCCAGCGTCGACATCATCCTGCTCGAACGAGGTGACACTGCGCTCCACCAGACGAGCACCGAAAACTTCCTGCAGGGACTGAATATGCGGGTCATCACGCAGGGCTTCAATGGCACGCTGCAATCGCGCCTTTTCCAGACGGGCACGGCGGCGCGCCGGAGTCTCGATATGTTCGGCAATCTCTCCCACCTCAATGGTGACCCGGCGGGACAGCCCGCGTGCCACCAACGCCTTTTCAAGACGCTCGCGGTGCACTTCCGCGTTCATGGCGCTCTGGGAGTGGTGCAGCCACATGTCGAGCCTGTCACCATCATCATGGTGCACAACGCAGTTCGCCACCAGGTTGGCCGTCATGCCGGAAAGCCCCAGCCCGGGAAACAGCTCAAGCCAGCGAGCGTTGTCGATCGGCGTATGATCTGCCTCAACAGGCAGGGCAGGCGTTCGATCAAGTGTCGATGCCTCTTCTGCCGGCGCTTCCGGGGCTTCTGGCGCCGATGGGTCAACCTCTTCGGAAAGGCCTTCCACCATGGCTTCCAGCGCCCGGGCCTGACCGCCGGCATTCTCTCCTACCGCTTCGTTCATGTACTCGTCGAGCGCGTCGTCCTGCTCATCCTCGTCGCCTTCCTCGAGGGCAGGAGTTGCAGCGCCGGCAGGTCCCGACTCAAACAGGGCCTGATGCGTATCCGCCACTGTCGGTACGTCCGGCGTGACTGACGGCTGAACGTCATCGGCAGGCGTGGTCTCGCCCACTTCCTCATGAAGCGCTTCACCGTAGGCCGCGCTTTCTGCCGCATCCACCAGCGACACGGTGGCATCATCGTCGTTCCAGGGCGGTGCCGGTTCGGGCGCTGCCGGCTCGACAGGCGCCGGCGGCTCGGCCGATGCCGTGACCGCCTCATTGTCAAAGGACTCGCCCTGCGGCAAGGCCTGATCGCGCGGCGCGTCTACGACGGGCGCGCTCTGGCCCGGTGCCTCCGGTGCAGGCGATGCCTCACTGGCAGATGACAGCGGCGTTGTCGAGCTGTCACTACCACGAATCGGCAGTGGCTTGCCCTCAAGCGCCGGCGCGCCCTGAGGGCGAAAAGCCAGCATGCGCAGCAGCGTCATTTCCAGCGCCGTTCGCTGTTCCGGGGCGTTGTCCATGTCGCCACGCCCGTTGAGGGCGATCTGATAGTAAAGCTGTACGTCTTCAGCGGTGAAATGCGCGGCAAGGGCCACCAGCGCATCGCGATCGCCCTGAGCGTTGTCCAGTGCTGCCGGCACCATCTGCGCGATGGCCAGCCGATGAAAGACACCGCACAGGGCGTCGAGCACGCCGGCAAAATCCGGCCCCTGCTCGGCCAGATGCGCGACTCTTGCCAGCACATCGGCAGCATCCCCGCCGGCCAGCGATTCGGCCAGCGCCAGAATCTGGCGGTGATCGAGCGTGCCGAGCATCGCGATGACATCGTTTTCACGCACCTCGCCATGCCCAAAGGCGATGGCCTGATCGGTCAACGACATGGCATCACGCATCGAACCATCAGCGGCGCGTCCCAACAACCATAGCGCCGCCGTATCGAAGGCGGTCTGCTCCTGGGTCAGCACATGATCAAGGTGCTCGACGATGCGCTCGGGCGTCATGCGCTTGAGCGCAAACTGCAGGCAGCGCGACAGCACTGTGATGGGCAGTTTCTGCGGATCGGTGGTCGCCAGCAGGAACCTGACGTGCGGCGGCGGCTCTTCCAGCGTTTTCAACAGCGCATTGAAACTGTGCGCCGACAGCATGTGCACCTCGTCAATGAGATACACTTTGTAGCGTCCCTGGGTGGGGGCGTACTGGACATTGTCGAGCAGCTCGCGGGTATCCTCGACCCGGGTCCGCGAGGCAGCGTCTACCTCGATCAGGTCGACAAAGCGCCCCTGATCGATGTCCTGGCAGGTCCGACACTGCCCGCACGGGCGGGAGGTAACGCCGGTTTCACAGTTCAGGCACTTGGCCAGAATACGGGCCAGCGTGGTCTTGCCCACCCCACGCGTCCCGGTAAACAGATAGGCATGGTGCAGCCGCCCCTGATCAAGCGCGTTGACCAGCGCACGGCTGACATGCTCCTGCCCTACCAGCTCATGAAATGTGCGCGGCCGCCATTTGCGGGCCAGTACCTGATAGCTCATGCAGCGCTATAGCCTGTAATAAAGCGGTGGTGTGTCGACGTGCCAGCAATGGACGTCGATCCGGTATGGATAGGACAACCCATTCTATCGGCTGGACGGACATGCGCCAATCGATCCCGACAAGTGGCCAGTGTTTCGACATGATGCGGGCAATATTTCGACATGGGCGAGCGATGGAATGCGGGCAATACGGGTATGCCGGCCAGCAAGCCGTCATCGGGAAACAGATACAGGGGAGATCATTCGCAGGAGAGGGTGGCGACCCTCAACAGCCACATCCCGGCACACGCATCCATCACTACCGTTGCTCCCTTCCGGGCCTGGCGGGGTTCGCGATATCGCGTTGCGAGAGGACCATTAAGGGCCACCATTACCGGAGATCAGAAGGCTTTAAAGGCCGGGCTGCGACCTGCCCCGATCAACCGAGCGCGCATCTTATCAGCGCAACCGACCCATCGCAAGCCATGCCGCTCGGGGATCACAACCGTCGTGAGACACGGGCCGACCAGGGTAGACTGACGGTTTCATGTTCAGTTGCTGCGGAGCCTTCATGGCGCTACTGCTCATTGAGGACGACGTGCTGCTGGCACGATCCCTTGAAACCCTTTTGCTGACCCACGACGAGCAGCTCAAGGTCATCACCCGAGGCGATCACGCCTGCGATCATCTCGCCACGCCCGGACAGTTTGATCTGATCGTTCTGGATCTGAACCTACCCCACCGCAGCGGGCTTGAAGTGCTGACCACGCTACGCCAGCACGACGTCCAGACCCCGGTGCTGATCCTGACCGCACGTGCCTCGATCGAGGACCGCGTGGCGGGCCTCGACCTGGGGGCCGATGACTATCTCACCAAACCCTTCTCGCTCGACGAATTCGAGGCCCGGGTACGTGCACTTTTACGCCGCGCCCGGCCAACGGCGCCGGATACTATCCGGCTGGGCCAGCTGGCGCTGCACGTTTCAACCCAGCGTCTTGAGCTGAAGGGAACAGCGCTGGCACTGCCGACCCGCGAACAACGTCTGCTGGCGTGTCTGCTGCGCCGCAGTGAGCAGATCATCAGCCGCGCCGAGCTGATGGCGGATACCTTTGGCGATGACGAGACGCCGGGCGACAACGCCCTGGAAGTATATGTGCACCGGCTGCGCCGTCGTCTTGACGGTAGCGACCTTCGGATCCGCACCGTGCGCGGCATGGGCTATCGTCTGGAGCAGCACTGACTCATGAAGCCGTCCGCCAGTCTGCACCGCCGCCTGCTGGGCGGACTCTCCCTGATCCTGCTGCTGATCTGTTCACTGCTGCTGCTTCAGTCGTGGCACAGTGCCCGGCGCAGCGCTGATCGTGCCCATGACCGTCTGCTGACATCGGCGGCACAGGTCATGAGCGATCACGTCAGCTGGCGCGACAACCGTCTCTGGTTCGATGTGCCCGCCTCGGCGCTGAACATGCTGGCACCACAAGGTGACGAGCGCGTTTTCTATACGCTTGTCGATCATGCAGGCCACCCCATCAGCGGCAATGCGGATCTGGCAGCACTGACAAAAGCACTCCCCGCGCCGGGTACCTTTGAAGCCTTTTCGGCGACGCTTGACGGCCTGTCGCTACGGGTCGGAGCACTGGGCGCGCGTCTGACCGGCTGGCATCATCGAGAACCCTATACCCTGCTGGTGGCCCATACGCTGGAGGCGCGTCGTGCCATGGCGCTTCAGCTCTTTCGCGACAGCAGCCTGCGCCTGATCGGCATTGTGATGCTGGCCGTCGCGGGACTTCTGATCACCCTGCGGCTGGCGCTGAGCCCGCTTGAACACCTGCGTGTGCGACTCAGGGCGCGCGCGGCGCACGATCTCTCTTCAATCGATGTCCGTGTTCCAAGAGAGCTTGAAGAGCTGCTCGCCGCGCTGAATGCCCTGCTCACCCGACAGCGTCAGGTACGTATCCACGAGCAGCGCTTTATCGGCGATGCCTCGCATCAGCTGCGCACCCCGCTGGCCGGTATCGCCGCCAGCGCAGAGCTGGCCCTTCGAAGTCATGATGCCGCTCGCTGGCAGCAGGCCCTGCAGGAGATACAGGACGGCACCCATCGCGCTACCCGGCTGGCCGAGCAGCTGCTGTCGCTGACGCGCCTCGACTCGCCCGAAGCGCCCTTGACGCGTCACCCGGTAGCGCTGGAGACGCTGGCCCGCGAGCAGGTACTGCGCCTTCTGTCCGCCGCCGATCGCTGCGGTATCGACCTGGGGCTCATCGATCCATGCCCGGCAATGTCGGTGAACGCCGATGCCTGGCAGATTGAAGAAGCGCTGAGCAACCTGATCGACAACGCCCTGCGCCATGCCCGCAGTCAGATCACCGTGGGCATCGATGCCGCAACCCGCACCCTTTATGTCGAGGACGACGGCCCGGGTATCAGCGCCGAGGCGCAGACAGACGCTCTGCGTCCGTTTCACCGCTGTGAGGAACAGGGCACTGGCAGCGGGCTGGGACTGGCCATTGCCGATGGCGTGGCCCGGGCTCACGGTGGCCACATCGTCATGCGCCATACGTCTGAAGGTCATTTCATGATCGGCCTGCACCTGCCCGAGGAGCATTCCTGATGCCGGGACTTTCCAGGATTGTCGTCGGCCTCGTGCTGGCCACAGCGCTGCTGGCTTCTGTCACGGCCGCCGGTGCCGATGACGCCCTTGCGCCCTCGGATGATGTTCTCACACGCTCAAGAGGGCACCTGCACTTTCCCGGCAGCCGCCGCGAGCGTCTCAACATTCAGGGCGTTGTAGAGGCCGAAATTCTGCGTCCGGTACTTGAGGCGTTTCATCAACGCTTTCCGCAGATCACGCTGAACTATCGCGACGCGTCGCTCGGCCCGCGGCCGACACCCGACCGTATACCGCCCAATGTCGATCTTTTGATGTCCTCGGCCATGGCCCAGCAGTACCGTCTGGCCAACGCAGGGCTGGCCCGGCCGCTGGGCGATGGCGCCATCAATCCCGACTGGCCACAGGACGCTCGCTGGCGGAATGAACTGATCGGGCTGACCCATGAATCCCTGGTCATGGTTTATCGCCGGGAACTTGCCGATATCGCCCCGCCCCCGGCAGATCACGCCGGCCTGCTGGCCCTTCTGACGCAACAGCGCGAAGCGCTGAGAGGTCGCGTTGTCACCTATAACCCTGCCCGAAGCCCGACCGGATTCATGGCGGTGGCTCAGGATGTGGCGCGCTCTCAGGAAGCCTGGGCACTGTTCGACGCCATGGGCGACACCGATACCCGACTGCAGGACACTACGGCCGACATGCTCGATGGCCTGATCAAGGGGCGCTATCTGATCGGCTACAACCTGATCGGCTCCTACGCCCGTCGCGTCGTGCGCGAGCATCCCGAACTGGCGCTGCAGGTACCGACTGATTACGCACTGGCGCTGCAGCGGCTGGCACTGATCCCCGCCAGCGCCCCACATCCCGAAACGGCGCGGCGCTTCCTGCGCTTTATCACCTCAAGCGAAGGCCAGCAGATCATGACCACGCAAACGCCGCTGGGCAGTCCGCTGCTGATCCGGCGCGCCTCGGCAGAACATGACGAATCGCTGGCCCCCATTGCACTGACACCGGGACTGCTCGCACTGATCGACCCGCTCAAGCGCGAGGCCGTGCTGGATCGCTGGCAGACGATCTTTGGCCGTCATGGCGCTTTTCCCCCGCAGGCCGTGAAAGGCGATGTAGAATAGCGGCCCGAAGGCGCCCTGCCACTTGCGCCCGATCCATTTCCCCCTTGTATTGCAGGACCTGATCATGAGCAGGATGTTACGTGTCGATCAGCTGCTGGTGGCTCAGGCGCTGGTCCGATCACGCACACGCGCCCAGCGCCTGATTCGCCACGGCCGGGTCCAGCTGATCCAGCAGGGTCAGTCACGCACCCTGACCCGCCCCGGCGAGAAGCTGCCTGAAGAGAGTGAGTTTCATGTCGTGGAAGACCCCGAGGAGCGCTACGTCTCGCGGGCGGGGCTCAAGCTCGAGGCCCTGCTCGCGGCCTCCGGCATGGCGCCCGAGGGGCGCGCGTTTGTGGATGTCGGCCAGTCGACGGGCGGGTTTACCGACTGTCTGCTGCAGCACGGCGCCGCGCGCGTCATCGGCATCGAGGTCGGCCATGACCAGCTGGACCCGCTACTGCGCGAAGACGAACGCGTGCACTGTCTGGAAAGCGTCAATGCGCGCCAGCTGCCAATCGACACCATCATGGGACTGGCGCCCGACGGACTGACAGGCGCCGTCATGGACGTGTCGTTTATCTCGCAGACGCTGATCCTTCCGGAGCTGGCGCGCCTGCTGCCGACAGGCGCGCATCTGCTCAGTCTGGTCAAACCGCAGTTCGAACTGTCGCCCGAGCAGATCGGCAGCGGCGGCATCGTGCGCGATGCGCGCCACTTTGATCAGGTCGAAACGCGTCTGCGCACGTGCTGCCGACAGGTCGGGTTTGAGCTGCACTACTGGGGCGACAGCCCGATTACCGGTGGTGACGGCAACCGGGAATTTTTAATGCACGCCACGCGAGCCGCTGACTGAGTCGATACTCAGGGCGTCTGCCCGGCCTCTCCGGTGTCGGCGTCGCCGGGGTCATTGTCATGAGGCGTGCTGGCATGAGGCAGCGGTCGCCCGTTCTTCGCCGACTGCTGCTGGACCAGACGCTTTTCGCCCTTCTCGTTGTGCAGCCAGACATCCATCTGCTGGAAGGCCACGCGCAGCTTGTTGGCCTTGAACTCGGCATCGACCCGACGGTTGATCTCGTCGGTAACCACCAGACGATCGATCAGCTCGTTGACGAATACGCGCAGCTCGAAGTTGAAGGCGCTCTGGCTGTAGGCCATGCAGAACACCTGTGGCTCGGGATCGGTCAGCACCCTGGGATGCTCATCGGCAATGCGACGTAGAATCCGGTGGGCAAGATCAAGATCGGTACCGTGCGCCACGCCGAAGGTCAGCACAACCCGGGTGATGTTGTCGGTCAGCGACCAGTTGATCAGCTGATCGGTCACGAAGGTCTTGTTGGGGATGATGATCTCCTTGCGATCAAAATCCGTCACCGTGGTAGCCCGGATGCGGATCCGGCTGACCGTACCGTGCAGGTTGCCCAGCGTAATGGTGTCGCCGATTCTGATCGGGCGCTCGAACAAAATGATCAGACCCGAAATGAAGTTGGCAAAGATCTCCTGAAGACCAAAACCCAGACCGACCGACAGCGCCGCCACCAGCCACTGCAGCTTGTCCCAGGTGACCCCCAGCGTCCCCAGCGCTGCCACGATGCCACTACCGACAATGGTGTAGGACAAAAGCGAAGTGACCGCGTAGGCACTGCCCTGCTTGAGATTGAGCCGCGACAGCACCATGACTTCCAGAAGCCCGGGCAGGTTGCGCGCCATGATGACCATCAACCCGATGATGATCAGGGCGGTCATGAGATCAGCAAGCGTGACCACGTTGACGCTGCCGCCGGCGGCATCGCTTTCGCTGATCTGACCGATGCTGACGTTATCCAGATAGGAGAGCACGCCCAGCAGATCGGCCCAGACCAGATACAGCACGCTGATAAAGATCAAAAACAGGATCAGCTTGGACAATCGCAGCGACTGCTGATTGACCTGCTCCATGTCCAGCGGTGGCTCCTCGACCAGATCCACGCCGCTTTCGGCGGCGCCGTCGCGCCCCTGCGCCCGGCGACGCGCCACGGCGCGACGATAGGCCAGCCGCCGAGCGGCCACTGCCAGCCCGCGCACCACGCTGGCCTCGACGAGCAACCACAGCGCCAGAATGTAGAGCGTCAGAATAAAGCGGCCGCATAGACGCAGGGCCGTGTATTCATAGCCAAAGAGAATCATGCCGATCAGCGCCAGCGGTACCATGGCAAGCGTGACACCCAGCAGCAGCCGGAAAAGCCGCACCCCCATCCAGGGTACGTGCGCCAGAATCAGACGCAGCATGAAAACGCTCATACCCATCAGTCCCGCCAGCATGATCAAAAGCGCCAGCGGCTGCTCCGACAGCCGGCTATCGGCCTGCTCGGCAATGCTGGCCACCACAACCACCGGCGCCACACTGCAGCCCAGCCAGAAGATATTGCGTCGCAGCCGATCCACATAAGGCGCAGGCCAGTGAAAGTGGCGTGTGGCCACGCCGTCGGGCACCAGCAGTCGCCGAATCAGCCCGAAGACCTGCCAGGCCAGCGCCAGCTGCAACAGCGCGCGCCCCAGCGAGACGGCAAAGCCTTCTCCACCCAGCCACAGGCCAATGCCTGCCGTGAGCAGTATCAGCGGCGTGGTAGAAGAGAGAATCAGATTGAGCAGGATGGCTCGAGGCGTATGCAGCTGCGTATCACGCTTGAGACGGCCGATCTGGTTGTGCAGCTCCAGTAGATAGGCCTTGATGCGCCGCCGAAAAAAGGCCATCAGGCCGGCCACGACCAAAAGCGGCACGGCCAGCAGCGCGCGCGGTGACGGCACTTCCCAGAGCGTTCCCAGCGTCTGAAACCACTGCCCTTCCAGCAGCTGCTGCCCCATTCGCATCGGCAGTTCCCTGAGCCAGGACAGGCCCAGCGGCTGGCCGTTGGCGACCCAGAAAAGCTGCTCTTCGATGGTGTCACGCACTGAGCGGCTGATGTCCACCAGCTGCTGCTGATTGAGCTGAACGTCGATGGCCCGGCTCAGCAGGTTGCCGTACTCCCGATCCAGCTGGTCCAGCAGATCGCGTCGCATCTCAAGCGTCTGGAGCAGCACCTGCCGTGCCCGGGGAGTCAGCGGCTCTTCGCTTTCCAGCTGAGTGTCGATATAGCTTGATGGGTTGGCCAGCGCCTGGCGCGACTGTCCGATATCAAACTGGCGCAGTCGCAGGTCGCCGATCTCTTCCTGAAGACTGCTCTGATCCTGAACATCCGGCAGTGAGCCGCGCTGCTGGCGCAGCACGCGTGACAGCAAAAGGCTTCCCCGCAAAGCCTCTATCTGCTCGTTGAGCGTGCGCTCGACCTGTCTGACCTGCTCGAGCCGGGCACGCGTATTGATGCCGTCGCGAATCATCGTGTTGGCACGATCGGTCGTGTTCAAAAGCTCCCGGGCCAGCGACTGGTTCTGAGCACGGGCCTCATCGACGACAGGGTTGCTGATCCGGTCGTTGTCGCCGATGTGGGCCGCTTCGGCAATGGCCTGTTCGGAGGCATCCCGGCGCTTCTGGTTGATTGCCTCCTGCAGCACCAGCAGCGTGTTCTGATTGACATCGATCTGGCGTGACAGTAGTTCCCGATGCATCTGATTGACGTCGCGCAGCACCGTACTGTTGGACAGCTGACGCTGTCCCAGCTCGATGCGGGCATCCAGCAGCGCCATGCGCGCACTGATGAGCTGTCTCTGTTCGGCACTCGGCGCGCTGCCCTCGCTGGGTTCCAGCGAATCACTGAGCTTTTGCTGCTCTCGCCGCGCATCGCTGATGGTGGCCTGCACCCGCTCCGGCAGGGTCTGCGCACTGATCAAGGCCCGTGTGACGTCGGTAAGCTGATCCTGCTGACGCTTGAGATCTTCAACGGTGCTGCCCAGCCGCTGCTCGAGCTGCTCGAGCGAGCTTCTGCCCAGCGTATCGCTGTCCAGCGTTTGATCACTGTCCAGTCCCTGCAGCTGATTCTGGTACTGGCGCCGCTGTCGATCGGCCTGATTCACCCGGTCTTCAAGCGCTATCTGTTCCTGTCGTGTATTTTCGAGCGCTTCAAGGGCATCACGCGTTTTACCCAGCGTGTCCAGCACTTGCTGATCACTCGCACTTGGATTGTCATTGCCCTCGATTGCCTGTATCTGCTCGTCGATCGACTGACGAGAGGGAATATCCTGCTCGGAGGCCAGCACCCAGGGGGCTGACAGCCACAGCATCAATATCATTAAACACAGCATGCCCCGGCGCATCGGGGCCTTGACGGGTGTTACCACGCTGGCCTTACCCCACATAAAGACACATCTCTGGATTAGAACCCTGTGCAAATACATAATATCGATCCAGGGCAAAATAACTAAAACCCTGTCGGAAGATGCCGATAACGATGGCTATCCCGGCCGGGTGCGTTACCTGCCGAACATGCCGAATTCAGGGCGCCATGATAAGCTCATCACGACGCCTGTCACCTCTGGAATGGATCCTTATGACTCACCGTGTTCAACGTCTGTTGCTGGCACTGCTGCCATGCATTTTGATGATCACTTCTCAGGCACATGCCGATACCGACGGTGACGATGTATCCGTCAGGGAACGCGACCGCCAGGCGCTGGAACGTCAGGCCATGTTGAATCCCGTGGCCATTACGGTGTACAAGCGCAACTACCTGATGCCGTATACCTATAACGCTCGCCCCAATGCCGATGACTTCAGGGAAATTGACGATGCCGGCATCGACAAGGGCGAAGTGAAGTTCCAGTTCAGCGTCAAGGTAGGCATTCTCGATGACATATTTGGCGACAACGGTGACCTTTATTTTGCCTATACCCAGCGCTCCTGGTGGCAGGCCTACAATGCGGACGCTTCTTCTCCATTCCGGGAAACCAACTATGAACCGGAGCTTTTCCTGAGCTTCGATAACAGCAGCATGCTGGGTGGCTGGACCAATACGGCCAACCGCGTTGGTCTGGTGCATCAGTCCAATGGCCGCTCGGATCCCCTTTCACGCAGCTGGAATCGTATCTACGTCGACAGCATCTGGCAAAAGGGCAACCTGACACTGTCTGTCGCACCGTTCTGGCGTGTACCGGAATCCGAAAAGGATGATGACAATCCGGATATCGAAAATTATGTCGGCTACGCCGACATCACTCTGAATTATCTTTTTGATAACGGCCACGAAGTGACATGGCTTGCTCGCGGCAATCCCGGCAAGGGGAACTTCGGTAATCAGCTGGATTACTCATTTCCGCTGCATGGCAAGATCCGCGGCTTTCTTCAATATTACGAAGGCTACGGCGAGAGCCTGATCGATTACGATCATTACAACCGTCGTATCGGCCTGGGTTTCTCGCTCAACACGTCATTTCTGGGCATACCGGACACCCTGTAAGGCTGTGGGCAAATGCATTGTCATGCGCGCATTGAAGCCGACGCCCAGGCTGCTATGATGAGGATGCAATCTTATTGTCAACGGAGGGACATAGCATGGCCATGAAGCCTATCAGCGGTAATGAAAACGATAGTCAGGAACAGCTGCGTGAAGATCTGCGTCAACTATCAAGCACGATCGAAGAATTGATGCATGCAACCGCCGATGACTCTCGTGAAAACGTGGCCCGCCTTCGTGAACGCGCAGAAGCCAGGCTGGTAGAAACTCGTGCACGTCTCTCGGCGAGCAGCGAGCGCGTTCGTCACCAGGCACAGGACAGCATGGAATGTGCTGACCAGTACGTGCGCAGCAACCCGTGGAAAAGTGTTGGCTACGGTGCAGCGCTCGGTGTTGTGGTAGGTCTGATTCTCGGTCGCAGCTGATGTCTTCCGGTAGCGGCCCGGCCCAACGCGTTATTCTGGCCGCGCAGCGTCTTCTGAAAAACCTGATGGATACCGGTGAGACGCGCCTGCGTCTCGCCGTTATTGAACTTCAGGAAGAACGCGCAAGGCTTTTTTCGCTGCTGTTGCTGTCAGGCATTGCCCTGCTGCTGCTTGCCTTCGGCATCGGCATGCTGATGCTTCTGGTGATTGTGGCCTTCTGGCAGGACCACCGCCTGCTGGCCATTGGCATTGCCGCTGCTGTTCTGATCCTGTCAGGTATTCTGGTAGCACTGCGCGTGCGTGCCGTCTCGCGTGAACCCAGCCTTCTACGGTCGACACTGGCACGTTTTAGTGAAGACAAGGAATTGCTGGATCAGACGCGTATCGACCACACCCGTGTGGGAGAGAAGCATGAAGAAAGATGATCTCGCCACCCGACGCCATCGTTTCGAACAACGCATCATTCAGGAGCGCCTGCAGCTTGCAGGCGCTGTGCGTGAATGGCAGGAAGCCACGGCGCCCATCGATCACGGCTGGCAACAGCTGGCACGCTACAAGGGCCCGATCCTTCTGGGATCGGGGCTGACTGTCACCATGCTGTCGCGCAACAAGGGGCGCGTTGGCAGATTGTTCAAGCGCAGTGTTGTCATCTACACGATGTTTCGACGCGCCAAAAAGCTAATCGGCCGCTGACATGATCGTCGCAGGGTAAAAATCAATACTGCCCGTGCGCAGGCGGCTTCAGAGTGCCTGTGCACAGGCATACCCTGACGCCCATGCCCACTGAAAGTTGAAGCCGCCCAGCTGTCCCGTGACATCAAGTGCTTCGCCGATAAAATGCAGCCTTGGCTGATGTTGAACCGCAAAACTCTTTGACGAGATGGCGCGCGTATCGATCCCGCCCATGGTGACCTCGGCCGTCCGCCATCCTTCAGTACCTGCCGGCTTGATCGTGAAATTCGAAATCTGTCGCGCCAGCGCTTCAAGCGCCCGATTATTGTAATCGGCCATGCTTTTAGAGCACCCCAGCCACTCTTCCAGAGCCTGCGCCAGCCTTTTGGGCAGATGCTCACCCAGCCAGCCGCCCAGCGTTCTTTTGGGCATATCCTGCCTGGCACCCTTGAGGGTGGTAAAAAGATCGTCCACGTCGGGCAACCAGTTGATGTGAACGTCGTCGCCACCCTGCCAGTGACTCGATGCCTGCAGGATCGCAGGCCCGGACAGCCCACGGTGCGTCAGAAGTGTCGCATCACGATAGCGCCCATCACCGCATCGCACGATGGTGGACGCCGAAACGCCTGACAGTGCCGCCATGCGCTCCTTCCACGGCATATCCAGCGTCAACGGCACCAGAGCAGGCCGAGGCGTGATGACATCCAGCCCGTACTGGCGAGCGACATCATAGGCAAACCCGGTGGCACCAAGGGTCGGGATGGAGAGCCCCCCGGTGGCTACGACCAGACGATCAGCGAGCACACGCCCGCTCGAGGTTGAAAGCGCGACGCCCTCCTCGCCGGCATCGACATGTTCGATTGCTGTCGACAGCCTGAGCTCGACACCGGCCCACTGACACTCGGTTAACAGCATGTCCACAATCGGCTGACTGGAGTCGGCACAAAAGAGCTGGCCTGGCGCCTTCTCGATGGGCTCGATGCCGTGACGCTCGACCATTTCCACAAAATCGAGCGGCGTATACCGTTTCAGGGCAGAAATGACAAAGTGAGGATTACGCGAAAAAAAATGGTTGGGTGTCGTGGCCATATTGGTGAAATTGCAACGACCACCTCCCGACATCAGGATCTTCTTGCCGGGGCGCTTGACGTGATCCAGCAGCAGTACCCGTCTGCCGCGATATCCGGCCTGCAGGGCACACATCATGCCCGCAGCGCCGGCACCGACAATCACCACATCCCAGTGATTCATTCGCTTTTCATCTCTTCCTCGACAATTTTTTGAGCCTTTCAGATAAAAGAGAAAGGGGCCGCAAAAGCGGCCCCTGTTCATCGCATACGCTAAAGGCTTAATCAGCGGGAGGTACGGGCGTTTCCACGTGACCACCAAACTGCTGGCGCATGGCGGACAGCAGTTTTTCCCCATAGGTATTATCGCTGCGCGAGCGAAAGCGCGTAAAGAGCGCACTGGTCAATACATTGGCAGGCACGGCCTCTTCGATAGCGGCCTCGATGGTCCAGCGCCCTTCACCGGAATCATTGACCTGACCGCTGTACTGCTCCAGCTCATGATCCTCGGACAAAGCAATCGAGGTCAGATCCAGAAGCCATGAGGAGATAACACTGCCGCGACGCCACAGCTCGGCGATGTCCGCCAGATCCAGTTCGTATCGCTCGCCTTCAGGCAGCGTCTCGAGGTTACGATTCTTGAGAATATCAAACCCTTCGGCATAGGCCTGCATCATGCCGTATTCGATACCATTGTGAACCATCTTGACGAAGTGACCGGAGCCGGCCGGACCGCAGTGCAGATATCCCTCTTCGGCACGGCCATCGAAACGCGCGCCTTCGCGGCCGGGCGTTTTTTCAATATCGCCGGTACCAGGCGCAAGCGTCTGAAAGATGGGATCAAGGCGGTCAACAACGTCCTTTTCACCGCCGATCATCAGGCAATAGCCACGCTCACGGCCCCAGACACCACCCGAGACGCCGACGTCAACGTAATGCAGATCCTTGTCGCCAAGCTCTCGGGCGCGACGGACGTCATCCTTGAAAAAGGCGTTGCCTCCTTCGATGAGCGTATCTCCGGGTTCAAGGAGGTCAGAAAGCTGACTGATGGTGGATTCGGTAATGTCACCGGCAGGAAGCATCAGCCAGATACTGCGCGGCGCAGGCAGCCTTTCCACGAGAGCCTTCAGGGAGTCCGCGCTATCGGCACCGTCCTTTTGAAGCGCCTGCCTTGCGTCATCACTGGTATCGAACACGGCACATTCATGACCGGCATCCATCAGACGGCGCGCAATATTACCGCCCATTCTGCCAAGACCAACAATTCCTAGCTTCACTGTCGCACTCCCGTCTCGTGGCGAGTCGAACCGCCCGGTCCGACCACATCAGTATCGTGACAGCGAGTTTAACAAATGAGCCGGTTTCCCGCCTCTTGCCAGCTCTTGCGACCGGCGCCCTTCGATAGCATTTAACTATCAAAAGCCTGGCCATTATGCCGATGCGCTCGACATTTGAGATCAGCCTTAATGCAGTGTGACGGGCGCTCAGCCTGGCACAGAGTACCCGTTCATATCCCGCAATCTATACATTAAGGTGACTCAAGGATGTTTACTAAAAATGACCTTAACAATCATTTCTTAACAATCGGACGATGTTCTTTCTTCCGTACACGTCCAGCAGGAGTGTTTATGCACCGGGAAAAATTTGTTGCTCTGGACTGGTTGCGTTTTGCACTGGCCATCTACCTGGTGCTTTTCCATACCCTCAAGGAGTACGGCGACATCAAAGCCGTACAGTGGATTTACAGCAGCATGAGTCTGGGCTTTTATTCCACCAGCACCTTCTTCGTACTGTCGGGTTTTCTGCTGGCTCACGTGTACATTGGTAGAAACCAAGGCCAGGGACTCGACTACAAGCGCTTCTGGATCAAACGCTTTGCCTCGCTTTACCCGATTCATATTCTTGCGCTGATCATTGTCCTGCCGCTGGCGGTCATCAATGCCGGAGGCATCACGCAGATTACGGTGACACCCAATACCAACGACTGGTCAGAAGGCGTCAGTGCCGCCTCTCACATGCTTGGCATGGGCGGCTTTATGGGCAATCTCCTGCTGCATGTCAGTCTTCTGCACGCATGGAGTCCGTTCTACACCACCTTTAATTTTGCAACCTGGTCGCTTTCGGCCCTTTTGTTCTTTTATCTGGTCTTTCCGTTTATCGGTCCGGCGCTGGCACGCATGCATCGCCCTCTGCTGGCGCTTGTGGCCATCGGCCTGGTCTATGCGGTGCCCGCCCTCTACATGTTTCTGGCCGGCATCAATGACAATGTCATCGCGCACGGCATCATGCATCGCAATCCCCTGATCAGACTTCCGGAGTTCCTGTCAGGTGTCGTACTTCATCAGGTCTATCTGCGTCATAAACTGTTGATGGCGGCACTTTTCAGTGCTCGCGGCACGATCCTCTGTCTTGCCTTCATTCTGGGCTGCTTTGCTTTCAGCGCCTGGATCCATGCCGAAGTTCGGGGCGGATGGTATTACCTGCTGCACAATGGCCTGCTGCTGCCTTCGCAGTTGCTGCTGGTACTCATGTGTGCCTGGTTTCAACCCGACAGCAATACGGCTCAGGCAAAGCTGGCAGGCAGACTTGGCCTGGCGTCACTGTCCATCTTCGCGCTGCACACGCCGCTCAACATGATCTCTTCAAAGATCGAAAAGCTGGTACTTGGCGGCATCGAGATGCTCACAACACAGGCCCCCGTGTCCATATCGTCGCTGCTGAACCTGGCCGGAGATCAGACCCGCGAACTCTGGATGTATCCCTTCTTTCTGGCAGGCGTGATCGTGGTCTGCGTACTGTTTCAGGAGCAGCTGGTCAATCGGACGCGCCTTTTCGTTCAGAACAGGCTTTTGAACCGGGAAAAACGCACTACTTCGAGAATGTTTGAGAGACATGCCTGACACCAGTCATCCCGGAGTTCACACATGACACTGAAAAAAGACATTCTGAATTAAACTTTAGTTACCAAAATAAACATTTTGTGTCACAATAGGGTCACGTTGGTGGTGAACAACCGCGACGAAATTTTCAGGCCGGTAATGCCCCCTCGCATCCGGCCTTTTTTTGTGCCTTGAACCAGCTAGCGGTCTTTTACCCTTTCTTGAACCCGAAACCTTTTCTTTAAACCGAGCTTCTTTCTTCAACCCGGGACAAGAGCAGGCACATCCCTGTGCAGAAGGTTTTCCGTGACCGTCCAGGCATCCTGCCCACTGGCAGTATCCACCATCTACTTCAGCCATATTTGATATACGTCAAGACCCTACAAAGCGTTACGCTAAAAGTCTTCCTGCTGCGAAAACCCGCCATATCGATCACCATGTCGTCATCACATGACATGAATACGGAATAGCGTTCTCCTTCTCCTGCTCTGGTTTGATACGCTCAAAAGACAGCAATTCCGCTGAACGTGTCTTCCAGTATCACGGCTGATGTCATTGGCACTGCGTGATTCGTGCCGGCCTATTCCCTGACAGAGGAAAGCACCATGTTTCGTGCCCTGCAGCTTCATCAGATAGAGGACCAATCCACCAGAGCAGCGGTCACCGAGCTGTCCCCTGATGCGTTTCCGGAAAATGAAGTACAGGTACGCATTGACTGGAGCACGCTTAACTACAAGGACGCTCTTGCCATCACCGGCAAAGGCGCCATCGTTCGTCATTTCCCGATGGTACCGGGCATCGACCTGGCCGGCGTAGTGGCACACAGTTGTAGTCCGGACTGGTCACCCGGCGATCGCGTACTGGTCAATGGCTGGGGCATCGGTGAGCGTCACTGGGGCGGGCTGGCACAAATGGCGGGCCTGAAATCGCAGTGGCTGACACCACTCCCCGAGCCGCTGAGCGCGAGACAGGCGATGTCGATCGGCACGGCGGGATATACGGCCATGCTGAGTCTCATGGCACTCGAACGTCACGGCCTGACGCCCGATCAGGGAGAGGTGCTGGTGACCGGTGCCAGTGGCGGCGTCGGGACGTTTGCCACCATGCTGCTGGCCCGTCATGGCTATCGCGTGATTGCCGCTACTGGACGCACTGAAGAACAGGACTATCTCAAGGCGCTGGGCGCTGCCGGTATCATTCACCGTGACGAACTGTCAGGTCAGGGCCGACCGCTGGGCAGGGCGCGCTGGGCAGGGGTCATCGACTCCGTGGGCAGTCATACGCTTGCCAACGCCTGCGCCCATACTCATGAAGACGGGGTGGTGGCGGCCTGTGGGCTGGCGCAGGGCATGGACTTTCCGGCTACCGTAGCGCCGTTCATTCTCAGAGGCATAACGCTTTCAGGCATCAACAGCGTAACAAGGCCACAGATCGAGCGCGGGACCGCCTGGTCGAGACTTGCCCGTGAGCTCAATATCGATCTGCTGGAAACCACGACGCGGGAAGTGAGCCTGTCCGGGGCCATCGAGGCCGCTGATGAGCTTCTTGCCGGCCGGATCCGCGGCCGACTGGTCGTAAACGTCAACGACTGAAAATCGATGAGCGTTGCGAAAAAGCCGCCAAATATTCGACAGAGGCTTCTTTACTGCCGGAGCTTCCAGTAGGTGGCATTTTTTCCAGATATAAAAAAAGCCGGCTTGGGTAGCCGGCTTTTTCAGAATACGTGGCGGAGGGGGAGGGATTCGAACCCTCGAAGCCTTTCGACTTACACACTTTCCAGGCGTGCTCCTTCGACCACTCGGACACCCCTCCGCATTGTTGTCCGCACAGGCTTGGCTGCGAGAACGGCGCACATCCTGACACGAGGATGCGCTGATTGCAAGCCTGAATGCGCCTATGCCTTGATTCGCTCGACAAAATCGCCGGGATCAAGCGATTTGAGCGTTCGGTCTCCCGTGGCACAGTGACCAAGATAGAGAAAGCCCACCAGCTCATCATCCTGCTCAAGACCCATGGCCTGACGCACGTGCTGATGACGGGCAAGGTCACCGGTACGCCACATGGCGCCAAGCCCCTGCGCATGCGCGGCATACAGCATGGCGTGGGCCGCACAGCCGGCCGAGATGACCTGTTCGATGCGCGGCACCTTGTGATTGACCCTGACAGCAGCAATCACGGCAATCACGACAGGAGCTCGCAGCGGCTTGCTGCGCGCTTTCTCGAGCGTTTTGTCACTGACCTCCGGGTTGTCTTCGCGCTCGGCACCGGCAAACATCGTCCCGAGTGTGCTGCGCCCTTCCCCGCTGTATTCGATAAAGCGCCACGGACGCAGTTCACCATGATCCGGTGCTCGCAGGGCAGCCCGATAAATCACGTCCATCTGCTCGGTCGAAGGGGCCGGCTCTTCCAGCCTGCCGTGCGACTGACGATCCAGCAGCAGTGTCATGGCCTCCATAGCGCTCTCCTGGCTCATTGGCGCATCAGCCGCAGCGTTTTGATCGGCGTCTCGCCGGGCAGCGCCCGCCAGGGACTGATATCAAGTCCGCCGCGGCGCACATAGCGCGCCATGACCAGCAGCTGATCCGGCTCGGCTTCGCGCAGAATGTCCATGAACATGCGCTCTACGCAGTGCTCATGAAACTCCTGATGTTCGCGAAAGGAGATGATGTAGGCCAGCAGCGCATGGTGATCCAGTGCCGGACCACGATAGCGGATCAGAACACTGCCCCAGTCGGGCTGACCGGTGACCGGACAGTTGGACTTGAGCAGATGCGAATGCACGGTCTCCTCGACAATCTCGCTGTCGGTGATGATCAGCTCAGGGTCGGGCTGGTAGGTATCCACCTCGACCTCAAGATCATCCAGACACAGGCCCGGCAGGCGCCCGGGCGCCAGCGCCATGTCATCCACCCCGAAGAGGGTGACTTCGACTTCAGCATCCACTACCCGGGACAGATCCTGCCTGAGCACCCGACGCACCTCCACCGAGGAGGCAAACCGGGTCTGGTTAAAACTGTTGAGATAAAGCTTCCATGACTTGGATTCGATCAGATTCATCGAATCGGCCGGTACCCGGAAGCGGGCGATGGCCACCACCGGCTTGCCGGTGGGCGTCAGCCAGGAAAGCTCAAAGGCCTGCCACTCATCCTCCCCTTCAAAGGGAAGATCGTCCTCATCCAGGTCCAGCGACGCCCGATTGATGTTGCGTGCAATGGGATACAGCAGTGACGGATCGTATTCGGTGATGTAGGCACTGGCCTGTCCCAGCGGTGCATCCTTCAGGTCGTCGCTCATGATCAGCTACGCAGCCCCTTGCCACGGCGCAGCAGCCATATGGCCGCGGAGAAAAAGATCACGATGAAAATCGCAATGGCTCCGACAGCTGCGCCAACGTTGATATCGGAAACGCCAAGAATACCGTATCGGAACGTATTGACCATATACAGAATCGGATTGACCAGCGAAACGTTCTGCCAGAACTCCGGCAGCGTGTGAATCGAGTAGAACACGCCACCCAGATAGGTCAGCGGGGTGAGCACAAAAATGGGCACGATCGAGATGTCATCAAACTTCTTGCCCAATAGTGCATTGATGAAACCACCGATGGAAAAGAGAACTGCCGTCATGATCACCACCAGCGTGGTCAGAAGCGGATGGCGAATGTCCAGATCGGTAAAAAAGAGCGAAACAGCGGTCACGATAATGCCCACGGCCAGGCCACGGGCGGCGCCGCCGATCACAAAACCCGACAGTACCAGCCAGTTGGGCATCGGCGAGATGATCATCTCTTCGACGCTGCGCTGAAACTTGCTGCCGAAAAACGAGGACGCCACGTTGGAGTAGCTGTTGGTGATGACCGACATCATGATCAGACCGGGCACGATGTAGTCCATGTAATCGACACCATCCATCTGGCCGATCCGGGCACCGATCAGGTTGCCGAAGATAATGAAATACATCGTCATCGTGATCGATGGGGGCAGCAATGTCTGGGGCCAGATACGCATGAATCGGCGAATTTCGCTGCGTACGATGGTCCACAGCGCCACCATCATCTGTCGACTGTTCATCAGCGAATGCCCCCCTGCTGCCCTGCTTCTGTCTTGCTGCCTTCCACCATGCGCACGAAAAGCTCCTCGAGCCGATTGGCACGATTGCGCATCGATACCACCTCGATATTCTGCTCGCTGAGTCGGGCAAAGGCGTCGTTGATGCGTTGCCCCTTATCGATCGACAGCGTCAGTTGACTGTCATCAAGGCGCTCTACATCAAAGCCTTCAATGACCGGGCATTGCGCCACCGGCGAGGCCAGATCCAGCACGAAGGTCTCGCGATTGAGCTGTCCGAGCAGCTCCCGCATGCTGGTGTTATGCACGATCTCGCCATGGTTGATGATGGCGATGTTGCGACACAGGCTTTCGGCCTCTTCCAGATAGTGAGTGGTCAGGATGATGGTGGTGCCTTCCTGTTCATTGATGCGCTTCATGTACTCCCACATGCTGCGACGCAGCTCGATATCCACGCCGGCGGTAGGCTCATCGAGAATCAAGAGCCGTGGGCGATGGATCAGGGCGCGGGCGATCATCAGACGTCGCTTCATGCCGCCGGAGAGCATACGCGCGGCGTCATGACGTTTTTCCCAGAGCCCGAGATCTTCCAGCAACTGATGGGCGCGATCCTCGGCCTGGCGGCGCGGAATACCGTAGTAGCCAGCCTGAGTCAGAATAATGTCTTCAACCTTCTCGAACTGGTTGAAGTTGAACTCCTGAGGCACGACGCCGAGGTAGTAACGCGCACGGGCAAACTCGCGATCGACGTCAATGCCGTAGATGGACACCTCACCCGCTGTCTTGCGCACCAGCGAACTGACCACACCCAGCGTGGTCGACTTGCCGGCGCCGTTGGGCCCCAGCAGCGCAAAGAAATCGCCCTGGGGCACTTCCAGGTCAATGCCCTTGAGGGCGTGAAAACTGTTGTCGTAAACCTTGGTCAGGCCTCTTATGGAGAGGGCAGCATGCACAATCAGAACTCCATGACGATCAGAAGTATCGCCGCAAGCACGTGCACCGTGTTGGTGAGCCACGTCACCCTGCAGGACAGGGTAAAAAAGGCGACGATAGGGGGACGCCCGATACGGGGGCGCTGAAATGAAAGCATCGTTTATCGAAACGCCATTCAGCGGCGCTTAAAGAGATGCGTAATACCAGGCAGCAATGATAGTCGAACACGCGAATGACAGCACTGTTCAGCCACAAAAAAGCCAATCGCAGACGCTACGCCATCGACAGAAGCAATGCCGTGCGACAAACCTGGATGGAAAAGACAACACCGGAAGATATGGCGTCCCATAGGGGGTTCGAACCCCTGTTACCGCCGTGAAAGGGCGGTGTCCTGGACCACTAGACGAATGGGACATACTGAAGAGAACAGAAAATCTGATTTTGCCCTTCAGGCAACAATTCAAGCCATCTGATCCTGACAACCGAAATCCGGAATAGGAAAGTAGATCAACCGGACCGGCGTTCCACTGGACCGACACACGGGCTCACAACCCATGCTGTTCGACCTGTGCCACCAGAATTGGAGCGGGGAAGGAGATCGACCGGGCTGGCGTTCCAGCTCACGACCCATATCGCCTGACTTGCGCTACCAAAAGTTGGAGCGGGAAAGGAGATTCGAACTCCCGACCCTCGCCTTGGCAAGGCGATGCTCTACCACTGAGCTATTCCCGCATAAAGAAGTGGCGTCCCATAGGGGGTTCGAACCCCTGTTACCGCCGTGAAAGGGCGGTGTCCTGGACCACTAGACGAATGGGACGCATTGGAGCGGTAAAGGAGATCGACCGGGCTGGCGTTCCAGCTCACGACCCATACTGCCTGACTTGCGCTACCAAAAGTTGGAGCGGGAAAGGAGATTCGAACTCCCGACCCTCGCCTTGGCAAGGCGATGCTCTACCACTGAGCTATTCCCGCACCGGTCATCAATGAAGCGAGTGGCGTCCCATAGGGGGTTCGAACCCCTGTTACCGCCGTGAAAGGGCGGTGTCCTGGACCACTAGACGAATGGGACGTATCCGGTTCGCCTCACCGAGTGGCGCGCATATTACCCATACCCTCCCGGAGTGTCAACACCTGCGACATCGATTTTCAAATCAAACGGCGACGAAACCAGAAATCGGGCCGTTCAACCGGCATTCTTTCTACTCACCTGATATCTGGCGCATTTTTTGCATCCAGTCGTGTTCATCCACACGGATTACAGGTATTCGATGTCAATGACACATGACAGTTTCCCGGGCGCTGCCGCCATCTCCACCACAGCCGGTGCGATGCCGGACTTTCCTTATAATATGGCCATCGCTCGATCCGGGGGGGCTCAAGAGGCACCGGCCACGACGGACTTTCATCCCGATGCCGCCTTCAATACCCAGCGCAGCTATGGAGGTGGCAGTTGCGTTGCCCCGCATCACCTCGCCGCCAGCGCCGGACGCGATATTCTTAAACAGGGCGGCAACGCCATCGAAGCCATGGTCGCGGCTGCTTCGGCCATTGCGGTGACCTACCCCCACATGAATGCACTGGGCGGTGATGGCTTCTGGCTGATCAACGAGCCCGGCAAGGCGCCGGTCGCCATTGATGCCTGTGGCGGTGCCGCAGGACTGGCGAGCCCCGATTTTTATGCGGGTGAATCGAGCATTCCCGAGCGCGGCCCGAAGGCTGCCCTGACCATGGCCGGTACCATCGGCGGCTGGCAGAAGGCGCTCGATATTGGTGCAGCCTGGGGCACGCCATTGCCACTGGGCACCATTCTGGGCGATGCCATCCGTTATGCCGAGCAGGGCGTTGCCGTCTCCAGAAGTCAGGAAGCGCTGACGCGCAAGCATCTCGAGCGCCTGTCACACAGCCCTGGCTTCAGCGACGCTTTCCTGCTTGATGGAGAGATTCCCCGGGAAGGTCAGCGCCTGCGTCAGCCACGGCTGGCGGCCACGCTGCGACGTCTTGCTCAGGCGGGACTTGATGACTTCTATCGCGGCGAGCTGGCCCGCAGCATGGCCGGAGATCTTGAAGCGCTGGGCAGCCCGCTGCGCCTCAAGGACTTTCATGACTATCAGGCACAGGTCGTCCCCCCCCTGGAAGTCGAGCTCGGGGGTGCCACGCTTTATAACCTCCCTGCGCCCACCCAGGGCATGGCGTCCCTGATGATTCTGGGCCTCTATGAACGGCTCAATATCGACAGTGGCGAAGGGTTTGCCCATCTGCACGGTCTGGTCGAGGCCACCAAGCGCGCCTTTTTGCTGCGCGATCAACACATCACTGACCCCGGGCGCATGACCACCAATCTCCAGACGCTTTTAACTCCGGAACGCTTGGATCGTGAAGCCGCCATGATCGACCCCCGAAAGGCCATGACCTGGCCGCACACCCCCGAGCCCGGCGATACCATCTGGATGGGTACGGTCGACAGCGAAGGACGCTCGGTCAGCTTTATCCAGAGCCTTTACTGGGAGTTCGGCAGCGGCGTGGTCCTGCCGAAAAGCGGCGTACTGTGGCAAAACCGCGGCGTCAGCTTCTCTCTTGACCCTGACAATCTGCGAGGCCTTGCCCCGGGGCGCAAGCCCTTTCACACCCTCAACCCCGCACTGGCCCGTTTCAAGGATGGCCGCACCATGGTGTATGGCACCATGGGTGGCGAAGGCCAGCCGCAGACGCAGGCGGCCATTTTCTCGCGCTATGCCATGCACGGCATGCCGCTTCAGCAGGCAATTGCGGCGCCTCGCTGGCTGCTGGGGCGCACCTGGGGTGAGAACAGCACCAATCTGAAACTCGAGTCGCGCGTCTACACGCCACTGGTAGCCGAACTCGAAAGGGCCGGTCATGATGTGGAAGTCCTGTCCGAGACCTTCACTGACACCACGGGCCATGCCGGTGCCCTCGTGCATCACCCTGACGGGCTGATCGAAAGTGCCCACGACCCGCGAAGCGATGGCGGCGCCGCAAGCCTGTAGTCCGCATTACGCCGCTTGACATGGCACTGATCTCTTCACCTGATGCACGTCATCGCCGCGAACTGGCCTGCGTCGTTCTATGCTGTCAGGATGCCGGCCTGACCGAATACCCGCAGGCCGGCATGACCCGGGATTGAGGAGAATGTCATGGAAAAGGTAGAAAAAAGCGACAGCGAATGGCGCGAGCAGCTCACCGACGAGCAGTATCGGGTCACGCGGCAGGCAGGCACCGAGCGCCCCTATACCGGCGACTATCAGGTCGAGCCGGTCCAGGGCATTTATCACTGCATCTGCTGCAACGCGCCGCTGTTTGAAAACGAGCACAAGTTCGAGTCGCACTGCGGCTGGCCGAGCTTTGATCGTCCGCTGGCCGATGCCGCACTGGAAGAGCATGTCGATGAAAGCCACGGCATGCGCCGCATCGAGGTCACCTGTCGACGCTGCGATGCCCATCTGGGCCACGTCTTTCCTGACGGCCCGCGTGACACGACCGGACTGCGCTACTGCATCAACTCGGTGGCGATGACCTTTCATCAGGGCGAGTAGCCCTTGCACGTTTTCCCGCAGAGCGCTTCGGCCTCGACGTCTGACAGGGTACACTGCGCGGACCTTATCACGGGGCGCGCCGTGTGCCCGCCCACCGCATTGCAACAGGAGAGACCTATGCTGGGCTGGTTCCCGGGGCACATGAACAAGGCCAGACGCCAGATCAACGAAGCCCTGCCCGAAATCGATGTGGTCATCGAAGTGCTGGATGCGCGCCTGCCCTACTCCAGCGCCAATCCCATGCTGGGCGATCTGATTCGCCACAAGCCGTCGCTGAAGCTGCTGTCACGCGCCGACCTGGCCGACCCGGACAAAACCCGGGAATGGATCGAGCATTTTGACGCCCAGCCCGACGTGCGCGCCATGGCCGTGGTCACGACTGACACGCGAGCGCTCAAGCCGCTTTACAAGCTATGCCATGAACTCGCCGGCCATATCCGTGAAGATCGCGATGTGCGTGTGATGGTGATGGGCATTCCCAACGTGGGCAAGTCCACGCTGATCAACACGCTGGCTGGCAAGAAGATTGCCAAAACGGGCAACGAACCGGCCGTGACCAAGCGTCAGCAGAAAATCCGCATCGGCCAGCGCATCGCCCTGACCGATACCCCCGGTGTGCTCTGGCCACGCATCGAGGATCAGAATAGCGCCTACCGGCTGGCCGCCAGCGGCGCCATCCGTGACACCGCACTGGAATATGTCGATGTGGCCTCCGTCGCTGCCCTGTCGCTGGCCGAGCGCTATCCGGAGGCGCTTCGATCCCGCTACAAGCTGGAAAATCTCGGTGACACCGGCGAGTCCATCGTGCGCGAGATCGCCACCCGTCGTGGCGGTTTGCGTGCCGGTGGTGAGGTCGACCTGCACCGCGGGGCCGAGGTGCTGCTGATGGACCTGCGCGGCGGCAAGCTCGGGCGCATCACGCTGGAAACGCCTGCCGACATCGCCGATGAAGAGGCACTTGAAGCCATGCGCGCCGAACGCGAGCGCTTCAATCGAGGCGAAAGTTTTCCCGATGACGACACACCGCCCGCGCCGTAATCACACCGCCCGTGTCATCATTGCGATGCGACAAGACAGCGATAGCATCACGGGCAGACGGCACGGTATGCTGGACTGACAGGCATCTCCATGATGCCTGTCATCTTTCATGGTTATGGCAGATACGTCGCAGCCCGCCCTGCCGACCGATGACTGCCCCCTTTCATTTCAGCGGACGCCCTGAGCAGCATGACCACGCCGATCAAGAAATCCCATAAGCTAGACCACGTTTCCTATGACATTCGCGGTCCGGTACTTGAGCACGCCAAACGGCTCGAGGATGAGGGGCATCGCATCCTGAAGCTCAATATCGGCAACCCGGCCCCCTTCGGCTTCGAGGCACCGGAAGAAATCCTGCAGGATGTCATGCGCAATCTGCCCACCGCGCAGGGCTACTGCGATTCGAAAGGGCTCTACTCGGCGCGCAAGGCGATCATGCAGGAGTGTCAGCGCAATCGTGTCGAAGGCGTCGGCATCGAGGACATCTATGTCGGCAACGGCGTCTCCGAGCTGATCGTGATGGCCATGCAGGCCCTGCTTGATGACGGTGACGAAGTGCTGGTCCCCGCACCGGACTACCCGCTCTGGACGGCTGCCGCCAATCTCGCCAGCGGCAGGGCCGTGCACTACCTCTGCGACGAGCATCAGGGCTGGGAGCCGGATATCGAGGATATTCGCCAGAAAGTCACGGCCCGTACGAAGGCACTCGTGCTGATCAATCCCAACAATCCGACCGGCGCAGTCTATTCAAGAGAAGTGATCGAAAACGTGCTACAGGTGGCGCGCGAGCACGGCCTGATTGTCTTTTCCGACGAAATCTACGACAAGATTCTCTACGACGGGGCCTTTCATACCCCGACAGCGTCGCTGGCCGACGATCTGTTGATCATCACCATGAACGGCCTTTCCAAGAGCTATCGCTGCGCCGGCTTTCGCTCCGGCTGGATGATCGTCTCCGGCGAAAAGCGTCATGCCCGCGACTTCATCCAGGGTCTGGATATGCTCGCCTCCATGCGTCTGTGCGCCAACGTACCGGCTCAGCATGCGATCCAGACCGCACTGGGCGGCTATCAGTCGATCAATGATCTGGTACTGCCCGGCGGCCGTCTGCTGGCCCAGCGTGACGCCGCCTGGAAAAAGCTCAACGAGATTCCGGGCGTCAGCTGCGTCAAGCCGCTTGGTGCCCTTTACATGTTCCCGCGCCTTGATCCGGCGATGTATGACATCAAGGACGACCAGCAGATGGTGCTGGATCTGCTGCTTGAAGAGAAGATGCTGCTGGTCCAGGGCACCGCCTTCAACTGGCCGACGCCCGATCACCTTCGCATCGTGACCCTGCCCTGGGCCGATCAGCTGGAAGATGCCATCGATCGACTGGGACGCTTTCTGGCCCGACGTCGCCAGGCCTGATCACCTAAACGATGCTTAACGCGTGATTGAAACTCCCGACGACAGCACTTATCTAAAGGTCTGTTGTCGGTGACCTTGCCGTCCCGATGGACGCACCACCGATTGACGTATCATTCCAATGGAGACCACCGGTCATGATGAGGATCGTCCTCTTTCTTGCCACCAACCTGGCAGTAGTGCTGGTGGCAAGCATCACGCTGCGCCTTCTCGGCGTGGAGAGTTATCTTGCCGGCAGCGGGCTCAACCTGACCTCGCTGCTGATCTTCTGCTTCGTATTCGGCATGGTCGGCTCTCTGGTGTCGCTGCTGCTGTCCAAGAAAATGGCCAAATGGAGCACCAAGGCGCAGATCATCGATCGCCCGAGCAATGCCAACGAGCAGTGGCTGTATGACACCGTGGCCGAGCTGTCGCGTGATGCGGGTATCAAGATGCCGGAAGTAGGCATTTTTCCGGCGCAGCAGGCCAATGCCTTTGCGACTGGCTGGAACAAGAACGACGCACTGGTGTGTGTATCGGCCGGCCTTCTCAACCAGATGCGCCCTGAAGAGGTGCGCGCTGTGCTGGGTCACGAGATCGGTCACGTGGCCAACGGCGACATGGTGACCCTGTCGTTGATTCAGGGTGTCCTGAACACCTTTGTAATGTTTTTTGCCCGTGTGGCCGCCCAGCTGATTGACAGCTTTCTGCGCCGCGATGATGACGGCGGCGGCTTGGGTTTCATGGGCTATTTCGCCGTGGTCATGGCGCTGGAAGTCGTCTTTGGCCTGGTGGCCTCCATTATCGTTGCCTGGTTTTCACGCTACCGCGAATACCGCGCCGATGAAGCCGGGGCACGCCTTGCCGGCAGCGGCGCCATGATCAACGCGCTGGCACGTCTCAAGGCACAGCAGGAGATGCCCGACCAGATGCCGGACTCCCTGACCGCCTTTGCCATCACGACCGGTCAGACCCGCAAGCTGATGGAAAAACTGTTTGCCAGCCACCCACCGCTGGATGATCGTATCGCGGCGCTGAAAAAAGCGGCCTATCAGCAGTAACAACGCACGCATGACGAGAGCCCGCCAAATGGCGGGCTTTTTTGTGGTTTTTTTCTATGCCTCAAGACTTTCCTTGTGAACCATCACTTTCCGGCGTTTGCCACCCAAACGCCCAGGATCTGATTGACCAGCATGCCTGCTGGAAGGCATGTGGTGCTTATATCTGGATGGATCGATCCATGTATTGATGACATCCCGTACCGCCGTGACGGGCCGCACTGTCATCGGTAACGCGTGAACCGTGGCTGGCCGTTGGCCGCGGCGATCTGGCGGGTGGCAGCGTTGGTGACCTCATCGCCCGCTTTGAAGCGATCGTAACGCATACCGGTGGTCTTGTGGTCATTGCCGCAGCCCTGGCTCTGCTGGTGCTGGGCCCGGGCAATTTCCCGCAGGCCCTGCTTTCAGCCGCCCTTTTGGCGCCGGCCATATGGCTCTGACCGGGTTCTATCCTGTCCGCAGCACACCGATACAGCAGAGAAAAATCCATCGTCCGGATAGCTCATGATTTACGCGGGGCGCGGATGGCAAAACCGGCGCTTTCCAGTACTTCCCTGACCGCACCGGCGCTGTGCTTGAGCTCCACTCGCAGGGTGGAGAATTCGCGACGCGTCGGATATTCGCGGCGCATCAGATCAAATCCCTTCTCCATGCCGTACTGACGCCGATAGCGCTCGAACAGCAACGCATCGCGACGTACATCATAGCAGGTGCGCGCGCACAGCAGCAGCGCCTCCTGCGGCGGTGCGCGGCGGGAAACAGCGATACGACGCAGCCAGTTTTCGGGTTTGAGCTGACCGAGCCGCTTGCGCAGGGGCAGACCGAAATGGCGACTCATGGCCTGATAGAGCATCTCGGTGCCGCGAAGCTTGCCATCCAGGCTGTAGCCGGCGATGTGGGGGGTCGCGATGGCGACCTGACGATACAGGGCTTCATCGATATCGGGCTCGTTTTCCCACACATCCAGCACCACGCGCAGGTCCGGATCGCGCGCCAGACGCGCCTTCAGTGCCCGGCTATCCACGCAGTCGCCGCGCCCGGCGCTGATCAGAATCTGGTCGGTGCGCAGCGCCTCGATGTGTCGCTCCCCCAGAAGATGCTGCGTGGGGTGATCGCCGTCCCGAATCAGGGGCGTGTGTATCGAGACGACATCGGCCTGCGCGATCAGGCTGTCAAGATCCGTAAAGCCTTCACCGCCCTCCTGCTCGGCCCGTGGCGGGTCACAGATCAGACAGCGAATACCGAGCGCACGAAGTCGCTCGACGAGTCGCCCGCCCACATTGCCGGCCCCCACAATGCCCACTACCCGATCGGTCAGCGCCACGCCGTCCTGCTCTCCAAACAGCAGCAGCGTCGAGATGACGTAGTCGCCGACCGAGTCGGCGTTGCAGCCCGGAGCGCTGGCAAACCCGATGCCCTGATCCGCCAGCCACTGTTGATCGACGTGATCACATCCGATGGTTGCGGTGCCCACGAACCGGACGCGCGAGCCGGCCAGCAGCTCGGCATCCACGCGAGTGACGGAGCGCACCAGCAGAATATCGGCGTCACGAACCTGCTCGCGGCTCATTTCACGGCCGGGCAGCCGTACCAGCTCGCCGTGCTCACCGAAAAAGGCCTCGGCCAGCGGAATGTTCTCATCTGCCACAATACGCATGATTCAATCGATACCTGCACTGCCGTGAATGAAGAACACATCGGCCCATCGCCGGTGTGCGCCCTGCTTTGTCGAAACGCCCGTGACCGTTACAATCTCCACCCTGTCGCGTCGACGCCAGTCCTGCTCTGGTCCTCTTTCGCACCCAATACTACACAGGAGCACCGCCGTGATCATCCGCTGGGAAAGCGAGCATGACTATGTGCTGGTACACGTCCATCAGGACATGTTCGGCGACTGGATCTTTGTCCGCGCCTGGGGACAGACCGGCACCGCCTACGGCGGCATCCAGCACGCACTGGCAGAAGACTATACCCAGGCCATGACCTGGGTCAGCGACGTGGATCACATTCAGCGCCTGCGCGGATTCACCAAGGTGCTGGAGACCAGCGATGATGCCCCGGAAGCCCGGGACGCCGTACGCCAGCTCTCCCTGCTGGACGCTCACTAGCCTTTGCGGTGCGCAATCCGGTAGACGTGATGAATGTCCGGACGGCGCTCGAAATCCGGGTCCAGCATCTGTTTTGACAACGCCTTCACCTCAAAGCGCTCGCTGATACTGTCATCCATCTGAAAACGCCGCAGGTTGTTGGAGAACAAAAGCGTCCCGTCTGGTGCCAGATGCGCCATGGCGCGCTCGATCATGTGTCCGTGATCACGCTGAACGTCCAGCACGCTGTCCATCTTTTTGGAGTTGGAAAAGGTCGGCGGGTCCATGAAGATCAGATCAAACTGCGGCCCCGCCCGTTCCAGCCAGGCCATGCAGTCCTCGCGCACCAGCCGATGACGTGACATGTCGAGCCGATTGAGCCTTAAGTTGTCCTCGGCCCAGCCCAGATAGGTATTGGACATGTCGATGCTCAGACTCTCGGTCGCCCCGCCGAGTGCGGCCTGAACGCTGGCCGTGGCGGTATAGCAGAACAGGTTGAGCACTCGCTTGCCGTCGGCATTGTCCTTCAGCCAGCGCCGCGCGGGCCGATGGTCCAGAAAGAGCCCCGTATCCAGATAGTCGCGCAGGTTGACCCACAGCCGCGCATCGCCCTCGTTGACCTGAAAACGCTGTCCCGAGCTGTCGCGACGCTCGTACTGTGACCGACCGGACTGGCGCTCGCGGCGTTTCAAAAAGATGTGATCCGCCGGCACGTTCAGCACTTCCGGCAGCACACCTACCGCCTCCATGAGGCGCCGCTCGGCCTGACCGGCATCGATCGAGCGCGGCGCAGCATACTCCTGCACGTGCACCCAGGCGCCATAAAGATCGATGGCCAGCGCATATTCGGGCATGTCGGCATCATAGAGCCGGTAGCATTCCACACCCGAGCGCTTGAGCCATTTCGACAGGCGCTTCTGATTCTTCCGGAGGCGATTGGCAAACATCTGCGCGCCGGCCGAGTGAGTCACGGCGCCGGTATCTTCGCTCTCCGCGGTCGTCTCCCGGGGAGCCTTCTCCGGACGCGCACGCTCGTGCACGTCAATCAGCAGGAGTCTGGTATCCAGACTACCGTTCTTGAAGGCGTACTGGCGATGGGCCTTCATTCCCAGCCGGTGCCCCAGCTTCGGGTCACCGGTCAAAAGCGCGATCGACCAGCCGGTAAAGTGCTCGCGCAGCAGCGCGCCCAGCCCCTGATAAAGACTGATCAGGGCCGGCAGTTCGCCAAGGCGCTCGCCATAGGGCGGATTGGTGATGACAAGGCCGGTCGACATGGCCGGAGGCTCCGAGAGCGCATCATTCTGCTCGATCTGCACCAGCGCCTGCATACCAGCGCGCTCGGCATTGGCGCGTGCCGCCTCGACTGCCCGGCGATTGTGATCGCGACCGCACAGGGTGAGCCGGCAGTCACGCCGCCCGATGCGTGCCCGATGCGCCGCTTCGCCGTGTATCTCCTGCCAGAGCGTGTCGTCATGTGCTGCCCAGCCGTGAAAACCAAAACGCACGCGTTTTAGATTGGGCGCCACGTCACAGGCCATCAGCGCCGCCTCGATCACCAGCGTGCCGGAGCCGCACATCGGATCGAAAAGGCTCTCACCCTTTGCCGCGCGCGCCGGCCAGCCGGCACGCACCAGCAGTGCGGCCGCCAGATTCTCCTTGAGCGGTGCACTGGCACCGTCCAGGCGATAGCCCCGCAGATGCAGGCTGTCACCGGAGAGATCGATGCCCAGCACCAGCCGGCCGCGATGCAGATGGGCATAAAGACGCAGATCCGCCGTTTTGGGGTCAACGATCGGGCGCGCCCGGCCAAGATCCTGAAAGCGGTCGACCACACCATCCTTGACACACTGCGCCCCGAAACGGGTGTGACGAATGCCGTCACTTTCACCGTGAAAATCGACCCGCAGGCTGGTGCCCGGAGCCACCATGGTCTCCCACGCGAGACTGTTGGCGGCAGCGGTCAGCGCGGGCGCATCTTCAACGTCATCAAAGCGACCAGCCACCAGAATGATGCGATTGGCCAGACGCGACCACAGACACAGGCGATAAAGCGTCTCCCTTGTGGCCATACCGTGCACGCTGGCCACGCTGGTGCGCTCGATACTGGCGCCCAGAGCAGCCAGCTCATCGGCCAGCAGGACTTCCATGCTGCGCGGGCAGGTGGCCAGAAAAGCGTGCTCCTCATGAGCCGTCTCCGATGAATGTTCAGTGCTGGCAGGCATCATGCGGTGTCATATTCCTGAAAAGATTAATGAGCGATTTGCTTAGATGAAAATGATTTTCGACAGCATCCTGTCGCTGCTGTAAAGGTATAGGGGTAGCTACGAAAGATCGCACGATCGCTGTCAACCTACGACCCCCGAGGACGTGCTATTACCACTGCCCCGGGACGAAACACTATTTTGTGTGAAGCGAGGTTATCCAATGAAAAGACAGAAACGTGATCCCTTCCAGAAAGCCTATGTCAGTGGTTACAAGGCCGGTGTTACCGGGCGTTCCAGAGACGACTGCCCCAGTCAGGGCGTCGAGATGCGCGAGTCCTGGATGAGCGGCTGGCGCGAAGGTCGCGAAGCGCAATGGTCCGGTATGACAGGGGTCTCGGGTCTGCATGTCAATCCGATGGCGCCGTATTGATCCGCCATCGAGACCATTGAACCCATCGCATGACATCCGGGTGTGTAATTGCACACCCGGTCTTTCAGCATCAACGCCTCGCCTTGAGCACTCGAGCGCACTGCTCGATCAGTGCCGGGCCCTCATAGATCAATCCGCTGTAAAGCTGCACCAGATCGGCACCGGCCTGACGCTTTTCAAGCGCTGCCTCACCGCTGTCGATACCACCAACGCCGATCATGGTGATGTCCGGTAATTTATCGCGCAAGCGTCTGACAATCGTGGTGGAGGCCTGCCTGACCGGGCGTCCGGAAAGACCACCGGCCTCATCGGCATGCGGGCTGTCCGTCACCGCTTCGCGACTGACTGTGGTATTGGTCGCGATGACCGCTTCGATGCCGCACGCCTTCAGACATTCGGCCACCAGGTCCGTTTCCGGCTCGCTCATGTCGGGCGCAATCTTGACCGCCAGCGGTACCCGCCTGCCCCCACGCTGATTGAGCCCCCGGTTTTCCTCCTGCAGGGCCGACAGCAATCCATTGAGCTGCTCACCGAACTGCAGGCTGCGAAGCCCAGGTGTATTGGGCGAGGAGATATTGACGGTCACGTAATGTGCGTGAGCATGCACCGCGCGCAGACAGGTCAGATAGTCATCGACGGCCTGCTCGACCGGCGTGGTCAGGTTCTTGCCGATGTTAATGCCGATCACACCGTCATAGCGACTGCGGACCACATTGGCCACCAGCTGATCGACCCCCTGATTGTTGAACCCCATGCGATTGATGATCGCCCCATGTTCGGGCAGGCGAAAAAGGCGCGGCTTCGGATTGCCCGATTGCGCCCTGGGCGTCACCGTACCCACCTCCACAAAACCGAATCCCAGCGCACCCAGCGCGTCGAGATGCTCGGCATTCTTGTCCAGCCCCGCCGCCAGTCCGACCCGATTGGCAAAGCGAAGGCCCATCAGCGTCACGGGGTCTTCGACGGGAGCAGCGGCGAGTGCACGCTGCATGTGCAGACGATGCGCCAGATCCAGCGATGACAGCGTCAGATCATGCGCCGTTTCAGGGTCGAGACGAAACAGCAGCGCGCGAGCGGCCTTGTACATGAACGGCATGTCCTTGAAAACGAAAGCGAAGGGCCCGGGCTATGCCCTGGGCCCTGCAGGAGGGATTAATCGCCTGGCTGCTCGATACGCAGCGTGAAGCTGTTGGCCCCGCCGCGGACGCCACCGAATTTCTGGCCGCGCACGCGCACGCTGTAAATGCCGGGCTCAAGCGATTCACGCAGATGGAAATCGCCCTGGAAACCACTGCCGCTGTCGCTGGCCACAACATTGCCGTTGCTGTCGACAAGCTCACCGGAAATGCGATAGTTGCCGCTGGAATCCATTGTGAAGCTGTCAACGGTAACGGTACCGGCAGAGACCACTTCGAACTTGAGCACCTCACCGTCGGTACGAATCGGTACATCGCGCAGGATACGTTCGCGGATCGGGGAAGCGTTTTCGGTGCCTTGACCTTGTGCCGACTGTGCCGAGCGGGCCGTATCGTCCCGCTCGCTGCGGGGCGCCGTGCGGATGTCGCCCTGACCTGCCGTCATGCCCTCGGCCTGATCAGCGGTGGTTGACTGCGCGGCCTGCTCCAGCGCCTGTCCCGAGGGACCGGGCTGCGAAACCGTATCATCGGGAGCTGCCGTTTTACTGGCGCTGCGCTGTGACGTACCCACGCCGGCCAGCGTGGCATCTCCCTGAACAGCACCTTCCCTGCCCAGTCGAGCCGGCGTATCGGCATTGTTGCTGGCGGCAGCCGCGCTGGCACTGCCCAGCCGCTCGATGCGGTTGGCATCGGCCAGGCCCTCACCGCGCATATCGGCATCGGAGCGCTGAACAGAGACGGTCACGGACCGGGTCTGATCGCGTGCCGGGCTACGGCTCTGACCGGTGATCACTACGTGGTAGGTGCCCGGTTCGAGCTGATGGCGAATCATCAGCCCGTTGGTCTGATTGTTGCCGCTGGCCGTCGCCAGGGTCTGCCCGCTGTCATCGCGCAGCTCGGCATTGACCTCATAAAGCCCGGAAGTGCCGTGAAAGGCGCGTGCTTCGATAATGTATTCGCCGCCCTGAGTGACGTCGAAATCGTGCGATGCCGGCTTCGACCCCAGGTAGATGGATCGACTCATGGAATCCGTATCGCGCTGCAGGGCATCGGAGATATCCACCTGGCTTGCGGCCTGCTCGGCACGCTTGAGCGCCGGGCTCTTGTCGGCAAGTGCCTGCCCGGAAAGCGTGCCAAGTCCTACGCCCATTCCCAGTGCCAGATACAGGATTGTATTTTTCATGATGTCTCTCGTTGGAATGATCCATGGATACCGATGCAGACAGCGGATGTAATCTCGGCCACTCGGCAAAACGGGCACAGCATAACAAAGCCTGCGTATTTGGCGATGCTTTTGGCTAGTCCATCCGTATCGACATACTCTTATGAAGCCACTGGCCGTCGCCCTGCATGACAACGGCGTTCTCACCGAAAAATGCCCCGCCGCCAGCGACGTGACCCATCGTCATCAGCGTTTTCAGGGGCTCACCGGGCACGGCGATATCGCCGCTGCTCTGATTGATGGTGGTAATCCGACAGCGCTCGCAGGGTTTGCAGAGCCACAGTGACAGCTGATCACCAGCAAGCGTTGTGCTCTCGTGCTCGGCAAAGGCCGGGGTGCCCGAAATGACGATGTTGGGCCGAAAGCGGGACATGGGCAGCGGCGGCAGCGAGCGCGCCTTCAGACGTTCATTGAGCGCCGCCAGCGACGAGGTGGATGTCACCAGCAGCGGATAGCCATCGGCAAAGCCGGTACGGGCGACATGATCGCCCAGCCGCTCTGGGCTGACGCGACGCTGATTGTCCCGTGGCACCCGCTTGAGCCTGACCGAGCGCTCAAAAAAATCGCTCAGCCACCGGGCCGCCTCGTCGCCCTCATCCAGGCCCTGACACTCGGTGCCAAAGATGCGTACGCGTGAAGGCGCCACCTCGGGCGGGGTGAGCGCGATGAAAAGATGGCGTCCGTCCGGCGCCTCAAGAATCAGATGGTGGTCATCGATGGCAGGCACCAGGGTAGCCATGCGCGCGCAGCTTCGCTGGGTCATGAATTCGCCCTTCTCATCGGTGATGACCCAGCGACGATCATGGGCCAGCCCTTCTGCCGTCAGCAGGGATCGGGAGACATCGATGCCGGCCAGCGACTTGACCGGATAGATATGCAGGGAGCTGATGCAGGGCGTCATGAGCCATCATCCAGAGTCAGTGCGGGAAAACAGACCTTAACACATGAAAACGCCGCCCCGTGGGGCGGCGTTGGGTCAGGCGAAGGCTGGACCATTTGCTTCAGACGCCTGACGGCGGGCGCTCGGCAAGTTCTCCCAGCGCGCGTACCGCGACGGTAAAGAGCGCATAGCCCAGCTCGTCGGTGGAGTGAACCTCTTCCAGCAGCGCACACCAGCGCTCGACCGGTGACTTGTGCTGGCTCATCCACTGCTCGACGCAGCGATCGACCTCCTGGTATTCCTCACCGCGCAGAACGCTTGCCGTCAGCGTCAGCTGCTGACGGTCAAGATCGTCACGAAGCGTTTCACGTGCGATGGTCTGCCAGCTGTCGCTGACCTCGAGGCGATTGACCTGCTCGAGCATCCAGGGCAGCGAGAGCTTCTCGCCAATGAGATAGTAGGTATCGGCAACGCGCTCCAGCGAGACGTCGGTGAGCTGCGCGGTATCGATGATGCCAAGACCGGCATACAGGTTTTCGGTCGCGGCCACCCGCTCGGCCAGCGCTTCTGGTACACCGGCCTCGATATAGCGATCCCGCAACGCCAGACACTGACGCTGGGACTCTCCGCGCAGCCTGTCACCGATATTTGCCTGAAGCCGCTCGAGATCCGGCGCGTACTGCCTGACCACCTGCCGGGCGTCACTCTGCATGTGATAGCGCAGAAAATAGCGCGTGGCGCGACGCAGCAGACGCACCAGAGCCAGCATCATGTTGTACTGGATATCGGTATTGACCCGGCTGTCCAGTTCTTCAATCTGCTGCCACAGCGGCTCCAGCCCGAAGCTGTCACGCGCCATGACATAGGCCCTGACTACTTCACCGGCACTGGTTCCGGTAATGTCCATCAGCCGCCGTACGAACGAAATGCCCATGTGGTTGATAACGTCACCGGCCACCTTGGTCGCCACGATCTGATGTCGCAGGCGATGGTTGGCAATCTCCTTGCCGTAGCGCTCGACCAGGGTTGCCGGGAAGGCGCGCTCGGCATGGTCGACGATGCCCGGCTCGCTGGGCACGTCGGACTCGACCAGCAGGCTCTTGAGATCGATCTTGGCATGCGAGATCAGTGACGAGAGTTCCGGATGCGTCAGCCCCTCGCCGCGTTCGGCACGCGAGGCCAGAGTCCCATCATCCGGCAGGGCCTCAAGCTCGCGATCAAGCTGCCCCGTCTCCTCCAGATCGCGGATAAAGCGTCGATAGGGCTCAAGATTTTCTGTCGACAGCAGCCGTGACAGGGAGAGCGCCTGGGTCTGACGGTAGTTATCACCGACCACCAGATCCGCAACCTCATCCGTCATCTGCGCCAGCAGATCGCTGCGCTGCTTGTTGGTCATATCGCCCCGCTCGACCACCTCGTCCAGCAGGATCTTGATGTTGACCTCGTGGTCGGAGCAATTCACGCCGCCGGCGTTATCGATGAAGTCGGTATTGAGACGCACTCCGTGCTGGGCGGCCTCACGACGGCCGAGCTGGGTCACGCCCAGATTGCCGCCTTCACCGACCACGCGACAGCCCAGCTCGCTACCGTTGACCCGCAGCGTATCGTTGGACTTGTCGCCCACGTCGGCATGGCTTTCTTCACTCGACTTGACGTAGGTGCCGATCCCGCCATTCCAGAACAGATCCACCTTCGCCTTCAACAGCGCATGGATCAGCTCGACCGGCGACAGACGAGAAGCCGTAATGCCAAAGCGCGACTTCATGGCCTCGGTGATCTCGATCGACTTGGCATCGCGCGAGAACACGCCACCGCCCTCGCTGATCAGAGAGGTGTCGTAGTCCTCCCAGCTCGAGGTCGCCAGTCCGAACAAACGTTTGCGCTCCTGGAAGGAGGCGGCGCAGTCAGGTTCGGGGTCAATGAAGATATGACGATGGTTGAAAGCCGCTACCAGCTGGATCTTTTCCGACAGCAGCATGCCGTTGCCGAAGACGTCCCCCGCCATGTCGCCAACCCCGAGTACGGTGAAGGGGTCTTCCTGGGTGTTGACGCCCAGTTCACGGAAGTGGCGCTTGACCGCTTCCCAAGCACCACGAGCGGTAATCGCCATGGCCTTGTGGTCATAGCCATTCTTGCCGCCGGAGGCGAAGGCATCGCCCAGCCAGAAGTTGTATTCACGCGCCAGGGCGTTGGCGATATCGGAGAAGGTCGCCGTGCCCTTGTCGGCGGCCACGACCAGATAGGGATCGTCCTCGTCATGGCGCACGACATGCTCGGGCGGCACGACCTGCTTGTCGACCAGGTTATCGGTGATATCGAGCATGCCGCGAATCAGGGTCTGATAGCAGGCGATGCCCTCCTTCTGAATCTCTTCGCGACTGCCGCCGATCGGCGGTTGCTTGCAGATAAAGCCGCCCTTGGCCCCGCTGGGTACGATAACCGAGTTCTTGACGTGCTGCGCCTTGACCAGTCCAAGAATCTCGGTACGAAAATCCTCGAAACGGTCCGACCAGCGCATGCCGCCACGGGAGATGTTGCTGGTACGCAGATGCACCCCTTCCATGCGCGGCGAGTAGACAAAGATCTCATAGAGCGGGCGCGGACGCGGCACGTCGCTGATCCGACGCGTGGCCAGCTTGAAGGAGATGTAGGATTTGGGGCCGCCATCCGCCGTCGGCTGGAAGTAGTTGGTCCGCAGCGTGGCGTCGATCAACTCCATGTAGCGGCGAATCAGCTGGTCATCGTTAAGGCTGGTGACCTCTTCCAGATAGCCCTCGATGCGCTCGCGCACTTTGGCAAGCGCCGTGTCGTCGAGCTGGTCCTGCGGATCGAAGCGACCTCGGAACAGCGTGACCAGCTCACGGGTGATCCCGGCATGCTGGGTCAGGGCCGTGGCGATGTAGTCCTGTGACAGGCCAAAACGCACCTGCTTGAGATAGCGTGCATAGGCCCGCAGCATGGCCACTTCGCGCCAGTCGAGCCTTGCCGAGATGATCAGCCGATTGAAGCTGTCGCTTTCGGCCGCCCCCGACCAGATGCGCGTGAAGGCATCGATGAAGTTGTGGCGCATGCCGTGAAGATCGACCGGCTCGCGTCCCGAGGTTTCCAGATTGAAGTCGTGAATCCAGAACGCGTTATCGGCGCGCTCGATCTCGTAGGGGCGCTCGCTGATGACCCGCAGCCCCATGTGCTCCAGCATCGGCAGCACATCGGACAGCGGTACCGGATCATCGCGATGAAAGAGTTTAAGGTTGACGTCGCTTTCATGCTCGAGCTGACGATAGAGGCTCAGACCGATCGACGCACAGTCATCGAGCCCCTCCATGTGGCCGATATCATAGATGGCGGTACGCGGAGTGAAGTCTTCGCGGTAGCTGCTCGGGAAGGCGTCGCGATAGCGCTCCATCAGGCGATTGGCCGGCTCTTCGCCGTAACCTTCTACCAGCGCTTCGTGCAGATCATCACGCCAGCCACGGGCGATGGCGATGACCTTTTTCTCCAGCGCCCGATTGTCATAGGCCACCGGCCTGTCGTTGTTGAAGCGCAGGATCAGCTGAATACGAGCCAGTACCGATTCGGACAGGTAGGTATTGAAGTCGCCGAAGCTGGCATCAAGCTCTTCACAGAGCATGTTCTGGATGCGCAGACGCAGATCGGTCGAGAAGACGTCGCGTGGCACATAAACCAGACAGGAGTAAAAACGCCCGGAGCGGTCTTCGCGAATGAACAGCCGTACGCGGCGACGCTCGCGGATGCTGAAGATGCCCATGGCCGTGCGACACAGGTCATCCGTGCTCATCTGGAACAGTTCGTCGCGGGGATAGACTTCCAGAATCTGCTGCAGCTGCTTGGCATTGTGCCCTTTCGGGTCGATGCCGGAGGCGTTGAGAACGGCATCGATCTTGCGGCGCAGCACAGGAATGTTGACCGGGCGCTCGTTGTAGACCGACAGCGTATAGAGCCCAAGGAAGTGCCGCTCACCGATCACATCGCCCTGCTCGTTGTGACGCTCGACGATGATGTAATCCGGATAGCTCGGACGATGAATGCGCGACGGCCAGGCGCTCTTGGCAAAGGAGATCAGCTCGGGAATCAGAACATATTCGCCCTGTTCGGCGTCGCTGTCGTTGAACTGATGCGGCTCTTCGTTGTAGCGCTCCCGATCCAGCGTCAGCACCCCGAGCTCACTGCCCTCGGCGCGAACCAGCTGCGAATGACCGTCACGGGTCTCGAGTACGTATTCTTCAAAGCCCAGGAAGGTAAAGTGATCGTCGAGCAGCCAGGACAGAAAGTCACGCGCCTCATCGATATCACGCTCTTCGACAACGCGCGGATGATGCGTGTTCATCTCCTCGAGCGCAGCCTTCGCCTGATCGCGCATGGCGTCAAAATCGGAAACGGCGGACCGCACGTCGGTCAGCACATCCAGGATGTTATTCCGGAGCTCATCAAGCATGGTCGGGTCGGAGTGGCGATCGATCTCGATATAAATGATCGATTCACGCCCTGCCGGCGCCTCGGTGTCGCGCGGCGGCGCAAGGCGGACCAGCCGCTGCTGATCGTCGCGCTCGGTGGCGATGACCGTGTTCAGAATGGCATGGACAGTGAAACCGAGGCGGTTGAGCTCGATGCGGACCGAATCGACCAGAAAGGACATGTCGGAACTGACGACTTCCACCACCGTGTGGGTCGACTGCCAGCCATGTTCCTCGTATTCGGGATTGAACACGCGCACCTTCGGACGGCCGTCCCGCTCGCGCTGCTGCAGGAAAAACCAGGTCGAGAGCGTGGCACCGTAAAGGTCTTCGAAGTGACGCTCTCGCAGGTCTTCATGGCTGGCACCAGCGTAATAGTGGCGCGCAAAGGCGCTGATATTGCGTGCCTGTTCCGGCGCCAGGCGCTCGTCAAGCAGCGCCTCGAGCGCCTTGAAAAAGTCTTCCTTGTTGTCCGGCACTGTACTCTGCATCGGTTCTCCTTGTATCCCGAAAATGCCCATGCATTCTGATGGGGATGATCACCGTGACATCCTAGTTCAGCAAACGCTTTATCCCTACTGTATACCCATTTTTATCATGCCCCATGAGCAAGTGGCATGGGCAAATGATCGACAATGACATGATCGGCATGGCGGCGCCAAAAACGCGCCGGCCCCGCAATGGCAGGGCCGGACCATCCTTCACATCGTGCGCTCAGCGCCGCCTGAGCAGAACCCCGCACTCACAGTGATCGGTGTAGGGAAATTGATCAAAAAGCGCAAAGCGATGGATGGCATGCGTCTGCCCGAGCTGCTCGAGGTTGGCCGCCAGGGTATCGGGATTGCATGAGATATAGACGATATCGTCAAAACGGGCGATCTGCTCACAGCTGTCGGCATCAAGGCCTGCCCTGGGCGGGTCTACCAGCACGGTCGAAAAATCATGGCGTTCAAGGGCCATCTCGCTGACCCGTCGCCCCGTTTTTTCACCCGAGAGGGCCTGAGCGAACTCCTCGCTCGACATGCGGGCCACATGGACGTTATCGGTATCGTTCAGGGCCAGATTGTGCTGCGCCGAGGCCACCGACGTGCGTGAAATTTCGGTGGCCACCACGCGGCGAAAATTGTCGGCAAGCGCGATCGTGAAGTTGCCGTTGCCGCAGTACAGCTCGACCAGATCCGTGTCCCGACGCTGGCCATCTTCGCTGCGGGTGACCGCTCTGGCCCAGTTGAGCATGCTTTCGGCAATATCGGCATTGGGCTGGGTGAAGCTGTTTTCGACCTGCTGATAGCTCAATACCTTTCCGGCCACTTCAAGGTGTTCGGTGACCGACTCGCGCGACAGCACCCGACGCTGCTTGCGCGCCCGGCCGATAATGGCGACATCCAGTGTTTTTTCGAGCTCGCGAGCGGCCTGTTCCCATTCGTCGTCAAGCTTTCGGTGATAGACCAGCGTCATCAGGGCCTCCCCCTCCCGGGTGGTGAGATACTCCACCTGAAACAGACGATGACGCAGCGCCGGAACATCACGGATGGCCTCCACCAGCTGCGTCATCAGGGTGTTGATGCGTCGGCTCGCCACGTCATACTGATCCATGCGCACAGTCTGTTTAACGCCGTCTGTACCCGTTTCAAACATGGCGTGAAAAAGATCATCACCCTCATGCCAGAGGCGAAACTCACAGCGCATACGATAATGGCTGGCCGGTGAGGCAAATACCTCGAGTGGCGGCGCCTTGAAACGCGCGAACTGTTCGGTCATGCGCTGGCGTTTGACGTCCAGCTGCGCGGAGTACTGGTCGGGGTCAACGACGGGTACGCTCAATGTGAAATACCTGGTCCGGCCGTTGCAATAACGGTCATGATGAAAGAGCTCGCCAGTGTAGCGCCTGGCCGACGCAGCTCAAGTGTCGATACGGTCCATTGCCCGGCGACAACCGGGACGACACTGCACTGCCCTGACGAAATCGGTAGACTCGCCACGCCCTGTTGGCTATACCTCGACCGTTGCCCCATCAGGCGCGCTTTTGTCACACAACCACAATGCTTTTCGATTTCAGGGACTCGACATGGTGACTCTTCTCAAGCGGTACTGGATGCTGACGGCACTGGTAGCTGCCGCCCTTCTCATGGTGATTTTTGCCGCGATCATGCCTCGCAAGCCGGAAGCGGGACTCGATCATGCCCGCTTTCCCGCGATCGAAAAATTCGGCGGCATCGCCGATCGTCATGACACGGTAGATGTGCCGGACCCTGACAAGCACTACCGAGTGATCTTTGATGTGGTCAGCGAAAGCGATGATCCGCGCATCATCAACCCGGGACTGATGCGCGTGGCCCGCGCCGTCAATGTCTTTGCCGATGCCGGCGTGCCGCTGGAGAACCTGGAGTTTGTGGCCATCATTCATGGCAACGCGACACGCAGCGTGGTGAATTCCGAGCTTTATGAAAAATGGTTCGGGCTTGAAAATCCCAATGTGGCACTGGTCAGTGCCCTGAAAAAGGCAGGCGTTCAGGTGGCCGTCTGTGGTCAGGTCCTCAGCCACTGGAAGATCGCCGATTCCGAAGTCAATGACGACATCGCCATTACCCCCTCGGCGCTGAGCACGCTGGCCATCTACGGCAATGAAGGGTACGCCTACGAGCGGCTTTAAGTATCCGACACGGTGACCAGGGAAAATGACAAAGGAGCGAGGCGGCATATCGATGCCGCCTCGCTCATGTCTGTACCGTCGTTTCCTGCCCTGTCGCTGCGTGGACTGTCGTTGGCTTGGAAGGCCGGGCCTGCGCCCGGTGAGCCGGCACTCAGGCGACTGCCGGGCGAATGTTGCGAAACTCGGCGTAGAGGTCCGGATACTCCTGCTGCAGACGCGCCAGCTGCGTACGGGCCTGAAGCGGCAGGGTATCGCGCAGCTCGACGTATTCGTCTTCATCAAGACCTGCATCCAGCAGCGGGAACAGATGCTCACGCTCCATGCGCAACACATGCCGATGCGCGTCCAGATAAGTCTTGAGGCGCTCACCAAACAGCGTCATGGGCATGATGGCGTCCATCAGGATATTGTCGAGATCATCTTCCAGATGTCTCAGGCGCTGCCTGAGTTCGCGATACTCACCGGCCAGCTCGCAGATTTCCTGTCCGGTATGCGCGCCGCGCTCGGTCAGGCGATTTCCGCAGAGTGTCTCCAGCGGCACGATGTAATCATTCATGTAGTCCATGATGTAATCACAGGCTTCACGCATGAGGCGAAAGCTGGGGCGCTCTCCGGTCACAAGATAACGATGCTGCAGCGATAGCACATGAAGCAGTCGGGCCATATGCGCATGATCCTGGCGAAGCTGGGTCAACTTGAGCATGGCGGCGTCTCCGGCAGATTTGACGAGATACCAGTCTTGTGCTTTTTGAAGGCGCACGCCACTGACTTTGGTCGCATACGGGGTTCAGAAAATTTAATACCCGCCACAGCCAGCAGGCCCGTGCCCGCGTTAGACACGGCCTCGATCGCGCCATGGCGGGCATGAGATGGCCGCCATGGCGCGTTAATACTTTCTCATGATGATTCGCCGCTGCGTCGATGCGTCGCAGCCCGGTCAAGCCCTTCCAGCCACTCCAGCTTTTCGGCAATGCGTTTTTCAAGACCGCGCTCCACCGGCTGATAATAGCGGGTGCCCACCAGCGGCTCGGGAAAATAGGTTTCACCGGCGGCATAGGCGTGCGGCTCGTCATGGGCATAGCGATATTCATGCCCGTACCCCAGCGATTTCATCAGGGACGTGGGAGCATTACGCAGATGTACCGGCACTTCATGGCCGGGCGTCGAGGCCACATGCGCACGCGCCTGATTGTAGGCAACATAGGCGGCATTGCTCTTCGCGGCGCTGGCGATATAGAGAATGGCCTGAGCGACGGCAAGCTCGCCTTCCGGGCTGCCCAGACGCTCCTGAACCTCCCAGCCATCGAGCGCCAGACGCAGCGCTCGAGGATCGGCATTGCCGATCTCTTCACTGGCCATGCGCACCACGCGGCGGGCGATATAAAGCGGGTCCGCCCCGCCATCGAGCATGCGACAGTACCAGTAAAGGGCAGCATCCGGGGCGCTGCCGCGCACCGATTTGTGCAGCGCCGAAATCTGGTCGTAAAAGAGATCGCCGCCGCGATCGAGGCGCCGGGTACTTTCACCCAGCACCTCCTCGATCACGGCCTGCGACAGCACCGATCTCTCGCCATCACACCCCGCCTCTGCCATGTCAGCGGCAATCTCGAGCAGGTTGAGTGCCCGGCGGGCATCACCGTCGGCCGCCTGAGCCAACAGATTGCGCACGTCGTCGGAGGCCTCGATGCCGGCGTCACCCAGACCGGCAGGCTCGATCAGCGCCCGATCGATCACCTGACGCAGCTCCTCCATGCTCAACGGCTTGAGCACATGAACGCGCGCCCGCGACAGCAGGGCGTTGTTGAGCTCAAAGGAAGGGTTTTCGGTGGTGGCGCCGACAAAGGTGAATACACCCTCCTCGACCCACGGCAGGAAAGCGTCCTGCTGCGCCTTGTTGAAGCGATGCACCTCATCGACGAACAGCAGCGTGCGCTGCCCGGTCTGGCCACGCTGCTGTGCCTCGAATGCCGCGGCACGAATCTCCTTGACCCCCGCCGACACGGCCGAAAGCGTGGCAAAATGCGAGCGGGTATAGCCCGCGATCAACCGTGCCAGCGTGGTCTTGCCAACGCCGGGTGGCCCCCACAGGATCATCGAATAGAGCTGATCCCGCGCCAGCGCTCGCGTCAGAGGTCGGTCCGCCCCCAGCAGATGGGACTGGCCGATGTAGTCTTCCAGCCGGGCCGGACGCAAGCGCGCCGCCAACGGTTGCCCGGGCGGCGCGTCACGATCAAACAGATCACTCATGAGAAAGGCACCTTTGTGCGGGTCATGCCTCCATCATGACAGATCATGCAAGCTCCATCAGGTACCTTCACGCATCACGTCAGCCCCTTCCGGGATCTTGAACTGAAACTGCGACTGGCTGATGTCGGGATTGACCTCGATGTTGCGAAACGAAATTTCCGTACGCTGGCCGGTGCCATCGGTCAGGTCGATGCCGGAGAGACGCTCGTTGTTGAACACCAGCTCAAGCGATTCGAACAGCGTGTCGTTGGAGCGCGGCGAGAGTGCAAAGAACTCGGTGGTTCCCTGCTGGCGCCGTGATACGTTGTAATTTTCGGTCAGCTCACTGGCCTGCCCTGAAAGCAGAAGTGCTGGCGTATGAGTAACGCGCTGATCCAGCGGGCGAATGCTGACCTGCTCGAGATCGGGATCATAGAGATAGACCTTCTGCCCGTCGGACACCACGGTCTGACGATAGGGGTCGGAAACCTCCCAGTTGAAGCGTCCCGGACGCGACAGCCACATGTGACCACTAGCGTTTTGCAGACTGCCGCCGCCGCTGGCGATCTGCTGATTGAAATCAGCCGAATAGGTCTTGAGCGGTTTGAGCAGTGACGTCAGTCGCTCGGCATCGCTGGAGGCTGCCTGAGCAGGCAGCGTCATGCAGGCCGCCATGAGGGCAGCCCCTGTCAGACCCAGTTTACGGGCAAGGCCTTTACGGCCATGAGTCATCAGTGTCATCAAAACATCCTGTCCTTGTTGGCAGAGCGTGCCGTGGTGTCCCTTTGACCTGCCATTGAAAGGCAGGTTCTAACGACCGCCTCGCTGAAACTTAAGATTCAGCGAGACGCCATGGATCGCGCCATCAGTGTGCCGGCGGGGATGCCAGCACCTCCCGGGCACCATTGCTGCCCATGGAGGACACCACACCGGCCATTTCCATTGCCTCGACGAGTCGAGCAGCACGATTGTAACCAATCTTGAAACGACGCTGGACCGAAGAGATCGAAGCGCGACGTGATTCAGTCACATAGGCCACCGCTTCATCGTAAAGTGCATCCTGCTCCGGATCATCGTTGCCTTCCCCTTCGGCTTCAAGCCCCGCCAGCGCATCGGCAGAAACACCGCCGGAGAGAATTTCATCGATATACTCGGGCTCGCCGCGACGCTTCCAGTCATCGACCACGCGATGCACCTCATCGTCATCCACGAAGGCGCCGTGTACGCGCATGGGGATACCGGCACCGGCAGGCAGGTAGAGCATGTCACCATGACCGAGCAGGTGCTCGGCGCCGCCCTGGTCCAGAATCGTGCGCGAATCGATGCGTGAGGACACCTGGAAGGCCATGCGCGTGGGGATGTTGGCCTTGATCAGACCGGTCACCACGTCCACTGATGGGCGCTGGGTGGCCAGAATCAGGTGAATGCCGGCGGCACGCGCCTTCTGGGCGATACGTGCGATCAGTTCCTCAACCTTTTTGCCCACGATCATGAACATGTCAGCAAATTCGTCGATGACCACCACGATGTAGGGCAGCTTTTCCAGCACCGGCGGCTGCTCGTGCATCTCCCAGGGCTGGGGCTCCCAGAGCGGGTCGGCAATCTGCGCGCCGGCCGCGGTCGCCTCGTCGATACGCGCATTGAAGCCGGCCAGGTTGCGCACACCCATGGCCGCCATCAGCTTGTAGCGACGCTCCATTTCGGCCACACACCAGCGCAGCGCGTTGGCGGCCTCCTTCATGTCGGTGACGACCGGGGCCAGCAGATGCGGAATACCATCGTAGACCGACAGTTCCAGCATCTTGGGGTCCACCATGATCATGCGCACTTCATCAGGCGTGGCCTTCAAAAGCATCGAGATCAGCATGGCATTGACGCCGACCGACTTGCCCGAGCCCGTGGTGCCCGCCACCAACAGGTGCGGCATCTTGTTCAGGTTGGCCACGACCGGATTGCCGCCGATGTCCTGACCCAGCGCCACCGTGACCGGGGAACCGGCATCCTGATAGACATCGGAATCAAATACTTCCCGCAGGCGGATCATCGCCCGATTGGGGTTGGGAATCTCGATACCGACCGTCGGGCGCCCCGGAATGATCTCGACCACACGCACACTCTTGACCATCAGCGAGCGCGCCAGGTCCTTGGCCAGATTGCTGATTTTGGAAACCTTCACCCCGGGGGCCGGCTTGATCTCGAAGCGTGTGATGACGGGGCCGGGCCAGGTGTCCACCACCTCCGCCTTGACGCCGTATTCGCGCAGGCGCACTTCCAGAAGCTCGGCCATCTCCTGAAGCTGCTCTTCGGTATAGGTCGGCTCGTGGGATGATGGCGGCGTCAGAAGCGACAGGGACGGCAGCTCGCCCAGCGGCTCATCGTCGGAGTCGTGTGCCGGACGCTGGGTCTGCATCTGCTGCACGGTCCAGAGTGTGGGGCTACTGTCATCCACATCGCTCTCCGGCGCCGGACGCGGTGCGGGAGGGGCAACGCTTTCCGATGTGTCAGTGGCGCGCTCATCAAAGGGTACAGCGACCGGCTCTTCCGGCACTGATGGCGTCGGCGCCTGCGGAGAAGATGGCGACGGTGCCGCCTCAAACGCTGCAGGTGCCGTCGAAGCCGTGTGCTGATCATCGTCGTCTTCAAAGGTCAGCGTCGAGGCCGCAGAAGCGCCGGCCGATGGCTCGATCTCTTCACGCGCGCTCAGCGGCGTCGAGAGTTCGGGCTCATCATCTTCCCAGCTCAACACCGGGCCCTCGTTCTTCTGATCCTGCAGATCATCGACCGGCGAGGTGGTGTGCTCCCCAGCGGAGGTTACGTCCTCCAGCGTCATGTCTTTCGGCGTGGGCTCGGCAGGCCGAGGCGGTACCGGCGCGTCATGTTTAAAGGCGCTGTCGGCTGACACTCTCTGCGGCTCACGCTCGGCTGGCTCGAACGCCGGCGCTGCCGGAATATCAGAACTGTCGTCGTCATCCTCGGCCAGACGCGGCTCGGGAATGACCTCCGGAATCCTGCGACGCGTGACGTCATGGGACGGTGACGCGGCCGGTCGAGGCGTTTCCATCGGCTGCTGTGGTGCCTGCTCGGGCGCCGGCACATCTGCTGCGCGCACGTTATCGCCAGCGTCGTCTTCTACCGCGTTGGAAGCAGCCTCATCCTCTTCTACAGGACGAACCAGCGGTTCCTCTACAGGCGGTGTTCCAAAAGAATCCCTTTCATCGGCAGACGGCGTCGGTGAAGGCGCCGCAGCGTCGAAGGCAGATGCAGACGCTACCGCTGAATCGGTACGCAGACTCACGTCACTGGCTTTCGAGGATGGGGTCAGCGGCGCTTCCGATGAGGCGCTCTCGGGGGTATCTGCCGGAGCGCGCGGCTCGTCCACTGCAGGGGCCGGCTGTGCAGGCGCGCGGTCTTTACGGGCCGTTTCACGCGCCGAGGGGGACTCGTAGGGCTGCTCCCAGGGAATGTCATCATCACCGGTATGCATGCTGGAAACCGGTGCCGGGATGTCATCGGGACCGCGATGACGTGACTGGTGTGCTGACGTCTCCGGCGCTGCCTCATCCTCGAAGAAGTCTTCGTCGTCATGAGCATCGTCTCGACGTCCGGGCATGAAGCGACTCAACAGGCCACTTCGTTCACGTCGGGGGCGGGCATCGTCGACATCCGCTCTCATGCCGGTATCGACGTCGTCATCGTCGTGGCCGAAGTCGAACTCGTCCTCTGCCTGAGCGGCCAGATAAGCCTCACGACGCTCCTGTGCCATCTCACGGCGGCGCTCCCGGAGCTTCGTGCCTGCACTGCCAATCTGCGCGCCGGCCATGCCCAGTCGACGTGCACACCAGCGTACGCCCCGCCAGATGCCGTTGCCGGCTTCATCGATAATGGAAAACCAGGACATGCCGGTCAGAAGCGGCATGCCACACAGAAACGCTGCCAGCGACAGCAGCGTGGTGCCGTGTCGGCCTACCAGCGATGCCAGCGCCGCCGAGACGCCCTCACCGATAATGCCGCCCGATCCGTAGGGCAGGTCGCTACTGGCGTCCTGAAAATGCAGCGCCCCCACGTTACAGGTGGCCAGCATCACCAGCAGCAGTCCACCACCGCGTACGGCCAGCGCCACGGGGTCCCAGACGACGTGGGCTTCCTTCGTCCGCATCAGCCGCCAGGCACCCAGCCCCAGCATGCCGGGCGCCCACAGCGCGCTGGCGCCGAACAGGGAATAAAGGACATCGGAAAGCCATGCGCCGACAGGCCCCATCCAGTTGGTCACCTGCTGATCCGGGCCGCTGTGCGACCAGCTGGGATCGGCCGGCATGTAACTGAAAAGCGCCAGCAGCAGAAAGGCGCAAAGCGCCAGCATGACGATGGCGACCCCTTCCTTGGCGGCGCCCTGAAGTCGGGCACTGAAATGGCGGGCATTATCCCGTGCTTTGGTCACACGCTGTCGGGAGCGCTGTGCTGTGGCGCTTTGGCGCGTTTTCCGCGGGCTGGCGCCGCTTTTGCTGCGACGGGCCTGTGACTGCGACTGTCTGGACTTGCTGGCGCTCAACGGCCATCCCCCCTGCACTCATGCGAGTGTTATGGCTGTACTCTGATGAAGCGTTCGAAGGCCTGATAAAGGCATATTGGCAGGGTAATGACATCAGGTCACACCCTGCCAGAGGCAGGTATCATACCTGGAGACGATGGTACGGCACAGACCCGGCAATTGCAGCCGGGAAATCAGGGAAATGTCAGGCCGGCAGATGAAAGACCCGTACAACCTCGCCGAGTCTGCGGGCCTGCTCGTCCAGATGGCCCGAGGCAGCGGCCGACTGCTCGACCAGCGCGGCGTTATGCTGTGTGGTTTCATCCAGCGTCGCCAGGGCGCTGCTGACCTGCTCAATGCCTTCCAGCTGCTCTTCGCTGGCGTGACTGATCTCCTTGACGATCAGCCCGAGACGCTCCATGCGCGCAGTGATCTCCTCGATCTGCTCGCCGCTTTGCTGAATATGCGCGTTGCCGGTAGTGACCTCTTCGATGGTATGGCGAATCAGCTGACCGATATCGGCAGAAGCCTCGCTGCAGCGGGTCGCCAGACGCCTGACCTCATCGGCCACCACGGTAAAACCTCGGCCGTGGGCACCGGCACGGGCGGCCTCGACCGAGGCATTGAGCGCCAGCAGGTTGGTCTGAAAGGCAATGCCGTCAATGGTGGCAATAATGTCGGACATTTTCGAGGCAGTAGCGTCTAGGTCCCTGAGCGTTACCATGGCACGCCCAAGGCGCTGCTGCCCTTCTCTTGCAGACGTCACCACCTCTTCAGCCATGGCGTCTCCCTGTCGGGCACGCTCGGTGTTCTGACGAACGGTGGCGGTCAGCTCTTCGATGCTGGCCGCCGTCTGCTCGAGACTGGCAGCCTGGCTTTCGGTACGACGCGACAGATCCATGTTGCCACTGGCAATTTCACCCGAAGCGTGGCCGATGCTCTCCACCGACTGGCGCACACGAGTGACAATATCGCGCAACCCGTCACTGATACCGTTCATGGCACCAACCAATGCGCCGATTTCGTCCCTGCGATGGCTATCGAGATGCTGCCTTAGATCGCCGCTGGCCAGATGACCGGCCATTCCCTGTACCCGCGCCAGCGGGTTGCTCAGACTGCGGCGCAGCATGATATAAACGCCCAGCGCCGCCGCCAGCGCCAGTCCCAGCGCTATCAGCAAAGACCAGTTGCGCGCGGTAGCAATCTGCCCATCGATATCATCATTGATGGCCGTGGCCGTTACGATCCATTGCCAGTCAGGGTATTGCATGAAATAAGTGGTGCGGCGTGAATGATCCTGATTGGCCAGTTGATATTCAAAAAGGCCACGCTGCCCTTCAAAAAGCGGCTTGAAGGCAGGGTTGCCCTCGACATCAAGCACATCGTTCAGGGAATGACCCTCGCTGTCGCTACCGGCGACCACACTGCCATTGTCGGCATTGATGATCATGAAGTAACCGTTATCTCCGATACTCAGCGCACGCACCCGGGCCTTGAAGCTCTCCAGATCTTCGGTAATGTCCACCCCGATAAAGCTCGCCCCCACCACACGCCCCTGGGCGTCATGAATGGGCTCATAGCGAGTGATGTAGGGCGTGCCAAACAGCGTGGCAATTCCCGAGTAGACACGGTTTTCCATCAGGGCACGATAGCTTGCGCCATTGCGATCAAGCAGCGTGCCTATGGCACGAGCGCCCTGATCATTTTTGAGAGAAGTATTCACCCGCACAAAATCATCACCGGTGCGGGCAAAAATGGTAATCGGTGTGCCAGTACGCTGGGTAAAGTCATCCACCCTCTGAGTGTCCATGTTGATCACTCCACGCTGGTCCATCAACAACGGCGTCTGACGAGCATTGATCTCCATGGTCTGATCAGCATCGAGCACAAAGGGCGGGGCCAGACCGTCGGTCTGAAACAGCTTTAAAAAGCGCGCACTCTGCTGTTGCAGGCTCTGATCGAAAAGCGCAACGGAATCGGTAAACTGCTGCGTCTGTTGTTGCATGCTACTCGCGGCCTGCTCACGAAGCGCACGGGCACTTGAAGATGATAAGCCCCAGCTCAATGCAACAAAGCCTGCAACAGCTGCCAGACCGATGATCAGCGCCAGGCGTGAGCCGATACTCATGCGCCTCAGATAACTTCCCATGATGAATGTCCGATGATGGATAATGTTGTTGTCAGAATCCGGCAAACCTTTCCACAAACCATTTCGGCCGTGACGGACAAAACTAAAGAGAGATTGGTGTGCCACCGGGAGAACGCAGCGCCCGATCGCTCATCCATGGAAGGTGATCATGATTGACTGGCTCCACCCCGAAAATGTCGACTTTCCACCGCTGGACAACGCACTGGAAACGCCCAATGGTCTTTTGGCCGCGGGTGGCTCGTTGACGCCGGACTGGCTGCTGGCAGCCTATCGACGTGGCATTTTCCCGTGGTTCAACGAGGACGACCCCATTCTCTGGTGGTCGCCCGACCCCAGAATGGTGCTGTTCCCCGACGAACTTCGCGTGCGGCGCAGTCTGTCCAAGCGACTTCGCAATTCGGGTCTTGAGGCGACGTTTGATCAGGCATTCGAAGCGGTGATCACGCAGTGCGCTGCTCAGCGACAGGCGCAGGAAGGCACATGGATTTCCTCTGAGGTGATCAACGCTTATGTGACCATGCATCAGCTGGGTCATGGCCACAGCGTCGAAATATGGGAAGGTGACACGCTAGTGGGAGGACTTTACGGCATCCTGATGGGACGCGTATTTTTTGGTGAGTCAATGTTCTCGATACGTCCGGACAGCTCCAAGATTGCGCTGGTAAAGCTGGTAGAGTGGCTGCTTGATCAGCATGATCTGGCGCTTGTCGACTGCCAGATGCATACCTCACACCTGGCCAGCATGGGGGCACGTGATATTTCGCGGGAGCAGTTCAACACCCTGCTCAGGCGTCATATTCCGAACGCCCTTCAAGAACCCATGGTATCGCGCCGATAACGATAGCCGTGACCAGATCATTGACGTTGCAGGCCCCGGATTCCCTTTTTGGACGTTGCGCCCATTGAACAGCTCAAGCCTTCATTCCCCGCTTCAGGAACTGCGATTTTTCCTGACAGAACCCCATGACTGCAGCTATCTGGGCGTCCACAAGGCCACAACGCTGTTCATGGACCCACAGACGCCCGTGGATCACGACGTCTACAGTGCGTTGACCCTGATGGGCTTTCGGCGCAGCGGTACGCATCTCTATCGCCCACACTGTCAGACGTGCAACGCCTGCGTTTCGGTACGGGTGCCGGTCGGTGACTTTACGCCCGATCGCTCCCTCAAGCGGACCGAGCGCAACAATCAGGATCTGATCGCCATCGAGCGCCCTGCCCTGTTTGACGATGAACACTATGCACTCTATGAACGCTATATCGGGGCGCGCCACAGCGATGGCGAAATGTATCCACCCAGCGAAAATCAGTACCGCGCCTTTTTGAACGTCGCCAACGACTTTTCACGACTGGTGGAATTTCGCCTGTCGGGAAGGCTTGTGGCCGTAGCAGCAGTGGATTTTCTGACTCATGGTCTCTCCGCCATCTATACCTTTTTCGATCCCGACGATGCCTTTCAGTCAAGATCGCTGGGCAGCTGGGCAGTGATCTGGCAGATTCGCCGGGCACAGGCACTGGGGCTCAAGCACGTTTATCTGGGGTACTGGATCAGGGAAAGTCGGAAGATGGGCTACAAGCAGCGCTTCAAACCACTGGAGTTTTTGCACGGGCATCGCTGGCACCGCAACATTACCCTCGTTCAGACCCATCACTGACACGCCATCCTGCAGCGACTTTGCGCTTCAGGCAGGTATCAGGCAAAATATCGCTCGTTCAGTCCGCCATCATTCACATTGCCTGACCTTTCGGCCGGCAGGAATGCCCTGATGGCGTGCTCTTATTACGATTATCGGGGACTACATCATATGGCAAGAGAAGATCATATTGAAATGGAAGGCGTGATTGTCGATACGCTTCCCAACACCATGTTTCGCGTCGAGCTTGAAAACGGCCACGTCGTGACTGCGCACATCTCCGGCAAGATGCGCAAGAACTACATCCGCATTCTGACCGGCGACAAGGTCAAGGTAGAACTGACGCCTTACGACCTCTCCAAGGGCCGTATCGTCTACCGCTCTCGCTAAGGACGCGATGCGTCCTTTTCCCGGCACGCCCCTCCTCGCCTCCCTTGTCGTCTCGCGACACCGACTTTTTCGGACCGACCGATAGCTCATCCCCTGATGGATAGCGTCTGATCCGACGTCCATTCTCGCGCACAAAAAAACGCCCCGTCCGAAGACAGGGCGTCAGTGACTGCAGGCACGGCGTGCCGATCAGGCGGGCTGCTCGGCAGCAGCCGACAGCTGCAGCTCTCCATCCTCCAGTGTGACGTGTACCGTGCCACCCTGCTCGGCCAGATCCCCAAAGAGAATCATCTCTGCCAGCGGCTTTTTCAGCTTTTCCTGAATCAGTCGCGCCATTGGGCGTGCCCCCATCTGCGGGTCGTAGCCATGCTCGGCCAGCCAGCCGCGAGCCTCTTCATCCACATCCAGCTGCACACGCTTTTCGTCCAGCTGCGCCTGAAGCTCGACCAGGAACTTGTCGACCACGCTGCGCACCACTTCGGCGTCGAGGTGGCTGAACTGGATGATGCTGTCGAGGCGGTTACGGAACTCAGGCGTGAAGGTGCGGCGAATCACTTCCATGGCGTCGGTCGAGTGGTCCTGGGTCTGGAAGCCGATCGAACGACGCGAGGCCTGCTCGGCACCGGCATTGGAGGTCATCACCAGGATCACGTTGCGGAAGTCCGCTTCGCGACCGTTGTTGTCAGTCAGCTTGCCGTGGTCCATCACCTGCAGCAGCAGATTAAAGACATCCGGATGCGCCTTTTCGATTTCATCAAGCAGCAGTACGCAGTGCGGGTTCTTGGTGACGGCCTCGGTCAGCAGACCGCCCTGGTCATAGCCGACATAACCCGGAGGCGCACCGATCAACCGCGATACGGTATGACGCTCCATGTACTCGGACATGTCAAAACGCACCAGCTCGATACCCATGATCTGGGCCAGCTGTCGAGCCACCTCGGTCTTGCCCACCCCGGTCGGGCCGGCAAACAGGAAGTTGCCCACCGGCTTGTCAGGAGATCCCAACCCGGCACGGGAGAGCTTGATGGCCGACGACAGGCTGTCGATGGCCTCGTTCTGCCCGAAGACCAGCATCTTGAGGTTACGATCCAGATCGGCCAGCAGCTTGCGATCAGAGCTGGAGACGCTCTTGGGCGGAATACGTGCAATGGAAGCCACGATCGACTCGATCTGCTCGACGTCAATCTGTGACAGACGCGCCTCGGCCGGCAGCAGACGCTGGTGAGCGCCAGCCTCATCAATGACATCAATGGCCTTGTCAGGCAGATAGCGATCATTGATGTAGCGCGAGGCCAGGCGAACGGCCGCTTCCATCGCCGCATCGGTGTATTTGAGCTGATGGTGCTCCTCGAAACGGCCTCGCAGCCCTTTCAGGATGCGAATGGCATCATCAACCGTCGGCTCCAGTACGTCCACTTTCTGGAAACGCCGTGCCAGAGCTCGATCCTTTTCAAAGATGCCGCGGAATTCCTGAAATGTAGTCGAACCGATGCAGCGCAGCTCACCCGAGGACAGCATGGGCTTGAGCAGGTTGGACGCGTCCATCACACCACCGGAGGCCGCACCGGCACCGATGATGGTGTGGATTTCGTCGATGAACAGAATCGAGTTGGGCTCTTTCTTGAGCTCGGCCAGCAACCCCTTCAAGCGCTTCTCGAAGTCACCGCGGTATTTGGTCCCCGCCAGCAGCGCGCCCATGTCGAGTGAATACACCACGGCGTCGCTGATGACGTCCGGCACATCCTCTTCAACGATGCGCTTGGCGAGCCCTTCAGCGATGGCGGTCTTGCCGACACCGGCCTCGCCCACCAGCAGCGGGTTGTTCTTGCGACGACGCGCCAGAATCTGCACCACACGCTCAAGCTCGTGATCACGGCCGACCAGCGGATCGATGCGACCGATACGGGCCTGCTCATTGAGATTGGTCGCATAGCCGGTCAGCGGATGAGAAGACGCATCTCCCGAGGCCTCTTCAGCGTCTTCGGACTCGCTGCTGCTATTGTGCTGACTCTGCTGGTTGTGACCCGACACCTTGGCGATGCCGTGCGCGATGTAGTTGACCGCATCAACGCGTGCCACGTTCTGCTGCTTGAGGAAATAGACGGCCTGACTTTCCTGCTCGGAAAAAATGGCCACCAGCACGTTGGCACCGGTCACTTCCGATTTACCGGACGACTGAACGTGGAAGACTGCCCGCTGCAGCACACGCTGAAAGCCCAGCGTGGGCTGGGTTTCACGGTCGTCCTGATCCTCGGGGATCAGCGGCGTGGTGGTATTGATGAAGTCCTGCAGATCGGTACGGAGCTTGTCGAGGTTGGCACCACAGGCCCGCAATACATCTGCCGCCGAAGCATTGTCCAGCAATGCCAGCAGCAGGTGCTCAACAGTCATGAACTCGTGGCGCTTTGAACGCGCCACGGTAAATGCGGTGTTCAGGGTCAATTCAAGTTCTTTGCTCAACATGGCAGTCCCCTCTTGGCCGCTGCAGACGAGTCAGTCTGCCCGGTCGATATCGCACAGCAATGGATGCTGGCATTCTCGAGCGTATTGATTGACCTGCTGGCTCCTGGTTTCCGCAATATCACGGGTATAGATGCCACAGGTCGCCTTACCCTGAGTGTGTACGGCCAGCATGATCTGTACCGCCTTCTCGTGATCCATGGCAAAAAAGGTCTGAAGTACTTCGACGACAAACTCCATGGGCGTGTAGTCGTCATTGTGAAGTACCACCTTGTAAAGTGGCGGTTCTTCAAGCTCCGGATCGCTGGTCTGCTCGGAAACATCCCCCTGCTCCTGATGATCATGGTCAGGAGGTGTCATGCCTGCGTGTGCGACCGTATTACGAAAATCGCAGTGAAGTGCCTCACTATCTATCTTGAACATATGTGCCCGGATCAATGAAAACAAGCGGAAAGATGATTGATTGCACTCATCGAGCCAACAGTTAGAGCGCTAACAAGCCTCTGTGTTCCCCTTAAAGATGGTGCTGGCCTGCCGGCGATGCAAGCGCGTGGCAGGAAAATCAGTATCTCATGACGTCATGGTGCCACGAGAGACACCACAATGCGCCATGCAGTAGACGTTTGGACAACGCCGCCTCGATGTCGACGGCATCAGACGCTCATGGTCAGGCGGGCATATTGCGCACCACAGCCTCGGCGAACTCCGTAGTCCCAAGAAGCCTTGCCTGCGTCATGACCTGATGAAAGTCACCGGTGACGTCACCTTTGGCGATCGTTGCCTCCATGGCGTTGATGATGCGCTCTGCCGCCTCGTCCCAGCCGAGATAGCGCAGCATCATTTCCGCCGACAGGATCAGTGATCCCGGATTGGCGCTGTTGTGACCTGCCAGCTTAGGCGCCGTACCGTGGGTGGCCTCGAACATGGCCACGGCGTCACCGCGGTTGGCACCGGGCGCAATACCGATACCGCCCACCTGAGCCGCCAGAGCATCGGACAGGAAATCGCCGTTGAGATTCAGCGTGGCGATCACATCAAACTGCTCGGGGTGCAGCAGCACCTCCTGAAGCATGGCATCGGCGATCACGTCCTTGATGACGATGCTGGTACCGTCGCGCGGGTTTTCCATGGAGAGCCACGGGCCACCATCCAGCGGTATCGCTCCGAACTCATCACGCGCCACCTCATAGCCCCACTGCTTGAAGGCACCTTCGGTGAACTTCATGATGTTGCCCTTGTGCACCAGCGTCACTGAGTCACGACCGTTGTCGATGGCGTAGCGGATCGCCTTGCGCACCAGCCGCTTGCTGCCCTCTTCCGACACCGGCTTGATGCCGATACCGCACTGTTCGGTGAAACGGATATTGTCGACCTGCATCTCTTCCTGCAGAAACCGGATCAATTTGCGGTTTTCCTCGGTTCCGGCCTGCCATTCGATCCCGGCGTAAATGTCCTCGGCGTTTTCCCGAAAGATCACCATGTCGACATTCTGCGGCTGACGCACCGGGCTGGGGACGCCCTTGAACCAGCGCACCGGGCGCTCGCAGACATAGAGATCCAGCGTCTGGCGCAGCGTCACGTTCAGTGATCGCATGCCGCCACCGACCGGCGTGGTCAGCGGCCCCTTGATGGACACCACATGATCCCTGACGGCCTCGAGCGTCTCCTGCGGCAGCCAGACATCATCACCGTAGACACGCGTTGCCTTCTCGCCGGCATACACTTCCATCCACTGGATTTCACGCTGGCTGCCGTAAGCGCTCGCCACGGCGGCATTGACCACCCGCTGCATGGCCGGAGTGATATCGGCACCGATACCATCTCCCTCGATAAAGGGAATGATGGGCCGATCCGGCACGTCAAGCGTGGCATCATGGTTGACCGTGATAACACGACCGTTTTCGGGAATGCTGATATTGCCGCTGGGCATGGCGATACTCCGACGTGAAGTAATGAGAACACAGGGTGTCGTACTGAAAGATGACCTCAATATAGCATCCAGAGCCCGTCATCGCGTAGAGGTTGTCGACAATCGGAACGTATTAATGAGCCTACTCTATCTTTTTCACAAGCCCTTTCAGGTGCTGACCCAGTTCACGGATTCCCGGGGGCGCGACACGCTGGCCAACTGGCTCGACATCCCTGACATTTACCCGGCCGGCCGTCTGGATCATGACAGTGAGGGACTGTTGCTGCTGACCGATGACGGCCAGCTGTCTCATCGGATCACACATCCGGATCACAAGCAGCCCAAGACCTATCTTGTACTGGTAGAAGGTCAGCCTGATGACAATGCCCTTAAAGCGCTGACTAAAGGCGTGACCCTCAAGGATGGCCCGACCCGGCCGGCCAGAGTGCGGCGAATCACATCGCCACGGGTCTCAGACCGGGACCCGCCGGTGCGTTATCGGGCCAACATTGTTGACACATGGCTTGAAATCACGATTACGGAGGGGCGTAACCGCCAGGTCCGCCGCATGACCGCGCACGTGGGCCACCCTACCCTGCGTCTGATCCGCACTGCCATCGGCCAGTGGACGCTGGGAACCCTCGCGCCGGGCGAATGGCGACGCGAGACCATCCATATGCCCCGCACCATTCGATCAACGCCTGCTCGTGCCAGACGTGACAGGCCACGAAGGAAACCCGAATGAATCGATTTCTGCCTCACGTGACGGTCGCCGCCGTCGTGGCCGACCGCGACCGTTTTTTGCTGGTCGAGGAGCACGATCGCATGAATACGGCTTCTACCATCACGTTGTTCAATCAGCCGGCCGGCCACCTGGAAGCCGAGGAATCCCTGATCGACGCCGTATATCGGGAGACCCTCGAAGAGAGCGGCTGGGAGATCACGCTGGTGGGCTATCTGGGCCTTTACATCAATACGGCCCCCAATGGCGTGGTCTATCACAGCCATACCTTTCTGGCCCGGCCAGAGCGCCGGGTCAGCCAGATACTTGATGAAGGCATTACCCGGGCTGACTGGTACTCGTTGACTGATATCGAGACGCTCGAGCGTCACGGCCGACTCAGAAGCCCGCTGGTGGCCAGACGCATTCGCGATGCACTTGAAGATCCTGTCTATCCGCTGGACCTGATTCGGGATCTGAACCATCCGACATGACGCCATGAACAGCCTGATCGAGCGCCACGTCAGTATCGTTGGCTCGCGCCTGTCAAGGCAGGGGGCGGCTGGCGTATAATGGCGGCCAAATGATTTCTGACGACGGGTACGCCATGACTTCTCCTGTCAACAACACAGCCTCCTCTTCCACCCCTTCAAGGGTCATCGTGGGCATGTCCGGCGGTGTGGACTCTTCCGTGACCGCCCTCTTGCTGCTCGAGCAGGGCTATCACGTGGAAGGCCTTTTCATGAAGAACTGGGACGAGGACGACGGTACCGAGTACTGCACGGCAAAGGCCGATCTGGCCGATGCCCAGGCCGTCTGCGATCGGCTGGGCATTCGCCTGCACACGGCCAACTTTGCCGCCGAGTACTGGGATAACGTTTTCGAACACTTTCTTGAAGAGTACCGGGCCGGTCGAACGCCCAACCCGGATATCCTTTGCAACCGTGAAATCAAGTTCAAGGTCTTTCTTGATTACGCCGCCATGCTGGGTGCCGACCTGATCGCCACCGGCCACTATGTCCGCCGCGAGGATCGTGACGGACATACCCTGCTGTGCAAGGGTATCGATGCCAACAAGGATCAGAGCTATTTCCTGCATGCGGTCAGTGAACAGGCCCTGAGTCGCACCCTGTTCCCGATCGGTGAAATGGAAAAGTCCGAGGTGCGGGCACTGGCCGAACAGCACGGCCTGGCCACGGCACGCAAGAAGGATTCCACCGGCATCTGCTTTATCGGCGAGCGTCGCTTTGCCGATTTTCTGCGCCAGTACTTGCCGGCACAGTCCGGACGGATCCAGACGCCGGAGGGCGAGGATATCGGCGAGCACATGGGGCTGATGTATTACACCCTGGGCCAGCGCCAGGGGCTTGGCATCGGGGGTATCAACGGCTATCCCGAAGCGCCCTGGTATGTGGCGGACAAGGATCTCGAGCGTAACGTTCTGATCGCGGTACAGGGCAAGCATCACGACCTGCTGTATCGCCAGTCGCTGACCACCGAAGTCATGCACTGGATCGGCGAGCCGCCGGCAACACGTGACTTTCGCGCCAGTGCCAAGATTCGCTATCGTCAGAGCGATCAGCCCTGCCGGGTGATCATCAATGAGGACCAGAGCGTGACGCTGATCTTTGACGAACCCCAGCGCGCCGTCACGCCCGGTCAGTCCGCGGTCCTTTACGAGGGCGGTGTCTGTCTGGGCGGTGCGGTGATTGCCACAACGTTTCGTCAGGCGCTGGAGAGTGCAGCATGAACAGTGAGGCGCGGCAGGCGCTGGCGCTGGCCGGCGTGTTTCAGGCCGCCACCGTGGTCGATGAACTCGCCCGCACGGGGCATACCAATGAGCGTGCCTGGTCGACCCTGATCAGGGCCACGCTGGATACCGACCCTGCCTCGTTCGAGGACATCTACGGCCATCAGATCAACAATCTGCGCCCCGGCATCGAAACGCTTGACGGTGTGCTCACACGCCAGCAGGTCTCTCCCAACGTCATGCGCTACGGCTTCTCGCTGATTCTGCTCATGCATCGTCTGCGCAAGAACACCGAGATGATGAACACGCTGGGCCAGCGGCTGAACCGGGTTCAGGCGCAGTCCGAGCATTTCGGCGAGCTGCACGAAAACGTGGTGGCAAGCCTTGGAGAGATCTATCAGGACACCCTTTCCACCTTTCGTTATCGCATCGTGGTACAGGGTGATCCTTCACTGCTTCAGAGCCGCCAGATGCCCGAAAGGGTCAGGGCGATCCTGCTGTCCGGCGTGCGCTTTGCCCTGCTCTGGCACCAGCAGGGTGGCCGGCGCTGGAAACTGATCGCCGGACGCAGCGGCATTCGACGCGCGCTCAAATCGCTCGACAGGTAATTACGGCTTTACGGGCAGCGCCTTCCCGGGCTGCCTTTTTAATTTCACAACGATTGGGTATGGACCCGGGACTCACGATGGAACTTTCAGCACTGACCGCTCTTTCTCCCGTTGACGGCCGCTATGGCAGCAAGACAATGGCGCTGCGTGAACACTTCAGTGAATACGGCCTGATTCGCGCTCGCGTCATTGTCGAGGTGCGCTGGCTGGAACGTCTGGCCGAACACGAGCAGATCGAGGAAGTCCCGCCGCTGTCGGAAACATCGCGCCAGTATCTAAATCAGCTGATCAGCGACTTCTCCGTTGAAGACGCCGAGCGCGTCAAGACCATTGAGCGCACCACCAATCACGACGTCAAGGCCATCGAATACTTCCTCAAGGAGAAGTTCGAGGGCCACGAAGAGCTGGAAGCCATCAGCGAATTCGTGCACTTTGCCTGCACCAGTGAAGACATCAACAACCTGTCACACGCGCTGATGCTGCGTGCCGGTCTCGATAACGTTTTGCTGCCCACCATGCGCGAGATCGTCGAGGCGGTAACCCGTCTGGCGCAGGAACATGCTGATCAGCCCATGCTGTCGCGCACTCACGGTCAGACCGCCAGCCCCACCACGCTGGGCAAGGAGATGGCCAACGTGGTGCATCGCCTGCGCCGTCAGCTCAAGCAGGTCGAGTCCATCGAAATGCTGGGCAAGATCAACGGTGCGGTCGGCAACTACAACGCCCACCTGGCGGCCTATCCCGAGATCGACTGGGCCGACAACGCACGCGTGTTCATTGACCGTCTGGGATTGACCTTCAACCCCTATACCACCCAGATCGAGCCGCATGACTACATTGCCGAATTCTTCGACAGTGTCTGTCGCTTCAACACCATCCTGATCGACTTCGACCGCGATGTCTGGGGCTATATCTCGCTGGGCTATTTCAAGCAGCGCACCGTGGAAGGTGAAATCGGCTCCTCAACCATGCCGCACAAGGTCAACCCGATCGACTTCGAGAACTCCGAAGGCAATCTGGGACTGGCCAATGCCATTCTGGGGCATCTGGCACAGAAGCTGCCGATTTCCCGCTGGCAGCGTGACCTGACCGACTCCACCGTGCTGCGCAACCTGGGCGTGGGTCTGGCGCACGGTCTGATCGCCTATCAGGCCACGCTCAAGGGCATCGGCAAGCTGGAAAGCAACCCGGAACGACTGAACGCCGACCTGGATCAGAGCTGGGAAGTGCTGGCGGAACCGGTACAGACCGTCATGCGCCGCTACGGTATCGAAAAACCCTACGAAAAGCTCAAGGAACTGACCCGCGGGCGCCGGATCGATCAGGCAGGTTTTGCCGAATTCATCGATACGCTCGAGCTGCCCGAAGAGGTGAAGGCGCGTCTGAAGACCATGACACCGGCCAGCTACACCGGTAACGCCGCCGAACAGGCACACGACCTTACACGCACCTGACATCCATCACGGGGCACAACCATTACGGGGCACAACTATCATGAGGCACAACAGATCATGACAGATCATACCCAACTCCCGCTGGGAGGCATGTCGGCCGAGACCTTTCTACGCGATTACTGGCAGAAAAAACCGCTGCTGATCAGGGGCGCCTTCCCGGACTTCCAGTCACCGCTTGATCCCGACGATCTGGCGGGGCTGGCCTGCGAAGACAACGTCGAAGCCCGTCTGGTCGAGCTGGAGGGGCCGGACAAGGTCTGGCAGGTCTCTCATGGTCCCTTTGACGAAGAGACCTTTGCCCGGCTTGGACGGCGCGACTGGTCGCTGCTGGTGCAGGCCGTGGACCACTACGTGCCGGAAGTGGACGAACTGCTGGAACACTTCACCTTCATTCCACGCTGGCGCCTTGATGACATCATGATCAGTTTTGCCCCACCGGGCGGCAATGTGGGCGCGCACGTTGACAACTACGACGTGTTTCTCCTTCAGGCCAGCGGTCAGCGTCGCTGGCAGCTTGGCGATGTCATGCCCGAGGATGCCCCCATCATTGATGGTATCGATCTGCGCATTCTGGCCGACTTTCAGGTCTCCAATGATCAGGAGTGGGTGCTCGAGCCCGGCGACATGCTGTATCTGCCGCCGCGCGTGGCGCATCACGGCGTCAGCGAAAGCGAGGACTGCATGACCTTCTCGGTTGGCTTTCGCGCGCCTTCCATGGATGAAATGGTGACGTCCTGGGCCGACTATCTGGGCGAGCAGCTCGATGAATCCTCTCGGTATCAGGATGGCGACCTCAATGCTTCCGATGACAGCGCCCTGATCGATGACACGACGCTGGCCCGCGTCCGTCAGCAGATGCTGGCCGCGCTGGATAACCCCGAGCAGATGGCGCAGTGGTTCGGGCGCACCATGACCCAGGTCAAATACCCCGATCAACTCATGCCGCCGATGACACCGGCCAGCGAGGACACCCTCAATCAGGCGCTCGTCGAGGGTGATCTGCTGGAACCGGCACCGGGCTCGCGCATGGCATGGCACCCGCATGGGGAAAGCGCCACGCTTTTTGTCGATGGCGACGGCTACGCCTGCAGCCCGGCACTGGCAAAGCGACTCTCTGCTACCAGATCCATCGATCAGGACGTGCTTGCAATGGAAGGCGCTACTGCCCTGCTGGCCACCCTCGTTAATCGTGGCAGCCTGCGCTGGGTGGAAGATGATGACGATTTCGATGATGACGATGACACTGCGGATGACTGAGCATGCGTGAGGGCATCGTGATCGAAAGCGGTGACTGGGCCTCGCTGAACGAGGCCTGCAGCCATATTCGACGCATCGTGTTCATTCAGGAACAGGGCGTGAGCGAAAGCGATGAGCTTGATGACCTTGACTCCGAGTGCCTTCATTTTTTAATGCATGACGGTGCGGTTGCCTGCGGCACTGCCAGACTGCTGCCTGATGGTCATATCGGGCGTGTTGCTATTCTGGCCTCCCATCGCGGCCGCGGGCTTGGCGTACAGCTGATGTATCATGTGATCGACAGTGCCCGCGCGCGCGGGTTTACCCGATGCGAGCTCAGCGCCCAGACCCATGCTCTGGGCTTTTACAAGCAGTTGGGCTTTGTCGCCCATGGAGAGGTCTACAGCGAGGCCGGCATCGATCATCGCGACATGACCCTGAGACTTGCCTGAGCATTGACGCATCATCGGTGGCAGTGGATATGTCTGCAGGCTACAGTGTTGCAGATGCCTTGTGGCAATCGATTGGACAGTCACCGTAATGCCGTTGCAGGTAGTGGAAACCTCTATTCATTCTGATTGTCAAACAGTGTTCCAGAACAAACAGCCCGTCGGTTTCCCTTGCCGACGCAGGAGTTACCCATGAAGCGTTATCTTGTTGTTGCAGCCCTTGGCGCCCTGACTCTTGGAGGGTGTGCCAATAGCGATATCTATTCCGGCAACACCTATACCGGTAATCAGGCCAAGACCGCCCGTAACGTGACCTACGGCACTGTTACCGGTGTGCGGCCGGTCACCATTCAGGCCGGCAATGAAAACAATTCGGGTCTGGGCGGCATCGGCGGCGCCGTACTCGGCGGCCTGCTGGGCAACCAGTTCGGCGGTGGCTCCGGACGTGTTCTGACGACCGCAGTAGGCGGCATTGGCGGCGCCATCGCCGGCAGCAAGGTTGAAGATCGTGCCAATCAGGTCAGCGCCTACGAGATTCAGGTCCGAACCGACAGCGGCCAGGACATTGTGGTGGTCCAGAAGGCAGATACGCCCTACCAGCCCGGTCAGCGGGTCCGGCTGATCGGCTCCGGCAACAGCATGAGCATTGCACCGGAATAAGCCTTCTCAACCCCTGACATCGTTGCGCACGTAAAAAAACCGCCATCAAGGCGGTTTTTTTAATACATCCGATAAACATAAGGGAAAGCAGGATGTTCGATCATCGGTTAAAGTAAGCCCGTTAAGGAAAATAATGTCATCAAAAAGGGAACTTTTCTCATGATCCGTTGCGCGATACTGGTGGGCAGTAGCCTGCTTTTTTCCGCTTCTGCCATGGCAGATGGCGTTTTGACCTTCAAGTTCACCAACGACTTCCTTGCGGCTCGAAGCGATGACGGTCACTACACGAACGGGCTTGAGGGCAGCTGGAGTTTCGAACCGGAAGGCAATCACTGGACCCGCTCGGTCGCCAGCTGGATCCCGGGCTGGGCCGCTGGAGATGTGGATGCCGCCTCCTACCGGTTCGGACAGCAGATGTACACACCGGAAGATACCAAACGCCGCGACCTGATCACCGATGACCGCCCCTATGCAGGCTATCTTTACGGTGGGCTGTCGCTTTATCGCCATAATATGACGCCAAAATGGCGTATTGATGATGCCTTCTCACTGGATGTCGGTCTTGTCGGCCCGGGCTCGGGGGCCAAGGCAGTACAGAAAAACTTTCATCACCTGGTCGATAGCGACGATCCCAGGGGATGGCATAATCAATTGCATAATGAGCCTACTGTCACACTCGCCATGCAGCGCAGCTGGTGGTATCGCGACAGTCTGGGCAGCCTGGCACTGGAATATGGTCCCAATGCAGGCTTCGCCCTGGGGAATCTGTACGACTACGCTTCCGCCGGACTGGGCATTCGACTGGGTCGACGACTGGATGACCTGTACACCACCCCCAGCATGGCCCCTTATACATCCTCGGACATGATGTTTTCCCGCGATCGCGCCTTCAACTGGTACCTGTTCGGCAATGTTCAGGGACGCTTTGTGGCCCACAACATGCTGCTGGATGGCAACACCTTCGAAGACAGTCACAGCGTTGACAAGCGACAGTGGGTTGGTGATCTGGAGATTGGTGGCGCGATCTCATGGGATCGCTACAATTTAAGTCTGATAACCCTGAAACGCAGCCGCGAATTCGAACAACAGGATGGAGATGACTACTTTGGCGTTGTCACCCTCTCCAGTTGGCTGTAGTGCTTGCCCCTCTGGATAGACCTGATCCAGATATGCCGATTACGTCTACCATACTCACCATAGTCTTTATCTATTAAACCAATGATAAAAACTGCAAAAAAAATACGTGACAAATAAAACAGTGTTTTCTATAGTTTCGTCATGCATTAAGAAACACCGTTTTCTAATCAGAATCAAGCGAGACACCCCCTCGTCTTGAGCAAGGAGAAGATCATGACTCTGAACAAAATTTTCGCAGCTTCTGTTCTGGTAGGTACCAGCGTTTTCGCCGCTCAGTCTGCCATGGCTTATGGCCAGGGTGATGTCTATGCCCGCGCCGATGTCGTCAAATCCGACATTACGGCCAGCGGCGGCTTCAATGACGAAAACACCTGGAACGGCGCTATCGGTGTCATGCCGTTTGACAAGCTGGGCGTTGAACTCAGCGGCAGCAATAGCAATGATTACGATGGTAACAATGGTGACAGCTTCAAGATGAAGCAGTACAACATCATGGCGCAGTACTACCCGCTGGGCGGCACTGATTCGCGCGTTCAGCCGTATGCCGGCCTGGGCGCCAGCTACGTTACCTTTAATGATTCAAGCCTCAACGGCGGCGCTGACAGCTTCGAGAAGCGTCAGTGGGCACCGACTGCACAGGTTGGTACCGATCTTATGATCACTGACAACTGGGCGCTGAATGGCTTTGTCCAGTACACTGATCTGAAAGCTGATTACACCGATGGCGGTGATCGTGATATCGATCCGCTGACTGTAGGTGGCGGTGTCTCCTTCCGCTTCTAAGCGGCTGAACACGACATCTTCTGCGCAGGTTACTGCAGAATACAAAAGGCCACCCTACCGGGTGGCCTTTTTCTTGTCCTTTTATACCGGTTGCGCTTATTTTGGCGTGCTTCTGGAAATACCCAGCGTCAGTAGCGCCTCGTCTCCAAGGCTGTCGATACACTCCTGAGCATTCAATTGTTCAAGATAGGGGTAACTGAGAAAGTCCCTGCCAGCCAGAAGATGTGACAGGTATTCGCGTGCGGGCAGCCGATCGGATGCCGTTTTTTCTGGCAACGCCACATAAACCCATGCTGCCAGCGGACCGTGAAGCGTCTCTACCGTTTCGACCTGACGACAGTATTCGGTGGGATGACCCTCAAAGGGGTCCATTTCCCGAATCTGCGCGGGATGGCTCAGTTCATACAGCACCCCTTCGACCTGCCCGCCCTCTTCCATTCTGACATTGGCATGCGCCACGCCGTCCACACGAGAAGCCTTGTCGAAATAAAGCTGCCAGTTCTTGAGCGTCGCCGACAGCATGCGCCGAGTGGCGCCGACGCGAGCCTGCATTCTGGCCACGTTCATGTTGCTGCCGTAGGCAAAGTAGTAATGCACCTCCACGCCACTGTCGGCCGTCGAGCTGCTCATTGCTCCTCCTGTGCCCGCAGCTCGCCATGAACCAGCACGTTATCCACATCGCGCAGCGCTTCCAGAATCGGCAGCCGAACGCTGGTCCTGCTTTCCTGCAGATATACCTCGGCTGCCGGCGCGATGTTGGCGCTGGCCGGCAGCGAGTGCTCGTTTTCCATCAGCCGTCGCAGCCGGGGGATCAACACAAATTTCAGCCACTGACCCAGCGTCATGGTATCGGCATAAAAGGGCTGCTCACTGTCAAAGGCGGAGGGGTCCGGCTCGATCTGGTTCTGCCACAGATCCCCCGCGCGCATGGCAGCTTCGAGCCGCGTCAGAGCGATATCCAGCGATTCATGTTGCGTCATTGAAACTCCCATTGAAGAAATGATGTTGATCATTATGCGGGCGCGGCAGGATGAATAAAATGATGAACGCCTGACACGAAGCTGCCATTAAATGGTCATCACCTTTTGCACAGATCGACTGAACGAGATTGTGGATAAGCCATGGATAGTTTTGCCCGCCCCTGTTGATTCGCCGGCTCCGGAAAATTGTTTATTTTTTGCACAGCACTCTACTGGCGCACTGACCGTCAACACGATACATTGCGCGCCCGCGCCGACATGAATCTCTCTGGAAATGCCTTGATGTTAACGCCTACGCTCGTCGACCTTTTTGCCCATGCCGATATCACGCCCCGCATTTACCATCTCGGTCGCCGAGTGGCGCCCTGCGATATCGAGCACTTCAGGGCCTTCGAGGCGCAGCAGGTAGCGTGGTCCCAGCCCTGGCAATCACAGGCCAGAGTCGCACTGGTGTTCACTCCCGCACCCGGGAGCGAGCCCATGATCTGGTGTCTGGCACTGCCTCTGGATGAGCAGTCCATGCTGGTGCCGGCAATGCGCGATAATTTCCTTGATCAATTGATAGGCACCGTCCAGCGCTCACCCGACGGCAGCCTGTCGCTCGACAGCGCTGCAGAAACGCTCAAAAACGTTGCCATTGCCCATCAACCTGATGATTTCACCAGAGCCATGTTGCACGCACGCATTGCGCATGACCTGGCCCGGCCACCCAGCCAATACCATGATGGCGCGCGTGCCTATTACCTGGGGGATGATGATTCAGACAATGATGAGCCGTCATGGCAGGAGCTGGGGCTACAGGGCATCGCCGATCTTGTCGTGCGTCGAACAAATGAAGATGAGCTTTGTCTGGCAACCCGCGTCTCGGATCTCCCTGATCAGGCACTGATCGCCCTGTGCGACGCTCTTGCCCATGCCTGCGTGCAGCAGGAAGCGCTGCTCGAGGCGCTGATCACGCACTACGAGACCGAAAACAGTGCCTCTCTGCAACAGGCTGTTTTGGGCGCCATTCTCTCCAGCCCGCTCGAGCGCGCCGGTATCTGGCTTGAACAGCGGCTTGACGGTGCGCCAGACGCTGCAGAGCTTGCCGTCATGGCCGCCCGCGGCTGGCATCATCTCGAACACGAGCGTCGCTCCATCAGCTATCTTGTCACTATCTCGCAGCTTGAAGCACACGATTTCAGGGTACTGGTTCGTGACCTTACCCGGATTCCGCGCCTTCGGCTGCCCCTGATCATGGCCATGAAACAGGCAAGCCCCGGCTCCAGCCTGTGGCAGCAGATTGACGCGATACAGAGAGAACAGCATGGATGAGCTACCCTATACACCAAGAGCCATCGTGGGTCGTCGTGAAATGGTGACCCTGCCTGAACTCGATTTACGCCTGAACTGCAAGATCGACACTGGTGCCAGAACGTCTGCCCTGCATGCCGAAAACATTCATGCCTTCGAGCAGCATGGTCAGTGGTGGATCAGCTTCAATACGTTGAGCGGCGATGCGCTGCAGGATGCCGGTCGTTTCACCCTGCCGCTCAGTGATCGACGCAAGATCAGAAGCTCCAACGGCCATGCCAGCTGGCGATACGTGATTCGCACGGCCATGCGGCTGGGAGAACTGACCCAGGATCTGGATCTGACCCTGGTGGATCGCGCAGCCATGAAACATCCCATGCTGCTGGGACGTCGTGCCATGAAAAGGGTGCTGGTCGCCCCGGGCGCGTCCTTTTTGCATGGCACCCCCTGAGCCCGGTTCAAAAGGACTTCTCATGCATATCGCCTTGTTGTCCCGCAATCGTAATCTGTACTCCACACGACGACTGATCGAGGCTGCCGAGCAGCGTGGGCATACGGTACGCGTGATCGATACCCTGCGCTGCTACATGAACATCGCCTCTCACCACCCCACGATCCACTACCGTGGTGAGGAACTCGAACCCTTTGATGCCGTCATCCCGCGTATCGGTGCCTCGGTCACCTTTTACGGCACGGCGGTGCTGCGTCAGTTCGAGATGATGGGTACCTATGTCCTCAATGATTCGGTCGGCATTACCCGCTCGCGTGACAAGCTGCGCTCGCTACAGCTGCTGTCGCGCAAGGGGCTGGGGCTGCCGATTACAGGATTTGCCCACTCCCCTGACGACATCCCTGACCTGATCAAGATGGTCAAGGGTGCGCCACTGGTCATCAAGCTGCTGGAGGGTACTCAGGGCATCGGTGTGGTACTGGCAGAAACCCAGCAGGCGGCCGAGAGCGTGATCCAGGCTTTCATGGGGCTCAACGCCAACATCATGGTGCAGGAATACATCAAGGAAGCCCGTGGTGCGGATCTACGCTGCTTTGTGGTTGGAGACAAGGTCGTGGCCGCCATGAAACGCCAGGCGGCCGAAGGCGAGTTTCGCTCCAACCTGCACCGCGGCGGCAGCGCCAGCAGCATTCGCATTACCCCGGAGGAACGCTCCACCGCAATTCGCGCAGCCAAGGCCATGGGTCTTCAGGTGGCGGGTGTGGATCTTCTACGCTCCAACCACGGGCCGGTCATCATGGAAGTCAACTCCTCGCCGGGGCTTCAGGGCATCGAGACCAGCACCGGCAAGGATGTGGCAGGCATCATTATCGAGCATATCGCTCGCAATGCCGCACCGGCCAAAAAGGCACCGCCACGGCCCAGGGGCTGACAGCCTGACGGGGCATCAGGCCACCACCAAGAGCGCGCGGCGCCATCGGCAGGTATTTTGCAGGATTAATCCCTGCTGATGGATGTTACAAATCTCCCGGGCGCGTTAGAATTTCAACGCTTTCCCAATTCTTCTGGCATCAGTGGAGATAGCCCCTCATGTTTCTCGACAATCGCCAGGCGGCGATGGATAACCTGCTCGAGGCTCTGGCCGATAGCCTTGACTATTATCAGGATAATACTGCCCGCCTGCGCAATGACATGCGTGAGGCACTCACCCCCTGTTTCGAGGAACGTCGTCAGGACATGCGTCTGCTACAGCAGCAGGCGCGACGTCATCTTGATCTTCTTCCCCGCGATGCCGATGTCGAGCGCGATGACTATCTCTGGCTCTGGAGTCGTCTCAAAAGCTTTGTGGTCAATAACGAGCACGTACTGATCAACGAGCTGCTTGAGCAGGAGCGCGTCATCATGCAGGCCCTGTCGACCATGATGACCCACGCTCTGCCCGAGGAGATCGAGCCTGTCATGGAGCGGCTATGGAAAAACTGCCGCGCCACCATCCGGATTCTGCACCAGTATCAGCATCAAAAAAGACGCTGATCGACTGGATCGAATGCCCGCCAGTGCTTCATCGACGCCTCGTCTGGACGAGTATCGAGAAGGCTTCGAACATCACTCAGGGCGCTTTCCACCGGTGCCGGCATGGATACACGCTGATAAACGGGAATGATGGCGCCGTCGGCGTCGCCGGTGGGCAGCGCAATGCTGGGCCCCAGAAAGTAGGGGTGACGATCCAGCAGGTAGAGATCAGCAATCACCTGTACCCGGGCAAATACCTCTCTTGCCCACATCCAGCGATCATCGATGATCGAGCGCTGGCGCGTGGCGCACCCCCTGGCGTCCAGCCCGAGATACTGCGCAATGAACAACGCCCGCGGCAGATGCCAGCGCTGTGAAATGAGTGTGACCCTCGAGACGCCAAAGACATCCCGGCTGCGGGTGAGCGTGTCGAAGGTACTGAAACCGGCGTAGTCCAGCGTCATGACCGCATCCGGGATCTGCACTCGACGCAAATCACGCCACATTCTGATGGGCTCGTTGTAGTAGCGCGTGTGGTTATCCCCCGACAGCAGCAGATGATCCACCTGCCCCGATTTCCAGAGACGCGCTGCCAGATCGAGTCTGGCTCGATACCAGGGATTTTCCCCTCCACCGCGAAGTCCGTAAGACGTGCCAAAGACCAGCCCGACCGGTTCATGCACGCACTGCTCGCTCTCAAGCGTGATGCTGGCATGAGTCTTGCGCCATACCCAGTAGTTGGCACCTGCCGTTATCACGACGGCCAGCACCAGTGCCATGGCCCCCATGATGGCCATGGCCTTGAGCAATCCTGCCATGTATTTGTTCATGCGTGGGGAGATCACCGAAACAGACCGCCCGTCAGCTTAAGCGAGTGCCCGTAACCGAGCAATCCCCATGCAAAAACGCCCCGAGAGTAATGCTCTCGGGGCGTCAAACAAGGCCTTTTGTGAGGTTCAAAACATGTTGAGCGCAAGCCTTGCCTCATCGCTCATCATGTCCCGGGACCACGGTGGGTCGAAAACAAGCTCGACATTGACGCGAGTGATCTGCTCGGCGCCAAGAATCTTGTGCCTGGCGTCTTCGGCAATCACCTCGCCCATGCCGCAGCCCGGCGCCGTCAGCGTCATTTTGATCTGTGCCATTTTCTGGCCATCGATCAGGGTCGTGATTCGACAGCCGTAGACCAGACCCAGCTCGACGATATCGACCGGGATTTCGGGGTCAAAACAGGTGCGAAGCTGCGCCCAGGCAAAGGCCTCCAGCGCCTCATCAGTTGCGCCGTCAGCCAGATGGGGCCTTTCCATGGGCTCCATTCCGAAGGCATCCAGATTGAAGCCCTCGATCAGGAACATGTTGCCCTTGTGCAGCACCGACACCGACGTTCCGAGCGCCTGCATGACCTGAACCGTCTCGTCCTCGTCAAGCCAGACCGGCTTGCCAAAGGGAATCGAAATGGCCTCGACATTACGCTGCAGCGGCAGCTGTTGCCCCTTCTGCAGGGACGTGATCGCGCTCATCAATAACCCTCTTTGATATGCTCAGTCCCGGACCATGGTCACGACACGCTGGAGGGCATCGACAAAGTAATCGACCTCTTCAAGCGTATTGTACGCGGCAAACGAGGCCCGGCAGGTGGCATCAAGCCCGTAGTGATGCATCAGAGGCTGCGCGCAGTGATGCCCGGTGCGGATGGCCACGCCAAACTGATCGACCAGCAGACCGATGTCCTGAGAGTGGGCGCCTTCCACCACAAAGGAGATCACCGCCGCCTTGTGCGGCGCCTCACCAATGATGCGCATGCCGTCGATGCCCTTCATGCGATCGGTGGCATGCTTCAAAAGACGCTGCTCCCACTCTTCAAGCAGCTCGAAGTGAAGATTGGTTACCCAGCGAATGGCGCGCTCCAGCGCAATCACTTCGGCGATGGCCGGGGTGCCGGCCTCGAAGCGATGGGGAGGCTCGGCAAAGCGGGTGCCCTCTTCAAGGCTGACGGTCCTGATCATTTCACCACCGCCCTGCCAGGGCGGCATCGCCTCCAGCAGGGACAAACGGCCATAGAGCACGCCGATACCGGTCGGCCCGTAGAGCTTGTGTCCAGAAAAGGCGTAGAAGTCAACGTCGAGAGTCTGAACATCAACACGAGTATGCGCGACCGCCTGAGCGCCATCCACAAGAATGCGCGCATCATGTTCATGGGCAATGCGGGCCATCTCGGCGACAGGGTTGACCGTCCCCAGCGCGTTGGAGACATGCGCCACACACACCAAACGGGTTCTGGACGTGAACAGCGCCCGATAGGCATCCATGTCCAGCTCGCCGCGCTCATCCACCGGAATGATCCGAATGGTGAGCCCCTTCTCCTGCGCCAGCATCTGCCACGGCACAATGTTGGAGTGGTGCTCGAGCCGGGAAATCAGAATCTCGTCGCCCTCGACGAGCTGGCTGCGCCCCCAGCTTTGAGCGACCAGATTGATGGCTTCCGTGGTACCACGCGTAAAGATGATCTCGCGAACATCTTCGGCATTGACGAACTCACGTACGGTGTCACGGCTGTGCTCATAGGCCTGCGTGGCTTCATCGGCAAGACGATGCAGCCCGCGATGGATATTGGCGTTGTAGCGCTCGAAATAATCCACCCAGGTATCCAGCACGGCTTTCGGGGTCTGGGTCGTCGCGGCATTATCAAAATAGACCAGCGCCTTGTCCCCGTGGACCCTGCGGCCCAGCACGGGAAATTCCGCGCGCAGGACCTCGACATCCAGCGTGAGTTCGTCAGTCATGCTCATAGCGAAGTATCTTCTACCAGACTTTCGAGATTGAAGCGGTCAGGCAGTTTGCCCGCAACCGCACGTTCGACCCGATCGGTCAGCTCGCCATGGCGAATGCGCTCCATGACCTCGTTGGCAAAGGCCAGCGTCAGCAGCCCGCGCGCCATCTGCTCGTCGATGCCCCGGGCACGCAGGGCAAAGATGGCATTCTCGTCAAGCTGACCGGTGGTCGTCCCGTGAGAGCACTGCACGTCATCGGCGTAGATTTCGAGCTCGGGCTTGGTATCAATCTCGGCACGATCGGAAAGCAGCAGGTTGGCGTTGTTCTGATAGCCCAGCACCTGCTGTGCATCCCGCTTGATATACACCCGGCCGTTGAAGACCCCGCGGGCGCGACCGTCGAGAATACCCTTGTAATTCTCGTTGGAATACGTGCGCGGCGCGTTGTGGTTGACCTTGGTGTGGTTATCGATGTGCTGTCGATCCTGACCGAAAAAGAGCCCCAGCAGATCCACCGTGGCGTTCTCGTCGTTGAGATCGCTGATCAGGTCGTTGCGCACCACGGCACCGCCCAGATTCAGGTTGTGCGAGGTGAAGTTGGTGTCGCGCTGCTGGTCCACCTGAATGCTGGCAACGTGATATTCACTCTGACTCGCCTCCTGCAGCTTGTAGTGCGAAAGCCTCGAGGCCGGTGCCATCTCGATTTCCGTGACGACATTGGTCAGGTTGGCAGCGCCCTGCTCGCCCGCGTAGTGCTCGATCAGGGTTGCTTCGCTTTCGGCCTCACAGCGCACCAGAATGCGCGGATGGCTCATCACCGGCGTGGTGTTGTTACGCGAAATGAACAGCAGATAGATCGGCGTTTCAACTGCCTTGCCTTTACCGATATTGATCACGGCACCTTCGCCGGTCAGCGCGGTATTCAGCGCGGCAAAGGCGGAGAAATCGATGGCAGTCAGCCGTCCCAGCTGCTCGCTGATGGCCTGCTGATCACCGGCCATGACCCGGGACAGCGGCGACACCTCAACACCTTCCGGCAGTCTGTGAAGATCGGACAGCGCTTCACTGAAGAGGCCATCGACAAAGACCAGTCGGCAGGCATCGATATCCAGCCTGAGCGCGTCAAAGCGCGCGTGATCCAGCTCGGCGCTGTCTGCCTGAGCGAAATCGGCACTGGAAAGTCGTGACATGTCGGTGTACTTCCACGCCTCGTCACGACGCGTGGGAAAGCCGACCGTTTCAAAGTGTGAAGCTCCGGCACGGCGCTTCTCGGAGAGCCACTCGGGCTCACCGGAAGGTGCTTCATGCAGGCGCTTGATGAGCGTTTCAGGCAGACTCATGCAGCCGGCTCCTCGATAACCCATTCATAACCGCGTGCTTCAAGCTCTTCGGCCAGGTGACGATCACCGGACTTGGCGATGCGACCATCAATCAGGACATGCACCTGATCCGGCGTGATGTGGTTCAGCAGACGCTGATAGTGGGTCACCATCAAAATCGCGCGATTCTCGTCACGCAGCGAATTGACGCCCTCGGCCACCACTTTCATGGCGTCGATGTCGAGACCGGAATCGATCTCGTCAAGCAGAGCCAGCTTCGGCTGGAGCACCAGCATCTGAAGGATTTCGTTGCGTTTTTTCTCACCACCGGAGAACCCCTCGTTGACGGCGCGGTGCAGAAAGCTCGAATCCATCTTCATGAAGCTGATCTTCTCCTTGATCAGTTTCATGAACTCCGGCGCCGGCATCTCGTCAAGGCCCTGAGCCGCACGCTGGGCATTAAGCGCCGACTTGAGCAGATAGATGTTCTTGACCCCCGGAATTTCGACCGGGTACTGGAAGCCCATCAGAAGGCCTGCCTGAGCACGCTCTTCGACTTCCATCTCCATGAGATCCTTGCCGTCAAAGGTAATGGAGCCCTGGGTCACCTCATAGCCATCGCGACCGGCCAGCACGGCTGACAGGGTCGATTTTCCCGCGCCGTTGGGGCCCATGATGGCGTGTACTTCACCGGGATTGATGGTCAACGTGATTCCCTTGAGAATTTCGCTGCCTTCTACCGTGGCGTGAAGGTCCTTGATCTCGAGCATGTTGTAACCCTGATTCTGTAATGATGCGCCGTCGAGCGGCTGCAGAAAAATGATCCGCACGGGCAGCTGTCAGGGCTGCCCCTGTTCCAGCTGATTAGCCGACCGAGCCTTCAAGTGTGACGCTCAGAAGGGCCTCGGCTTCCACGGCAAACTCCATCGGCAGCTCCTGGAAGACGTCCTTGCAGAAGCCATTGACGATCATGCTGACCGCATCTTCTTCCGAAATGCCGCGGCTCTTGCAGTAAAAGAGCTGGTCATCGCCGATCTTGGAAGTCGTCGCTTCGTGCTCGATGGTCGAGCGGCTGTTACCGATTTCCTGATAGGGGAAGGTATGCGCGCCGCACTTGTCACCGATCAGAAGCGAATCACACTGGGTAAAGTTGCGCGAGCCGGTGGCTCTTGGCGAGACCTTGACCAGTCCACGGTAGGACTGATTGCTCTTGCCGGCGGCAATGCCCTTGGAGACGATCGTGGACGAGGTGTTCTTGCCGATATGGATCATCTTGGTGCCGGTATCAGCCTGTTGGCGACCGTTGGTCACGGCGACCGAGTAGAACTCGCCCTTGCTGTCGTTACCGCGCAGCAGGCATGACGGATACTTCCAGGTGATCGCAGAGCCGGTTTCAACCTGTGTCCAGCTGATGCGTGAGCGATCACCACGGCAGTCACCACGCTTGGTCACGAAGTTGTAGATACCGCCCTTGCCATCTTCATCTCCGGGATACCAGTTCTGTACGGTGGAGTACTTGATATAGGCATCTTCAAGCGCCACCAGCTCGACCACGGCGGCGTGCAGCTGGTTTTCGTCACGCTGCGGTGCGGTGCAGCCTTCCAGATAGGAGACCTGGGCGCGCTTGTCACAGACAATCAGCGTCCGCTCGAACTGACCGGTGTTGGCAGCGTTGATGCGAAAGTAGGTCGACAGCTCCATCGGGCAGGTCACGCCTTCCGGGATGTAGACAAATGAGCCGTCGGTAAAGACAGCAGAGTTCAGCGCAGCGAAGTAGTTATCACCCTGCGGCACGACTGACCCCAGATACTGGCGCACCAGCTCCGGGTATTCACGAATGGCTTCCGAGATGGAGCAGAAGATGACACCGGCTTCGGCCAGCCTTTCCCGGAAGGTCGTCGTGACAGAGACCGAGTCGAACACGGCGTCTACAGCGACACCGGCCAGTGCGGCCCGCTCGTGCAGAGGTATCCCCAGCTTTTCGTAGGTTTCCAGCAGCTTGGGATCGACCTCATCAAGACTCTGCGGGCGATCCTCGGGCTTTTTGGGCGCGCTGAAATACGAGATGGCCTGATAATCGATCGGCGGGTAATCCAGATGCGCCCAGGACGGCGAGGTCATCTTGAGCCACTGATGGTAGGCTTCGAGACGCCAGTCCAGCATCCACTGCGGTTCACCCTTTTTCTCGGAAATAAAGGCGATAACACTCTCGTCGAGTCCGGGCGGTACCGTATCGCTTTCGATATCGGTTACAAAACCCTGCTTGTACTCGCGGCGAGCGAGCTGCTCCATTGCTTCGGTTGCCATGATCCTCTCCCCTCAAACGGGTAGTGTTCGTCTCATCGGTCGTTGGTCAAAACCGTCGTGTTATATCGTCTGCGGTCTGTCAGATGCCGTGCGCCTCACCGAGCGCCACACTCTGAATGGGCAGCTGTACGGGCAGCTTGATCGGTGCATCATGGGCCAGATCGGCCAGCGTGACGCTATCAAGCAGCTGACGTACAGCCATCGATACCCGCTGCCAGTTGGTGGCCACGCCGCAGCTGGCCATCAGGTCACAGTCGCCATGGCCGTGACTGCACTCGGTCATGGCTACCGGGCCATCAATGGCGGTAATGATGTCCCGCACCGTGATGGCGGTGGCCGAGCGCGCCAGGCGATAGCCACCATTGGCACCGCGCTGCGAGTTCAAGAGTCCCGCCCGCAGTAAAAGCTTGAGTGTCTTGCTGACGGTAGGTCGAGGCAGTCCGACGCGATCGGCGATATCGGCAGCAGCATGAGAACAGTCCGGATGGCGCGATATCTGCGCCATCACCACCGCTCCGTAATCGCTCATTTTTGACAGCTTCAGCATGTCGGCCTCTTGCCTGACTGATTGCGTACTATTTTAGTCCTCATTGCACGCGGTGTGAACCCACTGCCTTGCCAATCAACATGATAGCTTCAGCCTTGAAAACGCTGCCGCAACGGCCGGACATTAAAAATCCCTGATGCATCATCAGGGATTGTCAGCGCAGCGTGCGAAGACTCAGGCGTCAAAGGGGTTGCGCAACACGATGGTTTCGACCCGATCCGGCCCGGTCGAAATGATATCGATGGGCGTGCCGATCTGTTCTTCGAGAAAGCTGATGTAGGCGCGGGCATTGGCAGGCAGATCATCAAGCGAACGCGCACCAACCGTTGATTCACTCCAGCCCGGCAGATCGTGATATTCCGGATGGATTGTCTCGTAACCTTCACTGTCGACCAGGTTATCGATCAGCTCGCCATCCTTGGAGCGATAGCCGACGCAGACGCGGATATTTTCAAGGCCGTCCAGCACGTCGAGCTTGGTCAGACACAGTCCGGAGATCGAGTTGATCTGCACTGCGTGGCGCAGCGCCACGGCATCAAACCAGCCGCAGCGACGGGCACGGCCGGTGTTGGAGCCAAATTCATGGCCATGTTCGGCCAGGTGGCGGCCGAACTCATCGAAAAGCTCGGTCGGGAACGGTCCGGAACCGACACGGGTAGTGTAGGCCTTGGTAATGCCCAGCACGTAATCCAGATAAAGAGGTCCCACGCCTGAACCGGTCGCCGTACCGCCGGCCGTGGTGTTGGAGCTGGTCACGAACGGATAGGTGCCATGGTCGATGTCCAGCAACGAGCCCTGAGCGCCTTCAAACATGATGTTCTTGTCCTGCTTGCGCAGATCATGCACAAAGGAGACGGTATCGCAGACCATCGGGCGCAGCTCGTCGGCCATGGCCATGGCCTGATCCAGCACCTCCTGGAAATCCACGGGCGGCTCGCCGTGATAGCGGGTCAGTACGAAATTGTGGTAATCAAGCACTTCGCCCAGCTTGCTGGCAAAGCGCTCGCGATGCAGCAGATCCCCCAGACGCAGGCCACGACGGGCGACCTTGTCTTCGTAGGCCGGTCCGATGCCGCGACCGGTAGTGCCGATCTTGGCCACGCCGCGGGCCTTTTCACGCGCCACATCAAGCGCCACGTGATACGGCAGAATCAGCGGGCAGGCCGGAGAAAGGCGCAGCCTTTCGCGTACGGGCACGCCGCTGTCTTCCAGCTCGGCCATCTCACTGAGCAGGGCCTCCGGTGACAGCACCACGCCGTTACCGATGACGCAGGTCACATCCGGACGCAGAATACCCGAAGGAATCAGGCGCAGGATGGTCTTCTTGCCATCGATGACCAGCGTATGGCCGGCGTTGTGCCCGCCCTGAAAGCGCACCACGGCGGATGCCGATTCCGTCAGCAGGTCGACGACCTTACCCTTGCCTTCATCGCCCCACTGCGTCCCCAGTACTACGACATTCTTGCCCATTGTTTCATCTCTGATTCAAAGGCCTGCCCGGTGCGGGCAGACACCGGGTGTCAAATTCGGTTGTCGAGCGGCTCGACCTGCCAGGCACCGTCGCGCAGAACAAGCTGGCGATCACAAAAGTGTGCCTGTGCATCGGTGGACTGCTCGGGCAGCTGCTGAACGACGCGCTCACCGGCATCACGCAGCTCATGAATGCGCCGGCTCAGGGTCGCATCCCGGGCGACGGGCGCCCAGATACCATCATGGGAAGGTGAGCGCTGGCAAAGCGTTGCCAGCTGCTTCAGATCCATCGAGCAGCCGGTGGCCGGTCGTGGCCGCCCAAAGGCATGGCCCGTATCGTCGTAGCGCCCGCCCTTGACCAGCGCCTGACCGTATCCCGGGACATAGGCCGCAAAGACCAGCCCGGTGTGATACTGATAGCCACGCAGCTCGGCCAGATCAAAATAGAGTGTGACCTCGTCATGCGCCGCGCTCAGAATTTCGTGTAGCGAGATCAGCTGATCCAGCGCATCACCAATGGCCCTGGAGCCATTGGCAAAGACCTCCCGGGCACGCTCGAGCACATCAGCGCTGCCATGCAGACGGGGCAACTGCTTGAACATGGCGGCCAGCGACGCATCATCGATATGCTGTTCGATCAGCGCATCAACTTCCGACACCGCCTTGCGCTCCAGGGCCTCGAAAATCAACGCCTCGACGTCGTCTTCCAGCCGGGCCTCTTCGGCGAGCGCACGGTAGATACCGATATGGCCGATGGCCAGATGGACATCATCGGCACCGGCAAGGGAGAGACTGGCCAGAGCCAGTTTCACAATCTCGATATCGGCCTCGATACCGGCATGACCAAACAGTTCGAGCCCTGCCTGAACCGGACTGCGTCCGCCCTGATGTTCGTCGGCCCTGGCCCTCAGCACATGGGCGCAGTAACACAGCCTGACCGGCCCCTGACGACGCAGGGAGTGCGCATCCATTCGGGCCACCTGAGGTGTCACGTCGGCACTGGCGCCCATCAGGCGACCGGTCAGCTGATCGGTCAGCTTGAACGTCTGTAAATCAAGGTCGGTACCGGCGCCGGTCAGCAGCGAATCCAGAAACTCTACCGGCGGCGGCATGACCAGGTCATAGCCCCAGCGATAGTAGAGATCCATCAGGCCGCGACGCAGCGACTCCATACGCAGTGCCTGAGGCGGCAGCACTTCATCCATACCGTCCGGCAGCAGCCAGCGATCAGCAATGGTCATCGAAAATGCCCTGACAGAAGTAAAAAATCGGTAGTACGGAGGCACCCGAACAGGCACCACAGCACGGCCGTCGACAAACGACAGCCACAAAAAAACCGGGGGAGTCCCCCGGTTGAAGAATACTATCACAACTCGTCGGCGGGGAAATCCCGCCCCGAGATCTTTACTTGATTCAGGGCGCCGTCGAGGCGGCAGCATCACCGTTGCCCTGCTTGAAAAGCTGCAGGAACTGGTTGCTTGCAGGGCTCAGCACCATCAGATCATTCTGGCCCTTGAAGCTTTCGCGATAGGCCTGAAGCGTGCGATAGAAGTCGAAGAAACCGGCATTTTGCTGATAGGCCGCCGAATAGATGGCTGCCGCTGCCGCGTCACCTTCACCGCGGGTGGTCTCGGCAATCTGACGACCGCCGGCAAGGAGCTCTTCGCGCTGACGATCGGCATCGGCACGAATTTCCTCTGCCTGACGCGTGCCCTCGGCGCGATAGCCGCGAGCGGCCTGTTCACGCTGGGAGTTCATGCGCTCATAGACGGCCTGAGTCACTTCATTGGGCAGCTCGATACGCTTGACGCGAATGTCGAGAATGCGTACGCCAAGTTCACGACGCATGGCCTGATCAAGCTGGGAGATCGGATCCACCATCAGCTCGTCACGCTCGGTCGCCACATCGCTGTTTTCTTCCTGCACCTTCTTGACGACATCCTGATTGTCGCTTTGCGTCGCGGGACGCTCACGAACAATCTGGGTCAGCGTTGTCTGACCGAACTTGTTACGCAGCGCCTCGTCAGTACGCGGTGCGATCAAGCGCTCGGCGGCCTGTTCGTTACCCCGGGTGGCTTCATAGTACTGCCCCGGATCAATGATCTGCCATTTGACGAACGAATCCACGATAACGGCCTTGGAGTCGCTGGTCAGATAGCGCGTGGCACTGGCATCCACCGAGAGCACACGCGTGTCAAAGATCCTGACGGTGTTGAGTATGGGCCACTTGAAGTGCAGTCCGGGCTGAATGTCGTTTTCGATGATTTCGCCAAAGCGCAGCTTGATGCCCCGCTCGGTTTCGTTGACCGTGTAAAGGCTGGCGCTGCCGACCCAGGCCAGAATGCCCAGCACGATCACAAGAACAAGGGCGCGATTGTTAAACATTAGCGACCCTCCCGCAGGCTGTTGTTGCGGCTGTTGTTTTGCTGCTGATTGCTTCTCATGTGCTCGACGACCTGCTGAGAGAGCTGCTCAAGCTGACGTGCATCCACATTGCTCTGGTTGCCGTTGCCGCTGCGATTGTCGCTGTTGCCACCGTGTCCCATCTGATTGAGCGGCAGAACCGTGACGGCATCATTGCCTTCACCCAGATCGACCAGTGCCTTGGGCGTATTGCTCAGGATCTGGGTCATGGTGTCCAGGTACAGGCGCTGACGCGTGACGCCCGGCGCTTTCTCGTACTCACCCAGCAGGGAAGTGAAGCGGTTGGCATCACCCTGTGCATCGGCCACCACGGCCGCCTTGTAACCCTGTGCTTCCTCGATCATGCGCTGACGCTGACCTTCGGCCTCCGGCAGAATGGCATCGCGGTAGGCATTGGCACGGTTGATCGTACGCTGCTGCTCCTCGCGCGCACGAATGACGTCATCAAAGGCGTCCTGAACCTGATCCGGGGGCGAGGTGGACTCCATGTTGACCGTCTGCAGTCGAATACCGGTGCCATAGGCTTCCAGATACGACGCCAGCCGATCATAAATGTCGCCGGCCAGCTCTTCACGACCGGTGGTCAGTATCTGCTGGAGATTCATGTTGCCCACTTCCTGACGCAGGGCGCTGTCCATGGCGTTTTGCAGCGTCATTTCAGGGCCACGAACATTGACCAGAAACGCGTGCGGGTCCGACACCACATACTGGGAAGAGATACTGACGCGTACGATGTTTTCATCGCGTGTCAGCATGGAGTCCGTCTGGCTGGCCGAGCGAATCCGGGTCACGTTGACACTCTCGACCCGATCGATCAGCGGCGGATTCCAGTGCAGGCCCGGTCCGATGGTATTGGTATATTTGCCAAAGCGGAAAACAACACCGCGCTCTGACTGGTCGATCAGATGGAATCCGGAGCCGGCCCAGACCACAGCACCCACGATGAGCACCACGATGGGAAGCAGCAGCGCACTGCGGCCGCTGCCGCCACCGCCCTGCTGGCCACCGTTGTCATCGCCGTTGTTGTTTACCGAGCGAAGCGGACGACGCCCCAGCAGCCCATTGAGCTTGTTGCGCAGTTTCCTGATCACTTCATCAAGATCAGGGGGTCCCCCCCCCTGGTTGTTGCCACCGCCGCCGCTGCCGCGGCGGTCGCCACCACTCCAGGGGTCCTGCTGGTTATTGTTGCCGCCACCACCAGGCTCATTCCAGGCCATACATCTTCTCCACTGGGCAAGAGTTGCGAAACGCCAGTCTCATAACAACATTACGCGCCATTCTTACGGTGGCGCTTTGAATATCCGATCATCCTGATAATGCCGGAAGCGTTCCTATTTGTAACATGCCGTCATGCTGAAGACCTGAAATTCTTCCTGGCAAGACGGGGTGGCGTTCCTGATTACCACTCTTCCCGGCCCTGCTCGGCCCGGGAAAGGTAGTCATCAGGATTTTCATCGGCGTGGGAAAGCAGACGCATCAGGTCACGACGCGGTAGACGAACCTTAAGATGCGTTCTGCCCTCTTCATCAAAGCTCTCTTCGCGAACGGCGTCATGGGAAAACAGCTGAGCGCGCAGCCAGCCCTGCGAAGGTGCCAGCATGATCGTGGTCTCCACGAGATCCGGCGCCAGACGCTCGGAAAGCGCCTGTTCCAGCAGATCAAAGCCCGTGCCATCGCGTGCCGAAAGCCAGACCGTGGCAACCTCATCACTGCCGCTGCGCTCAAGACGTGGCGACATGCCCAGCAGGTCGGTCTTGTTCATGACCAGAAGTCTGGGGACGTCACCGGCGCCGATTTCGTCAAGCACCGCATTGACCTGTTCGATGTGCGCTTCACGCTGCGGGTCCGCCGCATCGATGACATGCACCAGCAGGCTGGCCTCGGCCGCCTCCTGAAGCGTGGCGCGAAACGCCTCGACCAGCTTGTGAGGCAGATGACGGATAAACCCTACCGTATCCGCCATGACGATCGGCCCGACATCACTGATCTCGAGACGCCTGAGCGTGGGGTCCAGCGTGGCAAAGAGCTGATCGGCGGCGTACACCTCGGCATTGGTCAACGCATTGAAAAGCGTTGACTTGCCGGCATTGGTATAGCCCACCAGCGAGACGGAGGGAATTTCTGCCTGCGTCCGCGAGCGACGGTTCTGATCGCGCTGGCTGCGCACCCGATCAAGGCGCTTGTGGATGGACTTGATGCGACCGCGCAGCAGGCGGCGGTCGGTTTCGAGCTGGGTTTCACCCGGACCGCGCAGACCGATACCACCCTTTTGACGCTCAAGGTGTGTCCAGCCGCGAACCAGTCGGGTCGACATGTATTCGAGCTGAGCCAGTTCCACCTGCAGCTTGCCTTCGTGCGTTCTGGCACGCTGGGCAAAGATATCGAGAATCAGACCGGTACGGTCAAGCACACGACACTGCAGAATTCGCTCAAGGTTGCGTTCCTGAGAGGGCGAAAGCGAATGATTGAAGATGGCAAGCTCGGCGTGATGCGTGCTCAGCATCTCGCGCAGCTCTTCAAGCTTGCCCTCGCCAATCATGGTCTTGGGGCTGGGAGAGCGCCGAGTGCCTGTTAAAAGCGCCGCTGGCACGGCACCGGCGCTTCGTACCAGCTCCATGAACTCTGAAGTGTCTTCGCGCTCGGTGCTGTCCTGGAAATCGATATGCACCAGGACAGCCGTTTCTCCCGAATCGGGACGTTCAAAAAACAATCAGCGCCTCTCTATCAGCTTTCCTGAGCGGGGGCAGCACTGTCCTGCGCCGGCAGACGAACGTTACGCGCGGGCACAACCGTGGAAATGGCGTGCTTGTAAACCATCTGACTGACGGTATTGCGCAGCAAAATGACAAACTGGTCAAAGGATTCGATCTGGCCCTGAAGCTTGATGCCGTTGACCAGAAAGATGGAGACGGGGATACGCTCCTTACGCAGGATGTTCAGATACGGATCCTGAAGGGATTGTCCTTTGGACATGTGGCTCTCCCAGAAATATTAATTGCTGTATGTTTATCGGTTTTTAACTTGCTGCAAGCGCAAGAAAGATCCACGTCCCGGAGCCTCTCGAGAAGCTCACTGGTAACCGATCATATTACGCTAAGTACCGATGTTGCGCACGATTTTCAACAACCGTTGCGCAGCGTCGGCCTCCTGCGGGTCGAGTTGCAGGGCGCCCGGCCAGCGCCGCAACCAGGTGATCTGGCGCTTGGCCAGTTGCCGGGTAGCGGTCAGCGCCCTGAACGCCATTTGGGGGCAGTCATCGCCGCGATCAAGTCCTTCCCATACCTGACGATAGCCCACACTTTTCATCGAAGGTAAATCGGCACTTAAGTCGCCGCGCGCGCGAAGATTTTTCACCTCTTCAACGAAGCCCTCGGCAAACATTTTGTCAAGACGCCGCTCAATGCGCTCATGCAAAAGCGACCGATTGTTGGGTAATAGCGCAATCGGATGCGGCGTAAATGGCAGAGTCACTGCTGACTGACGCGCCCAGTGGGCACTCATGGTTTCCCCGCTGGCACGATAGACTTCCAGCGCCCGCATCAATCGCTGTGGATCGTTGGGATGAAGCCGTGCCGCGGACTCGGGATCCACCCGGGCGAGCTCGGCATGCAGCGCTCCCGGGCCACCCTGCTCGAGCAGCTCGCCCAGCGCCCGGCGAATGCCGGGATCGGCCCGGGGCATGTCTGCCGCCCCTTCCGTCAGCAGTCGGAAATAGAGCATGGTGCCCCCGACCAGCAGCGGCACCCGCCCACGGGCAGTAATCTCCTCGATGCATGCCAGCGCATCGTCACGAAAGGCCACGCCCGAATAGGGCTGTGACGGATCTCGTATATCGATCAGACGATGCGGAGCACGTGCCAGCTCCTGCGCCGAAGGCTTGGCAGTCCCGATGTCCATGCCCCTGTAGACCAGCGCCGAATCGACACTGACAAGTTCGACCCCCAGACGCTCGTGAAGCTCGATGGCCAGATCCGTCTTGCCGACGGCCGTGGGGCCCATCAGCATGATGACCGGCGGTCGCGGTGCATCGTTGGTCATGACACACCCACCCTACTGGCCACGCAAAAAGAGACGGTCAAGGTCACGCATCGACATCTCCGTCCAGGTCGGCCGTCCATGATTGCACTGCCCGCTGCGCTCGGTACGCTCCATGTCCCTCAGCAAAGCGTTCATCTCCTCGATCCCTAGGCGCCGATTGGCACGCACGCTGCCGTGACAGGCCATGGTCGACAGCAGATCGAAAAGATGGTCCCTGACCACCTGGCTGCGGCCATAGCGCTCGAGCTCTTCGAGCATTTCGCGGACCAGCGCCTCGACGCTGCCGTTTTTCAAAAGCGCCGGCACTTCCCGAATCAACAGCGTCTCGGGTCCTGCTGCCGCCAGCGTCACCCCCATCGCACTGATCGTGTCGTGCTCGCGCTCGGCAAGCTCGACCTGCGCCTCGCTGACCGACATCGAAACCGGCACCAGCAGCGGCTGCGTATCGATCCCCTCGCCCAGATACTGCGCCTTCATGCGCTCATAGGTAATCCGTTCGTGTGCGGCGTGCATGTCGACCACCACCATGCCGCGCTCGGTCTGCGACAGGATATAGACGCCGTGCAGCTGCGCCACGGCGTAGCCCAGCGGCGGCGCCCGGGTGGCATCAACCGACGGCTCGACGGCTGAGGCAGAAGGTGGTGACACCTGACCGCTTTCAGGCGACGGCGTCCCTCGCGAGGCGTCAGCGTCCCGGGTAGCCGTACGGGCGGTCAGCAGCCGATCTTCGTGATCCGGGTGCAGCGCACGATAGCCGGCCATGAACTCCCGGACCTGCCGTTCTCCAGGCCGGCCGGCGCCACGATACTGATCGGTCGATGACTCGCCGCCGGTTCGGGCCGTTGCCGGTTCGCTGGAAGTGTCACCGAGTGCCATGCGCTGCTGATCAAACTGCGGCTCGGGGGCTGGCGACGCTGCAGGCGCTTCAACCGCCGGCTCATGTCGTCCCTGCGGCCTCACCTCTGCCAGCGCCCGATGCAGGCTTGAAAACAGGAAGTCATGCACCAGTCGCCCATCGCGAAAGCGGACTTCGTGCTTGGTGGGGTGCACGTTGACATCCACGCCGTGGGCATCCAGCTCCAGATAGAGGACGAATACCGGATGGCGACCATGAAAGAGTACGTCGCGATAGGCCTGACGCACGGCGTGCGCCACCAGCCGATCGCGAATGACGCGACCGTTGACGAAAAAATACTGCTGGTCGGCCTGACTACGGGTATGAGACGGCAGTCCAACCCATCCTTTCAGCGCCAGACCGGTGGCAGCCATATCGATGTGGATGGCGTTGTCCAGAAAGCTGCGGCCGAGAAGCTGGGCAATACGCTTCTCCATCACCGTCTGACTGCTGCCCCCCGTCAACTGATGCACGGTCTTCTGGTTGTGACGCAGCACCAGATCAACGTCCTGACGCGACAGCGCCAGCCGGCGAAAGGCTTCCTCGACGTGATTGAACTCGGTCTTTTCGGTGCGCAGAAACTTGCGCCGCGCCGGTGTATTGAAGAAGAGATCCCGTACCGTCACCGTGGTCCCGCGCGGGTGCGGCGCCGGTGATAGCCGCGGCGACATTTCGCGCCCCTCGGCGACCACCCGCCAGCCGTTGACCGGATCATCACTGGTGTTGGAGTAGAGCTCGAGTCTCGATACCGCGCTGGTCGCGGCCAGCGCCTCGCCACGGAACCCGAGGCTTGCCACACCCTCGAGATCGTCCAGCGAGGTGATCTTGCTGGTGGCGTGACGCGACAGCGCCAGTCCCAGATCGTCGTGCTCGATACCGTGACCGTTGTCGCGCACCCGAATCAGGCGACTGCCACCGGACTCCAGCTCGATCTCGATGCGCGAGCTGCCGGCATCGATGGCGTTTTCAACCAGCTCCTTGACCACCGACGAGGGGCGCTCGACCACCTCCCCGGCCGCGATCTGGTTGGCCAGACGCGGGGCCAGGGACTGAATGCGACGGGCATCGTAAACGGCTGTCTGATTCATTCATGTCCTCCCCTGGTCATCAACGTCGGCACCCTCATGGGATCTTGAGCACCTGCCCCAGTCGCAGTACATCGGTGTCCAGATTATTGGCCCGACGCAACGCGGCGAGAGAGACGTTTTTGCTCGCCGCAATGCCCGAAAGCGTATCGCCGGGCTGAACACGATACTCGTTGGAGGCACCGCCGCGGTTCTGGTCGCGCTGCCAGGCCAGCAGACTGTCGGGCGGCGGGCTGCGCAGAAAGTGCTGTCGAATGCCCTGAGCGATGGCCGTGGCCAGCTTGTCCTGATGCGCCGGTGAATTAAGCAGACGCTCCTCGGACGGGTTGGTCAAAAAGCCGGTTTCGACCAGAAGCGAGGGAATATCCGGCGACTTGAGCACCACAAACCCTGCCTGCTCGACGCGCGAATGGAAGAGCTTGTTGAAGTTCGAAACGCGTCCGAGCACGTCCGTTCCCGCCGACAGCGAGTCATTGACGGTGGCCGTCATGCTCAGATCCAGCAGCACACCGCGCAGCACCTGATCCTTGTCGTCGAGATTGAGATCGCCATCCACTCCCCCGATCAGATCGGAGCGGTTCTCGCTCTGTGCCAGCCAGCGCGCCCGCTCGGACGTCGCACCGTGCTGGGAAAGGGCATAAACGGAGGTACCGCGCGGCGAGGTCGAGCCACCGGCATCGGCATGCACCGACACGAAGAAATCGGCATGATGCCTGCGAGCGATTCGCGTGCGGCCACGAAGCGGAATAAAGGTATCGTCATCGCGTGTGAGATAGGCCTTGAAGCCCTGCATGGCATCCAGTTTGGCCTTGACCCGCTTGCCGATCTGCAGCACCACATTCTTCTCATGGGTGCCGCCGGGACCGGAAGCGCCCGGGTCCTTGCCGCCATGTCCGGGGTCGACGACCACGACGATGTCACGCCGCGGATGCGGTTTGGCCGTCTGACGCGACTCGGCCGTCGGCTCGTTGCTGACCGGCGGCGTACTGCCCGTGCGATTGCCGGACAACCGGCTGCGGGCCGCCTGCTCCTGCTGTTGAATCATGGCCGTAATGGGGTCACCACCGCCGGACGACGACGTTCCACCGCCACTCTCTCCCGGCGCCAGGTCCACCACCAGCCGATAACCGTGTCCGCCGCCGGGCGGCAATTTGAAAGCATTGGGGGTGGCCTTGCGATCCAGCTCAACGACCACCCGCAGATCGGTCCCGTCACGCACGCCGGAGCGCACATCCCGAACCATCCCGCGACCGTCAACGGCGCTGCCCAGCGTCGTGTTCAGGGTCGTATCGGCCAGATCGATGACCAGTCGATCCGGACTATCGAGCGTGAACACATCGGCTTTGGCCTCGCTCGAGAGATCAAAGACCAGACGCGTGCCGTCACTGTCGGTCCACTGGCGCAGGCCCTCGAGCTGTGCGGCCTGAGCGGCACTGGCCATGACGCTCATCATGATCATGGCAAAAAGGGTCCAAAGGACTGCCGGATACTTCATCACTGTCTTGTCACTGTATTGATGTTCATGGCGGGTACATCGGGCCGGCTCGACAACACATCCACAGCCATCATGAAAACGCCCGTGAAGCCACCGCCAGCGCCTGCAACGCCTGCACCCCGTGATCACTGCCGGCTTCAAGCACCAGGCGTCGCCCCTGCTGGATCAGCGACAGCGTAATGACAACATCGGCCGCGGGCAGCCAGCCTTCACCGCGTATCGGCCACTCCACCAGCGCCAGCGCATTATCGGCAAACATCTCGCGCGCCCCGAGAAACTCTAGCTCCTCGGGGTCTGCCAACCGATACAGGTCAAAGTGATAGACCCGGCCGCTCTCAAGATCATAGGGCTCGACCAGTGTATAGGTCGGACTCTTGACTGCGCCGTCATGGCCCAGGGCGCGCAATACGCCCCGGGCCAGGGTGGTCTTGCCCGCCCCCAGTTCGCCGTTGAGATAGACGATGCCGCGGTAACCCAGCGCCTCGGCCAGCTGGCGACCAATAGCCACCTGGGCGGCTTCATCACCGGCTTCAAGAATAATGGTTGTCTTGCTCACGTTATCCCACTTTAAAACTGATCAAGGCCGTGCCCCATTATCGGCAGGCCGCGATGTCGATGACATCCTTTTACCTGCCGGGATTAGCGCGACGGCGCGCGTAGCATGCCAGATCGCTCGCCAGCAGGCCACGCTCGCCATGTTCTCGCGCTGCATCATCAGCCGCCAGTCCATGGATCAGGACACCACTGGCCGCCGCTTCCAGCGGCGACAGGCCCTGAACCAGCAACGAGGCGATCATGCCGCCCAGCACATCGCCCATACCGCCGGAGGCCATGCCCGGATTGCTAAAAGGACTGATAAAGCATGCTTCAGGGCCTTCGCCACCGATTACCAGCGTCCCAGCGCCCTTGAGCACGATGACCCCGCCGTAACGACGATGCAGATTCAGCGCGGCCTGATAGCGATCCGCCTGCACCTCGGCCACGCTGCAATCCAGCAGCATGGCGGCCTCTCCCGGATGCGGCGTCAGAATCCAGTCATCACGTCGCTCACCGGCGTAGCCTGCCGCCAGCAGATGAAGCCCGTCGGCATCCACCAGCCTGGGGCCGGCGGCGTTCATGACGGTCTGCATCAGACCCTGGCCCCAGGCGCCCTGTCCCAGCCCGGGGCCGATCAATACAGCCGTGGCCTTGTCGACCAGCGATTCGAGGTCCAGCCCGTTGCGGGCTTCATGCACCATCATTTCCGGACAGCGCGTCAGCGCCGGCGGAATGTGCACGCTGGCCGTGGCCAGGCTGACCAGCCCGGCCCCAAGCCGCGCCGCGGTTTCGGCGCTCATGATGGTCGAGCCGCCAAAACCGGGCTGACCACCGACCACGAGCAGATGACCACAGTGGCCCTTGTGGGTAGTCGGCCGCCGGCGAGGCAGCGTGCCTTGAAGCCGCGCGGCCTCCAGCAGCTCACCCACGTAATCACTCTCTGAAAGCGTCGACTCGGCAACAGCCAGTGGCGCCAGTACGATCTCACCGGTGACATCAGGTGCCTGGCCGGTATAGAGCCCGAACTTGCGCGCGATAAACGTCACCGTCAGCACCGCCTCGACCGTCTCGCCCAGCAGGGCGCCCGTGTCGGCATTGAGCCCGGACGGAATGTCCAGCGCCACGACCGGTGCACTTGACCGATTGATACAGGCGATGGCGTCATCAAATGGCGCGCGGATCTCACCGCGGGTACCGGTGCCCAGCAGGGCATCGACGATCACATCGGTGTCGACCGGAATCTCGACATCCTGATGCCAGTTCTCAATGATCACGCCGCTTTCACGCGCAAAACGCACCGCTTCGCCCGCCTCGCCCTGGAGCTGATCCGGCGCGCGCAGCGCCAGAAGCTGCACCTCCAGTCCCTGTCGACGGGCCAGTGCCGCCACCACATAGCCATCCCCGCCGTTGTTGCCACCGCCACAAAGAATGCACAGGCGACGCGCCGCAGGCCAGCGCCTGACGATCTCGTCAAGCGCAGCGCGCCCGGCCTGCATCATCAGAGTGAATCCAGGCACGCCCTGCGCAATGGTGCTTTGATCCAGCGCCTGCACCTGCCCTGCGCTGTAGAGTCGTGCGTTCGCCATCATGGCGTTCTCCTTCCAGACTGTCCGTGTCATTGATTGGGGCCTGTCAGACCGACGGTTGTCATCCATTGTTCGCCACGGGCAGCAAGTCCTTGTTGTGACCCTGTGGCGTCTGGCAGGTTCCGATCATGGGCGCTTTCTCATGCTCGGCATGTCTCTTTGGCCCAAAGGCATCTGCGCTGTCATAATACCCTGTCATACCGCGCATTATCTGCCCGGCCTGCCCCACGTTCCGTAATACCGAGCCCCGAGGCTCGAAGGCCATGAACACCGTGTCTCCCCATAGCCCCGAACCTGGCAACATCGACGACCCGATGCCCCGTGAGGCTTCCCGCGCGCTCGACCCGGCCGAAATGGCCGAAAAACTCAAAATCTGGGGGCGCGAACTGGGCTTTCAGCAGCTCGGTATTACCGACACCGACCTAGATGCCCACGAAGATTATCTCAACCGGTGGCTGGAGGCGGGCTACCACGGCGAGATGGACTACATGGCGCGCCACGGCACCAGACGTACGCGCCCGGCTGAACTGGAGCCCGGCACGCTTCGCATCATCAGCGTGCGCATGGACTACCTGCCGCCCGAAATCGAGAGCACCCGGGTACTGGGTCAGCCCGAACGGGCCTACGTGGCACGTTACGCGCTCGGGCGCGACTACCACAAGCTGATCCGCAAGCGCCTGACCCAGCTGGCGCAAAAGCTGCAAAAGGAGATCGGAACGTTTGGCTTTCGCGCCTTCGTGGACTCCGCGCCGGTCATGGAACGCGCGCTGGCGCAAAAGGCCGGCATCGGCTGGTTTGGCAAAAACGCGATGATCCTTAATCCGAAGGCCGGGTCACTGTTCTTTCTGGGCGAACTCTACACCGACCTGCCACTGCCCGTGGATGCCCCCTTTGAACGCGACCACTGCGGCAAGTGTACGCGCTGTCAGACCTGGTGCCCTACCGGGGCCATCGTGGATGACAAGGTGATCGATGCAAGGCGCTGCATCTCCTATCTCACCATCGAAAAGCACGGCGCCATACCGCTGGAATACCGCCACGCCATGGGCAATCGCGTCTTCGGCTGCGATGACTGCCAGCTTGTCTGTCCCTTCACGCGATTCACGCGCGCGACTCGCGAGCAGGACTTTGCCCCACGCCATGCGCTGGATCGTGCCAGACTGATCGACCTTTTCAACTGGAGCGAGCCTGAATTTCTCGAACACACTCAGGGCAGTGCCATTCGGCGGCTGGGCTATGAGCGCTGGCTGCGCAACCTGGCAGTGGGGCTGGGTAACGCGCCCTTCAGCGACGAGATTGTCTCGGCCCTGAAGGCACGGCTGTCCTGGCCCAGCGACCTAGTGCGCGAGCACGTCCGCTGGGCGCTGTCACAGCAGGCTCAAAAGCGCGACGCCACTCGGGAAGCGGCGTCAGCGCCACTGATCGAGGCCGGCTTCAAGGACATCATCGCCCGCCAGTCGACCTGACCGGAAAGGCCGGAGATCGAAAAAAAACTACAGCGCCAGCAGATTGGCACGGTAGTGGCGCAGCTCCTCGATGGAGTCGCGGATGTCATCCAGCGCCAGATGCGTGCCCTTTTTGCTGATCCCGGACAGGATCGAGGGCTTCCAGCGGCGCGCCAGTTCCTTGAGCGTCGAGACATCCAGATTGCGGTAGTGAAAGAAGGCTTCCAGCGCCTGCATCTCGTGCTGCATGAAGCGTCGATCCTGATGCACGCTGTTGCCGCACATCGGCGAGGCGCCCTTTTCAACATGCTGCTCCAGAAAGCGCAGCGTCGCCTGCTCGGCTTCCTGCGTGCAGACGCGGCTTTGACGCACCCGCTCGGTCAAGCCCGTGTTGCCGTGGGTGCGGGTGTTCCAGTCATCCATCAGCGAGAGCTGCTCATCGCTTTGATGAATGGCCATGACCGGGCCTTCAGCGATCACATTGAGCTGGCTGTCGGTAACGATGGTGGCGATCTCGATAATACGATCCCGCGCCGGGTCCAGACCGGTCATCTCGAGATCGATCCAGATCAGACGTTCGTTTTGAGTACTCATGACACTTTCCGGATAGACTTGAAAAAAGATTTCTCCCGATGCGTAAAACCGCGGCCGGGATGAAAGACGAATGCCCTAAAGCGTACAATTGCGCGACGCTTTCCACCAGCCGGGATCGGCCCCGGCGCGCAGGCCCACCACCGTCCAGGAGTTTCATGAGTCAACGCAAGCTATCCCGCCAGCAGCGCTGGCGTGTCGAGAAGGTCCAGGCCGAGCGGGCCAGACGCGCCGAAAAGCGCGAGCAGCTTGATCAGCGTCAGCTGGCCCAAGGCGAATATGGCGACGAGCAGCTCGGGCGCGTGGTAGCCCATTTTGGTCGTAACATGGAAGTGGAAGGCAGCGACGGCGTGCATCATCTGTGTCATCTGCGGGCCAATCTCGACACCCTGGTCACCGGGGACCGGGTCAGCTGGCGGGAAGCAGGCGATGGCAGCGGCGTGGTCGAGGCGCGCCTTGAGCGTGACTCGACGCTGGAGCGCCCCGACGCCCGAGGCAGGCTCAAGAGCGTGGCGGCCAACATTGACCGCATCATGATCGTGTTTGCCGTGGAACCCGAGCCGCATCCGTTTCTGATCGATCGCTATCTGGTGGCCGCTGAAGCCACCGGGATCGCCCCGGCGCTGGTCCTCAACAAGATGGACCTGCTCGATGAACACCATGCGCTGCATGCACTGGCCGGTCGCTATCGCGCGCTGGGGTATGCGGTCATTGGCGCCTCGACCCGACATGATGGCGGGCTTGAGGATCTGATCGCGGCCATGGATGACACCACGGCCGTGTTCGTCGGCCAGAGCGGCGTAGGCAAGTCCTCCCTGATTGATGCCCTGCTGCCCGAAGAGTCACTGGCCGTGGGCGAGCTTTCCGTGGACAGCCGCAAGGGGCGCCACACCACCACCACCGCCCGCCTCTATCATTTTCGTCAGGGCAGCGGCGCCCTGATCGACTCTCCCGGCATCCGCGAGTTTGGTCTGGGCCATCTCGACGAGCAGCAGGTCGAAAACGGCTTTATCGAATTTCGTCCCTGGCTGGGTCACTGCCGCTTTCGCGACTGCCGCCATCGCCATGAGCCCGGCTGCGCCATTCTGGCCGCCGCAGAAAACGGCGAGATTTCTCCCGAGCGTCTGGAGAGCTTTCGGCGGATCGTGCACGAACTCAATGCCCCGCCCCGCTGAACTCTCGACACTTCAGGCATCGACAAAAAAGGAGCCGCCCGAAGGCGGCCCCTGAGTCATCACTCAAGCCGGGTGCTACCTATTCCTGAAACAGCAGCAGCAGTGACAACGCGGCCAGAATCCACATGGTCGGATGAATCTCATGACGCTTGCCTACGCCTGCCTTGACCACCACGAAAGCCAGAAAGCCGAAGACCACGCCATGTGTGATCGAATAGGTCAGCGGAATCAGGATCATGGCGATAAAGGCCGGAATGGCATCGTCAAATTCGTACCAGTTGATATGACGGATCGGGTCGAGCATGAACACACCCACCATGATCAGCGCCGGCGCCGTGGCAATCGAGGGCACCAGCGACAAAAGCGGTGACAGGAACAGAAACGGCAGAAAGAGCAGCGCCGCGGTGACGGCCACCAGGCCCGAGCGCCCGCCCTGGCTGATGCCCGCCGCCGACTCGACGTAGGCATTCGCCGGGCTGGTCCCCAACGGGCCGGAAATGACAGCCGACATGGCATCGACCATCATGGATTGGCGAATATTGCGCGGCTCGCCGTTGCGATCCAGCAGCTTGCCGGCCTGACACACGCCCATAAAGGTCGACAGGGCATCAAAGAACGTGGTGAACAGCACCACGAAGATAAACGGCCAGTAAGCGATATTGAGCGCCCCGATCAGATCCAGCTGCCCCACGGCGCTGAAATCCGGCAAGGCAAAGATACCGTTGAAGTTGACCAGAGTCGCGCTCCCCGTGGGCGAAAATGCGCTGGCATCGCCCCAGAACCGACCGATGGCCGTGGCCATCAGCGTCGTGGCCACAATGCCGATGATCAGTGCTCCCGGCATGTTGCGCGCCACTAGAACGGCGGTGATGGCAAGGCCGATCAGAAAGGTCACCAGCGTCGGCGTCATTTCGCCCAGGCCCACCACGGTTGCCGGATTACTGACCAGAAAGCCCGCATTGACCAGGCCAATCACCGTAATGAAAAGCCCGATGCCGCAGGAGATGGCATAGCGCAGCTGCGCCGGAATGGCATCAATGATGTAGCGGCGCACGTTGAGCACTGCCAGCACGGCAAAAAGAATGCCGGCCCAGAAGATGCATCCCAGTGCCGTCTGCCAGGGGATGCCTGCTCCAACGACCATGGTGTAGGTAAAGAGCGCGTTGATGCCCATGCCCGGCGCGACAAGGATCGGGTTGCGCGCATAAAGCCCCATCATCAGGCTGCCAAAAAAGCTGACCAGCACGGTGGCGGTCAGAGCGCTGGCAAAGGGAATGCCTGCCGCATTCATGATGGTCGGGTTGACCACAATGATGTACATGGCCGCCAGAAAGGTGGCAATACCGGCCAGGATATCGCGACGTACGCTGCTGCCCTGACTTGTTATTTTAAAATACGATTCGAGCACGCTGACTCTCCACTTGCACTGTTGTCCGTCATGATACCTGGTTGATTGTCGACATATCCCTGCCGTCGGTGTCACTAAAACACCGCTGTCCCTGAAGACCGGCACTGCCACCGTTCGCGAGCGGCCATCGAGTGTGCAATGCTTGTGCCATGTTAACCCGCTCGCGTCATCAAAAGGAGAGTGAGGATGTCACAGGATGAGCCAAGGTTTCCCCGAATCGTCGAGCCCCGGGCGCTGTCCGAGCATCTCGAGGCGCCCGATCTTCTGATCATCGATGTGCCGGCCAATGCCCAAAGCTACCAGGAGGGCCACGTACCGGGCGCTGTCTTGCTCGATTATCGTCGCCTGCTGTCGGGTCAGGCGCCGGTCGCCAACGACGTGCCCGACGAAAAAGCCTTGTCAACGCTTTTCTCCGAGCTGGGACTGACGCCACAGACCCACGTCATCGTTTACGACGACGAAGGTGGCGGCTGGGCCGGCCGTCTGGCCTGGACGCTGACCCTGCTGGGGCACGATCAATGGTCCTATCTCAACGGCGGCATTCACGCCTGGCGCGCGGAGAACCTGCCCGAATCACGGGATGCGACAATGCCCACGCCCACCCGCTATCAGGCTCGCATTCAGCGCCCGGAGCTGATCATCCGACGCGAGGAGCTGATCGAGCGTCTTGATGACCCCGGGCTTGTGATCTGGGATGCGCGCAGCCCCGAGGAGTATGACGGGGTCAAGGGCAACAATCAGCGTCTTGGCCATATTCCCGGCGCCGTCAATCTTGAGTGGACCGAGACCATGGACAAGAGCCGCCATCTACGCATGCGGGATCTCTCGGAGCTGGTGACCGAACTCGCCGCCCTGGAGATCGATGCCGACGGCGAGATTGCTACCCACTGTCAGAGCCATCATCGCAGCGGTCTGACCTGGATGATCGGCTATCTTCTGGGCTACAACATTCGCGCCTATCCCGGCTCATGGCAGGAGTGGGGCAACCGCGACGATACGCCCATCGAGACCTGATCCACCGCCCCTGATGGCCGTCTTCTTGAGCCGTCGTCAGGGGTATGACACATTGCCCTCATTCATGACTGTCTTCAGGTGCCCCTTTGAATCGTGATCGTCTGTTTGCCCTGCTGCAATATCCGCTGCCCCAGCACGCCATTTCCCGCCTTGCCGGACAGCTTGCCGATTCGCGCACGCCCTGGATCAGGGATACGTTCATCCAGCGCTTTGCCAGCCACTACGATATCGACATGAGCGAAGCGCTCGAACCCGACCTCGGCGCCTACCAGAGCTTCAACGACTTCTTTACCCGCGCGCTCAAGCCCGATGCCCGCCCCATTGACTCCGGGATCGTCTCGCCTGCTGATGGCGTGCTCTCGCGGTTCGGGCGCATCGATCACGGCACCCTGATGCAGGCCAAGGGCCATGCCTACTCGCTGACCGCTCTGCTGGGCGGCGATGAAGACGCTGCCGCCGAGCTGCGTGATGGCAGCTTCGCCACTGTCTATCTCTCACCGCGGGACTATCACCGCGTGCATATGCCGCTTGAAGGGCGTCTGATCCGCACCATCTACGTCCCCGGCAGGCTCTTTTCGGTCAATCAGGCCACCGCTCGCGAAGTCCCGGGGCTTTTTGCCCGCAACGAACGGCTGGTGTGCCTGTTTGAAACCGAACTGGGCCCGATGGCGCTGGTACTGGTCGGCGCGATGATTGTCGCCGGCATTGAAACCGTCTGGTCGGGTCAGGTCACCCCTCTGTCGCGCCAACCCCACAGCAATGACTGGGCCAGGGGCGACGTCACGCTTGGCAAGGGCGATGAAATGGGCCGCTTTCACCTCGGCTCTTCTGTCGTCATGTGCCTGCCGAAGGCCTACACCTTCAATGAGTCGCTCACGCCCGGCATGAAGATTCGTCTGGGACAGCAGCTGGCCCCTGATCCCGATATCCCGACCGATACGCTCACTCCCGAAGAGCTTTCCTGATGTTTGAATGTTTTATCCGAGAGCAGCAGTGCCGAATATCGGAAGATGTGCGGCATCCTGCTGATCGATTTTCACCCTCTTGAAAGGAGCACCCCATGAAGCAGTTCACTCTAATGGCACGGGACTATACCGATGAGGGAGCGCTCCAGCGCCGCATGGGCTGTCGGGAGGAGCATCTGAAGGCCCTGCGCGAGCTCTATCATCAGGGGCACTTCATCAGTGGTGGCGTCATCCTGGATGATGACGGCAGGATGATCGGCTCCAACGCTCATTTCCAGTTTGAAGACCGGGCGGCCATGGATGCCTGGCTCGAGACCGAGCCCTATGTCAGGGACAGGGTGTGGGAGCATATCGAGATCCGTGAGATCAAACTGCTCGACCCGAACGCCTGATTCAAGGAGCTGAAACGCCCCGGGTCGGAAGGACGACGGGGCATCTCGAATCATCATGTGACGCTGATCCGGTCAGCACCGGGCCGTGCCAAAGGCCATGGCGCTATCGATGTCCTCAAGGCCCAGCGTCAGCATGATCAGTCGATCCACGCCCAGCGCCACGCCGCAGCCCTGAGGCATCCCGGTGCGAAGCGCGGCAATCAGCTGCTGGTCGGCGTCCACCGGCGGCTTGCCCAGTTCACGGCGCATTCGGTTGTCCTTCTCAAAACGCGCCTGCTGCTCATCGGCATCGGTCAGCTCATCAAAGCCATTGGCAAGCTCAATACCTTCCAGATAGACCTCAAAGCGTGCAGCCACCATCGCACCGTCATGATCAGTGCGTCGGCGCGCCAGCGCTGCCTGGGAGGCCGGATAATCCATCACGACATCAAGCCCCTCTCGCCCCAGCAGCGGCTCGATGACCAGCGACATCAAAAGATCGCAGCAGTCATCGCATGACCACGACGTCGTATCGGCTCCCGCGTGGCGGGCAGCGTGATCACGCAGTGCCACCAGCGTGTCAGGGCTCTCCTGCAGCGGGTCGACCGAGAAATGTTCCTTGAAAAGCTCGCGATAGCGACGAAAACGCACCTGCGGCAGCGTGGTGCCCAGCACGGTCTCGATCAGGGCGGCCACTTCATGAATCAGCGCTTCAAGGGCAAACCCGGGTCGATACCACTCCAGCAAGGTGAATTCAATGTTGTGACGCCGCCCGGTTTCACCATCGCGAAAGACCCTGGAAAGCTGAAAGATGGGGCCGCTACCGGCCGCCAGCAAACGCTTCATATGATATTCCGGCGAGGTCTGCAGCCAGAACCGCTCGTCACCGTGCATGGTCCGCGCGTCCAGGCAGAGCGAGTCCAGATGCACGTCGCTGCTGCCGGCACGACCCAGCACGGGCGTTTCCACCTCGAGTACGTCGCGGGCATGGAAGAAGTCGCGTATATGACGCATCAGACCGGCGCGCGCGCGCAGGGCGTCCATGGTGGCGCCGGGGCGCCAGTCATCGGCCTTCATGACAGATCATCCGTTGATGAAACAGGGCCCAACGCAAGCGCCGGGCCATGGGGCCCGGCGCTTGCCGTACGCTACACCATGCCCTAGGCGCGGCTGACGTATTCGCCGGTGCGGGTATCAACCCTGAGCGTTTCGCCCTGGTTGATGAACAGCGGGACGCGAACCGTGGCACCGGTCGACAGCGTCGCCGGCTTGGAGCCGCCCTGTGCCGTATCACCCTTGAGCCCCGGGTCGGTTTCGATCACTTCCAGCTCGATAAAGTTGGGCGGCGTGACCGAGATGGGGTTATCGTTCCAGAGCGTAATGGTGTAGACCACCTGCTCCTTGAGCCATTTGGACGTGTCGCCCACGGCCTTCTTGTCGGCAGCGAACTGCTCGAAGGAGCCGTCGGTTCTCATGAAGTGCCACATCTCGCCATCGTTGTAGAGATACTCCATGTCGATGTCGAGCACGTCAGCGGCTTCCAGCGATTCGCCGGACTTGAAGGTGCGCTCCCAGGTACGACCGGTCATCAGGTTACGCAGCTTGACGCGGTTGAAGGCCTGACCCTTGCCGGGTTTGACGAACTCGTTTTCGACGATGTTGCAGGGATCGCCGTCGAGCATCACTTTCAGACCGCCCTTGAATTCGTTGGTAGAATAGCTTGCCATAACGCCTCGTTGTGTTCGCAGCCGCCCGGAGCCTCGGGTACTGCTGGGACAGTGAATGACCACTAGGCGCCGAGGCATCGGTCAGGTGACCGCATCGAGCCCGGCGCATCAGAATGTGTGCGATGATAACGCGAACCATGCAGCCTGTGCAGACTATCTCTTCTTCCACCGTTGACCGCGCCCCGGAACAGGGCTGGCAGGCTCAGCTCTCCGGCGCCATTCGCAATCCGAAGGCGCTGCTGGCGGCCGTCGGTCTCGACGAACGCTGGCTGCCGGGCGCCATGGGCGGCCATGAGGCCTTTGAGGTGCGGGTGCCGCAGGCCTATCTGTCGCGCATCCAGAAGGGCAATCCCGATGATCCGCTGCTGCGTCAGGTACTGCCGCTGGCGCATGAAACACGTGCGGTGGCGGGCTACGTTACCGACCCGCTGGAAGAAGCTGACCATACCCCCGCGGCCGGACTGATTCACAAATATGCCGCGCGGGTGTTGATGATCACCAGCGGCGCCTGCGCCATCAACTGTCGCTACTGCTTCAGGCGTCATTTTCCTTATGAGGATCACGCCGCCTCGCGCGCGCAGTGGCACAGGACGCTGGACTATCTGCGTGACGATGACTCGCTGATCGAGGCGATTCTCTCTGGAGGCGATCCGCTGCTCTCAAGCGACACACGACTGGCGTGGCTGGTTGGTGAGCTTGACGCCATCCCTCATCTCAAGCGGTTGCGTCTGCATACCCGCCTGCCGGTCGTCATCCCTGATCGTGTCGATGACGCCATGCTGGCGTGGCTTTCGAGCACGCGACTGCAAAAAGTGATGGTGCTGCACATCAATCACGCCAACGAGATCGATGACGCCGTGGTGCAGGCCTGTGTCAAACTCAAGGGCGCGGGCGTCACGCTGCTCAATCAGAGCGTGCTGCTGCGCGGCGTCAATGATGATGTCGAGGTGCTCAGGACGCTTTCGGAACGGCTTTTCGAGGCCGGCATTCTGCCCTACTACCTTCATGTGCTGGACCCGGTGGCAGGCGCAGCGCACTTTGATGTGCCGGACCACGAAGCCCATCAGCTGCATGACAGACTCAGGGAGGCGCTGCCGGGCTTTCTGCTGCCGCGTCTGGTGCGTGAAGTGCCGGGTGCCGGCGCCAAGACGCCGGTTGAAGCCCTTGACGCATCATTGACACCGAACTGATCGGCGGCGCGTCAATCGCTGGGGCCGCTCTTCCACAGGGCCACCAGCGCTTCCGGCGCCCGACGCTCGGGCACGTGCAGAGTGATCACGTCGCTGTCGTTGCCCACCGGCATGATCAGAATACGAAAGTAGCGCTGATCGCCCTGCCCTGCCTGATCCCCGGGGCATTTCAGTCGTTCGGCCTCATCAAGAAGCTTGCAGACCTTCTTGCGCTGCGACAGCGAACATTCGTGGAAGGCAATCTCGCGAGGGCTCGCCAGTGCCGGCATGTAGGCCACACCACCCTCACGCGCCAGACGAACGCGCGCGCGCTCGCCCAGAGAGTGCTGATAGCTCATACATCCACCCCCACGCCCTGCCAGCCGTCGCGAACGGCGTCGCGAACCTCGCTGCCATCAAAAAGGCGTTCGGCATTATCGATCGTCAAGCGGGCAAAATCGGCAAACTCGGCATCATTGGCCAGTCGCTCATCGATGAGCGTGGCATACCAGACCCGGCCGGCGCGCTCCCAGCTGTGACCGCCCAGCGCCATGGCCGTCAGATAGAAGGCGCGGTTGGGAATGCCCGAGTTGATATGGACCCCGCCGTTGTCCTCGTTGGTCTCGACGAAATCGCGCATGTGTCCCGGCTGCGGATCGCGTCCCAGCAGCGGATCGTCATAGGCCGTGCCGGGGTTGGACATCGAGCGTAGCCCCGTACCATTGATCCCGGGTCCGAGCAGATCCCGCCCGATGGACCAGTCGGCCTCTTCCACCGTCTGGTTGGCATCATATTGCGCCACCATGACGCCAAAGACGTCCGAGACGGATTCGTTCAGGGCCCCGGGCTGGTTGTAATACACAAGCCCGGCCTCGCGCTCGGTGATCCCGTGCGCCAGCTCGTGGGCCACCACGTCCAACGCACGAGTGAAAGAGAGAAAGATTTCCCCGTCGCCGTCGCCAAAGACCATCTGGTAGCCGTTCCAGAAGGCATTTTGATACTCCTCGCCGTAATGCACCGTACCCACCAGCGCACCGCCTTCATCATCGATGGCGTTACGCTCGAGTACTTCCCAGAAAAAGCGATAGGTCGCGCCAAGGTCCCGATAGGCTTCATCCACCGCCTCATCGCCGGTCTCCGATTGCCCCTCGCGTCGCACCTGACGTCCGGGCAGCTCCATGGTATTGCCGGCATCAAAGATATAGCGCAGCGGCTGCCCTTGCTGGCCACGCCGGGCATCGGTCGCGGCCGTATGACGCTCGGTACGAGCCCTGAAACGCGAATCAACGGTGAGCGTGTTCAACGCGCAGCGGCGATGACGGTCGTTGCCGTTTTCAATCAAACGGTTGAGCAGGTGAGGAGGAATGACCCCATACGGATTGTTGCGCGCTGCCTTCATGGTAACTCTCCGGCTGTGCGTGGCGGCGACAGTGTCGGACTATCGCCCGGCTGACGATGCTTACCAGTGATTCCCTTCACCGGTAAGCCTAGTCGATCACGGATTGATGACGCGTTGACGTGTGATGAATCGTAACACCGACTTTCGTCTAATTCCGCTCATCCGGGTCATGGCTGACGCAATGCTTCCAGAACGCTGGTGCTGGAAAAGCCATCCGGCGTTCTTCCCACGCTGCGCTGCCATGCCCGCAGCCCTTCCCGGGTGTTGGGGCCCATGATGCCGTCCGGGGTGCCGGTGCCAAAGCCCTTCTGATTCAGAAGACTCTGCATCTCTTTTGTCTGCGAACGCGTCAGCGGCCGGACGTCGCGAGGCCACTCCGCCTGTACGCCGGGGCCACCATCGATACGCTGAGACAGAAGCGCCACGGCAAGGGCATAGCTGGTGGCGTTGTTGTAGCGCATGATGACGCGGAAATTGGGACCGACCAGAAAGGCGGGGCCCTGGGCGCCGGCCGGTGCGATGACCGATGCCTGCTCGAAGTCAGGCAGTGACTGCCCCTGGACGGCACGAACGCCCTGTGACTGCCAGGACGAGGTGGACTGACGTGTGGACAGCTCCGTACGGGAGTAGTCAAAGTCATCGGGCAGGCGGACTTCAACACCCCAGGGCTGGCCGCGCTGCCAGCCATTTCTGGCCAGATAGTTGGCGGTGGAGGCCATGACGTCGGAAATGCTGCCCCAGATGTCGCGGCGGCCGTCATTGTCGCCGTCCACGGCGTAGGCCAGAAAGCTGGTGGGGATGAACTGGGTATGCCCCATCGCACCGGCCCAGGAGCCCAGCATGTGCTCGCGGTCGATATCGCCTTCCTGAATGATGCGCAGGGCCGCAATCAGCTGCTCCTGTGCAAAGGCGTGACGGCGCCCCTCATAGCCAAGCGTCGCGAAGGCGTCGATGGTCGAAAAGCTGCCGAAGTTGCCACCGTAGTTGCTTTCGATTCCCCAGATGGCCGTGATCACCGACCCCGGTACGCCGTAGCGCGACTGCGCCTGATCGGCGGCGCTGCGATGCTCATCCAGTTTCCGGCGGCCGTTGTCGACCCGGCTCGAAGAGACCGCGCTGTCGAGATATTCCCAGATGGCCCGGGTGAACTCCGGCTGCGAGCGATCGAGCTCGATAATGCGCGGCTGATAGCGCACGTCTGCCAGCGCTTCATCCAGCGTGGTCGCGGTGATGCCTTCCGAGCGCGCCTTCTGTCGGAACTCGTTGACCCACTGCTCAAAGGATTCACGCTCGGCAGGCGTCTGATCCTCGCTGTTGACAGTGGCAGTCTCGTCATTCGAGGCGGATTTTTGAGTCTCCGCGCCCTGCGACGCCTCCTGCGACGAGGCAGGTGACGCCTGCGCCGACGGCGCAGCGCCGGCCTGACAGCCCTGCATGGCCCCACTGCCCAGCAGTAGCGTCAGCATCAGCGTGCGGACTCGTGCCGCCGATACTCCGGCGCCGAGAGGTGACAACCCTTTTTCCTGGAATCGTAATGGCATTACCGCTTTCCTGTCTGTTGAGCTGAACTATCATGGCTGATAACGCATGACGTTGACCACTTTCAAATCCGTGGCCGGTGCCGGTATTTCAGCATGACTTCATGGAAGGACGGCAGCGCAGCATGACAAAGGACAAACAAGGCATGAGCCGTTCAAAGGACGCCCTGACCGGTCAGCCACAGCAGGATGATGGCGAAAAACCGAACTGTCGACAGCATCCCGAACACTACCGCGTCGGCCGCGGTGAACAGGGGGTGCTGACCGTCGAACCCTATAAGGGCGAACTGCTGCCCCACTGGCGTTTCAAGACGCCGGAGGATGCTCGCGCCTCATCGCAAAAGCTTCTGGAGATGTTCGAAGACTACCGCTCGCGCGACGATTTTGTCGGCATGGACATGGCGCGCAAGTTCATTCAGATGGGCCACACGCGCGCCCGGCGCTATGCCAACTATCCCGGCGGGCGCAAATACAATGACAACGGCGAAATTCGCAAGCGCGACATTGACCAGGAAAAGGCCGAGTCGGCGGCCATATTCGAGAAGGTCTGGATACAGGTCCGTGAGGACGAGGATTACCTGAAACGCAAAAAGGCCCATCAGCGCGCCTACGGCTGACAGGCCTTTGTCACCCTTTTGCTTACCAGGGGATCATGGCACTGTCATGACGCCCGACGCAGCCCTCGAGCGTTCCAAGCTGTACCAGATCGGCACCTTCAAGCACCTGATCCATGCGCTTGTCATGCGTCAGCTCACGCACGACCCGAACCCGAGAGGGCTGCCCCTTGCCATCAAGGCGCATGACCCAGCCCTGGAAGCCGCTTGAAAAGGCTACCAGTGAGCCGATAGGGGTAAATCCATAACGCTTGACGTATCGATTGACACAACCGGTGTCAAAGCAGCTGCCGGCATTGAAGATGTGGCGATAGATATCCAGCGCCAGCCATGCCGGGCGATCGCTGCGGGGCCGACCCATGGCATCAATGGCGTCCACCACCGCCGCCATGCGCGCCAGCCGGCTCATCGAATGACCATCCAGCCCGCGCGGATAGCCGCTGCCGTCGAGACGTTCATTGATGCTCAGCAGCACATCGCGGCGCACGTCAGCGGCAAAGGCATCGCGCTCGATGCGAAAACGCAGAAGCTCGACGTGCGGATGCAGATGGAAGAGCGTTGCGGCGTCCATGCTGCCCTGATGCAGTCGTACCTGTTCGGGCAGCAGTATCTTGCCGAAGTCATGCACCATCGCACATGCCATCATCTGAACGATCTGCTCGGTGGTGCGAGCACCGCTTTCCAGATCGGCCAGCCGCGCTGCCACGGTCATGCCGTGACACACCAGGGGCGTGGAATGGCGCTCGACGCAGGCCAGTGCGTATAAAAGCGCCTGGCGATCCTCCTGTAAAAGCGCCAGCAGACGGCGCGCCTGCTCGGACAGCACCGCTGTCTCCAGACTCATGCCGGCCTGCAGATTGATCAGCTGAACGCCCAGCGCGCGGGCGATGTTCTTGACGTTATCGAAAAGCGGCAGTGTGGCCAGCGCTTCTTCCTGAGGCGTGGCTATCGCCTCTACCTCGATGGCGGCACCGCCTTCATTAAAAAGCCGGGACGGCGCCACCTCACGTTCGGGGGGCGCTTCCAGACGCACGGCCTCTCGCTCGATCTCGCGCACGTAGAACCAGACCTGTCGTTCGAAATCGGCAAGGCTTGCATCAAAGACCACGCCCACCATCACATCGCCGCTATTGTCACTGCAGCGCATGTGACGCACGCAGCCACTGGCATCAAAGGCCTCGGAGCTCGGGAAAACCGCACGCAGTCGATACAGCGGCATGCCGATCTGGAAGTGAATGGCGTCGTTGACCGATACCGCAATCAAACAGCCCCCAATGGAGAGATCCACCAATCGCCCTTCTACCTCGTTGCCGCCACGCTGCGCGGTCATGAGCATGTTGACCTTCATGCCGCGCTCGAGCGTGGCCCGAAACAGATTGCGCTGGCGGGTCAGCTTGAACGACACGGGCAGCGCCGCACGGATATCGACCCAGTCTGCCTGTCCGCTCGTCTTGAGCGGACGCATCAGGGCGCTGGTCATCGACATCGAGGTGTGCTGAATCTCCAGATAAAAGGGAAGGCGCTGGCTCAGATGCTCGTTGAGGTCCGTAAGATCGCTGGCCCTGAGCACGCACTGATGCAGGTCACGATCCAGCAGCGCCAGCGTCACGGGATATTGAACCTCTAGACCTTCAAAACGAATCGACAGCCGGGCGTCATGACCGGTCAGGTCGGCGAAGGTCTCGACGATCTGGTCAGGCGCATTGATGTCGAGATGTCGCGCCTTGCTTGAATTGAGATTGGAGTCCGGAAACATGAGATTATCCACCGAGCGGGCCGGAATGCCCTAAATGCCCGTGATATCGGCACGTTACCGCCTGACTTGAGCAGTGAATCCGACGCCTGTGTTATTGCGCCTGCAAGGCAGCGTCGTCGTGACCCAGCAGATAAAGCAGGGCATCAAGCCCTTGATGCGACAGTGAAATACGTGCCTTCTCACGAACCAGCGGCTTGGCGTGGAAAGCCACGCCCATGCCGGCACAGGCCAGCATCTTCAGATCGTTGGCCCCATCGCCTACCGCCACGGTCTGCTCGGGGGCAATGCCGTGACGCTTGGCCATGTCCAGCAACAGCTCGGCCTTGCGCCCGGCATCCACGATCGGCAGCTGAACCTCACCGGTCACCACACCCGCATCGATGATCAGTTCGTTGGCGTGAACCTCGTCAAAACCAAGGCGCTGCTGCAGATAGCGGGCGAAGTAGGTGAAGCCGCCCGAGAGGATGGCCGTACGATAGCCCAGCCGCTTGAGGTGGGTCATCAGACGTTCAAGGCCGTCCATCAGTTCCAGATTGCCGGCGATGTCTTCAAGCACCGATTCACTGAGACCGTTCAGCATGGCCATGCGCTCGCGAAAGCTCTGCTGAAAGTCGATTTCACCCCGCATGGCCCGCTCGGTGATGGCCGCGACGGCATCAAACACGCCGTGACGGCGTGCCAGCTCATCAATGACCTCGGCCTTGATCAGGGTCGAATCCATGTCAAAGCAGATCAGACGGCGTTGATGGCGCCAGGGGCTGTCTTCCTGCAGCGCGATGTCAATGCCCTGCTCGGTGGCCAGCGCCAGCAGGGATTGACGCAGTACCTCAATATCGACCGACTCGCCATGCAGATGGTAGTCAAGGCAGACCCCGCCGGCGGATGCCGCATCATTTGAGGCATTAAAGCCCGAAAGACGCTGAAGACACTCGACCACCAGCCCCTGCTGGCTCACGAGTTCATCCACCTGCGCCAGAAGCGTCGCCGAAAGCCGATCCGCCATGAGCGTCATGATCAGATCGGAGGACGGCGTCGGCGCACGTTTCATTGCCGCTTGATCAACCTGATGCAGCGACAGCTCAAGGCCTGTCTCGTCTTCAACCGCCTGCCATGAGGGTCCTGAGCGCAGCGACAGCACTGCGCTGTCATCGTCGCTCTCGATCAGCACTTCCAGCACTGCCTGATCCAGCGTGACACGCTGATTGATGTCCAGCAGTTGAATACCGCCGTCATCCAGAAGTCGGCTCACCCTCGCCAGCTGGCCCGGTCTGGCCTGACCGGTGGCACGTACCAGCAGCCTTTGCGTCATGTCGTTGTCTCGCATACTTCAAAAAAAGGGCTCAAGGCCGACGGGCTGGCCCGCCGGCCCCTGATCAGGACCTTCCTGCAGGAACAAGAGCTACTCGGCCGCCAGCCGATCCACCTTCTGAAAGCCCTGCGGCAGCTTTGTGCCGCGCTTGCCGGCGCTGCCGACATAGCCGTCAAGCTCCTCGCCCGTCAGGCGCTTCTTGCGCTTGCCGGCGTGAACCACGAGCGCCTGGCCCGATTCCAGCACGATCCAGTCCCGCACGAACTCTTCACGATTGGCGGCACGTGTCCCGGTAATGTCCATCATGCGCGTGCCCTTGCCCTTGCTCATGGCCGGCAGCTCACCTGCCTCGAACACCAGAAGCCGCCCTTCACTGGAGACAACGGCCACTTTCTGCGTATCGCCGGAGAGGGGAAGTGGCAGCAGCACATCGCAGCCCTTGGGAATGCTCAGAACGGCCTTGCCGGACCTGCTGCGCCCGGTCATCTCCTCGAGCGCAATGCTGAAGGCGTAACCGCCGTCACTGCCCAGCAGATAGCGCTGATCGGGCGCCCCGATCATGGCAGCCCGCAGCTTCGAGCCGGCCGCCAGATTGACCCGGCCCGAGACCGGTTCGCCCTGTCCGCGCGCCGAGGGCAGCTGATGCGCGGCGAGCGTATAGGCGCGCCCGCTGTCTTCCAGCAGCACCAGCGGCTGATTGGTCTTGCCGTGGGCAGAAAAGGCGTAGTTGTCGCCGGACTTGTAGGAGAGGCTTTTCGGATCGATGTCATGCCCCTTGGCGGCGCGAATCCAGCCCTTCTCGGAAACCACGACGGTAATCGGATCCGCCCCGAGCAGATCGGCCTCGGAGAGCGCTTTCGCGTCCTGCCGTTCGACCAGCGGACTGCGACGATCATCGCCATAGGCTTTTGAATCGGCCTTCAGTTCACGCTCAATCAGTTTCGTCATCTCACGTTCACTGCCCAGAAGCTTCTGGAGCTGTTCGCGTTCGCGTTCCAGCTCATCGCGCTCGCTCTTGAGCTTCATCTCCTCGAGCCTTGCCAGATGGCGCAGACGCAGCTCCAGGATGGCATCGGCCTGGCGGTCGCTGAGACCGAAATGGGCAATCAGGGCCGGTTTCGGCTCGTCTTCCTCACGAATGATGCGAATCACCTCGTCGATATCGAGATAGGCGATCAGCAGACCTTCAAGAATGTGAAGACGATCCTCCACCTTGCCCAGGCGATGTTCCAGACGCCGGCGCACGGTGTTGCGCCGAAACGTCAGCCACTCATCGAGCAGGTGATCCAGCGACATGACCTGCGGACGACCATCCAGCCCGATCAGGTTCATGTTGACGCGCGAACTCTTTTCCAGATCGGTGGTGGCGAAGAGATGATCCATCAGCGCCTCGACATCGACGCGATTGGAGCGCGGGACGATCACCAGCCGCGTGGGCTCTTCATGGGTAGACTCGTCACGCAGATCTGCCACCATCGGCAGCTTTTTGGCCTGCATCTGTGCGGCCATCTGCTCCAGCACGCGCGCACCGCTGACCTGCCAGGGCAGCGCGTTGATGATGATGTCGTTGTCTTCCCGCGTGTAGCGCGCTCGCATCTTCACCGAGCCGCGACCGGTGGTATACATCCTTTGCAGGTCAGCCCCCGGCGTGATGATTTCAGGCGCCGTGGGAAAGTCCGGTGCCGGCAGCCGCTCGCAGAGTTCCTCCACGCTGCAGTCGGGATGGCGCAGCCGATGGATGGTGGCCTCGATGACTTCACGCACGTTATGCGGCGGAATATCGGTGGCCATGCCGACCGCGATACCGGAGCCCCCGTTGAGCAGCACGTGCGGCAGCCGCGAGGGCAGCACCGCCGGCTCGTTCATGGTGCCGTCGAAGTTGGGTATCCAGTCCACGGTGCCCTGCCCCAGCTCCGAGAGCAGCACCTCGGAAAAGCGCGTCAGACGCGATTCGGTATAGCGCATCGCGGCGAACGATTTGGGATCATCCGGACTGCCCCAGTTGCCCTGACCATCCACCAGCGGATAGCGATAGCTGAACGACTGCGCCATGAGCACCATGGCTTCATAGCAGGCGCTGTCACCGTGGGGATGAAACTTGCCGAGTACATCGCCGACGGTACGCGCCGACTTCTTGTACTTGGCATTCGCCGTCAGCGACAACTCGCGCATGGCGTAGACGATGCGGCGCTGCACCGGCTTCAGACCATCACCGATGTTGGGCAGCGCGCGATCGAGAATGACGTACATCGAGTAGTCGAGATACGCCTTTTCTGTATAGCTTCGAAGCGCCAGGCGCTCGACGTCCCCTTCGCGGACGTGAATATCCATGGTCATTTTAGACGTCCACCTCAGCCATGTTGCCGTAACGTTCCAGCCAGCCGCGACGATCGCCGGCGCGTTTTTTGGCCAGCAGCATATCCATGAGTTCCATCGTGTCGTCACCGGCCTCCCGCGTGAGCTGCACCAGTCGTCGAGTGTCCGGCGCCATGGTGGTCTCGCGAAGCTGTACCGGGCTCATCTCGCCGAGTCCCTTGAAGCGCTGCACGCCCGGCGTGCCGCGACGGCTGGCCAGCTTCTTGAGAATGGCGGCCTTTTCGCTTTCATCGAGGGCGTAATGCACCTCCTTGCCCAGGTCGATGCGATACAGCGGCGGCATGGCAACAAACACGTGACCGGCATCGACCAGTGACGGGAAGTGACGCACGAACAGGGCACACAACAGCGTGGCAATGTGCAGACCGTCAGAATCGGCATCGGCCAGAATGCAGATCTTGTGATAGCGCAGACGCTCGAGGTTGTCGCTGCCCGGGTCCATGCCCAGCGCCACGGCGATATCGTGAATCTCCTGCGAGCCCAGCACTTCCTGCGGATCGACCTCCCAGGTGTTCATGATCTTGCCCTTGAGTGGCAAGATCGCCTGGGTTTCCCGATTGCGCGCCTGCTTGGCGCTGCCACCGGCGCTGTCGCCCTCGACCAGAAACAGCTCGCCGACCGTAGGATCCTGGCTGGAGCAGTCCGCCAGCTTGCCGGGCAGGGCGGGCCCCTGGGTCACCTTCTTGCGCGCGACCTTTTTGGAAGAACGCTGTCGGCGCTGGGCCGCACTGATGACAAGTTCAGCCAGCTGCTCGGCCTGAGCGGTGTGCTCGTTGAGCCACAGGGAAAAGGCGTCCTTGACCACGGCCGACACAAAGCCCGCCACGGCACGTGAAGAGAGGCGCTCCTTGGTCTGACCGGCAAACTGCGGCTCGAACATCTTGATCGAGAGCACAAAGGCCACCCGCTCCCACAGGTCATCGCCGGAGAGCTTGACGTTACGCGGCAGCAGGCTGCGGTAGTCACAGAACTCGCGCAGCGCTTCCAGCAGACCGGTGCGAAAGCCGTTGACGTGCGTGCCGCCCAGGGTGGTGGGGATCAGGTTGACGTAGGATTCGACCAGCGCCTCGCCGCCCTCCGGCAGCCACTGGATCGCCCAGTCAACGCTGTGCTCGTCATCCTCGAAGCTGCCGACAAAGGGCGTGGCCGGCAGCGGTTCGAACCCGTCGGTGGACTGGGCAAGGTAGTCGCGCAGCCCATCCTCGTAGTGCCAGGTACTGACATTGCCATTGCTTTCGGTCAGAACGACCTCAAGCCCCGGACAGAGTACAGCCTTGGCCCTCAGCAGGTGCGACAGGCGGGCCACCGATACCGAGGCGCTGTCAAAATAGGCTGCCTCAGGCCAGAAGCGCACCGTGGTGCCGGTCATTTTTTTGGGACAGTCGCCAATGACGGCGAGCTCTTCGATCTTCTCGCCGAAGGCAAAGGCGGTGCGGTAGCGCTTGCCGGCCTTGCACACCTCGACCTCAAGGCGCTCGGAAAGCGCGTTGACCACCGACACCCCGACACCGTGCAGGCCGCCGGAGAAGCGATAGCTGGACTGGGAAAACTTGCCGCCGGCATGCAGGCGGGTCAGGATCAGCTCGATGCCGGACACCCCGTGCTCGGGGTGAATATCGATGGGCATGCCCCGGCCATCATCAATGACTTCGATGGCACCATCGCTGCGCAGGTTGACGGCGATCCTGCGGGCGTGACCGGCCAGCGCCTCGTCGACGCTGTTGTCCACCACCTCCTGCACGAGGTGATTGGGGCGGGTCGTATCGGTATACATACCGGGGCGCTTGCGAACCGGCTCGAGACCGGAAAGCACCTCAATGGAACTGGCACTGTACTGGGTCATACGTGAAATCGCGTCAGAAATGAACGAGAAGCGCTCATCGTCAAGCGCCGAAGGGGCTATCGGAAACGATCAGCGCTGTCACGGCGGGTCGGGCACCCTGCCCGACCCGTGATGTCAATGTGGCCGATTCGTCAGCGCAACGTTTCAGGGCACGGGATTGAAATCTTCCGGCAGCGTCAGGCCACCATGGGCCAGCACTGTCGAGAGCAGCTCAGGATACCGGCTCAGGCCGTGATCATCACCTTCATTGATGACAAACCGGCTGCCTTCCAGCATTTCCAGCGCCTGACGGTAGTCGAGAATTTCATCCTCGCTGCCCAGCAGCACCAGAAAGCGGTCGGTATTGACCACCTCGGCCTGCTGCTCGCGCAGGGCCGTGGCATAGCTCTCGTCGATCACGAACATCTCACCGGTCTCGACATGCTCGATTTCGCTGCCCATACGCGCCAGCGCAATCTGCAGCGGATCAACGGCCGGATTGATGAGCACCACCCGCTCGACATCATGGGTACGGGCAAGCCCCATGGCGAGAAACCCGCCCATGGAACTGCCGATCACCATGGTACGTCCCCTGAGCGAGCTCATGACCTCCTGAGCCGTCTCCCAGGCAGGGCCCGGGTGATGCGACAGGGCCGGTACGATAAAGCGCGGCTGCGGTCGGGCCTGCTCACAGGCCCGACGCGTCAGCTCGGCCTTGGCCGAACCGGGATGGCTATTGAAACCGTGCAGATAAAGCACGTTGTCGACGGCTTTGACGTGATCAATCATGACATCAGGATAACGCAATCACTGTATAAATAAACAGCCATTTTTTCAGACACTGTCGTGCCGGCCCAGAACGGTCTCGATCAGATGACGACTCGAGTCATCCAGCTTGTCGGCACCATGGCCGCTTTCCAGAATATCGGCCGTTTCATTGGCAATCTTCTTGCCAAGCTCCACGCCCCACTGATCGAACGAATCAATGTCCCAGATGGCGCCCTGGACATATACCTTGTGTTCATAGAGCGCGACCAGTGCCCCGAGGGACTCGGGCGACAGCGTGTCGAACAGGATGGTGGAAGAGGGCTGATTGCCGGCATAGCGCTTGTGCGCCGGCGGCGTCTCGCTGCTGTCGATGGCGTCATCGCCCAGCATCAGCACGCGCGACTGGGCAAAGCAGTTGGCCAGTGACAAGCGATGCTGACGCTCAAGACTTTCGCGGACCGGCGCGCTTTCAACATGGTCATAGCGCTTGATCGGAGCAATGAAGTCGCAGGCAACCGAGCGCGTGCCCTGGTGCAGCAGCTGATAGAAGGCATGCTGGCCGTTGGGACCGATCTCGCCCCACAGGATCGGGCAGGTGTTGTAGTCGACCTTGTCGCCTTCATTGGTCGACGACTTGCCGTTGGACTCCATCTCGAGCTGCTGGAGATAGCCCGGCAGATGCTTGAGGCGACCGTCGTAGGGCAGCACCGCCAGCGACTCGATATCGAGGAAATTGGTGTTCCAGATACCCAGCAGGCCGAACAGCACCGGCAGATTGTCTTCCAGTGGTGCCGAGGCGAAGTGCTCGTCCATGGCGTGGCCGCCGGCGAGCAGGCGACGGAAGTTGTCCATGCCCAGACGAATGGCGATGGGCAGACCGATGGCGCTCCAGAAGGAGTAGCGACCGCCGACCCAGTCCCAGAACAGCAGCTGATGATCGGCGGCAATGCCCCACTCGGTCATCTTCTCGGGTTTGGTGGAGACACCGATGAAATGGTGACGCTTGATGCGCTCGATATCGCTGCCGGTCTGCTCGGCAAGCCAGGCCAGCGCCGTATCGGCATTGGCCGAGGTATCGATGGTGCCAAACGACTTGGAGGAGTAGATGAACAGCGTCTCGTCGGCATCCAGCGTCGGCAGCAGCTCGGCCAGCTGGGAACCATCAATGGTCGAGGCAAAATGGACGTCAAGCGCGTTGGGTGACACGAAAGCGTCTTCCAGCGCCTTGACCACCATCAGCGGGCCCAGATCGGAGCCACCGACCCCGAGGTTGATGACCTGTTTGATGGCATGGCCATTCGCACCACGCCACTGACCGGCCTGAAGCTTTTCAACCATCTGCTGCATGCGATCAAGGCTGTCATGCACGGCGGCCTGAACGTCTTCGCCCTCGACATGAAACTCGCCGCCCTGCGGCAATCGCAACGCCGTATGCAGGGCCGGACGATCTTCTGTCAGGTTGACGCGACGACCCGACAGCAAACGCTCGATGGCGCCTTCCACCTTCGCTTCGCGGGCCAGATCGAGCAGATGATCCAGCGTTTCACGTTGAATGCGCTGCTTGGAAAAATCCAGCGTCAGCCCGGCGGCCCGGCGAGAGAAGGCATCAAAACGCCCATCCTGCTCGAACAGGGTCGTGAGATGCACATCACGCATCGTATCGCGATGACTTTCAAGCGCCTTCCACGCCTTGTTATGACGAATCGACATCCTGGCTCTTCCTCCGTGATGGGTGCAGCTTTAGCGCTCAAAGCGTAACATGGTCGGCTATCAAGACCGCCCTGTTCGATGTTCATTCTGACAGATGGCGTGTCTGGCACGCAGCGGGTCCCTATCAGACCACTGTCTGCATGACCGAACAACCTTCTCCAGAGCCTGATAGACCTTGGGTACCCCGATGACCGACGTCTCCCGACGCGACGCCCTTTTTTCGACACCGCTGGATCAGGTCGCCGATTTTTCATTCGACGAGCGCGTGGTGGACTGCTTTCCCGACATGATTCGACGCTCGGTGCCGGGCTATGCCCAGATCACCAGCATGGCCGGTGTGATCGCGGCACGCCACCTGAGTCCCGGTGCGCATGTGCTGGATCTGGGCTGCTCGCTGGGCGCCTCGACGCTCTCCATTTGTCAGCGCCTGGCGCCCGGGGCCTTCACGCTGGAAGCCATTGATCTTTCAGGCCCCATGGTAGACAAGGCCCGCACCCTGCTCACACAGCAGGCTCCCGAGCACCGCATCGACGTTCGTCAGGGCGATATTCGCGACTGCCCGTTGCCCTCTGCCGGCATGATCATGGTCAATTTTACGTTACAGTTTCTTGACCCGAGCGAGCGCGATGCCGTGATCGCTCGTCTGTATCAGGCGCTTGAGCCCGGCGGTGTGCTGCTGCTGTCGGAAAAGATTCTGGGCGAACCGGGTCAGGAGCAGCTCCTGATCGATCTACACCATGACTTCAAGCGGGCCAACGGCTACTCCGATCTCGAGATCAGCCAGAAACGCACGGCGCTTGAGGAGGTCATGATTCCGGATCGGCTCTCTACCCATCACGAGCGGCTGGCGCGCACCGGTTTCACCCGCCATGACACCTGGTTTCAGTATCTCAATTTCGCCTCGATACTGGCCTTCAAATAACGCCTCTGCCCTGTCTTCTGCTTAGCCGGATCCCTGCATGTCGATCGATGACCGCCATCTTCCCCTTTATCACGCCTTTCTCGAGCAGGGGCTCGAGAGCTGGCTGGCCCGTTTGCCCGAACAGCTTGCCCGCGGGCTGGATCGCCAGCGCTTTGGTGATCTGCCTGCTTGGGAGCGCGCGGTCAAACGGCTGCCGACGCTTGAGCGACAGGGCGTCCACCTGACGCAGGATACGGTCAGCGTGGACGTGGTGATGGATGATGCCAGCCGCCGACAGTGCGACAACCTGCTGAAAATTCTGGCGCCCTGGCGCAAGGGGCCCTATCGCATCGGTGAGATCACCATCGATACCGAGTGGCGCTCGGACTGGAAATGGCAGCGCCTGGCGCCGCATCTGAGCGATCTTCGCGGGCGGCGCGTGCTCGATGTCGGCGGCGGCAACGGTTATCACGGCTGGCGCATGGCCGGTGCCGGCGCCGATTTCGTGCTGGTCATTGACCCTTCACCGCGCTTTTACTGGCAGTTCCACGCCATGCGCCATTTCATCGGCGACGCCGGGGTGCACTTTCTACCGGTCGGCATCGAGGAAGTCCCGCCAGGGCTGGCCGCCTTTGACACGGTCTTTTCCATGGGCGTGCTCTATCACCGTCGTTCCCCCATCGACCACCTGCGCGAGCTGTATGACACGCTGCGACCCGGCGGCGAGCTGGTGCTCGAGACCCTGGTGGTAGAAGGCGACGAGCATCAGGTGCTCGTCCCGGGCGAGCGCTACGCGCAGATGCCCAACGTCTGGTTTCTACCCTCTTCAAGCGCCCTGATCCACTGGCTGTCGCGAGTGGGCTTTCAAAATGCCCGCGTGGTGGACGAAGCCGACACCCTGCTGGAAGAGCAGCGTGCGACCGAGTGGATGACCTTCCAGTCGCTGGCGGACTTTCTTGACCCTGAAGACACGAGCCGAACGGTCGAAGGCTATCCGGCTCCCCGACGCGCCGTGATCATTGCCCAAAAGCCCTGAAGCGCTCAGGGCCCTTGAAAAGAGCTCCCTATCAAAAGGTATTAATGCGTTTTTAACGCATATGTCTTGATGTCGCGATGTGAATGGTTATCATTAGCATAAATTTACCATCTTGCCGATCCGTCACGCCACGAGGGCTTTCCCATGCGCCAGGCCAATGTTGTATTTGAAGCCTTTGAAGAGGCGCGCCTGCGCGCCCCGCATCTGGAATGCCGCGCACTGGCGGAACTGCTGGGCTGTAGTGAAGGCGAGATTCAGGCCTCGCGCCTGGGTCGTGGCGTGCATTCGCTGACCCTGACGCCCTGCGATCTGGTCATGATGCTGCCGCAGCTGGGTCAGGTCAGGATGGTGACCCGGACCGCCCACGCTGCGCTTTCAAGCCGGCTCGGAGACTGTCGCATCGACGCCGACCAGCGCCATGCCAGCATCCGCGATCATCAGGCGCTGGCCATGCAGCTGCTGCTGCCCTGCTGGTACTGGGTCTGCCTGTCCCGGGAAGCACCAGCGCCGGGCGCCGAGCCGGCACCCTGCCTGCAGGTGTTCGATCGCTTCGGCCGGGTACTTCATCAGCTGTATGGCCTGACGCCTGAAGCTACCGGCTGGAAACTGCTCGAGTACTTCGCTGGACTGAAAACGCCCGGATTCACGCACTGCATCGATATCGCCAACGACTGCACCGACAATCACCGCCCGGCCCTGCTCAAGACGTGGCGCGCCATGCGCGACACTGGTGATTTTTCGCGACTGCTGTCCCGGCATCGTCTGCGACGCATCGATGCCAACCGCGCCGTGGCCGGACACTTCAGCACGCCCCTGCCACCGCAGCGTTTTATCATGGCGCTTGCCGGCGCCTGCCGTCGTACCCAGCCCACACGCGCCAGCCTGATTCACGGCGGCGGCGCGCACCACCACCGCGTTCGCTTCCATCATTTTCATCAGGGGCGCCAGGACACACTGCAGCTCGAGAGCGATCATCTGACCCTGTCACTCGACAGCAGCGCCCTGCAGGAAGTCTGGCAGGTGGTTCGCCCCGGCCCCGAAGGGCTTACGACATCACTGGAAGCCTTTGACGCCAGCGGCGAGATGATGCTCGCCCTCGATCTGGCGGAGGGCAGCTGAGCCCTCCGGGCGCCCTTCCAGCGCCAGCAGGTGCGCCTTGCGCTCGAGCCCGCCAGCGTAACCGTTGAGACCGCCACTGCCAGCCAGCACGCGATGACAGGGCACGATGATCGACACCGGATTGCGTCCGACCGCACTGCCGACCGCCCGTGCATGGCCCCGGGACAGGCCGAGCGCTCGCGCCAGCGCACAGTAGCTCAGCACCTCACCGAAGCCAATGTCAGCCAGACACCGCCAGACCCGCTGCTGGAAGGCGCTGCCCGGCATTGAAAGCGGCAGTTCAAAGCGCTGCCGGATGCCATCGAAGTACTCCTCAAGTTCCTCAAAGGCCTGGCGAATCACGAGCGAGTGACTCTCCGCGGCCGGTACAAGAGGACCGCTCACCGAGAGTGGAAAATGCTTCTGATCATGGAAGAAGACCCCGGTCAGGGACTCCGATTCGGCGCGCAGGACAATATCACCCAGCGCAGAGGGCATAACGGCGTACTGCGTCATGACGATGCCTCCTCTTCTGATAACGCCGGCGGGATGTCAGACGCTATCCCTGCGGCTTGAATGGCCAGCCCCGGCGCCAGCTCCGGTCGACAGCGCAGACACGGGCGAAACCCGGCCCGCTCGGCAGCCGCCGGATGCACAAAAAAGCGGCAGTGATCAAGCTTCGGGCAGCGCACGCGACAGATCGGCCGGCAGTAGATGCCGGTCGAGGTCACGCCGACGACAAACTGGCCGTCAAAGCGGTGATCGCGGGAGGCAAGCGCCTGATAGCAGACATCGGGGGCAAGGTTCATATCCCTAATGTATCTCATCCAGCGCGACGTCACTCGCCGTTTGCGGACATGTGGCCTGGGCGCTTGCGTTAGAAGTCGTAGCGAAGCCTTGCCAGCGTCACGTCCGCTTCATGGTCACTGGTATTGGCAAAGGTGTGCTCCAGATCAAGGCGCAGCTTCCAGGGAAACTGGGTCACAAGCCCCACCACCTGGTGATTGCTCTGATAGTCGTTGCGGCCCTGCTGGCTCAGCCGGTCACCAGCCACATAAGGCTGCAGGTTGACGAGCCAGTCGGCATCAACAGGAATGGTGTAGCGGACCACGTACTCGACGCCATAGGCATCACCGGCAAAATAGCGGTCCGGGCGCAGCTCGTCACCGGGCACGAAATCACTGTAATAGCCGCCACCCACCGAGGCATACCACGGGCCAGGCGTCCATGTCAGGGCACTGCCGGTGATCTGCTGATGCCAGGTGTTCCTGTCGCTGCCGTCGCGCGTATCGGCCTTGACGTTGCTATAGGCCGCACTCAGCAGCCAGTCCGGCGCAAACGCCCAGTCCATGCCGACAGAGCCGCCATGATGGCGCTGGTAGTCAATGTTATCGGCAAGATGAAGCGCCTCATCCGGAAAGAGCCAACCCAGATAGAAGGTTAAATCGCCCATCGGGTAGAGATACTTCAGGCTGCGGCGCGCGCGATAGCTGCCGTCGTGGTCACCGCTGACGCCAACACCGGGCGCCTGGGCGAGCATGTCGTGGTCCCAGAGATCGGTACGTACGCCGACCGTATCGTAATAAATACTGTTCTGCTTGCCGACGGTCAGTCGGCCGTAACGGGCGCTGTCAAAACCGAAATAGACCTGTCGGCGGTTGGTCGCGCTGTCATCGCTGTTCCGGTCATAGTGGTCCTTCCAGCCCATGACCCGAGCCGTGTCGACACCCAGCTCGGCATAGCTTAAAAGCTTCAGATCATCGTTGACATGGTAGTTGACGTGCAGACGAAAGCGCGTGCCGCCGTCATAGCCACGGTGCCTGTAGCTGCCGTCGTCGGAACCGCCCATCTCGTTAAAATACTGTGCCCTGATGCTACCGCCGATCTGAACCTCGACTCGATCAAGCGGGCCGCGCGGCGTCTCATCAGGCGATACCAGATTGACTTCTGCTCTGGCAGTGCCTGCCTGCGCCAGTGCCAGACTGCCCGTCATCACCCACAGCGCACGCTGCCCCTTTCCAATAACCATGTTCCATCCTGATCGATAAGATAAAAAACACCGCCCGAAACAGGGCGTACGCTGCCTGACGGCATGAAAGGCGGGGCCATTATAATGAGGCAACGCTACTATTTGAAATGAATCTTAAGGAAAAATGAGTACCCGATCATGCTACTGGGTCGTCTTCGCAGCGCGACAACCTGTTAACCGCGCATATAAAAGCCCACATAAAAAAACGTCTCGCAGAGCCTGCGAGACGTTGATATATCGAGCTGTCTGCCGGTCAACGCCTCTCCCATGAAAAGCGCCACGGTGGGGCCATGCCATCGGCGAGCAGCGCTTTCAGTGCCGTATCCACGGCAACGCCTGACAGGCCAGCGGAACACCTCCGGAAGCTGGCGTCATATCGGAAAGCCGGACACAAAAACGCCCGGCACATGGCCGGGCGTGGATCACTTCAGCGGCTCGCGTCAGCGCTTGAAGATATCGCGCACGTCTTTGGCTTCCCAGTGCGGGAAGTGACGACGGATCAGGTCGTTGAGTTCGACCTCAAAGGCCTGCCAGTCAACGCTGTCGCTGCCCTGCGTCTGATCGGCGGCGCTTCGGATCATGCCGGCACCGACCGTCAGATTGGTCAGTCGATCGATCACGATGAAGCTGCCGGTACCGGGGCTGGTGTCATAGGCATCCACCGGGACAGGCTGGGTCAGCGTGACCTGACAGCGGCCGATTTCGTTGAGCGCCAGCCGGTCGGCGTCGTGATGCGCCAGCGTGTTGACGTCGATGCCGTAATCGATGGCGCTGATCTGGCCGCTGACATCGCGGGTGGCCAGCTTGAAGTCGTAGCCACGACCGGGCGTCATCTCACGCTCGTTCATCCAGACAATATCAGCGCTGAAGGCGTTGGACATCGGCAGTTCGGTATCGGCGGCCACCAGCCAGTCACCGCGCGAGATATCAACCTCATCGGCCAGCGTCACGGTAATGGCCTGACCGGGCCACGCCTCATCGAGATCGCCATCAAAGGTCACAATGCGTTCAACCGTGGAGATCTTGCCGGAGGGCAGCACCTTGACCGTCTGTCCTGGACGCAGTACCCCGGCGGCCAGCGTGCCGGCATAGCCACGAAAATCCAGGTTGGGGCGATTGACGTACTGTACCGGAAAGCGCAGGTCCGTCAGGTTCTGATCGCGAGAAATCTCGACGTTTTCCAGCTGCTCCAGCAGCGGCACGCCGTCATGCCAGGGCATGTTGGCACTCGGGTTGACGACGTTGTCGCCTTCCAGCGCCGACATGGGCACAAAGGTGATGTCTCGCGCCTTGAGATTCTCGGCGAAGTTCAGGTAGTCGCGCTTGATCTCTTCAAAACGTTCCTGGGAGTAATCGACCAGGTCCATCTTGTTGACCGCGATCACCAGGTGCTGAATACCGAGTAGATCGGCGATGAAGCTGTGGCGACGCGTCTGCACCTGCACGCCGTAGCGCGCATCGATCAGGATGACCGCCAGGCTTGCGGTGGAGGCACCGGTGGCCATATTGCGGGTGTACTGCTCATGCCCGGGGGTATCGGCGATGATGAACTTGCGCTTGTCGGTCGAGAAGAAGCGATAGGCCACATCGATGGTGATGCCCTGCTCGCGCTCGGACTGCAGACCGTCCACCAGCAGTGCCAGATCCACCCGCTCACCGGTGGTGCCGCGGGTCTTTGAATCCCGCGTCAGCGCCGCCAGCTGATCTTCATAGATCATTTTCGAGTCGTGCAGCAGTCGCCCGATCAGGGTCGACTTGCCGTCATCGACGCTCCCGCAGGTAATGAAGCGCAGCAGATCCTTGGCTTCGTGCTCCTTGAGATACGCCTCGATATTGTCGGCTATCAAAGATGATTGGTGTGCCATATGCGCCTCAGAAGTAACCTTCGCGTTTCTTGCGTTCCATGGAGCCGGCCTGATCGTGATCGATGGCGCGCCCGGAGCGTTCACTGGTACGGGTCAGGAGCATTTCCTGAATGATGTCGGGCAGCGTTGCCGCCTCGGACTCGACCGCCCCGGTCAGCGGATAGCAGCCCAGCGTTCTGAACCGCACGGATTTCATCTCGGGCACCTCACCCTCTTCCAGCGGCATGCGCTCGTCATCGACCATGATCAGCGTGCCGTCACGCTCGACCACCGGACGTTTGGCGGCGTAGTACAGCGGCACGATCGGAATCGATTCCAGATAGATGTATTGCCAGATATCCAGCTCGGTCCAGTTGGAAAGCGGGAAGACACGAATCGACTCGCCCTTGTTCACGTGGCCGTTATACAGGCTCCACAGCTCGGGACGCTGATTCTTCGGGTCCCAGCGGTGGTACTTGTCGCGAAAGGAGTAGACGCGCTCCTTGGCGCGCGAAGCCTCTTCATCACGACGCGCCCCGCCAAAGGCGGCATCGAAGCCGTACTTGTCCAGCGCCTGCTTGAGCGACTGGGTCTTCATGATGTCGGTGTACTTGGAGCTGCCGTGGTCAAACGGGTTGATGCCCGCTTCACGGCCTTCCTCGTTGATGTGCTCGATCAGCTCCATGCCGGTTTCGGCCGCCATGCGGTCGCGAAACTCGATCATTTCCTTGAACTTCCACGTGGTGTTGACGTGCATCAGCGGGAACGGCGGCGTACCGGGATAGAACGCCTTGCGCGCCAGATGCAGCATGACCGAGGAGTCCTTGCCGATCGAATAGAGCATGACGGGATTGCGAAACTCGGCGGCAACCTCTCGTATGATATGAATCGACTCGGCTTCAAGCTGTTTCAGATGTGTTTGCCGCTCGGGAGAAAGCATGCGTGTCACAACCTCTCATGACCAAACGCCATCGCCGGGAGACGATGACGCTGTAAACGGGGTGTCTCGCGATGGATAGCGTCACGAGCAAAATGATGCGCTCACGTTAGCGAGCTGCCTTCATAACGTCAAAGAATCAACTTTTCTTCCTTTAGACATTAAAGCTATAAAAATTGAACCGTCAACGCCAGAGTGATCGGCTCAATCGTCGTAAACATATGCCACTCGACTCGACAACAAGGGCCTGGAGGCGTCCTTGTCGGACAGGCGTATCAGGCGAAAGCCGCCCGGTGCGTCGTTATCCACGGCGAAATCGGGTCTATCGGGAACGAACTGGGCGGCGATGGCCGGTACTGACATGACCGGTATCCGATCCTGCAGACAGGTGCGCTCGTGATGAATATGACCGCACAGCACGGCATGTACGTGGTCATATTGGTCAAGTGCGGCCCAGAACGCCTCGCGGTCTTCGAGACCAATCTCGTTCATCCAGGCCGACTCCACCGTTACGGGTGGATGATGCAGCACAATCAGTGTCGGCGTGTCATCATCTGCCAGCTGTGCCCTGAGGCGCGCCAGCTGCGCTTCCCCCAGCCGTCCGCCCTCCTCATTCTCGATCCAGCTGTTGAGCAGGATGATCTGCCATCCGCCTGGATGGACGACCGGCACCAGCTCACGCACGCTCGCCATGGTGGCCGGGTGATCATGATTGCCCGGCAGCCACACCCAGCGACAGCCAAGCGCATCAAGCTGTTCAGCGGCACGCTGATAGGATTCGACCGAGCCGTCATCGCTGACATCGCCGCTGACCACGACCAGATCCGGCTGATAACGGACAACGTCTGCCAGAATCGACCCCAGACGCTTTTGAACATCAACACCGCGGTAATGCCGGGCCGGGTCAGCGCTCAAATGGCTGTCCGACAGCTGAACAATCAGCATGGGATACTCCAGAAAACAACGTCATCACGGGGAAGCGACAGACAGTGGCGCGATATGACAGGCGAGATGAACGCAGGCATGCACAGCGATAAATCGGGCGCTACCGCCGAGCTCAGGGCGTCTCGAAAATACGCGTATCCTGACCGTGGGCCAGGCCGTGCTCCAGCCACTCGCCCAGAAACCGGTTGAGCTGCAGCTTCTCGTCGGGCTGGTGCATGTGGGCGTTGGGATAGCGGTAGCGCCCCTCGAAGTGACGCTTGCGTTGAAAGTCGGTCACTTCCGCCATCTGCACATCGTGATACAGATGCACCACCATGCGCGGTGCATCAATCATGTCATCCAGCACGCCGCTCTGAAACACGCGCACGATCGTTGTATAGGGCGCGCGTTCGACGACTTCAAGATGCAGGGTCCCAAAGCGCGTAGTGTTGCTGGCCAGCGGCAGCTCCACCCGCTCACCGGCCACGGTATCGCCCAGCAGCCGGTCAAGACGCACAAAGTTGGCCGTACACTCGGCCTGTAGCGTTCGAAGATCGGTAACGTAAGCGGTTCTTTGACTCAAATGACTATCTCCTTGCTCTGAGGGCCGGGCGCTCCCGGGCCAGCCAGTACAGCGCAATCAGTAACATGGCATTGTTGATGGTGCCGTCTTCCAGCAATCCCCAGACGTCACGAAAGGGTAGCACACGCACCATGATGTCCTCGTGCTCCTCCTCAAGCCCATGAATGCCGCCCACATTGCCGGCATCCACCAGCGCACAGAACAGCGTGATGTACTCGTCACAGGCACCGGGACTCGGGAAATAGCGATGAATTTCCAATAGCTCTTCGGCCCGACACCCGGTCTCCTCGGAGACTTCACGACGAGCGACCTCTTCCGGCGACTCGCTGGAATCGATCAGCCCGGCCGCCGGCTCCAGCAGCCACGGACTGAACGAGCGCCCCATCGCGCCGGCACGAAACTGTTCGACCAGCACAACCTCGTCACGTTCCACGTCATATAACAGCACGCCCACGGCGTCATGATGACGGAATACTTCGCGCGAAACGGTCTCGCTCCAACCGCCCTGATATTGGCGATAGCGCACATCGACGCGGTCCAGATTGAAAAATCCGCGATGCAGCGGTATCTCCTCCAGGCGTTCAACATCGCTGGCATCAAAGCACGGCTGAAGCGTTCTATCCTGACTCATCGGCTTTTCCCTGAAAAACATGAACACGGCCGCCGGATCACAAGCGGACAGTCTGGGGTGACGGGCAGCTGGCAGGCACCGAACACAAAAAGAGTGTGGGACTGTTTATGGACGCTGCGCCAGAGACTTTCAAGATCACACCTGCCGGCAGTCTTGGCAGCACAATGCGAGACGATTAAGGTAATCGCCCCATCGTCATACGGACACTCTCGGCATGAAAGGACGCAACATGACGCGCTGGCGCGATCCGGCCAGGGACCCGCGCCAGGAGAAGAAAACCGACCTGATCACACCGGAAGGCTACGCCTCTATCCAGAGCCTGCTGGATCATCTGGTACGCGTGCGTCGTCCCGAGCTGTCGCGCAAGACCGGCGAGGCCGCCGCCCAGGGCGATCGCAGCGAAAACGCCGACTACACCTACAACAAGAAGGCGCTCAACGGCACCATTGCCAGAATCGCCTATCTACAAAAGCGACTCGACGCGCTGACCGTGGTCGATCGCCTGCCCGAGGACCGCAACAAGGTCTTTTTCAGCGCCTGGGTGACGCTGGAAGATGATGACGGCGAAGAGATGCGCATCCGTATTGTCGGCCCCGACGAGACCGACAACAAAAAGCACTGGATCAGCGTCGATGCCCCACTGGCGCGCGCCCTGCTCGGCAAGGCGCTGGACGCCGAAGTCACCGTCGACGCCCCGGGTGGCGAGACCACTTACATTATTACCGACATCGCCTACGCCGAGCGCTGATGCCGATCAGAACACCCGGCGACCGGTGTGGCCCCGCCCTCAACGCCGGCTGGCGCGATAGACCCGGAAACGACTGCTCTCCTTGAGCACCTCGACACGCCCGAAGTGCTTTTTCATCAGATCCATGTAGGGCAGGAAGCTGTTGGCGACCAGATAGAGCGCCCCCTTTGGCGAAAGCTTTTTGCTGGCCTGCTCGATCAGCTTGCGCGCCGGATCAATCGACACATTGCGCTCCTGATGAAAGGCCGGGTTGCTGACGATGGCGTCAAAGGGGCCTTCAACGACTGCCAGCATATCGCTGGGCAATACCTCGCCTTTCAGATCATTGGCCGCCAACGTGCGACGCGTCGCCTCGAGCGCCAGATGATTGATGTCCACGGCGGTCACCTCGGCGCCCTGCCGTGCCAGCCAGGCACTGATCACGCCATCGCCGCAGCCGGCATCCAGCACCTGCCCTTCCAGCGTCGGCAGCACCTCCAGCAGCATACGAGTACCGTCATCCAGGCGCCCATGCCCGAAGATCCCCGGATGACTGACCAGGGTGAGATCCAGCGCCTCAAACGTGGACCAGTGATCGCCGACTTCACCCGCAATGGTGGCAGCCTGATACAGCGAGCAGCGCCGCGCGTTATCCAGGCGCTGATGCGTCATGCCGCGCGTTTTCAGTTCCCCCGGCACCCGCTTGCCACCGCCATGGTGCTCGCCGACGATGCGCAGCGTGCTGCCCGGGGCGCAGTGGGCGTTGAGCTGATCCAGCCACCAGCGGCCCAGATCCATCGTCTTGGGCCAGAACAGCAGCGCGGTCGTCATGTCCGCCGGCGGTGTCAGCCCTTCCACCACGTCGTGGCCGTGCTGACGCCAGACCTCTGCGATCAGATGGTCCAGACTCCATATACGGTGCTTTGCACCGTTCAACAACCCTTCATCCAGCGGCGGCGCAATCAGCCATTCATCGTCTCTGATGGCGGGTGTCTGTCGGTCCAGCAACTGCCCCATGGGCGTGGAAAAACTCATGAATCCCCTGCTCTACTCAAATAATGAATGACGGACCTGCCTGTGGCACAGCCCAAAAGATAACGGTATATCTCCGGACCTGCCCGGCAACATACGTCGAATGGGGTGAAGAATATCAGCTCGGGCGATGAACGCTGTAATGAAGATAGCGGCCCAGCCGCCAGTAGGGTTCCTGCCGGCAGTAGCGATGCTCCAGCTCGAAAAGCCGTTCCAGCGTGGCTTCATCCGGGTCACGCTCGCGCAGGTAATCATGAAACACACGGATGCCCGTTACCGCTCGAACTTCCAGCCCGGCCTCATTCAACCACTGCACCACCTGCTCATGGCGCAGCGGTGAAATCGGCGTCAGGCGCTTTCGTTTGCCAAAGCCTGCCAGCTGATCATCGAGCACCCTTTGCAGGTTGCCCTTCACCACGTTGGAAAAGCGCAGTGCATCTTCATTGAACACCATCAGCGACAGCCACCCGCCCGGCGCCAGCTGCTCGGCCAACCGATGAATCGCCGCTTCAGGCTCGATCAGCCACTCCAGCACCGCGTGACAGAACATCAACGACCATGGCCCCGGCGCCACATCAGACAAACCCTGCAAATCGTTCGGGAAAAAGCGGGCATCGTGGCCGGCGAGACGCTCGCGCGCGGCTGCCAGCATATCCTCGGCCGGCTCCAGCAGCGTCACCGGATGGCCCTTTTCCGCGGCCCAGTGCGCCATCTGGCCCAGGCCCGCGCCGACATCGACCAGCGGCTGCCCGGTCAATGGGATGGAAGACTCGATGGCCCGCGTCAACAGCGCCAGCCGCAGCCGCCCGCGGGAGTGATTGTACAGGGCGTTTTCGAATTTCTCGGCCATGCCGTTGAAGTGGCGATCTGTCGTAATACGTTCTTTCATGCAGGCTCTGGAAGGCGTTGGGGCATCAGGGTTTCACTATACGCGTGAAATCCCTATAATGGCGCCCACTTCGCCCCCGTAGCTCAGCTGGATAGAGCGTCCCCCTCCTAAGGGGAAGGTCTCAGGTTCGAATCCTGACGGGGGCGCCACCGCACCTTCCCAAGCAGTCCTCTCCAAGCCTTTAAAACCGCCTCAAACCCTTGATTTAAGCGAACTTACGTTCCCAAGCAGTCCCAAGCGTTCTTCCCGAATCCGGCATAAAAATGGTATACAGGCAGGCATATTCCAGATTCGAAGATGCTCGCTATACCACGATGTCGCTAACTGTCAGAAAAATCGAAAAAACCAAACCGGGTGAAAAACCGATAGCGCTTTCGGACGGGTTGGGACTCGAACTCAGGATTTCACCCAACGGCAGCAAGGGCTGGCGCTTTCGCTACGTGCGACCGAACGGCAAGCGCAACATGATGAGCCTGGGCAATTACCCCGAGGTTTCTCTGGCCGAAGCGAGAGAGAAGCGCACCGATGCGCGGCGTCTGGTAGCCCAAGGCATCGATCCCGTAGAGCAACGCAAGCAGGAAAAGCGCGAGCTGCGCTACGCCACCGAAAATACCTTTCAGGTGCTGGCTGGCGAGTGGCACGCCACGATGGTGCCCCGCTGGAAGGAAAGCTCCAAGCGCGCCACACAAAGCTGGGCAGCCCTTGAAACGCATGTTTTCCCGCATTTTGGCCAGCGCGCCATCGACGATATCAAACCGCTTGAATGGCTGGATCTTCTCAAACGCCTGGAAGCCGCCGGCAAATTCGAGCAGCGCCGCAAGATCCTTTCTTTTTGCCGCGAGATCTACCGCTACGCCATCATCACGGGTCGGGCGACCTATAACCCGCTTGCCGAGCTGGGCAGTGCCCTGCAACGTCAGAAAAAGCAGAGCTTCGCTCATATACCGCAACAGGAACTGCCAGAGCTTGTGCAGGCGATCAACGCCTACGACAAAAGCACTCTGGTGCGCTGTGGCCTTCAGCTATTGCTGATGACCGCTGTTCGTCCAGGGGAACTGCGCAACGCTCGCTGGGAAGAATTCGACCTGACAGCCAGCGTGTGGAAGATCCCTGCCGAGCGAATGAAGATGGATCGCCCCCACCAGGTCCCACTCCCCTTTCAGGCTGTCGCCATCCTGCACGAACTCCACCGGCTCACCGGACGCTATAAGTTGCTTTTCCCGGGGCGTAATGACGCGACCAAACCGATTTCCGATGCGGCTTTCGGCATGGCCCTGAAGCGCATGGGTTTTGAAGGCCGGCACGTTCCCCACGGTACTCGCCATGTGGTGGCCACTGGCCTGAAAGAGATGGGCTATCCGCGTGAGTGGATCGAGATGCAGCTTTCACACAAGCTGCCGGGGATCGAGGGCGTCTATACCCATGCAGAGCATATGGCCGCCGAGCAAAGGCCGGCCATGATGCAAGCATGGGCAGATAAGCTTGAAAGCTTTGTGATTAGAAAATCGGGTGAAGCAGGAGAGCGATGAGTGAAAATCGAAAGCGCAATAAGTTCAGAGCATCAGCGGCTTATAGAAATATGGGAAGCCTCGGTTCGAGCGACGCACGATTTTCTGGCAGAGAGTGACCTCATTGAACTGAAGCCGCTTATCCTGAATGAGTATTTCAAGGCCGTCAGCCTGAACGTGGCCAAGAGCGATGACGAGAAAATTCTGGGATTCTGCGGCGTGAGCGATGGCAATATCGAGATGCTTTTCATTGCACCGGAAGCTCGCGGCCAGGGTGTCGGGGCGTCACTTGCCCGACATGTCATAAGCACTCAAGGTGTCACCAAGGTAGACGTCAACGAGCAGAACGAGCAGGCACTGGGATTCTATAAGCACCTGGGCTTTAAGGTGATCGGGCGTTCCCCGCTTGATGGTCAAGGCAAGCCCTATCCGCTCCTTCACATGCAGCTAACGTTGTAAGCATGCGCGCTGGTTTATACAACATTTGTTAATTTTCCATATTGGTTATTTATACAGTGTTCTATACAGTGGTTGGTGAAGCGGGACAGGCCCGCTCGGGAAGGCAGAAGCACTGCTTTGCGTTCCGGCAACACACAGGCGAACTACTGGATAAACACCATGCAAGGACTGGGATTGCACTGTGAGCGCTGCGGCAGCCGTATGCGCATTCGCACCAGCCGAAGGCTTCACCCGTACTATTCACGCTTTTACCTGGAATGCTCGCGCCCTGCGTGTGATTACCGCTGTAGAGGCGATTTTACCGTTCAAGCCGTGAATGACAGTGCCAACAGTGAAAACCGGACGACCGGCTAAAGCTGGCACTGCTCAACGATCCAACCGCGACCGCTGATGCTGTCGCGGTTTTTTGTGGCCATGTGCATGCCTCGTTCTGCCGTTCCTATTGTAAAGGCCGGTTTTACAACACGCGCTGCTCGAAGTCCCCACCATCCCTTGGCAAGCTGATCCTGTCCCCGGCGGCACCTGCGCCGCTCGAATCAACCACGACAGGAAACGCCCATGACGGCATCAACATCATCCACCACCAGTGCCTGCCGGCACGTCGAGCGCATCCAGCTGGGCAATCGCCTGTTGCGTCGCCGTGAGGTGGAACTCAAGACCGGCAAGAGCCGTTCATCGATCTACAAGGGCGTCAGCGATGGCACCTTTCCGGCGCCGGTCCCGATTGGCGACAACAGCGTCGCCTGGCTGGAAGAAGAGATCGACGGCTGGATCGCCGAGCGACTGGCCCAGCGCAACACCACCCTGAACACCACTGCTCGACCGGAGGCCCGCGCATGAAACGCTTCACCATGAAGATCGGCGAACAGAGCATCGACTTTACCGAAGCGGATATGGAGTCGATGGATTCGGCCCTGACCGGCGCCGTCAACCTGCCGGGCCGCGAGATCGTGCGCGGCGGCAGCGAGCGCTTTGTGTCGGTCACGCAGCACAAGACGAGCACCGCACCCGGCCATCATGCCGAACACCCCGCGAACCGTCACCTGCTGACCGATCTGCACCGGGGCCCCAGCATCGAGACCGATTGCTAGGCCGCGCCACCGCCTGACCCTCTGAACTGATCAATATTCACCGCTGCCCGGTAGTCACCGGGTGGGGTTGGGGAGATTTTGTGCCCATGACACGCGAAAAAACCGGGACACGACGGGCCGCCGGGCACTTTTTTCGAGATCCGGCACTGGCCACCGGGACAAAATCGTCCCGGCATGGCTTGCCACGTCCTGGCCGGTCTGATTATGATGAAAGGGTCGCAGCAAAATCTGCGACCGGGCGTGAGAACCCGGAAGACGGAAGGTGCAGTAGCGCCCTCTATAGCAATGCAGGCGCTTTTTTTGCGTCCGCACCCTGCTGTTATGGCGGCTGTGCGTGGGCGGGCTTCGGCTCGGCCGGTTTCCTTTCGTGCCGGTTTCTCACCCCGCGTACAGTCGTCTCCAAACGCGTGAGAACGTTTGGCGACGACTCCGAGTCAACGAAAGGAGTCCGTCCCATGGCTATTCACGCCTCTAGTGCGTCCGCACGTCTTAAAAACCCCGTTCAATCTGAAATACCCGCTTCCCAGAAAGCCATTGCCCTGATCGGCTCGCGCCTGATCGAGCTGCGTGTCAATCGCCGTTCGGAACAGTTTGCCGAACTGGTCGGTATGGCTCGCATGGCCCACACGCTGGGCGCTATTTCTGCCGCCGATTACGCCGACCTGCTCTCTGACCTGAATGACCTGATCGGTGAGGGGGTGGCTCGTGGCTGATCAATACGTCCCGCTGACCGCTCACCCGACCCACAAGCGCCCGGCGCTGTTGATCGACCGTCACGCCAGCTTTGACGAACTGCACGACTGCGCCGGCCTGCGCCTCTCGGCAGCCCGTGACATGCTGTTCACCGTCACCACCCTGGGCGGCGAGAGCAAGGGCGGCGGTATCGATGGCCGCGACCTGTCCAGCATCGCCCACGCTGCCTACCTGCTGCTCAACGATGCCGACGACCTGATGAATGTGGCGGGTCATGCGTACCGCCGGGAGGTGGCCCATGGCTGAACACGAGACCATCGCCAAAATCCGCCGCGTCAGCGCGGCGGCCCTTGAATACGCCGAACTGCTGCTCTCCGAATGGCTGCCCGAGGGCAAGCGACAGGGCAGCGAGTGGCAGGCCCGCAATACCGTGCGGGGCGACCGCCACGCCGGGTCGTTTGGCGTATCGCTGGCCAATGGCAAGTGGAACGACTTTGCCGACAGTGACGCCCGGGGCGGTGATCTGGTGTCACTGCTGTGCTACCTGCGCAGCTATCGCCGGCAGGTCGATGCCGCCATGGAGATCGATGCGCGGCTGGGGCTCGGTGTGTTCCGGTCTTCCCGCAGTGGTATGCCTGCCCCTTCTTCGCCGGTACTGGATGCCGCTGCGATCGAGGCGTTCGATACCCGCCAAAAGGCCATGGAGCAGGAGCAGGCCCGCAACCGCGAGGCCGCCGCCGAACGCGCCAAGCGCTACTGGGACAGCGCAAAACGTGCCAGCGCCCACCATCCCTACCTGATCGCCAAACGCCTGCCGGTCTATAACCTGCGCCAGTCCGGGCGCGGCTGGCTGATGGTGCCGCTGTACGCCGAGGGCGAGATGGTCAATCTGCAATGGATCATGCCCAACGGGCGCAAGCGCTTTTTGAAAGGCGGTCGCGTCACCGGCGCCTATTCGCTGATCGGGGATCTGATCCCCGGCGGGCGGCTGTTCGTCTGCGAGGGCTGGGCCACCGGCGCCACCCTGCACCGGCTGACCGGTGACCCCGTGGCCTGCGCCATGAACGCCGGCAATCTGGAAGCCGTGGCGCTCTACATGAAAAGGGCGCTGAACGGCTCGCTGGAACTGGTGATCGCCGGCGACGACGACCGGCACACCGAAGGCAACCCGGGCAAAAAAATGGCCAATGACGCCGCGGTCGCCGCCGGCGCGCTGGTGCTGTACCCCAAGTGGCCGGAAGGCGCGCCGGAGGACGCCACCGACTTCAACGATCTGTATTGCTGGCATCGGCAGCGCATCGATGGTGAACGCCGCCGCGACCGGCAGCAGTCTGGCCAGTCACCGGAAGAACACCGCAAACCCCACGCTCGCCAGAAGAAGGGCACCGGCAAGGCCGGAGGCACCGGCCAGACAGGAGGTGCCCAATGAGCCAACAGGACTCGCACCTTTCACTGGTGGGCAATCCCAACGTGCCCGAGCGGGAAGGCATCACCCGTCCCGGCTTTGCCACCTATGACGGCCCGGTGAACATCGACGGGCGCCTCTATCGCGCCGGCACCTGGTATCACGGCATCAAGCAGACCTCGCCGGACGAACCGGGGCAGCCATTCGACCTGTGGATCTGCTCGCCGCTGTATATCGAGGCCGAGACCATCGACAGCGACGACGGCAGCATCGGGCGGCTGGTGCGCTTTTATCACCGGGGCCGGGAGCTGGAATACGTCATCCCCATGGAGGCGCTGGCCGGCAAGGGCGATGACGTCTTGAAGCCGCTGATGCGTCAGGGCCTGATCGTCGATTATCACCACCGCAAGTACATCCCGGCGTTCGTGGCCAGCCACCACACCCCTGATGTGGTGCTGACCACCACAACCCGCACCGGCTGGCACGCCGGCACCGGAGCCTTTGTCATGCCGCATCGGGTGATCGGCAGCGATCAGGTGCGCTATCACGGCTCGGGGTTGGAAGCCCGCGTGTTCGATACCCGGGGCAGTCTGGAGGACTGGCAGACCGAGGTGGCCACGCCGTGTCTGGGCAACCCGGTGCTGATTGTTGCGCTGTGCTGCGCCCTGTCGGGGCCGCTGCTGCGCAAGGTCGGCGTCAACGGCGGCGGCATCCACCTGGTGGGCGATTCATCGAGCGGCAAGTCACTGGCGCAGGACGTGGGCGCCACGGTCTGGGGCCGCCCGGAAGGCTTCAAGGTGTCATGGGACATGTCCGCCGGCGGGGTCGAGATCGAGGCCACCACCCGCAACGACACCGTGCTGATTGCCGACGAGATCAGCCGCGCCAACCCCAAACGCCTTCAGGAGCATATCTACGCGCTGGCCAACGGCTCGGGCAAGGGCACCATGACCCGCGAGCGCGAGGGACGCCCGAAAAACCACTGGTGCATTCCGATCCTGTCCAGCGGCGAGCGCAGCGCCGCCGACCATACCGGCATCTCGGGTCAGAACGCCCACGCCGGCGCCGAACTGCGCATGGTGGACATCAACGCCGGCACCCGCACCTATCGCGCCTTTGATGACGTGCACGGCATGGATGGGGAAACCTTCCACCGCACCCTGACCGGCGCCGTCTCGCGCCAGTTCGGTCATGCCGGTCCGGCACTGGTGGAACACCTGATCGACGAGGACACCGCCCACGGGCTGCCGTGGCGCTTTGGCGAGATCCGGCGCACGTTCAACGTGGCCAGCGCACAGGCCGGGCGCGTCGCGGACCGTTTTGCGGTCATGGCACTGGCCGGGGAACTGGCCAGTGAATGGAAGATCCTGCCGTGGCCACCGGAAACCGCCATTCAGGCTTGCCGGCTCTTGTTCATGGAGTGGCTGGCCACCATCGGCGACGGCAACGCCGAGGACCGGCAAATTCTCACCGCACTGGCCGACTTCATCGCCCTGCACGGCGATAGCCGTTTCTCCGACGTCAACGCCCAGCTGGCCGCCCACGTCTCGCATCGGGCCGGCTTTTACGAGATCGACAACGGGCGAAGGCTCTATCTGTTCAACCGCGCCGCACTGGTCGAGGCGGTCGAGGGCTACAGCCGTGACCGCATCCTGCGCACCCTGGGCACGCATGACGTGCTGGCCCGTATGGATGAAGGGCGCAAGCAGAAGAACTACCGCCTGCCCGGCGGCGGCAGTGCCCGCTTCTTTGTCATCGATCCCGACAAGCTGGAGCCGGAGGGCGGCGCCCGATGAATCCACCAATCAAGGTGCCGTTTGCCGCACTCACCTTCACCCCCGCAACCCGGGGCGGCCTTTGGGCCGCTCCCTCATCCATCGCCTGGAGCCACCACCCCATGACCGCAACCCATTCCGACACCAACGCCAATACCCAGACCACCACCACGGACAACGCCGCCATGACTGCCAACACTGCAACACAAAATACCGCGACCGCCACAGACAGCCCTGCGCCGCTCCCTCAGCCATCACGGCGTCTGCTGGACGCCATCTTTGACTATCAACCCACCACGGCGGCCATCAATGCCCTGACGCCGTCAAAGGCGCAGGAGAAACTGACCACCGCCCGCGCCGACTATCTGGACAAGCGCGAGCGGCTGAGACAGGCCCGAGAAGAACTGGACCGGATCGAAAAGACCGTCAGCGCCGCCGAGGCACAGGAGCAGCAGGCCAGCCAGAGCTGGCGCAGGGCCTTTCTGGAAGGGGCCGGCAAGCAGGGCAAGGAAGTACGCGATCAGCAGAAGCAGGCCGGCCAGTGGCGCATCGAGGCCGAGCAGAAGCGCGAGATGATCGAGCTTTTAAAACCGCAGGTCGAGTGGCTGCAAATCGAGACACAGGTCGCCCGGGAGCAGTTCCAGCGCAGCCTGAAGGCCACACGGGAAGTCATCAGTCACCACAGCCTGCTGGCCGAAGCAGAGAAGCTGTTCGAAGGGCTCGACAGCGATCATTTCCGAGCGGCACTCAAGGGGCTGTTCCAGCGCATCACCGACGACCTGTGCAATAACGTGGTGTACATGGCCCAGTACAATCTGGACGTCTCCAGTGAGCCGGGCGAAGCCATTTTCTCCCACCTCAACAACGAACAGACTCGGGCAGTGCGCCATGAGATCCGCAAACGTCAGTATGCCGCGCTGGGCGAACTGGTCTGGCACCTGATGCCGAAAACGCAGACAGAACAACCGGACACGCTCAAGGGCATTACCCCGCTGGCATGTGAAGCCGGCAAGGGCGAGCTGGGCAACACGATCAGACGCCGCCGTCGCCAGCTGGAGCTGGAAGCCACCATGGAATATGTGCCGGGCAAGACGCAGCACTGACCCACAAACGACAGCAGAAGGCCCCGCCATGTGCGGGGCCTTTTTGCGTGGTGGCCACGGCCTGCAAACCCCATCGCTCGCCAGAGGAAAGGATCGGCAAAGCCGGCGGCCATGATGGCCAGACAAACCTCATCGAGCGCCGGAACGGTGAGGAAGAATCGTCACAGGAACCTGAATCGAGTGGCAACAGTGGCAACAAGGCAACACATCGCTGGAAGCCGCGCCACAGGCGGGCTCCCGTGTTGCCAGTAAAACACTAAAGAGTGGCAACAACTGGCAACACCACACCATAAGGGGGCTTTTCACCCTCATTCTGTTGCCAGTGACTTTTTGACTGGCAACAGTGTTGCCGCTCTGGAACCCGCATGGTTGAGCCTTGTTGCCACTGTTGCCAGTGTTGCCACCCAAAAATCACAGGTGTGAAAACGGATAAGAGTATCGCGCCATGGGCAGGGCTTTTTGCATGGTGGCCACGACTCCAAACCCCTTTCGCTTTCCAGAGAAAAGGATCGGCACGACCGGCGGCGATGATGGCCAGACGACTCCCATCAAGGGCGGGAATGGTGAGGAAGGTTTTTACAGGAACCTGAAAACGACCGGGAACAGCGGGAACAGTGGGAACACCTCGCTGGAAGCCGCGCCACAGGCGGGCTCGCTTGTTCCCGGTAAGACACTAAAGAGTGGGAACAAACGGGAACACCTACCTGTATAGGGGTGTTTTTGCCCTTTTCTGTTCCCACTCGATTTTTCAGTGGGAACAATGTTCCCACGCTGGAACCCGCATGGTTGAGCCTTGTTCCCACTGTTCCCGGTGTTCCCACTCAAAAATCACAGGTATGAAAACGTATCAGGGTAATGGGAATCAGTCTCAGCAAAGGAGGGGCCAGAAATAGCTGGATCGGGGCGTGATCATTTCATTCTGGCGAGCGAAAGGAGTTCGTGGTGGATGCTGCTTTTGTCTCACTCTTTCTTTACACAACTTTACTTAATCAGTGCGCTCGAATATTGTGATGAAAAGACCGCAAGAGCTTGGAGGGCATTGCAGGAGACACCTGTTTTGAGGCCGTGCCCAGCACGGTGACCAGAAAGCCGCTTTTTCACCCCGCACCACCCTCCAACGGCGGTGTGAAATGCAAGAAAACGCGTAATTTTTTTGGGGTCCAAAACCGCCGCGCGGCCCAGTACTGTGGCGGTCCGGCCGCCTCTGCAAGGGTGCAATAAAACCGACCCATTTAGAGCGCAGGCGGGGCGGGGAGTCGACAGCGCGCCGGGGGAGATGTTCATTCAGTATATGCTGCATACGCGATAATCGATCCTGGGCCCACGAGGACATAGCTATGACAACAAAGAAACAGCGGGCATGGAGGCGACCTCAATGGCGCTGAATCAAGTCGGAGCCCGAACAGAAGGCGACGTGTTCCAAGGCCTGTTCTTTTGGCGACAGGCTGCCGATCTTCTTCGACCTAATTCAAAGGTTGAATGTGTAGTACTGGAGCACGACGAGGCTGACGGCGTGGATGACGTGGCCGTGTTCTATCGCAAGCCTGGTGTTAACGCCGGCGGCGGCTGGATGGTGAGCGCAGACTACTTTCAGCTCAAATACCATGTCGATAACAGAGATTCGTACAGCTCCGACGCCTTGATCGATCCAGCTTTCATTAAAGCGAAGTCCTCCCTCCTCCAGCGATTCTATTCCGCCTATACCAACCTCGCGTCAAAGCATGCCGACTTCAGACTGCATCTTGCGTCCAACTGGCGCTGGAAAGATGACGACAAACTGGCGCAGCTGTTGCGCGAGTACGATGGCGAACTGCCTCGGAAGTTCTTTGATGACGGCCCTCGGAGCGACCTTGGCAAAGTACGTGAGAATTGGCGAATCCACCTTGGGCTTGAGGACGGCGCTTTCAGAGCATTCGCGAAGACGCTGCGATTTCAACTGGACCACTTCGGACGCCGAGACTTCAAGGATTACGTCTACACGACGCTGGAGGTGGTCGGTCTAAAGACACCGAGTGCCGATCGGGCCGCGTGCCCATACGAGAGCTTGATACAGCAGTTCTTGATGAACGGTCCGAACTCCTTCGATGAGGAGTCATTTCGGGAGCTGTGCGAGCGCGAGGGTCTGCTGACCAACGGTTCCAGCGGCAATCCTCAACCGCCAGCGATCGGCATTCGAAGCTTCCTTCGTTTTGCGGAACGGCTCGAATCCGAGGCCGACGAGATCATCTGTGTCTCGGACAACTTCGAGGGACGGCATCTGGCATCTGGGGGCTCGTGGCACAACGCCACATCCCAGGTGCTTGCCTTTCTGGGCAATCCTGACCGTCGCGCACGACTACGAAGCGTTCCGTCCGCGATCGCCCTAGAGTGCCACGGCTCATTTGCGCTTTTGGCTGGATGGGAACTGAGCCGGAACTCGGGCGTAGACCTCGCACCGATCCAAAAACCCAGCCTAGAAATCTGGAGGCCATCGTCGGATGCCGAGTGCGATGCTTATTGGATAACCCAGACATTCGAATTGGCGGCGGAACATCAGGATATCGCCATCTGCCTATCGGTTACGCATGATGTGCGTGCGGATGTCGAGGCGTTTCTAGCATCGGAAGGCACGCCTCAAGTGGGCCGCCTCGTGTCAGTGAGTCCAGCCGGTGGCCCATCTCCGCAGAGCATCAAGGGGCCGGACCACGCGTACCGGCTCGCCGCGCAGTTTCTTGGCGTACTCGCCGAAGCTCGTCCGTCCCGTGCGGCTCGTGCCCATATCTTCTTCGCATGCCCGAACGCGCTGATGTTCTTCATAGGCCAGCAGCGCGAAGCGATTGGGCGGGTTGCGCTGTACGAGTTCGACTTCGGTATAGAGCGGAACGGGTCGTACAGCCACTCCCTTTCTCTTCCTGTCTTACCGAGCTCCCAAAACGAAGCACATGAGGTTCCTGATGATTCTTCAGTCTGATTTTAACAAGTTCTTGCAGGAAATCCGGCCGACGAAGCCGATGCGAGATCAACTGATCTCAGGACACAAGACACTGCGCGATCGCCTCAACGCGGATGAGGACCTCAAGCCAATCATGGTCAGCGACTTCCTGCAAGGCAGCTACCGCCGACACACCGCTGTACGCCCCAAAGGCGACAAGCGCTCGGATGTCGACCTCATTATTGTCACCAAGCTGGACGAGACTGAGTACACACCAAAGAAAGCTATGGATCTCTTCGAGCCCTTCCTGAATAAGCATTACAATGGGAAGTGGCGCCCCCAAGGCCGCTCCTTCGGCATCGAGATGAGCTGTGTAGACCTCGATATTGTTCCGACTTCCGCTCCGGCGAAGCAGGAATACGGAATACTTCAATCTGATGCTGTCACTTCTGACGACGACATCTTCGAAGCCCGAGACTGGCGTCTGCATCAATCTTGGCTTGCACTACACAACCGCTCGCGCATCGACGCAAATTTGCTGCTTGATCAAGCCGCCAGCGAAGCAGAATGGCAGGCGAAACCACTTCGGATCCCGGATCGCGATGCAGACGAGTGGGATGATACTCATCCCCTTGAGCAAATTCGCTGGACCCGCGATAAGAACTTACGGTGCAATAGGCACTTCGTTAACGTAGTGAAATGCATCAAGTGGTGGAGGCTCGAGCATTATGCCGCCCCCGCACACCCGAAAGGGTTCCCACTCGAGCGCTTGATCGGAGAGCACTGTCCTGATGGCATCGAGTCCGTGTCAGAGGGCGTAGTGAAAACGCTCGAAGCGATTGTAAGTAGCTACTCTTTCCTAGTGCTTATCGAGAATAAACCGACACTCCCAGATTACGGCGTTCCGTCGCATGATGTGTTCAAGCGCATTACCAGAGAGGACTTCTGCACGTTCTACGACCAGGTTAAGACTGGAGCTGACCTATCAAGGCGGGCTTTCGATTCCGAAGACCGCACTGAGAGCGGTAACCTCTGGCGTGAGATGTTCGGCTCCAAGTTTCCCGAGCCGCCGAACAATGGGTCGGGAAAGAAGGGAGGCTTCACCCCGCCCACAGACCCAGCTACGCCTGGCACTGGCCGGTTCGCGTAGAGGAGAGTGAATGGTGGACGAGGCGCCAAGATCCATTCGGGTCGCACTTAATCGACTGTTAGGCGCGCCCGGCATAGCATTGGACTCGCACCCAGAGTTCATCTCGGCTGAGTCTGCCTGGGCAGTTCGGCTTCGACTAACCTCTCCGCAATCCTCTGACTTCGTGCCCGAGCAAACGCGCTGGGTCATTCTCATTGATGGCTCCTATCCTGCCGGTAGAATACGCATCTTTCCAGCTCAGGACGGTGGCATTATTCACACGTTTCCGCATCAAGATCGGAACGTCGTGTCCACCTCGAATCACGCAACTTGGCGCACCGGCAAGCTGTGTCTCGATAGTCCATCTCAACGCCTCGGGCGCATCGCTGGAGGTCCGGAGCCCAAGTACGATGTAGAACAACGGTTACGCTGGCACGTCGAGCGCTGTCTCGCTTGGCTAGAGGTTGCTGCAAATGACCAGTTGATGGTGGGAGACGAGCCGTTTGAAGTTCCGCAGTGTCCTTTTGATCTTATCAACCCCTGCTTCAAAGTGATTCATGATGAGGATGAAAACTCTTGGGAAGCTTGGGGGAAGCACGTAGGACACTACGGTGAAGTTCACTGGAGCGCGATTCCAAACCTTGATAAAACAATTGTCGCGGAGAAGTTTTTCGACACGCGTGGTGATTGGATTCGAAGTTGTCGTCGCGGCTATCAATCAAGTGAAAACCCGTGGATCGGCTATTGGTGGCTATGGCCATCACCAATCGTGACTCCGCCGTGGCATACTCCAGGTACGTGGGCCGAGCTCCGACGAGCCGGTGCGAGGCTCAATGTGGATGTCGACGGTTTTTTTCGTTGGATGGTCCACCAAGCCCGAGGAAAGGAGGACGTGATCATTCTCCTCGGGTATCCGATTCCCTCGCGTTGGAACGGTGCACCAGTTGAGGTTCATTGGCAGGCTATCTCGTCGCCTGAAATTCCTAAAAATACCAAGCCGATGAAAGGGTTTCGGGACAACATGCGCGGACGTTATGAGCGACTGCGCTGGGAATTCTTCAGCGGGGGCAAGAAATTATCATATTTGACAACTGAGAACTGGCATCCAGACCGACTGCAGGCGCGTGGGCGACTGCACGCAGAAGTCCGTAAACGCTCAGTGGCCTTGATCGGTGCCGGTGCCCTCGGCTCTGCCGTCGCCGAACTCTTGGTGCGCGGTGGTGTAGCCGAGATCATCATCATCGACCATGACGATCTCAAGGCTGGAAACCTTGTGCGTCACACGCTTACCGGTGAAGCCCTCGGACACAACAAGGCTGAAGCCGTAGCAGCGAGGCTCCAAGCAGCTGCTCCGATGTCGCAAGTCAAATCGTTGGCGAAACCACTCCCTCAAGACCACGCACTTCAAACGCTCTTGGAGCCCTTCGACATCGTTCTGGACTGCACTGGTGACGATGATGTCCTCAGACGTCTTGACGCAGCCTGGTGGTCTGTCCCCAGACTATTTCTTTCAGCTTCTCTAGGGTTCTCCGCAGCTCGTTTGTTTTTATTTAGAGCGCACGCGTGCTGTTTTCCATTAGAGGAGTTCACGGGCGCCGTTGAACCATGGCTTGAGGAAGAGCGTACCAAATGGACAGCAGGTGGGGAGACGCTTGAGGGCGCGGGCTGTTGGTCACCTTTGTTTCCGGCGCGAAGCGACGACGTGTGGCTTGCAGCCGTTGCGACGGTGAAATACTTGGAGCGAGCTGAAATGGGAATGCTTCCTGAAGGTCTTCGCGTTCTTGAGCAACGCTTTGATGAAGGTCTTGCGGGCTACCAGCTCGCTGAGTTGGAGGGAGCATGTGACGATTCGTCGTCATACACACTTGAACCTGGCCAATAACGGGGTTACTCGATGAGTTGCGGTCGCGAATGGATCACACCATGCCGGAGATATGCCCTCCGATTGACGGTCGCATCATGGAATCAAATTGATCGCGAGTGTGGATACTCCGGAAAAATCGAAACAGGCGGCATACTGATCGGACACTACACGACCGATGAGTCGACGGCCGTTGTGATAGAAGCACTATCCCCGCCCAAGGACTCAGCTCGCGGCCGGAGCTGGTTTCATCGAGGAGTCAGGGGATTGCATGGACTACTAAAGAAGCGCTGGGATAGCAAAGTTCGTACCTATTACATCGGCGAATGGCACTACCACCCAGCTAATATTGTAGAACCAAGCGGCGATGACTTGGCTCAGATGTACGACATCAATGCCGATTCCCGCTACAGTTGTCGAGAGCCTGTGATGCTGATCGTTGGCCAAGCGCGGTATGGCGGCGAACGACCGGTTAGAGCCTTTGTCTTCCCGCAGGGTGAGTTGCACATCGAGTTCAAAGAGCACACAGCTGCGAGACGATGAACTGTAGTTTATTAACTACAGTCAACATCCGCTTAGCATATATTGGTTTTTATAAATATATTCTTATGGGCGTAAACGGCCACCCCCTTGTACTGTCATGATTCGGACAACCTAGTGAGTAGTCTAGCAAGATCTAATGGTATATCGATTGGTATAATCGATTTTTCAACCCAAAAATAGATCAATAGAAACAATGATTTAAAACTTAAATAGAATCCTGACGGGCCCTTCCTCCGGCACCCTTCATTTACCCATTTTTCCCGTCAACTCCATCCTGGCCATCCTGTCCATTGGCCCCGTGACCGCCATCGCCTCCCCGGCCACCGTCACCGCCTTGACCACCAGCGCCACCATCTCCCCCTCTACCGCCGGCGCCGCCGTTACCACCATTGCCCCCGTCACCCCCGTCGCCGCCGTTCCCTCCATTTTTCCCGGCAACGCCCGCGCCACCGTCACCGCCCCGTGGGCATTCTGCCGTGCCGTGTTGCCCGTCTTCTCCCGGCGCACCATTCAATTGATGACAATCTGCAGCACGATCATTCGCGAGTACCGGCCCGGCCGTTGCCGTCAATATCAGGGCACAGGTCAGCAACAATGTTTTTGCGATGCTCATAAGGGCTCCTTTGGTGTCTGAAGACTGTTATCAAGGTTAATCTCATATTCAACTATCCCTGTGTTAAAAGAAATCTGCAAAACAGATTCTGCCAACTCTGCTCTGACGTGCCACCATGACCTCATCCTTCTCACCATCGGTGTTTCATGACCATCGCTTCTCTCAACGACTGTCGGCACTGGGTATTTGATATGGATGGCACGCTGACCGTGGGCGTGCATGATTTCCGGTTCATCCGACGCCAGCTGGAAGTACCGGATGACAGCGACATTCTCGAATATCTCGAATCTCTGCCCGAGGCGCAGCGCCGAGCCTGCCATGAGTGGCTGATGGCGCATGAGCGCGAACTGGCTGCACGCTCGACCCCAGCAGAAGGCGCCGTGGCCCTGATACGCGAACTGTGCGAGCGCGGTGATCGGCTGGGCATCCTGACTCGCAATGCCCGTGAGCTGGCGCATATCACGCTGGAGGTGATTGGTCTTGCGGCGTGCTTTGATCACGCGGACGTGCTGGGCCGGGAGGATGCCGCTCCCAAACCACACCCGGAGGGGCTTGAGCACTTTATACAGCGGTGGGGCGTGTCGCCCTCTCATATCGTGATGGTGGGTGACAGCCCGCTGGACATGCAGTGTGGGCGTGCCGCGGGCACCCGGACCGTGCTGGTCAATGTGCCGGATAACCCCTGCCCCGAGCAGACCGACCATCATCTGGAGGATTGCCATGCGCTGAAAGCAGCGCTGTTCTCGCCTTGAGCCCGGCGACACCAGGGCTCGGAACAGCACACCACTGAACATGGCCTGCCTCATGGGGCCGGCGGGCGTGCTGGCACCGTCTGCAACAAGCCCCATCCGACATTATTCATGACGCCTGATGGTGCATTCATCTATCCTGTCGCGACGTTTTGCCCCAAAATAGGGCGCTTTTTATCTCACAGGAACTCTGGTTGCATGTCATCGGTCAGCTTCACGAAAAAGGGTTATCAGGGTGCGCTGGCACTGGTGGGGCTTTTGCTGGTGGCGCTCAACCTGCGCCCGGCACTGACCAGTGTCTCCCCCGTTCTCAAAAATATCGCCGCCGGGCTGTCACTGTCTCCGGCCGCTCAGGGCGTTCTGACCACACTGCCGGTGATCTGTCTCGGTCTGGCCGCGCCGCTGGCGCCCAGGATGTCGCGGCGCATCGGGCCCGAGCGCACCATTTTCGCGATTCTGCTCCTGCTGGCCGTGACACTGTTGGCGCGTCCCTTGAGCGGCACTCTGGGGCTTTTCGTGTTCACGGCACTGGCCGGTGCCTGTATCGGCATCATGAACGTGCTGTTACCGGGTATCGTCAAGCGCGACTTCCCGACCCGGGTCAGCCTGATGACCGGCCTTTACACCGTGGCACTCAATCTGGGCGCGTCGCTGGCGGCCGGCGCCACCGAGCCGCTGCGTCAGGCCTTTGGGGATCAGTGGCAGCCGTCGCTGGCCTTCTGGCTGGTGCCGGCGGTGGTCGCTGCACTGGTCTGGATTCCACAGATTCGGGTCCAACATACCGTTCGCATGCGCCCACGGGGCGGCCACTCGCTGTATCGCAACGGTCTGGCCTGGCAGGTCACGCTGTTCATGGGTCTGCAGTCGTCACTGGCCTATACGGTGTTTGGCTGGCTGCCGACCATTTTGCAGGACCGCGGTGTCGTCCCGGTCACCGCCGGGCTGGCACTGTCGGTCTCGATTCTGTGCCAGGTCATTACCGCCATCGTGGCGCCGCTGCTCGGCGGGCGCATGAAGGATCAGCGCGCGGTGTTGATCGGCGTGATGCTGCTCACCCTGTGTGGCCTGGCGGGCTGTTTGTATGCCCCGACACAGAGCCTGTGGCTGTGGATCGTGATTCTGGGGCTGGGCCAGGGTGGTACCTTCAGTATGGCCCTGACGCTGCTGGCCCTGCGTGCCCCGGATGCCGATACTGCCGCCGAACTATCCGGCATGGCGCAGGGCGTGGGCTACGTGCTGGCCGCCTTCGGCCCGCTTCTGGTGGGCCTGCTGCATGACTGGTCCGGTGGCTGGAACGTGGTGGGTATCCTGCTGGGACTGATCGGTGTGGGAGCCATCATTGTGGCACTGGGCGCCGGGCGCGATCGCCTGGTCAGGCAGCACGACTGAGCCAATCGTTATTTCACCCAATCGCTGTTTCACCCAATCGCTGTTTCACCCAATCGCTGTTTCACCGGGGCACATCATGCGCCCCGGTGGCCATCTCTACTGTTGCAACATTTTCGGGGCTGCAGCATTTGATGCAGGCCATGGCGTCGAATCGATCGATTCACTTCGGCCTCATCTTCTCTCCTCTTGTGCTGTCATCCGGTCAAATTACCAGCGAGGTATCAGGGTTTTCTGTCGACAGGCCGTATCGCGAGAGGATCGAATCCTGGATCGCAGCGGTCATTTACCCATGGTATTGGCCGAGCAGATAACGCCCATATCGGCACAATACCGGCATTTGCCTCAAAAAAATCTGTTCTACACTGCTGCGTGTCCTTACCAATATAACAACGACTATCAGAGGAACTCTTGCGCTCAGTCTCCTGGCGACAGACACTCATCCGATTCGTCATGGCGCGTCTTTCCGATCGTCATTTCACCATGCTGCGCCACTGGCGTGCTTTCGGCGTACTGCCCGACCTTTCAGCCCCCCGGACCTTCAGCGAAAAGATCGGCTATCGCAAGCTTCACCCGACGCCGTCGATGTCGATTTTGAGCGACAAGATCGCCGTGCGCGATTATGTGCGTGAGCGTATTGGCGAGCAGTACCTGATCCCCTGCCATGCCACCGCCGATGAGCTGACGCCGGAGCTTCTCAAGGCCCTCCCCGACCGCTTTGTCATGAAGGGCAACCACGGCAGCGGCTATAACCTGCTGGTCGAAGACAAGTCCCAATGGACGTTTCCCGAGCTCTACGACATCTCCCGGAACTGGCTGGATGACGATTTTTCGCGCGTCAATCGCGAAACCCAGTATCGCGCCATCAAGCCCCGGCTTCTGTTCGAAAAGCGTTTGGGCAATGATGCCGTGACGCCGCCCAATGACTACAAGTTTCACTGCTTTCGTCGTCACGGCGAGCTGACCATCATCGTGCAGATCATTACAGGACGTTTTCAGGCCGGCGGGCATCAGCGTGTCTGCATTACGCCGGACTGGCAGCCCGTGCGCGTTGAAACCCGGGAAATCGAGGATGTTTCGACCGTCGAGAAACCGGCAGGCTTTGATCGGGCGCTGGCGCTTGCCGAGACGCTGTCGGAAGGCTTCGATTACGTCCGCGTGGATTTCTACATCCTTGATGACGCCATCTTTTTCGGAGAGATGACCTTCACGCCCGGCGGCGGCTTCATGGAGCTGATCGACCGTCAGGTAGATCACTATCTGGGCAGCCTTTTTACCATCGATCGCGAAAGGGCACGGGCCCGGCGGGTCGCACTGTAACGCACCGACAGGGCCATATCGTCCGATATGCCTTTCAAAACGTTTTTAAAACATTCGGGGAACGCTCATGACCCTTGGCAGAACACTTCGCATGCTGGCGCTGGCCGGCGCCACCGCTTTTCCTCTCATTGCTCAGAGCGCGCAGGCCGAACCGGCATCACGGACGCTTCGTGCCGCCTCCGATGTCGGACTGGCACCGTTCGCCATGGTAAATCCGGATGGTGGCTATCGAGGCTTTTCGATTGACCTGGTCAATGAGCTGGCCAGCCGTCTGGGCTATGACGATGTCAATGTCATGGACGTGCAGTTCAGCAGCATCTTTTCCGGACTTTATGCCGACCGCTACGACATGATCCTGGCACCCACCGATATCACCCGCGAACGCGCCGAAAAAATGCTCTTTACCGAAGGCTACATGAGTAATCAGCTCGGGGTTCTGATGTCGGCGGAGGCTGACGTTGAAGCACCAAAGGCACTGGAGGGCATGACGCTGGCCGTCAACAGCGGTTCGGTAGCAGAAGACTGGGCCAACGAGCATCAGGAGCAGTATGGTTTTGACGTCCAGCGCTACGATCAGAACACCGACGCCGTACAGGCGGTCATGAGCGGCCAGGCAGATGCCAACGTTACTGACAGCCCGGCCGCCGATTACGTTGCCCAGCAGCAATCGCGCCTGGCGGTAGCCTTTGATATCGATACCGGCTCTCGGGTCGGCCTGGCCTTCTCGAAGGAAAATCGCGAGCTGCGTGACCGTGCGGACCACGCAATCGAGCAGATGAAGGCCGACGGTACCCTGGCCGGACTTTACGAAAACTGGTTTGGCAGTGAACCGCGTCCGGGCGGGGCAATGACCATGATCTCGGTTGGCCGTGGCGAGCCCGGCATGCCCGGCTATGAGCTGACCTTTGACCAGGGTCGATCGACCCCCTGATGGCGTGACGGTCCAAAGATCACAAGCATGGAGACGACCCCATGAGTCCGATATTGAGCGCTCGGGGCATCAGTCGATGCTTTGGCAGCGTCACGGCGCTGGCACCTTCCGACCTTGATGTGGCTCCAGGAGAAGTCGTGGTGTTGATTGGCCCTTCAGGCTCGGGCAAGTCCACACTTTTGCGCTGTCTGAATCTGCTGTCGCCCCCTGATAGTGGCGATATCCATTTCAGAGCGCAGTGCATTACCGAACGGGGCGTCAATCTGAACCAGGTGCGTCGGTCGATCGGCATGGTCTTTCAGCAGTTCAATCTCTATCCGCACATGACAGCGCTGGATAACGTCACGCTGGCGCTGCGTCGGGTTCATCGCATGAGCAGAGAAAATGCCCGGGCACGCGGCATGGCCGCCCTCGAAGAGGTCGGCCTTGTCGAACACCATGACACACACCCGGGAAAGCTTTCCGGCGGTCAGCAGCAGCGTGTCGGTATCGCCCGCGCACTGGCGCTCGAGCCTGACATCATGCTTTTTGACGAGCCGACATCAGCACTGGACCCGGAACTCGTCGGAGAAGTCCTTTCGGTGATGCGCCGGCTGCGTGATAGAAAGATGACCATGGTGATCGTTACCCATGAAATGGGGTTTGCCCGTGACGTCGCCGATCGGGTGGTGTTCATGAACGAAGGTGCCATCATCGAGCAGGGATCACCCGAGGCGCTGTTCACAACGCCATCACAGCCGCGCACCCGTGAGTTCCTGAGTCGCCTGATGGAGCAGCGCTGATGGATCAGCTGCTCGATCTGTATTTTAACCTCGAGACCATGCAGCGCTTTTTCCCGATGCTCCGGGAAGGGTTTGTACTAACGCTGCAGATGACGCTGCTGGTGGTCAGCATCGGCATCAGCACCGGGCTGCTACTGGCGCTGGTGCGCGCCTTTGGTGTGCGTCTGATCAACTGGCCCATGCAGTTTCTGGTGGATTTCCTGCGCGCCGTACCACCGCTGGTGGTCATCATGTGTACCTATTTTGCACTGCCCTATGCCGGCATGCGTCTTTCTCCCTTCGTGGCGACGGTGGCCAGTCTGGCGCTGATTCTGGCGGCTTTCGCCGAAGAAATTTTCTGGTCCGGCATTACCTCGGTCAATCGCGGCCAATGGGAGGCCGGGCGCGCTACCGGCCTGAATTTTCTGCAGACACTGGTGCACATTATTCTGCCACAGGGCGTGCGGCTGGCTGTTCCACTGTTGACCAATCGAACCATTGAGATAGGCAAGGCCACCTCGCTGGGCAGCGCCATCTCGGTCGCCGATATTCTCAATCAGGCCACCAGTGCACAGTCCATTGTCGCCAATCCATCGCCATTGACTCTGGCAGCGCTGATGTATGTGGTGCTTTTTGTGCCGCTGGTGATGACGAGTCGCTGGGTCGAACGCCGCTATCGCTGGCAGCACTAAGGGAGCCGGTCGATGGGGTCTTTCACGGAGCTGTTTTTCAATCTGCAGACACTGGCCGAATACTGGCCGATCATGCTGCGCGGGCTGGGCTGGACACTGTTGCTGGCCGTGATCATCGTGCCCATGGGGCTGGCCGCCGGCATGCTGATCGCCACGCTCGACTTTTTGCGTCAGCGATGGCTGACGCCCTTTCTGATCGCCTACGTGGACTTTTTCCGCGCCTTTCCACCGCTGGTGCTGCTGATCTTCATCTACAACGGAGCGCCCTTTCTGGGCGTGACGCTATCACCCTTCATGTCGGTAGTGGTCGCGCTGACTCTCAATAGCGCCGGCTACTATGGCGAGATACTACGCGCGGGCCTGGCCTCCATTGCCCGCGGTCAGATGGAAGCCGCACGCTCTACCGGGCTTTCCCGGCTGCAGGCGTTACGCCATGTCATTGCCCCACAGGCCCTTCGCAACGTACTGCCGGAACTTGTCAGCAACACCCTCGAGCTGGTGAAGGCCACCTCGCTGGCCTCGGTGGTTACCCTGCCTGAACTGCTGCGCTCGGCGCGTATCGTGCAGGGTATGGCCTATAACCCGACACCACTCATTGCAGCAGCGCTGATCTATTTTCTCATGCTCTGGCCGCTGGTGCGGCTGCTGTCACGTCTTGAGCGGCGCGTGGCCGGTCACTGACGGCGACGGGCAAGGCAACAGAAATATCCCGCAAAGGCGGGCCGAGTCAGGCCCATACTGTCGCCAGCGTTTTAATCGCCTGCGCCTTTTGCATCGATGAGCACCCCTTTTGCCGAGCGCCGCTCGCGCAACCGTTGAAGATAGGCCTTCAAGAGCGGCGCTTCAGCCGTCATTGATGCAGCCACGGGCAGATTAAAGACGTAGTCGATCATGGGGGCCGCGATGGCATCGGCAATGGTAAAGGCATCCGTTACCAGGTACTCACTGCCCTCCAGCTGCGCTTCCAGCAGGGCCAGCATGCGTTTCACTTCCGGCTCTACCTCCTTGATCCGTTCCATCCTGACCGTGTCCCCTTCTCCTTTCGGGAAGGCAAATTCCAGCAGATAGTCACGCACCAGAACCTGATCGATATACAGCGACAGGGTGGCAGCCCACTGATCAACCTGTGCTCGCTGCCAGGGGTCCTCGGGCTGAAGCGCCGGCCCCTCAAACATGGCATCAAGATACCGGCAGATGGTCGCGGTCTCGTATAGATGGCGCTCGCCATGAAGCAGGACAGGTGCCTTGCCAAAGGGATGCCATTCAAGATGCTGCGTGCCCCTGAACGCGATGTCCTCACCGCTGACGCATGTGCCGACCGTGTAGGGAATTCCTTTCTCTTCACAGCACAGCTGTACGCTGCGCACAAAAGTAATGAACTGCGGGCCGAAGATGTGGATCTGGCTCATGAGGAGCACTCGCAATGCCGTGGATGAAACACAGAGCGTATCAGCGATGAGCGAGGTTGCGCCTGATTGTTGTCGATGCGGGCTGGCCCATAAAAAACGCCCCGCTGGTGCGGGGCGTTCGGGTCATGCCATGACAGATCAAGGATCAGCTCAGACGCTGCATATAGTCGACATACCCAAAGGTTTTGACCGTTCGAACATCGCGGCTTTGTTCATCGATCCGGCAGATCGAGGGTAGCCGGATGCCGTTGAAGGTGGTGGTCTTGACCATGGTGTAATGCGCCATGTCAGTGAACACCAGCCGGTCGCCGATCTTGAGCGGGGCGTCAAAGGCATAGTCCCCGATCACGTCACCGGCCAGACAGGTCATGCCCCCCAGACGATAGGTATGCGCCTTGTCGCCCGGATGCGCGCCACCGATGATCTCGGGGCGATACGGCATCTCCAGCACATCCGGCATATGCGCGGTGGCAGAGGTATCGAGAATCGCGATAGGCCCGTTGTTCTCGACGATATCCAGCACGGTAGCGATCAGATAGCCGGTATTGAGAGCGATCGCCTCACCCGGCTCCAGATAGACCTCCAAATGCGGATAACGCGCCCGGAAATCACGAATTACCCGCACCAGTCTGTCTACGTCGTAGTCGTCACGCGTAATGTGGTGCCCGCCGCCGAAGTTGACCCAGCGCATCTCACTGAGATAGTGACCGAACTTCTGCTCGAACGCGGCCAGCGTCTCTTCCAGCGCGTCGCTGTTCTGTTCACACAGGGTGTGAAAGTGCAGTCCTTCAAGGCCGTCGAGATCGCCTGAAGCGAGATCGCCCGCGCGCGTGCCCAGCCGTGACCCCGCCGCGCAGGGGTCATAAAGCGCCACGGCCCCGGTAGAGTGCTCGGGGTTGACCCGCAGACCACAGGAGATATGGCGCGGTGCTGCGGCGACCGCCTCACGATGACGCCGCCACTGAGCCGGAGAGTTGAAGCTCAGGTGATCGGCATGGCGCAGCACTTCCGCCATCTCGGCTTCGCTGAAGGCCGGCGAGTAGACATGCACTTCACCGCCGAAGGTCTCGGCTCCCAGGCGCGCTTCATCCTGCCCGCTGGCCGTCGTGCCTACCAGATACTCTCGCACCAACGGGAAGCTGTCCCACAGGGCAAAGCCCTTCAGCGCCAGCAGGATTTTCGCCCCGCTGTCGCGTTGCACCCGGGCGAGCCGCTCGAGATTGCGCCGGAGCAGCGCGTCATCGACCACATAGGCCGGTGACGGGCAGGTGTGGATGTCGAAGTCGATGCGGTTGTCGCTCATCGGCCCTCAGCCCAGCGGATCGTGGTCGGGATCGAGCTCGACCATCTGCCAGGGCAGACCCATGTCACCGATGCGCGCCATGAAGGGATCCGGATCGAGCTGCTCGACGTTGAACACGCCCTCGCCCTTCCACAGGCCTTCCAGCATCAGCATGGCGCCGGTCACTGCCGGTACGCCGGTAGTGAAGGAGATCGCCTGGGACTGGACTTCCTCATAGCACTTCTCGTGATCGCAGATGTTGTAGATGTACACCTTGCGACGCTTGCCATCCTTGATGCCATCAAGAATGACACCGATGTTGGTCTTGCCTTTAGTGCGCGGCCCGAGCGATGCCGGGTCCGGCAGGACGGATTTAAGAAACTGCAGCGGCGAGATATCGCAACCGTTGGCGTTGATCGGCTCGATGCTGGTCATCCCGACGTTTTCCAGCACCTTCAGATGCGTCAGATACTTCTCGGAGAAGGTCATCCAGAAGCGAATGCGCTCGATGCCCTTGATGTTCTGCGCCAGCGATTCCAGCTCTTCGTGATAGAGCAGGTACATGTCCTTTTCGCCGATGCCGTCGAAATCAAAGGTGCGCTTTTCCGCCAACGGCGCGGTCTCGACCCACTCGCCCTTCTCCCAGTAGCGACCGTTCGCGGTGATCTCGCGAATGTTGATCTCGGGGTTGAAGTTGGTGGCAAACGGATAGCCGTGGTCGCCGCCGTTGGCATCCAGGATGTCGATGCGGTGGATCTCGTCGAACAGATTCTTCTGGCCATAGGCGCAGTAGATGTTGGTCATGCCCGGATCGAAGCCGCAGCCGAGTGTGGCCATGTTGCCGGCCTTCTGGTAACGGTCCTGAAAGGCCCACTGCTCCTTGTACTCGAACTTCGCCTCATCGGGGTGTTCGTAGTTGGCCGTGTCCAGATAGGGCACACCGGTACGCAGACAGGCTTCCATGATGGTCAGGTCCTGATAGGGCAGCGCCACGTGAATCAGGACATCCGGCTTGAAGGATTCGATCAGCGCGACCAGCGCCTCGACGTCGTCGGCATCGACCTGAGCGGTCTGGATGGGACGCGAGAGCTGATCGGCAATCGCCCGGCACTTCGCTTCATTGCGGCTGGCCAGACAGATCTCGCCAAACACTTCAGGGTGTTGTGCGCACTTGTGGGTCACGACACCGCCGACGCCGCCGGCGCCGATAATCAGGACTTTGCTCATGAATTCAATTCCAGATCGGGAAAAGTCAACAGTGATAAGGTCTTATCGGTAGTGGGCAACTAACTTCCTGCAAGATTCAGCGCACCCCGACCCGATGCCACCCCGGTCTTGGTCTCGCCGACCCGATGGGCACAGTGGCGAGAAGGCGCCGATGATGGCCTTGCCAGCCGCCGGTCTCAAGTATTTTTACATTAATATGTGACCGTTGATGACTGATCCGGCAGATTTCCCCTTGTTTTCGATCAACATGCCATTCGCGGCGACCATCGAGGGATGCATCCGTTGCCGAATGCTTTTACCATACTGGGGTATAGTATCTTGAGGCGCTGTCATGCCGCATTCACCTGCTGCCAAAAAGCGTGTTCTTGCTCGGGTGCGCCGCATTCGGGGCCAGTGCGAGGCGCTGGAACGTCAGCTGGATGCCGGTGCCGAGTGTGCTCCGATCATGCAACAGATCGCGGCCATGCGCGGTGCCATTAACGGGCTGATGTCAGAGATGATGGAAACGCATATTCGTGAAACCTTTGGGGACGCCGCTGCCAGCGAAAAAGAGCGCACGGCACGCGCCGATGAAACGGCTTCCCTGATCCGTTCCTATTTGAAATAGCCTGTGGTCCGATAACCGGACCCTTCGCAACCTCAAGGAGAGTCACTTGAAATCACGTGCTGCTGTCGCCTTCGGGCCGGGCAAACCGCTCGAAATCGTTGAAATTGACGTTGAACCGCCCCGCAAGGGTGAAGTACTGGTGCGCATTACGCACACCGGCGTCTGCCATACCGATGCCTTTACGCTCTCCGGCGATGACCCGGAAGGCATCTTCCCGGCCGTGCTGGGCCATGAAGGGGGCGGTATCGTCGAGGCCGTCGGCGAAGGCGTGACCAGCGTCAAGCCGGGCGATCACGTTATCCCGCTCTATACCGCCGAATGCGGCGAGTGCAAGTTCTGCCGCTCCGGCAAGACCAACCTGTGCTCGGCCGTTCGTGCCACTCAGGGCAAGGGCCTGATGCCGGATGGCACCACGCGCTTCTCCTACAACGGTGAGCCGATCTATCACTACATGGGGACCAGTACCTTCAGTGAGTACACCGTGGTCGCCGAGGTGTCGCTGGCCGTCATCAATGAAGACGCGCCGCTGGAAAAGGCCTGCCTGCTGGGTTGTGGCGTCACGACCGGTATCGGCGCGGTGCACAACACTGCGAAGGTCAAGGAAGGCGATACCGTCGCCATCTTCGGTCTGGGCGGCATCGGCCTGGCTGCCATTCAGGGCGCAGTGCAGGCGAAGGCGTCACGCATCATTGCCATCGACACCAACCCGAACAAATTCGATCTGGCACGCTCCATGGGCGCGACCGATTTCGTCAACCCGAAGGATCACGACCGTCCGATTCAGGAAGTGATTGTCGAAATGACCGATGGCGGCGTGGAGTTCAGCTTTGAATGCATCGGTAATGTCGATGTCATGCGCTCGGCACTGGAGTGCTGTCACAAGGGTTGGGGCGAAAGCATCATCATCGGCGTGGCCGGTGCCGGTCAGGAGATCCGCACCCGTCCCTTCCAGCTGGTGACCGGGCGCGTCTGGAAAGGCTCCGCCTTCGGTGGCGTCAAGGGCCGTTCGCAGCTGCCGGGCATGGTCAACGACTATCTGGGCGGCAGGATCGACCTTGATCCCTTCGTTACCCATACCATGCCGCTGGAACAGATCAACGAAGCCTTTGAGTTGATGCATGAAGGCAAGTCGATCCGTACGGTCATTCATTACTGATTGATCAAGGGGGCAGACGGGCGTCACCCTGCCCCCTTTTAACCTGCTCTTCTTTTAACCTGCCTTTCTTTTAAAAAGACAAACGGCCCGTTCAATGCTGCTCAAAATCAGCGGTGAACGGGCCGTTTCCCTTCAATCGCGTCAGAGGTACTTGCCCGGGTCAGGGTCGGCTGAAGACCACGGCGTCAGTCGGGGCAGCACCGAACGCGCACCGGCAGGCCTCTCGGCGCGGTTGCTCAGCAGTAGATCGATCTGATCGGGGGTCATCGGGCGGGAAAGAAAATAGCCCTGCGCCAGCGGGCACCCAAGCGCTTGAAGCATTTCAAGCTGCTCCAGGGTTTCCACCCCTTCTGCCACGATATCCAGCCCCAGAGTCCGGCCCAGCCACAAAAGGCTTTGCATGATGGCCATGGAACGCTGATGCATCACCATGCGCAGCACGAAAGCGCGATCCACCTTGATGGCATCAATCTCGTACTGATCGATATAGCTCAGTGCCGAATAGCCGGTGCCGAAGTCATCCAGCACGATGCTCACGCCCAGCGCACGAATGTCGTGCAGGATCTGACCGATGATTTCGGGGTGATGGCGAAACACGCCCTCGTTGATTTCAAGCTGCAGCAGATGCGCCGGCAAGCCGCTGCCTTCCAGCGCCGAGACAAGATCGTGGGTGAAGCTGTGATGCTTGAGCTCCTGCGCCGAAACATTGATGTTCAGCGTCATGTGTTCACAAAGCCCGGGATGCGCTCGACGCCACGCCGCGAGTTGATGACAGGCCTCGTGCACGACCCAGTGGCCGATATCGCGCAGAATGCCCAGCTCCTCGGCCATGCCGATAAAGACTTCGGGGGCGACACTGCCGCGCTTGGGATGCTGCCAGGTCAGCAGCGCCTCAATGCCCCGGATCGTTCGCGAATGCGGCTCGTGAATGGGCTGATAGCACAGCGTGAATTCGTCGCGCTTCATGGCATGACGAAGATCATTTTGCAGCGCCAGCGTCTCGACCACGTTCTCACGCATGGAAGGGGTAAAGAAAACGTAGCGCCCGACGCCCTCCTCCTTGGCCACGTACATGGCGGTATCGGCGTCGCGTAAAAGCTCTTCGGGCGTATGGTAATGCGCCTCCAGCACCACGATGCCGATACTGCTGGAAGAAAAGATGTTCTGTCCCTGAATCCTGAAGGGCTTTTGCAGACTCTGGGCAATACGATGGGCCACCTCGCCGGCGGCGCGCTCTGGTGTGTCGTCCTCGATCAGCACCACGAATTCGTCCCCGCCCACACGGGCCAGGGTATCGGCGCTGCGCAGACAGGACTCGAGCCGCCGGGCCATATCGGTCAGCAGCTGATCGCCGGCCCGATGACCAAGACTGTCATTGACGAGCTTGAAACGATCCAGATCCATGAACAGCACGGCCGCTTCCGGCTGCGATGACGGCGCTTTCGAGAGCAGCTCGTGAAGCCGCCCCATGATCCAGGCACGGTTGTAAAGCTCGGTCAGGTTGTCGTGGGTCGCCGCCCAGGAGAGCTCCTGCTCGATGCGCTGGCGCTCCAGCAGCCGCGCCTCCAGCGCCATGTTTTCCGCCTGCGTTCGTCGCGCCTGCAGCTCGACTTCCTCGGCGCGCTTGCGCTCACTGATATCGCGCTGAACAGACACCCAGTGGGTAAACCAGCCTCGCTCGTTGGCCACCGGGACGATACTGAGCTCTACCCAGAACTCACTGCCGTCACGGCGTGCATTCAATAGCTCGATCTCCACGGGCTGCCACTTTTCCAGCGCGTTTCTCAAGCGATCCAGCGCCTTGCGATCGGTACGCTTGTTTTGCAGGATGCGCGGGGTTTTGCCTATCACATCGGCTTCGGTATAGCCGGTGGTACGGGTAAAGGCGGCGTTGCAATAGACAATGCGCGGCCCCGGCAAAGCAATCGGCTCGGCTTCGGTAATCAAAATGGCATCGTTGGCATGTACTGCCACTGACTCCAGCAGTCTGAGGCGCTCGCTGCTACTGGTGTTGGCAATCTCGATCGATTCGCGCACCTGGTGGCAGTCACCATAGTGGGCAATCTGAGTGGCGTGGGTATGCAGTACATAGCGTTGCGCTGTGCTCAGCCCCGACCGTGGCCGGTCATCGCAGACCACAAGAACGCCCGGAAGTGCCTCGCTGCCTGATCGCACCAGGGTCAGCGCCGCAAAGACGGCATTATCGGGCCAAGGCAGATCTACAAGTGGCGCCTGAAGGCAGCGGACATCTTTGATACACAGATATCCCTCGCCACTGCCCTCGATCAACTGCCTCAGCATGACGAGCATCCCGGCGGACATCCCGGCTGCGGGCGTGCTGCCATAATCGGCCACGACATCACCGCCGGTGCCATAGAAAACGCTGCACGCGCAGTCGGCAGCATGAGCAGCGCTACGCAACAGCTGCTGTAGCACCGGAACATCCTTGTGGTCGTAGAATACGGTCATGGCGAATCAATCGTCTCTTTTGAGCCTGCTTCGTGAATAACGGCCTCGACGCGCTTTTCTAAAGTGTATTTCACACCGTCATGCATCACACGATGCGGTCAACTTCAGATCTGTCCTGCATCGCCGATAACACTGCATCACCAGATACCTCCCCGTGACTTTGAAAAAGGGTGCAAAGCCGACATGAAGCTGATCGACGACATGACCGTCAGAACAAGCTGGACACTGGTCATTGCAGTGTTTCTGGCACTGATCATGGGCGTTGGCGCCCTCGGACTTTACGGTCTGCATTACAGTGAAGGCATCGTCTCACGTCTCGCGATCGATGACGCCGCCCGGCTGCAGGCCGGTTTTGACACGACCGCCACCCTGCTGCGCACGATCATGGGGCTTTCCATGGTGATGGCGGTCGCGGTCAGCGCCGTGGTCATGTGGGGGGTGACGGTCAATGTCATCAATCCGCTCAAGCGGCTGGTGACCCATTTCGAGCGCATGGCCGAAGGCGATCTGTCTCAGAGCGCCGAACAGCGCGGCGACAACGAGATCGGCCGCCTTTTCAAGGCACTGTCGGCCACGCAGCAGAGCCTGTCACATACGGTCAGTACCGTTCGCCTAGGCAGTCATCGTATCAATGATGACGCGCGCCTGATTGCCCGCGATAACATGGATTTGTCTGCCCGCACCGAACAGCAGGCCGCGTCTCTTGAACAGACGGCGGCCAGCATGGAGGAACTGACGGCCACAGTGTCACAAAATGCCGAAAACTCGCGTCAGGCCAGCCAGCTGGCCCAAGAGGCCTCCCGTCAGGCGCAGCGCGGTGGCGAGGTCATTGTAGAAGTTCAGCAGACCATGCAGGGGATCAATCAGAGCTCCCAGCAGATGGGCGATATCATTGCCCTGATCGACTCCATTGCCTTTCAGACCAATATCCTCGCGCTTAACGCCTCGGTCGAGGCGGCGCGTGCCGGTGAACAGGGCAAGGGATTTGCGGTGGTTGCAGGCGAAGTCCGCGCGCTGGCAGGGCGTTCAGCCAGCGCCGCCGGCGACATTCGCGAACTGATCGATAATTCACTGAAGCGAGTGGGTGACGGCTCGGAGCTGGTCGAACAGGCCAGCAGCACGATGCAGGTGATCGTGGAATCCGTTCAGCGCGCCACCGAAATCATCGCCGAAATCGCCTCGGCCTCGCAGGAACAGAGCAGCGGCATCGGTCAGGTCAATCAGGCGATCTCCCAGATCGATCAGGTTACCCAGCAAAATGCCGAGCTGGTACAAAACGCCGCTCGCGCGGCCAGCGAGCTCGAGCGTCAGGCCCATGCCCTACGCGATTCGGTCGATCTGTTCACTCTGACAGACGAAGACAGCGTGGCGTCAAAAGGCAGTGACACGCCCGCAGCAGGTCATCACGAGGCTCAATCCGCAGGGACTGCAAAATCTGCCAAAACCGGCGGCAGGCCTGACACTCGCGCAAAGACCGCGACCACGGCGCCAACCGGCGCCCATCAATCGACGCGGCCCGCGGCGACGTCACACGATAGTGACGAAACCACCAGGGTTGCAGGGTCAAACGCCTCGACCGGCACCCCGTCAACAACTGCCACCAGAGCCGGGCATCCTGCACCAGCGGCAAAGAGCAGCCGCGTGACCAACAACGAGGATGAGTGGGAGACGTTCTGAACGTTCTGACGACCCTCCACGGATCTGTCATCACACGGATCCGCCATAAAATCCGCCATAAAAAAGGGGCCGCTGATGCGGCCCCTTTTTTGAATCCTGCGCATGAATACAACGCCTCAGCCCGCACCGGCCTCTAGCGCCAGCAGCGCTTCTTCCAGCGCGTAGACATGGGGATCATCGTGACCCATGTCGCGCAGGGCATCGGCCAGCAGCAGCAGGTAGTCCCGATTAGGGCCACTGGGCCCGGCGGCTGTTGAAATCTGTTGAGCGATCTCGAACGCTGTGGCTTCCCCCAGCCAGGCTTCATTGCCCTGGGTGGCCATGTAGACCAGCGCCTCATCACGAGTGCCATCCTCGAAATAGAGATCGGTGATGACGCGTACATAGCCGTTTTTCTCGCGGATATCGAGCGCCTTGAGCACCTCCGGCGCGATGCGATAGGCCATGCCGTGGCATATGGCACCTTCACTGGCGACCAGGGTCGCCACTCTTCCCGGCGACTCGAGCGTGCCACGATGGTCATGGGAGCCCTGCCAGAAACGACGCGTCCAGCCGTGGATACTGGCCGGTCGGCGCTGCTGATAGTCAAAGCCGACCTTGTAAATCAGCGAGCCATAGCCGAACAGCCAGATCGGTTGATCGCTTTCAAAAGCGTCGCCACAGCGAAGTGAGAAGTCATTCCGGATCATGCAACACACTCTCCTGCTTCATCGATGCGGTATGGAGAGCATCAAACGGTTCAGCCGACGTGCTCGGCATCCGTTTCATCATTGTCGGCCACCAGCGCGTCGGTGCGACGCAACAGATTCTCCACCTCGGGGCTGCCGGGCTCTTCGGCCTTCTCGTCAGCATCCAGCAGGGCATCGGCGTCATCGATCGTGCACAGCACGCCTTCCACCACGACAAAGGGCACGCTGCCATGCTTCTGGACCTGGCGTACCAGCTTCATGGAAGCAGGGACGCACTTCAGCGCCGGACTGGCCTGCCACGCCGACGGCACGCTCGCCATGGCGTCCTGCTCGTTCAGCCCGGCAGCCACGATATGTTCACCTTCGAGCACAACTACACCCGCAACAACGACGCCCGCAACAACCACGCCTGCAGTAGAAAGGTCGTCCATCGGTTCATTTCCTCGGGTGATGATCAAAAGCGGCCATTCTAAACGGCCGAGGCAGAATCATCATCTTTCAATTATTCTTGGGGGCTGTCTCCTTATTCCCCATATCACCGGCAGCGCTTTGGGGTCATCCGAACCGCTGCCGGCCTTCGGACATCACCATGTGCTTTTCCGCTTCTGCAAGTTTTGTCGGCAGCGCCGGCATCGCCCTGGTGGGCGTGGCCACACTGATGCAGGTCAGAACGCCCAGGACGCTGCTGTTTGCTGCCATACCAATCCTGTTTGCCCTGCATCAGCTGCTGGAAGGCATCGTCTGGCTGGGCATGGACGGCAGGCTGACGCCGCCCTGGCCGCAGCTGGCGGGTCAGCTCTATGTCTTTTATGCCCAGGGGCTGCTGCCCGTGGTCATGCCCATGGCCATCTGGCTGCTGCTGCCCTCGGGCGAGCGTCGGCGCATTGTGCCCTTTTTGCTGCTGGGAGCGTCGCTGTCGGCCTACAATCTCTGGTTTCTCGCCACCCTGCCCACCGACATCGGCCAGTGCGGACACAGCATTACCTATCACAACCCGCGCACGCGCGAGATGCTGGTCGCCATCGTCTACGTGATTGCGACCTGCGGCGCCCTGCTGGCCTCGCGCCGGCGCTGGCTGGTGATCATGGGACTGGCCAATCTGGCAGGACTGACGGTCGTGGCCCTCTTTCGCACCTGGGCCTTTACCTCGGTGTGGTGCTTTTACGCCGCGCTGATCAGCATCATGGTGTACTGGCATTTCCGGCGTGAGCGAATGGCCCGCCACGTTGAAGAAGCGCCTCAGGATCACCACTTCCCTGCCGGTAATGGCCCGTAATGTTCTAGACTCAAGGCAACGCCATTCAATTTCCCTGACAACGATGGAGTGTACTCATGGATGAGGAAAAGAAGGGTCCCAGCGACAACCGCCCGGCACGCGATGGCCGTGATGTGACCGCTGCCACGCCGGAAACGGATGCCTGGACCGATGATCTTGAATACATCAACGACGGCACGGGTTCCACGGAGGATGCCTCAGTCCTGCCCGATGAAAATGATGAATACGCCGATCTGGTAGAGACCGGTGTGCTGGACGAGGACGAGCGTTTGATCGAAGAAAAGGACGCCGAGCTTGAAAACGAGCTGGAAGTGACCGAGGCCGACGAGGAAGGCATCGAGGCCAGCATCAAGTCGCTCGATTTTGAAGAGCCCGACGGTGGCGATCATGTTGATCCGCAGCGCATCCGTCCGGACATGGAGAGCCGCGACCCGGACGATCTCTGATGGCGGACACCGTCAGATCACATGGCGGTCGGTTCACATGAGCACAAGAAGCCGATCATCATCGGCCCCTTTTTTACGGCCTGACTGCATCATGGACACACCGTCAGGATTTCGCGAGGGCAGTCTTCAGCGAACCTTGCCTCCGGCTGCAATATCATGCAGTAACGTCTACCCCCGGTTACGCATCAAAAAAGGCGGCGCCCCTGGAAGCACCGCCTGTCACTGTCCACAGCGAACCAGTCCACAACGAATCGATCCATAGCGAATCAGGCTACACCGAATCGGAACCTGTACTGGTTACTCCAGCACGCTGGTGATATCGCGCTGGTCGCGACTGCTGCTCATTTTTGCAAAACGATGCAGGGTGATGTCCAGCCGTCTGACCATGCCCTCGACCAGCTCGATCTGTTCATCTTCCATCTCGCCGGACTCGCGCAGCCGGGTTAAAAGCGCCTGGCTGGCATCGGTAAAGCGCTCATCGAAATCCCCCCAGGCGCAGGCCTGATAGGCATGTGCCAGCGCTGTTTGCCACTGTCTCAGGGCTTCCCGGGTGTCCGGCGTATTATCCAGGCTGGTCACACGACGATAGTTGGCCAGAATCAGATGGCCGAGGTTCATGCCGGTCATACCCAGGTCCAGCAGATAGCGATCTTCTTCAGGCAGCTGACTGTCGAAGTTGGCCAGACGCTGCACGCGCTCCACCATGCGGCCATTGAACCAGTCGGCGGCTCTTTCCCGCGACTGCTGACAGGAGCGCGTCCAGAGCTGTTTCATGTCATCGGTCGTTGCTCGAATGACGCGACGGCGCAGCACCAGTGCGTTGGGAGAAGGCACCACGCGGAAAACACAGTACAGAATGGTCAATCCCAGCCCGATCGCCAGCGTACGATCCATGAAGCTGCTGATATCAAAGCTCATGCTGTTACTGGGCATGGTCAGGATGGTGTAAATGATGCAAAAGCCCAGTCCGTTGGCCAGTACCGGGAGGTTATTGAGCGCCATCAGCCCCAGAAAGAGCGGTGTCCCGAAGACCATGATCAGCATGATGTACTCATGAGGGGCCTGAGCCAGCAGGATGTTGCCGAACACGAATGCCGTCAGGGCACCGACAACACCGCCTTTCATGACCTTTTCCAGCATGGCTGTAGGAGAAGGAAAGGAGGCAAACATGGTGCCAAAGATCACGGGCATCACCATCATCAGCACGCCGGAGCCCCACTGGGTCGACACATAGATGATCGCGCCGATGGCAAACAGCAGACTGGAGCGAATACCGATGGTCAGCGCCGGCATATAGTCGCGATGGCGCGACAGTCGCGGCGCCTTGAGCCGGGTGTTTTCGGCATCGTTGATGGCGTGATGCGCCTCGATCATGACACTGGCATAGCCCAGCAGCAGCATCAGGCCCTGCGCCATGCGACGTGCCAGCGGTGTACCGCGGCGCTGCAGGTCTGCCTTCTGAATACGCTGTCGCAGGCTGTTGATTTCCCGCTTGCGCTCGCTGTAGGTCTGGCGCGAACGCACGCGCTCCATGGTATCGCGGATGTCCTTGAGGGCATTTTCAAACGCCTCACCGGTCAGCTCCGGATGCTCACGGACCAGACGACCGTAGGTCTGCATTTCGGCCATCATCGACAGTGCACGCTGTGACAGAAGATAAGCCGCCCGGGCCCGGCCGGGACCGTGCGGCCCCTCATAGATCACGGCACTGCTGTCATTGTTGAGCGTCAGCGCCTGGTTCAGCGCGGACATGATCTGTGCTCTTGCGTCATACATTGAAACGCTGGCATCCAGATGCATGCTGAGCGCCTGGAAGGTTTGATCGATCACCGTGTTGGCGTGATTATGAATGATGTATCGAACGCGCTCGGGCCAGAGCAGCATGCTGACCAGCGTGGCGCAGGTCGCACCCAGCACGATCTCGCTGACGCGCGCTACGGCGATATCAAAGACTCCCTGACTCGAGTTGTCATTGACGATGGTCAGTACCACCACGAGGATGCCGGTGGCCGCCCCCATCGCAAAGCCATAGGTCAGGTTGAAATTGCGGGTCAGCGCCGAGGAAGTCGCACAGATAAACACCCAGGCCATCAACAGCATCAGCGCCATGGCCGGCGTCTGCATGCTCAGCGCCATGATCAGAACACCAACGCTTCCACCGATGAGGGTGCCGCCGATCTGGCACAGTCCCTTTTCGATGACCAGTCCGCTCTGGGGACGAATCTGCAGAAACACAGCCGAAATCAGCGCCCAGTAGGGACGGTCCAGCTGCATCTCCATGGCGAGATAGAGCGACAGGGTCATGGCCACCAGACCCTTGGTCGCAAACTTGAGCGTCTTGATGTCAGGCGTCAGATAAACGCGCCCCCAGGTCCCCAGCGCCATGGTCAGGGAGTCTGCCGCTTGGCGCTATCGGTGACCGCTGGCGGAATGTCGGGGTCACGGGCCTGCTCGCCGCCATTCCCCATGCCCTGCGGGCGCACACCATCCACGCCCTCATCCTTTCGATGTTGATCGTTGATGCGCACGCTGGCGGTCATGCCCGAACTCAGATACACGCCATCAGGAATATGATCGATGGCAATATCCACCGGAATGCGCTGGGACAGACGCACCCAGGTAAAGGTCTGCTGCACCTGAGGGAGAAGCTGTCCGTCCGGCGTGGTGTTGGTATTGGCGATGCCGCGCCCGATGCTGACCACGTGCCCTTTCATCTCCTGATCACCGCCCATCAGCCAGAGACTGGCACTGTCGCCGATGTCGATCGAGGGGATCTTGGTCTCCTCGAAATAGGCGGTAATGTAAAACGAGCCATCGCGCACGATCGACATCTGGGCACTGCCCTGACTGACATAGTTGCCCTGTCTCAGCTGCAGATTGATGACCGAGCCATCGACCGGTGAGGTCACCACACTGCGCTCCAGATCGATTTTCGCGCTGTCGAGCTGTGCCTGAGCCAGATCGCGCTGCGCCTTCGCAATCTGCGCATTGAGCCTTGCGGTCTCACGGTCCTCGGTACTGATGGCATTGCTGCCAAGATTACGACGGCGTTCATACTCATGTTCGCTCAGCTGGAAAGAGTATTGCCTGTTGGCCAGTGTTGCCTCGGCCTGACGCACCGCCGCTTCGTAGCGCTTGTGGTTGACGGTAAAGAGCACATCGCCTGCCTTGACCTGCTGGTTGTCATGGGCGTCAAGGTCCATGACCCAGCCCGAGACATCGGGGGCAATGGTGACGATATCGGCGCGAACGCGAGCATCGCGCGTCCAGGGGGTATACATGTAGTACTGCCATAGCCAGACACCCAGTGCGATGGCAATGGCCGCCAGCACCAGCGTAACGAAGACTCTAATAATCGTGCGCATTCAGATTTCGCTTTTACAACACATGACTTGAAAGGTAGGTCACCACGGCCAGCACAATCACGAACAGGCTGACATCAAACCACGCTTCCTGCCACACCCAGCGTGTCAGACCGGCCTTGTGCATCATGGTTCGCAGCAACGCTGAAATCACCAGAGACACCAGCGTAAACAGCAGCATCGGACTGATGAAAACACCGCCAATGGAAAGTTCACGCAGCAACACGCCCTTCTCCCGTCCCGGTTTTTTCAAACGTTTCAATCTTGATAGGAAGGCTCATGATGACCGGCTTACCCGGCATGAGGTGATATCAGCATAGTGTAGCGTCATCCATTTGGCGCTATTGGAAATGGCTCAAGTGACTATCGCAGTATTGTACGCGCCATGTCATGAGAGGGCATCGCAGAAAAAGGCACTGTATCGCCCTTTGTGTATCCGTTCTATCAAGATCAGGGCCAGAATCCTGACACAAGAAAACCGGCCTCCTGAGGAGGCCGGTTCTTTGGATACCCTGAAGTCAATAAGACTGATCAGGACAGAGACTTAGAAGCTGTAGGCGATACCGGTAGCGACACCATCACCTTCGTGAGCTTCACGGTCATATTTGGCGCCTTCCAGCCAGATGTACATCTGGCTGCTCAGGTTATAGGTCGCGCCCAGAATGAATTCGTTGTAGCTCTCGTCGTCACCCTGATCAACGCCGTTGAAGGCACCCGGATCGACCAGCGCCACCGCATTGCGGTCAGCATCAACGTATTGATAGGAGCCATAGATATCGCCCACGCCATAGCTGTAACGCGCACCAATGCCATAACGATTGGCGTCAGCATCATCAGCCCACTGACCGTGCAGCTGTTCCCACTTGGCAGAAACCCGCAGATCATCATTCATCTGCCAGGTCGCGTTCAAACCAAACTGCTGACCGTAGTCATGCTCGTCACCACCAACTTCTACATATTTAAAGTTTTTCAAGTCATCGTAAACGGCAGCCAGCGTCCAGTCGCCCACCATGTAACGCAGACCACCAAACAGGGAGGCACTACCACCGTCATCAACTACGAAGTCCCCATTTTGGGTAGCCGGATCAGCGACAGTCCCATCATCGTTCCGGACTGTCGTACCATTGGCGTAGGCATCAAGAAAATCGTTGGTGTCTTCGGCATCGCCGTAATAACGCGTGCCGATAGCGAACTGGAATCCACCAGTCACCGGTGAGGTATAGGTGATTTTATTGGCTTCCTGCCAAGTGCTACCGCCGATATCACCGCTGCTGTCGGTGTTATCAAAGTATTCATTGTTGGAGACCGGATCCTGAACCCAATCATCAATCAGATTATCCCAGGAACCGATACGCAGATCACCGAAGTTGCCGGTCAGACCCAAGTACGCCTGGTCACCGCGTGAAAGCCCGGAACGAGTACCTTCAAGATCTCCATCGTCATTATAGGCGCCATAATAGCCCTTCTGACGATCGGCATTGAATTCAAATTCTGCGCGAAAATAACCGGTCAGATCCGGGTTAATGATGTGTTCGCCGCGGAACCCGATGGTCGAGCCGTTGTCGAAAAGTTCGTCTGTGGATTCACCAGAACTATCTTTAGTGTTCTGCCACCCAATCTGAACGTTGCCGTAAACGTCCAGTTTGGAACCGTCCTGATTGTAAACCGTGGCCGCTTGGGCACCGGCCGCCATCGTGCCGAGCGCACCGGCAATCGCAGTCGCTAAGAGCGTCTTTTTCATCGTGATTTTTCCTTAACTGGCTAACTGTTCGATTGTCTGCCGCAGCAGATGCCCGACGCCGGTGGCGTTCGAGCTTTTTTTATTTGTTGCTCGCCGGGCTACCTTATAACGGCGTTTTCACTAACGCAACAAGAAAAAAACAGCGTTTTCGTTCTTTTTACTATTGGACTATGACGCCTCTGTCAGGCCGATATTTTTGAATAAAAACGTTACTTTCGTATGACAGCCACCCTGTACCAATCAAAAAAAGAGCGTCCTTTTGGGACGCTCTTTTTGGTTTAAAACAAAAATCATCAAGGCCTTACATCATGCCGACACTGCAGGCAAAACATGTGCCATTTCGTTTGCACTATAACGATTAACCCTGCGAATTTTGCACAGGTTATCGTTGGTGGCGATGCGCCAGTTCGGACATTTTTTGTGCCAATCTGCGCTTTTGCTTTTCTGCCTCTCGTTCCTGCTGACGTTGCTGTAACCGCTTGAGCTGTTCCTGAGCGTGTCGGGCGTCCTCTTCCTCGACCCGACCGGCCTCATTTCCCTCGAGATCGATACGTGCTGCATTGGCGCGTACGGACTTGAGATAACGCGGCAGATTGACGTAGCCCGCCAGCGCCCGGCGAATCAGTTTTTCACTGTAGGGCTCGTTGACCGACAGAGCCTCATGGATGCCGATGGCCAGCGGACGGGTATGGCGCTCGAAAAAGGTTTTGGGATAGCGTTTATACCACTGTTTGAGCAGGGCCTGAGGCGAAATATCCTCGACGGCCCCGGGGGCAGCAGACGCCGAATGTCCGGATATCGACGGCTTTTCAGAAGCAAGCGAGGCATCTTCCGATTCCGGTGCAGCGGAATGCAGCTCTTTTGATGCCCCGGCAACGTCGGGAGCAGCGACACAGGAGGCTTCTCTATCGTCCGATTCAACGCCACTCTCTGCGCCCTCGAAAGCCACAGCGACAGATACCATATCGTTATCGGGCATCGCAGAAGGAGCCGCCGAATGCGTATCCTCGGCCTCCGACATCTGCTGAATGCGCCCCAGCCGTGCCGTCAGCTGGCGATTGGTGTCCTCAAGCTCCCTGATGCGGGCTCTTGCACTTTCCAGTCGCGCTGTCAGATCACTGGCCTGTTGCTCCAGCGCGCTGAACACTTCGTCAAAACGCTCGCTCACACCCATCTCCCGAAACTTCCCGTCGTGCCATCTGCCGCCAGCATCACCGGCCATGAATTGTTTTATGACGCCTATCCCCATCGCCGGTCAACAAAACTTTAACCTTCTGCAGCACCGGCTTTTTCATAGCGCACAAAATCGTAGCCCGGCTGCCCCTCTTTCGGGGCGCCGGCGACCCGCTCCACTTCCTGCCAGTCGTCTGTCAGCTCGGGGAAAAGAGTATCCCCTGCTACCTCGGCATCAATCTCTGTCAGGTAAAGCCGAGCGGCACACGGCAGCATCTGCTGATAGATCTCGCCACCTCCGATCACCATGATCTCCTCCACGCCTTCGATCATGGCCTGATCGTCTGCCAGCGCAAGAGCGTTCTCCAGATCATGACAGACCCGGACGCCGGGGTGTTCAAAGGTGGTATCGCGAGTGACCACGATATTGAGGCGGTTGGGCAGCGCTCTGCCGATGGAGGCGAAGGTAGCGCGTCCCATGATCAGGGGCTTGTGTAATGTGACTGCCTTGAAGAACTTCAGATCTTCTGGCAGATACCAAGGCAGTTTTCCCTCAACGCCAATGACGCGATTGCGTGATACAGCGGCGATCATGGCGACGGGCACCAGTGTGTCCTGCATGGTAGTCCTCTCCGATCGCATTAAACGGCCACGCTGGCGCGAATATGCGGGTGGGGGTCATAGTGCTCGATGGCGATATCTTCAAAGCGAAAGGCGAAGATGTCCTTCACCTCGGGATTGAGCCGCAGGGTCGGCTTGTCCCCCGGGGTGCGCGTCAGCTGGAGGTGCGCCTGTTCGATGTGGTTGCTGTAGAGATGCGCATCGCCCAGCGTATGGATGAACTCACCTGGTGCCAGATCACATACCTGCGCCACCATATGCGTCAGCAGCGCATAGCTTGCGATATTGAAGGGCACCCCCAGAAAGATATCGCCGCTGCGCTGATAGAGCTGGCAGGAAAGCCTGCCGTCAGCCACAAAGAACTGAAAGAGCGCGTGACAGGGCGGCAGCGCCATTTCATCGACCAGCGCCGGATTCCATGCCGATACGATCAGACGCCGGGAGTCCGGGGTCGCCTTTATCTGCTCAATGACCCGGCTGATCTGATCGACATGACCGCCGCCGGGTGACGGCCAGCTGCGCCACTGATACCCGTAGACCGGGCCCAGCTCGCCCTCTTCATCGGCCCAGGCATCCCAGATGGAGACGCCGTTGTCCCTGAGATAGCCGATATTGGTATCACCGCTTAAAAACCACAAAAGCTCGTGAATGATCGAGCGCAGATGCAGCTTTTTGGTGGTCAGTAGCGGAAAGCCCTGTGAGAGATCAAAACGCATCTGATGGCCGAAGATGGCGCGCGTCCCCACGCCCGTACGATCATGCTTTTCCACGCCATGATCGAGCACCTGCTGCATGAGTTCGAGATAGGGCTGCATGTACTTGAAACCGTTTATACCTGTGAAGAAGAACGTGCATCGTCAACGCGCTGACGACGCGACCAGACCACCAGCACTGCGCCCAGAATCAGCATGGGAATGCACAGCAGCTGGCCCATGGTCAGCCAGTCGAAGGCGACAAACCCAAGCTGCGGGTCCGGACGACGAAAGAATTCGACGAAAAAGCGAAAGGCACCGTAGAGCATCAGAAACAGCCCCGAAATCAGGCCGCGCTGGCGCGGCTTGTGCGACACCGTCCAGAGAATGCAGAAAAGTACCACACCCTCCAGGGCAAACTCATAGAGCTCGGACGGATGACGTGGCTCCGGGCCATAGAGCGGATACACCATCCCCCAGGCCACATCGGTTACGCGCCCGGGCAGTTCCTGATTAATGAAGTTGCCCAGCCGCCCCGCGCCCAGGCCGATGGGCACCATGGGGGCAATAAAGTCAGTGAGCTGAAAGAAGGTCAGCTGATGACGACGCGCATAAAGCAGTGAAGCGATGAGCACACCAATAAGGCCGCCATGGAAGCTCATGCCGCCTTCCCAGACCCTGAAGATCCAGAGCGGGTTGGCCAGAAACTGTTCCCAGCCGTAAAAGATCGCATAGCCGATGCGGCCACCCAGTACCACGCCGAGTGCCCCGTAAAAGATCATGTCGCCGACCTGGTCCTTCGTCAGCCCAAGTCGCGCGGCACGGACGCGGGCCAGCCACCAGGCGCCCACAAACCCGATCACATACATCAGGCCGTACCAGTGAATGGCCAGCGGTCCAAGCGAGATCGCTATCGGATCAAATTGCGGATGATGAAACATGCAACCTTCCCTGCCGAAGAGCCCTGTAAGGCCCGATCACATCCCCTCGTAGCGGGCGATGCCAGTGACAGCGGCGAGTTTATCAGAAGCAGGCAGGCCTCGCCCCTCTCTACCTCTATCAGCACTCGCCCGCCAGCACTCGTCTGCCTGCGCGCGTCGCGTTAAGGTATCGGCCTGATTACGGGAAAAGATCTTTATGCGACTGCGTACCACCATACTGCTGTCCATCATCACGCCTTTGATGCTGACGCTGATCACGGTCAGTGCCGTGGCGCTATGGGTACTGGAAGACAACATGCAGCAGCGCCAGCAGGAAGAAGTGCGCCTCATCGCCCACGGGATCCGCCTGCCCCTGACGCAGGCCCTGGCCCGCCATGACGCCCAGGCCCTGCAGGAAGGCCTGAGCGCCACCTTCTCTCTCTCCCGATTATACGGCGCCTTCGTGCTGTCACCATCGGGTCAACAGATGGCCGGCGTTGGTCTGGCCGGCGGTCTGCAGGACGATACCCTGCTGCAGAAGGCGGTCAGTACCCGTCAGGAGGCCGCCGGCGACTTCCGTCAGGACGGTCAGGGCTTTTATACCTATCTGCTGCCGATGACGGACGCCCGTGGCGAACTGCTCGGGGTATTGCAGATCAACCGACTGGCCACCGGTATCGAGCGCTACATGAGTTTAATGACCACCGTGGCACTGCTGCTGACAGTGCTGATGGGCATACTGGTGGTGCTGATGGTCTGGTGGGGCTTTCGCCGCTACGTCAATCGCCCGGTCAACCGGCTTTATCGCAGCATGAAGGCCGTTCAGGGCGGTAACCGCCTACATCGCATTACGCCGGGCGGTGCACGGGAATTTCGCGAGCTTGGCGAGGCGTTCAATGCCATGCTCGACGCCGTGGCCGGCAAGGAGCAGGAGGTGCGCGAACAGCAGCAACAGCAGCTCGCTCTGGAGCGCCGCCTGAAAAAATCCCGCCGCCTGGCTGAAATCGGGGTGCTGGCCGCCGGCGTGGCGCATGAACTCGGCTCGCCGCTGACGGTCATTGATGGGCAGATCCAGCGCCTGCAGCGCCGCGACGACCTTCCCGATGACGCTCGCCAGCGCCTGACCCGCATTCGACGCGAGACCCGGCGCATGGAAGATACCGTACGACAGCTGATGGACATGGGGCGGCGCCACACGCTGCAACCGGCGCAGCACTCGCTGGGAAAGATGATCGATGACGCCGAACAGCTGGCACGCGACGCGCTTCATCATGACACGTCATCCCCCTCGCTCGTGACCGATCTGCCATCAAGGGATGGCATCACCGTGGATCGACAACGCTTCCAGCAGCTGCTCGATAACCTGATCAAGAATGCCTTTCAGGCCGGCAGTCACCGGATCGCCATTTCAGCCGACTACTCGGCACAGGGGGTCATATTGCGCATCGAAGACGACGGCCCGGGCATTGATGCCGATCATCACGGCCATATCTTCGATCCCTTTTACACCACAAAGGGCAGCAGCAAGGGCAGCGGCATGGGCCTGACCATTGTTCACCGCGCAGTCGAGGATCACGGCGGCCATATTACGCTGGAACGGAGCACCTTCGGTGGCGCCGCCTTTGTCATTACCCTGCCGCCGGAAGTGCTGTTGCCACCGGAGGCAATCACCGTCGATGACACGGCCTCCAGACACCGCGAGGCAGACACGCCGGATAGTAAGGACGAGACCATGTCACGAAGCCGCCCCCATGACTGATCGTATTCTGATCGTTGAAGACGACCCTGCCATTCTCGAACTCCTGACCGAAGAGCTCGAGGAGGCGGGACACATCGTGACCGGCGTCGACAGTGCCGAGCAGGCCCTGCTGCATGATCTCGACGTCGACGTCATCATCAGCGACATTCGCCTGCCCGGCATGGATGGCATGACCCTGCTGGAGACACTGGTACAGCAGCCCGATCACCCAGCGGTCATCATCATTACGGCCTTTGGCAGCATCGACCAGGCCGTGGATGCCCTGCAGCGCGGGGCCGATGACTTCCTGACCAAGCCGCTGGATCTCGATCAGGTGCGCGGCAGCGTTGCCCGCCTGAGTCAGCATCGCCGGTTGAAAACGCGCCAGCAGACCCGGCAGACACATGGCATCTGTCATCTGGATGAGCTCACCAGCTGTATGCCAGCCATGGCACAGCTCTTTGATCAGGCCCGACGTCTGGCCGCGCAGCAGGCCGCCGTACTGATTCAGGGCGAAAGCGGCACCGGCAAGGAGCTTCTGGCACATGCTCTGCATCGGGAAGGCCCTCGCCACTCGGGGCCGTTTGTCGCCGTCAACTGTGCCAGCATCGCCCCCGATGTCATGGAAAGCGAGTGCTTCGGTCACGTGAAGGGAGCCTTCACCGGCGCCATTGCTCACCGCCGCGGCCTGTTTCAACAGGCACATGGCGGCACGCTCTTTCTCGATGAAATCGGCGATATGCCGCTTGCCCTGCAGGCAAAGCTGCTGCGTGTTCTACAGACGCATCGCGTCAGACCCGTCGGCAGTGAAGAGGAGCAGCAGATCGACATTCGCATCGTGGCGGCGACCAACCGCCCGCTCGACGCGCTGATCGAGTCAGGCCTTTTTCGCGAAGATCTGTTCTATCGACTGGAAACCTTCAGCCTGACCCTGCCGCCCCTGCGTGAGCGACCCGACGACATTGCCCTGCTCGCCGAGCATTTCATTGAACGCTACAGCCGTGAACAGGGGCATGGCGCCATGTCACTGTCGCCCACAGCGCTCTCGCTGCTGCGGGCCTACCCCTTCCCCGGCAACGTCAGAGAGCTCGATAACGCCATCCTGCGAGCGGTCACGCTGGCGAACACCAGCGTACTGGAACCCGACGACTTCCCCGAACGCTTTCGCCACGTCACCGCCGGCAGCGACAGCCAGAACGCGCAGACACAGGAGTGGCTGAGCCTGGAGCAGATGGAGCAGCGCTATATCCAGCGTGTCCTTGATGCCGTGGACGGCAACAAGCGCCGCGCCGCCGACATTCTGGGCATCGGCCGCAAGACACTGTACCGACGCCTCGAGGCACGGGACTGATCCTTTCCCGACCCTCGAGGCACCCGTTCAATGTCAACCGGAAGCCAGCGCCGGTACCTCCTGGCGGCGTGCGCGACGCCGGGAAAGCACGGTGGCGTCTCCAAGGCACAACAGCCGCGCCCAGCCGTTCTGGCGTACCAGCAGATAAAACAGGATCGGCAGTGCCATCATCAAAAGCCAGCGCGGTGCCAGCGCCTCCACCATGCCATGATGATCGAGCGTGACCTGAATGCTCAGGTGCAAGAACATGATCACCATCGACGCCTCTCCCGCCAGCCCCACGGCTCTGGCCACGACCGGCACACGCGCCAGCTGACGCGATAGCGCCATCAGCACCAGGGTCACGGCAAACGCAGCCAACAGGCTCAGTACCGGTATTCCGTAGTCAGCATATTTCATGTCCATCGTAAAATCCGGACAGGCATGAACACACCACATCGACAGCACACTCACCCCGGCACTCAGCAGCAGTACACGTGGCCTTTCGACATCGATTCGATAGTGGGCAACCAGATACCCCAGATAAAAACAGGGCACCGCGATCAACACCACGTTGAGGTTACCGATCAGCCACAGCTCCCTGAAAAAGTACTGGTTGATCGTGGCAAGTCCGAGCATGACCAGCATGACACCGCCCGTGGCACGCACCGAAAGACGCGTCAGCAGCAGGTTGACCAGCTGCTGCGCGGCCCAGAAGCAGGTGACAAACCAGAACGGCGACAGTCCCGAGACGAGCTCACGCCCACCCAGCACCATATCGAGCAGTGCCCCGGACAGTGTTCGCTCCTCCCCCAGCGCCTGGTAAAGCACCGGTGCGTACAACAGCAGCATGAAAAAACCGTAGGGCACCAGCAGATGCAGGCTCTTGCGGCTGAGATACGCCTTGAGATCAGCGTTGGGTCTGAACAGGTAGCCGGCAATGATGAAAAAGAGCGGCATGTGAAACAGGAAGAAAAAGTCTCGCCAGAATCCGGTGGTCATGTGGCCATAGACGACCATCATGATGCCGAGCCCTTTCAGGATGTTGATCCATTCAAGTTTTTTGACCATGGGTCCAGTCACTATCCGTTGACGACGTTACCTCCGATTGGAGCAACGTTCATGCCAACATGACGCATCGCCATGAAAAAAGAATACCCTTTTGTTTATTAAGCGTTTTTATTGGCAGGATCTGGACGAGGCATTGCCAAAAAAGCGTTCAAGGCGTGTGTCATGACGACACATGGGGCGTCACGACACACGCACAGGGTGGGTCAGGACGAGACACATCTCAGTCCCGCGGCGGCAGCAGATGGACCAGCTCCCACTCCTTCATGCGCTGATAGACCAGCTCACGTGTTTCGGTCAGCGAATGCAGTGCCAGGACGTCGCTGACCAGGTTCTGGACACCCTCCAGCGACACGCGGCGTATCGCGGCACGCACACGCGAGAGATTGGGCGCATTCATGGAGAGCACCCGATACCCCATGCCCGTCAGCAGCAGCGCGCCCACCGGATCCCCCGCAAGTTCGCCGCATACCGAAGCGGAAACGTTCAGCCGCCGACTTTCACGAGCGATATGATCAAGGGCTCTGAGCACCGCCGGCTGACAGGCATCATAAAGGCTCATGACGCGAGCGTTGTTGCGATCCACCGCCAGCAGATACTGAATCAGGTCATTGCTGCCGACCGAGAAGAAATCGACGCGCGTGGAGAGCGCCTCCAGCTGGTAAATGACGGCAGGTACCTCCAGCATGACGCCCAGCAGCGGCCGCTCGACCCTGACGCCATCGTCACGAAGCTCGCCGATGGCGCGATCCAGCAGACGACTGGCCGTATCGACCTCTTCAATGCTGGTCACCATGGGCAGCAGGATACGCAGATTATCCAGCCCCTCGGCCGCCCGAAGCATGGCCCGCAGCTGCACCATCAGCACCTCGGGGTGGTCCAGCGTGACCCGAATACCGCGCCAGCCCAGAAACGGGTTGTCCTCTTCGATGGGGAAATAGGGCAGCGATTTGTCGCCGCCAATATCCAGCGTTCTCATGACCACCGGAAGGGGCGCAAACCCCTGAAGCTGCTCGCGATAGATCCGCGTCTGCTCCTTCTCGCTGGGAAAGCGCTGATGCATCATGAAGGGCACTTCGGTGCGATAGAGCCCGACCCCATCGATGCGGGCGGCCGGTGAGCCGCTCATTTCCACCGCCAGCCCGGTATTGATCATCAGACGAATGCGGTAGCCGTCACTGGTTTCACTGGGCAGGGACTGCTCGCTTTCAAGCATCGAGGTCAGCGCCTGCTCTTCCTCGATCATGTTCTCATAGCGCACCAGCAGATCCTGCTGGGGGCGCAGAATCAGTCGCCCCCGGTGACCATCCACGATCATCGGCGTGCCGGCCAGCCGCGAAATGGGCAGATCGCTCATGCCCATTACTGCAGGAATGTCCATGGCACGGGCCAGTATCGCCACGTGGGAGGTGCTCGACCCCCTCAGCGCCACCAGACCCACCAGCTTGTCGCGAGGAATTTCTCCCAGCTGCGCGGCGCTGATCTCGTCACCGACCAGGATGGTACGGTCGGGATAGACCGGCTTGCGGGCCTCGCTGTCCTTTTGCAGATGCGCCAGCACGCGACGTCCCAGATCACGGATATCCGCGGCGCGCTCGCGCAGATAGTTGTCATCCACCCGCTCAAGATAGTTGACGTGGCGCTGGACAACCCGCGACAGCGCGTAGGGGGCCCACTGCCCTTCCCGGATGCGCTTCTCGACCTCGTTACCCAGCGCCGCGTCTCCCAGCATCTGCTGATAGACATCAAACAGCGCCTGCTCCTGCTCCGAAATGCGACTGGCCAGTCGCTCGGCCGCCTGGCGGATATCGTGGCGCACGCAGTCGATGGCTTCCCGCAGACGCAGCACCTCGGCCTCGATGTCGTCGGGCACCCGCTCGGGCACCGCTTCGAGATTGGCCGATGGCACTACCACAAAGGCCTCGCCGATGGCCATCCCGGGCGCGGCCGCGATGCCGTTGAGCAGCGCCTGGGTGCCAGGGTCGCTCAAGCGCGCCAGCGCGCCCGTGGAAAGGGCATGTACCAGCACCCCGGCCAGCTGCGCGGCCATGGTGATCAGAAAGGCTTCTTCACCCTCACCGAACTGGCGTTTTTCACGCTGCTGCACGACCAGTACGCCCAGCACACGACGCTGGTGGATGATGGGAACGCCAAGAAAGCTGGAATAGCGCTCCTCGCCGGTTTCGGCGAAGTAGCGAAAGTGGGAGTGGGATAGTGCCTCTTCGATATTGAGAGGCTCTTCGCGCTGACCGACAAGCCCGACCAGCCCTTCGCCCGGCTTCAGAGTGACCTGTCCGATGGCCGAGGCATTCAGACCGATGGTGTCCATCAGGATGAAGCAGTCACGTTCATCGTCGCGCAGATATACCGAGCAGACATCCGTCTGCATGGCCTTGCGTATGCGCCGCACAATGATCGACAGCGCCGCATCGAGGCTGCGGGCGCCGTTCACCTCCTGAACAATGCGGCGAAGAATTTCGAGCATGGCGTTATGTTTTCATCCCTGTATATCTGCCATGGCCGGGCCTCCTGTCATGACAGGCACCCGGACACGGCCATGGCCGCTATTGACCGGCCGCATCTACCGAACGTTCTCCCGGCAGACGTGGCGCCAGCTCTCGCAGGGCGCGCCGATAGACGTCACGCTTGAAGGACACCACCTGACCCAGCGGATACCAGTAGCTGACCCATCGCCAGCCATCGAATTCGGGCTTGGGCGTGGTGTCCACGCAAATGCTTGATTCCTGACATCGCATGCGCAACAGGAACCACTTCTGCTTCTGACCAATGCAAAGCGGGCGCGAATGGGTGCGAATCAACCCCTTTGGCAACCGATATCTGAGCCAGCCACGTGTACAGGCCAGTATATCGACGTCATCGGGATGCAGGCCGATCTCCTCTTTCAGTTCTCGATACAAGGCGTCATGAGGTGTCTCATCTTCCTTGATCCCACCCTGTGGAAATTGCCATGCATTCTGTCCCACCCGTCGTGCCCACAGCACCTGGCCACCGCAGTTGGCAATAATGATGCCAACGTTGGGCCGGAAACCGTCGGGATCGATCACGACTTGCCACCTTTTGAAAATAGATTACAGGCATTCTTCCACAAAGCGAGAAAGCGCATCAATATGCTGCGCACAGGCAGTCGAGTTGTTGCGCGCACATATTAAAGCTCGGGCATCTTTGTAATAATGAAATTAAACAAACCGACCCTTGCCTTTGATGGGAGCCTTCCCCTTGACGCTGGCCATTTTCGATCTTGACAACACACTGCTGGGCGGCGACAGCGATCACGCATGGAACGATTTTCTGGTCGAACAGGGCATCGTTGATCGCGATCATTTCCGACGCGAAAACGACCGTTTCCACCGCGCCTACGACGCCGGCACGCTGGATATCCATGAATACCTCGCCTTTGCCCTCGCACCACTGACGCGTCACACCAGAGAAGAGCTCGACGAGCTGCATCGACAGTTCATGGCTGAGCGCATCGAGCCCATCATCCTGTCTCAGGGCGAGGCGTTGCTGGAAAGTCATCGCGCCCGTGGCGACCGGATTCTGATCATTACCGCCACCAATCGCTTCGTCACCGGCCCGATCGCAGCGCGGCTGGGCGTGGAGCATCTGATCGCCGTGGAGCCCGAGATGGTGGAAGGTCGCTATACCGGGCGTGTCGACGGTATTCCAAGCTTTCGGGAGGGCAAGATCACCCGCCTGGAGCACTGGCTCGAGGCACAGGGTATCTCTCTTGAAGGCGCTGTTTTCTACAGCGACTCTCAAAACGATCTGCCGCTGCTTGAGCGGGTCGACCACCCCGTTGCTGTCGATCCGGACCCCGTGCTGGCCGACATTGCCGGGCAACGAAACTGGCAAATCATTACCCTGCGGGATCGCGACGAACGGCGCGATTCCCTATAATCGGCATTATCCATCGCGGAGCGTGTCACTTTGACACCCTTGACTGAGCCGACAGGCCACGCCCTCGGGACCTTCCGATCGCGACTCCGGCCTCTACATCAGACAATGGAAATGCCGTTTGACCCAGCGCGTTCTGCTCGTCGCCTGTCCATCCACGACGATGACCCTCCGACGCTCAAGGCCTCGTGTCATGTCGGACCGACAAAGCAGAGCGCAAATCTCGCATCAAACCGAGCGTGAGAAGCCATGGCAGCAACGACGTATGATGTTCTTATCGTGGGTGGCGGCGTATCCGGCACTGCCCTTTTGTACGAACTGGCCCGATACACCGATCTGAAGGCCATCGGTCTGGTCGAGAAATATGACAAGGTTGCCATTGTCAATTCGCATGGTCGCAACAACAGCCAGACCATTCACTGTGGTGATATCGAGACCAACTACACGCTGGAAAAGGCCCGTACGACCAAGCGTACCGCCGGCATGGTGATCAACTTCGGGACCAAACTGCCCGATGAAGAGCGCGACCATATCATCTATCGCTATCCCAAGATGGTACTGGGGGTAGGCGACAAGCAGTGCGACTTCCTGCGCAAGCGCTTTGACACCTTCAGCGAACTCTTCCCGAAAATGCGCCTTCTCGAGCGCGACGACATCGCCGCTCAGGAGCCAAAGGTTGTTGAGGGCCGTGATCCCTCCGAGAAGATTCTGGCGCTCGGTTCGACCGACGAATACACGGCCGTCAACTACACCACGCTGTCAGAAGCCTTTGTGAAATATGCCGAGCAGGATGCCGCAAAAAAGGGCATGACCTGCGACCTGCACCTGTCGACGCCGGTTCACGGTATCGAGAAGGAAGGCGATCTTTTCAAGGTCACCACGCCCAACCGGGGCACCCTGCAGGCACGCTATGTGGTCGTGGCCGCCGGTGGCCATTCGCTGCTGTTTGCCCACCAGATGGGCTATGGCCTGGACAAGTCCTGTTTGCCGATGGCCGGGTCATTTTATTTCACGCCCAAAGTGCTCAACGGCAAGGTCTACACCATTCAAAACGAGAATCTGCCCTTTGCCGCCGTTCACGGCGACCCGGACGTGCTGGTCGACGGCAAGACCCGTTTCGGACCCACGGCTTTGATGCTGCCGCTGCTGGAGCGCTACAACAGCAAGACCTTTACGGAATTTCTGCGCGTGTTCCGCTTCGACAGCAGCGTGGCAAAAGTCTTCTGGGACCTGCTCAAGGTTCGCGACATTCGCAACTATGTCTTCAAGAACTTCCTGTATGAAGTGCCGGTACTGCGCGAAAAACTCTTTTATCAGAGCATCAAGAGCATCGTGCCCAGCCTTCGTTCCGAGGACGTCGAATTCGCCAAGGGCTTTGGCGGCGTGCGCCCACAGCTGATCGACAAGAGCGCCAAAAAGCTGGTGATGGGTGAGGCCAAGATTGATCCGGGCACCGGTATTGTCTTCAACATGACACCCTCGCCCGGCGGCACCAGCTGTCTGGGTAACGCCGAGAAGGATCTTTACCTGGCGCAGCAGTACCTTGGGTTCAATATCGACAAGGAAGCCTTCGAGCGCGACCTGCTGATGGGTGAAGTCGAACTTCGAGGCCTCGATGAAGCGCCTCAGATGTCGCCTGAAAAGTCGTCCCACGGCGAAAATCTCGACCGCGAGCAGGAAAAGGAAAAAGCTGGCAAGAGCGTCGGGCCCGGTGCCTGACCGGCGCTGATCGATAGAAGCATTGGAAACATTAAAAAAGGCACCCGAACGGGTGCCTTTTTTGTTATCGACCGGGACCGGCCTGAAGACGATGCCGTCAGGCGCTGGCGATCAAACGCTGACGCCTGATGGCACCTGCTATCAGACCAATCGTGATCAGGGCCAGCACAACGAAGCCGAGCAGCGTCCACCCCGGCAGGGAAACCCCCAGAAAGCTGCCCTTGACCTCGGCGCACTCTCCGGAAGAGTTCAACACCATGGCGATTACGCTTTGCAGCGGCAGTACTTCCATCATGTAATTCAGGCCCGGACCGCAGCTGGGCACCTGATCAGCGGGCAGGTTCTGCAGCCAGACATGTCGACCGGCCAGAAAGATACCGGCACCAGCACCGATCAGTGACAATACCCCGTAGAGGCTCCCCGCCCATCCCCTCGGATTGTGCAGGGCACCCACAATCAGGGGCACCAGCGCCACAAGCACGGCGACGCGCTGAAAGGTGCACAGCGGGCACGGCTCAAGCCCGAAGCCATACTGCAGCACCAGCGCAAACGCCAGCATGAAAATACAAAAGGCGCTGCCAGCAAGACACCATTGGCGTGCTGACCGGTTCAACAGTTTCGACATGTGTGGCTCCACCAGTTTACGTTGTTACTTCTTTATGAGGCGTCACTATTGACCTTCAAGCGACGCGCATGTTCGAAATAACGCTGCAAAAAGGTCGAGAAATCAACCTCGTCGCCCGTTTCTGTTTCCTGCTGTTGCTGGTGAGAAGTCTCTACCAGCTGATTCAGCAGCGTATCGCGTGCCGGATCCATGTCGGTGTCTGCAAACCACTGCGCATGTTCACGCGCTCGCGCCAGTGACCAGGTGACAAAATCATCGCCACTGTCCTGCATCTGCTGATGCATGCGACCGGCCGGTGTCGTTTCGGGATGATGAATCCGCTCCCGAAGCCCGGACAGTGCCCTCTGATGAGGGGCCGCCTCGTCGGCACTGTCCATCAGCTCGGCAATGGGCGCCATGGCGTCAAAGATCTCTTCCAGACACTGCGCCAGCGGCCGATCGCCCTGCGCGAACGAGAGCATCAAGGACGCCTCCCGCCCACGGCGTACCACCTGCGCCCGATTATCGTCGAGACGGTCACACTCCTGATCGCTGATCCAGGGACTGGGAGAGAGCAGACACCAGACCAGAAAGGTGTCGATGAAATGAATCTGCTGCTCATCGATGCCCAGGGGCGTAAAGGGATTGATGTCGAGACAGCGTACTTCGATGTACTCCACACCGCGCGACTCCATGGCCTGCGTCGGCGTTTCATCGTGACGTGCCACGCGCTTGGGACGAATATCACTGTAATACTCGTTTTCGATCTGCAGCATGTTGGCGTTGAGCTGGCGCCACTGCCCGTCGACTTCGACGCCTTCGCGCTCGTAGTCGGGCCAGGGTGTCACAATGGCGTGGCGCAGGGTGCCGATGTAGTTTTCAAGCGAGTTGAAGCAGATGCGCAGCTGTGACTGTACCTTGTTCTGATAACCCAGATCGCTCATGCGCAGCGTCGATGCCGTGTCCGACAGCAGGGTCTGCCGGCCGTGGGGGGCCAGTCCGGCATCCCGCCCTTCAAGGAAGCTGCGATCCACGGCAGGCGATGCACCAAACAGATACATCAGCACCCAGCTGTTGCGGCGGAAATTGCGAATCAGATCAAAATAGGCCCGCGAGCGAAACGCCTGTGCTGACACCGCCTGATGACCGTCGATCTCCTGTAGATGCGTCCAGAGTTCATCGGGCAGTGAAAAGTTGTAATGGATACCGGCAATCGACTGCATGATGCGTCCGTAGCGCATATCCAGACCGTTACGATACACCCGCTTCATGGTCCCCACGTTGGAGTTGCCGTAATCCGCAATCGGAATGCTGTCGTTCCCATCGAGCTCGGCGGGCATGCTGGCCGGCCAGATCAGCTCCTGCCCCAGATAGCGATAGCTGTAACGATGCAGGTCTCCCAGAAACGCCAGCGCATCGGCAGGTCGGGAAAATACCGGCGTGATGTACTCCAGCAGCGATTCCGAATAATCGGTCGTGATATAGGGGTGGGTCAGCTTCGAGCCCAGAGCATGCGGATGAGGCGTTGACACGATGCGCCCCTGAGAATCCACGCGCAGCCCTTCCTTTTCAATGCCCCGGCGAATGCGGCCAAAAAGGCCCTGCTGCGCCGGTGCGCTCAGTCCATCGATGCGGCGAGTGAATTGCTCGGACAAGGTTGAACACCTTCTCTTGCGGGAGCCCGTACGTCAGGGATCTGATCGCACGTGTGCCGGCCGTTGGCCGATATCGGGCTCCGGAACTGTTTTCGTCGACCGGCACCTGATGAGACTGCCTGATCAGGCGCCGATATCTGCCAATAGTGTGCTCATTATGAAGCGCGACTTCAGCCTTTCAAGCGCCAAAGTGCGCATGCTAACGAGTTTAGCATCTCATCGCCGGCGATCGCCCGACTTGCCGGCCCCCGCCTTCAACAGCGCAGCCCCCAGTGACCCGACCGGCTCCTGCGAGGAGGGCTTTTCCCTGCCCTGTGCCTTTGGCCTGTCACGCCCGGATCGCTTCGCACGGTCGGTGCTGCCGCCCTGCTCGGCCTCCGGGGTATCGTCAAGACGCATGGACAGCCCGATGCGCCCGCGCGCCTGATCCACGCTCATGACCTTGACCCTGACCACATCGCCCGCCTTGACCACTGACCGCGGGTCCTGCACGAACTGATGTGACAGCGCCGAGATGTGCACCAGACCATCCTGATGCACGCCAATGTCCACAAACGCGCCAAAGTGCGTCACGTTGGTGATCACACCTTCCAGCACCATGCCGGTGACCAGATCACTGACCTTTTCCACGCCCTCCTGGAACTGCGCAGCGCGAAACTCGGGCCGCGGATCACGTCCGGGCTTTTGCAGCTCCTTGAGAAGATCGCTCACCGTCGGCAGGCCGAAGCGATCATCGGCGTAGTCTGCAGCGCGGACGCCGCGCAGAAAATCGCTATCGCCGATCAGGGTCTTCAGATTGCGACGACTGGCCTGTGCGATGCGCTCCGCCACCGGATAGGCCTCGGGGTGAACGGCCGAGGCATCCAGCGGATTGCTGCCGCCATTGATGCGCAGAAAGCCCGCGCACTGCTCGAAGGTCTTTGGCCCCAGCCTTGCTATCTCAAGAATCTGTCGGCGGTTATCGAAGGCGCCGTGCTGTTCGCGCCAGGCCACAATGTTGTCGGCCAGAGTCGTATTGAGTCCGGAGACCCGGGCCAGCAGGGCCGACGAGGCAGTATTGAGATCCACCCCGACGGCGTTGACGCAGTCCTCGACCACGGCGTCCAGCGAGCGGGCCAGCATCACCTGCGACACGTCGTGCTGATATTGCCCCACCCCGATCGATTTGGGATCAATCTTGACCAGCTCCGCCAGCGGATCCTGCAGTCGCCGCGCGATCGACACGGCGCCCCGAATGGTGACATCCAGCTCCGGCAGTTCGCGCGAGGCAAACTCGGAGGCCGAATAGACCGAGGCCCCCGCCTCACTCACCATAACCTTCGCGATGTCGCGTCCCTTGAGCCGCTCCAGAAGATCCGCGGCCAGACGATCGGTTTCACGACTGGCGGTACCGTTGCCGATCGCGACCAGCCCGACATCGTGCTGTTTGCACAGCGCTGTCAGCGTGGTCAGCGAGGCCTCCCACTGGTTGCGCGGCGCATGCGGATAGATGGCGGTGTGATCCACTACCCTGCCGGTGGCATCCACCACCGCCACCTTGACGCCAGTGCGAAGCCCGGGGTCGAGCCCGAGCGTGGCACGCGATCCGGCCGGCGCCGCCAGCAGCAGATCCTTCAGGTTATCGGCGAAGACACTGATGGCTGTAGCTTCGGCCTGCTCACGCAGTTGCCCCAGCAGCTCGGTTTCCAGATGCGTGTAAAGCTTGACCCGCCAGGTCCAGCGCACGACGTCCTTCAGCCAGCGATCGGCAGGCCGGGCATGGTCACTGATGCCAAACTCGCGAGCAATTTCGACCTCACACGGATGCACACTCGCCTCGTCTTCCTCGGGCAGCTTGAGGGCCAGCCCCAGCACGCCCTCCTGTCGACCGCGAAACATGGCCAGCGCTCGATGAGAGGGCGTTTTGATGAGGCTTTCACGATGATCAAAGTAGTCGGAGAACTTGGCGCCACTGCTCTCCTGCCCGGCCAGCACCGTGGCCACCAGCTCGGACTCCTGCCACAGACGATCCCGAAGCCGACCCACCAGCGCCGGCGCTTCGGCAAAGCGCTCCATCAGAATCTGTCTGGCACCATCCAGTGCAGCACGAGCATCCGTAATACCGTGCTCATCACTGAGATAATCGGCCGCCGTTTGCTCGGGCACCAGAGACGGATCATTCATGAGGGCATCAGCCAGCGGCTCAAGCCCGGCCTCACGGGCAATCTGCGCTTTGGTGCGCCGCTTTTTGCGATAGGGCAGATAAAGATCTTCCAGCCGCTGCTTGGTATCGGCGGCCAGGATGCTGGCACGCAGCGTCTCGTCGAGTCTGCCCTGCTCCTCGATCGAGGACAGCACCGTCTCGCGACGCTCATCGAGCTCACGCAGATAGCGCAGACGGGTCTCGAGAAGACGCAGCTGGCTGTCATCCAGACCGCCGGTGGCCTCCTTGCGATAGCGGGAGATGAACGGCACGGTGGCGCCTTCATCCAGCAGGGCGATGGTGGCCTCGATCTGGGCAGGTCGAACGGCAGTGGCTCCGGCAGCTTCACCAAGCTCTGCGGCCAGACGCGCTGCCATCGAAGAAATCTGAGTCATGAAAACGCCTTCCCTTCCGAACAGGGCGCCAGGGTATCACAAACCGTGAAGTGACGGGACAGCGCCGCTACTGCGGGAAGGGCTGCAATGACATGGCAACAGCCAGGGAGCTGTCGCCATGAAGATCTGCCTGTCAGCAGAAGTGACGAAAAGCGCCGGGAGCGTGCTTCAAATCGATGCGTTTCAGACCAGCTCCGGCCCTGCGCGCGTGATGGCGTCATCCACGCCGTCAAACCGGCTGAAATTGTCGATGAACTTCTGGATCAAAAGGCGAACCTGCTCCTCGAAGGCCGTCCTGTCCTGCCAGGCACGACGCGGATCCAGCAGCGACGATTCCACACCCTTGACGGCCACCGGCACCGAGAGGTTGAGCCCCGGTATCGTGGTCGTGTCGACCTCCTTGAGCGCGCCACTCTGGATGGCACTGATGATGGCCCGGGTGGTGGGAATGCTGAAACGCTCGCCACCCTGCCCATGGGCGCCCCCGGTCCAGCCCGTATTGACCAGATAGACGCGCGAACCAAAGGCTTCGATGCGCTTGATCAAAAGCTCGGCATACTCATGAGCCGGACGCGGAAAAAACGGCGCCCCGAAACAGGTCGAAAAGGTCGCCTCCAGTGCGCTGCCAGCACCGATCTCGGTGGATCCCACGCGTGCGGTATAGCCGGAGAGAAAGTGATAGGCGGCCGCTTCGCGCGACAGGATCGACACCGGTGGCAGAACACCGCTCATGTCGCAGGTCAGAAAGACAATCGCGCTCGGCTCGCCAGCCCTGTTGTCCGCCGTTCGCTTGTCGACGTGCTCCAGCGGATAGGCCGCCCGAGCATTCTGGGTCAGCGACGCATCCTCATAAACCGGTATCCGGTCGTCATCGAGCACGACATTTTCAAGCACGGTCGGAAAGCGGATGGCCCGATAGATAATGGGCTCGTTCTTGTCGCTAAGGTCAACGGTCTTGGCATAGCAGCCGCCTTCGAGATTGAAAACGGTCCCCTCCCCCCAGCCATGCTCGTCATCACCGATCAGATAGCGCGACGGGTCAGCCGACAGCGTGGTCTTGCCGGTGCCCGAAAGCCCGAAAAAGAGCGTGGTTTCGCCGTTGTCACCGACATTGGCGCTGCAGTGCATCGGCAGCACACCCTTTTCCGGCAGCAGAAAGTTCTGCACCGTGAACATCGCCTTTTTCATTTCACCGGCGTAATGCATGCCGGCAATCAGCACGCGACGACGAGCAAAATTGATGATCACCGTGCCATCGGAATGGGTATGGTCACGCTCGGGCTGGCAGACAAACTCCGGCGCGCTCATGACCTGCCATTCACGCTTGTCGTGCGGATTGAAGGGCTGCGCTCGTACAAAGAGGTTGCGGGCAAACAGGCTGTGCCAGGCATACTGGGCCGTGACACGAATCGGCAGATAATGCTCGGGGTCCGCCCCGACATGAAGCTCGGTCTCAAATGCTCCCTTGTCGGCCAGAAACTCCTCGACCCGCTCCCACAACGCATCAAAGTGCTCCCCGGAGAAGGGACGATTGACGCTGCCCCAGTCAATCTCGTGACTGGTGGAGGGCTCATCAACGATATAGCGGTCAACGGGCGAGCGGCCGGTACGCCGGCCGGTTTCTGCTACCAGCGCTCCATTGGCCGCAAGCCTTGCCTCCCCGCGTGCGATGGCGTACTCGACCAGTTCGGCGGCACTTGCATTGATACGGGGGGTGTTCGTGTTTGTGTTTGTGGTCATGTCCATCCCGGGCCTGAGCCGTTCTCTCTCGTTGGTCAAATGGGCACTTATGGCTGCCTCTGGTGTTTTATGCCCTGTCAACAGGCAATGTGCGCCAACAGGGACACCTTATTATGACCGGTTCGTCCTGAGTAGAGAACGCATCGCGCCGGCCTTGTTTCAAAAGGCACAGCGCCGCGCTGCCGGACAGGGCAATGGTTCAGTGCAGCGTTGGAGAAGAAGCGTCCGGGGACTCGATCAGCGCCTCGATGTCAGCGGCGCTGAAGGTGTAATCCGTATTGCAGAAATGACAGGTGGTACTCAGCTCACCCTGCGCCTGGACAACCGAGCGCAGCTCCTCGGCGCCCAGCTGATGCAGGGCGCTTGCAAAGCGTTCGCGTGAACAGGTGCAGCCAAAGCCGATCGGATCAGGCTCAAAAACCCGAATCTGCTCTTCATGAAACAGACGTACCAGCGTCTCGCGTGCCGGCAACTCCAGAAGCTCTTCGGACTTGAGGGTATCGGCCAGCATGTTAAGCCGCGGCCATGCATCCGTATCCTGGAGCCTGTCATCACCAGGCAATGTCTGAAGCATCAGCCCCGCCGCCTGATTGGCAGAAGCAGAGAGCCACAGGCGGCTCGGGAGCTGTTCGGAACGCTCGAAATAGTGTTCAAGACACCGCGCCAGGGTCTCTTCCTCCAGGGCGACAAGGCCCTGATAGCGCTGGCCGTCGCTGGGGTCCAGCGTCATGACGATATGGCCATCGCCCATCAGCGCCCTGAGGGAAGCGCCGTCCTCGGGCAGCGCCTGCGCGTCGTCAAGGCGAGCGATCGCTCTCAGGCGCTGTCCACCCTCGCCATGGCCCGGGTTGGACTCGGCCATCAACAGGCTGACCGGCCCGTTGCCCTTGACCTCGAGCGTGAGCACGCCATCCAGCTTGATGGTGGCCGTCAGAAGCGCCACGGCCGCCAGCATCTCACTGAGCTGGCGATTGACCACCTGGGGATAGCCGTGACGGTCGATGATCTCCCGACAGGTTTCATCGGCCTTGACCAGCTCGCCGCGGACATTGGTGTCGTCAAAGATAAAACGTTGAATATGATCCATGGGTTATCCGAAGAAAAAGGAAAGTAATCGGCGCGGCAGGCAAAAGACCCGAACATCAGGCCATTCAAGGACGTTGCGAATGGCAGGCCCCGGGGGTGCATTATCTAGTCGCTAGCCGTCGTATTCGTGGCGCTGGAACTTTTGAATATCGCGTCGGGCCCGGCGATCCGGACGCCCCTTCGGAGGCTGCATGCTCTTGTCCATGCGCCGGATGTCGGCCTCTCGGGTACGGCGCTCGATGCTTTCCGGCGTTTCACGATAAAGCGACTGGGCTTCAGGAGCACCGCGACGCTTGTCGCTGACATCAACCACTTCGACCTCGATACGGTCCCAGCCCTGAGGGAGCGCCAGCAGCGCCCCGGGCTCCACGATCTTGCTGACCTTGGTTCGCGCACCGTTGTAGTGAACCTTGCCCCCGTCGATGGCCTTCTGGGCCAGCCCGCGCGTCTTGAAAAACCGGGCCGCCCAGAGCCATTTATCGAGTCGAATCTGCTCGCTCATGTCCTGCCCTCTCTGCGCGCCATTTCATGAGGGGAATATGGGGACAAAAGCCGTGCTCTCAAGCCCCGGTCGTGAGAGGTCAAACGGGTGTCAGTGGCCCTACAATGCGATAATCTGGGAAGCATCGACATTACGCTGTATTCACCGCTGCCGTTTTTGAAGCCTCCGGAGGTAAAGACATGTCCCCAACTGGGAAGCCCGAAATCGGACGGCGGTGCTGCATCGCCCAGAGCCGGCTGTTTTCAATCGAAGCGCTGGAGCTTGAATTTTCCAACGGCGAACAGCGCACTTTCGAGCGTTTGACCGGCAACGGGCATGGTGCGGGCGCTGTCATGATCGTGGCCATGCCGGATCCGGATCATGTCCTTTTGATTCAGGAATATGCCGTGGGCGTCGAGGATTACGTCCTGACGCTGCCCAAGGGCGTCGTCGATCCGGGTGAGGACATCATCACGGCCGCCAACCGCGAACTTCGCGAAGAGTGTGGCTATGGCGCTCACGTGATCGAACCTCTGATCGAGCTGACGCTGGCGCCCAACTACATGACCCACCGCATTCACGTCGTCATGGCCACTCAGCTTTATGAAGAAAGCCTTCCCGGCGATGAACCCGAACCGCTGATTGTCGAAAAGCACGGCATCGAAGATATTGGCGCACTACTTGCAAGGGGCGATTTCCACGAAGGACGTGCCATCGCAGCACTCTTTATTGCCCGAGAGCGCCTTCGCGAACGCCAGGAGACACCCGACCCCATGTTCTGGTAGCGCGCCCACCCATTGAAAAGCGCATCGAGTGACACAGGAAATAGCGCAGGCAGTAACGTAAAGAGCCCGACAGCGATTACTGTCGGGCTCTTGTTATCATGTTACGGCCGATTGTTTACATTCGCAGCCGCAATGAACAACAGAAGTCAATTGGTAGACGGACTGGCACCGTGTTCAGTCGTGTCGCCGTTTTCCATTGGCTCGGTAGACTGCATCTGTGCGGAATGCCCCTGACGACCCGTCATGGTTTCATCAGCATTTTCAGCGCCCATGGTACTGGTTGAACCGCCGCTGGAGTCACTCATGCCTTCCATGTCGTTCATCTGAGCGGAACCACCGTTACCGGCCTGACCTGTCAAGGTGGTCTCGGCGCTGGTCGCGCTGTTATCCATGGTTGAAGTAGACTCAGTAGAGGCTGCACCGGTCATTTCCTGACCATCATTGGCGGCACTGTTTTGAGTCGCTTCAGTCGACGCCATGGCAGACATCGCGGGCAGAACAAAAGCTGCGCAGAATACGGTAGCAATCATTTTCTTCATGATAACGTTCTCCATAACTCTGATTGTCGAGCCGGTGCGTCAGATACGTCCGTGCATCGTTGACGGTTGGCCGAATACTTTCTGCAATAAATGGTTGGCGTATTGCAGTCTGCCTTGCAGGGCAGTGAAGGCAGCCACGGCAGCCTTGATCGGGTCTACCGGGTAAGTGACCGTAAAGTTAGGACACAAAACGCTTCTCGTCAAAGGGCTGTATAAAGACAGATAAAGGATGGGTAAAGAAATGAATAGATTTAAACGATGATACGCAAATGGGTTATTTCAAATTTCTTGATCGTCATCAATAAACTTTGACGTGATAATCTTTTATTGCCTTCCTTTTTAAATTATCGGTCCACAGCATGTCTTCAAGGCCCTTTCACACCTCTACGTCCGACCGGCAGGAGCCTGCCTTTGCCTGCCTGGGTAGTGAGCATCTTCGCTGGTCAACGCGGCGCGTTCGCCTGCAGGAATGGGTCAAGACCTCGTTTCAGCAGCGCGTGGGCATTCCGGTCGAGGAATTCTGGTTCAAGCGCTGGCTGAAGAATCAGCCCGGCGCGGCCTGGCTTGAAAAGGCGGGCCTGCCCCGTCGCTCCATCGAAAAACGTCTGGGCGATCGCCTGATCGTGCACATTAATCCACGTGACATGATCCGTGATGTCAATTTCAAGGGCGTTGGCGGCAAACGCCCCTCCTCTTCCAGATTTCTCTGGGACGGCGAATGGGACGAAAGCCGTGGCGATCTGCGACACGGCTCGCGCTATGAGTTCATTACCGATCTGGACGAACATCGCGATGACCTCAGACGGACACAGCGCTTTCAGAAACATGCCAGGCAGCTGAAGGCGGGGACGCCCTGGGCTTCGGCGCACGAAGGCATCCTGCTCGACAGCGAAGAGAAAATTCTGGCCTACCTGAAGATCTATCTGGATTTTCTCGATGACATGGCCCAAGACGGCTTTGATGCCGATCGAGGCAAGGATGCGCTGGGTGTGGTGGTCACGCGTGAAGGGCGCCTGCTCAAGGTCAATCGCGGTCTGCACCGTCTGGCAATGGCGCAGCGCATCGGGCTGCCCTCCATTCCGGTTGAAGTACGCGCCGTACACCGTCAATGGTGGGAGAGCGTCACGGCAAACACGACCGGACAGACCGCTCTGGATCGGCTTGCAAAGGCGCTTGAACGCTGCCCCCCCGAACAGCGCGCCGGCCGGCTTGATCCCGTCACCGACCAGGGGCCGATCAAATGGCCTGCACCGGTAGATCAAAACTGACGGTCCTGCTCTACCACCTGAGTGACTCGTAGCCTTCCTGTTGATGCCCGGAACGCTCTACGCTGAAAGTGCCCTATCAAAGGAGCCTTTTATGCATCGTTTCTACAATCATCCGGATAATCTGGTCAGCGAACTGCTGGAAGGGCTGGCCATGTCGGCTGCGATCACCCTCTCCGATCACAGGGACGCGCGCATTGCCATGCGTTCGGACTGGCACCCCGAACGCGAAGGTCGCCAGCAGGTCGCTGTGATCTCGGGCGGAGGCTCGGGCCATGAGCCGGCACACGCAGGCTTTATCGGTCAGGGCATGCTGACCGCCGCCGTGGCAGGCGATGTTTTTGCCTCCCCGGGCGTAGAGGCCATTCTGGCCGGCATTCGCGCCTGCTGCGGAGAAGCGGGCTGTCTCTTGATCATCAAGAACTACACCGGCGATCGGCTCAATTTCGGCCTGGCTGCCGAGCGGGCCCGCGAGGAAGGCTTTCAGGTGGCCACGGTGATCGTGGCTGATGATGTCGCCCTGCCGGAGGCCCCCCAGCCGCGCGGGCTGGCCGGCACCCTGCTGGTTCATAAGATCGCCGGCTACCGTGCCGACCGCGGTGATGACCTTGAAGCCGTCCACAAGGCGGCCAGCGATATGGCGGCACGGGTACGCTCCATGGGGATGGCCCTGTCAAGCGCCACTCTGCCCGGACAGGAAGCGTCCGCGCGCAGAACGCCCGAGCTGGGGCTGGGCATTCACAACGAACCCGGCGTTCGCCAGGTCACGCCTGACAGTGCTGATGAGGCAGTGACACAGGTGCTGGAAGCACTGGGACGCCCCGATCACGGCCCCTGGGTGCTGCTGCTCAATAACCTGGGCGGCTGTGCGCCGCAGGAAATGCAGATTCTCAAGCGCGCCTGCCTGGAGCAGCTTGGTCGTGACAATGTGGTGCTGATGGTGGGACCGACCGCGCTGATGACGTCACTGGACATGCACGGGTTTTCCATCACGCTGACCTCGGCAGATGAAGCAACGCTCGAGGCGTTGAACGCCCCGACTCAGGCGCCAGCCTGGCCAACGCCGCAGACCGTACACGCTATCGAGACCTTTTCACCACGCTTCAGTCAGCGGCCCCCGCTGGGCGAAGGCCGGCACAATGATGACCGCAGCCAGTTGATCGCTCGCCTTGCCACCACACTCAGAGACAGCGAACAGGCACTGGACGAACTTGATGCCAGAGTCGGTGACGGCGATGCTGGTGCAACCTTTGCCGCCGGGGCTCGCGCGGTCCTGAAGGCGCTGGACGACAAGCGGCTTTCGACCGGTGAAGACGCTCGGCTGGCCAGCGAACTGGGGCATCTCTTTGCCACCGCCATGGGTGGGTCCAGCGGTGTCCTGCTGTCGATTCTGATGACCAGTGCCGCACAGCGGCTTGAGGAAAGTGCCGACTGGCCCACGGCCCTGCAGGCAGGCATCGAGCGCATGCAGCATTACGGCGGCGCACAGCAGGGCGATCGCACCATGTTGGATGCGCTGATCCCGGCGGTAAAGGCGCTGGTAGACGGCCAGAGCCTCGAGGCAGCAGCAGATGCGGCACGCTCGGGTGCCGACGACACTGCCAGCATGCGAAAGGCAGGCGCCGGGCGCTCCTCGCTGGTACCCGAACAGGCGCTTGATGGCGTGGTGGACCCCGGCGCCGAAGCCGTGGCCCGTCTTTTCGAAGCGCTGGCCGATCAGGGCCGCCACGCCTGACAGCTTTGTGGCATCAAAAAGGCCGCCCATCAGGGCGGCCTTGTCATTCCGGCAACGGTGCCAGGTCAGCCGAAAACGACTTTCGCCACATCCTGATAGGTACGGGCAAAGTTGACGGTCATGCCCTCTTTCAGGAAATCCGGCAGCTCATCGAAGTCACGCTGGTTGGCCTGCGGCAGGATCAGCTCGAAGATGGCACTGCGTCGAGCTGCGATGACCTTTTCACGGATGCCACCCACCGGCAGCACCTGCCCGGTCAGTGTGATCTCACCGGTCATGGCCAGCGGTCGATCAATGTCCTGACCGCGAGCCAGCGACAGAAGCGCTGTGGTCATGGTTACCCCCGCGGACGGACCGTCCTTGGGCGTCGCACCTTCCGGCACGTGCAGGTGGATGAAGGCCTGATCGAAATAGCCCGGCTGGGCGCCATACTCCTGTAGATGGCCAAGCACAAAGCTGTAGGCCAGATTGGCGGACTCCTGCATGACGTCGCCCAGCTTGCCGGTCAGCTTGATGCCGCGCTGCAGGCCATGAACCCGGGTGGCCTCGATGGGCAGGGTCGCCCCGCCCATCGCTGTCCAGGCAAGCCCTGTCACCACGCCCACGCCCTTGAGCACCTTCTCCTTGCGGAAAATCGGCGCGCCCAGGAACTCTTCAAGGTTATTGACCGACACCTTGACTGTCTCAACGTCCTCTTCCAGCAGCTTGACAGCCGCCTTGCGCACGATGCGGTGCAGCTGCTTTTCGAGCTGGCGCACGCCCGATTCGCGCGCATAGCCCTCGATCACGTGCTTGAGGGCAGCATCGGTCAGATTGATGCGCTTTTTGGGGATACGATCGCGCTCCAGAAGCCTCGGCCAGAGATGATGTTTGGCAATCGCCACCTTCTCTTCGGCGATATAGCCGGCCAGCCGAATCTGCTCCATGCGATCGATGAGCGGCCCGGGAATCGTATCGAGCTGGTTGGCCGTGCAGACGAACAGCACCTTGGAAAGGTCCATGCGCACGTCGAGGTAGTGATCAAGAAAATCGACGTTCTGCTCCGGGTCCAGCACCTCCAGCAGCGCCGAGGCCGGGTCGCCCTGGAACGACTGGCCCAGCTTGTCGATCTCATCAAGCATGATGACCGGATTTTCGACGTCGACTTCCTTCATCGCCTGCACCAGCTTGCCGGGCATGGCGCCAATGTAGGTGCGGCGATGACCCTTGATTTCGGCTTCATCACGCATGCCGCCGACCGAGAAGCGATAGAATTTGCGTCCCAGCGCCTCGGCAATCGAACGGCCAACGGAGGTCTTTCCCACGCCGGGAGGCCCTACCAGCAAAAGGATCGAGCCGCCAACGTCACCCTTGAAGGCACCTTCGGCAAGAAATTCGATGATGCGGCTTTTAACGTCCTGCAGGCCATCGTGATCACGGTCGAGCACGTGGCGCGCGTGGGGTAGATCGAGCTGATCCTCGGACGTGATTCCCCAGGGCAGCGACGTCAGCCAGTCCAGATAGTTACGCGTGGTGCCGTATTCGGGCGAGCCGGTTTCCAGCACGGACAGCTTGCCAAGCTCGTCATCAATGCGCGCCTGCACGCGCTCGGGCACGACCTTGCCCTCCAGACGCTCGCGGAAGGTATCGACATCGTTTTCCCGGTCATCCTTGGAGATGCCCAGTTCCTTCTGGATGACCTTGAGCTGCTCACGCAGGAAAAACTCGCGCTGGCGCTCCTGCATCTGCGCGTTGACCTGCTCTGAAATCTCGCTTTGCAGCTGGGCAACCTCGATCTCCTTGCGCAGCAGCGGCAGCACCACTTGCATGCGCTCCAGTACCGGCAGGGTCTCCAGTACCGACTGAAGCTCCGGGCCTCGCGCCGAGGTAATGGCCGCGGCAAAATCGGTCAGCGGTCCCGGCTCATTGGGACTGAAGCGGTTGAGATAGTGCTTGAGCTCCTCCCCGTAAAGCGGGTTGATGGGTAAAAGCTCCTTGATGCCATTGATGATGGCCATCGCGTAGGCGCGGGTTTCGTCGCTTTCCTTCTCGACAGGCTCCCTTGGGTAATGCACCTCGACCAGATAGGGCGGCTCCTGTGAGAGCCAGCGGGTAATCCTGAAACGACGCAGCCCCTGCGCGATGAACTGCAGCTGCTCGTCATTGTTTTCCGCACGATGAACCCGTACCGCCGTACCATAGACCGGAAACTCCTCCGGTGACGGGTCCGAACCGGTATCACCGATAAAGGTCAGGCCCACAATATGATGCGAGGTGTTGCCGACCTGCTCGAGGGTATCGCTCCAGCGCTTGCGGTTGAGCACCAGCGGCTGCACCTGGGCCGGAAAAAAGGGGCGGTTGTGTACCGGCAGCAGATAGAGCCTTTCCGGCAGGTATTCACTGGCCGGCACCACCGCCTGGGTCATGGCGCTGCCGTGATCGTCACCGGGCTCGATGGTGTAATCGGACTGATCTTCTTCACTCATGGGCTACCTGCTCTTGCATATCAAAACCGTTCGCCGGGCATCAGCCATGAAGCAGCCCACGCCTGACGAAAACCATTGTTTCTGGCAATGCGGGCACCGGACAGCGTTATCAAGTCCGATGTCGCGTTAAAGGCACCAACCCACCAAAACGACAGCGGCTGCCCATGGCAGCCGCGCGATACGTCTCTGAAAGGTCCGTCACGTTCCCGAAAGCCTAGTTCAATAAAAACCAGGGCTCATCATTGATCAGAAAAACGCCCTTTCGAATTGCCAGCTCGAGCGTCCCCTGGTCCGGTGCCTGACCAGCCACCAGTGCCAGAAGCGGTGGCGTATTATGCAGCGTGAACTGCCCATCAAGCCGACGCTTGAAGGCCGCCCGCCCCCAGGACGTTTGCAGCCGCGCCATCCGGGTGGCACCGATATCGGTACCATCAAGTGTCAGCTCGCCCTCCAGATGCATCTGCTGCTCCAGCATCGGACTGTCCAGCTTCAGGCTATTGACCACCAGCCGAGGCGAATCGCTCAGTACGGCAAAAAAAGCCTCCTGCCACGGCGCCATCAGCAAGGCAATATCATGCACATCGCCGGCCTCGATACCTTTTCCCTCAGCGACTGACCCGGAAGTGCTGTTCAAGACACCTGCCGGAGAAGACCCCGACTTCCAGCGCTGCTCGATATCGCCGGCAATGGTCTGCAGCAGCGTGCGTGCGGCCTGCTCATTGATCCGTCGGAGTTCGGCATCAAGCGTGGCGCTGCCCAGCTGCTGCTCGGAGAATGCGGCGTTACCCAGCCTTGCCTTCAGGACATAGCTGAGTTCCTGGTCGGCATGATGCGTGCTGCCCTCGACGTGCAGATCGCTCAACGCCAGCGGCAGCCCATCCTGTCGCTGCAGCCGTACGCTATCGATATCCAGAGTGTCCAGACGACCGAAACGATCGTCTGCAGCGGCCTGCGCCCTGTTGTCATCCTCATGGGGGGGAAACAGCATCGACCAGTGCGTGTCGCCCAGATGCATTCGGCGCAGATCGCTTTCCTGCTCCAGCCCGGACCACTGGCCTTCAAGACGCAGCCCCTGTGCGTTATCGGTTACATTGATCCGGGCGCCGGACAGACGAAGCGCCATGTCACGGGCCTGATAGTGAAGACTGTCGGGGAAAGCCGCCGTAAGTCTCAGATCCTGCTTGAGATGTCCGATACGCGCGTTGAAATTGATCTTTTCGCTGCCGGAGAGCGCATCGGCCAGCAGCGCCCTGCCGTTACGGGTTTCAATATCGCCCTGACCCGACAGGCGGGTTTTCAGTACGCCATAGGCAATACGCCAGTCGATCACGGCGGCGGGCGCCTGCGCGTCCCCATCAGAGGCCGAAATTCTGAGCGTGCCGCGAGAGGAGAAAAAACCGTCATCGTCGATGGTGTTGATGGCGCGAATGCCCGCCAGCGCATCGATATCGGCCACCCTGTCGGCCATGCGGGACTGCACTTCATGACGGCTCCAGGCCATCGCCCCCAGCCATAACGCTGCTGCCAGCACGACAAGCGCCATCAGCGATATTGCGACCTTTTTTTTCATCAACCCTCCCCCGGGACCACCACGGTAGACCGGACCGATATGGGCAATACCAGCGCCGATAACCTAAGGACGTCAAACGTCTGCATCACATGCTATTAATGTAGCCAGAGCCACACGTGCATCACACTCCAGGCATAGATACCGGCCAGAACATCATCGGCCATGATGCCGAAGCCACCGGCCACACGCCGATCGACCGTGCGTACCGGCCAGGGCTTGATGACATCAAAGATTCGAAAGATGACAAATCCCCACAGGGCGGACTGCCAGGAAAACGGCACGGCGGCCATGGTCAACCAGTAGCCGACGAACTCATCCCAGACAATGCCCGAGTGGTCGTGTACGCCCAGATCCTTCGAAGTGCGATCACACAGATAGATACCGATGATGGTGGCGACGGCCAGAATCGCCAGATAGATCCCCAGCGGCAGCGTCGACATCAGCCAATAGAAGGGAATGGCCGCCAGGGTCCCGAAGGTGCCCGGGGCAAAGGGCGCGGCACCGCTGCCGAGCCCGAAGGCCAGAAAGTGGACGGGACGACGCCAGACGCTGGGCGGTGCACGGTTCATGGTGTGGCTCCCGTACCGTGATCGTTCGAGCGTTGACCCTGGCCTTGAAGACCCTGGCCCTGAAAGTGCTGCCAGCCCTGTCCCGTGGACGTGATACCGGTAATGCCGGACTCGCTGGTCACCCGGCCGATGACGTGCAGCGTTCCGCCCAGCGCCTCGCGTATCGCAGCCTCCTGCTCGGGGGCCAGTGCCAGCAAAAGCTCGTAGTCGTCCCCGCCGTTGAGCGCGGCTTCCAGCGCATCCGACGCCCCCAGCGACGCCACCAGCGCCGGATCCAGCGGAATGGCCGAAGCGTCAAGATGCGCGCCGACGCCGGAGCGCGTGCACAGGTGATTCAGATCCGCCAGCAGGCCATCGGAAATATCAAGACCCGCCGTTACCTTTCCGCGGATCGACATGGCCTCATGGACGCGCGGCGCGGGACGCAGATAGGCCGCCACCAGCGGATGGCACTCATCGCGCTGGCCTTCGAACCAGGCCCGCAGACCGCCGTGGGCGTTGCCCAGCGTACCGGTCACCGCCAGAAGATCGCCGGGGCGAGCGCCGTGCCGGGTAATGGCATCGTCACCCGGCACATCGCCATGAACGGTAATGGTGATGGAAAGCTCCCGGCCGCGGGTAATGTCGCCCCCGACCAGGGCAATATCATGCTTATGCGCCAGATCGTAAAGACCGCGCGCGAAGCCTTCCAGCCACTGCTCGTTGACCTCGGGCAGCGTCAGTGCCAGCACAAACCAGCGCGGCCTGGCGCCCATGGCGGCGAGATCACTCAGATTGACCGCCAGCGCCCGATGGCCGATCGCCCCGGCCGAGGCATCGCGCGGGAAATGCACATCGGCCAGCGACGTGTCCACGCTGACGGCCAGCCGGCAGTCGCTCGAAGGGGCAAGCAGCGCACAGTCATCGCCCTGCCCCAGTACGACACCGGCACGGGCCTGGTGCGGCGACACATGATCCGAGCGGCTGGCGTGTTCAACGTCCCGCATGAAATAACGCCTGATGAGTTCGAACTCACCAGGAGCAGCTGCATCGCTCATCGCCCGGAGTTCTCCCAGACAGGTGAAGGAAAGCGCTGATCAGTGATGGGCATCATGCGCCAGTCATGCGTCACGGGGACCATGATCAGTCACGGCGCCTGCGTGCACGGACCTCGACCTCTCGCAGCCTGCCGGCCAGCCGATCGAGAATGGAGTTGATGTACCTGTGCCCCTCGGTAGCACCGAAGGAGCGTGCCAGCTCGATGCCTTCATTGATGACCGAGATATAGGGCACCTCCGGACGGTGTGCCAGCTCATAGGCTCCCAGCCGCAGAATGGAGAGCTCGATGCGATCCAGCTCGTCAAGCTTTCGGTCCAGCGCCGGCGCAATCAGCTCATCCATCTCGCCGCAGTGTCTGGCAACGCCATGCAGAAGCTGATGGAACAGTCCCAGATCCGCGATCTTCATGACCTGAACCCAGTTTTCATGCGGCTCCAGATCATCGTCGGCCGTCTGGGCGCGAAACTCGGTTTCGAGCTGGGTAATCGAGGTTCCCGTCATTTCCCACTGATACAGCGCCTGTACTGTCAGCTCGCGTGCTGCCCTTCGGGCCTGCTGCTGCTTTGAAGGTGCACGTTTTTGCTGTGTCACGCCACACCTCCCTGATCATCATTCCCGGAAGTCTCATCGCTGCCCAGCTGGCGCAGCAGGGAGACCATTTCGATGGCTGCCATGGCGGCTTCAAAGCCCTTGTTACCGGCCTTGGTGCCGGCACGCTCGATGGCCTGCTCGATCGAGTTGACCGTCAGCACGCCGTTGGCAATGGGCGTATCGAAATCCAGCTGAAGACGATTGAGCGCTGCATTGCACTGACCGGCCACATGTTCAAAATGCGGCGTGCCGCCACGAATGACCGCGCCCAGCGCAATGATGGCATCCGGCTTGAGACGGTTCAGCGCACGCTTGACCGCCAGCGGCAGCTCCCATGCACCGGGAACGTGAAGGATATCGATGTTGGCATCGTCAACGCCATGACGCACCAGCGCATCCACGGCGCCTTCCACCAGCGAATCCACCACGTGATGATTGAAACGCCCCACCACGATGACATAACGGCCATCAATGTCGGTGAACTGACCTTCCAGCTGTGCAATCGGTTGCATGTCAAAAAATCCTGTTGTCTCTGATAAAACGCATCAGCGTGTCATGTTAAGCCATCGGGCCCGTCGTCTGGCGGGCCCTTCAGCAAAGGGGGTGTTGTCAGTGTCGCGCCTCGTGGCTGTCATCCACGCTGCTGATCTGCTCGATGACCTCAAGACCGAAGCCCGCCAGCGCCGAAAACCGCCACGGCGAACTCAAAAGCCGCATGCGACCCACGCCAAGGCTGCGCAGGATCTGCGCCCCGGTACCGATACTGAGATAGTTGCCCGCCCCGTCGGTCTGCGGATCCCGCGCACTTGGACGGCGCGCCAGGAAAAGATCCAGCTGATCGCGAAAATCCGTCATGTCGCGCTGGTCGGCCAGCAGAACCAGCACGCCGGTATCGCTGGCCGCGATCTCCTCGAGTGCATCGCGCGAAGACCAGCTCTGGTGCCCGTCACGACGCAGCCCCAGCAGGTCGCGCAGGGCATCGGCGACGTGAACGCGTACCGTTGTGGCCTGATCGCTTTCGGGCGAGCCCTTGACCAGGGCCAGATGATGAGAGCCCTGAATACGATCGCGAAAGCAGTGCAGCTGAAAGGGGCCGGCATCCGTCTCCACCGGATGAGACTCGACGTGCTCGACGGTCTGCTCGTTGTGAATCCGATAGTGAATCAGATCGGAGATGGTGCCGATTTTGATGTCATGCGTGGCCGCGAACCGCTCGAGCTCTGGACGCCGCGCCATGGTGCCATCCTCGTTCATGATCTCGCAGATCACCCCGGTTGGCTCGAAACCGGCCATCGCGGCCAGATCGCAGGCCGCCTCGGTATGCCCCGCCCGGCGCAGCACGCCGCCGGCTTCGGCCATCAGCGGGAAGATATGGCCGGGCTGAACCACATCGCCGGGGCCAGCGTCATGAGCCGCCGCCGCCCGGATGGTTCGCGTCCTGTCTGCCGCCGAAATGCCGGTGCTGACGCCGGTAGCCGCCTCGATGGACACCGTAAAGCGGGTACCAAAGCCGGAGCCGTTATCGTTGACCATCAGCGACAGCCCGAGCTGCTCGCAGCGCTCACGCAGCATGGGCTGACAGATCAGGCCGCAGGCGTAGCGGGCCATGAAATTGATGTGCGAGGGCTCAACGCATTCAGCGGCCATGATCAGGTCGCCTTCATTTTCGCGATCCTCGTCATCCATGAGGATGACCATCTTCCCCTGACGAATATCTTCAATCAGCGCTTCCACGGAAGCGAGGTTGCCCGTTGACTGAGTCATGATGCTTGCCGGCCAGGCCGCTCCTTTCGATGCAGGGTAGCTGGGATGAATACGTGCAGTCGCTGGCAGCGAGCCTGCATGCGTCAGGATGATGCCTGATCATTGACGGGGTGCGCGATGATACGCCAGTCGGGCCCGAAGGCGCGAACATCGACAATCGAAAGCTGTCGCCGCTGGGACAGCTTCTGAAGGCCCGGCAGGGTCAAAAGCCCGCGCGCCTCATCGCCCATCAGAATCGGTGCCATGTAGATGACCAGCTCGTTGACGAGCCCGGCATCCAGCATGGCACCACTCAAACGCGAGCCGCTTTCGAGCAGCACCTCGTTGCACTGCTCGACATCGGCCAGATAGTGCAGCAGGGCCTCGAGATCGACCTGCCCGCCCGGACTCGAGGTCAGCGTGACCACTTCAGCACCCGCCGCCACGAGCGCTTCACGCCGACGAAAATGATCGCGATTGTCCAGTGCTCCGGGGCCGATCGGCGATATCGTGGCGACCAGCGTGCGCCCCGGCTCCGTCAGACAGCTGGCGGTGGGGGGCAGCGACAGGGTCGAGTCGACGATGACACGCAGCGGCTGACGTACGCCCCTTTCGTGGGAGACCTGTACGGCCTGGCTGTCCGAGCGGCTGCCGAGCTGCTCGGGCCGCACGGTCAGTCGGCTGTCATCGCGAATGACCGAGGCCACCCCGCTGAGAATCGCGCTCGAGCGCGCGCGCAGGTGCTGCACGTCGCGACGCGAGCGCTCGCCGGTAATCCATTTGGATTCGCCGCTGGCCATCGCTGTACGACCGTCCAGACTCATCGCCATCTTGAGCCGGACATAAGGCAGGGAGCGCGCCATACGGGAGATAAAGCCCACGTTGAGTTCGCGGGCATCGGCTTCCAGCATGCCGACACGGGTGCCTACGCCCGCCGCTTCCAGCATCGCGATGCCGCGACCGGATACCTGCGGGTTGGGATCCAGCATGGCCGCCACGACCCTGTCCACGCCAGCCTCGGCCAGCGCCTTGGCACAGGGGCCGGTGCGTCCATAGTGTGAACAGGGCTCCAGCGTGACATAGGCCGTGGCCCCGCGCGCCGCCTCACCGGCAGCGCGCAGGGCATGAATCTCGGCGTGCGGCTCACCGGTCAGCTCGTGCCATCCCTCGCCCACGATCTGATTGCCGCGCACCAGCACACAGCCCACACGCGGGTTGGGATCGGTCGTATAAAGACCGCGACGCGCCAGATGCAACGCGCGAGCCATGTAGTCCTCGGGTTGCCGTGTCACGTCCGACCTTCCCTCTATGCTGCCAAAGGGTATTACCGCATGGCCTGCGGTATCCTCAATGCTCATGAGACTCCTGATCCCTGCCCGGGGCATCAGCGCCGGATGGCGACGCAGACTCACTGGACAGGCGCTCGATCTCGGCACGAAACTCGTCAATGTCCTGAAAGCGCCGATACACTGAAGCAAAGCGGATATAGGCGATCTGGTCCAGCGCCCTGAGCTGTCCCATGACCTCTTCTCCGATGGCCAGCGCGTTGATTTCGCGCTCGCCGCGGGCCCGGAGACGCTGTCGAATGCGCTCGATGGCAGCCTCGATATGCTCACTGGAGACCGGACGCTTTTCCAGTGCCCGCAGCATGCCGGCGCGCAGCTTGGCAGGGTCAAAGCTTTCCCGCGACCCATCGGCCTTCACGACCCGCGGCATGACCAGCTCGGCGGCTTCATGCGTGGTGAAGCGTTCACCGCAGGCCAGGCACTGGCGACGTCGGCGCACCTGATCCCCATCGGCTACCAGCCGGGAGTCAGTGACTCGCGTATCCTGCGCACCGCAAAAGGGGCAATGCATGACTGTTCTCTGTCCCGTCGATAAAGGAGCCGGTCACCGGCCTGCACCGCAAACGCATGGCAGCCCTGGCACCGGAGGCCGGCATTGCGACATGTCGACGCATACTCAAGCGCATTATTGTAACGTTTTACCCCGGGTTCGGAAACGCACGCCCGGCCGCATGGGGCGAACGGGCATGATTGTGCACGAAAAGTGCGCTCGAAAACCCGATAATGCCTGGCCCCGTGCCAACGCCGAGACAGTACCTGCGCAGTTGAGCCCCTCGCTGCGTCACGCTATCTTGACGACGTGGATGGACACCGACAGAGACAGCACATGAACATTATCTCCTGGATTTTCGCAAGCATCGTCGTGGGCATGCTGATCAATCTGATCATTCCCCGGCGACTGAGTGTCGGCTTTCTTGGCACTGCCGGCATGGGCGTACTGGGCGGGGTAGTACTGGCCTTTCTCGTAACGGTCTTTGGCTTTGCCGCCGAGCTCGAGTTTGATGTTCGAAGCCTTGTTGCTGCCGTCATCGGCGCGCTGGGCGCCATTGCCGTCATGACGCTGTGGATGGTGCGCTACCACCCTCGTTGAGCCACGGCCGGCGTCAGCTCCGATAATACTTTGCAATCAGTGACATACTGCAATACCGCCTGCTTGCCAGTTTCCCCTGCCCCATCTAATCTTGAGTTCAGCCAAGGATAGCGCTTGAACACATCGCCCTTCTGCGGCCTCTAAACGATTGAATATGCAGGACAGAACAGCAAGGAGCAGCTGACTATGGGTATTATCGCGTGGATCATCTTTGGCCTGATTGCAGGCGCTATCGCCAAGTTTCTGATGCCCGGCAAGGACCCCGGCGGCATCATCGTGACCATCGTCATCGGTATTCTGGGTGCCATCGTCGGCGGCTGGATCGGTACTGCGCTGGGCTTTGGCAGCGTGAGTGGTTTCAATATAGGCAGTTTTGCCATCGCCGTGATCGGTGCCTTGGTGCTGCTGTTTCTTTATCGAGTGGTCAAGAAATAGCCGCGTGGTCAAGAAAACAGCCATGTTGTTAAAAAACGTCGCCCCGCAGTTGCGGGGCGACGTTTTTATATACCCGTTCAAACATGATGATGGACTAGCCGTTGGTATCGATGGGCCTGTCTGCCTGACGGTCATGACGGGTTTTCAGCAGACTGGCCACGGTCGTGATCAGCAGAATGCCGACGATGACCAACAGTGACAGCACGGTCGAGATGTGTGGCACCCACTCAAGCGGCTGACCATCGTTGATAAAGGGCAGCGTGTTTTCGACCATGGCGTGCATGACCAGCTTCACGCCGATAAAGCCCAGTATCAGCGACAGCCCGAAGCCCAGATATACCAGCCGGTCCAGCAGCCCGCCCAGCAGAAAATAGAGCTGCAAAAGCCCCAGCAGCGCGAAGGCATTGGCAGTAAAGACGATGTAGGGCTCCTGGGTCAGACCATAGATGGCCGGAATGGAGTCCAGCGCAAACAGCAGATCGGTGACCCCCAGCGTCAAAATGACCAGAAACAGGGGCGTCAGTACCCGCTTGCCGTTTTCACGCGCCAGCAGGCGCTGCTCGTGGAACTGATCGGTCACCGGCAGATGACGCTGGGCAAATTTCACCAGCGCATTGGGCTCGAACTCGTCGTCCCCGCTCTCCTTGTGCTGCGCACTTTCGATCGCCAGCTTGAAGGCGGTATAGAGCAGAAACAGCCCGAAGATATAAAAGACCCAACTGAACTGGTTGATGGCCGCCGCACCCACGGCAATGAAAATGCCACGCATGATCAGCGCCATGATGATGCCGATCAGCAGCGCCTTTTGCTGATAAATCCGCGGGACGGCAAATTTGGCCATGATGATGGCAAAGACGAACAGATTATCCACCGACAGGCTTTTCTCGGTGATGAAGCCGGCAAAATACTCCACCCCGCGATCATGACCCCAGATCATCCAGAGCCCGACGCCGAAAATGGCGGCAAGCGTGATATAGAACACGGACCACAGCGCGGATTCCCGCAGGGTAGGCGCGTGCGGCTTGCGCACATGCGAGAAGAAATCAAAGATAAAGATGGCAGCGAAGCCCGCAATAGTGGCTTCCCAGATCCAGGCTGGAACGTTCATGCACGGTTCTCCGGCAAAGAAGATTTACCGGAGGTCTCTTCCGCCCGATGCCCGCCACACTTTCAGTGGCAACTTCTCGAGCCAGCGGCACCGGGTAACCGTCTCCAGAGGGCACCCCTCAGAGACCATCCACCGTGATGACGACACCGCCATAGAAAAACGCAGACCTGTTACGAGCACTGCGCCCTGCAGGGAATACTCCCCTCCTTCAGCCGCCAGTGTTCATCAGCTTTGACATCAGCGCAAGCTGATAATCAAGTCTTAATCTTTTTTCAAACCGGATACAGTTTGAATTCCTTCGCATCAGGGGCTTTGCTTAGAGACTCAACAATAATAGATGCCGGAGTCCTGCCATGTCCGCTGTTCTGGTCTCAGCCCTCTCCCGCGATGATTTTCATGCCCGCGCCGACGCCGAGCTCACGTTTGTCTATGGCCAGCAGGCGCCGGATATCCTGCAGCGTCTGGAAGCCCTGATCGCCCAGCATCAAAAAGAGATCACCTGTGAGCCGACACCGCTGTGGAACGAGCAGACGCAGATGATGATCACCTACGGTGACAGTGTCATCGAAGGCGAAGACAGCGTCCCGCTGGAAGCACTGGAGCGCTTCATGCGCGAACATCTCGAGGACACCTTCAGTGCCGTGCACATTCTGCCCTTTTTCACCTGGAGCAGTGACGACGGTTTCTCGGTCATCCACTACCGAAAGGTCAGCCCCGCCGTGGGTGACTGGCCCCAGGTGCGCCATCTCGCCGGGCGCTTCAACCTGATGTTCGATCTGGTCATCAACCACGTCTCGCGCGAATCGCTGTGGTTCATCGACTATCTCGCCGGCACAAAGCCGGGCTGTGACTATTTCATCGAGCTGCCCGAGCAGACCGACGTGACCAGCGTCACCCGACCGCGCAATACCAGACTGCTGGCCCCGGTATCGACACGGCGCGGCATGCGACACGTCTGGGCCACCTTCTCGGAAGACCAGATCGATCTCGACTTCGCCAACCCGGACGTCCTCATCGAGATGGTCGGCGTTTTGCTCTACTACCTGAGCCAGGGGGCGCGCCTGATTCGACTTGATGCCATCGCCTATCTATGGAAGGAGCTGGGTACGCGCTGCATTCATCTGCCCCAGACGCATGCCATCGTGCGGCTTTTACGTGCCGTCATGGAGCGTGTCGCCCCTGGTGCGCTGCTGCTGACCGAAACCAACGTGCCGCATCACGAAAACCTGAGCTATTTCGGAAACGGCGATGAAGCACACATCATCTATCAATTCACCCTGCCGCCGCTGCTGCTGCATACCCTGACCGCCGGCGATGCCGGGGCGATGACCGAATGGGCCGCCACCCTGCCCCCGCTGCCAAAGGGCTGCACCTATCTCAACTTTACCGCCAGCCACGACGGCGTTGGCGTTCGCGCGCTTGAAGGGCTGCTGCCGCGTCATGACATCGACGCCTTGCTGGAGCTGATGCAGCGCTTTGGGGGCTTTATCAGCATGAAAACCGACCCGGACGGGCAGGACTCGCCCTACGAGATCAACATCACCTATTTCGATGCCCTCAAGGGCACCCGCCGCGGCGCCGACCCGTGGCAGATTGCGCGCTTCATCTGCTCACAGACCATCATGCTGGGCCTGCAGGGCATCCCGGCGGTTTATGTTCACAGCCTTCTGGCCACGCTCAATGACCACGAAGGCGTGACCCGCACCGGCCGGCTGCGGGCGATCAACCGCAAACGCTGGCAACGAGAGGCGCTGGAGCCACTGCTGGAGGCCTACAGCACCCCGACCCACATTGTGTTCGAGGCACTGTCCACTCGACTGAAAATCCGCCGTCAGGAACCCTGTTTTCACCCTGACGTGCCGCAGAAGATCATCGATCTGGGCCCACATTTTTTTGCCTTCCTGCGCGGCCCACTGCCGGATGGTCGGCGCCTGCTGGCCATCCACAACGTGACCGACCGCTCCCATCCTCTCAACCTGCCCGAAGCCTATGCCGGGCACCGCTGGCACGATCTTCTCGAGCGGATCGACCCGGAAGGCGAGAAGCCGGTGCTCAAACCCTATCGCAGCTGCTGGCTGGTCACTCGGGACTAGCTCAAAAAAAGGGGGGCCATGACCGCGTCACCGGCTGCAACAACGGCCGACCGGAACGTGCTGGATCGCAGCGATGACACCAGCGGTGTCATCAACCACAACGGCAATGACGCCATCGTGTTGACCAACGCCGAGGGCAACACGCAGGACACCGTCGATGGTTTGGGCACCGGCAATGCCGATACATCCGCGGACGCCGCCCCGGGCGAGACGCCCCCGGATACCCCCGACAACAACGGAGATGATATGGATCTACCGCCCGTAGAGCTGATTTCCACCATCCAGGGCAGCACCATGAGCAGCGAGCGCGTGGGCGATGAGGTCAGCGTCGAAGCGATCGTGACGCTGGATGCCCGCGACGGTCTGGATGGCTTTTTCCTGCAGGAAGAGGACGCCGACAATGACGGCGACGACACCACCTCCGAAGGAATCTTTGTCTACCTGCCTGACGACAGCAGCGTCGCCGATTTCACCGTGGGGGATCGGATGCGTCTGACCGGCACGGTCGAACAGTACCAGGGCAAGACCGAGCTGACCGATGTAAGATCACTGGACGTTACCGCCAGGGATCAGCCGCTGCCCACCCTCACCGAGCTGGACCTGCCCATCGAGGACAAGTCGACGCTCTCCGCTCGCGAAAGCATGCTCGTGCGCATCACGGGGGAAGACGGCACACCGTTGGCCGTCACTGACACCCATGAGCTCGGCCGTTACGGCACCACCACACTCTCAAGCGGCGGGCGCCTGGCGCAGTACACCGAGATCAACGCGCCGGATCAGGCCGGCTACCAGCAGTGGCTGGATCAGATCGAGAGCCGTTCGATCCTTCTTGATGACGCCAGCAACGCACAGAACCCGGAAAGAATTCTGTTCGGCCGCGGCGGCGAACCGCTGTCGGCCGACAACACCCTGCGTGGCGGCGACACGCTGGCAAGCGCGACCGGCGTGCTCGACTTTGCCCACCAGCAGTGGCGCGTTCAAAGCGATCAGGGGCTCGACTTCCAGCCCGCCAATCCACGCCCTGAGCAGCCCGATGCCCAGGCGCTGGAGGATGCCCCACTCAAGGTGGCCTCCTTCAACGTTTTGAATTATTTCGAAACGCTCGATCGGTCAGGCCATCAGATCACCACCCCCGAGGGCACCGAGCACTCACCGCGCGGCGCCAACAGCGAACAGGAGCTGGCCCGCCAGCAGGACAAGCTGGTCAGCGCCATCATCGACAGCGATGCCGACATTGTCGGTCTCATGGAACTCGCCAACGACGGCTATGGCGACGACAGCTCGATTGCCGGCCTGGTCGAGGCGCTCAACGCCAGAGGGGGCGCGCAGTGGGACTACATTACGCCGCGCGATGACAGCGGCAACGTGGTTTCCCCCGGCAGCGACGCCATTGCCGTCGGGTTGATTTATCAAGGCGACAGCGTCACCCCGGCAGGAAACGCCGCCGTCAACACCAGCGGTGCCTTTGCCACCGGCAATCGCACGCCCATGTTGCAGACCTTTCAGGATAACGGCAGCGGCGAGACCTTCTCGATCGCGGTCAACCACTTCAAGTCCAAGGGGAGCGTGATCAACGGTGAGGAGGCGACCGGGGACGGTCAGGGCAACAACAACCCGACCCGGGTCGAGGCCGCCAAACAGCTGTCTGCCTGGATCGGGACGGACCCGACCGGTAGCGGTGACAGCGATGTCCTGATCATCGGCGATCTCAACAGCTACGCCATGGAAGACCCCATCACTACTCTGCAAAACGAGGGCTATACGCTACTGGATAAAGACTACTCCTATAGCCATGACGGCCAGTGGGGCTCACTGGATCACGCCCTGGCCAGTGAATCGATGAGCGATCAGGTCACCGGTGTGACCACCTGGCACATCAACGCCGATGAGCCGACGGTGCTCGATTACAACACCGAGTACAAGAGTTCGGAACAGGTCAACGCGCTCTATAGTGACGGCCCCTTCCGCGCCTCGGATCATGACCCCATCATTATCGGCATCGACCCAAGCAGCAAGGCTCAGCAATCTGCCGGATTCCAAGGCCGGCTCAAATGAGAAAGACGTCAGGAAGGGCGCCGCGGGGCGCCCTTTCTGATGCCGTCTTTTCAAGAGAGACTGACGCAGACAGCTTATTGTTAGACCTCACCACGATTGTCGGCCTCGACGGCGTCGAACATGCGCTCGAGCATGTCCGGAAAGGCCGACTGCACCCGGCTCCAGCTCGGGATGAAGGGCTTGTCACGCGGGCTTTCCAGAAAGGCCACGCCGGCCTCCATGATGCTCTGGGCGAAAAGCTCCACGGCCTGCTCTTCACTGTGACGATCAACCTTGAGACCGTTCATCATGGCGTCGTGGTAGTAGTTCTCGATGATATCGAGGGCGGTACGGTAGTAGGTTGCCTTGAGCGTTCGAAAGTGCGCCTCGTTCATGGTGACGCCAAGCGTGGCCAGCTTGCGATAGAGCGCCTTGGCGATGTCGGTGCTCATGCGATAGAGACCGGTGGAGGCATCTTCAGGAGACAGCGGCTGGTGCTTGTGATCGTAGTTGTCGGCGATATCGACCTGGCACAGCCGCTTGGTGGAATAGTTGCGATGCACCTCGGAGAGCACGCCGATTTCGAGGCCCCAGTCACTGGGAATGCGGATATCGTTCAACACATCGGCGCGCATGGCGAACTCACCCGACAGCGGATAGCGATAGCTGTCGAGGTAGTTCAGATAGTCCAGCGGCCCATGAATCCTTTTAAGCGCCCGAAGCAGCGGCGTCACCATCAACCGCCCGACCCGCCCGTTGAGCTTGCCATCGGCGATGCGGGCGTAATAGCCCTTGCAGAATTCGTAGTTGAAATGCGGATTGGCGACCGGATACAGCAACCGCGCCAGCATCGAGCGGTCATAGGTGGTGATGTCGCAGTCATGCAGCGCGACCGCTTCGGTACGACCGGAGGCGATGGCATACCCCGAGCAGAACCACACGTTGCGTCCCTTGCCCGGGGCCTGCGGCGAAAGCGACTCGGCGGCCAGTTCGTCGTCCAGGGCCCTCAGGCGAGGGCCGTCATTCCAGAGAATGCGATGGCGCTGCGGCAGCCGGGAGAAGAACTCCCGGGCGTGAAGAAACTGATCGCGATCGGCGCGATCAAGACCGATGATGATTTCACTCAGGTACTCGACCTGCGAGAGATGGTCGATGATGCGGGTGAGCGCCGGCCCCTCAAGCTCGGAATAAAGCGACGGCAGAATCAGCCCCATCGGACGGCGCTTTGAAAATCCCATCAGATCGCTTTCCAGCGCCTCCAGCGGGCGCCGGGTCAGATTGTGGAAGTTGGTAATAATGCCGTTTTGATAAAAATCGCTCATGGCGTCCTTCCCCTGTTCTGTCAGCCCAGCCAGTGATCAAGACCCTCCGACCAGCCTGCCGGACCCTTTTGTGTTGTTGTATAGAGATTGACAGTGTCGGCGATGCTGATCGAAAGATCATGCTCGCCGCGAATCAGTACCGCCCGATCAACGCTTTCCAGCATCGGCACATCATTGGGGCCATCCCCCAATCCCACCGTCAGTGGCCGCTGCCCCTTGAGAAGATGATAGCGATCTACCAGCCATGCAATGGCACGGCCCTTGCCGCTGTTATCACCCAGCACGTGATAAAAACGCCCGCCCTGAGTCAATGATAGCCCGGCACCGATCAGCAGCAGGCGAAAACGCTCCAGCGATTCCTCGCTGTCCTCCCAGATCAACGGCTCGGAGGCGTCGCGAACATGGGCAAGCTCGGCATCATGCATCTCCAGTCCGGTGTGCTCGGCTACCTCCTCGATGCTGAAATCGCCAAAGCCACGAAACCGGAACCTCTCGGTGCCCCTGATGGCTTCCAGCACGCTGCGAATCCGGCGATAGGACTCTCCCAGCACGATATTCGCCCAGCCATGCTCATCGGGCGTTTCATCAAGACACCAGGACGCCGGAAGATGAATAGATGCGCCGTTTTCAGCAATAAAGGGCGCCTCAAGCTCGAGACGTTGGTGCAGCACCATGACCTCGGCCGCCGTCTTGCTGGTGTTGATGATCAACGGCACCGAGCGCTGTGCAAGACACGCAAGCCAGCGCTTTGCAGGCGTGTAATCGTAGGTGGCATGGTCCAGCAGGGAGCCATCCAGATCCGTAAACACCAGCAGCAATTGTTGTGACGTTATTGTCATGGTGTCAGCTCTATAAGAAAAGGCCGTTATTGGCAGCAGGCTCATGAGAATAGCCCCTTTGGCCTCAAACACACCATATGCGACGGACATCAGTACTTACCCGGAAGTACGACTGCTGCCCGTTTTGATCTTTCCCCCTCATACGCAAAGGGCCCATCGCGGTGCGATGGGCCCTTCAAGGTTGTTGATGTCACAACAGTGTGAGATCAACAACGGCTGAATTCTGTCAGTCGGTGTCCGCTCAGGAACACTGCTGCGGATCGGGGAAGTGAATACCACCGCCGCCGCTGCCGCCACCGTGACCGTTGTCCTGATGATAGCCGGAGTGACCGCCATGGCTACCACTGTCATGTCGATTGCTGTTCCACCAGGCAACGCCGCCGCCAAGGAACAAGATGATAAGAAGTGCAATGGTTGCCTGACTCATTTTCCCTGTCTCCACCGTCTGATGCGGTAAATGTGAACAAGGGAAATATGGCGAAACACGAGGTAACAATATGTGCAGATTTGCGGGCTAATCGTCAAAATAAGCCAGCAGTATCAAAGGGGTTATCAGGTTCTTTAACCGGTTTGTGCCAGAAGAATAGCCACCACCTCATTCATCACACTGAACAAAAGAACGAGTATTTTTTCAGTCACTCCATACCCATGACTGATTAAAAACCAGAAAGAATTATTCCATTCCCTGCCCCAGGATTAGCCATTGAAATAACGCCTTGATGTGATTGATGGTTTCAAAAGCACAGGGCTTCCCCGATAGCCGGACATTCGGGGTGTGGTCCTTCAATTCCATTCTCGACCGGGCCTTTCATACCCATCCTGTCAAAACATGACAGTACAGTGCTTTCGGCACAGTGCTTTCGATACAGTCTTCATCAAAGCGTCATCTACCTGACGCCGCAGTGTCACGTCACACCGTCACCATGAGTCTCAAGCCCCCACGCAGGAGAACGCTCATGGCTTCCTTATTGATGACGATGGCAGTCGCAGTAGTGATCTGGTGTGGTATCAGTTTGTGGATCGCCAGTCGTTTCGGTCGCGCCGCACAAGCACAACATCGCCTTATCGGCGATGAACACGCCCTGATCATTCTGGGTGCTGCCAGCCCACGCTCGAATCCCGACAGCGCCAACGACGATGAATACGACGCTTCGCCGCTGCGCCGCATCCAACGAGACTGGACTGCTCTCTAATCCATGGTGCATCTCCGGATTCAACGCATGTGTCGTTAAATCAGAATGGTTTACCGGAATAACGCAACAGCCAACCTGCTAAACAAAACGCCTCTATTCAGTCCGCTTGATGCGGATTTTTCTTTTTGCATCAGCCTCTCTTGAGCAACAGCCTCAGCTGCCACCCGTTACGAACATCTTTATTTTTTGAATTAAATAAAGCTGACCCTGATTTTTTATAAGTCCATAAACCCCTCCCAGTCAAAGCTGCGTTAAAGTGCCGCACTTCTTTTTGCATTTTTTTGCCCGTTTCTTCCCTTTTTTCGGTCGCAACGGGTGGCTTGCCCTTGTCGGTGGGCCCCATCCTGCAAGTCGAGACAACGCTTCATGAAAAAGCAACTGACAGCGGTGCTGTGCCTGAATCTCTGCATGTTCTCAGGTGTGGCGATGGCTGAAGATAGCCGCGAGACCATTGATGTCGCCCTGATTGGCGGCGGCATCATGAGCGCTACTCTGGGTACCTTTCTGGAAGAGCTTCAGCCCGACTGGAAGGTCAACATGTATGAACGCCTGGACCATGTGGCCGAGGAAAGCTCCAACGGCTGGAACAATGCTGGCACCGGGCATTCCGCCTTTGCGGAAATGAACTATACCCCGCAGCGTGAAGACGGCAGCGTGGATGTCTCCCGTCCGCCCAAAATTACGGAAGCCTTTGAGATCACCCGACAGTTCCTGTCCTATCAGGTGCTCAATGGCGTCATGCATGATCCGGGCGCCTTTATCAATAACACGCCGCACATGAGCTTTGTCTGGGGCGATGATCACATCGACTTCCTGCGCAAGCGCTATGAAGGCATGCAGAAAAGCAGTCTGTATCAGGGCATGGAGTACTCGGAAGACCCCGAGGTCATCCGCGAGTGGGCGCCGCTGATGATGGAAGGGCGTGATTCCTCTCAAAAGGTGGCGGCCACTCGCATGGAAGCGGGCACCGACGCCGAATGGGGCGAAGTCACCCGCCAGCTCGTCAGCGCCCTGTCCGAGCAGCATGACAACTTCAGCCTGAGCACCCGTAGTGAAGTCCGCAATCTCGAGCGCAATGATGACGGCACCTGGAAGGTCACCTGGGCGGATCTGGACAACGATGGTGAAGAGCACAGCATCAATGCCCGTCATGTCTTCATTGGTGCCGGCGGTGCCGCCCTGCCCCTGCTGCAGAAATCCGGCATCCCTGAAGGGGATATCTATGCCGGCTTCCCGGTCGGTGGCCAGTTCCTCGTGACCAGCAATCCGGAGATTGTGCATCGCCACCATGCCAAGGCTTATGGTCTGGCCGCGAGTGGCTCGCCCCCGATGTCCGTCCCCCATCTGGACAGCCGTAAACTGGACGGCCAGCAACGCATTCTGTTTGGCCCCTTCGCCAACTTTTCGACGAAGTTTTTGAAAAACGGCTCCTGGACTGATCTCTTTGGCTCCATGACCACCAGCAATACCTTGCCGATGATGAAGGTTGGTCTGGATAACTTCAGCCTGGTCAAATACCTGATCGGTCAGGTCATGCAGTCGGAAGACGATCGTTTCGAAGCGCTCAAGGCGTACTATCCGGAAGCCAAGCGTGAAGACTGGAAACTGATCAATGCCGGCCAGCGTGTCCAGATCATCAAAAAGGATCCTGAAAAGGGCTCCGTTCTGCAGTTTGGCACCGAAGTCGTGACCTCCGAAGACGGCACCATGTCGGCCCTGCTGGGCGCCTCTCCCGGCGCCTCCACGGCTCCAGGCATCATGCTGAACCTGATGGCAAGGATCTTCCCCGAGCAGTTGGCATCAGATCAGTGGCAAGCGACACTCAAGCGCATGATCCCCTCCTTCGGCCAGAAGCTGGACGGCAACGAACAGCTCACCAATGAGATTCGTGCCTACACCAGCAGCGTTCTGGAGCTGGGCGATACTCAGCCCACGCCTGATAACATCGAACGCATTGAAGCGCTCAAGGCCCTCGCGCGAGGGCAGGAAAGCAATAACAAGAAGGCCATTGATGAGGATCGCGAAGAAGCGACCGAGTCAATGGAAAACACCTGAGCGGCGTTTGAATCGGTACAAAAAACGGCACCCCTAAAGGTGCCGTTTTTCTCTGCTCATGTGTTGAAAAAGTACAAGCAATCTTCAAAAAAGATACATCATTTTATGGCGTATTTTTTTCGGCCTGCCGTAGACCTGCCCAGAGCACTACCAGGACAAAGGCATACATCATCACGCCACTGTTGTGGACAAGCAGAACCTGTGAAAGCCCAAAATCTATATAGGAAATGGGCAAAAGCATACCTGCCAGGGCAAAAGACCTTAACGTTATACACTTGCTGCTTATTCTCTGGGCAAAAAGTTTTAAAGGCACAAGATAGAGAAGCAATAACACCACCAGCCCAGCGGCACCTCTCTTTAGCAAGGCATCCAAGTATTCATTATGCACATGGCCATAATTACCTACTATAGGATCAAGCCTGTTATCGGCAATCAAATTATCGCGGGCATGCTCATACCCTAGAGAACCATGCCCGAATAATGGCTTTTCCGGGATGAGGATAATCGCACCGCGCCACATCTCGAAACGCGCTCCTAGAGAAGAGTGTGCATTGCCATCATGCATAAAGCCTGCAACATCATGAAAGGCGGCATGAACGCGGTGCTGAACCCCTGTCTGGGGTACGGCGTATAGCACCACACCGGCCAAAGCGATTACGGCACCAAGACTTATCAATTTTTTTCTGGGCAGAAAATCCTTATACGTCTTGTAAATCACAAACAGAACAATAGGAAAACCTACCCAGCCCCCTCTGCTCCCTGACATCAATGAGCCGAGAATACCCATGATGGCGCCAGCACCCAACAGCCACATCCACCTTTGTGATTTAAACTGGCTGGATGCCCAACCCATGCCCGCTATACACATTATCCCCAGCAGCATATTGATATCGCCGTACTGAATAACGTGTGTAAACCCTCGGGCACGGGCTTCTTCTTCTATAAGCCGCTGCCACAGCGCCCAACTACCGGCACTGATCGCCCCCACGGCAAAACCTGACCATATAAAGGAGGCACGAGGCGGGTAAGCAAGCAATAAATACAGAGCAGGTATGGCAAGTAAAAAGCGGATGGGCTTGTCCAGGCCTCGTGAGGATTGCCCATCCCAATAGACTTCCAGTGCACATACCAAAAAATAAGCCGCCAACACAGCGCACAACATCCATTCCTGGCGACCAAAGGAGACATCAGGTCGCTTAAATAAAAGAATGAGGCTGCCCAAGACAAGCATACCGGCACCCAATGAGTACCCGGATGATACAACCAGTGAAACTGCACTTAGCAAAAAAACAGCAACGCTGTTGTAATAATTCAGGAATTTCAAACCATTGCTCCGATACGATTTCTTAAGACCCAAGCGTAGCAAGACGGCATATATCTTACCCCGAGCGATTATACCTATCCTCAAACCGGACAATGTCATCTTCATCGAGATAGCGGCCGGTCTGCACCTCAATCAGCTTGAGCGGTATCCTGCCCGGGTTTTCCAATCGATGCACCGTCCCCAGTGGCAGATAGATGGACTCATCCTCTGTCACCAGCATTGAGCGCAGCGAGGTCATGTGCGGGTCATCGCGATCGGCGCGGGTCACTTTTGCAGCCCCCTGCACCACAACCCAATGCTCGGCACGGTGGTGATGCATTTGTAATGACAGGGCCGCGCCCGGATTGACCATGATCTCCTTGACCTGAAAACCCGGCTCTCGAACCATGGAGCGATACCAGCCCCATGGCCGATGGACCCGGCAGTGAGCACGGCTTTCCGTACGGCCATCGCGTTCAAGCCTTGCCACCACATGCTTGAGATCCTGCATACGGTCTCGATCAGCAAGAAGGATGGCATCCTCGGTTTCGATGGCGACGATATTGGAAAGCCCCAGAGTGGCCACCAGTCGTGACTGGCTCATGACCAGGCTATCCGTGGTGTCATGCAGTAAAACATCGCCTGTTGAAACGTTACCGTGTTCGTCTCGCTCATTGGCGCGCGCTTCGAGCACCGCGTCCCAGGCACCGATGTCACTCCATGGGCTATCCAGCGGCAGCACAACGCCCTGATCGGTATGCTCCATAACGGCGTAGTCGATCGAAATGTTCGGGCTCTGCTCAAAGGCTTTCTGATCGACCCGGGTAAAATCCAGATCGCCGGCATGCTGTTGCCAGGCGCCGGTGACAGCGCTTAAAACCTCCGGTGCATGCTGCTCAAGTGCCGACAGATATACCTGCGCGCTGAACATGAACATACCGCTGTTCCAGTAATACCCGCCTTCTGCAAGATATTGATGCGCCGTTTCACTGTCCGGCTTTTCCACGAAGGCATTTACCGCAAATCCGTGGCCTGTTGGTTCACCCGTGCGAATATAGCCATAGCCGGTATGGGGTGATGTCGGCGTGATGCCAAAAGTCATCAGCTTTCCCTGCCCTGCCATCGCTCTCGCGTTCTCGAGTGCCCGATGAAAGGCCGTAATATCACCGATGACATGATCGGCCGGCATGACCAGAAGCAGTGCATCATCGTGAGCTTTTAGCGCCTGAAGTGCGGCCAGCGCGATGGCCGGCGCCGTATTGCGACCGGCAGGCTCTAATAGAATACCGCCATGCACCATGTCGAGCTGACGCAGCTGTTCGGCCACCAGAAAACGGTGTATCTCGTTACAGACCACGATGGGCGCACTGATGTCCGATATTCCTTCAAGACGCTGAAGAGTCTGCTGCAGCAGGGAGTGCTCAGCGTCCATCAGGGGCAGAAACTGCTTGGGGTAATCCCGGCGGGAGATCGGCCAGAGTCGCGTGCCTGACCCGCCGGAGAGCACCACGGGAATGAGCGGATCGGAGGCATTGCGGGAAGTATTCGACATGACGGGCTCGGTCGGCAGAAGGCTCTAAAAAAGCGTAGACGGAGCAATTCCTTGTTGCCCCGTCACACATGACCACTACGCAGGGGATCACCTACGGTCTTTGACCCAGACAGCGCGGCTGCCGACCGACTCATCAAACTTGCAGTGCCCTTGGAAGGCAGTCGTTACTGCCGCTTTTTGAGCTTCAGCAGTTTGAAAAGCTTGCGCTTTGCCCTGAACAGAGAGCTCGGCGGCCTGTGCTGTTTAGCATTATCAGGCCGAGGCTTTTTTTTGGCAGGTTCGATGCCGATGGCCCGATGCAGCAGTTCCAGAGTCTCCGGGCAGGTTTCCTGCGCCGCTGCAAGATCGTTGATACAGCCCAGCTTGATTTTGGGCTTTTGAAGCGCGGTCAGCTTTTGTTTGATCAGTTCGGCATCACCGCTCTGACACACGCCAACAGACACATTGAGCCAGTCCTTTTGGGTTTTAAGAACAACCAGGTCGCGGGGAATGCCCCAGTGTGTTTGCAGCGAGATTGACGAGAGCTGTGAATGCTCGCGAAAACGATGGGAAAGATTTTTCTCCAACACCTCGGGATGCTGATCGTAATACGCTTCGAGAATTTTCTTGTTGAAGGTATACGCCACATGCGCGTTGGAGAAGACATTATCAATGGTGTAGCCCATCGCCTCGGCTGCGTTCAGCTTGTTTCGGCGGTACATGCTGAATTTCGAGCCGGTCCAGTCTGTCCAGCGGCCACGAATGACGGGCTTGTCGCCTTCAAAAAAATCTTCCGGAGCAAGATCGCCCACGAGGAAAAAATCGTCATTGAAGTAGAGATACCGATCCGCCAGCCCCTTGATGCGCCACAGTACCGTCTCGATCGACAGCGAATTGAAGGTGGGGAGATACTGCTCGAAGCCGCGAAATATCTCTCTGTGATCGACGATTGCAATTTTTTTACGCAGTCGGACATTCAGTGAGCTCAGATCAGGAGACTGGTTGTCCGTCACGATCCATATCTTTCGAACCCAGGGCGCATGGCTTTCAATGGACTGGAGGCAAAGCAGAATCTCGTCCCTGTTCTCCCAGCGCCTTGTCGCCTTGCCACTGTTAGAAAGCTTTTGTTTCTGCTGCTGTTCGGCCAGGAAACGATCCTTTTTGGCCTTTAGCGCAGGATCATCGCCGTCCACCCAGGCAATGACCACATCAATAGGCTGGTCCATGGAGAATGCCTTCAAATTTATTCCTCGTAAGAAGTCTTAAAAACTTCCCATTTATTCTTTAGCTTTTTATCAAAAGTAACAACGCCTTGCTTGTCACTACTCATGTACCCATCTTTGGTCAATATAGAAAACTTTATACTTCCATCCCTTTCAGTATTTAAAACACATTTTATAGAAAAAAAATCATTTTCTTCTATCTTGCCACCTTCTTTTAAAAACAAATAAAAATTTCTTTCATTGACTCTAAAAAACAGAATAGAAAATTCAGCACCTAGCAAAATATAAACCTGAGAAAACCCATCATTGCCAACCAAAAAATCAGAGGTAACAAACTTTATTTTTTTTGATGCAAAATCATATACCAGCACTTCAGAACGCCAATTATAAATCGGCATGCAAAAAGGGCTTTTGCTCACACTTTCATTTTTTAAATTTCTTTCAACAACAAACCCTTTGGATATACACTTTTTAAGCCTATCTCCACTTAAAACATTCATTGTTTTATATATTTGCTTTAATCCAGAATCGCCTTCTTTTAAAAAAACGTACTCAAAAACCCCCAGTTTTTTTGTCTCTATCTCGCTAAGCCTGCTAGTTTTAGATTTTTTGTTCAACCTTCTAAACATTTTCTCTTTGAAAGATGAATAACTTGAAGACTCATAGTGCAACAACTCCATATCTGAAGTTTCTACCATTTTCATTAGTGACTTTTCGATCGGATCAGGTGAGTGGATCCACCATCCAGAAATACCAAATGCAGTCCTAACAAAGGATTTACCTTTATCGTGAGCCCAGAACCCTTTTCTGCAAACTCCTAAAAGCTCTTTCCCAAAAATGTCTTCCAAAAAGACTTTATCAGTTATTTTCTTTTTAAAAAGATTTGTTTCAAAAATTTCTTTATCAGATATCTCTTTTGAATAAACTGCTTCCAGATTGCGAACTAAGATAGAAAATACTTTACTGGGTACAGCCTTTAATACTTTCTCGACTTTTACCCTAGAAATCAGCAGCTCGTCAATATCCACATGCAAAGTCCATCCAGCGGTAGTTCTACCCCTAGCAAACTTAAAGTTTTCGCTTTGCCTTTTTTCTATGCTTTCAGGCTTACTACCAATACGAGACCAATAACAATCGTCGCATTCATAATAAAATACATTTTTATATCTAGACAATGTTTCAACTTCGTTAAAGCTGACATCATCTAAAAAAAGATGTATTTCTTTAGCGCCCATTGCAATATAGTGACTTATAAAGCTTTCGATAATGTAATTCGCTGCACGAACAGTACTTATTACTGCCCAAGTATCGCCTTGAGAATCCATGACATCTACTCCATGGCTATTTTGATCCATTAAAACCTTTCCACAAAGTCATGCTTATTATCTTGACATCTAAAAAAATCGACCAATTTTCAATATACCATAAATCCATCTCAATACGCTTTTGAAGCGATGTATCGCCACGCCAGCCGTGGATCTGTGCCCAGCCGGTAATACCAGCCTTGACCATGTGCTTTTGCATGTACCCCGGAATCTCGCCCTTGAAGCGCTCCACGAACACTGTGCGCTCGGGTCTTGGGCCCACCACAGACATGTCACCCTTGAGCACGTTGAAAAACTGTGGCAATTCATCAAGGTTGGATCGACGTATGAAAGCACCAAATCGCGTTTTTATTTTCGTCTTTGAAGCCCCCCACCGTACATCTTCCCGCTCAACGTCTATAGGCATGGAGCGAAACTTGATGATGTCAAAAGGCTTTCCATTCCAGCTTACTCGTTTCTGTCGATAAAGAATTGGCCCGGGTGAGCTTAGCTTGACACCAATAGCGACACCGATCAGTACAGGTAGCGTTAACAACAGTATCAGTAGAGAAAGCACCACATCTTCACTGCGCTTTAAGAAACGGCTGACTTCAGACATCGGTGAGCAGCTGACATCAACCAGATGTAGACCTGCAATATTAGAAATATTGTGATTAATAAGAAGCAGATCCTGCATGGTTGGCAAAAGCCTGACATTGGCCGTCACGTGACCCATGGCACGCAGGATTCGCTGCGCCTCTTGCCCGGAGGACAGCGGCAGGCATATCCACACCTCATCTTCTACGATACTCAGGGGCTGACCCGCTTCGTAGTTGTCAATGACGCCCGGGTAGCGGTGCAGGCTCTTTCCCAATCGCGTGTTGGTCACCAGAATACGACTGACTTCAAACCCCAGCGCCCTATTGCTTTGAAGGCTTTTGAAAGCGGTCTTGCAGGAGCTGATATCTCCGATCAGCACAACCCGACGACGATTACGCCCCTGCAACCGAAGGCCGGAGAGGATGCTGAACGCCACGAACCGAAACAGCACCGATAGCCCAAACGCTGTTACCAACCAGAAACCGATCCACTGGCGGGAAAACGTCAGCGACAGGTTGAAAAAAAACAGTATGGCCGTGACGAACAGCGCAATAATGCTGTACCCAAGGGCAAGCCGAAATACCAGAGTGGCACGCAGCTGACCCCGCCATGAACGATAGATACCAAACCCCGGCAGAATGGCAAGCACCATCAGAACGCCGGCCGTGATGGCCCACGTGTAACGCTCCGACTCGATGTACCATTCGCCAAACAGATAGCAATATGCCAGCCAGCCAGCCAGTGCGATCGCGACCACATCGATGGCGCGCGATACTAGCGCCGCATAATGGTTGTAGGAATCAGCCGGCATGTCGGGAAACCATAAGCCTCACTCAAATTTCTGCACAATTGACTGGATTAGATCCAGCGCCTTTTTCAGATCATCCACATGGGATTTGTCGAGCACTCTCAGCAGCTCCTTGATCTGGGTGCTGGAGACGCCGTCCGTACGGGGAAGGTACACTACCTCGCACAGGTCGCGCAGCTCATCAAACTTGCCTTCCCAGTCATGCCCCATGCCAAAAATATCAACGTCGTACCTGACTATATCGGCGCGCTTTTGTTCCCAGCCTTCTTCCGGGATCACCGCATCGACACACTTGAGACCGGCCACGATGCGCGCGCGATCCTGATAGTCCACAACGGTCCGCTTGCCCTTGAGCTCGTTGAATTCGTCGGTGGACACGCCAACGATTAGTTTGCCGCCCAAATCAGCTAATCGCTCCAAAAGATTCAAATGGCCCACATGAAAAAGATCAAAAGTCCCATATGTAAGGACTACTTTTCTAACTTCATCCATTAAAAAACCCTTCTACTTTGAGCATGCCATATACCAGCCTCAAAAAGTTATATCGTATAAGTAAGAATTATGATGGCAAATTTTATGAACAAGGAAAACTGTTTTTTATGGAGTCATATATTCTTTCACAATTTTTTCTATCCTGATACTCAAAAAAATTTTCACCGGCATCAAAATTTTTTTCATTGCCATTATCTAAAACTGCTTTATTTAACTCATCAACACTGAATACTTGCCGGCCAAATAACTCGTTTGAAAAATCCATGTAAGAACCGTGAGTTGCCAAGTACCGATCAGCGTCAAAATGAGAAAAAATCACTTTTTTATTCATGTATAAAAAGTCCCAAGCCACTGATGAATAGTCCGTAACCATAATATTGGATTGCATCATCAGTTCATTGACTGGCGTAGCTCCCATCTCTATACATTTGACGTTATCAGCGCATTTAAAAGCATTTAGATGCTCTGCTATCTTGGAATGCAGATAAAATATAAACTCGATTGGCTTGCCATCTCGAGTTTTTTTTATATTCTTTTCACCCAAAAGTGAACTATAAAACTCAAAAAACTCGCTTTTTTTGAATTCTTCTTTTGTAGTTCCTTCAAGCCAAAGCCGCCATGTAGGTATAACCAAGACTTGTAGTATATTGCTTGATGATTTATCAACTAAATTATCAAACCGTGCCATCCCACTTAAAGCAATGGCACCCTCTTCAAAATTCCAGTTATCTCTAACTATCTCTAACTCAGTTTCGCTTGACACCGTTATCAGATCCGCAGCATCGCGAAAATGCTTGCGATCAAATGAAGCATTCTTTTTGAGACCGGTTACCCCATGCTGCAAAAAAACGTTTTTCTTTTCTATTATTTTTTCGCGCATCGGAGATTTCAGTGGCCTGAACTTGTATCCATGAAACCTGCTTTGCGACGATACAATCAGCGAACACCGCAGCATGAGCATCAAATGCCTAAAACTAAAGTAGCTTACTACACCATCGTATCCTGAAACCCGGTTATAATCCTTGGCTTTTTTATCGATTATGTAATAGCTTTTTTGCTCCGGGTGATTTTCTTTTAACCATTTAAAAAAAACGAAAGCGTTATCTTGGGCGGTTTGCGATTCGTGCTCAAACAATACCCAGCGGCTTTTTCGAGACGCCGGGAGCAGATTATCAAGAGCTACAGCACATTTTTCTTTTAACTGACACCAGGTACTGTCAGCCGAACGGTGGTCACGATACATGATCGAAACCCCGCGATGTATGCTACGCGTCAGGTAAGGATAGAAATCCTTGCGGGCTGCTATTTTCTTGTAAAGAAAAATATCGTCGCCGGAAATATATTCCAGCCTGTTTTGACGATCGGTCAGCCGCCTTTTATGAGGCTTGCCATCTTCATCTATAATTACTAGAAAAAGATCTACAAATCTATTTTCAAAAAACCCTTCATTAAAAAGATTTTGAATATTCACTGACGACGAAAATCTAAAAGCGCCCTGTTTTTCCTTGATGTAGGACACATCCGCACTTATTTTTTTGCCCTTGTCCAGATGTCTTGAGGAAGCCAGCACATAAACATCTTCAGAGCTTTTTATTGGCCCTAAAAAAAACCCCTCACCTGTTATATTTAATCTTGTTTTTTCTCTGCTCAATGAAATTACCCGCGGGGGCTCATTGATCCCAATGAGCTCGTTAAAATAATTTTTGTTTTTTTTAACATACAATGACAATCCTGTGCCCGGGTAGGTCAAATAACAATTAAGAAATAATGTTTTTCTACCGGCTTTAAATTCTGTCTGCCCTAAAAATCTATCCTTATTATTTGAAATTTCTTGGTACAGGTTTTTGCCTGCTCTAACCCTTTCATCATTTTTTTCAAAATATAGATTGTAATAACCTTCCTTGCCGACTCTGTTTGCATTCAGTTTGAAAGTAGTTTTGGTGACGTCGCTTGACAGCTTCTCAAAATAAGTTACTTTTTTTCCGTTTCTTATCATTGCCAGCAACCGTGTATCGTCACTAGGTGAAGCTACCGTGACAAATACCGAGCCGTTTTCTATTTTTACACTTGCAACATCCATTCCCCTGTCCTTTTTCGACCGCGTCGTAAATTTTATTTTTTCCGATTATAGAATTGCGTACTCAGGGATTGTATAACTGTAAACAAATCTCTATATCGCTGCTTTTGATACAACCCTTCAATTTCTCTAATATAAGCTGCCAGCAGTGCATCCTCAATATTGACTTTTTTTAACTTGTCAGTACCGTGACTTTCGATCCATCCCTGTATCTTTTCCAGACTTTCCTCTCTGGCCGGCCACGTGGACCCAAACGGTACAAGGCTCCATCCGCCCCAGTGGCTACACAGCAGGACGTCTCCCCTCTTGCGTACTAGGTCCATTTTATTCGCATCAGGGTTGATGATGATCAGCGGCAGCTTTTTCAGTCGCGCGTTGATGTCATCAACATGACTGAAAAACACGTCGATGTCGTCATGAACGTCTTGGCGATTGCTGGCGTTTTTCAACCTTTCCTTGTCGAGTTGATGCCCCAGCCCGGGCCGTGATCGGGTATATCGCGACACGAAGGTTTTACTCAGCTCTGCCCTTGCGATCTCGTTGAAAAGGCGCTCCGAAGCTTGTCTAGCCTCGGAGTCGTGCAAAAAACTGTCATCTTCTACAGGTACTTCGAACACGTGACAGCGAAAGCCTTCTACCTGGTCAGTAATGACCAGTTTCAGCGTCGGGAGCACAATGCCCTCTTCCTGGAGCAGCAGCGCCTCGTGAGTGGCAGCAGCGGTTCGGTTGCCATGGAATAGCTTTACCAAATAACGTTTATTGATTTTATCAGAAGAAACTTTAACATCGAAAGCCAAAATATTGACGATATTAGACTGCAAAAAATTAACTTCTAATTTCGCATTTTCCTTGATATCCATAGGCAAAACATTTTTGACCCATAGCTGCCTTTGCTGTTTGTCCATGAGCGACCAAAAGATGTCTTCGCCCTTTTTGCGTTTGCCCGTAAACGTTTTTGTTTTGAAAAAAAGCGCATCGATCGCCGGTTTGCGTTTATGCAGCTTTACGACATCCTTGACCATACCGGTTATCTTGCCATAAAACTGTTTGGACAGAATAAACGTGGCCAACGCCACCATAAATGACGGAATCTGATCGACGTAAAATTCAAAAACAATAAAGCAGAACAGTCCTAGAAAGCCTGCTGTTGTAGCAATATCGACATAAAAGACAAGGTGGGTAGATAAAACCTTGTTTATATGCTTCGACACGCTAGCTGCGATAATGAATCCGGCTGTTATTAGTGCCATGAAAAAAAGATTGAACCAGAGTGCTCGACCATGAAAATAGCCCATTAATGCAAACACCATGCCCATAAACACAAGGCTTGATAACGCATCCGAAAACCGGGCGTAGCTATTGGCCGTCAGCTCTTCCTGGTTATCGAACAGTGCAATCTTGTCATTGCGCAATCCAATAAGCCGGCCTCCCCCGGCCGAAAGGTTACGGATGATTTTTTCAGAAAGGAGGTGCAGCAGGTAGGACATTCCGGCAGCCAGGGTTAGCCATAACACCAGCATGTTTTTGTCTATGTTCTGAAAGGAAGCCGGAAAATAGTGGGGTATCCGATTGGCCCCCAGAATAATCACCACTTTGAGGGGCATAAACGATGCAATGGTCAGGGTAAACTGCGATACAAGGTTCATGACAACAATGCCGGCTGTATGAGCCGGCACCATTTTGATAATTTTTTTTGACAGGCTATAAAGCCAGATCAGTACGGGGGTCAATTCTTTCAATGCAACAAACCTGTTTATTTGGATACAAGGTCAGCGAGCATCACACTTTTTTGTTAGATGCTCACTATCCTGTGAAAAAACTTCCGATGGCTCAAAAAACCAGTGCTCACGCAGCCTGCAATCTGTCGTGATAATTTGCCGTGCTGTCAGCATATCGAGCAGTTGACTGGCCGCGTCTGGCTGCTTTTTTTGAAGCTGCATGCTTTTGCTGAGAAAAAAAGCAATGGATAGCAGGTTTTTGGTCGGCACTAGGTTGGGGGTATCCACCGAACTATTGAAATCCGATCGGGGGGTGCGCCAGTCCCCGTAGTTTTCACGTAGATAGATGTCGGCATCTGCAGGCCCCTTGACCGGTATACCCGCAAGCTCATAATCCTTTAGCGAGTAGTCAAGATTGGACCAGCAATGTTTTTCGGTACCATGCCATCGAATTTGACCTTTTTTATAGTGAACGAAAATATCCATCATGATGCTGTTGTGATGAACGGCCTTGATAATGGTTGGTATATATTCGATCCCTCGAGTACCGTTGTTATCGGTCTTCAATACCGAAGCCCTTTCAATCTTGACCAGCTCAAACTTCTCGCTCTGTCGAACGGTATTGCAAAGTTGCTCGAAATCAAGCCCTTCGGCATTGATACCAACATCAATGTCGTAGTCATGCGGAATAAAGCCCTTATCTCGGATCAGCCCCAGAAACGTGCCCGAGATCACATACCAATTATAACCTTCCTCTTTCATTAACTCGGCAAAATCTTCGAGGCTTCTGGCCGCATGTGCCGTCGAGAAATCCGCAATGATGGCCGGCGCCTTTTCCAGTGAAGTCTTGCTGCCTGCCGAGCGCTCATCAAACCAGGCAAGAATGGTGCCAGCGTAGTTTTGGTATTGCTCGAATAGACGATCAAATTGCTTTTGATCCCCCTCTTCCAGCGCCAGATGCGCCTTTTTACCGTGAAGGTACAACATATCGATGCTGTAATTTTCTTCACCAATGGCGCAGCGACGTTTATCAAGAAAAGCCTGAAGGGCATCAAGCTCCCTGGTTTCAAGGCCGTCGGTGAAATCAAACAGCGGATCATGCATGAATTCCCTGCCGGGCCAGCCCTTGCGGGCGTACCAGCCGGTACGGCGCATGGTCGTTTTGAATTCGCTATGCCTGAAGCCGGTAAAGACCTCTCTTGCCAGTACCGGTTGACTTGTTACCAGCATGGTGCCAAGCCAGCCGGCGCAGGCAAAGACGTTTCTTTTCAGCCATCCATGCGGCCCATTAAGAAAGCTGACAATACGAAACCCTTTTCTGAGCTTCATGCGCCCACCTCGCCATTGGTTGAGGGAGGCTGTGTCGTCCGGGACAGGCTCTGCATGATGACTTCACTGAACCGCTCCAGTGACCCGCCCGGAAAATCGCCCAGAGAATCGTTGCAGACCTGCCGTCGCCGGTCGACCATGCTGTCGTGGCTGTCGATGCGCTGAAGCAGCGACAGGCCAGCTTCTCCGGTACTTAAAATATAAGCGGCGCAGGAACTGGGAAACTGCTCGTGCAGCATTTTTTCGTCCAGATGACGTGTGTTGGTCATGATGATGGGTTTTTCAGTGTACAGATATTCGTTCATGACGCTTGAAACGTCAGAGATCAGGATGTCGCTTTGATTCATGAGATCATAGAGATCATGGTCACTGCCCGCGTGCTGGAAATCGTGCTTAGCGCAAATCGCCTGCATCTGTTGATAGGCTCGGGCTGTAGCACCGTTGACGCTTCCGGTCCAGGGATGGGGTTTGAAGATAACCCGAATATTGGAACTGCCTACCAGCGATTCCAGCAGGGCAATGCCAAAATCGCTGACTGATGAATAATTACTATCTTCAGTAAAGCCTTCCCAGGTCGGGGCATACAAAACAGTGATATTTGTCTGCGTTGCATGTGGTGAGATCTTGTCAAGCCGAAGCTCTGTTTGCGGGCGCCCAACGTGTACGACCTGGCCGTCATGGAGACGCAGGCCGCTACCGCGCAAGCGGCGTTCTGCCATCGGGCCCCCCACCAGTAACTTATCGTAAGCCAACAGCATTTTGCTCTGATTGACGGCTTTATCACTTTCACCGTGGTTAATGAAAAAGTGGCTCATGGTATGCAGGCGCAAAAACTGTGCATTTTTTTGTGGATTGGCCGGATAGAGCACGGTTTTTATGCCAGCCGTTTCAAAATGTTCGAGTTCACGCAACGTTTTTGCAAAAAAGACAGGAAGAGACGTCGGCAGCATCGAACGATGTATATGTTTTTCACGAAGGACAATCACAATTTGAAACGGCATTTTTTCCAGAACAGGAAGCCATTGATTAATCTGATAGGCTACGTTCTGGGTCCCAGCCATATGAACAGCAACCTGCGGTTTCTCATCCAACAGGTATTGCCATTGCCTCTCTCGAATCTTCTCGGTGTTTCTCATCAGGTTGAAAAGGTATAGGCCGCGTGGCAAGTAAAATGCCACGAGCACCACTAGATAGATAATGCCCAGACTACCGCTTATAGCGGTAATCAGCGGGCACAGGGCTGACGTCCGGGCAAGCTTTCGTGCAGTCGGTCGATACCAGCGTTTATTAAAGGTGCCATAGAGATGATCTCCCCCGTCGGTTAACCGCTCAAGCGGTAGGCAGAGCGTGTGTATTCGACCGTGCACCGAAAGTACATATTGAAAGGCCAATACCGCCAGAGCAGCAAAATATGCGCCAGCGCTGATCTCGCCCTGCCATAACATGGCAGGCAGGAGACTGAGCAGGCTTATAAACATCAGTGTCTTATAACTACCCAGAAAATTTTTGAACTTGCCGTTCAACACCTGCATCGTCAATTCTCGACCCGATAAAAAATCAATAAACACGCTACCGCTCTGGAGTGCCTGCTGCCAGACCTCCTTTTTTATGACGGTTCAATCTCTACGATCTCGAAAGCGTAAGACACGTCCGGTTAAACCAACATAACAGCTATAAAAAAAGCCACGCACAAGGCGTGGCTTTTGTAGCAAAATTAACGGCTCATGAATAGACAGGAAGCCTTTCACAGACCCTGGCGACCTGGTGCTTCACCGCTTCTTCTGCATCAGCGCTGTCACCCTTTTGCATGGCATCAAGGATATCGCAGATCCAGCCGGCCAGCTCGCGACATTCGTCTTCCTTGAAGCCGCGGGTGGTCACGGCGGGGGTGCCGATGCGCAGGCCAGAGGTGACGAACGGGCTTTGCGGATCCCCCGGCACAGCGTTCTTGTTGACCGTAATGTGGGCGCGGCCGAGGGCGGCGTCAGCGTCCTTGCCTGTCAGACCTTGCTTGACCAGCGAGAGCAGGAACAGATGATCTTCCGTACCGCCAGAGACCACGTCAAAGCCGCGCTCCATGAAGACACCGGCCATCACCTTGGCGTTCTTGACGACCTGCTGCTGGTAGGCCTTGAACTCGGGCTCCAGTGCTTCCTTGAAGCACACGGCCTTGGCGGCGATGGCATGCATCAATGGGCCGCCCTGCCCGCCCGGGAATACGGCAGAGTTGAGCTTCTTGTAGAGGTCTTCATCGCCGGCAGCTGAAATAATCAGGCCGCTACGCGGGCCGCGCAGGGTCTTGTGCGTGGTTGTGGTGACTACGTGAGCGTGCTTGAGCGGGCTCGGGTAAACGCCTGCCGCCACCAGACCGGCAATGTGGGCCATATCGACGAAGAACCAGGCACCAACTTCATCGGCGATCTCACGGAAACGCGCCCAATCGATGATCTGCGAGTAGGCCGAGAAACCGGCAATGATCATCTTCGGCTTGTGCTCACGGGCCAGACGCGCGACGTCGTCGTAGTCGATCAGGCCCTGGTCGTTGAGCCCGTACTGTACGGCGTTGTAGTGCTTGCCGGAGAAGTTGGGTTTTGCGCCATGGGTCAGGTGACCGCCGGCATCCAGGCTCATGCCCAATACGGTGTCACCCGGCTTGACCAGCGCCTGAAAGACAGCACTGTTGGCCTGAGAGCCAGCATGTGGCTGAACGTTAGCATAGTCGCAGTCGAACAATTCGCAGGCACGGGCGATGGCCAGCTCTTCGACCACGTCAACAAACTCGCAGCCACCGTAGTAGCGCTTGCCGGGGTAGCCTTCGGCATATTTGTTGGTCAGCTGAGAGCCCTGAGCGATCATGACGCGCGGGCTGGTGTAGTTTTCCGAGGCGATCAGCTCGATGTGATCTTCCTGGCGGCCGTTTTCCTGCTGCATGGCCTGCCAGAGGGCGTCGTCGTAGCCGGCAATGGTCATATCGCGTGTGAACATGAACTTCCTCGATACCAGAAGGGTGAGAGCGCACCTGGCAAGCTGACCAGGCGCGCGGCGGAAAAGACGTTGTCCGCCATCATACACAACGCCTTTGGGGCTTTCACTTGAAACCAAGGTCATATCGACATTTGAAAAAGGAAACAATACACAACGTGTTGTGATGCTTAAAAAAGCCGATTAAAATCTATTTAATATTAAAACTTGGCACAACATAAAGATTACCCTGGATTTATCGAAATGAGTAGCGCAGAAAAGAGTGTTTATTTTGACGTTGACAAGGTTTTTTGTATCAGCATCAAGAATCGTAGCGACCGAAGAGACTCAATCATCAAAGAGTTTTCAAGCATTAAAAACCCTATAGAATTCATACTGGTTGATAGAAACAAAGAAAATCCGGAGAAGGGTTGTTATGACTCTCATGTGCATTGTGCAAGGCTAGCGCTAAAACATAACTATAAAAGAGTATTAATACTGGAAGATGATGCCACTTTCTTCGCACCTGAGCAAAAACAAGTCTCACGTATAAATAATTTCCTGAGAATTAGAAACCCTTCATTATTTTACCTTGGTGGAATGATCGGCCGTATGTGGCTTATCCCTTGGCCAGGTGTGGTTCGCTGTCGTTTAACAGGGACGCATGCGTATATTCTCTCAAGAAAGGGGTGCCAGAAACTCGCAAGCTCAAAATATGAGGGCATTGCGATAGACAGCTACTTCTGCCGGAAATTCAAGGCATATAGTTGTTACCCGATTATTTCTCAGCAGCAGCCCGAAAGCATCATCTCAAGTGACATAATGGATTATCGCGACCTAAACAAGGGATCTAAAAATCTGAAAGATGAAGAGTATTGGAAGGAAAACTTTGAAAGCCAGAAAAAATCCCTGAAAAAAAATTGGGCCAGAACGTTTCTATTGCGCTACCTGTAATTAAAAGGAAATCATCTATGATATCAATCGAAGTCGTGATTAAAAAACGGCAGCCCATGGGCTGCCGTTTTTAATATTCTTTTAATAGCTGATCTATATCGAAGCACGCCCGGCATTCCCGGACATGGATGACGTCATGGAATAGCGGGACGGTTTTTTCAAATCGATATGCTCCGGGAAGTCAATCTTGCGCCCTAGTTCGAAATCAGCGCTGACCGGATCAAGCACGAACTCACCAGCAACAGGCGTAAAAGTCAGCTCTCCGACATAGCAGCGCTCTCCGACCACAAAGAAATCCACGCGACAGAAGCTGAACGGTTCGGAAAGCGCTTTCGCGACCTGAATCATCTCTTCAAGACATGCAGGCGCCTTGAGATCGTCGCCTTGAAGGGGTTTATAACCACGGCGATTGAATGGCGCAATCTGCCAGTCTTCAGTAAAGAACTGACAGCGAATATCGGTAAAGCGCCCGGCGATCAGCTGAATATAAATTTCCTGCTCGTTGCCGTTGTTGAGCACCAGTACCTTATAGTCTGCCGGCACTTCACCATTGACCAGCAGCGCCTTTTCGATCACCAGCTGAGGCTTGATATTACGGTAGTGCTTCTCACGGTGCTGACCGGCATAGTCATAGCTCAACCACTGATTGGCCTCTTGAGCCAATTCCGCCATGTCGGTCTGCCCGGGCTCCTTGACCACCTTGACCTGGCCGGCACTGTGATTGGCCTTGATGACAAATGGTTCCTGAATCTGCTTCAGTTGATCTTCCGTGACCGTATCGTAAACCCCGATGAAAGGCACCAGATACTGTTGACCGGCACGCTCGATGACATAGTCACGTACCGCCACTTTATCGGCAAGGATTGAAAACGCTGGATCAGGATAGCGCATGCGATAAAATATTTTTTCACTGACGCTTGTAGGCGATCTAAAGTTGCAAAAACGCCTGTGTAGATACAGGTAGATTGCATGAAAATAGATCGTGTCCGGCGACTTTTTCAATAACTGGTAGATCAAGCTTCGCAGCTTTCTCATACGTTCATGCCCCTCGATGGTCTCAACGCTAATGACAAATCCTCCTGAAAAATAATGGCGGATCGTCACATCTATTTTACAGACTTGAAGTATCTGTCGGTATCCTGCGACTTGACAGATCCTCTTATCCTGTTTCCTGAAGAAAAGGCTTGGCGAGGGAAGGACGCAGAGCGGCAGCAATCTACGCAACCGCCTGGACTTCCGCTATGCAGGAGCGCCCTTTCACCATCGAAACACGTATGGCCTGCATCAGTTTCCGCCAATCATTAGTCCTGCGACTTCTGATTGATACGAAAACATTGTAAAAAGAAAAGTTTATTTAGCGCTTCAAAACTTTTTTATCGCTAAAAGAACTAAAACTATTCTTTTAAAACAGCATAACTCTGATGCAGTCATCAGATATGCCGAAACATGAGAGCTTGGAGGCTTTTTTTCAAGAAATGTTTCGTTACTACCCCTCCCCCAGCAGTCTTAAGCTTTCCATCGGCGCCTGACGCCTCAGCGGTGTGCTGAGCAGATAGCCGACACCGCCGATCAGAAGCGCCCCGCCCAGCGGCATCAAAAGCCAGATGCCAGGGTGTAGACGCACGTCGAGATCCAGCCAGACGCCATACAGCAGCGCACTGGCGCCTTCAGCCAGCATCGCCCCCAGTAGACCGCTGGCAAACCCCAGCCAGCCGAATTCTGCCAGCTGTGTGTGCACCAGCCGTTTGTCGCCGGCGCCAAACACTCTGAGCAGCGCCCATTCATGCGCGCGAGCAGGCAGGGACGCTGTGAGTGCGGCATACAGCACGGCAATGCCCGCCAGCAGGACAAACAGCAGCACCAGCTCCACGGCACGCGAGACCTGGCTCAGCAGATCACGTACCTGCTGCAGAATGGCGTCGATATCCAGCAGCGATACCGAGGGATATTGCTGGACCAGCGGTCCCAGCGCCTGCTGTTGATCGGTGGGCAGATGAAAGGCGGTAATGAAGCTGTGGCTGAAACGCTCCAGTGCCCCGGGCGGAAAGATCACGAAGAAATTGGGCTGAAATGACTCCCAGTCGACCTGGCGCAGACTGGCTATTTCGGCGGTGACCTCGCGCCCGCCGATGTCGAAGGTCAGACGATCACCGAGTTTGAGCGACAGATCCTGCGCCATGCTCTGCGCTACGGAAACGGACACCGGATCACTGCGGCTGGCCGCCCTGTCGCCCGCTCCGTCACGATCTGAAAACCAGGTACCTTCAATGAGCGTATTGTTGTCGGGCATGGTAGACGACCAGGTCAGGTTGATCTCGCGGCGCAGATTGCCGTCGTTGCGAGCCTCTGCCGGCACTGCATCTCTCGCGGTCACGCCGTTGATGTCGACCAGCCGTCCCCGCACGATCGGATATACCGCCGAACGACTTTCGGTAATGTCATCCAGTGCATTGATAAAGCCCTCGCGCTGGCTGGGCTGGATGTTGATGGCGAACTGATTGGGCGCATCGGCGGGCAGCTTTGACTGCCAGTCGTCGATCAGGTCGGTGCGCACCAGCGCAATCAGGGCCATCAGCGCAAAGGTCACGGCGAAGGCGAGAATCTGACCGATGCTGGACTGACGCCGCCGCGCCAGCTGGCGACTGCCCATGCGCCAGTGCTGCGGCAGTAATCCGGCGCCCCCAAGCAGCAGCGACAGCATCCCCTGCGCCACGACCCACAGCACGACCAGCGCGATCAATCCGCCGACCAGCAGCCCGGCCGAGAGCAGAAAGTCGCCACTATAGAGCCACAAAAGCGCACCGAACATGAGACTGGCGCAACCAATGATGACCCAGCCGGCGGCCGGCAGTGGTGCCAGCTCCCGGCGCAGCACCTTGAGGGCACTGACCTGTTTGAGCCTCAAAAGCGTAGGGCCGGCAAACCCGATCAGAATGGCCACTGCCGTCAGCATGCCCAGCAGCAGCGGCAGCATGCCCGGTGGCGGCAGTTCCAGCGGCAAGAACTGTACCAGCAGGGTCAGCAGCGCCCACTGCCCCATCAGCCCCAGCACGGCACCGACCGCCGCCGCGGTCAGGGCCAGCATCGCCAGCTGAGCGGCAAAGATGCGCGCAAGCTGCCGTTGACTGGCGCCAAAGCAACGCATCAGGGCCGCCGTATCCAGGTGTCGATCAACGTAGCGTCGGGTGGCCATGGCCACCGCCACCCCCGCCAGCAGCACGGCGGCCAGCCCCGAAAGGCTCAGATACTGCTGGGAGCGTTCCAGCGCCCGACCGATGCGTGGACTGTCCTTGCGCACATCAATGACACGAATGCCACGGTCCTGCCAGGCTTCCAGCTGACTGTCCAGCGAGCTCACCGCCTCCGGCGGACCGGACGCCAGCAGCCGCCAGGTCAGGCGCGCCCCGGGGGCCAGCAGCCCCGAGCGCTCCAGGTCCGGGATATTGATCATGATCCGCGGGTTGAAGCTGGCAAGCCCCACATCCTGATCGGGCTCCTCGAGAATCCAGCCGCTGACGCGGAACTGCTCGTCACCGAGCGTGACGGCATCTCCCAGCATCAGCCCCAGCGCTGTGCCCAGCCGCGGCTCGACCCAGACGGTGTGTCGCGCCGGCAGCTGCGTGGTGGTTTCCGGGCCGTCACCAATATCCACCTGAAAGCTGCCATACAGCGGATAGGACGGCGCCACGCCCTTGAGGCTTGCCAGCTGGAAGCGGTCGTTGAACCCGGCCATCGACACCGTATTGACCTGACGCGCCGTGGTCATGCCGGCATCTTCCAGCGTATCGAGAATCTGCGTCTCGAAGGGATTGCCCTGCACCAGCACCAGATCGCCCCCCAGCAGCTGACCGGACTGACGTTCCAGCGCACTGCCGATGCGATCCAGGAAGAAGCCAATCATGGTGGTGGCCGCCACCGCCAGCACCAGCGCCAGAAAGAGCGCCCGGACATCGGCGGCGCGCAGATCGCGCCTGAGCCCGCGCCATCCCAGACTCAGCGTATGCAGACATTCCGACAGCGCCGGTCGCGAACGGGAGGTCGGTCGAACATTCATGGGCGCACGGCTCCGTCTGTCGCATGATCTGGAGCACCGCTGGCGTCCGTCTCGTGCAGTCGCCCGTCATCCAGCGTGAGCGTGCGATCACAGCGCGCGGCCAGCTGCGGGTCGTGCGTCACCAGCACCAGGGTGGTGCCGGATTCGCGATTGAGCGTAAAGAGCAGATCCGCGATCCGGTCGCCCGTGGCGCGATCAAGGTTGCCGGTGGGCTCATCGGCAAACACCAGCGCCGGGCGGGTGACAAAGGCACGCGCAATGGCCACGCGCTGCTGTTCGCCGCCCGAAAGCTGTTTGGGCAGATGCTGGACGCGCGCCTCGAGCCCCACCCGCGTCAGCCACTGCTGCGCCTGTCGGGTATCCACGCCGGCCTCGCTCAGCTCCAGCGGCAGCAGCACATTTTCCAGTGCCGTCAGCGTCGGCAGCAGCTGAAAGTTCTGAAACACAAAGCCGACCTGCCCGGCCCGCAGTCGAGCGCGACCGTCTTCATCCAGCGATGACAGGGAGGTTCCAAACAGGGCCAGCTCGCCCCGAGTCAGCGTATCCAGCCCCGCCAGCAGAGCCAGCAGCGTGGATTTACCGGCACCGGAACTGCCCACGATCGCCACGCTTTCCCCCGCGTGGATCTCGAGATCCAGCGCGTTCAGGATGGTCAGCCGGCCCGAGCCACTGTCGACCGTCTTTTCAAGCTGGCGCGCCAGCAGAATCGGTGTTCTATTCTGTGGACGGTGAGTCTGCTCATGAGTGCCCTGCAGGCGGTTGTCCTGGCCGGGGTGCTCAACATCCTGTTTTCTGGCTTCTGGAGTCGACATCTTGCGCTACCTGAATTGGAGGAGTGTGTCCCGTCGCGTTATGCCGGGTATCCGCCGTTTGTGGCTGATGGTGATGGTGGTACTGGCCGCCGCGCTGCAGCCGGTCCATGCCGAAACGCTGCTGGTCGTGGGCGACAGCCTGAGTGCAGCGCGAGGGATCGATCGTGACGAGGGCTGGGTCAACCTGCTGCGTCAGCGACTGGCCTCACAGGCACCCGATCGATACACGGTCGTCAATGCCAGCATCAGCGGCGACACTACGGCAGGTGGCCTGGAGCGACTGCCCGAAGCGCTTGAGCGCTATTCGCCGGATCTCGTGCTGCTGGAGCTGGGGGGCAACGACGGCCTGCAGGGGCTGCCACCCGATCGCATGCAGAACAACCTGGCGCAAATGATCGAGAAGAGCCAGGCCAGCGGCGCTCGCGTTGCCCTTCTGGGCATTCTGATTCCGCCCAACTACGGTCAGGCCTATACGAAGGCGTTCGCCGACGTGTTTCCGATGCTTGCGAGCCAGTACGATGTGCCGCTGGTGCCCTTTATTCTTGACGGCGTGGCGCTCAACGATGATCTGATGCAGGACGACCGTATTCATCCCAATGCAAAGGGTCAGCCCATCATCCTCGACAATATCTGGCCGACCGTAGCGGCCATGCTCGATGAAGCATCGCCGGGCGAGACCAACCACGCCAGCCGTCATTAAGTACTGATTCAAACGCTGCGGCCCGGCCGCAATATTCGATCCCTTTCGACTCACGATGGAATGCGCCACATGTCCTCTGCTTCTCCTTCCTCCTTTGTAGCGGCCTATCGTCTGGATGGTCAGGGCAACGGATCGCCCCTGACGCCCGAAGAGCTGTCACGCGTCTGGCATCAGGACGAGGCGCAGCTCTGGATGCATCTGGACTTTACCCACAAGGATGTTGACCACTTTCTCGACACCATCGCCGCCCTCAATGAGGACATCATCGAGGCGCTGACCGAAGAGGATACGCGACCACGCGTGGCCGTTTTCAAACACGGCAGAATCACCACCCTGCGCGGCATCAATCTGAACCCGGGCGCCGATCCGGACGATCTGATCTCACTGCGGGTCTGGCTGACCGAGAATCGGCTGATCACCGTCCGCAGGCGTCCCCTGCAGTCAGTCACGCGGGTCAGGGCCTATCTCGAGGCCGGTGAAGGGGCTCGCAACGTCGGCGAGCTGCTGGCCGGAATGGCCGACACGCTGGTGGATCGGGTCGGCGATCTGACCCATCAGCTGGATGACGCGCTGGGCGAACTGGAGGAGCGTGAGACAACCCAGGACGCGCCCGCCATCACCAACGAAGAGCTGACCGACATTCGCCAGCCCCTGATTACCCTGCGACGCTTCATGGAGCCGCAGTATCACTGTCTGGCCCGCCTTGCCGAAGATGACATCTTCGATGAGACCGCCAGGTTGTGGCTGCGTGAAGCGTCCAACCAGCTCTATCGCTACGTCGAGGACTTTCGCGCCATGCAGGAGCGCGCTCTGGTCCTGCAGGAGCAGCTGTCCAACATGCACAACGAACGGCTCAACCAGCGCATGTATCTGATGGCCATCATTACCGCCGTCTTCCTGCCCCTGACCTTTCTGACCGGCCTTCTGGGCATCAACGTCGGCGGAATTCCCGGCGCCGAAAGCCCGGCCGGCTTTGTGGTGGTGGTAATGCTGTCAATGCTGGTCGGCGCCGGCGTCATGGCCCTGTTGAAAAAGTGGCGCTGGTGGTAGCGCCTGACCGTTTCAGCGGTCGATGTGGCCCAGATCGCGGTCCGGGTCGAGCCGGTCGCGCACCCGACGCTTGAGCTCCTTGATGTCGGGAAAACCGCCATCACGCTTGCGCTCCCAGATCACCTCGGGGGCGCTCTGGTCATCCAGAATGACCTCAATTTCGAAATGACCGCCGTGACCGGGGGCGAGTGACACCTGCTCAAGCCCTTCACCAAAGGTGGAAAGCAGCTCCTGCGCGTACCATCCGGCGCGTAGAAGCCACTGACACTGGGTGCAGTAGTGGATGACAACTTTCATGGTCTGCTCCTTTCAGGGTAATGACCGACTGGATAATGGGCATACAGCAAAACCCGGTGACATCGAGCAACAGGAACCCTTAAAAACCGTGGCTCGACATTAGAAAAATTAATACAACCCCGTGCACGAAGCGATATTACTACTTATTATGCTGGCATCGAGGCTGCTGGACTTCTTATCATGTCAGCCTATCTTTCATGACCGAAAAGGCGCTACCTGCATGTCAGGGCAGCATTTTCATTTGAGGAAGCACCGATCATGCAAACACAGCGGATGATCAGCCCCGAGCTGCTCGAACGTGTCGTCAATGCCTCGGGTGACGGTATTGTCGTGGCAGAACAGGAAGGCAACGAGAACATCCTGATCTACGTCAACAGCGGCTTTGAAGCGCTGACAGGCTACAGTGCCGATGAGATCCTCTATCGCGACTGTCGCTTCCTGCAAAACGGCGATAACCAGCAGCCGGGACTTGATCGCATTCGTGATGCACTCAAGGAAGGCCATGCCTGCCGCGAGGTCATCCGCAACTACAAAAGCGACGGCTCACTGTTCTGGAACGAGCTCTCCATTACGCCCGTCCACGATGAAGAAGACCAGCTGCTGTACTTCATCGGCGTTCAGAAGGACGTGACCCGTCTGGTCGAGGCCCAGCAGGAGCTTGAGCGCCTGCGTGCCCGCGTCGAAGAGATGTCCTGACATCTTTGCTTGAAAACCATCGCTGCCTGAAAATCATCGTTGATTAAAAGGCATCAGCGATATCCGTCGAGGCCCGCCATGTGCGGGCTTCGCTGTTTTCAGGGCAACTGCCGCGTCAGGAATCGCTTTCTCTTCAAGAGGCTAAAAATCCGAGTCGAAACCAGAGGTAAAAACCGCTTGCCCGCCCCGCCAAACGGCGTTATATAGCCTTTTTTTGCAGCTGAGGGCAGCCGCCATGAGTACCGAGCTGTATGAAGAAGCCTCCGATGAGCTGGACGCGGTCAACGATGACACCTGGACATCTGCAAGCCGGCCCAAAAAAGGCAGCCTCTGCGCGCGCCGACGCGTGGAAGCATTGCTGGAACAGCGCCGGCTCGAGCGTGACCTGACCGATGACTGGGCGTCGTGGGATGAGGAGGAGTAGCCTCGCCGACGACCGATAGCTTGTCCAGCAGGGCGCCCTTCGCGGCGCCCTGTTCATTGAGACCAGGGGCATTGTCCGCACCGCGCTGGCCGTGACAGGCGCCGATCACTATCATCACGGTACTGGCAGGCCATTGCCTCTGGTACCCTGCTGCTCACCATTCAATACGAGGCTCGATCCAATCCCATGGCGCAATACGTATATACCATGAATCGGGTGGGCAAGACCGTGCCCCCCAAGCGTGACATCCTCAAGGATATTTCCCTGTCGTTCTTTCCCGGCGCCAAGATCGGCGTGCTCGGACTCAACGGTGCGGGCAAGTCATCACTGCTGAGAATCATGGCGGGCGTCGATCAGGATTATCACGGCGAAGCCCGGCCCATGCCCAATCTCAACGTGGGCTATCTGCCGCAGGAGCCGGAGCTTGATGACAGCAAGACGGTCCGCGAGACCGTCGAGGAAGCGCTGGCTGAAATTACCGAGGCCCAGACAAAGCTCGAAGCCGTCTACGCTGCCTACGCCGAGCCGGACGCCGACTTTGACGCGCTGGCGGCCGAGCAGGCGCGTCTTGAGAACATGATCGAGGCGAGCGACGCCCACAACCTCGAGCGCAAGCTCGAAGTGGCTGCCGAGGCGCTGCGCCTGCCGCCGTGGGACGCCCGCGTCGAGCATCTCTCCGGCGGTGAGCGTCGCCGTGTTGCCCTGTGCCGACTGCTGCTCTCCGGCCCCGACATGCTGCTGCTCGATGAGCCGACCAACCACCTGGACGCCGAATCCGTGGGCTGGCTGGAGCGCTTTCTGACCGAGTTCGAGGGTACCGTGGTGGCGGTTACCCACGACCGCTATTTCCTCGACAACGCCGCCGGCTGGATTCTAGAGCTCGACCGCGGTCAGGGCATTCCCTGGGAAGGCAACTACTCGACCTGGCTTGAGGCGAAGGAAAAGCGTCTGGAGCAGGAGGCCAAACAGGAGGCCTCGCGCCAGAAGGCCATCAAACAGGAGCTCGAGTGGGTACGCCAGAACCCGAAGGGCCGTCAGGCCAAGAGCAAGGCGCGTCTGAATCGCTTTGATGAACTGCAGTCCGGTGATTTCCAGAAGCGCAACGAGACCAACGAGATCTACATTCCGCCGGGACCGCGTCTGGGCGACAAGGTCATCGAGCTGCACAACGTCACCAAGCGTTTTGGCGACAAGGTGCTGATCGAGGACCTGTCGATGTCCGTACCGCCGGGCGCGATCGTGGGCATCGTGGGCGGCAACGGCGCCGGCAAGTCGACACTGTTTCGCATGATTACCGGTCAGGAGCAGCCTGACAGCGGCGAAGTGGTTATCGGTGAGACCGTTGATATCGCCTACGTCGAGCAGCTGCGCGATGCGATGGACGATCGCCAGACCGTCTGGGAAGCCGTTTCCGGCGGCCAGGACATGCTCAGCATCAACGGCTATGAAGTATCCTCGCGCGCCTATGTAGGCCGCTTCAACTTCAAGGGCAACGATCAGCAGAAGTATCTCAAGGATCTTTCCGGCGGAGAGCGCGGTCGTCTACAGCTGGCCCAGACCCTCAAGCAGGGCGCCAACGTGCTGCTGCTCGATGAGCCCTCCAACGATCTGGACATCGAGACCCTGCGCGCACTGGAAGAAGCGCTGCTGGCCTTCCCGGGCTGCGCCATGGTCATCAGCCACGACCGCTGGTTCCTGGACCGTGTGGCCACCCATATTCTGGCTTATGAAGGCGACTCCCACGTGACGTTCTTCGAGGGCAACTACACCGAATATGAGGCGGATTTCCACAAGCGCGTGGGCAGCGACACGCCCAAACGCGTGAAGTACAAGCGCATCGACGCCTGATCCGGGTCGCGCGCTGCACCATTGAAAAGGGCCGCCCCATGGGGTGGCCCTTTGTCTGTTTGGCGCAGCTGACGGTCACACCACGGCGGTGACTGCCAGACCGCTTTGCCGCTCGTCAGGCTAGTCGTAGAAGGACGCCTCGCCTTCCGGTCGGGTCTTGAAACGCCGATGCAGCCACAGATACTGCTCGGGATGCTTGCGAATCGCCATTTCGATGAAGGCATTGACCTGGCTGGCATCAGCCACCTCGTCACCGCTGGGAAAGTTTTCCAGCGCCGGCAGGTACTCGAGCGTATAGGTGCGGTTGTCCGGGTTGCGATGGAACATCAGCGGCATGACCGGCGCGCCGGTCATGCGGGCGATCTTGGAGGTCAACCGGATCGAGGCAGCATCGATGCCAAAAAACGGCGCGAACACGCTGGCCTCGCGACCAAAGTCCTGATCCGGCGAGTACCATACCGCATGGCCACCCTTGATGCGCCGCACCACGCCGCGAAGATCGTGACGATCAATGGCCGCCCCGAAGATGCCGCGTCGCGCCTTCGTCATGAAGCGCTCGAACAGCGGATTGTTGTGCGGGCGATAGACCACGTCGGCATCAAAGAAGAGCGAGTGCAACGCGCCCCCCAGATCCAGCGTCGAAAAATGGATGCCGATGATCAGCACGCCCTTCCCCTGCGCCTTCGCCGCTTCCATGTGCTCGGTGCCCTTGAAGCTGACCCGGTGACGCAGGTGCTCCGGATCGCGACACCAGCCGGTCGCGGTTTCCAGAATACCGATACCGTTGGCATGAAAGGTACGCCGCACCAGCTTTTGCAGCTCGCACTCATCAAGCTCCGGAAAGCAAAGCCGCAGATTGGTCTCGGTGATATGACGACGGCGCTTGACGAATCGCCACACCAGCTCGCCAATGGCCGTACCGACCCAAAGCTTGAGCCGCCAGGGCAGAAAGGCACCCGCACGCATTAGACCGATCGCACACCAGGTCGGCCAATAGCGCGGATGCGCAAAGGATTCGGGATATTCGTGACGTTTGCGTTTACTCATCAATCAGCCTGTGTAACTCCCTGCGGACAGACGCGATAGCGTTCGGACACCCCGCAGCAGACAGCCGAGACGCTGCGAGCACCACCAGAAATCACGGTGACGGGCGACTACCCCCGGATAACGATATCCGTTCAGAGCAGTCCGTTCAGAACAATCCGCTCAGAACAGTGCGCTGGCATCGCAGGATGTATCGAAAGCGCCATCCTGATGATAACAACGCGGGACGCGCGGCATTATACCGGTCAGGAGGGTGTAGGCGATGGTATCGCACCACTGCGCCACTTCACTGACGTCGAGCACGGCACCGCTGGCGTCACGCCCCCACAGGGTCACGCGTGAGCCGATGCCGGCTCCGGGGATGCCGGTAATGTCCACGGTCAGCATGTCCATCGACACCCGCCCGGCAATGCCGGCACGCTGTCCGTCGATGAGTACCGGCGTTCCTTCCGCGGCATGGCGATCATACCCATCCCCGTAGCCACAGGCCACCACGCCGACCCGCGTGGGGCGATCGGTCACGTGACGAGCGCCGTAACCGATGGGTTCACCGGCCGGGAGATCGCGCACAGCAATAATCCGGCTTTGCAGCGTCATGACCGGCTTCAGAACCTGATCAATGTCGTCATGTTGCGCGTGGTCAGTCTCGAGCGGGTTGACGCCATAGAGCATGACGCCGGGACGTACCCAGTCGTGGTGGGCGGCCGGTACGCTCAGGGTCGCCGGAGAATTGGCAAAGCAGCCGGGCAGATCAAGCCGGCGACGCAGGGTATTGATTGTTTGCAGCTGTGAGATCAGCAGCGGGCTGTCGGGAGCATCGGCAGTCGCAAAATGCGTCATCAGCAGCGTTTGCTCAATGCCCCCATGGGCCTGCAGACGCTGGCAGATGGCCTCGACTTCATCGGGAGAAAATCCCAGCCGATGCATGCCACTGTCGCACTTGATCAGCACGGTGACCCGGTGTCGGGGCCAGTGCGCAAGCCGCGCCAGCAGCGCTTCGACCTGCCAGCGTGTATGCAGCACGCTCCAGTAGTCGCCGGTAATGATCTCATCGAGCTCATCAGCCTCGAAAAAACCTTCCAGCAGCACGATCGGACATTGGATCCCATGCGCACGCAGCGCCTGACCTTCTTCCAGGCAGGCCACCGCCATGGCAGGCGCCAGATCATTCAGCGCCTCGGCACAGGCCGTAGCGCCATGGCCGTAGGCATTGGCCTTGAGCACCGCCATGGCACGGGCGTCAGGAGCAGATCGACGCGCCTGCAAATAGTTGTGACGCAGCGCATCCAGATCAATATGCGCCGTCAGCGGCCTCATGTGATCAAGCCCTGTGCAATGAGATGAGTATCAGTAGCCGATATTACCGGGCATTTCTCGACCCGGTCCACCACGTCCCAGACCGTTGAGATCGCTGTCATCGGGCATGGCCGTGCGATTGGGCGGCGGCAGCGCTCGTTGACCGCTGCGCCCCTGACTGCCTTCCAGCGGGCTGGGGCCGTTCATGCCCGGATCGGGCTGATCATCACCGATGCCAAGCCCTGTCGTACTCTGCGATTCAAAGTTCAGCATTACCGCGTTGTCGGGACGCAGCCAGCTGTTGAGCACCTGCAGGGTATCCACATCCAGAATACCGGCTTCCTGACGAAGGCTCAGCAGGTTGAGGACATAATCATAGCGCGCATCGGCGTAGTTGGAGATCGCGGTAAAGAGATTCTGCTGGGCCTGCAGCACATCAACGATATTACGCGTCCCGACTTCATAGCCGTTGCGGGTGGCCTCAAGGGCACTGCGGTTGGACTCGATGGAGCGCTTTTGCGCCTGGACGGTCAGGACATTATTGAGTGTTCGAGCGTAGAAGGAGCGCACCTGCTGAACGGCCGTACGCAGCTGCGACTCCTGCTGATACTGGGTCTGCTCAAGCGAATAGGTACTCTGACGAACCTGAGCACTTGTCGAGCCACCGGTATAGATGGGAATGGTGGCTTCCAGACCGATCTGGTTCTGCTCGTTGTGCCCGCGCAGGGTATCCTGATCGCTGTCGCCATACTGGTAGTTGGCAAAGGCGGACAGTGTCGGCAGATGGCCGGCGCGCGAGGTATCGAGGTTGGCACGTGCCACCTCGACAGCGGCGCGAGCGGCCAGCAGATTCAGGTTCTGGCTGGAAGCCATTTCGACCCATGCCTGCTGGCTGGCCGGCGTGGGGCGCTCGATGGGCATGTCGTCGGCCAGACCGTCGATGCTGGAATACTGCTTGCCGGTCAGCTGCTCAAGCGCTTCAAAATTGACCTGCAGGGTGCTCTCCTGGGAGATGCGCTGCGAACGCGTCAGGTCGTAGGACGCCTGAGCTTCATAAACATCGGTCGCCGCCACAATGCCGACATCGAACTGCTGACGCACCTGCTCGAGCTGACGCGAGACGGCCTGCTCCTCGGCGCGCAGGGTGTCGAGCTGCTCCTTGGCACGCAGTACGTCGAAATAGGCCTGAGAAACGTTGTAAAGAAGCTGCTGGCGGTCGACGCGGAGGTTCAGGGCTTCCTGGGCGGTCTGTCGCTTCGAAGCCTCCAGCTGATACCAGTTGGTGGCATCAAACAGCGCCTGAGTGGCCTGAACCTGCACCGTGGTGCCGGTGTAGTGATTGTCACTGCCGCTACCAACAGGGAGGTCGGCACCCCCACCGGCACCCCCACCGGCGCCACTGATGTTACGGCTCTGGGAAGAAGTAATGTTGTAGCGCGTGACGCCACCGCTGGCACTGACCTGGGGCAACAGATCGCCACGCTCGATGTCCTCACCGGCCTGTACGCTGCTGTAGCCGGATCTTGAGGCCGCGAGATCGGCATTGTTGACCAGCGCATCGCGTGCGATGGACATCAGATCAGCGGCCTGAGCCTGGCCCGCGAGCGAGACGGCAAGCACCAGTGGCAGTACTCTGAACTTACGCATCAAATGATTTCCTGTCTAAAACGGTTATGGCCGTCTCTGGTCAGTATGCCGTGACCGGCTGGCAAACCTGTAGCATCTGAAGTGCACCGGCATGACCATAGTACAACGCTCTTGATAGGGTGCGAGCTTAGCACATTGCAGGTTTTTACATACATCCCTGAATGTTTAAAGGTGGCCAATGCCTACGGATTTGCTGCATGAAAGCAAGTGAATCAAAAAAAACAGCGCCGAATTGGCGCCGTTTTTGTTCACTCTGCTCAAGGCAGGCATTGGTCGACCTGATGGTGTCAGGCCATTGGCGGCCTATTCGAAGATGGCATCCATCGAGAGGCCCTGCTTCTCCAGCATACGGCGCAGCTTCTTGAGTGCCTCGACCTGAATCTGGCGCACCCGCTCACGAGTCAGTCCGATCTCTTCGCCCACTTCTTCAAGCGTGGCGGCTTCATGCCCGCGCAGCCCGAAGCGACGCACAACCACTTCCATCTGCTTTTCGGTCAGCTCGCCGAGCCATTCATCGACATGCGCCTTGACGTCGAAATCGACCAGCTCGGACTCCGGGCCGGCCTCGTTTTCGTCGGCCAGCGTGTCCAGTAGCGGCTTGTCGTTTTCGGTGCCGACCGGATAGTCCACCGAGGAGACGCGCTCGTTGAGCCCCATCATGCGCTTGACCGACTCGACCGGACGGTCCAGATGCGTGGCGATATCGTCTGCCGTGGGCTCATGATCAAGCTTTTGCGTCAGCTCACGCGAGGCACGCAGATAGACATTGAGCTCCTTGACCACATGGATGGGCAGACGAATGGTGCGGGTCTGATTCATCAGCGCCCGTTCAATGGTCTGGCGGATCCACCAGGTGGCGTAGGTCGAGAAACGGAAACCGCGCTCGGGATCAAACTTCTCCACGGCACGGATCAGACCCAGGTTGCCCTCTTCGATCAGATCAAGCAGGGTCAGACCGCGATTGAGGTAGCGTCGTGCAATCTTGACGACCAGACGCAGGTTGGATTCGATCATGCGCTGGCGTCCGGCAGGATCACCCTGGCGGGCCAGTCGACCATAGTGGACTTCCTCTTCCGGTGTCAGAAGTGGGGAAAATCCGATTTCATTGAGATAAATCTGGGTGGCATCAAGACTTTGATGCTGTTGCTGGCGTTCTTCCCGATTCAGCGCCTTTTCGAACGCGTCTTCGTTGTCCACTTCCTTGTCATTATTATCGTCGAGCGAAAGCTCGTCTTCGTTCTCTTCCAGTTCAACGTCGTCGTGCAATCCCTGTTCAACCACGCTCATATCGACTTCCCCTTTTCGTTTGAGGTTCCCGTTTCATCGACGGTGTCGATGCTTCCCCGGGTCTCATAACACCGCTCATCTCGATAGGGATGAGCGGTCTCCCTGGTCCTCAGCGATCCGGCAGAAACTGCAGTGGATCCTTCGGCTGGCCATCCTGGCGTATTTCAAAATGCAGCTTGTCGCTATCGGCGTCGGTCGACCCCATGGTGGCAATCGTTTCACCCTTGCGGACAACATCGTTTTCCTTGACGTTCAAGGCGTCATTATGCGCGTAGGCGCTGAGGAAGTGATCATTGTGCTTGAGGATGATGAGGTTGCCATAGCCGCGAACGCCATTACCGGCGTAGACGACAATACCGGGACCGGCTGCCTTGACAGGTTGCCCCTTTTGACCAGCAATATCAATCCCGGCCGTGAGATTTGTCTTGTCGCCGAAGCTGCCGACAATGTTGCCGTCGGTAGGCCACTGCCACTGGATGTTGCTGGTGGGGGTGTAAGTACGATCGGAGCGGTCTTCACTGGTGGTCTTGCCGGCCACGGCCGTGCCGCCATTGTCTTCCCTGCCGGCACTGCTGCCATCTGACGAGGCACTTCCTGACGAGGCACTTCCTGACGGCGTACTTCCGCCGGTCGATGCAGAAGCGCCGCCCTGCGACGACGTTGAGCTTTTGGAAGCACTCTGCTGCCCCCCCGCTCCACCGCTGCCGGCGCTCACGCCCGCTGCAGCACCGACCGCACTCTGTGAGACCTGGCCTGGCGCACCATCACCGCCACCGGTGGTGCGATTGCGCTGAATGCTGTCCTCATCGGGCGCCAGCCAGCTGTCATCACCGCCGCCGCTGTCGCTGCCCTGAGCGCCGCTGAGCGCCGTGGCATGCGTGCCACTGGTGCCCCCCGAGGACGCCATCGATGAGGACGGCCCTGACGGTGCGCTGACGCTGTCGTTGAGCCGCAGCGCCTGGCCGGGCTCGATATTGTAGGGCGGCTCGAGATTGTTCAATGACGCCAGACGACGGAAATCGATGCCGGTTTTCCAGCCGATCGAGTAGATCGTGTCGCCACGCTGCACGTGGTAAATGCCGTTGGCCATCGAGCTCTGGTTGAACGATGCCTCCTCCACGGCAGGCGTGTTGCTGATCTGGGCGCAGCCGCCCAGTACAGCCATAAGAACAACGCTGCTGCCCAGTGTGACCTGCCGCATGCGCGGATGAAATCGAATCATGTCTCTTTGCTACTCCCTTGACATTGATTGACTGTCTGTCGATAGCCGTGACGAGTCAGCACCGGAGCGCTCTCCCACGGCCACTACCACCACAAACCCGATCAGTGCCAGTGCCAGCGCCAGCCACAGATGCGCCGGCTCACCAGTCACCGCCGTATAGCCTTCCGGCGACATCAGCCGGTACTGCAACGGCACGACCTCGCCATCCGGCGACATCGTATAGCTTTCCAGCGAGCGCCAGGGCCACAGTACCGGCAGTGACCCCAGAATAAAGCCGATCAGAAGATACAGCGTGGTGGAATAGTGATGCCGGAAAAGCCACGACAGAACGCGAGAAAAGGTAAAAAGCCCTACCAGACACCCCAGCGCAAACTGTGCCATGGTGACGATATCAAACGCCTTGATGGCCTCGATCACGGTGTTGTACATGCCCATGGTCAGCAACAGGAAACTGCCGGACACCCCGGGCAGCAGCATGGCGCTGATCGCGATGGCACCCGCCACGACAAGCATCAGCGCACCGCCGCCGCTGGGCAGGATGACCGGCAGATAGTGCGCCAGCAGACCTCCCAGTACCAGCGGCACCAGAAACACCAGTCGCCAGCGATCCAGCCGCCGTGCCACCACGATCGCAGACGCGACCACCAGCCCGAAAAAGAAGGCATTGAGCAGCAGGGTCTGGTGTTCCAGCAGATAGCTCACCAGGTGCGCCAGACTCAGCACACTGGCGGCCACACCGGCCAGAAGCGGTATTAAAAAATCGAGATTGAGATGTACGATCAGCCCTTTCAGACCGTGCTCGCGCAGTACGCCGATCGCGCCGGGACCGAAGCGACGAATGGTTTCGATCAGCTCTTCATAGATGCCGGTTACAAACGCGATGGTACCGCCGGACACGCCGGGAACGGAATCCGCCGCCCCCATGCCCATTCCTTTCAGAAAAAGCGTCACATGCCTTTTCAATTGCTCTACTCCAGATCGATGGGCGGTACAGGTACCGACTCGGGACAGGTACGAGGCCGCATGGCAGCACCGATGCAATATCAGCGCCTGTCGTGCCCCTGATTCAAGGGGCGCGAGTATCGCATCCCCCCTGATGGCTGTCTGCCCCGCAACGTTCAAGCCATTCTCAGGACAGATCACCGCTCTGCCGACGCTGCCCCGTCAGCGCTTCGAGCCAGCCCTGCACGTCGCTGATCGAAGCGTGACGGGTCAGATCCGTCTGCAGCGGCGTAATCGATACATAGCCGGCCTCGATGGCCGCAAAATCGGTGTCTTCGCCCATATCGGAGCTGGCACCCGAGGCCGCGATCCAGTAGCGGGTACGGCCTCGCGGGTCCTGAAGGCGCAGGGGCTGATTGCCCTGACCGCGCTGGCCCTGTCGGGTCACGCGAAAGCCCTTGAGCGCCTCCCAGGGCACATCGGGCACGTTCACGTTCAAAAGGCTGCGAGGCGGCAGTGCCAGCTGCTCGACGGCGCTGACCAGAGTGGCTGCCACGCGTCCGGCCGTTTCAAAATACTGATGACCTGCCAGCGACATCGCAATGGCCGAAAGTCCCAGCGAGCGCCCCTCCATGGCGGCGGCCACAGTGCCGGAATAGAGCACATCATCACCCAGATTGGCGCCGTGGTTGATGCCGGAGATCACCATGTCCACCGGCTCATCAAAGATATCACTCACGCCCAGATAGACGCAGTCAGCCGGTGTGCCATCGACACTGTAAAAGCCGCTGTCCATCGGCGTCAGCGACAGCGGATAGGACAGCGTCAGGGAGTTGCTGGCTCCGCTGCGGTCGCGGTCAGGGGCAATCACCCGCAGTCTGGCCTGATCAGTCAGTGCCTCATGCAGCGCCCTGAGCCCCGGGGCATGGACACCGTCATCGTTGGAGAGAAGCAGTCTGCGCATTGGACGTCCCTGTGCCTTGTGGCATGACAGTGAATGAAATTTGATCCGGCTCGTCGCCGTGGCGGCTCACAACGCTAGAGCGCAGGATGTTGAAACAGTTCACGCAGTACGGCCGTGGCAAAACCGCCGCGCGCCAGCGAAAAATGCAGCCAGATGCCGTCACCGTCACGCTCAAGCGCCGGCGACTGAAGTGCGAGGCGCATAGCACGTCGCATGGGCGTCGCGCCCGCTTTTTCGATGCCGTCACAAAGCGTTGATTCACGCTCGGCGATGGTCTGCTCAAGCGCCTGTGCCTCACCGCTGACCTCACTGGCGCCGCGCCCCCATAGCGGACCGGTAGGATGAATATCCAGCGCGGCCAGCCGCGTTTGCAGCGCATCATCAAGCGTCTCGCCGGCGAACCGGCTGGCGCTGCCCTCGAGATTGAACACATCGCCCTCCAGACCGCTGGCCCAGCTCTCCTGTCGGATACGGGCATCCAGCACCTGGTTGAACAAAAAGCTGCGCGCGCTCGAAAGCAGCAGACCGTCACGGTCCTGCTTCTTCTTCCAGCCTCGCGCCATCAGTGCCCGGGCCCGCGCAAGGTTGCTGCCCTGATGCCCAAAGCGCTGCGGCCCGAAATAGTTGGGCACACCGTGCGCGACAAGCGCATGCCAGCGCGTCTCGAGCGAGCCCTGCGCCACGGCATCGCCGGTCACATACAGCGCAAACCGGTTGGCCCGATGAACGCCACGCCGCAGCTTGCGCGGATGCCGACCGAAGCCTAGAAGCCGCAGGCCCTCCATTTCGACCAGCTCGGACAGTGCTGCCGGCGTGGCCTGCCCGGGCAGGGCTACCGACACCCACTGACGCGTCAGCGCGGTGTGGTCCTTGAGACCGCTCACGCCGATATCACGCGGCGCCACTTCCAGCCGGTGCGACAGATGACGAATCAGCTGCGCCGTGGACAGGTTGCGCTTTTCACAGTGCAACCACAGGTGCTCGCCTTCGCCCTCGGGCGTAAAGGCCATCTGCTCTTCGACCCGAAAGGCTTCGGGAAATTCACGAAATCGTCCCGAGTGCGGCGGTGTACCGAGACTTCTGGCCCAGTCAGGCAGCACCGGCACCCCGCTTGTTTCCAGGGTCATGAGGCCTCGTCAACGCGCACCAGAAGCGCCACGGCTTCCACGGCAATGCCCTCGCCGCGTCCGGTAAAACCGAGCTTCTCTGTGGTCGTGGCCTTGACGTTGACGCAGGATCTTTCAAGCGCGATGTCGCCAGCAATCACCTCGCGCATGGCGTCGATATGCGGTGCCATCCTGGGCGCCTGGGCCAGAATGGTGACGTCGACGTTGATCAGGGCAAACCCCTCTGCCTTGATCAGTGACACCACGTGACGCAGCAGCGCGCGGCTGTCGGCGCCGCGCCACTGCTCGTCGGTATCGGGGAAGTGCCTGCCGATATCGCCCAGCGCGGCCGCGCCCAGCAGGGCATCGCTCAGGGCGTGCAGCACCACATCGCCATCGGAGTGCGCCACAAAGCCGTGGTCGAACGCCACACGTACGCCGCCGAGCATCAGATGATCGCCCTCGCCAAAGCGATGCACATCAAAACCGTGACCGATACGCAGCCGAGCGAGCATGGAAGGATCAGACAGGCTCATGGCCGGGCTCCTTGTCGGACAGGGATGGATGGAAACTGGCGCGCTGGGCAGACAGAATCTGTGCCGCCAGCGCCAGGTCCTCGGGATGGGTAATCTTCAGATTGTCACTGCGTCCGGTCACAAGCCTGGGCGCATGACCGAGCTGCTCGACGCCGGAGGCTTCATCGGTCATCAGAAACCGGTCATGGCCGGCGCGCTCGAAGGCCTCGCGCAGCACGCCATAGCGAAACCCCTGCGGCGTCAGAGCGCGCCAGAGGCCCTGACGCGGTACGGTTTCATGGACGCGCTGATCACTGTCCTGACGCTTGAGGGTATCGGTTACCGGAGCGGCCAGCAGACCGCCCACCGGGTCGTCCTCGATCGATGCCAGCAGATGATGGAGATCTGCGACCGTCACACAGGGACGCGCCACGTCATGGACCAGCACCCAGTCGTCATCGCAAGCCTCTCCGGCCAGCCAGTCGATACCGGCGCGCACCGAATCCACCCGTTCGTCGCCGCCATCCAGACGCTGCCATGTCGCAAAGGGCACCATGGCGTCATGAAACCACTGATCCTCGGGGTCCAGACACAGCAGCAGATTTGCCTCGGGAAAGGCCTCATGCAGACGCGAGAGCGTACAGGCCAGCACCGCCTGCTCCTCGAGCAGCAGATACTGTTTGGGACAGGCCGCGCGCATGCGCGTACCGCGCCCGGCCGCCGGGACGATCAGCCACTGCGGGGCGCTCATCCCTGCCTCCCGGTAAAGTCGTCACGAGCTTCGTCGGCGCTCTGGTCAGCCCCCGGCGGCGCCACTTTCGTGGGGTTGTGACTGGCCTTCTCACTGGGCACCCAGAAAAACTGTTCGTCGTTGCGGATCATGCCCAGGTCGTTGCGACCGCGCTCCTCGATCGCATCGAGACCGTTTTTCAGATCCACCACCTCGGCGGCCAGGCGGTCGTTGCGATCCGTCAGCAGCTGATTGCTCTCCTGCAGTTCATCGGCGCGTGATTTGACGCGGCTGTGTTCCAGAAGACCGCCATCTCCCAGCCAGAGCTGATACTGCAGCGCCGCCAGTGCGACGACCAGCGCGATTGAAATCCATTTGAGCATCGTGATCTATATCGTTGTCGGCCGAGCCGGCCCCTGGGAAAAGCCGCAATTATGCCATCATCTGCCAGCAGGTCGTCCAGCGGACGATGCGACCTGCCCCGGAGGCTACCAGCGACGGATCACGTCGGTATGCAGCGCGTAGTGCGCCAGGCGGTGAACATCGCGCACCTCATCTTCGAGCCGCGCTCGATCACGGAAATAGTTCTCGAGCGTTTTCGTGATGGTCGAAAAGGCAAGCTCGGACCAGGGAATCTCTTCTTCGTAAAAAAGCGCCACTTCGAGACTTTCCGGACCGGCCGCGAAGGCGGGGGTCAGGTCGTCACGCAGCCGTGCCAGATAGATCATGTAGACCTGATTGATGTGGGGCAGATCAACCATGGTATAGAGCCCACCGATCTCGATCTCGGCGCAGGCCTCTTCACGGGTTTCGCGAATGGCGGCCTCGGGCGTGGTTTCGCCGTTTTCCATGAACCCGGCCGGCAGGGTCCAGCACCCTTTTCGCGGGGCGATGGCGCGGCGACACAGCAATACCTGATCCTTCAGGATCGGTAGACTGCCGGCCACGATACGTGGATTCTGATAGTGGATGGTGCCGCAGTTATCGCACAGATAGCGTGGACGATCATCGTCTGCCGGGATGGCAAAGCGCACTGGCGCGCCGCAATGGCTGCAAAAATTCATGCTGTCCTCGTCACTTACGGCGAGTGGCCGAACGCTTTACACTACGTTTGATCATCTCATGTGTCGATTGGCGATTTCGCCATGATGCTCTGATCTCTCTTCAGGATGGTGTCTGTCATGCTGCGAAAGGCCCAACATCGACTCAAGGATCATCGGCCGGCGCAGATTGATGGCCGTCATCCCCGCGCGGCCGTGCTGATGCCGATCATCAATCACGACGCGCCAACGCTTTTGCTGACGCGGCGCAACGCACGCCTGAGTTCTCATGCCGGTCAGGTGGCCTTCCCCGGCGGCAAGCTGGACCCGGAAGACGAAAGCCTTGAAGCCTGTGCCCTGCGGGAAAGCTTCGAGGAGATCGGCCTGCCCTCCGAGCGGGTCAGTCTGCTGGGCCGGCTGTCGGACCGTTTCTCGGCCAACGGCATGATCGTGACGCCCTTTGTGGGCCTGATCGAGCCCGACACCACCTTCACCCCCAACCCGGACGAAATCGACACCATTTTCGAGGTCGAGCTGGCCCGACTGATGACCGACCCGCGCCAGCACACCGATGTCATCCGCGATGACGAGACCTGCTGGTATGTGCCCAGCTACTCGATTCTCGAGCATACGCTCTGGGGTCTTTCGGCGATGATGGTCGTCGAGCTCCTCAACGTGGCCTTTCAGGTGGATATCGGCCTTGACCGTTACCCTGAAAGCTCGATACTTCGCCATCTCCCTCCTCGACCGTCACGAAGGCGTCCGACATGAGCACCGTTCGCAATGATTTCGACCATGAGACCCGGGCCCTGCTGGCAGCCTCGCCGCTGATCCCCGAGCGCGTTGATGCCCTCATCGAGGATCTGATCGAACAGGGGTTCAGCTGTCAGCGTGACTTTTTCTCACCGGCGCTGATCGATGCCCTGCTGTCTGATCTCGAACAGCTTGAAGCCGACGATGCACTGGCCGATGCCGGTATTGGCCGACTCAAGGAGCATCAGCTGGCCGCCAGCATTCGCGGCGATGCGATTCGCTGGCTCAATCACGAAAGCCCCGCCCAGCGGGTTTATCTTCAGCGTCTGGAAGAGCTTCGCGAGCTGATCAACCGGGCGCTGTTTATCGGCCTTTTCGAGTTCGAGGCTCATTTTGCCCGCTACCCGCCGGGCGCCTTTTACAAGCGTCACGTGGACAGCTTCCAGGGGCGTGCCAATCGGGTGATTTCCACGGTGACCTATCTCAACCGCGACTGGCCCGTCGATGGCGGCGGCGAGATGGTGATGTTCGAAAGCCAGCAGCAGGGCCCGGACGGCTTCGACCCACAGGCGCCGAGTCGCGAAATGGCCCGGGTACGCCCGGAAGCCGGCACCCTGGCCTGCTTCCTGTCGGACACCGTACCTCATGAGGTGCTGCCGACCCGCCTGCCGCGGGCCAGCATTGCCGGCTGGTTCCGGCGCAACGCCTCGATCAACGGCGTGGTCGATCCGGCCCATTGATAATGATCGTGCCTTTATCATGACCTTCAGATAAAGCCTGCCGGATGGACGCTTTTCATCGAATTCTCGTTCCGGTCCTGCCATTAAAGTTGATGCCATCACAGCCGACATATGCTGCTCGTATCAATACGGGTTCTGTTGGCTGAATCACCTCCAAAAATGGCGAGATCATCAATCGATGAAACGCATTCTGCCTCTGCTTGCAGTGCTTTTATGGACAGGCAGTGCTGACATACAGGCACAGACCCGCTTTCTTGACGACCGGGTAACCCTGAGCGGCTTCGGCACACTGGGACTTTTGCACAGCAATCAGGAGCATGCCGATTTTGTGCGCGATATCGGTCAGCCCAAAGGCGCAGAACAAGGCTGGAGCAGTAGAATCGATACACGCCTGGGCCTGCAGGCCGATATCAGATTCGATGAGAAGCTGACCGGCGTCATACAGGGCATGAGTCAGTATCACAGCAGCGGGGATTTCAGCCCCGAACTGATGCTGGCCTTCCTGCGCTACTCACCGGACCCGGGATTTCAGTTTCGCGTCGGCCGGCTGGGGTGGGATGTCGATCTGGTGTCGGATTCACGCTACGTCGGTTACGCCTATCCATGGATTCGGCCACCGGTGGATCATTTTGGCGTTTTGCAATTGACCTATATCGATGGTGCCGATGTGACGTTCAAACGTCCGATGGGCAGCGATCTGATCTGGGCGCGATTTTTCACTGGGCGCACCAACAGCCGCGCCTATTTATCGGACGAGCTGTACGCCAATTTTGATGCCGACCACATTTACGGTGGCCATCTCAACTATGAAACAGGCGCCTGGCGGTTTCGCGCAGGTTATACCCGAATCGAATCCGATGTGGACTATGGCGGAACACTGGCCGATCAGGTGGCCCAGATTCCCGGCTTCAATACCCGACGCTTTTTTAATGCAGCGACCGGGTTTGAACAGCTTGAAGTCTATTCGGTGGGGGCCATCTATAATCCGGGTCCTTTGCAGCTTCAGGCCATATGGAATCGCGACATACTGATCAGAAATGAAATCTGGGTAGATTCAGCCTTTGTCTCGGCCGCCTGGCGCTTCAACGATCTGTCACCCTATACCGTCCTGTCAGCTGTCAGAACGCATGACGATCGCGACGACCCATTGAACTCCAATATCGAGCAGCGCACCTGGGGGGTCGGTCTGCGCTATGACGTAGCCAACGATCTGGCGATCAAGACTCAGGTCGATCGCATTCATACACACTCTCCCGGCCTGCTTTGGCGTAACACTGACGACAGCTGGAACGGCGGCTGGTCAACCATGGTCAGCCTCGGGCTGGATTTCATCTTTTAGGGATATCTCCATGACCCGCGTCATGCGCATCATCCTGTTCACTCTTTTGCTGAGCGCCGCGGCCGCGAGGGCTGACATTGCCATCGTCATCAACAGTGATAGCGACGTACAACAGATCAATCGCAGCGAAGCCATCAATATCTTCATGGGACGCTATCGCAAGCTGCCGGACGGCAGTGTGGCACTGCCGATCGATCAAACGCCCCTACGGGCACGTTTTTATCGATCGCTGGTCAACAAGGAGATGGCCGAAATCAATTCCTATTGGGCACGTCTGGTCTTCTCCGGCCAGAGTTCACCTCCGCAGCAGGCCGCAAGCACCATAGAGCTCGTTGACATCATTACGCACAATACAAACGCTCTTGGTTACATCGATAGTGATCAGGTACCGGCCAGCATGCGTGTTCTCATGACACTGCGAGAATAGGTCATGAAGTGCCTGTCGACGCTCGCTCACAGCCGTCTTGCCCTCCGGGCAGCTGCCGCCATCATGCTGATCGTCGGTCTTCTTGGCGTCTGCTTTTTACACCTGGCAGTACATTTTCGCGCCGAATCCGAAAAGGATATTCAGCAAACGCGTCTGGAAGGGCTGGTTTCCACCGTTGAGCGTACAGCTCAGATTGCCTGCTTTCTGGAGGATACCCAGCTGGCCAGTGAGGTCACGCAGGGACTTCTGAGCAACCGCATCGTGCGCCGGGCGAGCCTTTCAAGAAACGATGGCAGCCTGCTGGCCGATCACATCACGAACTCCGATCACAGCAGTGGCACACCGCTGACCCGCCAGATTGCCTCCCCCTTCGAACCGGACAGGACGGTATGTCAGTTGACACTGGTGCCGGATCAGGACTGGATCGATGGCCAGATCAATGAAGCGACCCGTTTTCTTTCTGTCGCACTGCTGCTGCAACTTTTATGCATTGGACTCAGCGTGATTCTGGTGGTGTTTTATTTCGTCACCCGCCCTATCAGTGATATCTCGCAGAAGCTGCATGCGCTGGAAGCCGAAACCGGCCAGAAGCTGGCCACGCCTGGCGGCCATCGTCGCGACGAAATCGGGCGACTGGTGACCAGCGTTAATACCATGATCGACCGGCTGGTCAACAGTCTGAGCGAGGAGCGACGGCAACGACTGGCTCGGGAAGTCGAGGAACGGCGCTACCGCACGCTCTTCGACAACGTCGAGGTCGGCATTTTCGAACTGGATGACCAGGGACGACTGCTGTCGGCCAACCCGGCCTTTTGCCGCCTGTTCATGGCCGGCGAGCCGTTTGATATCAAAGCGCAGCCCAGGGTCTTTACGACACTGATCAGTGAAGGCGGCCCTACGCTACGGGAACTCACTACCCGAAGAGCGCGCCGGGACAGCGTCCGTGAGTGGGAAATGGCTGTAGGCAAGGGCGATCAACGGCGCTGGGTCAATGTGATGGTCAGCCGTCTGGAGGAAGGACGTCTACAGGGCGTGGCCCACGACATTACCGAGCGCCGGCGCGCCGCTGAAGCCGCCGAGAAGTTGGCCGTCACTGACCCGCTGACAGGGCTTGGCAATCGACTGGGGTTTGAGCGCCGACTAAGCGTCATCGAACGCTATCACCGCCTTCATCCTGATCATCGCCATGCTCTGATGATGCTTGATTTCGACCATTTCAAGCAGATTAACGATGCCCATGGTCACCATGCCGGCGACGAAGTCCTCAGACAGATCGCCGATATACTGCGCGCGATATCACGCCAGCATGACTTTTCGGCCCGACTGGGCGGCGATGAATTCGTGGTGCTTCTCGACCATCGCACCCCAAGGGACGATCTCGCCGTCATCGCACAGGGGTTGATCAACAGCATCAATCAGCCCCTGACGCTGCAGAACGGCCAGCAGGTTCGACTGGGCATCAGTATCGGCATTGCGATACTGGGCAGCGACACCCGCGACGTCCAGACGCTGGTGCAGTTGGCTGACAAGGCCATGTATCGGGCCAAGCGCGAAGGCCGCAACACCTTGCGCTTTCATGACCGACACCTCGCCTTCGATATCTGATCGAGCGCGCCGCTTGTCACGGGCGCGACTCATCAATGGCATGTTCGGCGTCAAAGCGCGCGTTGTCCTGATGTGCAGCCACCTCGGCCTCGTCCTTTTCTGCCTGGATCTCGGCGCCGGTCACCATCTCCTCGGTCACTTCAAGCTCGGCTCCCATTACGGACTGCACCGGGTGCGCGGCAAAGGGCGCGACCGGCTGCGGTGCCGGGCGCACGCTGCGCCGCCACATGAAAAAGAGCGCCATGACCGTGGAGATGATGGCAAATCCGTAGAAAAGACCATTGTCTCCCGTGCGGCCCATCAGGCCGGTCAGTATCGGCGCGCTGATCGTGCAGCCCACCGCATTGATCAGCAAAAGCCCCTGGCTCATGCCCACCAATGCCTGAGGCGGGGCCCGGTCAGCGGCGTGGCTCATCGCCACCGGATAGAGCGAAAACGCCACGCCGCCGAACACAAACAGCACGATCCCCAGTGCCAGTTCGCTGATGGCCGCCGCCATCGGCAGTGCCAGCGACAGGGCAATCAATGCCATGCCCAGAATGATCAGCACGATCTGGCGATCATTGCGATCCGACCAGCGCCCCATGGGGTACTGAAGCGCCATGCCGCCCACGATGACCATCGCCATGAACTGCCCCAGCCGCTCGACCGACAGCCCCGCCTGCTGCAGATACAGCGGCAGCAGCGAGTAAAGTGCCGCCACGATCAACCCCGAGCCGAACACCCCCATGACGCCGGTCGGCGTGACCCGCACCAGACGCCAGGGTGGCAGCGGTACGGCATGTTCCAGCAGCGGTGACACGCGGGGAATGATACACAGGGGCAGCAGCGACAGCGTCGCCAGCATGCCGATCACCACGTAGGGCATGGCGTCAAAGGGCGCCTTGAAAAGGCCCAGCAGCAGCTGCCCCAGCGCCAGCGCGGCGTAGAGCGAGATCATGTAGAAGGCCAGAATACGTCCGCGCCGAGCCGCATCACTGCTGGTCAGAAGCCAGCTTTCAATGACCAGATAGACCCCGACCGTGGCCCAGCCGCCCACCAGACGCATGGCAAACCACCAGCCGGCGTTGAGCCACAGCGCCTGAGCCAGGGCCGCCGCCGCTACCAGAGAAGCGAAACAGGCATAAGCGCGAATATGGCCGATACGCAGCAACAGCCGGTCGTTGAGTACCGCCCCCAGCGCCAGCCCCACATAGTAGGCCGAGGAAACCCAGCCAATGGTCTCGACCGACGCCCCGGCGTTGTCCAGTCGCAGTGTCACCAGCGTCGAGAGAAACCCGTTGCCCAGGGCCAGAATGAAAAGCCCCAGCAGCGGCGGCAGTATCAGCGTCAGCAGTGGACGAGCCATGAAGTCCTCACAAATCGCGAATGGAGATGACGCATCACACGCTCTGCCACCGCCACTCTGTCCTCAACGAAACGGGCAGCCCATCAGACCACCCCGACGGGTCGGATACGAAGGGATCATAAGCGATTGCCCCCTCCTGACCATGAAGGCACCGATTCAACTGGTTATACTCCCCGTCGATTCCAACACCATTAAAGCGTAGCAATGACGACAAAAGACAACTGGCAGGCGCGCCTGATCATGCGTCTCTGGCAAGTGCTCTCACGGCGCACGCCGCGCACGCTGTGGCGTCTGGCCTCGAGATTTGAACCCGTTTACAGCCTGATCGGCGTGCGCGAGCGCCGCGTCACCCGCATGAACCTGCGTCAGGCCTTTCCAGAGGCCAGCGACGAGGCGCGCCGAGCACAGATTCACGACAGCCTGCGCCACTCGATCGCCACCATGATGGAGCTGGGGTTTGCCTGGCAGGGCGAGCCGAAGGCGGTGACCCGCTCGATCATCGAGGTCCACGGTCGTGACCTGCTTGATAATGCCCGCGCCGAAGGCCGTGGCGTGATCGTGCTGGCGCCGCACTTTGGCAACTGGGAAATTCTCAACTTCTGGCTCTCCAGCCACTTTCCGTTCACCGCCATGTATGAGCCGCCCAAGATGAGCGCGCTCGACCCGGTCATTCGACACGGTCGCGAGCGGATGGGGGCCCAGCTGGTCCCCACCACTTCCCGAGGCGTGGCGGCACTGTTGAAGGCGCTCAAGCGCAGCGAGGCCATCGGCATTCTGCCGGATCAGGTGCCGAACTGGGGCAGCGGTGAATTTGCCGACTTTTTCGGTTATCCGGCCTACACCGCCACCCTGCTGCCGCGGCTGGTCTCGCGTACCGATGCACGTGTGGTCACGGGCGTCGCCAGACGGCGCGAGGATCGCCAGGGGTTTGATATTCACTTTCTGGAAGCCGATGAGCGCGTCTACGCCCAGGAGGATGACGCGCTGTCGGCGCGTGGCGTCAATGCCAGCGTCGAGGCCGCCGTTGCGCTGGACCCCATGCAGTATCAGTGGGAGTACAAGCGCTATCGGCGCACGCCCGGCCAGCGCGAAAACGCGCCCGGCTGGCGGGCGCGACGGTTTTACAAGCAGGGACGCAGCGGCCGCAAGCTCTAGGAGGCGGATCCGGGATCAGTCGCGGAAGTTATCAAACTGCAGCGGCAGGTCCGGGCCCTCCTCGCTTTTCAGCAGCGCAATGGCCTGCTGCAGGTCATCGCGCTTCTTGCCGGTCACGCGCACCTTGTCGCCCTGAATGGCGCTTTGCACCTTGAGCTTTGACTCCTTGAGCTGCTTGACGATCGCCTTGCAGTCCACCTGCTCGAGCCCCTGTTTGAGCTGCACTTCCTGACGTGCCTTGACGCCGGACAGCACCGGCGCCTGCTCGTCCATGCAGCGCGCATCGATGCCGCGGGCGATCAGTTTGGCGCGCAAAACATCGAGCATCTGCTTGAGCTGAAAGTCGGCATCGGCTTCCAGCGATACCTTCTCCCCTTCCAGCGTGAAGCTGGCGTCCACGCCGCGAAAGTCAAAGCGCGTCTGCACCTCGCGGTTGGCCTGGTCGACGGCATTGGTCGCTTCGTGCTTGTCAAATTCGGACACGATATCGAACGAGGGCATGGCATGGTCTCCTGAATGCACCCAAAGGGCTGATTCTAGCCGAGTCCACCGGCCGGGCCCATGGCTCCAGCGCGGCTTTCGTATTCACACGGCTGCGCCAGTTGTTCGGCGGCCGGCGTCAGGGGGCGCTCGTGGTAGAGAATCAGATAAAACCGCCCCGGCGGCAGGGGAATGTCCAGCGCCCGATTGTCGGCCAGCCAGCGGCACCGCCCTGCTCGATTCCGCACGGCGTGATGCCCTCGCCGCAAGGGCGCTGATTCGGGTCTGCGCGGACAGTTCTGCCCCTGTCGGGTTATGATGAAAATCTCTTGCCTTTTCGAGGAGCCTTTCGTGACCGACAGGGACCCGGTACTTCATGAAGACCCCGCCCGCGATGACGACCCGATGATGGTGCGCATCGGCTATGCCCTCTATCTGGCCAGCCTGCTGACCGGCATCACGGCGCTGGCGGGGCTGGTCATCGCCTACATTTATCGCGGCCGCGCTCCAGACTGGCTGCGTGATCACTATACCTTCCTGATTCGCACCTTCTGGATCGGGCTTTTGTACATGGTGCTGGCGACGATCCTGTCACCGCTGGGCGTCGGACTGCTGCTTTACCCGCTGATCACGGTGTGGATTATCGTGCGCTGCGCGCGCGGCTGGCGCGAGCTCGAGCGGCGGCGCATTCCCTCGCCGCTGATGAACTGGGCCTGGTAAGCCTCTCTATCGCATCGATATAAAAACGCCCGCAGCGATGGCTGCGGGCATTTTGACAGGTCGTTCCTTCAACACATCAGTCGGCCGTGAGCCCACCGAAGTGGCCGGCGCGGTAGTCGCTGACGGCCTGCTCGATCTCCTCACGCGTATTCATCACGAACGGGCCATGGGAGACCATCGGCTCTTTCAGCCGCGGGGCGTGACCAAACAGCAGGGTGGCATCTCCTGACCCACGAATCTCGACGCAATCGCCCTGCGTCTCGAATTCGATCAGGTGACAGGGCCGAATCGCCTGTTCAGAAATCATGATGTTACCGCGCACCACGTAGCAGAATATCTCATGATCCTCGGGTACCGGCAGATGAAGCAGCGAGCCTTCACTGATGGTGATCACCGACATGAAGGTGGGCGTCAGTGTCTCGATCGGGCCGCGGAAGGTGCTGCCCTGCTGGTCGAAATCACCGGCAATCAGCGTCATGTGCCCACGGCCTTCATCGAGTTCGACCTGCACCAGCTCATCGGCCTGCAGCCCGGTATAGCGCGGCTCGGTCATCTTGAGCTCGGCGGGCAGATTGATCCAGAGCTGGAGAATCTCCATGCGCCCGCCTTCGCGGCGAAAGGCCTCGGGCGAGATTTCCGAGTGCACCAGTCCGCGCCCGGCGGTCATCCACTGAACGCCGCCGGCCTCGATGATGCTCTGATGATCGTCGCTGTCCGAATGTGCCAGCGAGCCATCGAGGATAAAGGTCACGGTCTCGAAGCCACGATGCGGGTGCGGGCCGAACGGCAGCCCGGTATTGTTTTCACGATACACCTGCGGCCCGTGATGATTGAGAAACAGCCAGGGATCGAGATAGTCGATCGAGGGTCCGGGCAGCGGGCGATGCGTGATCAGATCGCCAATATCATCGCGAATGGCGGTATGCAGATGTCTCACTTTGCGCGCAGTCATGGGTGTAGTGTCCTGTCGTTAAATGAAACATTAATGCTCACAATTGTAAGACACATCCCTGCACTGTGCCGCGATCGTCCGCCGAAGACGCCGCTACCCTGCGGCGTCTTCGATCAGTCGCCGCAGCCGCAGTCCCGCCAGCAGCGCGATCAACAGCAGCGCGGCGATAAAGGCGGCCACGCCGTTCCAGCCGCCCATCGTCCAGAAGGCACCGCCCAGCGTGCCGGCCAGACTCGAGCCGAGATAGTAACTGAACAGATACAGCGACGAGGCCTGACCACGGGCCTGGGTGGCCCGCTGCCCGACCCAGCCGCTGGCGATCGAATGCGCGGCAAAAAAGCCGAAGGTGAAGATCAGCATGCCGATCATGATCATTACCACCGGTGAGGCCAGCGTCAGCGCAAGCCCTGTCAGCATCACGACCACAAAAATCCAGAACACACGCGGTCGCCCCAGCCGGTCAGCCAGACCGCCGGCCCAGGCCGAGCTGTAGATGCCCGAGAGATAGACAATCGACAACAGCCCGATCACCGTCTGACTGAAGTGATACGGCGCGTCCAGCAGCCGATAGACGATATAGTTGAACAGCGTCACGAAGCTACCCATCAGCAGGAACGCCTCCAGAAACAGCCACGGCAGCCCGGCATCACGAAAGTGCAGTCGAAAGGCGCCCACCAGATTGGCCATACTGAGCCGCCGGGGTTCGAAATGGCGCGAGGCCGGCAGCATTTTCATGAAGGCGATCGCGCTGATCAGAGAGATGATGCCCATGGTGGCCAGCGTTACCCGCCAGTGGACGAAATCCACCATCACGCCGCTGATCAAGCGTCCGCTCATGCCGCCGATGGCGTTGCCGCCGATATAAAGCCCCATCGAGACGCCAATAAAGCTCGGGTGAATCTCTTCGTTGAGATAGGCCATCGCCACGCCGCACAGCCCCGCCATGGACAATCCTGCCAGTGCCCGCATGACCAGAATCGTGCCCCAGTGCTGCATGAACGCCGCCCCGATGGTCAGCGTTGATGCGCTTAAAAGCGCCAGCGACATCATCTTCTTGCGCCCGATAGCGTCCGACAGCGGCCCCGTGATCAAAAGCCCCACCGCCAGCATGCCGGTCGACACCGACAGCACCAGGCTGGTACTGGCCGGGTCGATCCCGAAGGCCTCGGACAAAATCGGCAGCATGGGCTGCACACAGTAGAGCAGTGCGAAAGTAGAAGCAGCGCCCAGAAACAGCGCCAGCATGGTGGGACGATAGCTGCGATCACCGCGCTCGATGAACGGTGTCTCTTCACCGGACGTTTTGACGTCGCTGCTGTCCGGATAATCCGTGCGGGACATGCCCTCTCCCTGTGATCACTGGCACCGATTGGCGGCGTCAGAACATGAATCGTTAAAGCCCACATTATAAGACGACTCGGCATTTTCGTGCCGCTGCCTGCCTGACAACACGTCCCCAAAACACCTGCTCATGAGTTATTTTGGCCCCTTCAACCATTGCCTTTACGGAGACGCCACATGCTTCAGAATTTCGACACGCTGAAAAACGCCTGCAGCGATCAATGGCAGGCCTATATCCAGCACCCCTTCGTGGCCGGCATCAGCGAGGCGACGCTGCCCACTCCGGCTTTTCAACACTATCTGCAGCAGGACTATCTGTTTTTGATCCACTTTGCCCGCGCCTGGGGGCTGGCGGTGTATAAAAGCCGCGACATGAACGAGCTTCGTCACTCGCTGGACAATTTAAAGACCATCGTGGATACCGAGATGGGCCTGCACGTGGCCTATTGCCGGGAGTGGGGCATCGATGAGGCAAGCCTTCACGACCTGCCCGAGGCGCAGGAAACGCTGGCCTACACCCGCTTCGTGCTGGACTGCGGCCACCGCGGCGACCTGCTGGATCTGCACGTGGCACTGGCGCCGTGCCTGATCGGCTACGCCGAGGTGGCCGAGTGGATCGCCACGCGCTCACAGACCGTGACCGTTGATAACCCCTACCAGGCGTGGATCGACATGTATCGCGATGAGGACTATCTGGAAGCCGTACGTCGGGAGCGCCTGTGGCTGGATGAACGCCTCGCCGAAGTGTCACCGGCTCGCTTCGCTCAGCTGACCACCACCTTTCGTGATGCCACGCGTCTTGAAGCCGCGTTTTGGCAGATGGGGCTTGATGCTGCGGGCTGAGCGGCCTTCCTCATGGCAGGAACGAAGGTGAGGCCTTTACTGGAGTCCTTGGCGATAGATAGGGATGTGGCGGCCGTCACGTACAGCTTGCTCGACGGTATCAATATTTAAGTGCGTAACGTCAGCTCAAGTCGCCAAGGCTTGGGATTTTGTTTCTTTTTCAATTTCGGGAAGATCGGAGACTATAGACAGCTGGGTTAGAGCATGTTTCTCCCCCTTTAATACCCAACGCCTCAAACACTAGCGCAACCTAGCTGCGTCTGAGTGCTTTGACTTATTAACAATACTTATCTAAGGCTAACTCTAACTCATCGGCTTTTATCTTTAAATCTGCTGTCGTTGGCTTCCTCGACATGCGTTTTATCTTCTCACACGGATCTTGCAGCCGGTGATTTAGCTCGGGAGAAATTGCTTTGCTCAAATCAACCATGAATTCGCATTCATCTAAATAAATAGTTATAACGCGCTTACCGATATCATCTATTATGACCGCTCTAATAGGGCATGCTTTTGCAAGCTCGACAAACCTGCTATCAAAAGACGCAAAGAAGGGCACATAAAAATCACCGACATTTGACTTGCTTGCGAGTGTCTCTTGGTATCTTATAGCGAACAAATCCCAAGACATCCCCTTTATTTTCTGAAGCGATTTTTTGCCCAGCTGAGCAACAGGATCAAAAAAACGGAAACTTTTACCGTGCTTCAGCAATTTCCACGCAAAATAAATTTCGGTTTTTGCAAAGGCACCCAAAGCATCTAAAGAAAACTCAATTAATAATTCAATCTTCTTACTCAAGCAAAGATTTTTTTGCTCCTTCAAAATAATAGCCTTGAGAAGAATAAGATAAAGTGCCATTCTTCTATTTAGAAAGCCTTTAACCTCACTGCTAGAATGAAAAGCATGTAATGTCCTTATCGCCCTTTGCCCAGAACACTCTTTACTCTCATAAAATCTTGGATTACGAACATCAAAAAATTCTTTTTCATATTCCAAGTAATCAAACCTCTTCAATGCTCTGATAGTATTGAATGGCCTGTGATTTTCTAGTTTCATTGAATCAATCAAGTTCTCGATTATAAAAAAAGAATAATCAAAATTAAAACCCTGTCCTTCCCCCTCCTTTATGAACCTGACAAGTCCTTCAAATCGCTTTTCATCCTTGTCTAAAGAACCGCCTCTCTCCCATATTCTAAATTTCTCTGCAACATTGGAATCAAAACTAAGCGAATAATCAAGCGATATTTCAATGCGCCCTTTTGCTTTGATTTCTTCATAAAGCTTTTCTGAATAGAATAACAGTCCTGTGCCATAGAAATATTTTTTTAACGTTGGGCAATGTTGCTCTATCTTTTTCAAAGATGAATGCGAAAATTTTTCTTCCAGAGCATCTGTGGAATATATTATTCTAAACCCACAAAACAAGTTTTTGTTGTTCTCGATAAGATTTTTAAAGCTATCCGAAGTCTTATGCATTATTACTGCATCTGCAGCATACTGAAGCCTCATTATTCTTTGCTGCGGTGTTTCTGTTGTCACAGAAGGCCCCTCGTATTATTAACGCCCGAATTTTCGGCTGATTCAGAGTACAATGAAAAACCTGTCTGGCAACATGCTTTTGTTAGTTCTCACTCACTTCCTCTGTTTCGCGATCTTCTTCTGGAACCCTTCCTGCCTCCCTTAAAAGAATTAGAACGGATTCACGATCGTCATAGAAATCTTCAAGTATTCTCTGGCAATAATGTCTTGCTGCTTCTACATCTTCCTCCGGAATTTCGTGCCAATCGTCATGCAAAACGTCGTTACCCAAAACTCGAACCTCATCATGAGCTCTACGCTTTCTCGCTTGCGTTATGACACCATCCTCAGCAGCTGCCTCAATTTGTTTGTATAGATTGAATTCCTTCTTAGTTTTATAGCCATTGGCGCGTAGTGTCTTATCAAGTACAGAACGGACTAGTCCTGCAGAAGCCCTAATACACTGATTTTCCAAGCATGTCTCAGCTTCACGAAATTCCGTAGCTATTCCCTGTGGCACTGAACTTGGAATTGATAGGCGTTGCTTTGTTTCGGGAAAGAATTTCAATAAACGGTTATACGAGCCAGGATAGCTCCCTCCACCTCCCATTTTTATGACGCCAAACGCCCCCATTCCGCAGCCAGCGCATTTAAAAACCCTGTAGGAGACAACACAGTCTCCCCAGTAACGATCTTCTTCCCTTCTCTCATGCGCTCCAATTTCACGGCCGTTAACGTGCCACTCGAAAGTACTTCGGCCACCACGACAACTAGGGCAATGACTAACAATAGAACCTTCTTTCTCATTTAAATGTGCCATGGTTCTCCTTGGGATATAACAGTGATTATGCAGCCACCCCGTACAAAACTATCCCATCGATTATAAAGGCGGCAAAGCAAATTTTGCCGCGAGCGGGTATTGGGAAAGAGGAGCTGTCCAAAGAGTAGGCGGCAATGGCCTGAATACGCTACGTGTTGGGGACCGGCAACCATTTTTTCAGCTGATCATCACTTTCCGCAAAGCCCCGCATCTTGAAACGGCCTTCTGGCAGATAGTGCTGAATGCGACGCCCTTAACCGGTGTTAAATGCCGATTGATGGCACTTGACCGTCCGGCGCCGGACAGCACAGACTGACCCGGCAATGGCCTGGCCATTGCTGCTTGACGGGGTGCCGGTGGAACCGGCTGAGATCACCTTGTGTCGCTCTGCGATACCACGGTGGATCCCGATGAACCTGATCCGGCTAATACCGGCGTAGGGATCAAGCGAAGGGTCCGCGCTGCCATCATGGCATCTCGCAACATCTCCCCTTCTCTACCTACGCGGTGCGCCGGCTGACTGATGTCACGCTCTGGAGCACACCATGACCGATACCACCGCCGCTCACGGCGCACGCTCTGCGCGCCGCGACCGGAAATCCCCGACCTTTCTGGCCGATACCGCCCGGGTGAATGGTGCCGCCATTGCCCCACTGCCCGCCTCGCGCAAGGTCTTCATCGAAGGCTCGCGACCGGATATTCGGGTGCCGATGCGCGAGATCAGCCTCTCGCCCACCACGACCAGTGACGGCATCGAAGAGAACCCGCCGCTGCTGGTCTATGACACCTCCGGCCCTTACACCGACCCGGATGCCGAGATCGACATCCGTCGCGGTCTTGTGGACCTGCGCCGCGCCTGGATCGATGAGCGCGATGACACCGAGTGGCTGGACGGCCCGACCAGTGAGTACGGCCAGCGCCGCGCCGAGGACCCGCGCCTGTCAACCCTGCGCTTTGCCCTGACGCGCACGCCGCGCCGCGCGAAGGCAGGCCAGAACGTGACCCAGTTGCATTACGCCCGCCAGGGTATCGTCACCCCCGAGATGGAATTTATCGCTCTGCGCGAAAACCAGCGCCGCCAGCAGCTCGGCACTGACGAGGTCGAGCGTATTCTGGGTCATCAGCACAGTGGCGAGAGCTTTGGCGCCCGCCTGCCGAAAGAGATTACGGCGGAATTCGTGCGCGAGGAAGTGGCCCGCGGGCGCGCCATCATTCCCAACAACATCAATCACCCGGAAAGTGAGCCGATGATCATCGGCCGCAATTTCCTGGTGAAGATTAACGGCAATCTGGGCAATTCGGCGGTCACCTCCTCGATCGAAGAAGAGGTCGACAAGATGACCTGGGGCATCCGCTGGGGTGCCGATACCATCATGGATCTCTCCACCGGTCAGAACATTCACGAGACCCGCGAATGGATCATCCGCAATTCGCCGGTGCCGATCGGCACGGTGCCGCTGTATCAGGCACTGGAGAAGGTCAATGGCGTGGCCGAAAACCTCACCTGGGAGATCTTTCGTGACACGCTGATCGAGCAGGCCGAACAGGGGGTGGATTACTTCACCATCCACGCCGGCGTCAGGCTGCACCATGTACCGATGACCGCCAGCCGCACCACCGGCATCGTGTCACGCGGCGGCTCGATCATGGCCAAGTGGTGTCTGGCCCATCATGTAGAAAGCTTTCTCTACACCCGCTTTGAAGAGATCTGCGAGATCTGCAAGCAGTACGACGTGGCCTTTTCGCTGGGGGACGGCCTGCGCCCGGGCTCGATTGCCGATGCCAACGACGCCGCCCAGTTCGCCGAACTGGAAACCCTGGGTGAGCTGACCCAGATCGCCTGGCGCCACGACGTGCAGGTGATGATCGAGGGGCCTGGGCATGTGCCGATGCACCTGATCAAGGAGAACATGGACAAGCAACTCGAGTGCTGTGATGAGGCGCCCTTCTACACCCTGGGGCCGCTGACCACCGACATCGCCCCGGGCTATGACCACATCACCTCCGGTATTGGTGCAGCGATGATTGGCTGGTACGGCTGCGCCATGCTCTGCTACGTCACCCCCAAGGAGCATCTGGGCCTGCCCAACCGGGATGACGTCAAGACCGGCATCATCACCTACAAGATCGCGGCCCACGCCGCGGATCTCGCCAAGGGCCACCCGGCCTCGCAGCGCCGCGACAATGCCCTTTCCAAGGCGCGCTTCGAGTTTCGCTGGGAGGATCAATTCAATCTGGGGCTTGATCCGGATACCGCGCGGGCATATCACGACGAAACCCTGCCCAAGGACTCGGCCAAGGTGGCGCACTTTTGCTCCATGTGCGGGCCAAAGTTCTGCTCGATGAAGATCAGCCAGGAGGTCCGAGATCACGCCCGGGAGCGCGGACTTGTAGGCACCACCGACGAGGAAACCCTCAAGCGCGGCATGAGCGAGCAGGCCGAGCGGTTCAAGGAGGAAGGCAGCGAGCTTTACAAGGAAGTTTAACCCGCCAATAAAAGGCCCCGGCAAACCGGGGCTTTCGTTTCTCGTAAGGCCACCTCTTCTAAAACCACTTTTCGTGCTTGCTGCACCCAACCAATGTCTATAGGTCCATTGTCAGACAGGCGTTGAGGTAAATATCAGACATTATTATATTTATATCTGATATCTGGAGACGCTCGTGTCCGATAGACAGTCCCTGCCCCATGCGCCCGCCAATGCCGATGCCGCGACACTGGCTGCCGCTCTTGCACATACCATCCTGTCAGGCCGATGGGCCTGCGGTGATACCGTCCCCCGCGAGCTGGATCTTTGTGAGCATTTCGGCGTCAGTCGCAATCGGATTCGCAATGCTCTGGCAACGCTAAGCGCCTGTGGTTTGATCGAGCGCACCGCCGGTCGCGGAACCGTGGTCTGTGATATTTCGGAATGGCACCTGCTTGATCCCAACATGAGTCTCTGGCTCTCCAGGCTGGAAACCCCACATCCGCGACTGGTAAATGAAGTGTTTGCCTTTCGCCTGGCGGCCGAGCCCTATGTCAGCGAACTGGCAGCCCGTGCGGCCACGGCGCTGGATCTGGCGCAGATTGAAAGCGCCTTCAACGGCATGTGTGATACCGCCCATGACCCGGCGCAGCGCAGCGCTCATATCGATCATGATGTGGCCTTTCATGACGCCATCTATCGCGCCAGTCACAATCTGGTATGGCGCCAGATGGGCATTTTGTTGCGCCCCTCGATTGTGGCCCTGATTCAACGCTCCCACCATCGCGTTGATCGCCTTGACGACAGCCTGGAGCGGCACCGCCGGGTGCTGGAAGCCATTCGCATGCGCCAGCCCGACGCGGCTCGTGAAGCCACTGAACATGTGCTGGCGCGTACGGCCACTGATCTCGAACTGTCAGGACGCCCCCCCGAACTGCGCCCCGGGGTCAACATCACTCCCTGACGCGCATTACCTTGTCCATACGCCGTGACCTGACGCACTCAAAGCCATTTTCAGAGCTTTCACGCCCATCATGTCCGGATCTGATGTGAAAGCCCCATTACCCACTCATCTCCATGGAGCCCCTCATGCAATTAGGTGTCTGCTACTACCCCGAACACTGGCCGTCACAGCGCTGGGCCGACGATGCACGCGCCATGGTCGAGGCCGGCATCAGCGTGGTACGCATCGGTGAATTTGCCTGGAGCCGACTGGAGCCACGCTCGGGCGAGCTGCAGTTTGAGTGGCTGGACAAGGCCGTGGCCACGCTGGCCGACGCCGGCCTTTCCATCGTCATGGGCACACCCACCGCGACGCCGCCCAAATGGCTGGTCGATGCCCACCCGGAGATTCTCGCCGTGGATGAGCATGGCCGGCCCCGGGGTTTCGGGTCACGTCGTCACTACTGCTTCGCCTCATCGGTCTATCGCACCCAGAGCGAGCGCATTGTTCGGCTGATGGCCGAGCGTTACGCGAACCATCCGGCCATCATCGCCTGGCAGACCGACAACGAATACGGCTGTCATGACACCATCCTCAGCTACTCGCCGGCCGCGTGCGAAGGCTTCGGCCACTGGCTCGAGAAGCGTTATGGCGATGTCGAGACGCTGAACCATGCCTGGGGCAGCGTGTTCTGGAGCATGGAAGTTACCGGATTTGATCAGGTCGAGGCGCCGGTCGGTACCGTGACCGAACCCCACCCGGCCATCGTGCTCGACTATCGCCGTTACTGTTCGGATCTGGTGGTGACCTATAACCGGTTACAGGTCGATACCCTGCGTGGCGCCGGCGTGTCCGTGGATATTGTTCATAACTTCATGGGCCTTTTTACGGAGTTTGATCATTTCGACGTCGCCCGCGATCTCGATATCGCCAGCTGGGACAGCTACCCGCTGGGCTTTCTGGAGCGCGGTGCGCATGATGAGACCACCCGGGATCGCTACCGCCAGCAGGGCCACCCGGATTTCGCCGGATTTCACCATGACCTTTACCGAGCGATGTGTCAGGGGCGCTGGTGGGTCATGGAGCAGCAGCCCGGGCCGGTCAACTGGGCAGTCAGCAATGCTGCACCGCTGCCCGGCATGGTACGGCTCTGGAGCCATGAAGCCTTCGCCCATGGCGCTGAAGTGGTGTCCTATTTCCGCTGGCGTCAGGCCCCCTTCGCTCAGGAGCAGATGCATGCCGGCCTTTTGCGCCCCGACGGCAGTGAATCCAGGGCCTGGCAGGAGCTTTTGGCCGTGCGTGATGAACTCCCAGGGCTGGCGCAGCAAAACATCACCACGACCCCGGCATCGGTGGCGCTGATGTTTGACTATAGCGCCGTCTGGGCCTGCCAGATTCAACCGCACGCCGCCGACTTTGATGCCCTCGAGCTGCATCTGAGCTGGTACAGCGCCCTGCGCCGGCTGGGTCTGGATGTCGATATTATCCCGCCGACGGCCGCGCTTGATGGCTATGCCATGGTCGTCCTGCCCTGTCAGGTCATCGCCGACGAGGCATTGGCCGAAAGACTCAGTGCGGCACGAACCGCTGGCACGCGGCTGATCATCGGGGCACGTTCCGGCTCGCGCACGGTTGATTTTCAGATCCCGGCACAGCTGGCCCCCGGGTCACTGACTCCGCTGACCGGTATCACGGTCGATCAGGTTGATGGCCTGCGCCCCGGTACCCACCCACGCCTGAACCTGCCCAGCAGTCCGAAAGGCCACGGCCTGCGCTGGCGCGAGCATCTGGATGAGAACCGCCAGAAGGCGCGCGTTGCGCATCGCTTCGAGGATGGTATGCCGGCGGTGACCGACCATCAGGGCGTCACCTATCTCACCGCCTGGCTGGATGAGGACAGCATGGTAGCGATTTTCAACGAGGCGTGCCGAAAAGCGAATATCGGCACTACCCTGCTGCCCGAGGGGATCAGGCTGCGTCGTCGCCGCGCGCTCTGCTTTGCCTTCAACTATGCGCCCGAGCCCCGCCATCTACCGGATCGTCTGATACCTGACTCGGGCTACCTGGTTGGCGGCGCAACGCTACCTCCCGCCGGCGTCAGTGTCTGGTCGATCACGCCATGGCACCGATAGCCGAATAACGCACAGCCCTCGCCTCGGGTCCCGAGGCGAGGGCTGTGCACTGTGGGCCAAGCATCAGTGGAGACTGAATCAGCGCCTGCGATCTACAGGCGCTGCATGAAAAGGCTAAACAAAGGCCAGATAGATGGCGACTACCAATACCAGCAGCGCGATGCTGGCCGGCCAGGCCTTGCTCCAGGGCGTCATGTCGATCGCGCCGGCGTCCTGTTGTACCCAGGGTTCGGTACGCGGCATCATTTTGCCGATCGCCAGCATCATCAGCACCAGCAGCACCATGACAATCGCGATGAAATGGAAGTTGGAGACGATGTCGACCACGCCGGTCAGCGGCGGTACGAAATAGAAGGCAGCGATGATCACACAGCCCAGCACCAGTGCCAGATTGGCGGCCATGGCCGGTACGCGACGGGTCAAAAAGCCGACCAGAATGACCGCCAGCAGCGGCACGTAATACAGTGAATTGACCTTCTGTACGTAGACAAACAGGCTTTCCTGACTGGCCATCAGCGGTGCAATGCTCATGGCGGCGATGGCCATCAGCCAGCCCGACCATTTTGAAGCGCGCACGACCTGAGCATCCGTGGCATCCGGTTTCAGTCGAGCCTTGTAGACGTCAAGACTGAACAGCGTGGCCGTGGAGTTCAGCGCCGAGTTGAAAGACGACAGGATGGCGCCCACCATCGCCGCAGCAAAAAAGCCCGTCAGCGGTGCCGGCAGCACGTCATGCACCAGCTGCCCATAGGCGGCATCGGCCTTGACGCTTTCGCCGGTATACATGTGAAAGGCAATGATGCCTGGCAGCACCAGATACAGCGGCCCAAGCAGCTTGAGCAGGCCGGTCAAAAGGACGCCCTTTTGTCCTTCCGCCAGCGTTTTGGCAGCAAAGGTTCGCTGAATGATCTGCTGGTTGGTGCACCAATAGAACATGTTCAAAAGCAGCACTCCGGTAAAAATAGTAGAGAAAGGCACCGACTGATTCTCGGTACCCCAGGAGCGCAGCTTTTCTGGATGGCTGGTCTTGAGCATTTCCCATCCCGCCAGAATGCCATGGCCGTTACTGATCGCGTCAAGGCCGAAATAGACGATCATCAGCCCGCCAATCAACAGTCCTACGCCGTTGATGGTATCGGAAATTGCGATCGAGCGAAGTCCGCCGAACAAGGCATAAATGGCCCCGCCAACCCCTACCGCCACGATGGTCAACACCAGCAATACCGCGTTGGATTCGATGCCGGTCAGCGTCTGAAGATCCAAAAGCCCCATCAAGCCCAGCGCCCCGGAGTAAAGAATGCTGGGCAACAGGATGGCGGCGTAGGCGACCACGAAAATGATATTGGCCAATAGCTGGGTTGTACGATCAAAGCGCAGTGCCAGAAGCTCCGGCACGGTCGTTACTCCACTTTTGAGGAAGCGGGGTAGAAAGAACATGGCCATGGTGACCAGCGTGACTACTGCAACCACCTCCCAGGCCATGACCGAAAGCCCATCAGTAAAGGCGGCGCCGTTAAGCCCGACCATCTGTTCGGTCGACAGATTGGTCATCAAAAGCGAGCCGGCAATGATCGGGAAGGTCAGACTGCGACCGGCCAGAAAGTAGCTGCTGGAATGGCGATGATCATCATGGCGCGTCAGACGCCAGGTGATAAAGGCGACCAGCGCAGTAAAAAAGAAAAACGACACCAGAGTCAGCGCATTCATGACATTGCCTTATAGAGACAAAAAGGAGATGGCTAAAGGAAATCGCCAAGTCTATCGTGGCGAAAAAAGCAGACCATTCTCAATTTGTCTTACTTATGTATTGTAAATGTCCAACAATTCAGAACATTTATCAAAAGGCAGGATTTTGTTCGATGGATCTGACCTGATGCCAATATGGCCCTTGCAATTTCAGAGCTGCAAAAAAGCCAGCAACAACGGAAAGGTCGAAGCGTCAGGAATCATGTTTTAAACGCAACAAGACCCCGACGAATCGAGGCCTTTTATCATGCAGGAACCACTGAACGTTACGCCGTGGCGGTCTCGGGCTCAAAACGCTTTTGCAGATAGCCCTTGATGGCGTCGGACTCGTACATCCATTCGGTCTGGCCATTTTCACCCTCGATGGCCAGACACGGCACCTTGACGCGTCCGCCGCCGGCCTTCAGCGCCTGGCGGGCAGCATCGTCATGCTGGGTGTCGCGCAATTCGATCGGCAGCGCCAGTCGATGCATCTCATGGCGCACCTTCACGCAGAAGGGGCAGGTACGAAACTGATACAGGGACAGCTGCTCGCAGGCGCGATCCACCTCGGCCTGTGCCTGCGGGGGGCGGGTGATCGGCTCGGGGCGACCAAAGCGGTCGCGGGCGATCATGACAGGCGCCAGCACCAGCCGCACGGTTTTGAAAAAGTAGCGCATGACGATTTTCATGGTGACACCGTAGGGAAATAAAACGAAGGGACGGCGCTCATGGTATCAGCCCCGAACGCTGCGGTTGACCCCAGCGTTACTGGATCATCCTCAAAAGCGTCCAGGGGGCTTCACAGGCATACTTCTGCTCGCGCTCTGGGTCATTACCCAGCGCCAGCTCCCGGTCATTGTCATAGGCGACAAACAAACGGTCGTGATCCAGCACCGCCAGCCCCTCGGCCTTGTGGGTAAACACCAACGGGCCACCGGTTTCATCTTCCACCAGCGATGGTGCCCTGCCCCGAGCAAAATCCGCCATGTCGATCACCCAGAGATAGCCACCGATGCTGTCGATACCCCCCTGCTCGTTTTCAAAGCTGGTCATCAGATAAAGCCGGTGGTTATACGGGTCATATTCAAGGCTCGACAGACCACAAAGGTGCTCAACGGCCTCGAATTGCCCGGGGTCGAACGCGTAGTGCTCGCGCATCTCGTCAACAAATATCAGCTGCCCCTGCTCGTTGGTCCGGTAGTGGGCACCGACCACGCGACAGACATAGTTGAAATCATCAAAGTGCTGCCCCTGTTCACGCACGCCGAACAGCAACAGGCCATCACCTTTATCGCCAGGAATGGCCGCCAGGCCTTCAATCTTGTAATAGGGCATGCCGATAGCGGCCGTCAGACGCTGGCGCAGCTCGAGCGACCCCTCGACACCGTCGCGCGGGTCCGGGTCCACCACCTGTACCCGGTCAGGGTCTCCGAGCGGCCAGATCAGCAGGTGGTTATAATCGTTGAGCGAGTGGTCTTCCGGATGAATGCGATCAAAGCCGGTGGTGGCCAGTACATGGCGGCCATCCACGGTCAAGGCGAAATCCTCATACTTGATCGCCTGACGAATCAGCGGCTGAGTGTAGTAGGAAAGTGTCTCTTCCTGCGGACGCCCCTGATCATCAATATCAATGGCAAAAACAGAGGAGCGCTCGGCCCCGGGGATCGGCTTGTCACTGCCCAGAATCAGACGCTCGCCATCATGGACCACAGCGGAAATTTCGGCATGCACCAGCTGCTGTTGCTCATCGGTCAATCCGACCGGAAAACAGTGCAGTGTATTGTGATATAACTGACGTGCCTGCATGGTAGGCTCCTCCATGAAAGTGATTCGATCACCATTGTCTGACGTCGGCATCAAGTCAATACAACCCCGCACGCCATCATCCATTGTCCGAGCCGTGGCCAGAGCGCCAGACACAGGCGGCCATGACACCCCATCCTGGAGACGCGTGATTGGAAGTTCTTGCCATTACCGCCCCCATCTTCATGCTGATCGCGCTGGGCTATCTTGCCGTCATGGGGGGCGTGGTGGCACGCGATCACGTGCACGGCGTGGGGCGTTTCGTGGTCACGCTGGCCCTGCCGGCGCTCATCGTACGCGCGCTGAGCCAGCAAGCGCTGACGGATGTCTTCAATGCCCACTATCTGCTGGCCTATGGGCTGGGCTCGTTGTCGGTCCTGCTGCTGGGGCTGGGATTGACGCGGCTGCAGGGTCAATCGCTCGATCAGGGTGCCATCATGGCCATGGGCATGGGCACGGCCAATAGCGGTTTTATCGGCTATCCGATTGCGGTCATGGTCATCGGCCCCACCGCCGGCGTGGCTCTGGCGCTGTGCATGCTGATCGAAAACATGCTGATGATCCCGTTGAGTCTGGCGCTGGCCGAGGCGGGCCGACAGCAGGGCCTGTCGATTTCTCGAATGCTTTTGACCACGCTACGCCAGCTGATCCGCAATCCGATCATCATTGCCATCGTGACCGGCGCCACGATCTCGCTGACCGGCATCAACGTGCCGGCGCCGCTTTACAAGGCGCTCGACATGCTGGCCAATGCTTCGGCACCGGCGGCGCTGTTCGTGATTGGCGGAACGCTTTACGGGCTCAGAGTACAGGGCATGTACCGCGATGTGGCGCAGATTACGCTGGCCAAGCTGGTGGTTCATCCGCTGCTGGTGCTGTTGTTCTTTCAGCTATTCCCCATCGACAACACCGAGTTGATGATCGGCGCGCTGCTGATTGCAAGCGCGCCCATGCTGAGCGTCTATCCCATCTTCGGGACGCGCTTTGCCATGGATGGGCTCTGCGCGGCGGCTCTGCTGGCCGCCACGACCGGCGCCTTTTTTACCATCAGCACCGCAATCTGGCTCATTCACCAGACAGGTGTGTGATCAGCACTCGGCCAGGGTCTTCAACAGCGCTTCACGACGAGTCTCGTCCATGAAGGCGGCTTCAATGGCGTTGCGCGCCAGCACGCGGAAGGCGTCTTCATCCCAGTCAAAGGCCTCATGGCAGGCCATGAAGTTGTTGAGCATGCCGCCGCCAAAATAGGCCGGATCGTCCGAGTTGAGCGTCACGCACAGGCCGTGGTCAAGCAGCCCCGGCAGCGTGTGGTCTTCAAGACGTTCAAAGACCTTCAGATAGACGTTGGAGAGCGGGCAGACCGTCAGCGGGATCTGCTCATTGGCAAGCCGGGCCACCAGCGCTTCGTCCTCGAGACAGCGCACGCCGTGATCGATACGACAGACATCCAGCGCATCCAGCGCGCCGCTTATATAGGCGGCAGGCCCTTCTTCCCCGGCATGGGCCAGCCGTGCAATGCCCAGTTCGCGCGCCTGCTCGAACACGGCGGTAAACTTCTCCGGCGGGTTGCCAAGCTCAGCGCTGTCCAGACCCACGGCGTCGATCTGATCATACCAGGGCGCGGCCTGCTCGAGGACGTCCATTGCCTCCTGCGCGCTGCGATCGCGCAGGAAGCTCATGATCAGGGCCGTTGACAGGCCAAAGCGGCGCGAGGCTTCTTCGCGTGCCTGGCCCAGACCGGCAAACAGGGTCCGCATGGTCACACCACGTGCCAGATGCGGCTGCGGATCGAACGACAGTTCGACATGAACCACGCCGTCGCCGTGCGCGCGCTCGAAATAGGCCATCGCCAGATCATAGAAATCCTGCTCGGTATGCAGGACGTTCATGCCCTGATAGTAGAGATCGAGAAAGGATTGCAGATTGGTGAAGTTGTAGGCGGCGCGGACCTCTTCAATGGAGGCGTAAGGCAGTGCCACATCGTTTCTGGCAGCCAGCTCGAACATGAGCTCGGGTTCCAGCGTGCCCTCGATGTGCAGATGCAGCTCCGCCTTGGGCAGCGTTTTCAGCCAGTCTTTCATGAGCGCTTCCTTACCGTCCTGCGGTCAATCAGCACCGGAGTGCCGAAGGGTTCATCAAATAATACGACCGGGGTCGTTTCACAGCAGGCAGGATAAACCAGCCGCTCCATGGTGTCGCGCTCGCACCGCCATTGCGCCAGCGTGGCCATGAAAAAGGGGCTGCCATGACAGGCAGCCCCGAATACATCCAACGGCGCAAGGGCCTGATCAGCTGCGGCCGGTCACTTCCAGCAGGTGATAGCCGAACTGGGTCCTGACCGGACCATGCACCTTGTTGAGATCTCCGGTAAAGACGACCTCATCGAATTCACGCACCATCTGGCCGCGACCGAAGGTGCCCAGATCGCCACCCTGCTTGCCGCTGGGGCATTTCGAGTGTTCACGAGCCACTTCGGCAAAGTCCCTGCCCTGCTCGATTTCAGTCTTGAGCGCTTCGCACTCGGCTTCGCTGTTGACCAGAATGTGACGTGCGCTTGCCTGGGCCATGGGGCTTCTCCAGAAAATAAAACCGCGATTGTACGATGCAGGCCGGGCCAGCCATAGCGTCGGGCGCACATTGAATACCAAAGATGGAGCGAAAAGTAGAAGGGGCCGCTCAATGAGCGGCCCCCTGACTAACCCGTGATGTCAAAAGCATTACTTCTTGAGAGCGTCCTTGGCATTACCCCTGGCGCTTTCGGCGTGCCCTTTCGACTGCTGGGCTCTGCCTTCAGCTTCGGTGCCGGGCTTGTCGGTCGCCTTGCCTACGGCTTTCTTGACCTTGCCCTTGACCTTGTCGAGTGCGCCTTCAGCCTTGTCGGACTTGGAACCTGTAGCCATGACAGTTACCTCCGTGTAGAAAATACGATACCGGACTCTCTGTTCGGTATCCGCGTATCCGTGACACGCATGATTCAGTGTAGACGGTTATGCCGTACTGCCAATGTCATCGTCATTGACTCAAAAGATACCGCCAGCAACGATCAATTCTTGCTGTTGCTGTCGGAATTCACCTTGCGCTCACCCTTGGCCAGATCCTTTTCACCCTTTTTGATGTGATCCTTGTCGCCGGTGGCCTTGCCGGTTTCCTTCTGGATTTTGCCGCCAAGCTTGTCAATCATGCCTTCGGCCTTGCTGCCCTTTGACTCTGCCATGCCAACCTCCTGTTCTGCATGATGGCGCCGGCGAGTTCTGATGCCTGTGTCAGCGCCTTTTGACAGCATAGACAGTGCGTCACAGGCGTCAGCCAACATTTTGTAAAGGAATGTAAGGATTTAAGTTCGCTAAAGAAAAGCTTTCGATAACGGTATATCAACCGAATTGCTGACGCAGCCAGGCCGCGATATCGGCCGATTCATACATCCAGTGTGCGCCGCCCGTCTCCTGAGTAATGCGCAGACAGGGAACCGTGGTCCGGCCGCCCCCCTCGCGCAGCTCCTCGCGGGCGGTTGGATCCTCACGAGTGTTGCGAAGCTCGATGTTGAGCGACAGCCGCTCGATCTCGTGCAGCACGCGACGGCAGAAGGGGCAGCTTTCATACTCGTAAAGCGCCAGATTGCGGCACTGTTGATCCACGTCTGCCTGTTCCTGAGGGGTGCGTACGACCTGATCCATATTGTCCTGCATTGAAGCCTCCTTGTAAGGGGAAACATGACCTGCCGTCAGGGTGCGGATTCCTCGATATCCACGATCCCCGAGCGGCTCATGTTGATTTTCCAGCGCTGCAAGGTTGTCTGACGCGAACCGCGAATGCTGCGCGCGATCAGGTTGAGCTGATAGCGCCGCTCGACCACTTCCCGACTGATCTCGTCATCCTCGAGCTGATAGACATGATGATGGCTGTCTTCAAGCAGATTGGCGATGACGGAAAGATCGAGCATCATGATTTCGCGGGTCTCCTCGTAGCCGCTGAGAAAGCGCGTCGGCAGCATTTTCGAGCGGCTGCGATACTGCAGGATAACCTCTTCGCGCTGGGTCACGCTGCCGCCCCGGGCCGCACGAATATCGTTATCAAGGCGTTTGAAGCGCACGTAGTCGAGCCATTCGCGCTGCTGCCCCACTGTTTCATTGCTGTGAACGTCGAAGTACTGGCGCATCCATTTGGCACGCCCCCGACGCAGCCAGCGCCACAGCGTGTTGCGCAGATCCTCCTTGAACACCTCTCGCATGGCGTACAGAAGTGCCAGTATCAGCACGAAACGCAGGGTCAGGTCGCCAACCAGATTGCGCGCCTCGAGCATCATGACCGAAATCACCAGCATCACCACACCGGTCGCCAGCGCCTTGACGCCCCGCTCTTCCCAGGCGCCCAGCTCGCGGGTCTTCTGCTTGAGGGTCACGGGATATTCGATCAGACGGCGCAGCAGGCGCATCTTGTTGGAGATGCGTGACGGGCTCTGGGCGGCGCGGCTCGAGTTGTACTGGTGCTCTTGACGGTAGCGGTTTTCAAACCGACAGATCTCCAGCAGCGAGTCGCGCGCCTGCTGCTTCGGCCCCTCTTCCTCTACCAGACACGACACCAGCTTTAAAAGCCGCTGCTCGGTAATCCAGGACATGTAATTGTCGATGTTGATGAAGTACTTGAGCTGATTGTCCTCACCGGGGCGATTGCGACGCATGCGTCGGGGCACACTGCGCGCAAGCTCGATCACCTCTTCAAGCGCCTCGACGCTGACGCGCTGCTGATCGCCCTCCAGCGGTGCGATCAGACGTTCCAGCGCAATCACGTACTGATAGGCATACAGACTCAGGCTCAGGCGATAGCGCTCCGGCGTACTGCGATCCCGCCGTGCCAGACGGCTGTGCGCCAGCGGCAGATGCCGCTGATTGCTGTAGTAGGTGCGCTTGAGATGGATGGCGTTATGATAAAAGCTGCTTTCCGGGACAACATTGCGATGCAGATCGATCTCGCCGGGCACGAACAGATACAGGTCCAGCCCATGCTCGGTGGCTTCCCGAAGCACCCGCGAGATCTTGATGTTGAAACCTTCCCTGCGCTCTACACTAACCAAGAACGTGACCCTTGAGGCATGACGTGATGAGGGTGTCGACATGTCGGACGCATTGGCCCGCCCATGTCGCAACCCGGCTCGGCTCCCAATGATGGCATTGTTGTCATGACACCGGGAGAGCCCATTCAAAGGGTATTTCATTTATCTGCCAGGCACCCGGATACTTCAAGCATCCACCTGAACCGTTCGACCGGGGAAACAAACCATGCAGGACACGACCAACAAGCCTCATGCCAATAACCGGGGACGGGATTCCATTTCTCCGTTGACCATTCCCGGGCGCGGCTGGAAGGACACCCTGCTGCGCGTCAAGCGCCAGGTGGAGGCCAATCACGCCACCCTGATTGCCGCCAGCATCGCCTTTTATGCCTTTCTGGGGATTTTCCCGGCCATTGCTGCCTTCATTTCGATCTGGGGTCTGGCCTTTGATCCGCAACAGGTACAGGGCCAGATCGAAATGCTCAGCAGCGTGCTGCCGGAAGATGCCGCCAGTATCATTCGACAGCAGGCGCTGTCGGTCAACAACAATGCCGGCACCGGCATGAGCATCACCGCCGTGGCGGGCCTGGTATTTACGGTTTACAGCGCCTCCAAGGGCATGCGCGGTCTGATGGCCGGTCTGAACATCGTCTACGGCGAGAAGGAAGAGCGCGGCCTGATCAAGCTTACCCTGGTGACCTGGGTGCTCACCGGCGCGATGATGGTGATGACGATCGTGACGCTGGGCACCATTGCGCTGCTGCCGCCCCTGATTGCCTGGCTGCCCTTTGGGGACACGCTGTCCACGCTTTTGACCTACATCCGCTGGCCCATCCTGCTGCTGCTGGTGATCAGCGCCATCACCATTCTTTACCGCTACGGGCCGGATCGGGCGCCCTCGCGCGTGGGCTGGCTCAGCGTCGGCTCCGTGACCGCCACCCTGCTGTGGGCGCTGGGGTCGATCGGCTTTTCCATCTACGTGCGCAACTTCAGCAGCTACAACCAGACCTACGGCACCATCGGTGCGGTGATGGTGCTGCTGCTGTGGTTCTGGCTGTCGGCCTTTATCGTGCTGCTGGGCGCGGCGTTGAACTGTGAGCTGGAGCGTCAGACCGGCGAGGACACGACCACCGGCAAACCGCGTCCGATGGGCAAGCGTGGCGCCTGGGCGGCCGATACCGTGGCGCGCGATGCTCACGACATCGGGAAAAACGCCTTTACCGAAGCGGGCCGATCGCCGGAAGAGGACGTCCGCCGGGAGTGACCCCGTTCATTACGTCCCCGATTATACAAACGCGCCGCCCAGTGTTGTACAAGCCGGGCGGCGCGTCTGTTTTTCTTGTACAAACCTCTGGCGCGCGCCAGGCTATTGCTGTCACGGAACAGCCAACAGGGAGCGTCGACATGAGTGAACACTACCGCCAGCGCCAGCGCGTGAAATGGAAATGGGGTGACAACTGGACCGAAGGCAAGATCACCCGCAAGTACACCGAAAAGGTCACTCGGCGCATCAAGGGCAGCGATGTCACCCGCAACGCAACCGAGGATGAGCCGGCCTACATGATCAAGCAGGATGACGGCGACCGCGTGCTCAAGCTGCACAAGGAACTGCGCAAGGCCTGAGTCATCCTGCTGCCAGCACCGTTTCATTCAGCCGTGTCAGGGAGGACACACCATGAGCGATGACAACGAAGCGATCTATCAGGACTTCAAGGAAAGCGTCAACATGGCGCCGAAGGAACTTGAAGAGTGGCTCGAAACCGACGAATCAAAATCGGTCGGCGACAGCAGCGATGGCGAATCCACCGGTCATCAGTCCGGTCGGCGCATTGTCGAGATCAAGAAAAAGCGCAAGGCAGAGCTTGATGACGACTACGGCCACATGAAAAAGGTCAATCAGTACGTGGCGCGTCATCTCAAACAGCCGCCCAAAAAGGAAGATAAAAAGACTTCGCGCTGGCGCTACTCTCTGATGAACTGGGGCCATGACCCGCTCAAATCGTCGTAACCGATTGGTTACAAAAACTTAAGTGAAACTGGCATTCGACGGTCATGGCGGGCAGAACCACCGCTCGAGTGCCATGATTTTCGGGAAACATGACACAAGGATGACACTCATGCGATATCGTTCCCTTCTTGCCGGCGCCGCCATGATGAGCGCCGCTGCCGTTGCCCAGGCCGACCAGCAGACCACTGATGGCCTCTACTCGGCCGACAAGCTGATGGATGCTCAGGTACACCTTCAAAATGAAGATCAAAACATTGGCGAAGTGGAAGACCTGCTGTTTGGCGATGACATGTCCCTTCAGGCCATCGTGATCGAAACCGACGACGACAGCTTTGATCCGCAGGATCAGGGCTATGTTATCCAGCGCGGCGACTTTACGGTCGAAACCAGCAACGACACCGACCTGAACGACCTGCAATACAACGTGATCGTCGACCTTGATCGCGACGCGCTCAAGCAGCAGCCGACCTGGAGCAATGACTGGTGGCAGGAAGCGCGTCAGCAGGCATCACAGACATGGCAACAGACCAGTGATGCTGCCAGCAGTGCCTGGCAGGATACTCGTCAAGCCACGTCCAGTCTGCTGCAGCGCGCTGGTGAAGCACTGGACGGTGACCAGTCGCAGTAAACTAGCCCTTGAAACTACGTACCGGGTCGCTTGAAACGCCGGGACAATGCCCGTCATGGTGCTCGCACCAGGCGGGCAGATTATCGCCTCGATCAGGCGTCAGAGTATCCCCGCCGAACAGAAGCAGAAGTGCAAGCAGAATCACCAGTGTGAAGATGGCGATATCGACAAGGGGATAATGTCGATGATGGTGCATGGCGACCTCCCGTCTCCTTGATCGGAAACAGCCACCAGCGGCTGACATGACAAGGCGGCTGCTCCTGTCTTTATAAGACTTCTCCTATATTAAAGAAGTTTTAAATCCCGCTCGCGATGCCCGTTTTGTCGCACATGGCGTAGCAGTGCTACGCCATGTGCGACGCTGGCGTCCCGTCCAGGCACGAGACCTATTCCAGGGCAGTGCTGCCGGGCTTGAACATGACGGCGCCCAGCGGCGGCAGATGCAGCGACAGCGTAAACGGCTGACCGTGGTTTTCGCGCGCTTCCCCTTCACGTCCACCGTCGTTGCCGGTACCGGTGCCACCATAGAGCCGTGCGTTGCTGTTGAAGCACTCCTGCCAGTAGCCTGCCACCGGCACGCCGACGCCGTAATTCGACAGTTCATTGGGGGTCAGATTGAGGACCACCAGCACGGGCTGGCCGTCACGGCTCCAGCGCAGCCAGGCCAGTACGCTGTTGTGGGCATCATCGCCGATCACCCACTCAAACCCTTCGGGCACGCAGTCCTGCTCATGCAGCGCCGGCTCCAGGGTATAGAGAGCGTTAAGATCGCGTACCAGATTCGAGATGCCCTGATGCTCGGCATGGGCCAGCAGAAACCAGTCCAGCTCACGGTCATGGCTCCACTCGCGGAACTGGGCCAGCTCACAGCCCATGAACAGGAGCTTCTTGCCGGGATGGGTCCACATCAATGACAGGCAGGCGCGCAGGTTGGCGAACTGCTGCCAGCGATCACCGGGCATCTTGTTGATCAGCGATCCCTTGCCATGTACCACCTCGTCGTGAGAGATCGGCAGCATGAAGTGCTCGGAGAAGGCATACACCAGCGAGAAGGTCAGCTCGCCGTGATGGTAGCGGCGATACAGCGGGTCCTCGCTCATGTAGCTCAGGGTGTCGTGCATCCAGCCCATGTTCCACTTGTAGCTGAAGCCAAGACCGCCTTCCGATACCGGTCGGCTGACGCCGGGCCACGCCGTGGACTCTTCGGCAATCATGACGGCGCCGGGGGCCTCCTCACCGACCACCTCGTTGAGATGGCTCAGAAAGTCGATTGCCTCCAGGTTTTCCTGACCGCCGTGACGGTTGGGAATCCACTCTCCTTCCTGACGCGAGTAGTTGCGATAGAGCATCGAGGCCACCGCATCCACTCGAAGGGCATCGACATGGAAGTGCTTGAGCCAGTAGATCGCCGAGGCCAGCATGAAGCCGTGAACCTCGTGACGCCCCAGATTGTAGATGTAGGTGTTCCAGTCCTGATGGAAGCCTTCTCGCGGGTCCTGATACTCGTAAAGCGCTGTACCGTCAAAGCGGGCCAGACCGTGCGGGTCGGTCGGGAAGTGCGCCGGCACCCAGTCAAGAATGACACCAATCCCGGCCTGGTGGCAGGCATCGACAAAGGCGGCGAATTCCTGCGGCTTGCCAAAGCGCCCGCTGGGCGCGAACTGCGACAGCGGCTGATAGCCCCAGGAGCCACCGAAGGGGTGCTCCATGATCGGCAGCAGTTCGATATGGGTAAATCCCATCTCCTGCACATAGGGGATCAGCCAGCGTGCCAGATCACTCCAGCTGTAGAGCTCGCCTTCATCCCCGCCGTGACGCCGCCAGGAAGCGGCATGCACCTCGTAGACCGAAATGGGCGCATCCGCCGCATGGCGACTGGCGCGCGTCGCCATCCACGTCTGATCCTGCCAGTCATGGGCCAGCGGTGCGGCCACGACCGAGCCGGTTTCAGGCGGGGCCTGAGTGGCTCGTGCGACCGGGTCGGCCTTGAGGGGCAAAAGCCCCTCCTGCCCCAGAATCTCGTATTTATAGACGCTGCCTTCAGGAAGACCAGGAATGAAGATTTCCCAGACGCCGGTAGGCTGGCGCTGACGCATCGGATAGCGCCGCCCGTCCCACATGCAGAACTCGCCGACCACCGATACCCGTCGGGCGTTGGGCGCCCAGACGGCAAAACGCACGCCGTCCACGCCGTCGACCGTCATCATCTGAGCGCCGAGGCAGGTGCCCAGCTCACGGTGATTGCCCTCGCCGATCAGATAGAGGTCCAGCTCACCCAGCAGTGGGCCGAAGGCATAAGGGTCCTCGACGACCTCCTCACCGTGCGGCCAGCGGATGCGAAGCCGATAGGGCGCCAGCCGGTCAAGGCGACCCACGAACAGATCCGGTACCTGTCCGGGCTGAAGACGCGTCATGACGCGATCGCTGTCGCGCTCGAGCAGCTCCACACCGATGGCACGCGGCAGAAAGGCGCGCACCACCATGGCGTGATCTACTTCATGCGGCCCGAGCACAGCGAAGGGATCGCCGTGAGAGCCCTCGACCAGCGCCTGAGCGGCGTCAGGGTGCAGGGATATCGTGTCAGTTGACGCGCTGCGAATGTCTGGTTTACTGCGAGTCGTCATGGTGACCCTCCCCTGATTGGGACATGTCATCACCCGATTCCGGGCTCAGTTCGTCAAACAGTGCGACCAGCCCGCGCATGGGGACACTCAGCCATGCCGGTCGATTGGCCGCCTCGTAGGCGATCTCGTAGACGGCCTTTTCCAGCGTGAACAGCGACAGCGCCGCGCTGGCACCATGCTCGAATGCCCATTCGTGTGCGACCTGGTGGGTGGCCTGACGGTAGGCCAGCAGGAACGACTGGGTGACGCGGTGGCGATAATCCTCGATGACCTCCTGGCTGACCGCCTCGCGATCGTGCGCCACATCGGCCCGATGGGCATTGTCCAGCGCCATGGCCGAGGCATAGTCAAACGAGCGCACGACACCTGCCACATCGCGCAGCGGACTGCTCTTCATGCGGCGCTCATCAAGCGAGCGGGCAGGTTCGCCTTCGAAGTCGATAATGTAGGCATCGTCATGCGAGACCAGGATCTGTCCCAGGTGCAGATCGCCATGGGTCCGCGTGCAGAGGCTGCCCCGGGCGTCATGGGCAAACGACTGCGCCATTTCGAGAAGCGCCTCGCGACGCTGCAACAGCCAGTCGGCCAGCTGCTGATCCGCTTCGCTGGCACTGGTCTTGTGGTCGGCCAGAATGTCCATGGCCCGCTCGATCTGGGCACAGACGCTGTCGGCCCATTCGCTCGTGCGGGCCTCATCAGCGATCTCGGGCGCAAAGTCAGCCTCGGTGGTCTCCATGGCCAGCAGGGTGTGCATTTCACCCAGCCGCTGTCCCAGCAGACCAGCAAAGCCGGTCAGCGTGGCCAGCGGATCATAGGCATCGTGCTGGTCGGCCTGCACCATATCGCTGATATCGCGAATGGCACGTTCGAGTGTGTTGAGCGTCCACTCCCAGGCGTCGCCCTGGTTGTCGATATAGCCCTGCAGCACCATCAGGACATGCGGCACGCCCTGATCATCGACACGGGTGACCTCTCCAAGCATGGGCGCCGTATGGGTGAAGCCGCGCTCGGTCAGATAGCGCCCCATCTCCGCCTCGGGATGGACGCCACGCTCGGTGCGCCGGATCAGCTTGAGCACCATCCGGTCATCGATGATCACGGAACTGTTGGACTGCTCGGCGCTCAGATAGCGCAGATCGGCCGCGTGCGGCACCATCTCCATGTCGCTCAGAAGCGAGGTGGAGCGGAAATGAATCTCGCCCGGATGCGGAGCATCGGCGTCCATTTCCACCACGCTGCGGCTCAGATCCAGCACCGCACCGGCCCGCAGCGCCTGGATGACCGCCAGAGGAAAGCCCGGCATGGCAAAGGCATCGGTTAAAAGCCCGACGTCCCGACCGCGACGAATGCGGGCCATGGCCAGCTGCTGGGGCAACAGCGCGCTTTCGTCCTCGTTGATCATGCCCAGTGGCAGCACATAGCGCTCCCGGGATGAGGGCTCGCTGCCCTGATGCGCCTGCACCTCGATCTCGGCCAGCAGCACCGCGGGCGTATCCACCGCATGATCGTTGACGACCGCGCCGTCCATACTCACCGCCCAGGCCAGCCTGACCTGATCGATCGTGCTGTTCTTGGCGGCAAACCAGCGCCGGCGCGGCAGATACTGCACCAGGCTTTCGTGCTCGAGAGACCACCGTGTCTTGCCAGCACCGATCTCGTCCAGACGCTGCTTGATCACCAGCGTCAGAAGATCCGGCATCATCTCCTGAGCCGGCGTATGCCAGTGCGGCATGGCAGTTTCCGGTGCCAGCAGGAACCAGTAAAAACCGTAGGGCGGCAGGGTCAGCAGGTAGCTGAGCTGTCCGATGGGCGGGAAACTGCTGCCGCCGAGCATTTCCACCGGCACATGACCTTCCCAGCTGGAAAGATCCAGCTCCACCGCCTGCGCCGAGCGTGACACGTTGGCCACGCACAGGATGGTGTCGACCTCGCCCGTCTCTTCGTGCGTATATTCGCGGATGTAGGCCAGAATGCGCCGGTTATTGGGATACAGGAGCTTCATGACACCGCGACCGAAGGCCTTTTGCTGACCACGCACCGCCAGCATGCGCCGCGTCCAGTTGAGCAGCGAGTGCGGATCGCGATTCTGCGCCTCGACGTTGATGGTCTGGAAACCGTACAGGGCGTCCATGATCGGTGGCAGCACCATGCTGGCCGGATCGGCGCGCGAGAAACCGCCGTTGCGGTCCATGGTCCACTGCATGGGCGTGCGCACACCGTCGCGATCGCCCAGATGGATATTGTCGCCCATGCCGATCTCGTCGCCGTAATAGACCGTGGGCGTGCCCGGCATCGACAGCAAAAGGCTGTTGAGCAGCTCGATACGACGGCGGTCACGCTCGAGCAGCGGCGCCAGACGGCGTCGAATGCCCAGGTTGATGCGCGCGCGACGATCGGAGGCGTAATGGTTCCAGAGATAGTCGCGCTCGCGGTCAGTGACCATTTCAAGCGTCAGCTCATCGTGATTGCGCAGAAAGACCGCCCACTGACAGTTTTCGGGAATCTCCGGGGTCTGACGCAGGATATCGGTGATCGGAAAGCGATCCTCCTGGGCCAGCGACATGTACATGCGCGGCATCAGCGGGAAGTGGAACGCCATATGGCATTCGTCGCCCTCGCCGAAATAGGGACGCGTATCCTCGGGCCACTGATTGGCCTCGGCCAGCAGCATGCGGTCGGGGAAATGCTCATCGATTACCGCCCGGATGCGCTTGAGCACCTCATGGGTCTCGGGCAGGTTCTCGTTGTTGGTGCCTTCGCGCTCGACCAGATAGGGAATGGCGTCCAGACGCAGACCGTCAACCCCCATCTCCAGCCAGTAGTGCATGACCTTCATGACCTCGTCGAATACGACGGGATTATCAAAGTTCAGGTCGGGCTGATGCGAATAGAACCGATGCCAGAAGTACTGGCCGGCGACCGGGTCCCACGTCCAGTTGGAAGTCTCGGTATCCAGAAAGATGATGCGGGTGCCGCTGTAATGGGTATCGCTGTCCGACCAGACGTAAAATTCGCGCTCGGGAGAGCCCTTGGGCGCATGGCGAGCGCGCTGAAACCACGGATGCTGATCGGAAGTGTGGTTGATGACCAGCTCGGTAATCACGCGCAGCCCGCGGTCGTGCGCGGCCTTGATGAATTCCTGTGCCTGCTCGAGAGTGCCGTAGTCCGGGCTGACCGCGCAGTATTCAGAGATGTCATAGCCATCATCGCGTCGCGGCGACGGGTAAAACGGCAGCAGCCAGATGGTGTTGACCCCAAGGCCCGCAATGTAGTCGAGCCGCTCGATCAGGCCCTGAAAATCGCCGATGCCGTCATTGTTGGCATCATAAAAGGACTTGACGTGCACCTGGTAGATGACCGCGTCCTTGTACCACAGCGGATCGTTGATAAAGGCGGGCTCGCCCTCTCCGGCCGCCATGGCCTGCTGGGACGAACCGGATACATCGCTGGCATTCATCATGAGACAGTGTCCTCCTCGCCCCGGCCGACGGCCGCAGGCGGTCATGTGGCGTCATGCCTGGCGGGACAGTTGCCGCCCCGCCTCCGCGCCGGACCGCAAGCATGATGTGCTCGCCGGCCCGGCCTGCTGCTGGATTACTGCGCCAGGCGAAGGCGCCAGATGCCAAAGGGCATCTGCGGTGTCAGATGTGTGCTCTGCCACTTGCCATGCCAGGTCCATCGATGACCGGTCATCAGATCCTCGCCATGCGTGTCGGCGTGATCCTCCAGCCCGAACTCCCACAGTGGCAGCTCGAAGTGACCGGACTGCGCGTGGAAGGGGTCCAGACTGATCGCCACCAGCACCACATTGCTCATGTCGGGCGTGGCTTTGGCGAAATAGAGGATGCGGTCGTTATCGATGGTGTAGAAACGAATGCCGAGATGGCTCTGCAGCGCCGGGTTCTGGCGTCGAATCCAGTTGAGTCGAGCAATTTCGGCGCTGATGTTGCCGGGGGCAAAGTAATCCCGCGCTTTCAGCTGATACTTCTCGGAGTCGAGATACTCCTCCTTGCCCGGCACCGGCGCCGCTTCGCAGAGTTCGAACCCCGAGTACATGCCCCAGAGCCCCGAACCCATGGTCGCCAGCGCCGCCCGGATCAGAAAGCCCGGTCGCCCCGAGCCCTGCAAAAAGGTCGGGTTGATGTCCGGCGTATTGACGAAGAAATTGGGCCGATAGCACTCGCGCAGCGGCGACGCGTTGAGCTGGGTCAGATACTCGGTCAGCTCAGGTTTGGTATTGCGCCACGTGAAGTAGGTGTAGCTCATATTGAAGCCGATCTTGCCCAGGCGCGCCATGATGGCCGGGCGGGTGAAGGCTTCGGCAAAGAAGAGCACGTCCGGGTCGCGCGAGCGGATATCGGCAATCAGCCACTCCCAGAACGGGAAGGGCTTGGTATGCGGGTTGTCCACGCGGAAGATCTTCACGCCCTCGGTGACCCAGCCCTGCACCACATCGCGCAGCGCCAGCCACAGCGCCGGCACGGCGTCCTCGGCGTAGAAGTCGACGTTAACGATGTCCTCGTACTTCTTGGGCGGGTTCTCGGCGTAGCGGATCGTGCCGTCGGGGCGCCAGGCAAACCAGCCGGGATGCTCGGCAAGCCAGGGGTGATCCGGCGAGCACTGAATGGCGAAATCCAGCGCGATCTCGAGTTCGTGCTCACGGGCGGCCGCCACCAGCGCTCGGAAATCCTCGAGAGAGCCCAGCTCGGGATGGATGGCCTCGTGACCGCCATGCTCGTTGCCGATGGCGTAGGGGCTGCCCGGATCCTCGGGGCCCGGGGTCAGCGTGTTGTTGCGCCCCTTGCGGTGGGTATGGCCGATGGGATGAATGGGCGGAAAATAGAGCACGTCAAAGCCCATGTCCCGGATCATCGGCAGTCGGGCGTGCACATCGTTGAAGGTGCCGTGCTGTCCGGGGGTCGGGCTTTCCGAGCGGGGAAAGAGCTCATACCAGCTCCCGAATTGCGCCAGCGTGCGATCAACCTCCAGCGGCATGGCTGCACTTGTGCTCAGATGGCGCTGCGGATCACACTGCTGCATGAGCGTCAGGGTATCGCGGGCCAGCAGCAGTGCGATCTGTTCGTTCTCATCGCTGGTGGCCTTGAGCCGCGTCATCAACGATTCAAGCTGTTCGGCCTGCTCGCTGCCCGAGACGGCGCGCTCAAGCGCCCGGACCACATGGTCATGGCCTTCGCGCAGCTCCAGCGAGATCGGCACGCCAGCGGCGTGTTTCTTGCTCAGTTCATAATGGTAGGTGCCATAAAGGTCCCACCACGCTTCGATCACGAACTCATGGGTGCCCGGCGTGGTGGGCGTGAAGGTACCCTCCCACAGGTCGTTACCCAGCGGTCTGACCAGCGTCAGCGTCTCGCGCTGCCAGCCGTCTTCGGAAGCACCCGATGACGCCCCTTCCTGCGTGCAGCGCCAGCGCACGCGCGCAGCCAGCACGTCATGACCGTCGGCAAAGATGACCGCAGTGACATTGACCGGCTGTCCGGCAATGGCCTTGGCGGCAAAACGCCCCTGCTCGACACCGGGGCTGATCTCTTCGATGGCGATGCGATCGGACATTGCGGCCTGCATGACCGGTGCGTCCTCTTGCGCACCACTGGGGGATGTATTGCGTTGCACCATTGACATTGCTGCTCGCTCCTCTCCCTGGGCGCAGCCCGTCGCACTTCAACGATGCGAAGGGCTGGCGGCAATCCGCCGATGGCAACCTGCCATCGGCGACATGGTTTGATTACCCGTTGCGGCCTGCACCGCTGTCGTCACGAACCAGCTCCAGCAGCACCATCGACCGGCTTTCGACTTCGTAGGTGCTGCCGAACTCGTAGTACCCGCCCTCTCTGAGATCGGGCTCGGCCGTGTTGAGCCGGAAGATCCAGTGCCTGCCGGAGGAGACTTCCGGCAGTGTCCAGCTGACCGGCTCATGATGGGCGTTAACGATCATCAGCAGCGTACTGTGTGAGCCCGCCCGACGGATGCCGGTCGGCTGGGCACGACCGTCCAGCAGCACGCCGATGGTGCGGGAGTGCTCCGACTCCCAGTTGGCAACATCCATCTCCTCGGCATCGGGCGTCAGCCAGCTCACATCGCGAACCTCGAGCTCCTCGTTCCAGTCACCGGTGAGAAAGCGGCTGCGATGCAGCATCGGATAGCGCCGACGCAGGGCGATGATGTGGCGGGTAAAGGCCAGCAGATCACGCCCTTCCTGAGAGAACTCCCAGTTGACCCAGCCAATCTCGCTGTCCTGACAGTAGGCGTTGTTGTTACCGCCCTGGGTGCGCCCGAACTCGTCACCGGCCAGCAGCATCGGCGTGCCCTGCGAGAACATCAGAGTGGCGAGCATATTGCGCATCTGACGCATACGCAGCGCACGGATCTCCGGATCGTCGGTCTCGCCTTCCACCCCGTGGTTCCAGGAATGGTTGTCGTCGCTACCGTCGTTGTTGTCCTCGCCGTTGGCCTCGTTGTGCTTGTCGTTGTACGTCACCAGATCGCGCAGGGTGAAGCCGTCGTGCGCGGTAATGAAGTTGACCGACGAGTACGGCTTGCGACCGCGATGATTGAACAGATCCGCAGAGCCGGTCAGACGCGTGGCGAACTCGGCCAGCTGCCCCTCGTCGCCTTTCCAGAAGGCGCGCATGTTGTCGCGGAACTTGTCGTTCCACTCTGCCCAGCCCGGTGGGAAACCGCCAACCTGATAACCGCCCGGGCCGCAGTCCCACGGCTCGGCGATCAGCTTGCACTGCGACAGCAGCGGGTCCTGACGGCAGGAGTCGAGGAAACCGCCGCCTTCATCAAAACCGTGCGGCTCACGGCCAAGAATGGTCGCCAGGTCGAAACGGAAGCCGTCGACGCGCATCTCGTCGGCCCAGTAGCGCAGCGAGTCGGTCACCATCTGCAACACGCGCGGATGAGACAGATTCAGCGTATTGCCGGTGCCGGTATCGTTGATGTAGTAGCGCTTCTCCTCCGGCATCAGACGGTAGTAGCTGAAATTGTCGATGCCCTTCCAGGAGAGCGTCGGCCCCATCTCGTTGCCTTCAGCGGTGTGGTTGTAGACCACATCCAGAATGACCTCGATACCCGCGGCGTGGCAGCAGGCCACCATCTGCTTGAACTCGCTGATGGTGTTGGTCGCCATATAGGACGGGTGCGGCGCGAAGAAGGCCAGGGTGTTATAGCCCCAGTAGTTGTGCAGCCCCTTCTCCTGCAGATGGCGATCATCGGCAAAGGCGTGAATCGGCATCAGCTCCAGCGAGCTCACGCCCAGATTGCGCAGATGATCCAGCACGGCCGGGTCGCTGATCCCCGTAAAGGTGCCCCGGTTCGATTCGCTGACCTTCGGGTTCATCATCGTCAGGCCGCGCACATGGGCTTCATAGAAGATGGTGCGATCCCAGGGCACATGAATCTCGCGCGAGCGCCCCCAGGTAAAGGCCGGGTCAATAACACGGCACTTGGGAATGAACGGCGCACTGTCTCGCTCGTCAAAGCTCAGGTCACCATCCTCGTGACCGATAGTGTAGCCATAAAGCGCATCATCCCACTGAAGCTCGCCGACCAGCTGGCGCGCACAGGGGTCGATCAAAAGCTTGTTGTGATTGAAGCGATGGCCCTTTTCAGGCTCGTAGGGCCCATATACCCGATAGCCGTAGAGCTGACCGGGACGCGCGTCCGGCAGATAGCCGTGCCAGACCTCGTCGGTAAATTCCGGCAGTTCGATGCGCTCGAGCTCCTCCTGCCCGTCATCGCTGAAAAGACATAGCTCCACTTTGGTGGCGTGCGCCGAAAACAGGGCGAAGTTGACGCCCAGACCGTCCCAGTTGGCGCCCAGTGGATAGGGCAGACCTTCACGAACCCGACTGCGCTGCTGCCCGGTGGCTGCATTGAGCGGTGATTCGCGTCCGCCGGAGTTGATCCCAGGCGTCGGTGCACCGGGATGAATTGGTGTTGTCGTCATGCGTTACTCCCGAAAGGGAAATACAGGAACTCAGGCCGTGCAGAGCACGATTACTGACCCGACTTGTCGTCGTTGCTGCTGTTCTTGCGTGCGGTCGTTGTTGCCGATCTGGCAGCACTGCCCTTTTTGGCTGCTGTTGTCTTTCGAGTGGTGGTCGATTTGGAGGCGGTTGTTTTGGCGCCTGCTGCCTTGCCTTCAGCAGTCTTTTCAGTGCTGCTGCGCCGTTTGGCCGTACTGGCGCGTCTGGCCGCCGGCTTTTTGGCTGTAGCTTCACCGGTGGCTTCGGACGCGTCCGCCACGCTGGCGGACGCGGCAACCGGCTCGGCCGTTTTTTTGCTGCGGGGTGCGGGACGCGGCTGAGCGTCCTGGGGGACATCGGTAATGCGCTCGGCGGCAACCATGCGACAGGCCATGTGCCAGTGCCGCTCGGCCTCACCGTCGGGGCAGCCTTCGGCTTCCCAGATGCGGTAGGCCAGCAAGCGAATACGAAGCTGATCGTCTGCCATGGAATCCATTCTCCTTGATGGGCCATGCCCCTGTTGTCCGGCAGACCCGTGTTGTCTGAAAGGCGCCGACTGCTGTCAGCGCCGGTAATCAAGATGACATCGGCTGATCGCTGCGGGCCACGCCGGCCTGCGTTGTGTCGGCTTCCAGTGCCTGCTCGTGATTTGACGTGATCGTCGACATCTCGCGATACAGCACGCAAAACGGCAGGGATGCCATGAGCTCGCCCACCGGGGCGCGCGGATCAACGCTCTCGCCGGTCATCAGCGACTGCCAGCCGGCGGTATCCTGCGCTGAATACTTCACATGAGTATTGCCCCAGCGCGACGGCGCGATACGCAGTGCATCTTCCTCCAGCAGCGAGCCGCCATGGCGGGTGGCGATCACCATCACCGCCTGCCCTTCATGCTCGCGCGTAAAGCCGATCAACTGTCCGGCGCGTTCGCCCTCAAACTCGAGCCCCTGATAGTCGCCGTGCAGGAAGGTGTCCGACATGCGCTGTCTCAGATGCAGCACCTGCGTGATCAGCGCCTGCTTGATGCGCCCGTCTCGCCAGTGATCGATCAGCTCGATCAGAGGTGATTCCTGTGAGAGCTGCTCGCGGCGCACGTTGAAATCGACCGGGCGACGATTGTCCGGATCGACCAGCGAGAAGTCCCAGCGCTCTGTGCCCTGATAACAGTCCGGCACACCCGGTACCGTCATGCGCAGCAGGGTCTGTACCAGTGCGTTGAGCGCACCCGCCGGGCTGATCGTGGTCACGACATCAAAGATCGAGTGGCGCAGCGCGGTGCCCCGCTCATCGGTCAGAAGCGTCATGACAAATTCGCGGCACTGGGCTTCATGCGTCTCGTCGGGATAGAGCCAGTGCGAGTTCAGCTTGGCCTCGCGCAGCGCCTTTTCCTGCCAGTCGGCGATGCGACCGGCAAATGCTTCAAGCCCTGCGGCGTCATCGGGAGAGAGCGTCAGCGGCCAGGCCCCGGCGATGATCTGATAGAGCATCATCTCTTCCGCCGCGGACGGGCCGGCCAGCGCACCGGACGCATCACCGGCACTGCGCAGCGATGACGAGGTGGTCAGCCACTCCCGCACCTGCTCTGCCCAGCGATCGCCCCACTCCGACAGGGCCGCCAGTCGTGCACGAACGTCCTCGCCACGCTTGTGGTCGTGTGTGGCCGTGGTCACCATCGTGGCGGGGAAGTGCCGCGCCTGCCAGGCGTTGAAGCGATGGAAGTCCTCGCTCGAGGCGGCAAAGTGGGCGCCGTCAAAGCCGACATCGTTGCGCGAGATGAGCACGGCGCTGCGATAGCCGGCCGTATCCTCCACAGCCTTGGCCGCCAGTGGCGAGGTCAGCTGGGCAAAACGCACGATGGCGTTGCGGCGCAGGCGACAGCCCGGTTCGTCGTCATCGCCGGGCGCCTCGCCTCCCAGCCAGTCGTAGACCTGATCCAGAACCGCCTGATCCGGCGGCGTCAGGCCGTCGCGTGCCGCCTCCACGGCATGAGCAAAAAAGTTCTCGTCACGCGGTGCCAGCCCCTGATCGTCGGCGTAGGTGCGATAGATCGGGAACTGTACGGCCAGCTCACGCAGAACACGGCGAATCATGTCCGGCGTGGTGTCCCGGGTCATGGGGTCATGACGCGCCACATCGGACAGCGCCCTCACGGCACGCTCGAACTCTGTCACCAGTGCCGTATCCACGATCTCGCGACGGGCGCGGGCGACTTCCTTTTCAAAGCTGTGCTCGCGTCCCGACAGGGCGTGCCACAGCGCCTTGAGCGGCGCCTCGCCTTCCGGGTCGTGCTGAAGCTTTGAGACCGCGTTCATGAATTCATAGCCGGTGGTGCCGGTCACGCCCCAGTCCAGCGGCAGCGATTCGTTGCCCTCCAGAATCTTCTCCACGAAGATCGGAATCGGCATCTCGGGGGCCCCGCCGGGACGCCGGGTGGCGGCCTCGTCAACGCGGGCCCGCAGCAGACGGCAGTAGCCGGCCGGGTCAGCCAGACCATCGACATGATCAAGACGTACCCCATCCACCAGCCCCCGCTCGATCAACTCGAGCAGATAGACGTGGGTCTGGGCAAACACGGCCGGATCATCGACGCGCAGAGCACCGAGTTCGGTAATGTCGAAAAAGCGTCGCCAGTTGAGGCTGTCATTGGCCGTGCGCCACCAGGCCAGCCGGTAGTGCTGCTGCTCCAGCAGCACGTGAAGACGCTCGGCGCCTTCCGGCGTTTCCGGATGGTAGCGCGCCAGCAGCGCCTCAAGCTCCGCGCGTCCCTTGTCAGTGCGCACGTGCTCGGCCAGTGCAAGGCCGGCACGCTCGGCGCCCTCTTCAAGGGAGATGGCCTCTTCGATCTCCTCAAAGCGCCGCGCCTGCTCACCCATGCCGTTTTCCAGCAGCATCAGCGCATGACAGCGCGGATCAATGGGGAAGCAGTGCTCGAAATAATCGACCTGAAACAGACCGGTGGTCTCATCAAGCGTCAGCGCCATGTCACCCGACACCAGTGCCTGGCCATAGGGCTCACCCAGAAACGGCACCAAAAGCCGGTTTTCCAGCGTCGGATCGCCATTATCGCGCCAGTTGATGTCGAACATGTCGGCAAAGCGACCGGACGGCCCCCAGCGCAGCACATCCAGCCAGTACGGGTTTTCCCGGCCACCCACAGCCAGATGGTTGGGCACAAAATCAACGATCAGCCCCATGCCGCGGGATCTGAGCCTGCCCACCAGACGGGTCAGTGCCGCCTCGTCACCGATCTCGGGATTGAGCCGGGTAGGGTCGACGCCGTCATAGCCGTGGGTCGAGCCGCTGCGGGCCGCCCACAGCGGCGAGGCGTAGAGATGCGTGACCCCGAGTCCGGCGAAGTAATCCACCAGCGCCTCGGCATCCTCGAGCGTGAAGTCCTTGTGAAACTGCAGGCGCTGACACGACAGCAGCGGCTGCTGACCCGGCACTTCTGATGGTGCACCAACGGATAGTTCACTCATTCAGCCCTGCTCCTGCGCGTGCGGTGGTCATGGCTCGAAGTCTTGCCAGAACGGCGGGAGATTCGAACATCTCGTCAACGCTCAATGGCAGCCGACGGCGCCAGTTGGGGTGTTCATCCAGCGTTCCAGGCAGATTGGGCTGCTCTTCAAGACCCAGCAGATCCTCGAGCTGCAGCAGCACCAGCGGTGCCGGCGTGGCACCGATGTGGCGGGCTGCGGCTTCAAGCCAGGTCTCGCTGTCGGCATCCGGCTGGATGGAAAGGGTCTGTGCCAGTGCGACGATGTCCTGCTCGCGCATCTCGCGCTGCTGCTTCGGCGTTTCCCCCTCGCCGAGCATGTCGAGCTCGATGCGCCAGTCCAGATCACGCCCGACACGCCAGCCGGCCACGGTCGGCAGGTCATGCGTGCTGGTCATCGCAACCGCCCGTGACGGGTAGTCAACGGCAGGGGTGAAGGTCTCTTCATCGCGTTCGAACCACAAAACGCCCATGCCGAGAATGCCGCTTTTGTCCAGCCGCTCACGGAATGCGGGCTCTACCGTGCCCAGATCCTCGCCGATGATCAGGGCGCGATGGCGCCAGGATTCCAGCGCGATCAGTCGCAGCAGCGACTGCTCGGGATAGCGCACGTAGGCGCCTTCAGTCGGTGAAGCGCCTTCCGGAATCAGCCACAGGCGCGAAAGTCCCATGATGTGATCGATCCGCAGACCGCCGGCACCGTGCAGGCATGCCCTGAGCGTGGCGATAAAGCCGTCAAAGCCGTATTTAATCAGTCCCTGGGGCGAAAACCCGGTCACGCCCCACTCCTGACCATTGGCGTTGAAATCATCCGGTGGCGAGCCGATGCGCAGTTGACCCAGCATCTCCTCCGGCCGGCTCCAGGCCTGGCTGCCATGCGGGTCCACGCCCACCGCGATATCGGCAATCAGTCCAATGCGCTGGCCGGCCTCAAGCGCGCGCCGCTGAACGTTTTCAAGCTCGCCAGCGATCTGCCACTGGGCAAAGGCGTAGAAGGTGACGCGGTCGGCATGCTCATCACAAAAGCTTGCTACCGCGTCGCTTTTAACGTCCTTCATGGCCTCCGGCCACTCATGCAGCGGTCCCAGCGCCTCGCTGATGGCCTCGAAGCGACAGTGATTTTCAAGGGTCTCGCCGCCCTGCTGGCGAAAGGCGGCCAGCGCCTGTCGGTCCTCACTGGAGAGCACGGTGAAATCACGCTCGAGCGTCTGCCAGCACCTGTGACTGACGTGGTCATAATCCACCAGCGATGCGGCCTCATCGTCGCTTGCCACGTTGCTGGAAGCGACGTAGAGCGGGTTGAAGGCCAGCCGCGTCGAGGGCGAATAAGGTGAAAAGCGCTCGGGTTGATGCGGGAACAGGGCATGCACCGGGCTGATGGCCAGCGCATCCAGCCCTTCGCGGCCGGCATGTTCGGCTAGCCGGCCCAGCGCCTCACAGTCACCGATGCCGCCGTCCTGATCGCGACGCAGGCTGTAGAGCTGTACGCCAAGGCCAGCCATGGACTGCTCGCCATCGCCGGCAAGCGTGGCAACATCCATGCATCGGTGCGGCGCGACGGCCAGGCGCCGCTCCTGCCCCTCGATCTGCAGGCGGTAGTAGCCTGGCGTGGTAATCGCTTCCAGCTGTCCGCGCGGGTCGGCATGCCCGTGCGAAATGCTGCCCTGCTCGTCGATCAGGATGTAGGCGGTGCCTGCCGCGACCCAGCCGGGCAGTTCGATGGCCTGATCGATTTCGCCGACAATCAGGGGCGGCCAGTCAGCCACGCTGTCGGGGTCATGCAGTCGCCTGATGGCGGCCAGACTCTCTTCGATGTCGTCAGACGAGCCGGTGGCGTAGCCCAGCCCTTCCAGCACGCCCTTGATAGTGGCGTCATCCAGTCGCTGTGGCCGGTCCTGACTGTCCTGCCAGTCGATGACGATACCGGCGGCTTCGGCCAGCGCGCTCAGTGTACGGTTCATAGATGGCTGCTCAGGCAGGCACGAACCGCGCCCGGTGCCAGCGTATGGGCATCATCCGATTCGCCGAGTTCATAAAGCCGCTGCCCTTCCGGAGCGTCGATGCTGACGCGCTGGTCGCCCAGGTTGACGGCGATCCCCAGGACGGTGCCATCCCCCATGCGCCAATGGGCCAGCACCGCGCCCTCACCCAGCGCCACGGCGCCCATGGGCCGCGTGCCCGGCAGACGCGGCACGATTTCGGCATGGCGAATATCCAGTAGCGTCATGTAGCGGGTGTGCCACATGGCCGACTCGGGATCGTCATTTTCAGGGGCCGGTGGCACGGACTGGTCAAAGGTCGAGACGGCGTTGGGATCAGGGATCTTCGCGCGCGTGGCTTCGTCCTTGAAATGGGAGAAATCGGCAAATTCACTGCGTCGGCCCTCACGCACAGCGTCGGCCAGCTCATCGCGATGATCGGTGAAAAACAGGAACGGGCTCTTCGCCCCGTGCTCCTCGCCCATGAACAGCATCGGGATCATCGGGCACAGCAGCAGCAGCGCGGTGGCCGCCTCGAGCTTCTCCTGCTCGACCAGCGAGACGAGGCGCTCACCCATCGCCCGATTACCGACCTGGTCATGGTTCTGCAAAAAGGCGATGAAGGAGGTGGGCGACAGATGGCCGCTGGGCTCACCGCGCGAGTGGCCGCGACGGTCATTCTGGCCCTGAAAGATGAAGCCGCCGTGCAGGGCGCTGGCAAGCTTGTCGGTGGCATGGTCGCAGTAGTCAGCGTAGTAGCCTTCATGCTCGCCGGTCAGCAGCGCATGCAGCACGTTGTGGACGTCGTCGTTCCACTGGGCGGTGTAGGCGTTTTCCAGCAGCGAGGCGCTGTTGCGCTCGTTTTCAAGCATCAGGTGCACGTGACGCATCTCGCCGATGCCTGATTTGATCCGTTCGCTCATCTCGCGCAGAAAGGCGTCGTTGTCGATGGCGTGCACGGCATCAAAGCGCAGACCGTCAAAGCGATACTCTTCAAGCCACATCAGGGCGTTGTCGATGAAAAAGTCCTTCACCTGTGGCTGGTTGAAATCGATCGCATCGCCCCAGGGCGTTCGTTCACCGGTAAAGAAGTCAGGGGCGTAGTGCGGCAGATAGTTGCCGTCGGGACCGAAGTGGTTATAGACCACGTCGAGAAAGACCATCAGCCCCAGGCCATGCGCCTGATCGATCAGAGCCTTGAGCTGCTCCGGCGTACCATAGGAGGCTTCCACGGCATAGGGCAGCACGCCGTCATAGCCCCAGTTGCGCGCGCCGGGAAATTCGTTGATGGGCATCAGCTCGATGGCGGTAATGCCCATGGCGGCCCAGCCCTGCAGCCGCTGGCGAATGCCTTCAAAGCCGCCCAGCGCCCCGGCGTGGATTTCCAGAATCACGGTTTCATGCCAGGGGCGGCCCTGCCAGAGCACGTTCTGCCAGGCGTAGGCATCGGGATTCACGACCACACTGGGGCCGGTCACGTCCTCGTGCTGGGCGCGCGCGGCCGGGTCGGGCACGGCCAGTTCGTCGCTGATGCGATAGCGATAGTGCGCCCCGGCCGGGCATTCAGTGTCAAGGGTGAAGTCGCCGTCGCGGCCCTTCTTCATGGCAAGGCTTTCGACGGCCTCGTTCGGCGAGCGTGACAGCTCCAGCGTTACCGACTCCAGGCCGGGGGCCCAGAAGGTAAAGCGGGTGCGTTGATCATCCTGTACGGCTGCCCCGTAATGACAGCTCCAGGAGAATCGCTGGTGGGTGGGTTTCGATGTGGAAGCACTCATGTTGGCCAGTCTCCCTGACGCAGGTAAAGCGTACTCAATGGTGGAAGCGTCAACAGCAGCGACGCCGGATGGCCATGACTGGGCTCGGGGTGTGCATGGACAGCACTGCCGTTGCCCTGGTTGCTTCCAGCGTAGAAGACGCTGTCACTATTGAATATCTCGCGCCAGACACTCATGACCGGAACGCCGATGCGATACTGATAGCGAACGACCGGCGTCAGGTTGCAGATCACCAGCAGAGGCGCCTGCCCGGTCTCGGCGTGACGCATGAAAGCGATGACGCTGTTGTCGCTGTCATCGCCGACCACCCAGGAAAATCCGGCCGGTTCGCCATCGCAGACATGCAGCGCAGGGTCCTCGACGTAGATGCGGTTGAGATCGGCAATGGCGCGTGACAGTCCACGAGGCCCGGCCTCATCCAGACGCCCCCAGTCAAGCTCCTGATCATGATTCCATTCGTCCCACTGACCCAGCTCGGTGCCCATGAACACGAGTTTTTTGCCGGGATGCGCCCACATGAAGGCCAGATAGGCCCGCAGACCGGCAAGCCTTTGCACTTCGTCGCCGGGCATGCGGGTCAGCAATGAGCCCTTGCCGTGCACCACTTCATCGTGGGACAGCGGCAGAATGTAATGCTCGGAGAAGGCGTACTGCAGACCAAAGGTCAGATCCCCATGATGCCAGGCGCGATAGAGCGGATCGCGCGACATGTAGGAGAGCGTGTCGTGCATCCAGCCCATGTTCCACTTGAAGGTAAACCCGAGTCCGCCGGTCGCCACCGGCGCCGTCACGCCCGGCCAGGCCGTGGACTCCTCGGCGATCATCATGACGCCCGGGCAGCGCTCGGCGATGGTGGTGTTGAGCTCGCGCAGAAAATCGATGACTTCCAGATTTTCACGGCCGCCGTGAACGTTGGGCCGCCAGGCCCCTTCAGGACGGCTGTAGTCGCGATAGAGCATCGAGGCCACGGCATCCACGCGCAGCCCGTCGATGTGAAAGTGTTCAAGCCATTCGAGCGCACTGGCAATCAGAAAGCCCCTGACCTCATTGCGCCCGACGTTGTAGATCAGCGTGTTCCAGTCGGGATGAAACCCTTCGCGCGGGTCCTCGTGCTCGTAGAGTGCGGTACCGTCAAAGCGCACCAGCCCATGCTCATCTGCCGGAAAATGGGCCGGCACCCAGTCCACAATCACACCGATGCCCGCCGCATGGCAGGCGTTGACGAAACGGGCGAAGGCGTCAGGGGTGCCCATGCGGGCCGTCGGAGCAAACATGCCGATGGGCTGGTAGCCCCATGAACCGACAAAGGGGTGCTCGCTGACGGGCATCAGCTCGATATGGGTAAAGCCCATGTCGGCCACCCAGGGGATCAGCCGCGATGCCAGAGCGTCCCACTCCAGCGTGTTGCCGCTCTGATCGTGCTGCCAGGACAGGACATGCAGCTCATAGATGGACAGCGGCGCCGTTCGAATATTGCTGGCATCACGGCGCCTGAGCCAGGCATGGTCATGCCAGCTGAAGGCGCGATTGCCGGCCACCACGGAAACATCCAGTGCCTCCGCATCGGTTCGACGCGCCAGCGGGTCCACCTTGTGGCGAAGGCAGCCCTCGTTATCCAGAAGCTCGAACCGGTAGCGCTCGCCGGCCTTGAGGTGCGGCAGGAAAATGGCCCAGATGCCGCTGCCCTCGTGACGCTGCATGGCATGGCGACGCCCGTCCCAGCCGTTGAAATCCCCCACGACCGAAACACGGCGGGCATTGGGCGCCCAGAGCGTAAAGCGTACGCCCTCTACGCCATCGACCACTGCCGAGCAGGCGCCGAACACGCGTGCCAGCTCGCGGTGGCGACCCTCGCAGAAAAGATGAAGATCCAGCTCGCCCGGCATGGGCGCAAATCGATAGGGGTCTTCGCTGATCTGAGTGACGCCATCCGGCCAGGTGATATGCAGGCGATAACGCACATCCTGCGGGATGCGTGCCAGAAAGAGACCGCCCTCGCCGGGTTCGGCCACTGCCAGCACCTGATGTACGGCATCGATCAGTTCAACGCCGACAGCGCCGGGCAGCAGCAGCCGCACCAGCGTCTGGCCCCCTTCCTCGTGCGGCCCCAGCCAGCGAAACGGATCGTCGTGTCGGGCCTGCACAAGGCGCGACAGGGCATCGCGCTCACGTGGGCAAGCGCTGGAAAATGCTGTCGCCATTATACGCTCACATGTCTTAACGAGTGGGTAGCTGCCCCTGCAGGCACCATCAGCTGGTGATAGAGGCGTCTATAGGGCGTGACCGACAGTCGCCATTGATAGTGGATGGCCATGGCAGCGCGACGCATGGCATAGAACAGTTCGGTGCAGCCAAAGATGCGAAAGGCGCGGTCGATGGCCTTCTGGAAGTCCTGCTGCGACAGTTCGTCAAAGAGAAAACCGGTCACACCGTCCTCGATCGTATCGGCCAGTCCGCCGGTACGGTGGGCGATCGGCAGCGACCCGAAGCGCTGGGCGTACATCTGCGACAGGCCGCAGGGTTCAAAGCGTGACGGCATCAAAAGGAAATCGCTGCCGGCAAAGATGCAGCGCGCCTCACGCTCGCTGAAGCCGATGTGAACGCCGATGGCACCCGGGAACCGCGCCTCGAGATTGCGCAGGGCATTCTCGATGGCCGGCTCGCCGCAGCCGATCACCACCAGCTGGCCGCCAGCGCGCACGATGGACTCGGCTGCCGCAATGGTCAGATCAAGCCCCTTCTGATGCACCAGACGTGACACCACCGCGAACAGCGGGCCGTGACTCACCGCCAGGCGGAACATGCGTCGGACGTGATCGGTGTTGGCTCGTTTGCCGGCCCAGTCATTGGTGGCAAAGGCACAGGCCAGATAGGCATCCGTCTGCGGGTCCCAGCTGTCATCGATGCCGTTGGCGATACCACTGAGACGCTTTTGCCCGGCACAGTCCGACAGCAGCCCTTCCAGCCCACAGCCAAAGGCGGGCGTGGTGATCTCGCGGGCGTAGGTTTCACTGACCGTGGTGATGTGATCGCTGTAGATAATGCCGGCCTTCATGAAGGAGAGCCGGTCATAGAACTCAAGTCCTTCAGGCGTGAAAGCACTTTCGGGCACCCCCAGCCGGCTCAGATATTCCGGACCGTAAAGCCCCTGATAAGCCAGATTATGGATGGTGTAGACGCAGGGCGTATCATCATTGTTCCAGCGCAGATAGCCGGCAGCCAGACCGGTCTGCCAGTCGTGCAGGTGCAGAAGATCCGGATGCCAGCCCTGATCCTCGAAACGCTCCCCTGAAGACTCCATCGCCATCTGCGCCGCCGCCAGCGATAGCCGGCCGAAGCGAATGGCATTGTCTTCCCATTCGCGGCCCTGTTCGTCGAGATAGGGGCTTCCGGGGCGCTCATAGAGTTCCGGGCAGAGCAGGACATAGACCGTCAGCCCTTCGGGCAGCTCGATACGTCCAAGATCGCAGGCGGGAATGTCGGCAAGACCGGGCAGATGGCCGATGACATGAACCGGCCAGATGCTCTCGAGAACCTCCCGATAGGCAGGCATCAGCACACGCATGTCGTAGTGATTGAGAAGCGCACGCGGCAGCGCCGCCGAGACATCGCCAAGGCCGCCGACCTTGACGAAATCTGCCAGCTCCGAGGTCACAAATAATACGGGATCAGCCGGCTCGCTCTGACCGGCAGAGACACTATGCTGTGCGAGGGAAGCAGGTGCCGAAGTGGCGGGTGCTGTGGTTGTTGTGATTTGAGTGGCGTGTGCCTGAGTGGCATCAACGGCTGAATGGGACATGCGCAACCTCCTCGCGAAGTGCGCTGACGCCGAAGTGTCTCGAACCATTGAGCGATACAGCGGGCAGCCCTTCAGGGCGCCGACGCTTTTGGACGGCACCACCCGGACACTGTACAGACATCGTTTCCATCGACATTCCCTATCGATAAACGATCGCTCATGGTCGGCTGTGCATCCGGCACCACCGCTACCTGATAAATCCATCAGAAAAAAGGTGCCGGAGCATCACGCCTGAGCCGGAACCATGAGCAAGATATAACGTGAACTGACAGCAGCGTCAAAGCCCTTTTAAAAGCGCTCCTGCCAATTTTGTAACTTTTTTAAACAGATTGATCTGGATTAAGTTTATTGACAGAAAAAACACTGTTTACAGCATATTGATGAACAATCCTCGCATCTTTACGCACAATCAGATGCCCCTCATAAAACCGGAGAGTCGCCACCTGTCTCCATCTTTACCAAACGAAAACACTCGACAAACCGGTATATGTCGGTAGCACGGTAACGCGCAATAAGACACTATCCACCATCTACCCATGGACGCTGCCGGCGAGCATCATGACTGACCCTGTATCAAACCCGACGTCCCGGATTTTTTAAACAGGCCTTAACCTCCAGAATTCATTCAGGCGATATCAGGTTCGCGCCTTCCCCCATGACCCATGCAACATGTCGCTTCGATGATCCGAAAAGGCCTTCTCGTGTCTACCAACTTCCAGCGTTTGAAATACGTTTTTGTTTTGCTGACAGGACTTGCCATGTCGTGGGTAACCAGCTCGGCTACTGCGCACCCTCACGGCTGGGTGGATTACCGCGTGACGGTCATGGTCGATGATCAACAGCGCGTCACGGCGCTCGAGCAGTCCTGGAAGATGGACCCTTTTCAGAGCCTGACCATGGTGGAAGGGCTGGAAAACGTGGAAGGCAACACCAGCATGGCGCAGCGGCTGGACGCCCTGGGCCATGAGATCGCGGCCAATCTGGCCACCCAGCACTATCTGACCCACGTCCATGACGGCGACCGGGAACTGGCGCTGGGCGGCATCGAGGACTACACCACGCGTCTGGATGACAACCGCGTCGAGTTTTCCTTTGTCCTGACGCTGGCCGAGCCGCAGCCGCTGAGCGATTCGCTGAGCTGGCAGATCTACGACGGCACCTACTTCATCGAATTTTTATACGACGACCGGGTCGAACATCCCATTCAGCTTCTTAACGCGCCCTCGCAGTGTCATGCCGAAATCGTGCATGCCGACCCGGACCCGGCGGTCGTGGCCAGGGTATCGGCCATCGATGTGACGGACGACGCGCCGGACGGGATCGGCAAACTGTTCTCGGATACCGGAGTGATCAAGTGCCAGTCACCGTAAAGCCGCTCTGGATAAAACCTCTCTGTATCATGCTGGCCGTGGTCGCACTGGCGACACTCTTGTTTTCAGGCGTCGGTCAGGGGCTGTGGCATTCACTGGTCGCGGACATCATCGCCCTGCAGCGCACGCTGCATCGGGGACTGGCCAGCGCCATGATGGCGCTGTCGCGACGCGAGGGTATCGGCGACTGGCTGGATCTGATGCTCCTGAGTCTGGGCTACGGGGTTTTCCATGCCCTCGGGCCCGGCCATGGCAAGGCGGTGGTGGCGACCTACCTGCTGACCCATCGTGCGGCTTTGACGCGCGGGCTGGTCATGACTGCCAGCGCCGCCCTGCTCCAGGGCGTGGTGGCCATTGCCATGGTCACGGTGCTGGTGCTGGGGCTTGGCTGGCTGACCCGCGACGCCATGGCCGGTACTGTCTGGATCGAGAAGGCAAGCTTTGTGGCCGTCACGGCGCTGGGGCTCTGGCTCGTATATCGTGCCGGGCGCGGCCTGCAACGACTCAGGTCGGAAAGCGCTTCAGCGCCTGCTGCCGGCCCCCTTCAGCCCGGTGCCCTCCGCCTGACCCCGACACAGCCCGCCGGTGCCAGCGTCATGACGCCGTTGCATCATGCCGGCAGCAACGCCTGTCACTGCTGTAGCGGTGCTCATCATATCGATCCGATGACCAGCGGCCGACACTGGCGCGAGATGTTGGCTGCCATCGTCTCGATCGGGCTGCGCCCGTGCAGCGGTGCGGTCATGGTGCTGGGGGTGGCGGCCATGCTGGGCTTCTGGTGGGCCGGAGTACTGTCGGTACTATCCATGTCGATCGGCACGGCACTGTCGACCTCACTGCTGGCCACCCTGACCGTGCTGGCACGCGTGCGTATGGCCCATCTCTTCCAGCGGACCGGCACCCGACGGCCACTGGGCATCGGCTATACCCTTGCCCTTCTGGGCGGCGTGCTGATCACCCTGCTGGGCATTGCCCTTTTGATCAATGCCCCCGATGCGGCGCTGTCACCGCTGATGCGAGGACCGCTGGGCTGACATGCTTGCATATCAGGCGTCCGGGCGCAGGCCGGTAGCATCCCAGGGCATCAACACGCCATCAATGGGATGGACAATGCCGTTGTGCGCCCGAATTTCTTCGCGCTCAACGGGCACATCGTTGACGCGGTAGTGGCCGTTGTCCACTCGCAGGCTGAGCTGTCCTGCCAGCGCCTGGGGGCGACCCAGCGTCTCGAACTCGCTGGCTGGCACGATCCCCGGCAGCAGATGATACTTGAGCACCTTTCGAAGCCATTCGTTGTGATCACCGCCGAGCAGTGCCTGGCGTTCCTTGGCCGGCAGCTGCGCGAAGGCTTCATCGGTCGGCGCAAACATGGTGTAGGGCCCGTGTCCGTCGAGCATATCGCTCATGCCAGCCTTGTCGATGGCCTGCACCAGGGTATTAAAGTCACCGCTGTTTCTGAGCGTCTCCAGCAGCGTCTGACTTTCGTGTTCGGTGATATCACCCGGCTGCTGCTGAGGCGCCTGCTGTGACGGCGATTGCGCCTGCGCCATCGACGCCATGCCACCGCCGACCAGGGCCAGACTGGCCGCCATCCACATACTGCGATACAGGGTTTTCATCATCTCTCCATGACGTGAATACGAATAGTCGGTCGCCACCGGGGATCAGTGCGCCTGCCTAAAGGGCAGCATGGTCGCCGCGTCAAGACGCATCTGATCCATGACGGTCTCTTCACGCGCCAGAAAGTCGGCCACGGCGTCGCGAAACCCTTCGTGTGCCAGCCAGTGCAGCGAGCAGGTGACGGTCGGCTCAAAGCCCCGGGCGATCTTGTGCTCTCCCTGGGTGCCCGGATCAAAGCGCGACAGACCGGTCGCCAGGCAGTGCTCGATCCCCTGATAGTAGCAGGCCTCAAAATGCAGGCAGCTGGTCTCGACCTCGCTGCCCCAGTAGCGTCCATAGAGCGTAGTCGAACCCCGTAGACATAGCGCGGCGGCGACGGGACGCGACGTCTCGTCCAGCGCCTGAACCAGTACCAGCGACTCGGGCATGTCCTGCACAAGACGGTAGAAGAACTCGATATCCAGATAGCCGCGCTGCCCGTGCTCGAGATAGGTGATCTGATAGCAGCGATAGAAGTGCTGAATGGCGCTGCGATCGATCTCACGACCGGTCAGGCGACGCATGGTCAGCCCCTGCTCTGCCACACGGCGCCGCTCCCGGCGCACCTCCTTGCGTCGTTTGGAGGTCATGGCAGCCAGAAAACCCTCGAAGTCGCCATAGTCGCGATCAAACCAGTGGTACTGCATGCCGCTGCGCTGGAGTAGCTCGGGCCAGCATCGGCGCCACTGCTGCGCAAGCGAGGCTTCGGGAAAAAGCAGGTGCCACGACTGCAGCCCGGCGCTTTCAAGATGCTCGGCCATGGCGGCCAGCGCCGCGTCAGTATCGACATCGCCTGACAAGAGCAGGCGCGGCCCGGTGGCAGGCGTGAAGGGGATGGCGCTGAGCTGCTTGGGGTAGTACGTGCCGCCGGCACGCTCCCAGGCATCGGCCCACTGCCAGTCAAAGACATATTCGCCCCAGGAGTGATCCTTTAAATAGCGCGGCATGGCGCCTACCAGCCGGTCATCCTGCCAGAGGGTCAGATGATGCGGGGTCCAGCCGGTACGGGACGATACCGCGCCGGTCATTTCCAGGGCGTTGAGAAACTCATGACGAATAAAGGGGTAATCCACGCCTGCCAGCGCATTCCACTGCTGCGCGTCGATATCGGCCATTGCGCCGATATCGCGAATATCGAGACTCATGGCGTTTCTCCAGCCGGGTGCATGACAAGGGTACACAATAGAAGGCCCTGACGTGTCCGGGTCAGGCGCCTGGGCGTCCACGCTTCGGGATGGAGTCAGCGTAGCGGCTGCGCTATGCTGTCAAGCTATCATTTAAATGGCCATCAACAGAGATGCCGACTCGCGCAATGCTGCATTCGATTCTTGATAATGACTTCTACAAGTTCACCATGCAAAACGCCGTGGTGAAACTGTTTCCCAACGCCCATGCGCGCTACAGCTTTATCAATCGTGGCGAGCATGACTTTCCACCGGGCTTTGGCGAGCGGCTCAGGGAGCAGGTAGACGCCACGGCAGCGCTGCGGCTTACAGGCGAAGAGCGCCATTTTCTGGAAGTCACCTGCCCCTATCTCGACCCGACCTACCACGATTTCCTCGAGGGCTTTCGCTACAAGCCCCATGAGGTCACCATCGAACAGACCGGCACCGAGCTGAGCGTGACCATTGAGGGACTGTGGTATCGCACGATCCTGTGGGAAGTGCCCCTGATGACGCTGATCAGCCAGATCTGGTACGAGATGCTCGGCGAGCCGCGTGACAGTGACGAGCGGGTGGCACAACGCACGCGGGAAAAGATCGAGCACTACGGCGAGCTGGGCGTGCGCATCGCCGAGTTCGGCACCCGCAGGCGTCACTCCTATGAAGTACATGATCTGGTGGTGAGCACCCTCAAGCGCTACGGGGGCAGCACCTTTACCGGCACCAGCAACGTGCACATGGCCCATCGTCATGGCGTCAAGCCGCTGGGCACGCATGCCCATGAATGGTTCATGTTTCACGCCGCCCGCTTCGGCTTCAAGATGGCCAATACCCTCGCGCTGGAGCACTGGGTCGAGGTGTATCGGGGCGATCTGGGCATCGCACTGTCGGACACCTTCACGACCCAGGTCTTTTTCGAGGGCTTCGACAAGATGTTTGCCAAGCTCTTTGACGGCATCCGTCACGATAGCGGCGACCCGATCGAATTCGCCAAGGCCACCATCGATCACTACGAGCACTACGGAATCGACCCGCGCAGCAAGACCATCATCTTTTCCGACGCGCTCGACACCCACAAGGTCGAGAAGATCACGCGCTTTTGTGAAGGCCGGATCGGCATGTCGTTCGGCATTGGCACCAATTTCACCAACGATGTCGGTCTCAAGCCCATGAACATGGTGGTCAAGATGACCGAAACTCGTCCGGAAGGCGATCAGTGGCTGCCGGTGGTCAAGCTCTCCGACATTCGCGCCAAGAACACCGGCGATCCGGGCATGATCCACCTGGCGCGGCGCATCCTGTCCCTGCCGCAGTAAACGCGTTCTGACAGACAAGGGGACCGGCACGATAACGATCGTACCGGCCCCTTTTTTTATGGGTGGTCGCCCTACTTGGTGCTGCTCTGTGGCGCGGCAAACACCTTGTTGAAAACGTTGAGCATGACCTGCCAGCTGGCAGCGTCGGCCGCCGCGTTGTAGGCCAGCGGCAGGTCGAACTCACTGGCCTTTGCATCGGCATATGGATTGGTAAAGGCGTGCATGGCGCCGGGATACTGGATCAGCGTGGCGTCGGTTTCCACACCCTTGAAGGTATCCAGCAGGGATTCAAGCGCCGACTGCGCTACCATCTGATCGTTCAGGCCGTTCTGGATGATTACCCGTCCATCAAAGTGGCTGGGCGTTTCCACCACTTGCCCGGGGCTGCCGTGAAAGCTGACGGCGGCCTTGAACGGCATGCCATCAAGCGCGGCATTGAGCGCGATACCGCCACCGAAACAATAGCCGATGATGGCCATGCGCGAGGCATCCACACCCGGTGTCTCCTCGAGCGCATCGATGGCCGTTTCGAGATTGTGTCGAGCGCCGGGCCAGTCACTCATGACGGCTTTTGAAAAGCTGCCCGCTTCGTCGGGATGGGCTGCCGTTTTGCCGCTGCCGTACATGTCGACGGCAAAGGCCACATAACCCAGTGCTGCCAGCTGTTCGGTGCGCTGTCGAATGTAGTCGCTCAGGCCCCACCATTCATGGACCACCAGCACCAGCGGGCGCTTGCCGTCCTTGCGAGTATCCCGGGCCAGATAGCCGGTGTACTGCTCACCGTCCACACTGTAGGTCAGCGTCTGCGTTTCGACTTTCGGGCCCATCTGCCCCAGCGTGCCTTCATTCCCCCACGTATTGACGCTGGCCAGCAGCATCCCCATGCCAAGTCCCAGAAACATGGTTCTCATGACATTCCCCCTGCATTGTTATCGATTCATTATGTCCTGTTCCAGAAAACCAGTATAAGAAGACAGTTTACAAAGCGATATCACCGTATCGATGTATGAGGCCGATAACATGCAAAAGGGGCCCTGCCGATCATGGCAGGGCCCCTTCTAATGACAGGGTTTTTAGACAGGTACTGGTTACAGAATTTTCAGAAACGATCAGGCCCGACGCTGCTCGGCAAGTTCTGCCGTGGCGTGATCATCCGACCCGGTCTGTACTTCTTTTGGGGCTGCCTTCTGTGTCTGTGCTGCCGCACGTGAAATACTGGCCCGAACCAGATCACGAAGCTGATCGCAGGTGATGATGATGCGCTCGGCACGGGGCTGACCCTGCCAGATCACATCGATGACCGGATGCTCCCGTGTCTGATCGATACCGACAATACGTCCCTGCCGCTCCCGGCGTGCATCCTTCAGTGTTGATCCCAGAAGCTGATGCACACCGCTGACACATTGTTTTCCGGATACATATGGCATGGCTGGCTGACCTGTTGCTGCCACTGAACGGCAGTCATTTCGGGTGCGTTTATGCACGCAAACAGATAAATCAGGATTGACAAATTATTCGTTTTAGAGCGCAACCTTAACATAACCAACTGATCAGAACACGCGTTATTTGTCAATTAAATTGTCGCCATAATGCGACAGTTTCATGACGTTTGACGTCGTCATTCATGCCATATCAGAACATCAAAACCTTCTGATAAACCCTCATGATCAGGTGCCTTTTTCAAGCTCACGGGCAAGCTCATCAAGCCTTTCAACTTCAATGTCCGGTGCCAGGGCCGGGTCTTCGATCAGTGCCGTCTTGTCGCGATGAATCCAGGCAGCCTTCAGTCCTGCGTGACGAGCCCCCTGGATGTCCCAGTTATTGCTCGACACCAGTCTGGCATGGTCATGGGCCACATTCATGCGACGCGTCAGATGGTGATAGACCACGGGATCAGGTTTGAAGCGGCGCACGTCGTCAACGCTGACCAGTGCCTCGAAGTGACGGTCAAGCCCTGCATTGCCCAGCACCTCGTGCATGGCCCGCTCGGTGCCATTGGAGAAGGCCACGCAGCGATAGCCGGCAGCCACCAGGGACGCCAGCGCCCCGTCCACTTCTTCAAAGGCGGGCAGCCGGGAATACGCATCCATCCACTCATCCCGGGTATTGGCATCGACCTCGACGCCCTGCGCGGCAAGGGCAACGTCAAGCGCATCGCGCGTACAGACCGAAAACTCGACGTAGCGTCCCATCAGTCCGCGGCGAAAGGCCAGCTGCAGTTGACTGGCGCGCCACTGAGCGGCAACGGCCTCAGCGCTGTCGCCAAGGGTCGGACGCAGCAGGTCAGCCATGGCGCCCGGATTGATCAATGTGCCGTAGACATCAAAAGCCAGCAGTGTCTGTGTCATGTCTCCTCCGTGAGACCGTGAAATCAAAAAACGCAGCGGTCAAAAAAGGACGCCCGAAGGCGTCCCTTTACACGACCGTCATTGACGATGTGAGACCTGTGACGATGCAAGACCTAGAGCGTTTTGCCCATGGCCAGCGCCGTATCCAGCATACGGTTGGAGAAGCCCCACTCGTTGTCGTACCAGGCCATGACCTTGACCAGCTTGCCGTTGACACGGGTGTGGTTGGTGTCAAAGGTCGAGGAGCTGGGGTTATGGTTGAAATCGATCGAGACCAGCGGCTTCTCGTTGATGTTCAACACGCCCGACTTCTCGGCAGCATCACGCATGATCTGGTTGATCTCGTCGCGGCTTGTCTCACGCGAGGCGGTGAAGGTCAGATCCACCACGGAGACGTTGATGACCGGGACGCGAATGGCAAAGCCGTCCAGCTTGCCGTCGAGCTCCGGCAGCACCTTGGCCACGGCCGAGGCAGCACCGGTCTTGGTCGGAATCATCGACTGGGTCGCGCTGCGTGCGCGGAAGGGGTCTGAATGATAGACGTCAGACAGATTCTGATCGTTGGTATAGGCGTGGATGGTGTTCATCAGGCCGGTCTCGATACCCACGGTATCATTGAGGGCCTTGGCCACGGGCGCCAGGCAGTTGGTAGTGCAGGAAGCGTTGGACACAACCGTGTGGCCGGCCTCCAGCACGTTTTCGTTGACGCCGAAGACGATGGTGGCGTCGGCGTCGCCGCTCGGCCCGGAGATCAGTACACGTTTGGCGCCGGCTTCAATGTGTTTGGCTGCAGCCTCGCGCTTGGTGAAGATGCCGGTGCATTCCATGACCAGATCGACGTTCAGATCGCCCCAGGGGAGTTTGGCCGGATCACGCTCGGAAAGAATGCGAACACGGTCACCGTTGACGGTGAAGCTTTCATCATCATGAGTGATTTCAGCATTGAAATGACCGTGCGTGGTGTCGTTTTCCAGCAGCAGCGCGTTCAGCGCCGGGTCGCCCAGATCGTTGATGGCAACGACTTCGATACGGTCGCGATAGCCACTTTCGTACAGTGCACGAAAGGTATTGCGCCCGATACGTCCGAACCCGTTGATTGCGACACGAAGCGTCATGTTGTCTCCTCCTGCGATATTGGATAAAGCTCATCACCGACAGGTTAATGAGCCGCAATTCTCTCGGTTTTCGGCTCTTGAAATTCTAACGTGGGGCCATTTCTTCTGACCTCAATGGCCTGTTATCAAGCAGCGCTGACATTGATGCCCTCCATCGATCGAGCATGCATCAATACCATGATGTTCGATGCCGGCCGACTGTCGAAACAGTCTGGCCCGGCGCGGCCATTTATGCCAGAGCTCATCGTCATGAGAGCAGTTCTGCATACGCTCGATACGACAGCCCGTGGCCGAAACGCTGCCCGGGGTATTCGGCAAAACAGGTGAATCGTGTCAAACAAGGCGCAACCCGGTAAAGTCCCGACGGCAAAAGATGCTTTATGCTGTGCGACCACCTCGCATCAGCGAGTCGCTACAATGACTGATATTCTGGCGGCATCAACGAGCAGGATTTGTTTCAAAGACTTGTAGAACTTCAGGAGTATCCTTCGCCATGACACGCCCCGCCCTGGTCGGCGATATCGGTGGCACCAATGCCCGCTTCGCCCTGGTGACCCCCGGCGCCTTCGATCTGCATGACATCCAGACGCTGGCCTGTGCCGACTACGCCAACCTTGATGATGCGGTCAACGCCTACCTTGACGGCATCAACGCCGAACGCCCGAGCGAAGCCTGTCTGGCCTTTGCCTGCCCGGTACATGATGACGAAATCAAGATGACCAACAATCCATGGCGTTTTTCAAAAAACGCCATGAAACAGAGTCTCGGGCTGGATAATTTCAAGGTCATCAACGACTTTACCGCCATGGCGCTGGGTCTGCCCCATATCCCGGACGAGGATCTGGTCAATCTGGGCAACGGGCACAGCGAGCCCGGTCGTGCTCGTCTTGTCATTGGCCCGGGCACCGGCCTGGGTCTGGCGGGTCTTGCGCCGAGTCAGCGCTTCTGGATTCCCCTGTCGGCCGAAGGCGGCCATGCCAGCTTTGCCCCGGTCGATGACTTCGAGATTCGCCTGCTGCAGTGGTTCCGGGATCGATACGGCCGTGTTTCGATCGAGCGCGTGCTGTGCGGTCAGGGGCTTCTGGACATCTATACCGCCATGTGTGAGTTCGAAGGTCATGAATGCAACCTCAGCACACCGGCCTGCGTCAGTGAAGCCGCGCGCAAGGAACAGGACACGGTGGCCCACCAGGCCGTGCTGCGTTTTTGCAAGATTCTTGGCGATGCCACCGGCGATGCGGCCCTGACGCTGGGCGCCCGCGGCGGCGTCTATCTGTGTGGCGGTATTCTGCCGCGTATTCTCGACATCCTTCGAATCAGCGATTTTCGCAAGGCCTTTGCCGACAAGGGGCGAATGAGCCCCTACAATGCCGATATCGCGACCTGGGTAGTGACCGCCAAATGGACCGGACTGCTGGGCGCTGCCGAAGCACTGCACAACGAGGAGGTGACATGATCCCGGATGCATTGAGCGAGCTTTTGTCGGCCACTCGTGGGCAGCGTGACGCCACCTGGGAGGGTCGCTCGCTGTTGGTCATCAACGATGACTGGGGAGAGCTGATTATCTCGAGACACGGGGGTCATCTGCTGCACTACGCGCCGGCCGGTGAGCGCGGCTGGCTGTGGACGACCTCGACGCCGAAGGCGCCGCCGGGTGCCCTGCGCGGCGGCGTGCCGCTGTGCTGGCCCTGGTTCGGAGAGCCCGACGATGGTAACGGCCCGATGCACGGTCTGGCACGCACCGCCAGCTGGCGTATTGATGCCGTTGACGATGACGTGGAAGGCGGCGTGGAAGTTCATCTGTCCCCCGAAACCCGACTGCACGAGATGCTCTCGCCGCGACTGATCATTCATGCCAATGCCCAGCGCCTTGCCATGGAGCTTGTCACCGAGCACACCGGTGAAACCCCGGTGCGCCTGACCCAGGCTCTGCATGCCTATTTCGCTGTCCCCGATACGCACCAGTGTCGCATCGAAGGACTGGGCGGCGCGCGCTATCTCGACAAGCTGGCCGACTATGCCGAAGCAGAACAGACCGGCGTTCTGGGCATTCGCGGTGCGCTGGATCGCATTCATCACTCCAGCCGACCGCTGGTGCTTGATGACGGCCATCGGCGTCTGCGCATCGCCAAGCAGGGCAGCGACTCGAGCGTGGTCTGGCACCCGGGCGACAAACTTCCGGACGACATTCCGGCGCGCGAGCGTCTGAACTTTCTCTGCGTTGAACCGGCCTGCACCCGTCTGGACCCGGTCTGGCTTGCACCCGGCGCCCAGCATGTCCTGTCCATGCATATCAGCCCTGAATCCTCAAACGGCGAATAACCCTGATGAGCACGACATCAGCCCCTTTCGTGATCGGCCTGCGTCAGCTGCCGTACTACGACAGTCTGAAAACGCCGGAGGCCCTTGCCGGCTGGCTTCAACAACGCCTTGAAGAGGGTCTGTGTGAATTCGATCACAGTGACCTCGCAAAAGACCAGGAAGTGCTGCTGGGCCGAGCGATCCAACAACTGCCGGGCAGCAGTGCCCGGCAGTTGAAGCTCGACATGGGTGTCGGCGTGGTGCCGGCACGGCAAAACGATGACCGCTTCGGGGCCAAGTACTATGACACCCGCCCGGAATATCTTGACGAGGTCGTGGATCGCGTTCTGAAGCAGCTGGGGCTGGAGCAGCTCCATACGCTCATGCTCATGCGCCCCGATCCGCTGATGGACGTGGAAGCCACTGGGCAGGCGCTGGATGCCATTATTGCAAGCGGTCGAGCCTACCGAATCGGCGTGGCCAATTTCCTGCCCGCCCAGTGGCGTCATCTGCAGTCTGCGATGCAGACACCGCTGGCCTGTCAGCAGATGGAGATGTCGGTCGCCCGCAGCCAGATGCTGTTTGACGGCCTGTGGGACAGCCTGTTGAGAGATAACATGTCAGGCCTGGCCGGCTCGCCGCTGTGGGGTGGACGCATCTTCGAAAATCAGCTGGGTCAGGTGCTCAGGGCAATGGCCGAAACCCATCAGGTGAGTCCTGCCGGCATTGCGCTGGCCTGGCTTCACACCATCCCGGGACAACCCAGAGCCGTTGTGGGGACACTACGTCCCGAAAGGCTGCAGACGCTGGCCGGTGATGCCGGCCTGACGTTGAGTCGCCAGGAGTGGTTTGCCCTGCTGGAGGCCGTACGCGCCTATCGGGTGCCCTGAGCGCCTGTCATGCGCGCCTCCCCTCGTGAGCCCTCAGGACGGCCCAGTTGTAATAATGGGCCGTCTTCTAGTTGCCTGCGCCTTCTCTTCAACTCCCCCTCCATTCAGTAAGACAGACGTCATTAACCTCGGCGCCACGCCCCTGTCGGCCCGCACAGTTCTGTGTACCGTTTTTTTAAGCCAACAGGCCCTGCAGTACAAAAAAAGCCCGCCTCAAGGGAGACGGGCAAAGCAACAGCCGAGGCTGCCGAGAGAGCCGGTAGCGACAGGAGTATCCTGTCGTTGTGATATTCGATAGGGTCAGTGCTTGATGGTGTCGACGGTTTCACGGGCGATGGCGCGAATGCCGTCCCAGTCTTCGTTCTCGATCAGTTCCTTAGGTGTCACCCAGGTGCCGCCCACGCACATGACGTTGCGCAGACGAAGATAGTTGGCCGCATTGTCAGGTGTGATGCCGCCGGTCGGGCAGAACTGTACGTCGCCCAGCGGGCCGGCCAGCGCCTTGAGCGCCGCAACACCGCCGCTGGCCTCGGCCGGGAAGAACTTGAAGCGGCGATAACCATACTGCCAGCCGGTCAGAAGCTCTGTCGCCGTCGAGATTCCGGGCAGCAGCGGTACCGGGCTCTGAATGCCATATTCGTACAGACGATCAGTAGTGCCGGGCGTGACCACGAAATCGACCCCGGCATCCTCTGCACGGCGGTACTGAGCAGGCGTCAGGACCGTACCGGCCCCGATACTGGCTTCAGGCAGCTCGTCACGCAGGCGATACAGCGCTTCCATGGCGCAGTCGGTGCGCAGGGTCACTTCCAGTACAGTGAGACCGCCTTCATAGAGCGCACGACACAGCGGTACGGCGTCTTCAATGCGATGAATGGTCAGCACCGGAATCACCGTGGTCCGCTGACAGATACTGTCAATTTCGGTCGTACGTGTGGACGGGAGCTGCTTGTCCGATGCCATGAAACCTCCTGATCGTCACCCCGGCGATATACGCCGTGCCAAACAGGCCGACGACTGCCGTCCTCGACCCGGTCCTGTTGGTTTGTCCGACGCTCTGTCGAAACATGCTTTATCGTGTCATGGCGCCCAGTAAAGTGCCAGCGGCGCATCAAGAAATGCCCGGATCGGCAATTCAAGACAGTCGCTGCCGGACATGGCACGTGCCAGTACCGCTTTCTTGTCGCCACCATTGAGATGGAGATAGCGACGACGTGAACGCATGAGGCGCTCACGCGTCAGCGAAATACGCGGCTGCCCGACGCTGGGTGCATGAGCGGCGATCACCATTGCCTCGCTTTCAAGACCGTCAGCCAGCTGCTCGCTGTCCGGAAACAGCGATGCCGTATGTCCGTCGCCGCCCATGCCCAGAACGACCACGCTGGCAGGCCAGGTCAGGGCGGCCAGGCGCTGACCGACTTCTTCGGCGCCAGCCTCGGGCGTTGCCTCATCGTTGACCAGCGGCTGAAAGCGGGCCTCGGCGGCGGCATTGATCAGCATGTGAGTCCGCACGAAGCGATCGTTACTGTCCTCGTGATCGGTCGGCACCCAGCGCTCATCGGCCAGCGTAATGTCAACCCGCGACCACGGCAGCTCCATCCGGCTCAGCGCCTGCATGAACGGCTTTGGCGTGCTGCCGCCCGACAGCACCAGTGTCACTCGCTCCTGCTGCTCGAGATCTTCCCTGAGCGCGCCGGCTACGCTGACCGCCAGATCATGAGCCACTCGAATACGCGTGTCTGCCTCAGTCGTTTTCATAATCATCAGTCGTTTTCATGATCAATAGTCTTCATACCAGCTGCGTCCGTCCTGAGTGATCATCCCGATGGAGGAGACCGGCCCCCATGAGCCTGCCGGATAGCGCTTGGGCACGATATCACGTGCTTCCCAGCCCTGGATCAGGCGATCAATCCAGCGCCATGAGTATTCGATCTCGTCGCGGCGCACGAACAGGTACTGCTGGCCTTTCATGACCTCGAGCAGCAACCGCTCATAGGCGTCCGGAATACGTGCCGACGGGAAAGCCTGATGAAAATCCAGATGCAGCGGACCGGTCCGCAGGCGCATACCCTTGTCCAGACCGCTGTCCTTGGTCAGCACCTGCAGGGCAATTCCCTCATCAGGCTGCAGGCGGATGATCAGTTTGTTGGCCGCCATGTTTCGCTGATCATTGTCAAAGATGTAGTGCGACTGCGGCCGGAAGTGAATCACGATCTGCGACAGTTTTTCCGGCATGCGCTTGCCGGTACGCAGATAAAAGGGCACACCCGCCCAGCGCCAGTTCTGGATCTCGGTCTTGAAGGCAACAAAGGTTTCGGTGCGCGAATCAACGTTGGCGCCTTCTTCCTCGAGATAGCCCGGCACTGATTTACCGTTGATGGTACCGGCAATGTACTGACCCCGGACCACATCGGTATCCAGACGCGCGCCCTCGAACGGGCGCAGCGCCTTGAGCACCTTGACCTTTTCATCGCGAATGCTGTCGGCATCAAGATTGGAAGGTGGGTCCATGGCGATCATGCACAAAAGCTGCATCAGATGGTTCTGCACCATGTCCCGCAGCTGACCGGCCTGATCGAAATAGCCCCAGCGCCCCTCGATGCCAACCGTCTCCGCCACGGTAATTTCCACGTGGGAGATATGGCTCTGGTTCCACTGGCTACCGAACAGGGGGTTGGCAAAGCGCAGGGCCAGAAGGTTCTGCACCGTTTCCTTGCCCAGATAGTGGTCGATGCGATAGATGCGACTTTCATCAAAGACGGCGCCGATGGCGTCGTTGATCTCCTCGGAAGTCTGCAGCGAATAGCCGATCGGTTTTTCAACCACCACGCGCGATTCATCGTCCAGACAGCCGCTTTTGGACAGGTTGGCGCAGATATCGCCATAAAGGCGCGCCGGTACCGACAGATAGATGGTCAGCGGTCGCGGGCTGTTGCCGTGCCATTTGGCAATCCGGTTGTAACTCTCGGGGGAGGAAAAGTCGATTTCGATATAATCCAGCCGCGCCAGAAACCGATTCATGCTCTCCTCGGTACGCTCATCGGCACGTACCCGGGTTTCCAGTGCATCGCGAACGCGAGCGCGGAAAGCATCGTTATCGTACTCCTGACGGGCCAGACCCAGAATGCGGGTCTCCGGCGCCATCAGCTCTTCGCGATCCAGATGGTAAAGCGCGACATACAGCTTGCGCAGGGCCAGATCCCCCAGCGCACCGAAAAGCGCCAGATCGACAGCAGTACTGTTGTCGTCATTCACACTCATGCCGTGCTCCCTTCCCGGTTTGGTAGATTTCCGACAACGTTAGACATCAGGGCATCATCCTCGCAATACGTTGCTTCTTGCATCAGGGCAGCAGACATCGGCGCTCTCATCCGCCCCTGCAGGTGCAGGCACTGTTGTCGCCGCACCTCTGGCGTGGCAGGCAGCCCGTCTGCACGGTCATGGTCACGTGCCATCCGGACCGTGTGCCATGTGACAGGATAGTTCGGCAACATCCAGGCTGCATAAAGCCCTAATGATATCAGCACTATTGCGCATTGGGGATGAGATTTTCAGAGCCTGCCGCGCAATAAGGCGGCCTCATTATGGCCGCGATATACACCTTTGGTCTAACAGGACATGATAATCGCTGGCCTTACCCTGCCTTAACGATTTTATTATGGTGCGTATGATTCATGATGCCACCAGCCGCCGACCGGCGATCACGCCTTTCGATACCGCAAAAGTACGGTTTCCCACCGGGGACCGCCCTCTGCATGTGACCTCAAATGCCCATAATGGCGCAGTACACAGACAGCGGCGCTGGTAGCTTATGGCTGACACGATTAAGCAAATCTCTCTTACTGTCGCTGAACAAGGAAGAATGACATGGTAGGTCACGCGGGGGGCAGCTCAGGCGCTGCCCAGCAGGCTCAGGCGAAACCTGATGCTGTCAGGAATGCCGATATTGTCCCCATGGTATGGCTGAGCTGTGGTCTGGCCGCTTTGGCCGGACTTCTTTTTGGCATGGATATCGGGGTCATTTCGGGCGCCCTGCCCTTTATCGTCAACGAATTCCATGTCTCTACCCTGATGGAAGGCTGGATCGTCAGCTCCATGATGGTCGGTGCCGCGCTGGGCGCCCTGGGTGCCGGCGCCATCTCGCAGCGCTTTGGCCGTAAAAAGGCGTTGCTCTACAGTTCGCTTTTGTTTTTCGTCGGCGCTCTGGTGGCGGTTGCGGCCACCAGCCCGCACATTCTGGTCGTTGCCCGTATCCTGCTGGGCCTGGCGGTAGGTGTGGCGTCCTTTACAGCGCCGCTGTATCTCTCCGAAGTGGCGCCCGAGCGTATCCGGGGCACCACCATTTCCTTCTATCAGCTGATGGTAACCATCGGTATTCTCGCCGCCTTCATGTCCAACCTGGCCTTCAGCTATATCGAGAGCTGGCGCTGGATGTTCGGCGTTCTGATGATTCCGGCCGCCATGCTGTTCATCGGCGTTCTCATGGTCCCCAATAGCCCGCGCTGGCTGGCCTCGCGCGACCGCTTTGAAGAAGCGCGCGAAGTGCTCAACAAGCTGCGCAGCAGCAAGACCGAAATCGATTACGAGATGGGGGAAATCGAGGAGAGCATCAACGCCGAACAGAAAAGTCGCGGCTTCCAGATGTTCAAGGAAAACCCCAATTTCCGCCGTTCGGTGATGCTGGGCATCTGCCTGCAGCTGGTACAGCAGTTCACCGGCATGAACGCCATCATGTATTTTGCCCCACAGATCTTCCAGATGTCCGGCTTTGAAGGCACCGCCGCCCAGCTCTGGAGTACCGTGGCGACCGGTCTGGTCAACGTGCTGGCCACTTTCATTGCCATCGGCTTTGTCGATCGTCTGGGCCGCAAGCCGATTCTCTATGCCGGGTTTACCGTCATGGCCGCCAGCATGGCCGTTCTGGCCTCGATTCTGGTTATCGGCCCCACCACGACCCTTCTGCAGTACACTGGCATGGCGTCGCTGCTGATCTTTGTGGCCGGCTTTGCCATGTCGGCAGGACCGCTGATCTGGACCCTGTGCGCCGAAATTCAGCCACTCAACGGCCGTGACTTCGGCCTGAGCTGCTCCACGGTCGCCAACTGGGTCGGCAACTTCGCCATTGGTCAGTTCTTCCCGGTCATGATTGCCGCCATCGGCGGGGCCATGACGTTTGGTATCCTGTCGGTGCTCAACGTGGTCTTCATCATCTTCACCCTGCTGCTGATTCCCGAAACCAAAGGGATTTCGCTGGAAAAGATCGAGAAAAATCTGATGAGCGGCAAACCGCTCAAGAATATCGGCAGCTGAAAGCATTCCTACTGCCGCTACGATCTGCCCCTCTCCTGCGAGAGGGGTTTTTCATGTCTGCCCGATGGCCCTGACGCCACAAACACATAAGTAGTACCGTATATAAGCAGCGGAGCGTGATAACATTCGCGGTCTCCCCTACTCGACGCTTCTGAGGAGTTTCCCCGATGCGCAGGCTCTTTGCCCTCTCTCTCGTGCTGCTGAGCACCACCGCCGCTGCCGACACCTTCCGATTTACAGCCATTCCCGACGAAGACGAAGCAAGGCTGGTCGAGCGCTTTGACAAGGTGGCCGACTATCTTTCCGAGCAGACGGGCCTGGATGTCGAGTATGTCCCGGTCAAATCCTACGCCGCTGCGGTCAGTGCCTTTCGCAACGACCAGGTCCAGCTGGCCTGGTTTGGCGGACTGACCGGCGTACAGGCACGCCGGATCGTGCCCGGCTCGAAAGCCATTGCACAGGGCAAGGAAGACGCCGAATTCAAGACCTATTTCATTGCCAACGCCGATACCGGATTACAGACCGATCAGTCCGAGCTGACAGAGGCGATCAAGGGCAAGACCTTTACCTTTGGCGCCAAGACTTCGACTTCCGGTCGCCTGATGCCCGACTACTACCTGCGTGAGCGTTTCAATGAGGCGCCAGAAAAAGTGTTTTCCCGCGTGGGCTATTCGGGCGATCACACCCGCACCATGGCGCTGGTCGAGTCGGGGGCCTTTGATATCGGCGCGCTCAACTACACTGTCTGGGACGCTGCCGTGGCAGATGGCCGCGTGGACACCGACAAGGTCCACGTCATCTGGTCAACGCCGAGCTACCCGGATTATCAGTGGACCATCCGTGGCGATGTCGATGGCCACTACGGCGCCAACACTACAGAGCATGTGCAGAAGGCATTGCTGGACATGACCGACCCCGATCTTCTGGCCAGCTTCCCGCGTGAAGGGTTTATCCCGGCCTCCAATGATGACTACACGCCCATCGAGAACGTCGGTGAAGCACTGGGGCTGCTGCGATAACCTCATGCCGTACGCCACCGTTGCCGAGCCCTATGCCGGCCCTATGCTTGCCGGGTTCGATCATGCCCGACTGGGTCACGATCAGCATGTGGTCTTTCCCGAGCTGACGCTGCACATCTCTCAGGGCGAGCGTATCGCCCTGCTGGGTCGCAGCGGCGTTGGCAAGTCGACCCTTCTGGACGCCCTGCGGGTCCAGCTTGGAGACCAGAGCGCCTGGTGCCCCCAGGCCAATGCACTGGTACCGACGCTTTCGGCCTATCACAACATCTATATGGGCCGGCTGGCCCATTTTTCTCGCTGGCAGAACCTGATCAATCTTCTGCGTCCCAACCGGGCCTGCTGGCAGGAGATCAGTGCGCTGGCCGAAACGCTCGGGCTCGACGGGCTGTTGCATCGGCAGGTGGATCAGCTTTCCGGCGGTCAGCAGCAGCGGGTGGCGATTGCGCGAGCGCTGTATCAGAACCGACCCGTCTTTCTGGGTGACGAGCCGGTCTCGAGCGTCGATCCGCGTCAGGGAATGCGACTGCTCGATCTGATCAAGGCGCGTCATCCCACCTGTGTGGTGGCCCTGCATCAGCGCGAGCTGGCGCTGGAACACTTTGACCGCATCATTGGTCTGAACGACGGTCGTATTACCATCGACGCCCCTTCCCGTGACCTGACCACAGACGATCTTGATGTGCTCTATGTCCCGGAATGAGGCCCCCGCCAGCGGGTTCAACTGGCTGCGCAGCGATAATATCGGAGCGCGACTGCTACGCCTGACGCTGGCGATGGTGGCCATCATGGTGGTGCTGCTGCCGCTGGCCGATTTATCGATCACCACGCGCGATCCCTGGACCGAGTTATGGCGTATGCTCAAGGGGATGATGCTCCCCGATGTGACGGCCACCGAATCGCCTCTGCACGCCCTGCTTTTGACCATTACCTTTGCCCTGTGGGGCGTGGCGCTGGGCATGGTGCTCGGGTTTCCGCTGGCGCTGATCTTCATGCGCTCCCGGCTGGTGCGGTCCCTGTGTGCCTTCGTACGCGCCATTCACGAGCTGTTCTGGGCGCTGCTGTTTCTTCAGGTGTTCGGCCTCTCCGCCATCACGGCGCTGGCGGCCATCGCCCTGCCCTACGCCGCCACCTTTGCCAAGGTCTATGCCGAGATTCTCGCCCAGATCGATCGCAGCCCGGCGCGCATGCTGTCGCCCGACACCGACCGGCTGTCACGCTTTGTCTACACCGAGCTGCCTCTGGCCTGGCAACGCCTGTCGGGATATACCCGCTATCGTTTCGAATGTGCCCTGCGCGCCAGCGTGCTGCTGGGCTTTGTCGGCCTGCCGACGCTGGGCTACTACCTGGAAAGCGCCTTTCGCCAGGGGCGCTATCATGAGGGCGGCGCCCTGCTCTGGGCCTTTTATCTTTTGATCGCTCTGCTGCACTGGTGGGCCCATCGTCGACTGCTGCTGCCCTGGCTGGTGGGTACGGCCTTTCTGCTGGGCCCCTGGCCCAGCGTCAATCCGACCCTGCTCTGGCAGTTCATCAGCCATGACATCTGGCCGCAGCCGCTGCTGGATGGCGACTTCGGGGCGCTGCCGGCCTGGTTTACCGGACTGCCGAATCTGCTGCCCGCCATCGGTAATACCCTGCTGCTCGGGCTGATGAGTACGGTGGGCTCGCTGCTGGTCTGCCTGCTGGCGTGGCCGCTGGTCAGCCGCCATTTTGGGAACCGCGCCACACGCACCATGGGTCGCGGCACGCTGATCGTCATGCGCTCAACGCCGGAGCTTTTGCTGGCCTTTATTCTGCTGCTGCTGACCGGCCCGTCGCTGCTGCCGGCATGGATCGCACTGTCACTGCACAACGGCGCTCTGATCGCCTTTCTGGCCGCGCGCCATGCTGACGGAATTACCCCCGGCCTGCCCGGCATCAAGGGCGTTGATCTCTACAGCCATGAGCTGATGCCGCGCATCTATCCCGGTATTCTGGCGCTGCTGTTCTATCGCGCCGAGGTCATCATGCGCGAAACGGCGCTTCTGGGGATGCTGGGCGTGGTCACGCTGGGGTTTCACATCGACTCAAGCTTTGAATATCTGATGTTTGACCAGGCCGTTGCCCTTTTAATGGTCACCGCCGTGATCAACATGACCGTGGATGTGCTGTCTCGACGCCTGCGACCGGGCGCACTGCCCGAGCGCTGCGATCAGCCCCGACCGGCGCCGGTCAATGAGAGTGTCTGACGACGCCGGACAGGGCCTTCCCTCAGCGGGGATGGAAGATTGAAAGGGTGAAGCATTCCGGCAGCGCCGGCTGTCCGCTTTGGCGATCGACAAAGCGGACCCGGAACCCCTTCCAGGCCTGATATTTACTCGAACCGGAATAGGCCGACAGATATTCGATGCCGTCATGAAGGATCCCGGCATCCTCTACCGTGACCGTAATGATCGGATCGCGCAGCTCTACCTCGCCATCAGGGAAGGAGAACTCGACCTGCCCCTTGTCAACGGCCTCGCAGCGAGCGAAGAAGTCGCAGCCGGGGCCATCGCCGCCCTTGCGCCATTTAACGAACTGGGCAACGCCGGTCAGGGCGTGACGCACCTTTCCCTTTTTATCAATCAGTGACGTTTCCCCGATCAGGCCCGGACGGCCGCGATTGACGCGGTAATCGTCATACAGGAGCTTGTCGTCACCATCGACCTGCGTGGCAAAACGCAGGGCACCATCCCAGACGCCCTTGTTTTTGGTCTCGGGGTCGGTATCAAACACCACAGCACCATCGGGACCGCTGTGGCGAAACACGATCGGATTGGTCTGGTGAGTATGGACGGAGTGACTCGACTGGATGACCAGCGGCGTGGCCGGCTTCCAGGCATCGGCTTCAGCACGCAGCGAATCCGGCGTCAGACGCAGCGCATTGCCGGTCGAGTTGCGAACGATAACCTCGCCGCCATCCAGCGACACGCCGCCCATGCTGCCACTGTGCTTATCGCTTTTGAAAACGTTATCCCAGCCATAGACACAGGTATTGGAAGTGGCAAAGCACCCCATGAACTGCTGATTATTGGTGATACGTACGCAGGGCCAGGGCGATTCACCGCCATTACGGCCCTCCCACCAGTTGCCGATAAAGCTGGAGCGATAGATTAACCCGGCAAGAATGGCATCGCCCTTCATGGCCTCGAAGATATTGTCCTGAAAGGTTGCTCCGTAGACATTTTTCTTGAAGATGATGCCGTTATCGGAGTAGTTGAATTCATTGCCGATAAAGCGAGCGGTCGTGGAATTCTCACCCTTTTCGTCATCAACCTGCACTCCCACACTCAGGCCGATGAAGGTGCAACGCACCAGGCTGTAATTGACCATGATCTCTCTGACCCGGATGGCCAGACTGGCGGAAGAGAAATGGATGTTTTCAAGGACGGTGTTATAGCCGTGGCTATCAATATAAGTGCCTTTCCATCGTCTTTTGCTATCACCGTTGGAAAAGCTGAGGTCACGCATTACCGGCCCATGACCGGTAAACATGACACCATCGCCCAATGAGTGAAAGGGCATCAGCATGGCGTTTTTTTCACGTCCGTTGCGCCGTCGGCCCGGGCCGATGAGATTCTTGCCCTTGAGATCGACCGTCTGTCCAATCGCATAGCGACCGGGTGGCACGTAGAGACTGTTAACGATGCTGGAGCGCACGGCGCGCACAAAGGCGGCCGAGCTGTCGCGCTTGCCGGTCGGGTCAGCGCCCCAGTAGATCACGTTGTTGCGGGCGGTCATGTCGAGCGCTTCGGATCGCTCGCGCGACTCGCCGGCCTGTGCCCGCTCAGGGGCGGTCAACGCCCCCGCCATGCCGGCAGCAGGCAGCAGGGCCAGGGCACGACGCATGAAGCGTCGGCGATTGCGATCGTCTGTAGAAAGCGCCATTTTAAACTCCGTATAAAGCCTTGCAGGGCCTGAATCAGGACAGTATCTCACCCGTTTTGGATCAATGCTGCCATGCCATTGTGATGGTCCTTCCTTGAAGGGCGGCGTCACGGGCATCGATAACGTTTGTCATACTTGCGGTTTATGAAACCACGCCTGCCGCTTACAATCAGATGTCATTTTTCGGGAGGCCTGCATGGACCGTTCACCCCATGCCGATACGGCACACCCCACGCTCTATCTCCATCGCTGGCGCGCCTGGCTTCCCGAGCGCGCCGGCGAGGAGATGCCGGCGTGGGTCATGACCGATGAAAAGCCGGCGGCCAACAGCGTACCGGCCCTGCTGCGACGGCGCCTGACGCCGCTGGGACGCGCCGTCTGTACGCTGCTTGGCGACATGGGCGCCCATGAGCGGGCAGGCACACCCGTGCTGCACGCCTCGCGTCACGGCGACGGCCATCGCCCACTGGACATGCTCGATACGCTGTTCGAGGGCGAGCCGCTCTCGCCGGCCCGCTTCGGCCTTTCGGTGCACAACGCCGTGCTGGGGGTCTATTCGATCGCCTTTGACAACCACGCCTCGATGGCGGCCCTGGCCGCCGCCGGTGAGGAGTTCGAGGCGCTGTTGAGCGAGGCGCGGGGCTATCTATGCGATGGATGCGACAGCGTCATGCTGGTGCTGACCGACTCACCGGTCCCCGCGCGCTATCGCATTCCGGATCAGGCACCGCAGCGCCCCTCCGCCATGCTGATGGAGCTTTCGCGCGCGAACGCACCTGATGCCCTGTGTCTGGAGGCGAATCCCGTTGATATGCCCGAAACATCGACACCCATCGTGACGCCGCCACGACTCACCGACTGGCTGATGGGTCGCTGCGAGCTGATCACACGGGCGCCGCCTCTTTGCTGGCAGGTCACCAGCGAATCCTGAACAGCACATGGCAGATAGCGTCCCGAAAATCGGCCGGTTCTGGCATCATATGGCACCCGCCTGGACGGGGTTGACGATGCTCCGGCGGCGTATTCGTCTGTTCATCAACAACAAGGGATCTCTGGAGAACATACATGGCCAATACCGAATTGACCGAGCTTGAACGCGATGTCGCCAACATGATCATCGAGGCGCTGGAACTTGAAGATATTACAGCAGACGATATCGAGCCTGACGCCCCACTATTCGGCGACGGGCTGGGGCTTGATTCCATCGATGCGCTGGAGCTGGGACTGGCGCTGCAAAAGCGCTACGGCATTCGCCTTGACAGCGATGCCGAAGAAAACCGCGAGCACTTTGCCAGTCTGAGACAGCTCAGCGCGCTGGTCGCCGAACGTCGCAGCGACTGAGGTTCACGATGGGAGTCACGCCTGCCGAACGCCCCGGCCCCCGCCAATGGTCATCGATGCTGTCGATGGTGCTGTTTCCCGCGGCTCTGTGGATCGTCCTGCCGCTCTGGGGCACTCGAGCGCTCCTGATCATCTTCATGGTGCTGGCCGGGGCTCACTGGCTGATGGGCGAACACCGCCGTCGCTGGTCACTGGTGCTGGCAGCACTGCTGGTGCTGCTGATCAGCAGTCAGGCAGAGCTGGGCGTACGCCTCTATCCGGTCATGATCAACGCCTCATTGGCGCTGCTCTTTCTGGGCAGCCTTCGCACCACCCCTCTGATCGAGCGGCTGGCGCGTCTTTCAGAGCCTGACCTGCCCACCAGCGGGGTGCGCTACACTCGCCGGGTTACCTGGCTATGGGGCGTTTTCATGAGCCTTAACGCGCTTGCGGCGCTTATCCTGGCGCTGTGGGCGCCCCTGCACGTCTGGCAGATGTACACTGGCGCCATCAGCTATGCGCTGGCAGCGCTTTTGATGCTGGGAGAGTGGCTGGTGCGACAGCTCGTTCGACGCCGGGAGGTACAGGCATGAACGCTCATCGGGATCTGCCACCCTCGCTGACGCGCTGTCCCTGGCTTTCGGGCGCCGACTCTGACGTTGTGGCCTGCTCCGGCCAGACAATGCGTACCCGCGGTGAGCTGCGCGAGGCCATTAGAGCCTGGGCGAGCCTGTCACTGCCCGAGGACCGGGACGTAGCGCTTTACGACAGCGATCCCTGGCGCTTTACTGCCACCCTGCTGGGACTCTGGCATGCCGGGCGTCGGGTCTGGCTGCCCGGCGACAATCTCCCCGAAACCGTGGACCATCTGCGCCGGCGCCATCTGATTCTGCTGGGTGAGCTGCCGGAGGCTCCGCCGGCACCGCCGCCGGCAACAGGATTCACACTCGCATCGACGCTGTCACCGGATCATAACGCCGTGGTGCTGTTCACCTCCGGCTCCAGCGGCGAGCCCACGCCGATCTTTCGCACGCTGGGCCAGCTGGAATCGGAGGTTGCCGCCTTTGAGCGACACTGGCCACTGGGCAAAGGCGTCGTGATCAGTCAGGTCAGCCACCAGCACACCTGGGGACTGACGGCCGGGCTTCTGAGAGCACTGGCCACCTCGCACCCGTTCGGGCTTTCGATCGTGACCTGGCCCGAAACGCTGGCCGAGTGGCTCATGAAGATGCCGGTCAGCGCCCTGATCAGCTCACCGCCGCAGCTCTCCCGCCTGCCCGGGGCCGCAATCGGCATGCCGGATCACGGTCCGGGACGCCTCTTCAGTGCCGCCGCCCCGCTGGATCATGACGCCGCGGTACAGGCAGAGAGGCTGATGGGCAGCGAGCTCACCGAGATCTACGGCAGCTCGGAAAGCGGTGCCATTGCCTGGCGCCGGCCCAGTCAGGACACCACCTGGCAGGCGCTTGATGACGTCAGGCTTCGCTGCGACGGCGAGCGCACGCTGCTGCGCTCGAACCGCCTGCCCGACCCGGAGCAGTGGCATGAACAGGCCGATCACATCCACCTGCTCCAGACGCATCCGCCGCGCTTTACGTTGCACGGCCGCGCCGATCGTATCGTCAAGGTGGGAGGCAAGCGCGTATCGCTGGAGGGTCTGGCCCATTACATCGAGGCCTTTCCCGGCGTGCTGGCCGCTCGCTGTCTGACCATCGATCACTCGGGCGGGCGCATCGGGGCGGTCATCGCCATGGCCCGGGAAGGCATCGCCCGGGATCATGACACGCGTCGCGCGCTCATCAGCGCCCTGCGACAGCATCTGGCCGACGCCTTTGAGCCCGTGGTGCTGCCACGTTTCTGGCGCTTTGTGGAGACACTGCCGGTCAACGCCCAGGGCAAGCTGACCCATACCATGGCGCGCCATCTCTTTGATGACCTTGATGATCGCCGCCAGCCCCGCTGGCTGGACATCGAGTCACCCACCCCCGATCAGCGCCGGATCACGCTGGAGATCCCCGAGCGCCTGGCCGCACTGAAGGGTCACTTCCCGGAGCGCCCGATCGTGCCCGGTATTGCCCTGATCCACTGGGCCCGACAGCAGGCGGAGCGCCTGTTCGGGGCCCGGGGCCAGTGGCGTGACATGCGCCGGGTGCGCTTTCCCGCACCGCTGCTCCCCGGAGATCGCGCCGTCATGACGCTGACTCGCCAGCATGACGCCCTGAACGTCAGCGTGACCTCACATCGCGGCCAGCATCTGCAACTGCGCCTGCTGTCAGTCGCGTCTGCAACCGATGATCCTCGAGAGTCTTCATGAATCCTGATCGTGATGGCACCGCATTTTCCCCCTGCGTGCTGGTGCCCGTGTACAACCATGAACACGCCATCGCAGCGACCTGTGAAGGGCTTGCCTGCCTGAATCTACCCATCGTGCTCGTCGATGACGGTAGCGATACCGCCTGTGCCAGAGAACTGGACCGGCTGGTGCAGTCACCCGATGTCCATCTGCTGCGCCTTGATCGCAATCGGGGCAAGGGCAATGCCGTGCGCTGCGGCCTCTCGCATGCTCGATCGCTCGGATTTACCCACGCTCTGCAGGTCGATGCCGACGGTCAGCATGACCCTCAAAGCCTGCCGCCATTTATCGAGATGGCCGGGCGTGCGCCCGAACGGCTGGTGATCGGCTATCCGCGCTTTGATCACAGCGTGCCGCTGCACCGCTTCATCAGTCGCTACATCACTCACGTGTGGGTCTGGTTCAATACGCTGTCCACCGTACTGCGCGATACCATGTGCGGCGTTCGCCTCTATCCGCTGGTACCCGTCAATGCCATGCTGGCGCGCCATGGCTGTGGCGATCGCATGGAGTTTGATACCGAGGTGCTGGTGCGCTGGTTCTGGGCCGGCCACCCGGTCGATAACCTGCCGGTGCGGGTGACCTATCCCTCTGACGGCGTATCTCATTTTCGCCTGTTTCGTGACAATGTCCTGATGGCGCGCATGCATCTGCGCCTGACGCTGGGCATGCTGATCCGACTGCCGCGGCTGCTGTATCGGCGCTGGCAGGCATTACATGACACGCACGACAGGGGTGCCTCATGACATCATCGCAGCGCAGACGCACCACACGTCACTGGTCAGCCATCAGCGAGTCCGGCTCGCTCGGTGGCATCCGGCTGATGCTCGCCATTTACGACCGTTTCGGCGCACGCGCCTATCAGGGGGTGCTGTTTTTCGTCGGGCTCTATTACTGGCTGCGCCGGCCGATTGCCCGACGCGCCTCAAGGGAGTATCAGCGCCGGCTGAAAACCTTCTGCCCTTCAGTGTCGCTGCCGCGCCTGACCACCGTGCGCCATTTCACGACCTTCGGGACAGCCATTCTGGACAAGGTGCTGGCCCTTTACGGGCGTATTCCCCCCGAATCCATCCGGGTCGAGCAGCGCGAAACGCTCAGGAATGCCATCGATTCCGGCCATGGCGGCATCATCGTGGTCACACACCTGGGCAGCCACGAGGTCTGTCAGGCGCTGGGGCGGCTGCGCCGTGATCTGAAAATGAGCGTGGTCATGCATACGCAGCATGCCCAGCGCTTCAACTCCCTGTTCGCCGGGATCGATCGCCCCCTGTCGGTCGAGATGATCGAGGTCAGCGACATGGGCCCCGGCACGGCGCAGCGCCTTCAAGCGCGTGTCGCCGAAGGTGGCTTTGTGGTCATCGCCGCCGACCGTGAACCCATCGAGACGGGCGCCAGACGGCGCTGGATTGACTTTCTGGGTCGTAGTGCCCCCTTTCCGGAAGGCGCCTTCCGGCTGGCCACGCTGCTGCGCTGCCCGCTGTACCTGCTGGTCTGCGCCCGTCAGGGACAAACGCATCACGTGCATTTTGAACTGCTCGGAGATGCCGGAACGCTGTCGCGCAAGGCGCGCGAAGCATGGATGACAGACACCATGGCGCACTTCGTGACACGCCTTGAGTATTTCTGCTGTCATTATCCGCTACAGTGGTTCAACTTTTATTCGTTCTGGCAGTCCGAGCAGCACAACGTACGCCCCCCCCATTAACCATGGACAGCCGCTGTCCTGTCGGTTCAGGAGCCTGAGTTACATGTCTTGTCGCACGCGCTTACGATCACTGTCTGTACCTGCTGCCTCGCTTGCGCTTTGGCTTGCTGCCCTGCCGGCACACGCCCTGACACTTGAGGCGCTGGCCGATCATCTGGCCGCTCAGGGCGACGTGGCCGGCCGCTTCGAGCAGACCCGCTATCTGGCCGATCTGGACACGCAGATTGACGGCCGCGGTCGCTACCGCTTCGAACAGAGCGACCGCGTGGTCTGGGCGCTGGAGTCACCGGTGCAGGAGACCATGGAGCTTTCGGATCAGGGCATTCAGCGCAACGGCAAGCCGGTCGAGGATGATCCGGCCGGGGTCGCCACTCTGATCATGCAGCTCCTCAACGGTCAGCTCGCCGCCCTGTCCGACCGCTTTGAGGTCACCCTCGAGGGAGATCAGAAGGACTGGCATGCCAGGCTGACCCCTCGACAGCAGGCACTGGCCAGCTATCTCGACAGCATCGACATGCGCGGCGACGATCGCCTCGAGCAGGTCCGCATGGCCATGGCCGACGGTGACCGGCTCGACATCCATCTGTTGCCTCCGGATGAAGGCGATCCCGTCGCCCACACTGCCTCGCGACAGGCACCGTAACCGTGATGCGCGCAACGCGCCTGCCGGCCCTTTTGTGGTGTCTGGTGCTGCTGGCCTGTCTGGCCTTCAGCAGCGCCCAGCTGCTGCGCGGGGCAAGTCTCGATACCCGCATTACGGCGCTGCTGCCCGATACTCATCAGTCCGATGAGATTGACCGGGCCAACGATCAGCTCAGCACGCCCTTTGCCCATCGCTTCGTGGTGCTTTTAAAGGCTGATAACCCGGGTGAGGCGGCCGACGCACTGGCAAGTGATCTTGAAAATGCCGATGTCGTCAGTCAGCTGCGCTATCGCCCGGGGGACTATCAGCTCGACGACCTGCTGACGGTGCTGGGACCATCGCGCTATCGGCTGCTTGATGACCACCTGCGCGCCACCCTCGACAGCGGCGATACCGACGAGCTGCAACGTCAGGCGCTGGCCTCGCTGGTCATGCCTACCGGGCTTGATCAGCATCCGGTACGCGACCCCTTCGGGCTGCTCAATCGCTGGCTCGACAGTCAGCTCTCCACCCGTTTCGACACCCGGGGCGATCTGGTCACGCTACAGGTCGATGGCCAGGCGCTGGTCGTCATGACCGCAACGCTTGCGGGCAGTGCCTGGGATACCGGGCTGCAGGATCGCCTGACCGATGCCATCGCGCAGTTTGAAGGAGACCATCCCGAGGCGCGGCTGTGGCGCTCCGGCATGGTCTTTCACGCCGCCGACGGCGCCCACCAGGCCAAAAGCGAGATCAGCACCATCGGTCTGGGGTCGCTGATCGGCGTACTGCTCATTCTGCTGATGGTGTTTCGCTCGCCGACCACCATTGCCACCCTGCTGCTGCCGCTGATTACCGGCGCCGTGTTTGCGCTGGCCGTCACGCTTTGGTGGTTCAACGGCATTCATCTGCTGACCCTGGCCTTTGGCAGCAGCCTGATCGGGGTCGCCATCGACTACGCGCTGCATCTGCAGTGTGCCCGCACGCTGGCAGGCGATCGCTTTCGGATGCGTCGCATGCTGCCGGGGCTGGCGCTCGGCCTCGTGACCAGCGTCATGGCCTATGTGGTGCAGGCCTTCACGCCCATGCCGGGGCTTCGCCAGATGGCCGTGTTTGCCGGCTGCGGCCTGATAGGCGCCTGGCTGACCGTAGTGCTGTGGCTGCCGCTGACCCGCGTGCGCACCACGCCCGGCACTCAGGCGCTGGCCGCCAGGCTCTGGCAGTTGCTCGCCCGACTGCGGGGCCGACTCGGGCCACGCCTGGCGCTGGTGCTGGCACTGGTGGCGGTGGCCATCGCCGGAGGGCGACTGCAGAGCGACGACAGCCTGCGCCTGATCAATACCTCATCACGCCAGTTGCTGAACGATGAGGCCCTGATTCAACGCGAACTCGGGCGGGATACCGGTACCGTCTATCTGCTGGTCATGGCGCACGACAGTGAGGGCTTTCTCGGCCGGGTTGAATCACTTGATCCCATGCTGGACGGGCTGGTCGAAGAGGGCCACCTGGGCAGTCATGCCAGTCTGGCCGACCATGTGCCTTCGAAAGCGCGTCAGAGTGCCAACCTGGAACGCACCCGCAACCTCTATAAACAGCAGCTCGATAAGGTCTATGCCTCGGCAGGGCTGCCACCGGCGCTCTATGAGCGCGCCATGACCATGGTGGATCAGTCACCGCCTCTGATGCCGGAGCACTGGCTTGAAAGCCCGCTGGGCGAGAACGATCAGCGCCTGTGGCTTGGCCGCATCGACCATGACATGGTGGCCGGCATGATCACCCTGAGCGGCGTCGATGACCACGCCCGCCAGCAGCTGGCAAGCCTGGCGCGCAGCGACGAGCACATTGAGCTGGTCGACCGGGTCGAACAGATCAGCACGGTGCTGGGCAAGCTGCGCCGACAGATCGCGCAGTGGGTAGCCGGTGCGCTCGTGCTGCTGACGCTTTTGCTGGCGCTGCGCTATCGGTGGCGCACCTGGCGAGTCATCGCTCCCGCCGGCGGCGCGATTCTGACCGTGCTCACTCTCTACGCGCTGCTGGGTGTGCCGCTGAATCTGTTTCATCAGCTGGCACTTTTGCTGGTGCTGGGCATCGGACTGGACGCCGGCATTTTCATGCAGGAACATCCCAGAGCGCATCACGCCTGGCTTGCGATCACGCTGTCGATCATTTCAAGCCTGCTGGCCTTCGGGCTTCTGGCCTTCAGTGCCACGCCGGTGCTGCACCACATCGGCATGACAACCCTGATCGGCCTGGCCAGCGTCTGGCTGCTCACGGCCCTGGTGCAGCACCGTCTCCCTGAAGACCGGACAACGCCTGACAACAATGACCATGGATAACGCCATGACAACTTCCCCGTCGCAATCCTTCGGGAGCGAGCTGCCCGAACAAAAGACTGATGTGGCCGTGATCGGCGCCGGGCCTGCCGGCGCCGTGGCCGCCGCCATGCTGGCCGAGGCGGGCCTGCGGGTGCTGGTGCTCGAGGCATCGCACTTCCCGCGCTTTTCCATCGGCGAAAGCCTGCTGCCGCAGTGTCTGATGGATCTCGAAAGCGTCGGGCTTTCCGAGGTGATCAACAGAGCCGGCTACCAGATGAAAAACGGCGCCCGCTTTGTCCGCGGCAGCGAGCGGGTGGACATCGACTTTCGCGACAAGTCGAGCGAGGGTACGGGGCAGGCCTGGCAGGTCGAGCGCGCCGATTTCGATCAGCGCCTGATCGAGGCTGCCTGTGCCCGCGGCGCCGAGGTACGCTTCGGTCAGCGCGTCACTGCCTTCGCCTCTCATCCCGACACGCCAGCCTTGACCGTTACCGATGAGCAGGGCAGCGCCTGGCGCTTGAAGGCGCGCTTCGTGCTTGATGCCAGCGGCCTTGCGCAGGTCCTGGCGCGACTGGAGGGCACGCTGAAGACGTCTCACCTGACGCCGCGAAAGACCCTTTTTACCCACCTGTCGCTCAGACCGGAGGCCTGCGAGCGTCAGGACTTCGACCGCACAAAGATCCAGATCGGCCTGCACGGCCGTGCCAGCGTCTGGTACTGGGTCATTCCCTTTGCCAACGGCCGCGCCTCGACCGGCTTCGTCGGCTCGCCCGAAGAACTCTCGCGCCTGACCGGTTTCGAGACGGACGAGACGCAGGGTTTTCAGGCCTGTTTCACGGCCTTTGACGAGCTGGGCGACTGGCTCGATATTGAAACGCCCCATCGTCCCATTGCGTCACTGGGCGGCTACAGCCGCAACGTCAAAAGTCTGACCGGCCCGGGATACGCGATTCTTGGCAACGCCGGTGAGTTTCTCGATCCCATATTCTCCTCCGGCGTCACCGTCGCAGTACGCTCGGCCTGTCTGGCCGTGCCGCTGGTCAGGGCGCAGCTTGAAGGCGAAAGCGTCGACTGGAAAAACGATTTCGAGCAGCCGCTGCGCCACGGCATCGATACCTTTCGCGCCTTTGTGGAGGCCTGGTACGACGGCCGGCTGCCGGCCATCATTTTCCATCCCGAGCCGCCGGCCTATCTGCGACGCATGATCAGCGCCGTGCTGGCAGGCTACGCCTGGGATAACGACAACCCCTTCGTCAGCCAGCCGCGTCGACACCTCGACACCCTGGCCCAACTGTGTGGACACGCCGCATGACAGCACTGCCCTTCCTGCCACACTCGCCTCTCACCCGCCGCTTGTGGCCCTGCGCGCTCCTGCTGGTGCTGACCCTTCTGGTCGGCTGCAGCGCGCCGGCCATGGCGCCCCAGGCCGCTCCCGGCTGGCAGGGCGAGACGCAGACGCTCAAGCGCCGACTGACCATCACGCCTTTTGACAACGCCCGCGAAGCACAAACGCTGCTGGCGGTCATTCGGCTCGATAATGAGGGCCTGCGTGTCGTAATCGCCACGCCCACCGGCCAGCGTCTATTCACTCTGGTGCGCGACGATCAGGGCGCGCGCTATACCCGGTCGATCATGGATCAGCCGCCCTTTCCCGCCGAGTGGTTTGCCCAGCGCCTGGAGTGGAGCCTGCGCCCCGAATCGGACCTGAAAACGGCCTTCCAGAACAGTGCATGGCAGGTACGTGATCAGGGCTTTGAGCATGGCCGGGTTCGCGAAATTCTTGAAGGTGACACCCTCGTGGCCCGGATCGATACCATCGAGCGCCCCGTCAGCCAGGCCCATGACGTGCTGACCGATTTCCAGATCGGCTATCGCATGGTCATTACGCCCTTCGGAGACACGCCGGATGCCGGAGGCACCCCATGACGATCAACGGCTGCCGACTCTCTGAACCCGCCGTGATCTGCAGCCTCGGCGATGACCGGGCCACCCTTGTCGACGCCCTCGCTACGGGGCGACGCGGGCTGGTCAACAGCGAACGCTATACCCCCGGAAGGCCACTGGCGCTGGGTGATGTCACGACGTCGCTGGTCACCGCCGATGACTGGCCGATCGAGCTTGCCAGTCGCAACAACCGGCTGATCGCCACCGCGCTGAAGGCGCTCGGCCCGCAGCTTGACGAGGTGCTGTCACGATACGCGCCGCATCGCATCGCGGTGGTCATGGGTACCAGCACCTCGGGCATTTCGGAAACCGAGGCAGCCATTGCCCGCACCGGGCCCGGCAACGATTTTGACGAGCGCTACCGCTACGCCCATCAGGAGCTCGGCGCACCGGCCCACTTCATTCGCGACCATCTGGGGCTTGCAGGGCCTGCCTGGACCATTTCCACGGCCTGCAGCTCCGGTGCCCGGGCATTGAGCGCGGCGCGACGTCTGCTGCGCTCCGGTCAGGCAGATGCCGTGATCGCCGGCGGCGCCGATACCCTGTGTCACCTGACCGTACACGGCTTTGACGCGCTGGGTGCGGTCAGCGACGCGCCGTGTCAGCCCTTCACGGCCGAACGACGCGGCATCAATATCGGCGAGGCGGCGACACTGTTCATCGTTACCCGCGACCCCGACGGCATTCAGCTGACCGGCTACGGCGAAAGCTCGGATGCCCACCACATTTCGGCACCTGCTCCGGACGGCGTGGGCGCCATCGCCGCCATCCGCCAGGCGCTGGACATGGCCGGGCGAAGCCCCGGTGATGTCGATTATCTCAACCTGCACGGCACCGCCACGGCGCACAACGATGCCATGGAAGCGCTGGCCCTTCATGATGTCTTTGGCGATCATCAACCACCCGCCAGCTCGACCAAGGCGCTGACCGGACATACCCTGGGCGCGGCCGGTGCGCTCGAGGCCGCCTTCTGCTGGCTCGCGCTGGAACACGGCTTTCTGCCGCGTCACGTGCATGATCAGCCACTCGATGACACGCTGATGCCGCTATCGCTGGTGGATGCCGAAACGACCGGACAGCCCCGTGTGGCAATGTCCAACGCCTTTGCCTTCGGCGGCAACAATGCGGCCCTGATTCTGGAACGCAGTGATGTCTGAGTCCGCTGCTGCCTGGCCGCCCGTGGCGTCGCTGGTACCGCATCAGGGGCCAATGTGTCTGCTTGATCATGTGGTCGCGGCCAATGCCGAACACATCGTCGCAGCTGTGATACCGTCGGCTTCGTCACTGTTCGCCGACGATCACGGCATTCCCGTTCAGGTAGCGCTGGAGTGGATGGCCCAGGCCTCGGCGGCCTGGTCGACCCTGCAGCCCCGCGAGGGCGGCACGCCCCGCCAGGGCATGCTGCTGGGTGCACGCCGGTTCGAGGCTCGCCTTGATGATCTGGTCCCCGATGCGCCTCTGGAGGTAATGGTGCGAGTCGATACCGTCGCCGCCAGCGGCCTGGGCACCTTTGAAGGCCGTCTCTACCGGCCCGGCGCCTCTCCCGAGCACGACTGGCTGGCCCGGGCGAGCCTGAGCGTTCTGCAGGCCGACGCCGTATAGTCGGCGGCCTGCCCTTTTTTCTCTCCATCACGCTATCGGAAGATGACATGTCACAGACCATCCTGATTACCGGCGCCGGTCGCGGCATCGGACGGGCCGCTGCCCTGCGCTTGGCCCGCGACGGTTTCGATATCGTCGTTCACTACCGCCAGAGCGAGGCGCAGGCACGCGCCGTGGCAGACGAGATCACTGCGATGGGGCGCAGTGCGCGGCTTTTGCAGTTTGACGTGGGATCGCGCGATGAGGCGCGTGCCTGTCTTGAAGCCGATGTCGCCGAGCACGGCGCCTATTACGGCGTGGTGCTCAACGCCGGCTTCCACCAGGACGCGCCCTTTCCCGGCATGAGTGATATGCAGTGGGACAGCGTGCTCAATGTCGATCTGGGCGGGTTTTACAACGTACTCAGGCCGCTGGTGATGCCCATGATCCAGCGCCGCCGCGGCGGGCGTATCGTGGTGCTCTCCTCGGCGGCCGGCGTGATCGGCAATCGCGGCCAGGTCAACTACGGTGCCGCCAAGGGCGGGCTGATCGCGGCCAGCAAGTCGCTGGCGCTGGAGCTGGCCAAGAGGAACATCACGGTGAACTGTATTGCCCCCGGATGGGTCAATACCGACATGACCGACGATGTCGATGTGGACATCAAAAAAATCGTGCCCATGCAGCGTATGGGCCAGGCCGAAGAGGTCGCCGGCGTGATCAGCTTCCTGTGCTCCGATGACAGCAGCTATGTGACCCGGCAGGTCATCGCCGTCAATGGCGGGCTTTTCTGAAAAATTGTTCTGATTGTGCCTTTTCAGGCCAAAGTCAGGTAGAAAGCTGCCAGTATGTGTTTCGTATCAGGGATGACAATAATCAGAGAGACGCCACATGAGTTTCAAGGCAGCGCTGTATGGCTGGACGGCCACGACCCTTCGCACACTGGATCACCATGGTGTACGGCTGCGCTACCCTTACCGTGACCGCATCATGTTTGAAAACGCCATCCTGCCGGCGCTGGCGCGTGATGACAGTATTCGGCGCGTGCTGATGGTGGGCTGTGGCTGGTATACCCATCACTACCCGTCACTGCTGGGAGATGCCGAGGTCACGACCATCGATCTGGACGCGGCCAAGCGCCCCTTTGGCGGCGATCGCCACATTGTGGGCAACCTGACGTCGCTGAGCGATCACATCCCTCATGAGGGGCTCGACGCCGTACTGTGCAACGGCGTGCTCGGCTGGGGTCTGAACGAGCCGGACGACGTCGATCAGGCCTTTACCGCCTGTGTGGACTGTCTGCGCCCCGGTGGATTGCTGCTGCTGGGCTGGAACGATCATCCGCCCTACAACCGGGTAAGCCCCGAGGATATTCCGGCATTCGCGCAGCTCGAGCCCATCCGGGTACCGGGGCTGGACGCCCATAGGGTCGTGGCACTGCCCCGAAATCAGCACTGTTTTCAGGCCTTTCGAAAGCCGCTGTCAGGCTGAGGATGACGGCCGCGCCCATGCGCGGTCTTTCGCAAACCTGCCTGAAAGGCTACATTGTGCCCCCTGCCTTTTTGATACCTCCCGGAGGACGTTCGATGACCTTCCACCTGCCCTTTAAAATCTCCATGGCCGCCGCCATGACAGGCGCCCTGATCATGCTGGCCACGGCAGGCCCGGCACAGGCACGTAATACCTTTCTGATGCAGCCGCTGGCCGACGTCATGACCCAGCCCGAGGCGCAGGAAAAGCTTGATCCCTCGATTCGGCTCTATTTTGCCGATCAGCAGCATCCGGCGATCCAGACGCGCCGCGGCGGCTATTTCAGCTCCAACAAGGTGCGGGCAGCACTGCGTACCGATGATGAGTCCTGCCGTCTGGCCGCGCTTCAGTCGCTGCTGGCCCTGCAGGAGCGTGCCCGTCAGGTCGGCGCCAACGCCGTCGTCAATATCACCAGCTACTACGAGCAGCGCGCCAATCCGGACAGCCAGCGCTATGAGTGCCGCGCCGGCAACGTGGTCACGGAAGTGGCCTTCAAGGGCGATATGGTCACGCTTGGTCAGTAAGCCTTCGGCAATGCCTGTCGACGCGATCTGTCAGTATTGAAAGGGGCGCCCATCGGGGCGCCTCTTTTTGATTCGAATTGGACCGGTGCCGCTGTGGGACCGGGGCCGCAGCCTCAAAGGTGTCGCATCAACAGCACGGCACTGGGCATGGCTTCCAGCAGGGTGTGAGTCGTACTGCCCATTAGAAAGCGGCGCAGCGAGCTGTGGCCGTAGGCGCCCATCGCCACGAGATCGATCTCTTGCTCGCGTGCATAGGCCGGCAGCTTGCGCCCGGCATCGCCCTCCAGACTGACCGCGCGGGCATCGAGCCCTGCCGCCTTCAGGAATTCAGCGCCACGCTCGGCAGGCGTAGCGTTGGCCGGCTCGCCGACATGCACCACATGGGTTTCCAGCCCCCGAAGCCAGCCGCGCTCCACCAGGCGCGAGAGCTGCTCGAGCCCGCGCTCGCTGCCATCAAGGGCGACCATGGCGCGCGCCGGCATACGAAAGTGCGCCGGGGCGATCAGCATCGGAATATCCAGATGCTGCGCCAGGTCTTCCAGGTGGGCCCCCAGCGAGGCCGTCCCGTCACCGTGGTTGTGGTCGCGGCCGCAGCGCCCCAGCACCAGCAGATCCTCGCTGGTGCAGATCCCGCGCAGCGTGGGCGCCAGCGCGCCGTGGCGCTGCTGCACGTCCAGCGTCAGCGTATCATCTGCAAGGCGCGCCTTCAGCGCCTCGAGCATGCGCTTGCCCTCTTCACGCGCCTGACGGGCAGCCCGGCCTTCCTCCTCGGTACGCTCTTCCAGCATTCGCTCGCGAGTGCCCAGTCCGATCTGACCGGAATAGTCCTCATGCGTCATGGCGCGCTGCTCCAGCACATGCAAAAGACACAGCGGCGCCTCGATCTGGCGCGCCGCCCATGCCGCGTAATCGCCGATGGCGCAGTCGGCACGCGCCTGATCATCGAAGCAGGCAATGATGGTTCTGCTCATGAGACTCTCCCGAAACGCATATCTTGGTTCGATTGTGGCTCATCCCGAAAGGCGTTGACGCCCTCCGGGATCAGGAAACTGCCGCTCAGTGGCCGCCGGGCTCCATGATGCCATCGGTCTTGTCGTGCACGCCGAAGCGATCGACCATGGTCTGACTGGCCTCGTTGAGGCCTGCCACCTCGACCTCGATGCCCTCGCGGCGGAACTTCATGACGATCCGATCGAGCACCTCGACAGCCGTCACGTCCCAGAAATGAGCGTGGGTCACATTGATGCAGACACGGTCCACGCCTTCCTTGACGTCAAAGGCATCGGCAAAGCGGGTGGTCGAGGCAAAAAAGACCTGACCGCGCACGTGATAGTCCCGCTGCTGCACGCCCTCGTGATCGCTGACCACACTGTCGATCTGCAGGATACGGCTGATCTTGTTGGCAAAAAACAGGGCCGCCAGCAGCACGCCCACCAGTACGCCCATCGCCAGGTTATGGGTGACTACGGTCACTGCCACGGTGGCCAGCATGACGATGTTGGTGGTCAGCGGCTTTCTGGGCAGGTCGCGAATCGAGCCCCAGTCAAAGGTACCGATCGAGACCATGACCATGACGGCCACCAGCGCGGCCATCGGAATCTGTGCCACCAGCGGTCCCAGAAAGACCACCATGATCAAAAGTCCGATGCCGGCGGTCATGGTGGAGAGCCGGGTGCGCCCACCGGATTTCACGTTGATCACGGTCTGACCGATCATGCCGCAGCCGGCCATGCCACCCAGAAAGCCGGTCGCCACGTTGGCAATGCCCTGCCCGCGGCACTCGCGGTTCTTGTCGCTGGGCGTGTCGGTCAGATCGTCCACGATCGTGGCGGTCATCATCGACTCCAGAAGCCCCACCACCGAGAGCGTCAGGGCATAGGGCAGGATGATCAGGAAGGTATCGAGATTGAGCGGAATATCGGGAATCAGAAAGACCGGCAGGCTGTCGGGCAGCTCGCCCATATCGCCGACCTTGTGCACATCGAGCCCCATGATCATGGAGATCGCCGTCATCACCACGATACAGACCATTGGCGAAGGAATGACCCTGCCGACCTTCGGCACGTACGGAAAGAGATAGATAATGGCCAGGCCACCGAGCATGATGGCATAGACGGTCGGCGTAGCGTTGGCGCCGGTAATTTCCGGCAGCTGCGCCATGAAGATCAGAATGGCGAGCGCATTGACGAAGCCGGTCACCACCGACCGGGAGACAAAGCGCATCAGACTGCCCAGCTTCAACACGCCCCAGAGGATCTGTAAAAGACCGGTCAGAATGGTCGCGGCAAAGAGATACTCAAGGCCGTGATCACGTACCAGAGTCACCATCAAAAGCGCCATGGCCCCGGTAGCCGCCGAGATCATCGCCGGGCGTCCGCCGGCAATCGAGATCACGACCGCTATCGAGAACGATGCGTAGAGCCCGACCTGCGGGTCAACGCCGGCAATAATCGAAAAGGCAATCGCCTCGGGAATCAGCGCCAGCGCGACCACCAGTCCCGAGAGCACATCCGGGCGCACGTTGGAAAACCAGTTCTGTTTTATTGAGCCCATCATGCTCATCGCTTCCTTTTGTCGTTGAAAATCCGTGGCGCCCTGCCAGCGCCGGTCGTGATTGAAGCCGAACGTCCCGTTCTGTCCCGAGCATTTCGTCCTGTCCCGAACGTTTCTGCCTTTACTGGACGAAGCGGCCGGTCACATCATGTCCATATCGCGCCGGCCGCTCGCGATAAGAATGTCATACCATGCGGCAACGCCATCATGGTCATGTCAGCGCCATGACCAATGCATGAACGCCATGGGCGATCCATGTAGGCATGGTGACATTGATTTTTGAAACACAAGGAGAATTGACGCCAGAGACGTCACGACAGCACTCGTGCGAGTGCGCCGCTCGGGTGAGCGGTGATCCCTGAAAGGCTCAGGGTGGCGTAAGGCGCCAGAGGGTCGTGACAGGCATCGGGATCATTGCTTTAACCAGCTGTTGAGGTCATCAATGGCGGCGAAGTCTAACAGTCGCAGACACATCGTGCATCCCGAAATAACCTGTCGGGAACCGATGCCTGATGCCAAAAGGGCCCGTGATCACCCTCGATCACAGGCCCTGAACATCAGCCTCGCACCCTGATGGCAGACCTTACTGAGCCTTTTCAGGAACGAACTCGGCCTCGATGCGCAGCGTGACCTCATCGCTGATGCCCTGCTTGTCATCCTCGGGCATCAGATAGTTGATGGCGTAATCACTGCGCTTGATGGTGGCTTCCCCGTTAAAACCAATGTGGTATTTCTCGTCAAAGGCGTAGACGCCGCCCCGATTGAATTCGGCCTCGATCTCGACCGGATGAGTCTGACCGTTGAGCGCCAGATCGCCAGTGATCGTGGCTTCGTCATCCCCATCGATTTCGATGCTGGTAGAGGTAAAGGTCGCCGTGCCGTGCTCGGCACTGTTGAAGAAATCCTCTCCCTGCAAATGCTCGGTCAGACCGCTGCCGGTCAGCACCTTGTCCAGCGGAATCTCGATTTTCAGGTTGCTGTCGGCCGGGTCTTCACCGAGTCTGAGCGAACCGGAAAGATCCACGAACTGGCCTTCGTAGCGGGAAAAGCCATAGTGATCCACGCCCCAGGTGATCTTGGAGTGCAGCGGATCGATCGTGTAGTTGCCGGCCGGCACCTCGTTGATATTGTCGGTTTCAGGCGTCTGCTGATCAGCCATGGCCGGTGTGATGCTCAGCATACCTGCCAGTACGGCGGCGCTTAGTGTGGTTGTCTTTTGCACGTGACACTCTCCCTCGATGATTCCTGATACGACGTCATACAGCATAGGTTAAATCAGTGATCACTGCGGCACGATTTCAGATCCGGGACAGCGTCGAACGCTCAGTCCCTGCCGCGCATCTGCTCAAAGATTTTTGTGATTTCCAGCGGCAGCGGGAACACAATAGTCGAGGCATTTTTGTTACTCATGTCACTCATGGTCTGCAGATAGCGAAGCTGCAGGGCGGCCGGATTTTTCGACATGATTTCGGCGGCTTCCACCAGTTTTTCAGAGGCCTGCATCTCGCCTTCGGCTGCGATGACCTTGGCGCGACGCTCACGTTCGGCCTCGGCCTGACGAGCAATGGCACGCACCATGTCCTCGCTGATATCAACCTGCTTGATCTCGACGTTGGATACCTTGATGCCCCAGGCTTCCGTCTGCTGATCAAGGATGACCTGGATGTCATCGTTGAGCCGGTCACGCTCGGAGAGCATCTCGTCAAGATCATGCTTGCCCAGTACCGAGCGCAGCGTCGTCTGCGCGATCTGGCTGGTGGCCATGCCGTAATTCTCGATCTGAATGATTGCCCTTTCCGGATCCACCACCTTGAAATAGACCACGGCATTGACCCGTACGGTGACGTTGTCGCGGGAAATGACGTCCTGTCCCGGCACGTCCAGCGTGACGGTACGAAGGTCCACGGACTCCATTTTCTGGATCACCGGCAGGATCAGAAAGAGACCCGGCCCCTTCACGCCCTGAAAGCGCCCCAGAAAGAACACCACGCCGCGCTTGTACTCGGGCAGCACCTTGACCGAGGCGGCCAGAAGAAACACCACGACAACAATGGGAATCAGATAGGTCAGCATGCAACTTCTCCCAGGCTGGATCGGACAGAATTATTTGTTCGTTGAGGGGGCAGGACTGGCCGGCAGGACCGCTTCGCGCTCCAGTATCAGCACAAGACCGTGCACCTCGCTGATACGGCGATGCTCACCTTCGGCCACGGGAGTAGTGCTGCGCGCCTGCCAGCGCTCGCCGCGGACGTGAACATAGCCGTGATAGTCGCCCTGATGGTGCTCGGTAAAATGGCGCGTGGCTTCGGCGACTGCACCGATCACCTCCTCGCGTCCGCCCATCGGCGTGATACGGCGAAAGCGCAAAAAGCGCATCACGACCCACAGCAGAAAGCCCCCGAGCAGCAGCGCCGCGCCGATGACCATCGCCATGCCGAGCATGCTGTCACCGCCGGGCAGAAGGCCCGCGTTGACCATCATCGAGGCACCGATGACAAAGACCAGCAGCCCCAGCAACCCCACCACACCAAAGGTCGGTGTAATGGCCTCGATGGCGATCAAGACCAGCCCCAGCATGACGATCAGAATCCCGTCCTCGACGGCCATCGGCGTCGCCGCCCAGGCCGGCAGGGCCACCAGTGAGAGACAGAGCAGCGTCATTATGCGGGGTGCAGGGTTCATCAGACCTCCTGACAGGCAAACAGGCATCAGTGCATCGGTCACTCAGAGCATAGACCCGCAGGCGAGCGCCTGTCTGAATGAATCCGTATGTTGCCATCGAATCCCCTTTGTCTGTCCGCTCGAAAATACGCGAATCAGCATAATAACCGTAGCGGAAGATGCGATAGCGTCTGCGCAATTTTATTAAATTCAGCTAAAGGACGACTTATGCAATCCCGGATCGATGTGCTGTGGACGGGCGGCTGGGACTCGACTTATCGAGTCCTCTCGGCGGCGACGATCGAAAAGAGAACGGTCGTCCCTCACTACATCGTCGATCTGGGTCGGGGCTCCAGCCTGCGCGAACTGCAGGCCATTTCAGAGGTACGTGCCACTCTGGCCGGCATTGATCCGAAAGCAGCAGCCCGGATCGAACCACTTCGAATCACACCGGTCACTGAAATTGCAGAAGATACCGAGCTGAGCGCGGCGTATCACCGGCTGACGCAGCAGGCGCATCTGGGCAGCCAGTACGACTGGCTGGCCCGCTATGCCAGCAGCAAGGGGATCAACCACCTTGAGCTGAGCGTCCACGTCGATGACAAGGCCTATCACTTTCTGGAGGGCCGGGTGGTGGCCACCGGGAACGGCAGCTGGACTTTCGATGATCGCGCCGAGGGCGACGAAGCCATCTTCCGTTTTTTCGACTTCCCCCTGCTGCAGATCTCCAAGATGCAGATGAAGGCCGAGGCCGAACGCCACGGTTTTATCAAGGCGCTGGAAAAATCATGGTTCTGCTACAGTCCGATCGATCAGGCGCCCTGCGGGCTCTGCAACCCCTGCCGCTACACCATCGAGGAAGGCATGGAGTACCGCCTGCCGGAAAAGGCGCTGCGACGTCATCGCACCCGGCACCTGCGTCGACTTGCCCGGGCGCCTCGCGCTCTGTGGCGCCGAGCATCCGCTGCCCTGTCCTCCTGAACGACAGGGCAACGAATCCTCGTGGCCGATCAGGTGAGCGCGCGCACGGCGCACTCCACGCCGCGCAGTTCGGCCAGCCCCTTCAAGCGCCCGATCAGCGGATAGCCGGGGTTGGTCTGACGCGCTCTGTCATCGCAGAGCTGATGGCCGTGATCAGGCCGCATCGGCAGGCGGGCGCCGCCGTGCCCGGCACGACGCCGCTCCTCGCTCACCAGTTCGCAAATCACCCCGACCATGTCGACATCGCCGTCGAGATGCTCTGCCTCGATAAAGCTTGAGGGATCATCGGCATCACGGCGCGTGGCGCGCAGATGGATGAAATGAATGTGCGGTGCGAACTCGCGCGCCATGGCGACAAGATCGTTGTCCTCACGCACCCCGTAGGAGCCGGTACAAAACGTCAGGCCGTTGGCCGGACTCTTGACCTGCTCCAGCACCCAGCGGGCGTCTTCGGCGGTCGAGACAATTCGCGGCAGCCCCAGCAGCGGGCGCGGCGGATCATCCGGATGCACGGCCAGACGCAGCCCCAACCGTTCGGCCACCGGCACCACCGCTTGCAGAAAGTGGCGATAATTGGCCCGCAGCCGGTCCTCATCGATGGTCTCGTAGGCCTTCAAGTGCTCGAGAAACTGTGACAGCGTGTAGTGCTGATCCGCCCCCGGCAGCCCCGCAATCAGCGTGGTCACCAGCCGTTCACGCCCGGTGTCATCCATGGCCTCGAAACATCGGCGAGCCGCCTCGATTTCGGCCTCGCTATAGAGCGCCTGCGCGCCCGGGCGCTCAAGAATGAACAGTTCAAAGGCGGCAAAAGCGGTCTGATCAAAGCGAAGCGCTCGCCCACCGGTCTCGGTGGGCCATTCAAGCTCGGTGCGCGTCCAGTCCAGAATCGGCATGAAGTTGTAGCACACCGTATCGATGCCGCAGGCCGCCAGGTTTTCCAGCGTTTTGCAGAACACCTCGATGGCGCGATCGCGGGCCGGGAGATCCAGCGCCTGCTTGATCGATTCCGGCACCGGCACGCTTTCCACCACCGACCACGACAGCCCCGCGGCGTCGATCAGGCGCTGGCGCTCGGCAATTTCCTCGACCGACCAGGGCGACTGCGGATCGTGACCGTGCAGTGCCGTGACAATGCCACTTGCGCCGGCCTGGCGAATCTCGGCCAGCGTCACCGGGTCATTCGGGCCGAACCAGCGCCAGGTATGTTCCATGCCCTTTTTCTCCCTGTACCGTAAAACCGTGAAAACTGCCCGGCAAACCCCGAAACCCGTTCAGACGTTCGCCAGATGCTGCTCAAGCGCTGCGCGCATGCCGAGCTGCTCAATGACCTCCAGCGCCTTTTGTACCTGCTGGCCAAAGCGCGGCGCGCTGACCAGCGCTGGCGAGAAGATCGACTCGAGCCCCATCACGGCGGCCGCTCGATCCGCGCTGCGCTCAAGGGCATGACACTGCGTCAATTGATCTGCCATCGGGTCGCTGACCGGATAGCTCCGGCCCTGCTCGTCCACGCCGCGGGTGTAGCGAATCCAGGCCGCCACGCCGAACACGGTGGCCTTGAGCGCCTGCTCGTCATCGCTGGCCGCCAGACGCTCCTCGGCGCCGCGCAGCCAACGCTGGGGCAGCTTCTGTGAGCCGTCCATGGCGATCTGGTGCAGCCGGTGGCGCAGACTGTCGTTACCAAAGCGCGCCATCAGCGCGTCAGCGTAGTCTTCCAGCGACACGCTCTCCGGCATCGACAGGGTCGGCGCCGCTTCTTCCCGCATGTAGCGGCGCAGAAGCCGCTGCATCAGCGGGTCGGTGACCGCTTCGGCCACCGTCTCCAGACCCATCAAGGGACCGGTGTAGGCCAGAAGCGAGTGCGCGCCGTTGAGCATGCGAAGCTTCATGGTCTCAAAGGGCGCGACGTCCTCGACCATCTCGACGCCGGCGTGGGCCCAGTCGGGCCGGCCCTGCGGGAAGTGATCCTCGATCACCCACTGTAGAAAGGCCTCGCTGATCACGGCCGCCGGGTCGTCACCACCAAGCCGCCGCAGACGACCAAAGGCCTCCTCGTCCATCGCCGGCACGATGCGATCCACCATGCTGGAAGGAAAGGCCACGCCTGTATCGATCCACTCGGCCAGTGCGGCATCCCGCCGCCGGGCCAGCGCCACCACGGCACGCCGGGTGCGCTCGCCATTGTCCGGCATGTTGTCACACGACAGTACGGTGAAGGGCGCGAGGCCGGCCTGCCGGCGACGGACCAGCGCCTCGACCAGAATGCCCGGCGCCGTACGAGGGGCTTCAGGGTGAGCGATATCGGCAGCAATGGCCGGATCATCGCTTAAAAGCGTGCCCTCGCTGGGGCTCAGGTAGTAGCCCTTTTCGGTGACCGTCAGGGTCACGATGCGCGTATCGACGTTGCTCAAGCGATCCAGCAGTACTGAAAGATCCTCGCCCTGCTGGCCCTGCGAGTCCGTGCCGGTAAACAGCGTCTCGTTGATGGCGCCAATCTCGCGCAGGGTGACATGGGCGCGGTCGGTATATTCAGCCAGATGGTAGCGAAAGCCCTGGTCACGCAGGGTCTCGACCAGCGCGCGGTTGCCGCGAATATTGACGCTGCAGATGCCCCAGTCGCGTTCGCCGCGGGCGATGCATTGCTCCACCACCTGGGCCTGATGGGCCCGGTGAAAAGCGCCCAGCCCCAGGTGCACGATGCCGATGCGCTCCGGCGCATGCTTTGAGTCGATGCGGACGACATCAATCGTGTCACGGGCCTCGGATGGACTCATCACTTTCTCTCCTTGCTCGGCAGCGCCGAAATGATCAGCGCCGCGTTATCCTGCCGGCCCCATGACCAGATCGGGCAGCCACAGCGAGATGGCCGGGATGTACATCACCAGCACCAGTACTGCCAGATTGCACAACAAAAACGGAATGATGGCGCGCGCCACCTGACTCATGCGGATTTCGCCGATGCCGGAGACCACGAACAGGCAGATGCCCACCGGCGGTGTGGTCAGTCCGATCATCAGATTCAGCACCGCCATGATGCCAAAGTGCACCGGATCGACCCCGACGCCGGTCGCCACGCCCAGCAGCGCCGGGAACAGGATGATCAGTGCGGCGATGGTTTCCATGAAGGTGCCGACAAACAGCAGGATCAGGTTGAGAATCAAAATGACCACCAGCGGATTGTCGCTGATGCCGAGAATGCCGTCGGCGATCATCTGCGGAATGCGCTCGCTGGTCAGGATCCAGCCAAACAGATTGGCCAGCCCCACCAGCATCATCAGTGCCGCCGAGGTCAGGGCCGCGTCGACAAAAAGTCCCGGCAGGTTGCGCCAGTTCAGCCCCTTGTAGACGAACATCCCCACCACCAGGGCGTAGATGCAGGCCACGATCGAGGCTTCGGTAGGCGTAAAGAAGCCGCCAATGATGCCGTAGAGGATGATGAAGGTCATCAGCAGCGCCCAGAACGCACTCTTGCCTTCACTCAGAATCTCCTTGAGCGAGGCACGCCTCTCCTTCGGGTAGCCCCTTTTGACCGCCAGCACGTAGACGGTAATCATCATCCCCAGCGCCAGCAGAATGCCCGGCACCACGCCGGCCATGAACATGCGCCCGACCGAGATGCCGGACAGCGAGCCCACGATGATCATCGGCACGCTGGGGGGAATGATCGGGCCGATCGTTGAAGACGCCGCCGTGACGGCCGCCGCAAAGGGCTTGTCATAGCCGGATTTCGCCATACCGGGGATCATGACCGCGCCCACGCTTGCCGCATCGGCCACAGCCGTGCCGGAGATGCCGCCAAAGATCATCGAGCCGCCCACGTTGGCCAGGCCCAGACCGCCGCGGATATGGCCGACCACCGCGTTGGAAAAGCGCACGATGTGCTCGGTAATGTTGCCCACGTTCATCAGATTACCGGCCAGAATGAAGCCGGGAATACACAGCAGTACGAACGAATCCATGCCGGCAAACATGCGCTGCGGCACGATGGTCAGCGGAATGCCGGCCGTAAAGAGATAGGCCGCCGAGGAGATGCCAAGGGCAAAGGCAATTGGGATACCGGCGAACAGCAGGACAAAAAACACCGCAAACAGCATCAATACTTCCATGGTGTTACCTCCGCTCGCCGCCAGGCGCTGCCTTGTCGTGACGGGACAGGCCCAGGAGCCCGGCCACGGCTTCAATGACACCGATCACGCCGTACAGGATGACCATGGCAAACAGCACCACGGTGGCGCCAAATACCCACTGCATCGAGACCTTGAGGGCCGGTGAGGTCTGAAAGGCCCCGATGCTGGCGTACTGCCAGGCATAGGGCACGATCAGCCAGGCAAAGCCGACCAGCACCACGCTGATCAGCAGCTGATAGCAGCAGGCACCTCTGACGCCGAAGCGATGATGAAAGAGTTCCAGACTGATGTGCTTGCCGCGGCGCATGACCAGGCCAGCGCTGACAGCAATCATCATGATAAAGAGATAACGCGACAGCTCCTCGGTCCATACCGGCGCCGCCGGCAGAATCAGACGTCCCAGAATCTGTACGATGACCACACCGGCGATCGCGATCAGCGTCAGACCGGCGATCGTGGCCAGCGCTCGATCCAGAAGGGTTACCAGGGTACCGAACACGCCGCCCAGTCGCGGTACGCGCCCCAGCACGTCGAGCGCTTCAAGGGCGTCGCTGGCTCGCTTTTCAGTATCGCTCACGTTGTATGTCTCCCTGCTGTCATCCCCCTCTGGCGCCAGTCAAAGGGGGATGGCAATCCGCATTCAGGCCGTGGCTGGAGGGCTTCAGAGCTTTTCAATGCGCTCGAAAAGCTCGGTCTGCTCGGGATCGAGCGCCTTCTTGACGGCCGGCATGGCCTTATCGGCAAAGGCTTTCGTGTCGACCTCGACAAAGGTCATGCCCTTGTCCTTGAGCGCTTTTTCAAGGCGTTTTTGATCCTCGGCGAACAGGTTGCGCTCATAGCTCTGCATGTCGCCGGCGGCATCACGCACCACCTTCTGCAGGTCGTCCGGCATGCTGTCGAGCTTGCGCTTGCCAATCACGACATAGATCCAGCTTCTGACGTGATTGGTCATGTTGACGTATTTCTGCACCTCGGAGAGGCTGGCACTCTCGATCAGTGACAGCGGGTTTTCCTGAGCGTCGATCGTGCCCTGCTGCAGCGAGGTGAACACTTCGCTGAAGGCCATGGGCGTCGGGCGGGCGCCCAGCGCCTGCCAGGTATCGACAAACAGCGGCACGTTGGGGACACGAAGACGCAGCCCCTGCAGGTCATCAGGTGTCCTGATTTCACGATTGGACGTCAGTTCACGTGGTCCACGCTCAAACCAGGTCAGCGGTACCAGCCCGGTGCGCTCGGTGATCTGGGCCTCGATTTCGCTGCCGATGTCGCCATCGACCGCCTTTTCAAGCTGTTCGCTGTCACGAAACGCATAGGGCACGGCCATCATGGCGGCCTTGGGTGCCCAGTTCTGCAGACTCTCGCCGGTAATGGTCATGTCGGCCGTGCCCAGCTGGATGGAGTTGATCATGTCCATCTCGTTGCCCAGCTGTTCGTTGGGATAGACCTGCACTTCGATGCGGCCGTCGGAGTTTTTCTCGACCACCTCCTTGAAGTGCATGGCGGCCTTGTTCCAGATGTTCTGCTCGTTGGCCAGGTGCCCGAATTTCAGCGTGTAATCGGCGGCCTGTACCGGGGTGGCCATCGCCAGAACCCCGGCAGCCAGAACGCCGGCACCAATCAACTGTGACAGACGCAGACGTGACATTTGACGCATCGACATACCTTGCTCCTCCAGGACGCGGGTCCTGATCAAATCCAGCGGTGAAATCATCGGCTGCGTAGCAGCCCGTACTCATCGCTCTACCAGTGCCAGAGCGTGCCGTCCTCGAGGCGGTTGACCGGCAGGCTGGCGCGCCTGTAGGGGTACTTCGCCGCCAGACCCTCGTCGATATCCACGCCGTGTCCGGGGGCCTCGCCAGGCGTGAAGTGGCCATCCTCGAAGCGATAGGCGTGCGGGAAGACCTCTTCAATCTCTTCGCTGTGCGGCATGTGCTCCTGAATGCCGAAGTTGGGCACCCAGGTATCAAAATGCAGCGCCGCCCCCATGCAGACCGGCGAGAGATCGGTCGGTCCGTGAAATCCGGTGCGCACGTGATAGAGCTCGGCCAGCGCCGCGATACGACGTACGTGCGTGATCCCGCCGGCATGGGTCAGGGTGGCGCGGATATAGTCGATCGACTGCGACTCGATCAGCTCGCGGCAGTCGTGGATCGAATTGAACACCTCGCCCACGGCCAGCGGCGTGGTGGTGTGCTGGCGAATCAGGCGGAAGGCGCCCTGGTTTTCAGCCGGCACACAGTCTTCGAGCCAGAACAGATGATAGGGCTCGACCTCCTTGCCCAGTCGCGCCGCCTCGATGGGGGTGAGGCGGTGGTGCACGTCGTGCAGCACGTGCAGGTCGTCACCAAAGCGCTCGCGCACCGCCTGAAAGAGCTTCGGCGCGTGATTGAGATACTTCGAGGTGCTCCATACGTTTTCACTGGGCAGGCTCGAATCCGCCGGTTCATAGCGCTCGCCGGCCCTTTTGGCCACGCCATAGGTCGAGGCGATGCCGGGAATGCCGCACTGTACGCGTACAGCGCGATAGCCCTGCTCGACGTGACGGGCCACCTCTTCGAGACAGCCTTCGATGTCATGGCCGGTGGCATGGCCATAGACCATGACCCGGTCACGGCTTTTGCCGCCCAGCAGTTTGTAAAGCGGCAGACCGGCCGCCTTGCCCATGATGTCCCACAGCGCCATGTCCACGGCACCGATCGCGGACATGGTGACCGGCCCACGCCGCCAGTAGGCACCGCGGTAGAAAAACTGCCAGATATCCTCGATACAGGATGGATCGCGTCCGATCAGCGCCGGCGCCACGTGCTCCTCGAGATAGGCCACGACCGCCAGTTCACGACCGTTGAGTGTGGCGTCCCCGATGCCATGAATGCCGTCATCGGTTTCGATTTTCAGTGTCACCAGGTTACGACCCGGACAGGTCACGATGACGCGTGCATCCACAATCTTCATGAGTATGACTCTGCCTGTGTTCATCAATGTCGCCAGGCTACCTGTATTGTGATTGGCATACCAAATAGACATTGGTATACATCGGCGTCATAAAGCTTCACATCGGACTTTAAAGTATTGTCAGATAGGCTCTATCAGCACATCGTGGTAAAACTGGCATGCCACAATGAGCATCGAAACAAGCACAGGTCGTGACCGCTCACAGGCTTGAAACATCAGGGAGGTGGGGATGCGCCGACAGTATCAGATCATTGGCGAGCAGATCGGTCAGCAGATCGACCGTGACGGCTATACCCCCGGCGACCGACTGCCCACGGAGCGCGAATATGCCGAACGCTTTGACGTCAGCCGTACAGTGGTGCGCGAGGCCTTTATCATGCTCGAGCTGGCCGGACGCGTAGAGGTGCGCAAGGGCTCGGGGACCTATGTCAGTGCTTCCAGTGGTAATGCCCGGCCGGCCTCTTCTACCGCCATCACGATGCCCGCGCCGGCAGAAGATATCGGGCCCTTCGAGCTTTTGAAGGCGCGTCAGGTCCTGGAAAGTGCCGTGGCATCAGCCGCAGCCGAGCTGGTCACACCCGCCGACATTCGCGCCCTGTCGGCACTGCTGGCCGAAGAGCGCCAGGCGCTGGAGAGCTCTACTGGCGGACAGGAACTGACCAACGCCGCCGACCAGGCTGACCGGGCCTTTCATCTGCTGATTGCACGGGCCAGTCAGAACACCCTGCTGGAAGACGCCGTTGATCGGCTCTGGGAGCAGCGCGACCGCAGCCGCATGTGGCGACGGCTGCACGGGCGCATCATGGACTTCTCCTACCGCCGCAGCTGGCTGTCCGATCACGACCGTATTCTCGCCTGCCTTAAAAAACGCGACAGCGTCGGCGCGCATGACGCGATGTGGGACCACATTGAGCATGTCATGCACACACTTTTCACTCATTCCGATACCGATGACCCGAGTTTTGACGGTTATCTTTTTACCCGCGGCATCGAGCGTTCGCCTTCCTGACCTTTCCTGCCGGATCCTGGCCCGACCTGTATCGCCGACTCGCCAGCCTCATGCACCTGACCTAATGTAAATACCCAAAGCGCTCGCTTTGGGTATCGACGCCAAACAACAACACCAATACGGATAACCGCCAGCGCCACCGGGCTGGCCGGTACGGGAGGGTGGCATGGTCTGGCTGGATTACGTGGTCATCGCGGTCTATCTGGGCAGTTTTTTACTGCTGGGTCAGCTTTTCAAGGATCAGCACTCGGGAGAAGACTACTTTCTGGGCAGCCGCGGCTTTGGCTGGTTTCCGCTGTCGCTATCGGCCGCCGCTACACAGCTGTCGGCGGTCAGCTTCATTTCGGCGCCCGCCTTTGTCGGCATGAAAGAAGGCGGCGGACTGATCTGGCTGACCTACGAGTTCGCTGTACCGCTGGCGATGATCGTACTCATTGTCCTCTTTTTCCCGACGCTTTATGCCGCCGGCGTGGTCAGCATCTACAGCTATCTGGAAAAACGCTTCGGCCGCAGCACCCGCATTCTTCTGAGTCTGGTCTTTCAGCTGTCGCGTGCCTTCGCGACCAGTGTGATGGTTTATGCCATCGCCCTGATTCTCACCCACGCCATCGGACTGCCGCTGTGGGCCACCATCGTCATCATCGGCGTGGTCACGCTGATCTATTCCTGTCAGGGCGGCATGAAGGCGGTCGTGTACGGCGACGTCATTCAGATGGTGCTGCTGGTCATCGGTCTGGTGGTCTGTCTGCTGTTTGCCCTGTCGCTGCTTGGCGGCTGGGATGCCTTTCTGGCCAACGTGGACCCGGCGCGTCTTGAAACCGTGCGCTTTGATGACATCGGTATCGGACAGGACAGTAACGGGTTCGGCTTCTGGCCCATGGTCATCGGCGGGCTCTTTCTCTACGCTGCCTATTACGGCGCCGACCAGAGTCAGGCCCAGCGTCTGCTGTCCGCTCGCGATGCCCGCACGGTGCGTCACACCCTGCTGGCCAACGGGCTACTGCGCTTTCCGGTCACGCTGTGTTATTGCCTGCTCGGGCTGGTGCTGGGGACGCTGGCCGTCACGCATCCAGAATTTCGCGCACTGATCCCCGCCGATGAACCGGATCTGATGGTGCCGCTTTTCATGCGCGATTATCTGCCGGCAGGGCTGACCGGCATTTTGATCGTCGCGATCTTTTCAGCGGCCATGTCCTCGGTCAGCTCGGCGATCAATTCGCTGTCAGCGGCAAGTGTGGAAGATCTGTTTGTGCGCGGTCGAAAGATCGACGAACAGCGCTACATGCGCCTGTCCCGGCTCACCTCGGTGTTCTGGGGTGTGGTCTGCATTGCAATGGCCTTTTTTACCGGCAACATTGCACCCACCATTATCGAGGCCATCAACAAGGTGGGATCGCTCTTTTTTGGCCCGATGCTGGCGACCTTTCTGGCCGCCATCCTGATCAGGCCCATCAATGGAACGGGCGCCAACTTCGGACTGGTGGCCGGTGTCGGCCTCAATGCCTTTTTGTGGCTGTTCGTGCCGGAGCTTTTCTGGTTCTGGTGGAACGTGACCGGCGCCATCACCATGCTGGCCGTCGCCTTGATTACCAGTGCCGTGACGCATCGTCGCACTCGCAGCGAGGTCATGCCCCGACCCGTGCTGGATTTTCATGTGCCCACAGTCGCAACACTGTGCGCGTTCTTTATGGTCATTGTTGTGTTCAGCATGTGGCTGCCAACGCTTCTGGACTGACACACAATCGGTGGATTTGTAAATCCGACCTTGATATCAAGGCAGAACGTACCAAAATTCATTTGAAGGAAGCCTGGCAGGTCATGGCGATATGCCAGGCTGCCCGCAGGCGCGGGCTGTGTTTAACCGGTCTGAACAAAAGGATGTGACTCATGAGCGGTGCCACTACACGCAACATCAAGGAAGCCAATCAGAAAACCGCCACCAGGCTTTACCCAACGCGCAACGATCTCCCTGAAGGAGAGCGTGCGAAGGTTGTGGCCGTCATGAACGCAAGGCTGGCCGAACTGATCGATCTGGCGCTGGTGATCAAGCAGGCGCACTGGAACCTCAAGGGACCGCAGTTTATCGCCGTCCACGAAATGCTTGACGGCTTCAGAAGCGGCATTGATGCCCACGTTGATGAGGTCGCCGAACGTCTGGTCCAGCTGGGCGGCACGGCACTGGGTACGGTACAGCAGGTCTCTCAGAACACCAGCCTTGAGACCTATCCAGCCGACATTCATCGCATCGAGGATCACCTCAAAGCGCTGGCAGATCACTATGCCGGGGTGGGTGCCACGGTACGCAAGTCCATTGATGACACCGACGAGCTTGGCGATGCCGATTCCTCCGACCTGCTGACCGGCGTCTCACGAACGCTCGACAGCAACCTGTGGTTCATCGAGGCCCACATGCAGGAAGGCGCCTGAGGCTCGAACCTGCCGAAACGGCCACATTGCCGGCAGACGCAGGAACGACTGCGGGAGCGCTCCATCGGAGCGCTCCCGTTTTCATGTCACGCCCATACCGTTTTGACATGCCTTCTTGAAGACGTCAGGGCATGTCAGGCATGTACTCGGCATCAATGATCGCACCGCGATGGCCGATCACGGTAGCTGCCAGCCGGTGGCCCCACCGCGCGGCCTGCTCGACATCGCCACCGGTCAGGCGACAGGCCAGATAGCCGGCGCTAAAGGAATCCCCCGCTGCAGTGGTATCCACCACCTTCTCGACACGCTCTCCGTCGACCTCGTGACGCACCCCGTCATGCTCGATCAGGCAGCTCTCGGCACCACGCTTGATCACGATTTCGCTCACGCCCTGGTCGCGGTAAAATGCAAAGAGCGCCTCGGGCGTTTCAAGACCGAACAGGGCCTGATCATCTTCAAAGGTGACGATGGCCAGATCCACCTGCGCCAGCAGTGCCTGATGTGCCTGCCGGGCCGATTCGACATCCTGCCAGAGCCCGGGGCGATAGTTGTTGTCAAAGACGATCCTGACGCCCTGCTCACGTAGTCCGAGCAGCCCCGCCAGCAACCGCTCGCGTCCTTCCTCGGTCAGAATGGCCAGACTGATGCCGCTTAAATAGAGCGTGTCGCAGTGCGCCAGGCGCTGGATCAGCTGTGCGCCCTTCTCACCATCGAGCATGAACCGTGCTGCGGCCTCGCTTCGCCAGTAGTGAAAGCGCCGCTCTCCGGCCTCATCGGTTTCGATGAAGTAAAGCCCCGGCAGACGCGCCTCCAGAGTCCTGACATTGTCGGTGCCCACGCCCTCCCGGGCAAAGCGCTCGCGCATGGCCTGGCTGAAACCGTCACTGCCCAGCGCCGTGACGTATTGCACATCCAGGGTATCGCCCGCCAGACGCGCCAGATAGGCCGCCGTATTGAAGCTGTCGCCGCCGAAGGTCTGATGGACCGACTGTCCCGGCCGGCCATGCATTTCGATCATGCATTCGCCCATGAGCGCGATGGTTGATGACAAGAGGGTTCTCCCTTTCCGGCATTGTGTTTTGCGACGATGCACCCGAAGCTGTCAGGACTCAAGCCACACCGACACTTTGCAAGCGATACCTTCAAACGTCACGACATTCCCGAGAGCACAGGTTCAGGAGCCCCCATGGCACGTATCAAATGTCTGATTTTCGACTGCGACGGCACGCTGGTCGACAGCGAGCCGCTGCTCGCCGAGGTGCTGGCGCAGTCCCTGCCCGAGGCTGGTCTACCCTTCGAGGCCCATGATTATATGAACGAATTTCGCGGCGTGGTCTATGCCCATATCGTGGCGGAACTCGAACGGCGCCATGGCACCGTTGACGAAACGGTGAAAAAGGACACCGAAGCGCGCATGCGAGCCCGCCTGATGGCCGGTCTCAAGGACAATCTGCTGGTGATCGAGGGCATCGAGGCCTCCCTTGAAGTGCTGCAGCCGGAATATCTCTGCTGCGTGGCCTCCAACGGCCCGCTCAACAAGATTCGCCAGTCCATGGAGGTCTCCGGCCTCGGACGCTTTTTCGGTGATCATCTCTTCTCGGCCTATGAAGTCGGCCACTTCAAGCCGGACCCCGGTCTCTTTTTGCATGCCGCCCACGCCATGGGGGCCTCGCCCGAAGAGTGTCTGGTGATTGATGACGCCCCCGTTGGGGTGACGGCGGCACTGGAGGCCGGCATGCACGTGGCGCACATCAATCACTTCCCCGAAGATGAACAGACGCCCGCACGCGCTCATGAGCTGCTGCACATGAAGGACCTGCCAGCGCTGGTACGCACGCTCGATCGAACCTGAACCGGGCACCTTCGCCCCGGACGGGGGTCAAAGCAGTCATTGATCTCATGCATCACACAGGGAGCGCCACCATGGCACGCAGTGAACAGGAAATGATCGACGATCTTTTTTCCCGCCTGAAAGAGGCCGAGGCGCAGACCGGCGAGCGCGACGCACAGGCCCAGCGGCGTATCGATACCCATGTCAGCGAGCAGCCCGGCGCGCCCTACTATATGGCGCAGACCATTCTGATTCAGGAAGCAGCCATCAAACGGCTCAACGCCAGGGTCGAAGCGCTCGAAAGGCAGAAAAGCGAAAAACGCAGCAGCGGCGGCTTTCTGGCCGGTATCTTCGGCGCCGACCAGCGCGATGAGCCCGCCGCCGAGCGTCGCCAGACACCCGGTGTATCAGGGCGACCAGGCAGCAGCGGCCCGGGTCAGAACTGGCAGACCAATGGCCCGGCCTCCAGCGCGCCCGGCAATGCCATGCGAGGCGGCGGTGGCTTTCTGGGCGGCGCCCTGCAGACGGCCGCGGGCGTGGCCGGCGGGGTGATGCTGGGCAACATGCTGATGGGCATGTTCGGCCATCACAACAGCGAAGAGATCGTCGATGTCATTGAAGATCCAGCCGGCACGGATCATGGCGAGTCAATGGACACCCAGGCGCCGGGAGATAGTGGTGACGGCCAAGGCGGCTTCGAACAAACCGATTATTCACCGCAGGAAAATACCGGCGGAGTTGATCAGGGCGGTTTCGACGATAATGACTCGTTCTATGGCGGTGATGCCGGTGGCTTCGATGATTTCGACGAAATCTGAGCCACTGGCGTCAGGGCCCTGCTGGCCAGACCTGTATCTCGCCACCCGGGCATGGACAAGGCGCTACGAGATCAGTACCATATGCGGCCTTCGGAGAGGTGGTCGAGTGGTCGAAGGCGCCGGTCTCGAAAACCGGAGTGGGTTCGCGCCCACCGAGGGTTCGAATCCCTCCCTCTCCGCCAGATGTAAAAAAACCGGCCTCAGTGGCCGGTTTTTTTGCTTTCAGAACAGCTGATATTATTAACCGCTGATCTGCACTTAATATTATCGTAGTCAAACATCGATAGTATCTTTCCGCCATACAAGTCAAAAAAGCGCTTAATTTTTTAAGACAATTAATTCAAAGCTCCTACCATTGGCATGGCGAAAGCCAATACTCAACACTGAATTCCCAGTTTCATCCATATAGCCAGCCAAATAAATAAATAAATAAATCATATACTGTTCCAGATTTTGCAAATCACCTCGATCAATCAAAGCTGCAGCTTTTCTTTATATACGAGAACTTTTAGAACAGCTGGATAGTACGCGTTGCACCGATATCGGTGACGATAAATTAAAATTTATTCAGTCGGCAATAGCATTGATCTGCATCAAAAGTGCATGCGAATCGGCTTATCATGAAGGTGCAAGATTTACTTTTTCTTTTTGTCAACCCGGTCACCAATTGAAAAATTAGCCATTCTTTACGTTAAAGATCACTTATGCATAGCGTTTTGATCACATATTGTTACGATTATCACACTAACATCGATCGATCATGGGGCATAGGATGAAGATCTGCGTATTTGCTAATGATTTTTCTTATCAAACAGGGGCGGAACGCGTCATTAGCAGCATTGTTAACGCATTGGCTTCCCGGGGACACGATATCGATATTCTTAGTCTTTCGAGAGGCCTGGAACCCGCTTATGAACTTGATCCAGGTGTTCAACTTTATCAGCTTTTCAAGGACAGAATTTCAAGAAACGGGCTAATACCGCTATCTATAAAGCGGTCCTGGCGTTTTGCAAGTTCAATAGTAAAAATCAGATATTTTTTTGAGCGTCATGATTACGACCTGATTATTGACACCGAACATGTGCTTGGGCTCATGGCAGCCATCGCTCTCAAGGGAAAAAGTATCTACAAGATGCATTGGGAGCATATCAATTTCAATGTAGACCCTGCCGGCAGCAAAAAAAGAAAGATCCGTCAGAAACTGGCTGAAATGGTGGATAGCATCGTCGTGTTGACTGAGCGCGACCGTCAATACTGGCTTCAGGGATCCAGAGTCAAGGGTCATGTGACAACCATCTATAACCCTCTCCCATTCAATGTCCCCGATGTCAATTATAATGCTGACAGCAAGGTTGTTTTAAATGTAGGCCGGTTTGACTCGCAAAAGGGCTATGATCTTTTGCTGGAAGCATGGTCAAGGTTACCGAAAGACCTCATACAGGAAGGCTGGACTCTAAAAATTGTTGGCAATGGAGATACCAAGCCAGCAATGGAACAATTATCACGAACACTTGGTGTAGAAGACAGTGTCGAGATGCCGCCAGCCACAAAGGATGTTGCCAGTTACTACAGGAATGCTTCGATATTTTGTTTCAGCTCACGCTTCGAAGGCTTTGGGATGGTGCTTATAGAGGCCCAGGCTCATGGCCTGCCCTGCATTTCCTTTGATTGTGATACCGGCCCGGATGAAATCATCGAACATGGCCAAAACGGCTTTCTGGTAGAAAACAGCAATGTTGACGCCCTGGCGCAGGCATTAGAGGAGCTGATGCGTTCCAAAAGTACACGTGAGGCCATGTCAGAAAGCGGTCTTCGCAGCGTGACACGTTTCGAGCAGGCTCCCATTGTCGAGCAATGGGAGCAGCTTCTGGGAGATATATCCGCTCGACTTGCTAAGTAGTAAGCATTTTTTTACCGAAAAGCACGCCTTGACGCTGTACTGGTTACTGACGATAGGGCATGGACTGCGCCGCCGACCCCGAGGCGGGCTGCATCGGCTCGGCCACACGACGCAGTTCAATGTTCTGCGTGGTGTTGATGGGCTGGCCGTTGCAGTTCAGCTGCCTTAGACGATCCTCGCCGATGACCTGAAAACTCATGCAGCTGTCATCGCTTTCCGGATCGAGTCGATAGATTCTGGCCTGCGGGTCGACCTGATTGCCGCGTGCCACCACCCAGTCCCCCGTGCGTGTCTGCACGTCCTGTTCATTGCCGCTGCCCAGATAGCGCTGTTGAAGCGTGTAGGTCGAGCCAAAGCCCGTCATGCCGGAAGAGACCAGCGTCAGTCGGGTGTCGATGCCTTCGCAGTCCGCACAGGGCAGCACGCCCTCCCAGCTCTGGGCCACGGACATGACCTGTGGTGCCGACGACACTTCCGGCTGCTGACTGCAGCCTCCCAGTGCCAGACCTGCTGCTGCCAGCATGATGCTGCCGGAAAAAGCCCTTTTCATGACGCGCCCCCGTTTACCGTTAACGACCCTGAACGTGATCAGGTCCTGTCCCTGTATGGCTATAGGCAAACGTAGTCGAGTCCCGCCCAACTGTCCCGGTCTTCAGAAGACAATCCGATCGCGCCCTCGCCCCTTGGCCTGATAGAGCTTCTGATCCACGCTCTCCAACAGGGCGTTACTGTTCATGCCGCGCGCATTGATGATGCCTGCCGAGAAGGTCACCTGCAGGCCACGCGGGCTCAGATACTCCAGTGACAGGGAGTGGCGCAGCCGCTCAAGCGCCTGACGAGCGCCATCCATATCAATCCCCGGCAGAATCAGCAGAAACTCCTCTCCACCCCAGCGCACCAGAATATCGCTGACGCGCAGCTGACGTGACAGCACCTCGGCAAACTGCTGAAGCACACGATCGCCGACGGTATGGCCATGATCGTCGTTGACCCGCTTGAAGTGATCGATGTCGAGCAGGGCCACGCTGATGTCCAGGCCCTGACGCTCGGCCTGTTCGAGCGCGGCTTCAAGACTGCTGACGCCGAAGCGACGATTGCGAATGCCGGTCAGCTCATCATGGGTGGCGAGATACTCAAGGCGCACGTTCTTCTCTTCCAGCGCCATTTCGAGCTTCTTGCGTTCGCTGATATCGACCAGAAAGATCACGTCGCGCGGACGACCGTCCTCACCTTCAATGCGCACGCTCTCGACAATGACCGTGTGTCGCTCGCCGCTGCGCGATACCAGCTCGCATTCGCCAAATTGCTGGACATGGCCGTGGCGGCTGCCAAGCGCCCCCTGATGCTGGCGTCGCAGATACTGATGACTGCTGTAGGGCACGACCATCGAGAAGGGCCGCCCGACCAGCTCGTGCTCTTCATAGCCATGAAAGCGGCAGTAGGCCGGGTTGACCATTTCAAAGCGGCCATCCTCGGTCAGAACGCAGATGCCCATGGGCGTAGCGTTGATAATGCTGGAGATGCACTCCTGGCTGCGCTTGAGCTCTTCGTGCTGAATAATCTGACGGGTACAATCCTGCAGCACCATCATGACCCGATTCGATGTGCCATCGCCGTCAAGCCGACAGCCGGTCAGGGCAAGCGCCATGCGCCGCCCGCCCTCGTTAAAGCGAAGCCAGCGCACACGGGGGGTCTGCTCACGATCGGAGGCTTCATCACCACAGCACCAGTAGCGGGCAGGATGGCCACTCTCCTGTCCGGAACACCACTGCCAGGGCTCTTCGCCACCTTCAAGCGGTGCGAAATGGCTCAAGAGCCTTCTGGCCGAATGATTGGCACCTTCAAGCGTAATGTGTTCATCACACCGGTAGACCAGTGCGGCAATATTCAGCTTGTCGAGCGCTTCGATGGACAGGCTGTCGTCAGGGGGCGGCAGACAATGACTCATCTCTTGATGACTACCTTTGGTTACGTAAGCATTACTCATGGTGACATTATGAACATCCCCTCCATCTGCTTCCTGTCTGATCGATGCATTAATCATTTCTGGCGCAAAAACGCAGCGCAAAGAGTGCAAATGGCACAAGCGACATGAGTGATGCCGATACAAAGGTATGGAGCTATCGAGTACGGGATAAAGCGAAGGAGTGATGAGACAAAGCGTCCTGATCAGTCAAAAAAATGGGAAAACAGGCACTTTGAAAGCACTTTTTCCGGTTAATCATGCGCCGGGCAACTCTTGCCCGGCGGGTGACGGGTCAATAATGTCGTTTTGATGGTCATTCGTTGTGCAACCTCTTTGTGTAACCTCTGACACTGCCATACCTTCAAGGATGCGCCTTTCAAGTCGTTGAATACGGATTTGCCGGTTTAAAGGCACCGACGACCCGGTCACCAATGTTATAAACCAGTCCTTGTAGACCAGCGATCGGCCGTTTTGTTGTCTCACCAGGTCACTGAAATGACATGGTTACCCTTCTTTTGGCAGCGACATGCCCGTCATCCTCGAATGAATGCGATTCCAAAAGACTCACCATAAGTCACGGCGATGTTTCAACAGGCGCTTTTTGTTTCAGCAGGTCAATACCAGTTCAGGGGGTCATGCCATGCGGTGTCGTCGCCTGTCTTGTGGAGATGTTGATCACATCATCAATCCCCCGGGACAGGACCAGCGCAACGTCGGGTGCACATGTGTGCTGAAGGCGTACAATGTCATGAATCAACGACTGCATATCATCACTTGCGCGAGGTAGACCATGACGTTCAGGGTATTTGTGGATGGTCAGGAAGGCACGACCGGCCTGAGAATCTTTGACTATCTGCAGACGCGCGACGATATCGAAGTGCTGCGCATCGCAAGCGATCGCCGCAAGGAGCGTGACGAGCGCGCACGCCTGATCAATCAGGCCGATGTCGTCTTTCTCTGTCTGCCGGATGAGGCCTCGCGGGAAGCTGCCTCGCTGGTGGACAATCCGGACACCTGCCTGATCGATGCCAGCACCGCATTTCGTACCGACCCCGACTGGACCTATGGCCTGCCGGAAATGACGCCGGGCCAGCGCGAGCGCATCCGCGAAAGCAAGCGCATCGCCAACGTGGGCTGTCATGCCAGCGCCTTCATCATGCTGGTGCGCCCGCTGATTGATGCCGGATTGCTGCCGCCGGACTATCCCTTCTCGGCCTTTTCGCTGACCGGCTACAGCGGCGGCGGCAAGAAGATGATTGCCGAGTTCGAGGCCGCAACGGATGGCTCTCTGGATGCCCCGCGCCCCTACGCTCTGACGCTTGTCCACAAGCACCTTCCGGAGATGCGCATTCACGGCGGTCTCGAGCGCTCGCCGGTATTTACCCCGATCGTGGGCCATTTCCTGAAAGGATTGTCGGTCAACATTCCGCTTCAGCGCTCGCATCTGCCCGAAGGCACGACTGTCGAGAGCATTACCCGAGCCTGGCAGGCCCACTATGACGACGCTTCCTTCGTCAACGTCATGGCCGCGCAGGACAGCGAGGCACTCGACAATGGTTTCTTTGACGTGACAGCCTGCAACGGCACCAATCGCGTCGATCTGTGCGTGTTCGGCAACGACGAAAGACTGGCGCTCGTCTCGCGCATGGATAACCTGGGCAAGGGCGCCGCCGGCGCCGCCGTTCAGAACATGAACATTCATCTGGGGCTTGAAGAGACCACCGGCCTCTCTCGCTGAACCAGACCCTGTCTGACGGCCTCCCACGGCGCTGGCAGCGCCGCGGGAGGCCATTATCCCGATCAGCCGTGACGGAAATCCTCGATGAAAGAGCGCGTCACCCCCTTTCAGCTGTTCATTCTTGTCCTGTCGATCTATGTGATCGCTGCCATGGCGGCCAGTCTGCTGTTCAGGCTGCCTCCCGAGCTTGCCCGCCTGCTCCAGTACATGGACTACATCGTCTGCTTCTTCTTTTTCATCGATTTTTGCCAGCGCTTCGTGCGCGCCGAGAGCAAACTGGCCTATATGCGCTGGGGCTGGATCGATCTGCTGGCGTGCATTCCGGCCGGCCTGTTTCAGGGCGCGCGCATGTTTCGGGTGGTGCAGGTGCTCAGAGTGCTGCGAGCGGTCAAATCGATGGAGATGATCTGGCGCCTTCTGTTTCGCAACCGCGCCGAGGGTGTATTCGCCTCGGCCGCTACTGCCACCGTGCTGCTGGTGGCCTTTGGCGCCATCACCATGCTGATGGTGGAAAGCCCCAACCCGCAAAGCCCGATCGAAACCGCCGAGGACGCGCTGTGGTGGGCGATCGTCACCGTCACGACCGTGGGCTACGGCGACTACTATCCGATCACCACCCTGGGCCGTGTGGTCGCCGTTTTGCTGATGATTGGCGGCGTGGGGCTATTCGGCAGCTTTGCTGCCTACATCAGCTCGATCTTCATTGCCGATGACAGCGAGCGTGAGTCCCGCGAGGCACGCGCCCAGCGTGACATGACCCGGGCGCTCTATCACCAGATATGTGAACTGACCGAGGAAGTCCGCGAGTTGCGCACCCGACTGGATCGCATGAACGGTGACGATGCGTCGCCTCCCGAACACTCTCAAAGCGCCAGGGATCCCGCCGATCGCGACACCTGACCCTTCAGGCGATTGATCGATGAGGCATAACCTCGCATTTGCATTACGCTTTATAAAAGGGCGCACCGCGCCGCCCCGTCCATACGTACGCAATGCATGAGGCGAGTTCATGACCCAGACCGACAGTCAGCAGCCCAAAAATGCCCCTCCGGCCGATAACACCACCATGTTCATCTTCGGTGCCAGTGGCGATCTGGTGAAGCGCTTGCTGGTCCCCTCGCTTTATAACCTGGACCGCGACGGCCTGCTGGACCGCGGCATGACCATCGTCGGGGTCGATATTGCCGAGCACGACGATGACGGCTTTCGCACGCACCTGAAGGATTTTATCGCCGACAAGGCCGCCGACAAGCACGCCGAAGGCGGCGGTCATGAACTCGATGAAGACCACTGGCAGGATTTTGCCCAGCGCATTCACTATCTGCAGGGCGATTTCACCCAATCGGACGTTTTTGAACAGATCAGAAGCCATCTCGAGCAGGCCGACAGCGATAACGCCCTGTTTTACTGCGCCACCGCGCCGCGCTTTTTCGGCGACATTGCCACCGGACTTGGCAAGGCCGATCTGATGAAGGAAGGCGATAACCGCTATCGCCGCCTGGTGGTGGAAAAGCCCTTCGGCCACGATCTGGAATCGGCGAAAGCGCTCAACGCGCAGCTGCTGGAAGTCATGAAGGAAGAGCAGATCTACCGGATCGATCACTTTCTGGGCAAGGAGACCGTGCAGAACATTCTGGTCGCCCGCTTTGCCAATGTGCTGTTCGAGCCCTTCTGGAACAATCACTACATCGACCATATCCAGATCACGGCTGCCGAAACCGTAGGCGTCGAGACCCGCGGCAAGTTCTACGAAAAGAGCGGCGCCATGCGGGACATGGTGCCCAACCACCTGTTCCAGCTGCTCGCCATGGTCGCGATCGAACCGCCGGCCGCCTTTGGCGCTGACGCGCTGCGCAGCGAAAAGGCCAAGGTGCTGGGTGCCCTGCGCCCCTGGCCGCGGGAAGAAGTGCACCATAACTCGGTGCGAGGCCAGTACCGCGCCGGCCACGTCAATGACAGCGATGTGCCCGGTTATCGCGACGAGCCCGATGTCGCCGAGGACAGCAACACCGAAACCTATGTCGCCATGAAGATGATGGTCGACAACTGGCGCTGGGTGAACGTGCCCTTCTATCTGCGCACCGGCAAACGCCTGAGCGCGCGTGATACCGAGATCGCCATCTGCTTCAAACCCGCCCCCTATGCTCAGTTTCGCGGTACCGATGTGGCGCAAATGAACTCCAACTGGCTGATCATTCAGCTTCAACCCAACGAGGGCATGTGGTTCGACTTCCAGGCCAAGCGCCCGGGACCGGAGCTTGAAATGGATACCGTCAAGATGGGCTTCGCCTACAAGGACTTCTTCGATCTGCCGGCGGCGACCGGCTACGAGACCCTGATCTATGACTGTCTGACCGGCGATCAGATGCTGTTTCAGCGTGTGGATACGATCGAGAACAGCTGGCGCGCCGTACAGCCCTTCCTCGATGCCTGGGCCGAGGATAACAGCGTCGAAGGCTACGAGGCCGGCTCTGAAGGCCCCCAGAGCGCGAGCGAGCTACTTGAGCGTGATGGCCGTCAGTGGCACAAGATCGGCGAGGTGACCGGCCCGGGCGTGGCACCAGTCCCGGGCAGCTCAAGACGGAAATAAGGTCAGTCAGCACCACTGACCGCCGCTCGGTGATCGGAAAGCAAAGCGTTCAAGCCGGCAGAAAAACAGGGAGGACGCCATCGCGCGCCCTCCCTGTTTCGTTAGCTCGGAAGCCGGGCTCACAGCATCCCTGTGGTACGGCCCCATTTACCATGCCGGAGCTACTGATCCAGCTCATTCCGCCAGGAGTGCTGCGGCACGAAACCGACCAGTCGGCGCGCCTTTTCATTGCTGTAAAAGGTTTCGAACTCGCCCATCTCTCGCTTGAGGGGCACTTCCGGGTAGAAGCGTTCGATCACCTCGGCGCTGGTCAGACTTACCGATAGATCATCATTGGCCATGTTGAACACTTCATAACCCAGACCGCTCGTCTGCAGGCAGCAGTCGACCATTCGGCCCAGGTCACGCGCATCGATGTAGGCAAAGATGTTGCGCCGACGAAGAGCGGGATTCTCCATGAACGCCGGAAACAGCTCGCGATACTCGTGAGGTTCGATCACGTTATTGATGCGAAGGCCATAGATATCGATGCCGGAGCGCGCCTGAAAGGAGCGCGCGGTGACCTCGTTGACCACCTTGCTCATGGCATAGCTGTCCTGCGGCACGGTGGGATGCGCTTCATCCACCGGCAAATAGTCCGGCTTGACCTCGCCATCGGCAAAACAGATGCCGTAGGTGGTTTCGCTGGAGGCAAAAATGACCTTGGGGATGCCCAGTATGGTGGCGGCATCCAGCACGTTGTAGGTGCCCAGCGTGTTAATACGATACGTCTCGTTATCCGGCCGGTGCAGGATGGCCGGGATAGCCGCAAAGTGAACGATGGCATCGTAGTGCGGCACGCCAGTGCCCGGCTCCAGCTCATCAAGGCTGGCGTAGGCCCGGCAGGCGTTAAAGACCTGGCCTGCATCGGTCAGGTCGGTGGTCAGAGTGGCGATGCCGGGCACATTGCATGGCGCCCAATCCAGATTGGTGACCTGATGCCCCTGGTCGCGAAGATAGGCGGTCGCGTGGCGGCCGGCCTTGCCGCTACCGCCCGTAAACAGAATGCGCATGAGTTCTCCTGACGGATGAAACAGTCATGACACCCTGGCAAGGCGCGGCCGGGTGCGCCAGTCAACAAAGCGCTCGCCTGACGCTGACGGACCGCTTCCGAACGCGCTGTGCGCTACGCCGTCAGCCTTTTCAGCGCAAACCCGGCAATCGCCGTGTCCTGTACGCCGGTGCCGGTCAGATCACACACCGTGATCTGATCACGCCCGATGCGCGGTGACGACCCGGCAGCGATGACCTGACCCATCTCGTGTGCCTCAAAGGGCACCGTATTACCGGCCCAGACTTTGAGCTCGCCGTTGGTCTCGCTCTGTGCGCGGGTATCGACCACGAAGGCGTCGGCGCGCGTCATCACCGACACGTCCAGTTCGCGCTTTTCCGGGCTGTCAGAGCCCATCGCGGTGACATGTACGCCGTTGGACAGGTGTTCGGCCTTGAGCAGCGGCGACTTCGACGGCGTGGTGGTGATGATGACATCCGCCTCACGACAGGCGCTTTCAATGTCACCGTGCACGTTGACGGTGAGCCCTTCAAAGCGCGCGCGCATGCGTGCGGCATACGCCTCGGCACGGTCGGTGTCGCGCGCCCAGACATCGACGGTATCGATATCACGGACCAGTTTGAGCGCGGCCACCTGCAGCTCGGCCTGAACCCCGGCGCCGATGACGGCCGCGCGCCGGCTGTCCTTGCGCGCGAGATGCTTCGCGGCAATGGCACCGGCCAGCGCCGTACGGATGTCGGTGAGATAGCCCTCGTCAAAAAGCACGGCCTCGACCAGACCAGTTTTTGCCGAGAAAACGATCATCAGTCCGTTGAGACTCGGCAGGCCGATCAAAGGGTTATCAAAAAAGCCGGGGCTGACCTTGATGGCAAAGCGCTCATTGCCGCGAATATGAGCGGTCTTGACGTCGACCTCGCCGTTGGACTCCTCGATCGCCATGGAGAGAATCGGCGGCTGTACTACCCGGCCCTGCCCCAGCGCGCGGAAACCGGCTTCCACGGCCTCAAGCGCTGCCTGGTCGAGCTCAACGACCTCCTGAATCTGCGTGCGGTTATAAAGCTCCATGTTCGCTCCCGGTCTCCTGCGTAATGGTGCTGGTATCGATCATGGCTTTTGCCCGTTGCCAGGTGGCCATGTCTACGCCGTTCCCCGACACGATCAGCGCGACCTTCTCGCCGCGAATATCGATGGCATGCTCTTCGAGCGCCGCCAGCCCGACGACTGCCGCCCCTTCCACCAGCATCTTCTCGACGTCCAGAAAGTGCACCATGGCGGCAGCGATGGCGCGCTCGCTGACCTGACAGTGATCGCTCATCACCTCTCGAACCAGCGACCAGGTACAGCGATTTTCAAGCCCGATGCCGCCGCCCAGCGAATCCGCCAGCGTCTCGACCTCCTCGACCATCACCGGATGACCGGCCGCCAGGCTTTCGATCATCGCCGCGCCTTCTGTCATGCTCACGCCGGTGACGCGCACCTGCGGGTTGATGGCGCGCACGGCGCGACCGATACCGCCCAGCAGGCCACCGCCGGAAAGCCCCATCAGCACCCGGTCCAGTTCAGGGACATCTTCCATCAGCTCCAGACCGATGGTGCCCTGCCCGGCCGCGGTCAACGGATCATCGAAGGGCTCGATCAGCGTCATTCCCTCCTCCGCGACCAGCCGCCGCGCCTCGACAAAGGCGTCATCCTGACTGCGCCCGACCGTTCGAACCTCGGCACCCAGCACCTCGATGGCGGCGATCTTGTTGGCCGGCACCAGGCCGGAGACGCAGATGATGGCGCGCGTCTCCAGCCGGGAGGCCGCCCAGGCGACCGCCCGACCATGATTGCCGGTCGAAGCCGTGGTCACACCACGCGACAGCGTGGCCTCATCCAGCGCAGCGATGGCGTTGAGCGCTCCCCGCAGCTTGAAGGCGCCGCTGGGCTGCAGGGTCTCGAGCTTGAGATAGACCTCGGCCTCGAAACGCTCTGAGAGCGAGACAGACTTCACCAGCGGCGTCCTCATCGCTTGACCCGCGATCCGGGCACGGGCGAGATAGATATCATGCAGGGTGACAGGCTCGCAGATCATGGGAGGCTCGATCGGTGAAGGCAGGTGCGCCAGAGTGTCTTGCTCTAAAACCGTTCTACCCTGGCGCCTGTGTCGGAGCGCTTCAAGGCGCCCCGGTCAAGCGGCATCGGCTCAGCTTCCTGACGGGCCCGGCATGTTGCCCAAGCAGAAGTATTTGGTGTCCAGATACTCCTCCAGCCCCTGAGCGCCACCTTCGCGGCCCAGCCCCGACTGCTTGATCCCACCAAAGGGAATCGGAGCACCGGTCATTTTCAGCGTATTGACGCTGACCATGCCGTACTCGAGTCCGCGCATCATCTTCCAGATGCGTTTGACGTCGTTGCTGTAGACATAGGCCGCCAGCCCGTACTCGGTATCATTGGCCGCCGCCACGACCGCCTCGTCATCGTCGAAAGCGCACACGCCCGCCACCGGCGAGAAGGTCTCCTCACGAAAGACACGCATTTCGGAAGTGATGTCGGCCAGCAGCGTGGGTATGAAGAAGTTGGCCCCCGGCGCCATCGACTGGTTACCGGCTACCAGCCGCGCGCCCTTGTCGAGCGCGTCCTCGACAAGGGCCTGAGCCGCCTCGACGGCGCGACGGTGAATCAGCGGGCCGATATCGACCTCCATCATGCCGCTGCCGACCCGTAGCGCCTTCATGTGCACGGCAAAACGTTCCAGAAAGCGGTCGTAAATGCGCCGATGCACGAAGATGCGATTGGCCGCCAGACAGTCCTGCCCGGCGGTCTGGAATTTCGCCGCCACCGCCTCGCGGGCAGCCTCGTCCACATCGACATCCTCACAGACAATAAAGGGCGCATTGCCGCCCAGCTCCAGCGACATGCGCTTGACGCTACCGGCGCTCTGACGCATCAACAGTTTGCCCACGCGGGTGGAACCGGTGAACGAGATCGAGCGCACCCGGCTATCGGTACACAGCACCTCGGAGACGGTCGCCGGCTCCCCGGTGACCACGTTAAAGACACCCGGTGGAATGTCAGCGCGCTCGGCAAGTTCTGCCAGGGCCAGCGCCGTGAACGGGGTCTCGTTGGCCGGTTTGACAATCACCGGACAGCCCGCTGCCAGCGCCGCCCCTGCCTTGCGGGTGATCATCGCCAGCGGGAAGTTCCAGGGTGTGAACATCGCCGAGACCCCGACCGGCTCCTTGAGCGTGCCCAGCATGGCGTTGGGGATATGACTCGGGATCGTCATGCCATAGGCGCGGCGGGCCTCCTCGGCAAACCACTGGATGAAGCTCGCGCCATAGTCCACTTCGCCGCGAGCATCGCGCAGCGGTTTGCCCTGCTCCAGCGTCATCAGATGGGCCAGATCCTCACGGTGCTCATGCAGGAGCTGATACCACCGGGTCAGTCGAGTGCCGCGCGCCTCTACCGACAGCGCTCGCCAGCTGATAAAGGCGTCTTCGGCGGCAGTGACGGCGCCGGCGATCTGTTCGGCGTCCAGCAGCGCGCAGTGCCCGATAATTTCGCCGTTGGCCGGGTCCAGTACGGGCTCGTCCTGATTGCGGCCGCCGGCCGTCCATTGTCCGTTGATGTAGGCGAGCTGGCGGAAAAGACGCGGATCGTTGAGCTGCATGTCACCTCCTGAACCCCTGGGCGTCGTGGATGCGTCATGAAAGAAGCAGTGACATCAGCACCGCAGCACTGCTGTCATCTGATCTTCAGCATGGCAGCCCCTGCGATCTGCTTTTTTCTGTCCCGGCGTCCGCCGCAATGTGTTTTTTTCCTTGTCCGTGGTGCAACCTGGTCTTTTTTCGGGTGATGACGGTGCAGCCCTCTGTCCTGCAGATACGACAACGCCGCCTCGAAGGGCGGCGTTGTCAGCAAGGCATCGAGAAAGGTCGATGCTTAATTGGCGCTCTGCTGCTCACTGTCCATATGCTCATCGACCCACTGCCCGGCCACCTGCGCCGGGTCGGCCTTGTCAATCTCGACGCGATGGTTCATGTCCTGCAGTTCTTCCGTGGTCAAGGCTTCTGAAACATGATTGAGAGACTCGCGTATCTCATCGGTCAATGCCTCGCTGCGACCCACGGGGACGATGTTCTGGGCCGGCTCCAGATCCTTGTCATCCCTGAGCGCGACCCAGTCGTTTTCGGCAATCGCGCCCTGCGAGGAGAACATCCGCGCCACATCGATATCGCCATTGGCCAGCGCCCCCCGGGTCAGCGGGCCGCCGGCATCCAGTGAGCGGAAGTTGGCAAACTCGATGTTGTAGACCCGCTTGAGCCCCGGAATGCCGACGTCACGCGTTTGCGTCTCCGGCGGTCCGCCCAGGGTCAGCTCATCGGAGACCGGCGCCAGATCAGAGAAGGTCTTGAGGTTGTATCTGTCAGCCGTCTCCCGCGTGACGACCAGCGCATCGCGATCCTCGGCCGGCGAGGCGTCCAGCGCCTCGATGCCTTCGGGCAGTACTTCACGCAGGGCCGACATGACGTCATCGTTGCTGCGGGCGTCAGCGTGGGCCTCGTCCTGGTCGAGATAGGTCATCAGCGCCCCGGAATACTCCGGCAGCAGATCGATCTCGCCGTTGGTGAGCGCCGGGAAGACCACCTCGCGCGAGCCCAGATTGAGCCGCGTGGTCACGTTGACCCCATCGTTTCTGAGTACATCAGCGTAGATGTTGGCCAGAATCAGCTGCTCGGGGAAGTTGGTCGACCCGATGGTGAGACTCGCCTGATTATTGCCGTTGTCTTGAGCGGTGTCCTGCTCGGTGCTGTTATCATCGCCGCCGGAACAGCCGGCCAGCGCCGCCAGCGCCAGCGCCCCGAGCCCCATTTTCCAGCCACGCCCCATCGACATGGTCCCGATCCCTTTGGTCATGACGTTCATTCCCTTGTGTCCATTGTGAGTCTTTCGATTCTGGCCCAGACCGGCGCCGCGTGCATCCTGCCATTGCCGTTATTGGGCTATTGCAATCCCCTGGCCGTGATCAGCTTCTGCAGTCCTGCAAACAGGAGTTCGGTGACCACGGCCAGCACCGCCACCAGAATCGCACCGACCAGTACCTGAGCCAGATCACGCACGGCAAGGCCATCGATCAGATAGCGTCCCAGACCGCCCAGCCCCACATAGGCGGCAAGCGTGGCCGTCGACATGACCTGCACCGCCGAGGTGCGAACGCCGGCCATGATCAGCGGCAGAGCGATCGGCAGCTCCACCTGCCACAGCCGCTGCCAGCCGGTCATCCCCAGCGCCACGGCGGCCTGACGTACGGTCGGGTCCACCTCACGCATGCCCACATAGCTGTTGGTCACCATCGGGGGAATCGCCAGCGCGACCAGCGCCACGATCACCGGGATCACGCCGTAACCGACCAGCAGAAAGACCAGAATAATCACCCCGAAGGAAGGAATGGCGCGCCCGATATTGGAGATATTGATCGCCATCAGGCCGCCACGCCCGCTATGCCCCAGCCCGATACCGACGGGCAGCGCGATCGCCGCGCCGATCAGCGTCGAGATCAGCACATAGGTGACATGCTCGATGATGTGAGCCGGAATGCTGCCCGGGCCCTGCCAGTTCATCGGCTGGGAGAAAAAGTGAATCACCCCCGCCATCAGGCTCATGAAATCGCTGTTCATCAGCGTATCCCCCGCTGCCAGGGCGTCAGCCAGTAAAGGACAGCCACCAGCGCCAGATCCACCGCCACCGCCAGCGCCACTGACAGAACGAAGCCGACGATCAGCGGCGTGGTAAAGCTCAGGGTAAAGCCGGTGATGAAGAGCTGGCCCAGGCCACCCTGCCCGATCAGCGCAGTCACCGTCACCATGCCGATAATGGTCACCGCCGCGATACGAATACCGGCGACGATGACCGGCAGCGCGATCGGCAGTTCCACGGCAAATAGACGCCGGGCCCGGGTATAGCCCAGCGCCCGCGCCGCCTCGCGTACGCTGGGCGATACGCCGCGCAGCCCCTGAACGATATTACGAAACAGGATCAGGAGCGTATAAAGCGTCAGCCCGATCAGCGAGGTCGCCATTGAAAGCCCTGTAAAGGGCATCAACAGGATAAACAGCGCCAGCGACGGGATGGTAAACATCACCCCCGTGACGGCCAGCGACGGGCCGTAAAGCCGTGGCCAGCGCACCGCCAGCAGAGCCAGCGGAAAGGCGATCAGAAAGCCGAACAGCAGCGACAGACCGACCAGCTGCACGTGCTGCAACAGCGCCGCCGTGATCTGATGCGTGTTGGACGCGACCCAGCCCCAGTTCATGTCAACCGCCCTGTCAGCTGCAGCTGATCGATCACGCCCACATAGCGCCCCTGGGCGTTGAGCACCGGCATGACCTCGCCCGGTGCGCTGATCAGCGCGTTGAGCGCGCTGCGCAAATTGTCGTGCAGATAAAGACGATGGCGCCAGGGTTTCAGGGCCAATGAATCGATACGCGCGCGGTCATCGGCCTGCTTGAGGGTGTCCCAGTCCAGCCAGCCCAGCGGCGCGCGATGCTCATCGAGTACTACGATACCGCTGCTGCCAGCCTGCTGCAGATAGCTGCGCGCCCGCGCCACGATCTCGTCGCGCGGCGCCGTCAACCCGGCGTCCAGCTCCAGACTGTCGAGGCGCTCCAGTGCCAGACGGCGCAGTTCACGATCGGCGCCGATGAAATCCACCACGAAGTCGCTGGCCGGTGTCGACAGAATCCGGGCGGGCGTATCAAACCGGGCCAGCCTGCCCCCCTGGGCAAAAATCGCCACGCGATCGCCGAGCTTCATCGCCTCGTCGATATCGTGGGTCACCATCACGATGGTCTTCTGAACCCGGCGCTGCAGATCGAGAAATTCGGTCTGCAAACGGGCGCGCACAATGGGGTCGACCGCGGCAAAGGGCTCATCCATCAAAAGAATCGGCGGGTCGGCGGCCAGTGCCCGCGCCAGTCCCACGCGCTGCTGCTGACCGCCGGACAACTGATGCGGATAGCGCGCGGCAAGCGCCTCATCGAGGCCGACCATCTCGACAAGCTCTGCCACCCGCTCGCGGAGGCGCTTTTTGTCCCAGCCCAGAAGCCGCGGCACGACGGCAATGTTGTCGGCAATTGTCTTGTGGGGAAAAAGGCCCGAATGCTGCATGACATAGCCGATCTGACGGCGCAGCCGAGTGGCATCCACCGACATCACGTCCCGCTCACCGATCAAAAGACGCCCGGCGCTCAGGGTCTCCAGTCGATTGATCATGCGAAGTGTGGTGGTCTTGCCACAGCCGGACGGTCCGACCAGCACGGTCAGCTCCCCGGCCGGCAGGGTCAGATCAAGCGACTCGACCGCCACCGTCCCATCGCCATAGCGTTTGGTCACCCCTTCAAACACGATGGCACTGCTGTCCTGCGTTTCCCGATCTTCCGCGCTGGCGCGTTGGCGATGCTCGTTCGTCAACGACATATCCTCCTGGAGTAAACGAATGCGCTCCGCTGCGGCAGCGCGCGGTTGTGGGGTCAGGTCCAGTCGCTGACCACGCCGCCGGCCTCACCGGCCACCGGGTCGAGCGCCGGCCGCGGCAGGGAGGCAATATGACGCTGAACGTCCGGCGTATAGTCACCGTGACGGCAGATGTCCCAGTCGCCATGCCCGCGCGGATAGCCCGCCGTCAGGGCAAAATCGTTGCTGGCGCTGATGCGACAGTGGCCGGTGCCGGCCGGCAGCACGATCACATCCCCGGCACTGACCTCGATATCCTCACCCTGCTCGCCGCCCAGACGCAGTGTGGCGGCACCGTCATATACGCCCAGTACCTCATGGGCCGTGCTGTGAAAGTGGTGATAGTCGAACACGCCGCCGCGCCACTGCACCGGCCAGTCGTTGTGCTCGAACAACGCTTCGAGCGTTTCCACCAGCGACCGGCCATCTTCAGCGGCCATGTCGCGATACAGCAGTACGGGATAACGGCTGTTGGGGATATGGCCATCATCCTTGAAAAACAGGGTCTGCGGCTTTTTCATTCACGCTCCGGGGTCAGGAATCCATGGCCATGACTGGCAAGTACAGCAGGAAATCGCTCGATCTGCGATAAATATGCACCGATGCTAACGAGTGCGTGTCGTTCGGTGACAGGCATGCACGGCGCGCTGAATGCGCCCCAGATAGGCGTCTTCGATGCCCAGATCCGCCAGCCCGGCGACCGTGTTGTCGAGATACTCAAGACAGCTCCCAAGCACCCCGGTGGCGCTGGCCAACCGGCCCACGATGTCGGCATCCGAAAGCCCGGGCAGATAGCGCGGGTGATCAGGATTGGCAATGAAGGCAATCCCGGGCAGCTCCCCCTTCTCGGTGGCCAGCGTCACCCAGCGCGGCATATAGGCACCCGTCAGCATCTCGCGACGCCAGACCAGCAGCAGCTCGTGCGCCAGATGCTGCTCCCCGATACGCAGCGCCATGCCCTCACTGTCACCGCCGGGCACCAGTGCCAGCATCAACCCGGGGCACTCGGGCGTGCCACGACCGTGTTCCAGATTCAGACAGAAATCGCGATGATAGCCCTCAAGGCGTACGCGCCGGCGCTCCTCGATTTCGATGCACGGATTCCACACCAGCGAGCCGTAGGCAAACAGATAAACGCCGTCGACCTGTTCGGCACAGGGCGGGCGATGGGCAAGCATGTCATTGATCGAGTCACGAAAGGTATCGTTGGACAGCAGCGCCTCCTGCGGGTGGTGCTGCTCGTAGTGGGCGCGCAGACGATCCGCTTCAAGCACCTCGCGCGTCATGGCCAGCGGTCGTTCGTCATCCGGCTGTTCGTTCATCGAGCGCCCTCGCCTGTCATCGTTACCTCACAAGCCTAACGCGACCAGGCCCTGAAAACGAAAGCACAACGCGTGATGACATCCCGGCGCTGCCATGCCGGCAGCATGACAGCGCCGGTCAGCGCCGATATCAGTGGTCGCTTTCCAGCGCCCTGCGCGACGTGCCGCGGCGGAGGATGGCGTGCAGGATCACGGCGCCAAAGGTGGCAGTGCCGATGCCATCGAGCGTGAACTGGCCAAGGCTCAGCGAGAAGTTGCCGGCGCCCAGCACCAGCGTGACGGCCACCACGATCAGATTGGCGTTATCGCCCAGATCGACGTTGTTTTCGATCCAGATACGCGCGCCGGCCACGGCGATCAGTCCAAAGACCACGATCGAGGTGCCGGCCAGCACCGGCCCGGGGATGGTATGAATGATCGCCCCGAAACGTGGTGAAAAGCCCAGCAGGATCGCAAAACCGGCCGCAGCGACGAAAATCAGCGTCGAGTAGACGCGGGTTACGGCCATGACGCCGATGTTTTCGGCATAGGTGGTGACACCGGTACCCCCGGCCGAGCCGGAGAGCATGGTGGCCAGCCCATCGCCCACGAACGCGCGGCCGATATACGGGTCCAGATTGCGCTGGGTCATTGCGCCGACCGCCTTGATATGCCCCAGATTCTCGGCGACCAGAATCACCGCTACCGGCGCGATCAAAACCATCGCATGGGCGCTGAATTCAGGGGTCGTGAAGGTCGGCAGACCAAACCAGGCCGCCTGCGAGATGACCGAGAAGTCGATCGGCGTGCCCCAGCCCAGACCGTTGGTGACCACGGCGTAGATGATATAAGCCGCCACCAGGCCGACCAGAATCAGAAGCCGCTGCAGCATGCCGCGAGTAAACACCGCCGCAAGCCCCACGCAGAGAATCGTGACCAGCGCCATGACGCTGTCAAAGCTTGAGTCGGCCACGCTCGACACCGCCACCGGCGCCAGATTGAGGCCGATGGTCATGACGATTGCTCCCGTCACCACCGGCGGCAGCAGTATCTCGATCCAGCGTGTGCCCAGCGCCATGACCACCAGCCCCACCAGGGCGTAGATCGCCCCGCAGACAATGATACCGCCCAGCGCCAGGCCGATATTGGGATTACCGCCGCTGCCGGCGTAGCCGGTGGCCGCGATCACCACGCCGATAAAGGCAAAGCTCGAGCCCAGATAGCTCGGCACGCGCCCGCCCACGACCAGAAAGAACAAAAGCGTTCCGATGCCCGACATGAGTATCGCAAGGTTGGGATCAAACCCCATCAGAAGCGGCGCCAGCACGGTTGAGCCGAACATGGCGACCGCATGCTGAATGCCCATGACCAGCGTCTGACCGGCGCTCAGGCGCTCATCGGGTGCGACCAGTCCACCCCTGCTCGCATCGGCCGGCTGCCAGCGTGGAAACCAGGATTGTGCCATTGCTTGTCTTCTCCAGCCTTGTCTTGGTAAGCGATCCGGCGCGCATTCTACCGTTCCGAACGTCGTGATGCTCCTGCGGGATCGAAATACCCCCGGAAGCCGACCGGGCCGCGCAAAGCGTTTCGTGCGATCGTCTGCACAGCAGACAAGGGCGCCACACTGCGTCAGCGCGAAGCAGTCACTTCGCAAAAGCCACTTGGCCATAGCTTAACGGTATAAACCAAATTGTTGCGCCATCATCGTTTTGCCGGCCGGGTCTGATATCTTGGCACCTTCACAGGCGACCCCGAGCCACGCCCCAATGACAGATGATCCTTCACGCCGCGGCGCCGGAAGCAAACACCGTAGCGCCATCGAACAGCGCCGCGCCGGCATGCGCCGCGCGGCACTGCACTTTTTCTCGCAATTTGGTCTGCACGGCACCAGCCTGGATCAGGTGGCCGAGCGGGCCGGCGTTTCCAAGACCAATCTGATCTATCACTACCCTACCAAGGAAGCGCTTTATACCGCGGTGCTCAGTGACATGCTCGACATCTGGATCACACCCTTTCAGGCGCTGCAGTCCGATGCCGATGCTCTGCCCGCAATCCGCCACTACATTCGCCTCAAGCTGGAGCTCTCGCGTGATCACGCCGAAGCCTCACGGCTTTTCTGTCTGGAAATGGTACAGGGCGCACCGCACCTGAGCGGCATGCTCCAGGGCAGCCTGCGCACGCTGGTCGATGACAAGGCCGACGTGATCGCGCAGTGGGTCGCGCGCGGCGATCTGGCCCCGGTCAATGCCTGGCATCTGTTCTATCTGCTGTGGGCCACCACCCAGCACTACGCCGACTTTGCTGCCCAGATCGAGGCCATCTCCGGGCGCACGCTGGAAGACCCGGTGTTTCTTGAAAGCGCCGTCAGCAACGTTCAGGCCATCATCATGGAGGGGCTGACGCCCCGCTCGATCTGATTTGAGCCCGACATGCCCGTCTGTCCTGAACTACGCTTGAACTATCAGGTTTGCCGGCCGGAGGCTGGAACTGCACTCAACGCATTTCACGACAGGGAGTCGATATGCAACGCCATGATTATCTGATTATCGGGGCCGGCATGGTGGCCGCCAATGCCGTCGACGGCATTCGAGAGCACGATAAAACGGGCAGCATTGCCATTCTGGGCGCCGAGCCCGACGGCCCCGTCACGCGCCCAGCGCTGTCCAAGAAACTCTGGACCGATCCCGATTTCACCTACGAAAAGATCTGGATGACGCCGGAAGAGGATGAGCACACCACGCTCTACATCGATACGCGTGTTGAAAGCATCAATCGCGATGAAAGGACCGTCACCACGGCTTCGGGCGAGGTTCACGGCTACGGCAAACTGCTGCTGGCCACCGGCGGCACGCCCGTGACGCTTGAAGACCTGCCTGCCGGTGATCGCGTGCTCTATTTTCGCACCGTGCGCGACTATGACCGACTGCGGGAACTGGCCGGCAGTCAGCGTCACATCGTGGTGGTTGGCGGCAGCTACATCGGTACCGAGATCGCCGCGGCGCTGGTGCAAAACGACACGCAGGTGACGCTGGTCTATCCCGAAGAGGTGCTGGGCGGGAAGATGTTCCCGCCGTCGCTGGCCAGCCGCTACCATCAGAGCTATCTGGACCACGACGTGAAGCTGCTCGGCGGTCGCAGCGTCGAGAGCGGTCGGGTCAATGGCGACCATGTGACCCTGTCACTGGATGATGACAGCACGCTGGAAGCCGACGCGGTGGTGTTCGGGCTGGGCGTGACGCCCAACGTGGAGATTGCAGAAACCGCCGGCCTGGAAGTGGATGGCGGCGTGGTCGTCAACGAGCGTCTGCAGACTGTTGACGAGAACATCTTCGCCGCCGGCGATGTGGCCTGCTATCCGGACCGGATTCTGGGCCGTCGGCGCATCGAACACGTCGATCACGCCAACCAGTCCGGCATGACCGTGGGCCACATCATGGCCGGCAGCAGCGAGACCTACGACCACACGCCCTATTTCTACTCCACCGTGTTCGACATGGCCTACAGGGCGGTCGGCACGCTCGACAGCTCACTCGATACCATCGAGGACTGGGCCACCCCGCAGGAGCAGGGCGTGGTGTATTACCTTGATGCGGATAAGGTTCAGGGGGTCCTGCAGCTCAACATGGACCCGGAAAAGCTCCATGAGGCCCGCCGGGTGCTGGCCGACACCTCGGAGCAGAGTGAAGAGACCCTGATCGGGCGCATCGAGATCGCCTGAGCGATGAGCACCTGCAGGTCGACGGGCGCTAGAGTGTCAGACGCATGATATAGTCGGTATCCACGACCTCTCCCATCCGGAAGTCGTGGGCCCCTACAATCCTGAATCCCATCGACTGGTAAAACGCCAGCGCCCTGTGATTGTTTTCCCAGACGCCCAGCCAGACAAACCGGCTTTCGCAGGCTCTGGCAAAGTCCATTGCCCTGTCGAACAGCGCTCGCCCAAACCCTTGTCCCTGAAACGCCTTGAGAAGATAGATCCGCTCGATCTCGATACCGCCCTCTTCCTGCGCCTCGGTCTGGGCCAGCCCCTGATTCATCTTGAGATACCCGGCCACATGGCCGCCTGTTTCCAGAAGCCAGAAATTCGACTGTGGATGGTCAAGCTCTTTGGTCACGGCGTCAGGATTAAAAGCCTGGTCAAGATACTGCGCCATGACGTCAGGGTCATAATGGCCCTCAAACGTCTGGCGATAGGTGTCGCGCCCGATGCTCGCCACTTCCAGTGCATCTTCCGGCCCGCACGCTCTGAAGGTCATTGCCACGCTCTTCTCTCCTGAATGCTTCAATACCCGGCAAACGCTGGTCATGACCCGGCTCACCCGTGTTGAATCGACGCTCTCTTTTAAAATACAGTCATGGCGCCGCATAAAAAACGGGCGCCCCGCTAGCGGGGCGCCCGTTTTCAAAAGGCCTGCCGAAGACCTTAAATGCTGAAGCGGCTATCCTGAAGCCTGGAGACGACCAGCTTCGAGCGGCGCTCGATCTCCTCGAGCATGCCGGCGCACTCATCGGACATGCCGCTGTCGTTGATCTCGGCCAGCGCCAGCAGCGCCTTGAGCTGGCTGCAGGTATCCAGTGCCTTGTCCTGATCACCGTCGTCGTTGCCCATGACATGATCTTCCAGCTCACGCAGATGATTATTGGCCTGATCCAGAATATTGCGTTCCAGCCTGATCATGTTTTTTACCCCTGGTGATTCGTTGCGGTGTGTTGCGAGGGCGCCACTGTATAGATTAAGGGACGCACATACCACCGACGTGGGCACGAACACCGGCGGTTTCAAGACAAAAAGGGGGCGCCGACACAAGGCCCGGCGCCCCCTTGCACTGCCTGGCCCTGATCAGACCTGCAGATAGTCCAGAATGCCTTCCGCGGCCTGGCGGCCTTCAAACACGGCGGTCACGACCAGATCCGAGCCGCGCACCATATCACCACCGGCAAAGATCTTCTCGTTGCTGGTCTGATAGGCAAAGCGCTTCATCTCCATATCGCCCTTTTCCGGGGCCAGCACGCGACCACGATCATCAATCTCGACGCGATGGTCGCTGTACCAGTCCACCTCATGGGGCTGGAAGCCAAAGGCCACCACGACCGCCTCGCACTCGATGATCTCCTCGGAGTCCGGCACGACCTCGGCACGCTGGCGTCCGTTTTCATCCGGGTCGCCCATGCGGGTGCGTACGACCTTGATGCCCTCGACCCGGCCCTCTTCGCCGACCACGGCAATGGGCTGGCGGTTGAAGAGAAACTCGACGCCTTCCTCGCGGGCATTTTTCACCTCGCGACGCGAGCCGGGCATATTGGCCTCGTCACGACGATAGACGCAGGTGACCTCTTCGGCGCCCTGACGCAGCGCAGTACGGTTGCAGTCCATCGCCGTGTCGCCACCACCCAGCACCACGACCCGCTTGCCCTCGAGCGAGACGAAGTCAAAGTCGGCGCTGGCAAAGCCCAGATTATGGTTCACGTTGCCGATCAGATAGTCCAGCGCCTTGTAGACGCCGTCGAGCTGCTCGCCGGGGAATCCGCCTTCCATGTACTTGTAGGTGCCCATGCCCATGAACACGGCATCGAACTCCGACATCAGCTCAGTGATGGCGACATCGGTGCCGATGTTCACGCCGAGACGAAACTCGACGCCCATCTCCTCGAACACCTTGCGACGGCGCTGCATGACGTGTTTTTCGAGCTTGAATTCGGGGATACCGAAGGTCAAGAGCCCGCCGATTTCCGGATAGCGGTCATAAACCACGGGCTTGACCCCGTTGCGTACCAGCACATCAGCGCAGCCCAGACCCGCCGGGCCCGCCCCGATGACCGCTACGCGCTTGTCGGTCCACTCCACGCCCGTCATGTCCGGACGCCAGCCCATCGCGAAGGCGGTATCGGTGATGTACTTCTCGATAGAACCGATGGTGACCGCCCCGAAACCATCGTTGAGCGTGCAGTCACCCTCGCACAGGCGATCCTGCGGACAGACGCGTCCGCACACCTCCGGCAGCGAGTTGGTGCGGTGTGACAGCTCGGCGGCCTCCAGAATATTCCCTTCGGTGACCAGCTTCAGCCAGTTGGGAATATAGTTGTGGACCGGGCACTTCCACTCGCAGTACGGATTGCCGCAGTGCAGGCAGCGATGTGCCTGGCTTGCGGCATCGCGCGGGCGATACTCTTCATAGATCTCGCCGAACTCCTGCACGCGCAGGTGGGCTTCCTTTTTGCGCGGGTCCTGACGACCCACGTCGATAAACTGAAAATCGTTGGAGAGCTGTTCTGCCATTTCAGGTCACTCCTTATTCGGGCCGGCGGCGGGATTCGGCAAGAAGACTGCCAAGGCTTGCGGCCTTGGGCTTCACCAGCCAGAAATAGCGGACAAATTCGGCGAAATCCTCGAGAATTTCCTGCCCCCAGGCGGACCCGGTCTCGGCAACGTACGCCTCGAGGGTTTCACGCAGATAGCGCCGATAGGCTTCCATGTACTCGGTGTTGACGCGCTGAATCTCGACCAGCTCGTGGTTGTAACTGTCCACGAACTCGCGATCCAGATCGAGCACGAAGGCAAAGCCGCCGGTCATGCCGGCTCCGAAGTTGAGTCCGGTTCGGCCCAGCACCGTGATGACACCGCCGGTCATGTACTCGCAGCAGTGATCGCCGGCGCCCTCGATGACGGCAAAGGCCCCGGAGTTGCGCACCCCGAAGCGCTCGCCGGCCGTGCCCGCCGCGTAGAGCGTGCCGCCGGTGGCGCCGTACAGGCAGGTATTGCCGATAATCGCCGTGTGACGGCTTTCAAAACGGCTCTCCTTCGGCGGGGTAATCACCAGCCGGCCGCCGTTCATGCCCTTGCCGACGTAGTCGTTGGCATCGCCTTCGAGATACATGTTGAGCCCGCGGGCGTTCCACACGCCGAAGCTCTGACCGGCCACGCCCTTGAGGCGCAGCGTGATCGGCGTGTCTTCAAGGCCGGCCTCACCATAGCGCTTGGCGATCGCCCCGGAGAGCGTCGCGCCGATCGAGCGGTCACAGTTGGTGGTGGTGAGATGGAATTCACCGCCACTCTGATCCTCGAGCGCGTCACGCGTCAGGTCCATGATTTCGAGGTTCTTCTCGCCACCGTCGTGGGGCACGTTGCGCTCCACCTGACAGAATTGTGGCGCGTCATCCGGCACGAAATCGTTATGCAACAGCGACTCGAACTCGAGCGCGCGCTGCGAACGGGTCTCGCCCTCGATCTTCTCGAGCAGATCCACTCGCCCGATCAGATCGGTGAGCTGACGCACGCCCAGCATCGCCATCAGCTCGCGCACTTCTTCGGCGATAAAGCGGAAGTAGTTCTTGACCATGTCCACGGTGCCGCGGAAATGCTCATCACGCAGACCCTGGTGCTGAGTGGCAACACCGGTAGCGCAGTTGTTCAAATGGCAGATACGCAGGAACTTGCACCCCAGCGCCACCATCGGCGCGGTGCCAAAGCCGAAGCTCTCGGCGCCCAGAATCGCGGCCTTGATGACATCCAGTCCGGTTTTGAGACCGCCGTCGGTCTGTAGCCGAATCCGCCCGCGCATGCCATTGATGCGCAGCGCCTGATGCACCTCGGGCAAACCCAGCTCCCAGGGAGAGCCGGCGTGCTTGATCGAGGTCAAGGGGCTGGCCGCGGTGCCGCCGTCATAGCCCGACACCGTGATGAGATCGGCGTAAGCCTTGGCAACGCCGGTGGCGATGGTGCCGATGCCGGGTTCGGAGACCAGCTTGACCGACACCTGACCGGCCGGGTTGACCTGCTTCAGGTCGAAGATCAGCTGGGCCAGATCCTCGATGGAATAAATGTCATGGTGCGGCGGCGGCGAGATCAGCGTTACGCCGGGCACCGCGTAGCGCAGCCGGGCGATCAGCGCGTTGACCTTGCCGCCCGGCAGCTGACCCCCTTCGCCGGGCTTGGCGCCCTGAGCGACCTTGATCTGCATGACCTCGGCATTGACCAGATAGGCCGGCGTCACACCGAAGCGCCCGGAGGCGATCTGCTTGATCTTGGAGGAGCGGATGGTGCCGTAGCGCGCCGGGTCCTCACCGCCCTCGCCCGAGTTGGAGCGACCGCCCGACTCGTTCATCGCCTGGGCGAGCGATTCGTGCGCCTCGGGCGACAGCGCCCCCAGCGACATGCCGGCGCTGTCAAAGCGCGGCAGCAGGTTTTCAACCGGCTCGACTTCGTCGATCGAAATCGGTTCGGCGCCGAACTTGAGTTTCAGCATGTCGCGGATAGTGGCCACCGGACGCTCGTTGACCAGCTGGGCAAACACCTTCCACTTCTCGTAGCTGCTCTCCTGCACGGCTTCCTGCAGCTTTTTGACCACATCCGGGTTGTAGGCGTGGTACTCGTGGCCATGCACATAGCGGTAGATGCCACCCTGACGGATCGGCTTGCGCGCCGTCCAGGCATCGCGGGCCAGCAGCTCCTGCTGAAGCTGCAGCTCGGCAAAGCCGGTGCCCTCGATGCGCGAGGCCATGCCGTGAAAACATAGATCCATGATCTCGGAAGAGAGCCCGACCGCCTCGAACTGCTGCGAACCGCGATAGGAGGCAATGTGCGAGATGCCCATCTTGGAGAGAATCTTGAAAAGCCCCTTCTGTAGACCGCGGCGATAGTTCTCGCGACCATCTGCCGGGTTGCCGGTCAGCTCGCCGCTGCGATACATGTCCGCCATGGTCTGATAGGCCAGCCACGGATAGACCGCCGTGGCGCCCACGCCAAAGAGCACTGCCATCTGATGCGCGTCGCGGGCAAAGCCGGTTTCGACCACGATATTGATCTTCGGACGCAGCGCCAGACGGCCCAGATGCTGATGCACTGCCCCCACGGCGAGTGCCGGATGGATCGGCAGTTGCCCCTTCTCGAGGCCGCTGTCGGAGAGCACCAGCACCACGCAGCCGGCGCGCGCCTTCTCTTCTGCCTGCTGGCGCAGCTGCAGGATGGCCTCCTTCAGGCTAATCGCCTCACCGTCGTACATCATCGGCAAACGGCAGCTGGCGAAGGCCGGGTCCTCGTGCTCGGTCAGCGCTGTGAACTTGCGCGGCGACAGTACCGGCGTGGTCAGGATCAGGCGATGGGCGTGATCGGGCGTGGCCTGGAAAACGCTGCGCTCGGCACCCAGGCAGGTCTCCAGCGACATGACGATCGCTTCACGCAGCGGATCTATGGGCGGATTGGTGACCTGGGCAAACTTCTGGCGGAAAAAATCGCTCAAGAGTCGCGGCTGACGCGACAGCACCGCCATGGGCGTATCGTCGCCCATCGAGCCGACCGCTTCCTGGCCGGTCTCGGCCAGCGGCCGCAGTACCTGATCACGCTCCTCGTTGGTCACGAGAAACATTTTCTCCATCGCCAGCAGCTGCTTGTCGTCCACCGGCTGGAATTCGGCAAGCTCGGTCAGCGCCGACTCCAGATAGTGGGCGTTATCCTTGAGCCAGCGCTTGTAGGGCCAGGCCCGCTTGAGACGATCATCGACATCGGCGGTGTGCAGCACTTCACCGGTGTGGGTATCCACCGACAGGATCTGCCCCGGCCCGACGCGACCCTTGGCCACTACGGACTCCGGCTTGTAGTCCCACACGCCGATTTCAGAGGAGAGCGTGATATAGCCATTGTCAGTGATCACCCAGCGCGCCGGACGCAGACCATTACGGTCGAGCATGCACACGGCGTGGCGACCGTCGGTCAGCACGATACCGGCCGGGCCGTCCCAGGCTTCCATGTGCATGGAGTTGTATTCGTAAAAGGCGCGCAGCTCGCTGTCCATGGTCTCGACGTTCTGCCACGCCGGCGGCACCATCAGACGTACGGCGCGGTAGAGTTCCATGCCGCCGGTCAGCAACAGCTCGAGCATGTTGTCCATGCTGGAAGAATCGGAGCCGGTGGTATTGACGATCTCCTCGAGGCCTTCGATTTCCTTGAGCCGTTCGGTCGCGAAGTTCTCCTTGCGCGAGTTGGCCCAGCTGCGGTTGGCCTCGATGGTGTTGATTTCACCGTTGTGGGCCAGAAAACGAAACGGCTGGGCCAGCGGCCAGCGCGGCGCAGTGTTGGTCGAAAAGCGCTGGTGAAAGACGCAGATCGAGGTCTCGAGGCGCTCATCGCCCAGGTCATGATAGAAGGTCGGCAGATCCGCCGGCATCATCAGACCCTTGTAGGAGACCACTTTCGAGGAGAGCGAGCAGACATAGAACTCCTCCTCGCTTTTGAGTTTCTGCTCGGCAAACCGACGCGCCATATAAAGATCGACGTTGAAGTCGAGATCACCGTGGCGTTCGTCGGCGGGCGATACGAACATCTGCCGAATACGCGGCATGCAGGACTGCGCCAGCGGTCCACACACGCTTGAATCCACCGGCACATCGCGCCAGCCATGGAAGACAAGGCCACGAGCGGCGAGTTCTTCCTCGACAACGCCTCGCGCCTTCATTTCACGATCGTCGTCGTCGGGGAAGAACACCACGCCCACGGCAAAATTGTCGCCCAGCTCGGTCTGCAGGGACTCCCGGGCAATATCGCGCATAAAGCCGGTGGGCATGCCCAGCAGCAGGCCACAGCCGTCACCGGTCTTGCCGTCGGCGTTGATGCCGCCGCGATGGGTCATGCAGGTCAGGGATTCGATGGCCGTGGCCAGCAGGTCATGGCTTGCCTGCCCTTCCATGTGAGCAATCAGGCCAAAGCCGCAGTTGTCACGGAACTCGTCGGGCCGATGAAGACCTCTTGTCATGAACATGCCTCTCCGTAAACGCTAGAAAGCGAAGCATCAAGAAATTGACACGGTTGTAATGGGTCTAAAAGAAGGATACTCTGCCCGGTTGTTCTTGTTTCAGACAGCGCCTTTTGAGCGCCCGAGGTGGGAAAAGAGCTGATTCGAGCATACGATAGTCGGTCTTCGAGGCAAACCCCCTGCCACTCTCATAAGCCCGTCAAAAATCTCTCATTTTTGCAGAACGACACCCCTTTCCCGATCAAAAAAGACAGCCTTCTCAAGACGTTAGGTCTGCACCCCCATGGCGCCAACACGTTTTTTTCGCCCTATAAAAGTGCGTGCCACCCCATGCCGTTTATGCATGAGCCATGCCTTTTTTGGCTATAGGGCATTTACCGGTCTCTCTTGCCAGACACAGAAAGCCCGGACGCGATGTCCGGGCCATGATCGTTACCGTCCCAAAAACGCTGTCGATGAGGGGTCAATACAGACCGAACAGCGCGCCGAACATCATCATGATGAGACTGAAGCCCCACAGATAGAGAAAGGCGTAGCGGATATAGCGGCCCATCTCGAGACCGGCCAGTCCCAGTGCCAGCCACAGCGCCGGGGAAAACGGGCTGATGAAGGTGCCCACAATGCTGCCGATCGACATCGCATGCGCCACCGCTATCGGGTCTACCCCGGCACTGGCGGTAATCTGCTGAATGACCGGCAGCAGCGCAAAATAGTAGGCATCGGTACTGGTCAGAAGCTCCAGCGGCACGCCCATGATGCCGACCAGAATGTGCAGAAGCCCCACGGCCTGACCGGGCAGGATACGCGTCACGTCCAGCGCGATCGCTTCCAGCATGCCGGTACCGTTGAGAATGCCCAGAAAGGCACCGGCCGCTGCAATGATGGCGCCCATGTTGAAGGCCTGCGGCGCGTACTGCGTGATGACACGCGACTGCTCGGACAGGCTCGGGTAGTTGAGCAGCAGCGCCACCGAGAGCGCGATCATGAAGATATAGGCGGGCGCCATCAGCCCAAGCGCCAGCGATACAACCGTGACCAGCGTCAGCGCAGCGTTGATCCAGTAAAAGCGCGGCATGCCCTGCGCCACTCCGGAAGCTTCACCCTCGCTTTCAGCATCGTCAGCCACCGCATCGGTCGCCGTACCGCTGGAAGCCACATCCATGCTGCTGCCCGGCGGGTAGTTGTGCGCGATGGCCGCCTCCATTCCGCCAAGGCGCTCAATGCGCCGCTTTTCCCGCCACCCCAGTAGCGCTGCACCGATGACGGCCAGAACTACGCCAACCAGCTGTACCGGGATCAGCCCGTGCCAGAGCTCGTCAGGAGAGATATCGGTCACGGCTGCGGCACGTCCGATCGGTCCGCCCCAGGGCACCATGTTCAAAAGCCCCATGCTGGTCGCCATCAGGGTCAGCATCAGGTAGGGGCTCATGCCCAGCCGGCGATAGAGCGGAATCAGCGCCGGCATCACGATCAGAAAGGTGGCGGCGCCGGCACCGTCCAGGTGCACGCAGGCCGAGACCAGCGCCGTCATCACCGCCACGGCTACCACGTTGCCGCGGGTGAGCTTCACCATACCGGTAATCAGGGGATCAAAAAGCCCGCGCTCCTTCATGATGGAGAAAAACAGGATGGCGAACATGAACATGAAGGCAACGCCTGCCACCTTGTTCACACCCTGCTGAAAAAACTCCGAGATCTCATTGATACCAAAGCCGGCCAGCAGCGCCCCGATAAAGGGAATGGCGCTGAGCGCGATGATCGGAATGACCTTTTCAAACAGTAAAAGGGTCACGATGGTGATAATGATGGCAAGGCCGATAAGGGTCAGCACCTTTCCTCTCCCGCGGTTGGTGTCATGATGGGAAACTGCACGGCCGACATGGAGCCGGTCGGGGACCATCGGGCGAGACTAGAGGGCCGGATACCGGCAAGGCAAAGCTTACAGAATTGAAAGGAAAGGAATCCTGATCGACAGGCCGGCGATACAATAAGACCTTGGTCTTAGAGCGCCACCGGTTAATGATAACCATTACTATCGGTGACCGCTTTTGCCTCCCGAACCTTTCAGCAATGAAAGCTTCAGACGTTGTAGTCATACTACCAAAGTAGAGACAAAAAAATGGCCGGCGCGCTGTCGCACCGGCCATCGATCAGGACACCACGCCTGCTGACAGGGTTACTGTCGTTCCCACTGCGCCAGAAGCTCGTGAACCTGCGCGTCATCGACCTCGTCGGTAATACAGGCGTCGCCGAGGGCCTTGAGCAGTACCAGCCGCAGGCGCGCATCCATGACCTTCTTGTCCAGATGCATCAGCTCCAGAAAGCGCTCGGCACTGACATCGGCCGGTGCATGACGCGGCAGACCTGCCGCCTCGAGCAGGGCCGCCACGCGCTCGACGGCGGTATCATCCAGCCAGCCGAGACGGTGCGACAGGGCCGTGGCCATCATCATGCCGGCCCCGACAGCTTCGCCGTGCAGCCACTTCCCATAACCCATCGCCGTTTCGATGGCGTGGCCGAATGTATGTCCCAGATTGAGATACGCGCGCACGCCCTGCTCGGTCTCATCCTCGACCACGATCCCGGCCTTGACGGCGCAGCTTCTGAGAATGGCCTCGGTCAAAAGCGGGGCGTCCAGCCCGCGAAGGCCGGCCATGTTGTCCTCGAGCCACGCCATGAAATCCACATCACGAATCAGGCCATACTTGATGACTTCAGCAAGTCCTGCCGTCAGCTCGCGTGCCGGCAGCGTCTTTAGCGTATCGGTATCCACAATCACCACGCGGGGCTGATGGAAAGCACCGATCATGTTCTTGCCGCGGGGATGGTTGACGCCGGTCTTGCCCCCCACCGAGGAGTCCACCTGTGCCAGCAGCGTGGTAGGCATCTGGATAAAGGCGATGCCGCGCTGATAGCAGGCCGCTGCGAAGCCGGTCATGTCGCCGGTGACGCCACCGCCGAGGGCGATCAGGGTCGCGCGCCGATTGAAGCCGGCCGCCAGCAGGGCATCCCAGATGCGCTCAACGTGCTCCAGATTCTTGGTGGCCTCGCCGTCGGGCAGTACCACCTCTTTCACATCGTAATCCGCAAGCGCGGTTTTCAGTCGGTCGAGATACAGCGGCGCCACGGTCTCATTGGTGACGATCATGACCTGACGCCCGGCCAGATGCGGGGTCAGAAGCGATACATCGTCAAGCAGGCCGGGACCGACATGAATGGGGTAGTGACGATCCGGTAGTTCTACCGCGAGGGTCTGCATCTCTGGCATCCGTTATCAGTAGGCATCAATGACGGTGAAGACACCGTCACGGGCGGGGCAAGGCTAGAATGAATAGCCCGACAGGCTCGAGGGACAATCATAGGCGGTGCTGCCAGCGTAGCGGCGGGTGCGCCGTCGAATCTCGGCGACCACCGAGCGCGGGCTGCGCCGATCAGTGCTGACCATCAGGGTCGCGGTCTCGCGATAGAGCGGGTCGCGCTGTTCAAGCAGATCGCGCAGGCGCTGCTCGGGGTTCTCGCACTGTAGCAGCGGCCGGTTGCGATCACGGGCCGTGCGCCGGAGCTGCTGCTCGACGGTCGTGGAGAGATAGATCACCACGCCCCGCTCGCGCAGCAGGCGCCGATTGGTCGGGTGCATGACTGCGCCACCGCCGGTCGCCAACACGACGCCCTGTCGACGGGTGATCTCATCAATGACCTGGGTTTCGCGGATACGAAACCCGGCCTCCCCCTCGACATCAAAAATCCAGGGAATATTGCAGCCACAGCGCTGCTCGATAACGTGGTCGCTATCGAAGAAGTCGCGCTGCAGCTCGGCGGCCAGCGCGCGACCGATGGTACTTTTGCCGGTCCCCATGGGACCGATCAGAAACAGATTGGGTAAAGCCTGCATCAGCGCACCGTCAGGGTGTCCTCAAGGATCCTTGGTGTAATGAACACCAGCAATTCTACCTTTTCATTGGACTGTTCGGTATAGCGAAACAGTCGACCAAGGCCCGGCAGGTCACCCAGAAAGGGGGTCTTGTACAGATTGTTGACCTGCTCGGTAGAGAGGATACCGCCAAGTACGACCGTTTCACCATCGTTGACCAGCACCTGGGTCTGAATCTGATTGGTATCGATGGCCGGCACGCCGTTGTACTGACTGTTGGACACATCGTCGTTATTGACGATCAGATCCATGATGATGCGATTGTCGGGCGTGATCTGCGGCGTCACTTCCAGCGACAGCACCGCCTCCTTGAACTGCACGGTGGTGCCGGTCAGGGTGTTGTCACCGCCCTGCTGATAGGGGATTTCCTGGCCCTGCTTGATCAGCGCCGGATGCTGGTTGGCCGTGATCACCTTGGGCTGGGAAATCGTCTGACTCTTGCCCTCGGATTCCAGCGCGTTGAGCTCCAGATCCAGCAGCACATCGCCGGAGAGATAACCGAAGCTGAAACCGGTGGTGGGCGCCACGGCACTGCCCAGATCCACGCTCAGCCCGCCGTTGGGTGCGATACCGTTTGAGGCGCCGGCCACGTTGATGCCGCTTGACGGTGTCCCCGGACGCGACAGCCCCCAGCGCACCCCCAGCTGATTCACCACCCGGTCACGAGCGATCACGATGCGCGCCTCGATCTGGACCTGTCGCACCGGCACATCCAGATGATCGATGGTGCGACGAATCTCGTCGATGCGCTCGCGGGTATCCTGCACCAGCAGCGTGTTGGTGCGCTCATCCACCGAGACGTGACCGCGTTCGGACAACAGCCCCAGCCCCTGGTCACCGCGCAACAACGCAGCCATGTTGACCGCCTTGGCGTAGCGCATCTGCAGATAGTCCGTGGTCAGCGCCTCGTTTGCTGCAACGCCCTGATCGGCCTGAGCCACGCGCTGCGCCATGCCGGCCAGCTCCTCGCCGGGGGCTACCAGCAGCACATTACCGCTGCGCCGGCTGGCAAGCCCGCGGGTCTGCAGGATCAGATCCAGCGCCTGATCCCAGGGGACCTGGCGCAGATTGATTGTCACGTTACCACTGACGCTGTCGCTGACCACCAGATTGAGTCCGACCTCATCGGCCAGAATCGACAGCACCGTGCGCACATCAATATCCTCGAAGTTCAGCGAGATGCGTCGGCCATCGAAGGGAAACTGCGACTGCTGTCGGTCGGCGGCGGCAGAGCCGGCGGGCGACACCCGAATCACCGCCTCACGGCCGCGCTGGGTCGCCATGGCCACCGCGCCCGGTGCCATGGCAAGCGTGAGCACCACGTCATCTCCTGCCTGCGAAGGCGTCACGCGGGACACCGGCGTAGCGAAGTCGCTGACATCCACGATGCGCTGCCACTGCGGGGTCAGCCGCACGCCGCTCAGACGCACACGCGCCTGATCATTCTGAACATCCAGCTGAGGCGAAATGCCGGTACGATCCAGCGTCACGACCAGCTCGCCGGCGCCCTGTCCGGCAGCGCGATAGTCGATATTCTCGATTCGGGCACGGGCATCGCTGAAGGCGGTCGACGTGCTGTCGTTGTCGGCGCGCGCGCGCGCCCCGCTGGCCTCTACAGCAGCAATACGCTGCAGAAGATTGCCCGCCTGCCCCGAACCGGCGGTTTGATTGCCATCGCCAAGCCGGACCTCCAGCACGTTGCCCACCGCCGCAAACTGCCAGCCGGTCGGCCGTGTCAAAGCGACAATGACACGCAGATGACGGCCGGAAACGCGCACTTCGGCATCACTGGCACGCTCACCACCAAGTGGCACCCGGGACGAAAACAGGCGACTGCCGGTATCGTCGAAATCCAGCACCAGCCGCTGCGGCGCGCTCAAAAGTGTGGACTGCGGCACATTGATGGCGCCGTCAAAGGTCAGCCGAACCACCTCCTGCCCGGCACCTGACGACCGCACCGCGACATCAGTCAGCGAGGCAGCGTTTGAAAACGATGCGACCAGCATCAGCAAAAGCCCCGACATCAGCACCGCAGCGCAGCGCCGCAGCTGTAGCGCCCCCATACAGGCCGCGATGGGGCGCAGCGAGATGAGGATCCGGGCAGGATAGCGTGGGTAATCCCTTGGGGTCATGACTTTGCTCCCAGCGTCAGCGTGCGGCTGACGTCACTGAAACCGCCGCTGCCATCCGGCGTGAGTTCCGTAATCTCGATATGGTCACTGCCGATACGCGTGACCCGTCCGCTGTTCTCACCGATATGCTGCTGACGCATAAGGCGTACGACACGCCCCTCCGGCGTGCGAATCAGCGCGATCGTGCGCCCGTCCACACTCAGAATGCCGACCAGCTTCAACGCGTTGATCGCATACCCCTCCAGCGGCTCACGCGCGCGGTCGGGGTCCGGCACGGCCGGTGTCACCGACGCGGCGCGAGGCGCTTCGGTCACCATTCCGGGCGGCGTGGCAAAGGGGCTGCGACGCTGGTGGTCGTCATAGCGCAGGGGCTGATACACCGGCTGCGCCGGCAGGGCGTCCAGATGCCCGACAGGGCGGTGACGCAGCGTGTCGAGCTCGTCGTCGAGCTGAGCCGTATTGTCCTGCCCGCAGCCCCAGAGCCCCAGACAAAGTGCCAGCATGATCAGCGACCGCATACTCATGGCGACACCGCTTTGATTGATGCCGTGTCCGTCTGCGCCTCGGGCTCATAGCGATAGGTTTCGGCCTGCAGCGCCAGTACCAGCGCCCCGCCGGTATCACCATCGGCGAGCGCCAGGGTGAAGTCGTGCAGCGTCACGATACGCGGCAACTCCGCCACCCGCGACACAAAAGAGGCCAGCCGGTGGTAATCGCCGCGCACCTGAATGTCCAGCGGCTGGGTCACATAGAAGGGATGCGCCTCGACCGGTGCCAGCCGGACAAAATCGATCTCCAGATTCTGACCGCGGGCCGCATCGCTGATGTCATCCAGCAGCGCCGGCACTTCACTGTCCGTGGGCAGCATGCTCAAAAGCGTCTCCATGCGGACATCAAGCTCCTGCATGCGCCGCTCCAGCAGTGGCAGGTTGGCCGCCTGAAACGCCCGCGTGGCGTACTGCGATTTCAGCGTTTCCACCTCGGCACGGGCATCCGCCACCTCATCCGCCACGGGAGATGCCAGGTACCACCGCGCCCCCAGTGCCACGATGACCACCACCACCGCGCAGGCAGCCACCTGCAAAAGCCAGGGCCAGCTGCCGCCCTCTTCAAGACTCAGCTCGGAAAAGCGGGCCTGACGCAGGCGCTGCCACTCAAGACGCCAGTCGATGGGGATCATGGCTGCGCCTCCGGGATTGACGGCGCGTCATGCAGGGCGCGCTCGGGCACCTGCAGGTTGAAGCGCCGCTGACGGGTGCGCTCGCTGTCAGCGCGCACGTCCAGCAGCAGGGGCTCGCCCAGCACCGCGGCGCCAGCCAGCGAGCGCATCTGATCGGAGACCTGACGGTTGGTGGCCGCCAGCCCGCTGATGTCGAGCTGACCGTCATGACGCTGGATCCGGTCATAGACCACGCCATCATTGAGGGTATCGGTCAGCGCCTGAAAGAGCGCTACCGTCTGGGGCCGTGAAAACTGCAGCTGGCGAATCAGTTCGATGCGCGCCTGCATCTGATGACGCTGCTCATCCAGCGCGCGCCCCTGGGTAATATCGTGGTCGAGCTCGGCCGTACGCTGCTGGATATGGGCGATATCGTCCTCGATATGACTCAGCCGATACTGCTGGTAGTTCTGGCACAAAAAACCGATCCCCACGCCGGCGAGCACGCTGAGCAACAGCCACAGGTGAAATCGTCGGGTCTGACGCTCGCGCACCCGCTCGCGCCAAGGCAACAGGTTGATGTCGATGCAGACATCGCCGGGCGTTTCGATCACGTTGCTCATGCCAGCGACCTCATGGCCAGGCCGCAGGCGGTCATCATGGCCGGTGCGTCCAGCGTGAGACTGGCATTGTCGATTTGACCGGCCACACGCATGGAAGCAAACGGATTGGCCGGCACCACCTCGAGCCGGGTCTCCTCGGCCAGGCGCTCAGCCAGCCCCTCGATGACGCTGGAGCCGCCGGCCAGGATCATGCGCTCGATACGACAGGCGCCCGCCGTGGTGTAGTAAAGCTTCAGCGAGCGCATGATCTGCTGTACCAGCGACTCGCGAAAGGGAAACAGGATACGCTGGCGATATTCCGGCAGGTCTCCGGTTTTCTTGGCACGTCCGGCCTCGTCAAACGTCAGTCGGTAGTGCTGGCGAATCTCATCGGTCAGCTGACGACCGCCCATGACGTTGTCGCGGGTATGCACGATGCGCCCGCGATGCACGATATGAAAGGCGGTCATGCTGGCACCGATGTCGATCAGTACGGTGCCGTGATCGGGTTGTTGCGTCAGCCGGGAGAGTACAAATCGGGTGGCGCGCTCCATGGCGAACATCTCGACGTCCACCACCGCGGGCTCGAGCCCGACCTGGTCCAGCACATCGGTGAGCAGTTGCATGTCCTGGCGGCGACAGGCCACCAGCAGGATGTCCTGCTGATCGTCATAGCGGGCGTTGACGCCCAGACGCTGAAAATCGAGCGTGACTTCATTGAACGGAAACGGAATGTGCTTGTCCGACTCCATGGCAATGCGCTGGGCGATGTCGTTGTCGCTGAATGACACCGGCATGCTCAGCACCTTGGTAATCACGGCACCGGTGGGCAGCGCTACCACGGCCCGACGGGCACGGGGGCCGGCATGGTCAAGGGCTCGCGACAGCGCCATGACCACCTGATCGGTATCACGAATGCGCCGCTCCACCACGGCGCGATCCACCAGCGGGCGTACGGCCCAGGAGGCCACCCGCCAGTGATCACTGTAATGTTCCAGTTCAAGCAGCTTGACGGTGGCGGAGGTAATATCCACCCCGATCATGCCCTTTGTTGCACGTCCAAACCCCAGCACGTCAGCTCTCCAGCCCATGACCCGCTTTATGCGGATGTTGTTTATAACGTGTCGAAATGCGCCGTGAAGACGCAAACAACGGGGTTTACGCACGCTTTAAACGGTTTTAAAAGCACGACGACTGTGCTCGACTATCCATTAACGCTGGTCGCCCTGGCACTGGCTACTTATAATGCCCGGCTTGCCAATGCCATTTTCCCGCGCGGTCTTCGACAACGACACCAGCCGGTCACCGATGTCCTGCGGACCCAAGCCCGCCTCATTGACGGAACACGTGTTACATGACGTTCATCAAGCGCCTGGTCTTTCATCTCTTCTTTTTGCTGCTGGCCATAACGGCAGGCATCCTGCTTTCTGTAGCTGGCGCTGCGCTCTACTTTGCTCCCAGCCTGCCTGACGTTCACCAATTGCAGGACTACCAGCTCGAAATGCCGCTGCGGGTCTATACCAGCGATGACAAGCTCATCGGTGAGTTCGGCTCCCAGCGCCGCCAGCTGGTCAAGGGCGACGAGATCCCGCAGAACTTCATCAATGCGCTGCTGGCCGCCGAGGATGCCGGTTTCTACCAGCACCCGGGCGTGGACCCGCGCGGCCTGATGCGTGCGGCCCTCGAACTGGGAACCAGCGGTCGCATTCGCTCCGGTGGCAGCACCATCACCATGCAGGTAGCGCGCAACTATCTGCTCACCCTGGATCAGACCTTTACCCGCAAGATCCGCGAAATCCTGCTGTCGCTGCAGATGGAACAGATCCTCTCCAAGCAGCAGATCCTCGAGCTCTACGTCAACAAGATCTACCTGGGCCAGGGGGCCTACGGAGTGGGTGCGGCGGCCGAGGCCTATTTCGACAAGCCGCTTGACCAGCTGAGCCTGCCGGAGCTGGCCACCATTGCCGGACTGCCCAAGGCGCCGTCGAGTCTCAATCCGATCAGCAACCCGCAGCGCTCGCTGATTCGCCGCAACTGGGTGCTGCTGCGCATGCATCAGTTGGGCATGATCGATCAGGACACCTATCAGGACGCCGTGCAGGCGCCGATCGAAACCCGACGCCATCACAGCCAGCCCGACGTCCAGGCGCCCTGGGTGGCCGAGATGGCCCGCCAGTACGCCGTCGAACGTTTCGGTGATGACGCCTACACCGGCAACTATCGCATCGTCACGACCCTGGACAGCAGGATGCAGGAAGCTGCCCGCAATGCGCTGATCAACGGCCTGGTGGATTACGACACCCGCCATGGCTGGCGCGGCGCCGAGCAGAGCGACATTCCGGCCAGTCTGTCAGAGGCTCAGGACCGCACCGACCGTGCCGGCCTTGAAGAGGAGCTTTCCGAGTCGCCGGAAGTCGAAAGCACCGCCCGCGAGGCCGCCGCCCGCAGCAAGACCTCCGTGCCCGGCATCGACGGCGATGTCAGCAACTGGCAGCGCGTGCTGGATGCCACGCCGCGTCTAGGGCCGCTGCAGCCGGCCATCGTGATCGATACCGATGGACGCACCATGCGCGTGCTCGATGACAATGACGAGGTCATCACCATCGAGTGGCCCGGCCTTGAATGGGCAGCACGCTACCTGAGCCCGCGCGGTCGGGCGGCCGCGCCGAGCAGCGCCGGCCAGATCGCCAAACGCGGCGATCTGGTACGTATCATGGCGCGCACCCGCGGTGACGGCTGGCGCCTGGCACAGATGCCGCAGGCCGAGGGCGCGCTGGTATCGCTGGACCCGCAGACCGGCGCCCTCAAGGCGCTGCAGGGTGGCTTCAGTTTCGCCAGCAGCAAGTTCAACCGCGTCACCCAGGCCCGTCGTCAGCCGGGCTCCAACTTCAAGCCCTTCATCTATCTGGCGGCGCTTGAAAGCGGCATGACCCCGGCCACCATCGTCAACGATGCGCCGATCGTGCAGGCCGGCATCGGCAATCAGGACGCCTGGCGCCCGGAGAACTCCGAACGCAGCTTCGGCGGCCCGACCCGCCTGCGCGTGGGCCTGTATCGCTCGCTCAACCTAGTGACCATCCGCACCCTGCAGTCGATCGGGCTGGACAGCACCATCGATTTTCTGGTCAACATGGGCTTTGAGCGCAACCGCCTGCCACATGGCCTGTCGCTGGCGCTGGGTACGGCCGAGCTGACGCCGCTGGAGATCGCCCGCGGCTACGCCGAGATTGCCAACGGGGGCTTTCGCATCAAGCCGTGGTTCATCGAGCGCGTCAGCCAGGGCGAGGACGGCCACAATCTGATGGAAGAGACCAACCCGCCGGCGGCCTGTCGCGACTGTGATCCGATGGACGCTACGGTCACCATCGACGATCGCACCTATCCGATCGCCGAGCGGGTGGCCTCACCCGAGTCGGTCTATATGCTGCGTACCATGATGCGCGACGTCATCGAGCGTGGCACCGGTCGTGCCGCGCTGTCGCTCAACCGTGACGACATCGCGGGCAAGACCGGTACCACCAACGATCAGCGTGATGCCTGGTTCTCCGGGTTCAACAACAACGTGGTCACCAGCGTCTGGGTCGGCAAGGACACCAACGAGACCATTGCCGAATACGGAGCTCAGGCCGCCCTGCCGATCTGGAAGGACTACATGGGCACGGTCCTCAAGGGAACACCGGAAGCCGCCCCGAGCGCGCCTGACGACATCGTGACGGTGCGCATCGATCCGGATACCGGCAAGCGCCTCCACGATGAAGACGGCGGCGGCATTACCGAGATTTTCCGCAAGGACAATCTGCCGCCTTATCAGCAGCGTTCGATTCGCCCTGAACTTGAATCGGAAAGCGGCTCTCAGGGCACCGGCAGCTACGACGCCATTTTCTGATCCTGATTGCGCCTCCCTGTCCGGGCACTCTGCCCGGGCAGGACTTCAAACCGCAGTGAAACACCATGACCACGCGCTTATCTGTTGACTTGCATGGCGATGCCTTGATGGCATCCGCATCGATTGTCCCGACCCGCTCACTGACACCTTTTCGTCGGTGTCTCGTTCCCCTCGTGCTGGTAACGCTTGCCTGCTGGCACAGCAGCGCCCGGGCCGCCGACTCGCTTTTCTACGCACCGCCCCCGCCCAGCGACGACTCAGTGCCCTTTTCGGGCGCCATCGAACTGGGCTATACGGCGCTGTCCGGCAATACCAATACCACCACACTGCTGGGCAAGGGCCGCATTACCTGGTACGACCAGGCCTGGACGCACACGACGCGCGCCGAGGTCAAAAACGTCAGCGACCAGGAAAACACCACGGCCGAGCAGTATCTGGTCAGCCAGCGCGAGCGCTATTCGCTGGGAGATTCGCCCAACTACCTCTTCGGGCTGGCGCGCTATGAAAAGGAGCGCTTCTCGGGCTATAACAATCAGTTCACGACCATCATCGGCTATGGCCGCCAGCTCTTTGACAATGACCTTCAGGCCCTGTCGCTGGAGGCCGGCCCGGGCTATCGCTTTGATGATTACGAAAACGGCGGCAGGCGACACATGCTTCTGGGCTACCTGGCAGCCGACTACGCACTGACGCTGTCGGATACGGCCAGCTTCATTCAGCAGTTTTCGGTGGAAGGCGCCGATGACAACGTGACGATCCGCTCCTATTCAGCCATCTCGGTGGCCATCAACTCGAGCCTGTCGCTGCGGGTGTCCCACGACATCAAGAGCAATTCCAATCCGCCGCGCGAGGCGGACGCTCATACCGACCGCACGACAGCGGCCTCGGTGGTTTACAACTTCTAACGCCGCTCAACGTTCTCTCCATCACCGTGATCACTTCTCACAAAACATGACGCGATTTCCCATGTAGGCTTCGCTACTTCCGGGCACACTGCCATCGCGCAGCGCCATTGCTGTCATCAGACCGCGTGGCGGCAGCGCCCTGCCGTCAGGAATTACAACCGCTGCCCTCGCAGCGCTTCGGTATTCAAGAGATTTCCATCATCATGGGTTCACGCTACACACGTCTTTTTGTTCCTGTTTTACCGCTTCTGATCACGTTGCTGCCCACCGGGCAGAGTCTGGCCGCCGACAACGAAAACTTTGCCGGCTACTCAACGCTTGAAAGCGCCAGTCAGGCCGACGAGGATTTCGACGGCGAATACTCGCTGGGCTATACGAAACTGTCAGGCAACAGCAACAGCTCCAGCCTGCGTACCAATGCCGATCTTACCTGGTACCGCGGCCCCTGGTCGTGGAATCTCTATGCCGGCATCAACAGCGCCAGTGATGAAGACGATACCTCGGCCGAGAATTACAATCTCGGCGGGCGCACGCGCTATGACCTCGACGATGACAACTACCTCTTTGGCCTGGCGCGCTGGCGCAAGGACCGTTTTGCTGGCTACAACTCCCAGAGCACGCTGGCCGGCGGTTACGGCCGCCAGCTGCTCAGCGGGCCGCCGCAGTCGCTGTCGATCGAGGCCGGCCCGGGCGTGCGCCGCGACAGCTATACCGATAGCGATGAGAAAAAATATCGAGCGCTGGCCTATAGCGGCCTGAACTATCGCTGGCAGGTCTCGGATACCGCCACCTTCGGTCAGGATCTGGTGCTGGAAGCCACCGGGCTCAATCTCATCATGCGCTCCCAGACCTCGCTGACGGTCGCCATCAATGACGTCCTGGCGATGCGTCTGTCCTACGATGTCGACTTCAATGACGACCCACCTGAAGACGCCGAACACAAGACCGATACCACCACGGCCGTCTCGGTGGTCTACGACTTCTGACGCCGGTCAGCTGGTATAAAAAAACCCCGCATCACTGGTGCGGGGTTTTTGTTTGACGCGATACGGAGCATGGAATCAGCCGCCGTAGACATCCTCGACGCCGGTCAGCGGGTAGTGGGACGGATAGGCCTTCGTGGCCGCTCCGGAAGCCACTGCGGCACGGGCTACCGCCGAGGAGACCCGGCCCAGCAGGCGCGAATCCATCGGCGTGGGGATGATGTAGCCCCGACCGAACTCGAGCGTTTCGAGCTCGTAGGCGGCCAGCACTTCGCGGGTCACCGGTTCGCGAGCGAGGTCCTTGAGGGCATGAACGGCCGCAACCTTCATCTCTTCATTGATGTCGCGCGCGCGAACGTCCAGCGCGCCACGGAAGATGAAGGGAAAGCCCAGCACGTTGTTGACCTGATTGGGATAGTCCGAGCGACCGGTGGCCATGATCACATCGTTACGAGTGGCATGTGCGGTGTCGGGATGAATCTCCGGGTCCGGGTTGGAGCAGGCAAACACCACCGGATTGGCGGCCATCTTCCCGAGCTGATCGGGGGCAAACAGATCCGGGCCGGACAGACCGATAAAGACATCGGCGCCGTCGATGGCGTCATCCAGGCTGCGCTGCTCGGTAGTGACCGCGTAGCGCGCCTTGAACTCGTTGAGGTCGTCACGCCCGTCGTGAATGACGCCCTTGCTGTCGAGCATGCGAATATTGTCGCGCGCGGCGCCACAGGCGATCAGCAGGTCCATGCAGGCGATGGCGGCAGAGCCGGCGCCCAGACAGACGATGCGAGCATCACCCAGCGTCTTGCCAGCGATTTCCAGAGCGTTGAGCAGTCCGGCCGCAGTCACGATCGCCGTGCCGTGCTGGTCATCATGAAAGACCGGAATATCGCAGCGCGCCTTGAGCTCACGCTCGATCCGGAAGCACTCGGGTGCCTTGATGTCTTCCAGGTTGATGCCGCCCCAACTGCAGGCGATATTGGCCACGGTCTCGATGAAGGCATTGGGATCGGCGTTGTCGACCTCGATGTCGATGGCGTTGATCCCGGCAAAGCGCTTGAACAGCACGCCCTTGCCTTCCATGACCGGCTTGCTGGCCAGTGCGCCCAGATTGCCCAGACCGAGGATGGCGCTGCCATTGGAAATTACGGCGACCAGGTTGCCCTTGCCGGTATAGCGATAGGCCGTTTCGGGATCGCGGGCGATTTCACGTACCGGCTCGGCCACGCCCGGGCTGTAGGCCATGGCGAGATGCTTCGAGGAAGTGGTGGGCTTGGTGATTTCGATGCTCAGCTTGCCCGGAATCGGGTGCGCGTGATAATCCAGTGCTGCCTGTTTATTGTCCTGAGACATGATATTTATCCGATTGAAAACCAACGATCAATCCGGCGCAGCCTACCCAAAAAGCCCTGCCCCTACAAGCTGACAGGCCCTGACGCCATCAGGGTACACAGCCACTACAGCGCCTGCGATGTCCCGGTCGAGACCGGGAACGTGCTACCCTGCCGCGCCGAGTGTCGCACCTTCGGGCTGCGCGCCGGTGTCACCCCTTTTATCTCTGGAGCAAGCCGAACGTGTCCCCGTCCGGACCTGACCGCGTGATTCTGGCAGTGGCCGTGTCCTCGCCGCTCAAGCGAGCGTTCGACTACCTGCCCGATCGTGAAACGCCCGATGACGGCTGGGTTCCCGGCGTGCGGGTGCGTGTGCCCTTCGGGCAGCGCTCGGTGATTGGCGTGGTGATCGACATCAGAGACCACAGCGACGTGCCACCCGACCGTCTGCGCCGCATCGAAGCCCTGATTGATCGCAGTCCCCTGCCCGGAGACTGGCTGTGGCTGTGTCGCTTTGCCGCGCGCTACTACCAGCATTCGCTGGGCGACACGCTCATCGGGGCCATGCCCTCCCTGCTGCGTCAGGGCCGGCCGCTGGAGGCGCGCACCCGGACCCGCTGGTCGATCACCGATCAGGGGCGCTCGCCGGGTGAGACCGTCACCCGCGCCCCCCGCCAGGCCGAGCTGCTCGCCGCCATCGCCCAGCATCCGCGCGGGCTGGTGGCCTCGGCGATCACCGCGCTGGGGTTCAACCGGGCGCAGCTGAACGCCCTGCGCGACAAGGGGTTGATCGATTGTCGCGAAGAGAGCGTGGCGGCCCCGCTCAACGAGCGCCATGCCACAACGCTTGCCGAGCCCACCCTGCCGCTCCACCGCGAGCAGTCCGGCGTGCTGGCCGAGCTGCATCAGGATCTGGACCGGTTTCAGGTGTCTCTTTTGCACGGTGTCACCGGCAGTGGCAAGACCGAGGTCTATCTGCAATTGATCGAGGCAGTGCTGGATCGGGGCCGTCAGGCACTGGTGCTGGTGCCCGAGATCGGCCTGACGCCACAGACGCTGTCGCGCTTTCGAAAACGCTTCAACGCCCCGGTCATCGCCCTGCACTCGGGGCTCAATGACAGCGAGCGCCTCGACAGCTGGGAAGCTGCCCGCTCCGGACGCGCCGCCGTGCTGATCGGCACCCGTTCGGCGGTCTTCACGCCGCTGGCACGTCCCGGCGTTATCATCGTGGATGAAGAGCACGACGGCTCCTTCAAGCAGCAGGACAGCCTGCGCTATCACGCCCGCGATCTGGCGATTGCACGCGCCCAGCGCCACGGCATTCCCATCGTGCTGGGCAGCGCCACGCCGTCGCTCGAGAGCCTGGCCCGTGCCCGGGACGGCCACTATCGCCACCTGCGGCTGAACACCCGTGCCGGCAACGCCGCCCCTGCGACCCTGTCGCTGGTGGATCTGCGCGGCAAGCCGCAGCGTGGCGGCCTCGGACCGCAGGCGCTGGCGGCCATCAGGGAGCATCTGGAAGCCCAGCGTCAGGTGCTGGTATTCGTCAATCGCCGTGGTTTTGCGCCGACGCTGGCCTGTCATCAGTGCGGCTGGCTGGCCGAATGCCCGCAGTGCGATGCCCGCATGACCCTGCACCGGGACCCGCATCGCCTGATCTGTCATCACTGCGAGCAGCAGCGCGGCGTCCCGGATGCCTGCCCCGAATGCGGCAGTGCCGATCTGCGTCCACAGGGTGCCGGCACCGAGCGCACCGAAGAAGCCCTGCAGGAGGCTTTCAGTGACACCCGCATCCTGCGCATCGACCGTGACAGCACGCGCCGGCGCGACGCGCTGGAGCAGCATCTCAATGAAATACGTCAGGGCGAGCCCTGCCTGCTGGTCGGCACCCAGATGCTGGCCAAGGGCCATCATTTTCCGCACGTCACGCTGGTGGTGGTCGTCAATGCCGATGGCGGACTCTACAGCGCCGACTTTCGTGCGCTCGAACATTCGGCGCAGCTGCTGACCCAGGTGGCCGGCCGCGCTGGCCGTGCCCAGCATCCGGGGCGGGTTCTGATCCAGACCCTGCATCCCGAGGATCCGAGCCTGCGGCTGCTGGTGGAAGAGGGCTATGACGCCCTGGCCGAATCGCTTTTGACCGAACGCCGTCTGGCCGGACTGCCACCGTTTCGATACATGGCGCTCATGCGCGGCGAGAGTGCCCGCATGGAGGCCGTCATTGATCTGTTCACCCGTGCCGGTGAGACCATGCGGACCTGGCTTGCCGAGCGCGGACTGGCCGTTCACTGTCTGGGGCCGGTGCCGGCGCCCATGGAGCGGCGCCAGAACCGCTATCACGCTCAGCTTTTACTCAGCGCTGACCGCCGCAGCGCCCTGCACGAGGCCGGCGCCTGGCTGGATGACTGGATGTCGCAGCAAAGCGATGCCCGTCGTCTGCGCTACAGCATCGATATCGATCCGCAGGAAATGTACTGAGCCGGACGGCGGCAACGCACGGCCCGATACACGTCGGACACAATACCGGTTTTGACACGGCCCGCGGTTGAACGATAATGGCGGGCGCCAAAGCGCCTGCCATCGCCCATTCTGTCAACACTACCGGCAGGAATGTGTCATCACGGGAAGCGCACTCAAGACCTGGCCGAATGCGTCGGGCCAGTCATCCACGACCATAGATGCCAGCATGAAAGAGACGATCACCCTACTGCTCAACACGGCGCTGGAGGCCCTCAAGGCCGAAGGCGCCCTGCCCGTCGACACCCGACCCGACATTCGTGTCGATGTCGCGCGTGACCGGGCCCACGGCGACTATGCCAGCAACCTGGCCATGATGCTGGCCAAACCTGCCGGCATGAAGCCACGCGATCTGGCCGAGCGCCTGATCGCCGCCCTGCCGGCCTCCGAGGCCATCTCGAAGGTCGAGATTGCCGGCCCCGGCTTCATCAATTTCTTCGTCAACACCAGCGCCGCCGGCGAGGTGCTTTTCGACATCCTCGACGCCGGCGACGCGTTTGGCCGCAACCGTGACGGGGCTGGTCAGAAGGTGCAGGTCGAGTTTGTGTCCGCCAATCCGACCGGGCCGCTGCACGTGGGCCATGGCCGCGGCGCCGCGGTGGGCGACAGCCTGTGCCGTCTGCTGGAAGCCAACGGCTTTGAGGTCACGCGCGAGTTCTACTACAACGATGCCGGCGCCCAGATCGACAATCTGGCCCTGTCGGTGGCGGCCCGCATCAAGGGCATCGAGCCCAACGACCCGGCCTGGCCCGCCGACGGCTATCGCGGTGAGTACATTCAGGACGTGGCACGCGCCTACATGCAGGGCGAAACCGTCACTGCCGATGACCGCCAGGTCACGGCCGCTGCCGACTCCGATGACATGGACGCCATTCGCGCCTTTGCGGTGGCATGGCTGCGTCACGAGCAGGATCTTGATCTGAAGGCCTTCGGCGTCGGCTTCGATGTCTTTTTCCTGGAATCCGCCCTTTACGAAAGCGGCAGGGTCGAGGCGACCGTCGAGCGCCTGATCCAGGGCGGCCATACCTACGAGTCCGACGGGGCCCTGTGGCTTCGAACCACCGACTTCGGGGATGACAAGGACCGCGTGATGCGAAAGCGCGAAGGGGGGTACACCTACTTCCTGCCTGACGTCGCCTATCATCTGGACAAGTGGCAGCGCGGGTTTACCACCGTCATCAACGAACAGGGCGCCGACCACCACTCGACGGTCACCCGCGTGCGCGCCGGTCTTCAGGCGCTCAACGCCGACATTCCGCAGGGCTGGCCGGACTACGTGCTGCACCAGATGGTACTGGTCACCCGCTCGGGTCAGGAGGTCAAGCTCTCCAAGCGGGCCGGCAGCTACGTCACCCTGCGCGATCTCATCGATGAGGTCGGCCGTGACGCCACGCGCTACTTCCTGGTATCGCGCGCCGCGACCTCGCAGATGACCTTTGATATCGATCTGGCGCGTTCACAATCCAGCGACAACCCGGTCTATTACGCCCAGTACGCGCATGCCCGCGTCTGCAGCGTCGAGGCAAAAGCCATTGACCAGGGCCAGCCCTTTGATGCAACGCTGGCGCGCGCGTCGCTGCACCTGCTCGAGGATGCCCGCGAGCGTGACCTCATCAACCGTCTGGGCAGCTGGCCCGAAACGGTGCGCCGTGCCGCCGAGCAGCGCGAGCCGCAGCAGATCGCCGTGTATCTGCAGGATCTGGCCAGCGAATTCCACACCTGCTACAACGCCGTCAAGGTCATGGTCGAGGACGACAGCCTGCGCAACGCACGGCTGGCGCTGGGCATGGCCGTACGTCAGGTCATGCGTAACGGGCTCGACCTGCTGGGCGTTTCGGCCCCCCGGGAGATGTAAATGGCACAGCGCCAGAGCAAGAAGGCGGCGCCCTCAGGCAAGGGCGCCACGTCACGCAACAAGGCAAAACGCAGCGGCAGCGGCGACGGTTTCCATATCCCCGGCTGGCTGTGGGCGCTGGTAGGCATCATCGCCGGCTTTGCTGTCGCGCAGTACTTTCAAAGCGATGCGCCGCCCAAGCGTGATCAGGTGGCTGCCGTGGTCACCAAAAAGCGCACCGATGCCAACGCTCAAAAGCAGGAAGGCGAGAACGCCCAGCAGCCGTCCGAGGAAGGGCAGATGCCGACGTTCGAGTTCTACACCCTGCTGCCCGAGTCGGAAGTGATCGCGCCGAACGTGGAAGACTACAGCTCGCCGCCGCGGCCCGGCACCGAAGGCGCCGTGCTGGAACAGCACGCACGACGCATCGCGGGCAGCAACGGCAGTGCCTCGGTCAGTAATCCCGAGGGTCAAAAGGCGTCCTCGTCACAACAGAGCGCCTCGTCCAGCAAGCCCGAGCCGAAGAGCAGCGCCGACAGCAAAGATGCCATCCAGCAGATGGCCTCGCGTCATGAGACGTCCAGCCGCCAGCAGAGCGCTTCTGCCCAGCAGCAGAGCTCGAGCAGTGCCGGCGCCAGATATATGCTGCAGGCGGCATCGTTCAAGTCACAAAGTGATGCCAACAACATGGCCGGCAAGCTGCGCGATCTGGGCCTTGTCATGCAGGTCACCCAGGTTCAGACGGCGGACAACACCACGTGGTATCGCGTGCAGGCCGGTCCCTATCAGGATTCCGGGGAGCTTGCCCGCGCCCGGGGCCTGATGCAGACCCGCGGCATCGACCCGATGCAGATTCAGCAGCGCTGACCCCCGGCTGCCGACACAAGGGGCGCCCGCTGCCATGCAGCCGGCGCCCTTTTTGTATGCGGTGGACGCTCTCCAGACGGTCGGGAGCCACCATTGACCAGGTCAGCATGCACACTTCGGACAATTTCCCTGCCGGTCATGGCTTGATTTGCGCCACGAACGCCCGCACTTCAGTGGAAAGTTTTCACAACGCAGACCGTTTTTGCGCTTTTTGCACCGTCTGCGCGCAAGTCACCAGGTGCATGTCACCCACGCATTGGAGTAGCGCCGATGACCACGATTGTTTCCGTTCGCCGCGGCGAACAGGTCGCCCTGGCAGGCGACGGACAGGTCTCGCTGGGTAATACGGTCATGAAGGGTAATGCCAGCAAGGTCCGTCGTTTCCATCGCGGCCAAGTACTGGCCGGCTTTGCCGGCGGGACGGCAGATGCCTTCACCCTTTTCGAGCGCTTTGAAGCGCAGCTGGAAAAATACCAGGGCCACCTGACCAAGGCCGCCGTCGAGCTTGCCAAGGAGTGGCGCACCGACCGCGCGCTGCGCAAGCTCGAGGCGATGCTGGCCGTGGCCGATCGCAATGCCTCCCTCATCATCACGGGCACGGGCGACGTGCTGGAACCCGAACACGGCATCATCACCATCGGTTCGGGCGGTCAGTATGCCAACGCCGCAGCGCGGGCGCTGGTCCAGAATACCGACCTGTCCGCGCGTGAAATCACTGAAAAGAGCCTCGCGATTGCGGCAGATATCTGTGTGTACACCAACCACAACGTGACGCTCGAAGCACTGGACTGATCATGACCGAGACCTCCAACACCCCGCAGAACGCCAGCAGCAACCATATGACCCCGCGCGAGATCGTGCACGCGCTGGATCAATACATCATCGGTCAGGCCGATGCCAAGCGCGCCGTGGCCATCGCCCTGCGCAACCGCTGGCGTCGCATGCAGCTTGATGAGACGCTGCGTCCGGAAGTCACACCCAAGAACATTCTGATGATCGGCCCGACCGGTGTGGGCAAGACCGAAATCGCCCGTCGGCTGGCCAAGCTTGCCAACGCACCGTTCATCAAGATCGAGGCGACCAAGTTCACCGAGGTCGGCTATGTCGGTCGCGATGTCGAATCGATCATCCGCGATCTGGTGGAAGCCGCCATCAAGCTGGTCCGCGAACAGGCCAAGTCGCAGGTCGGTCACAAGGCCGATGATGCCGCCGAGGAGCGCATTCTGGACGCCCTGCTGCCGCCTGCCCGTGGCAGCGAGTACGACAGCGGCAAGGGGCGCGACAGCGCCACGCGTCAGACCTTTCGCAAGCAGCTGCGTGAAGGCAAGCTTGATGACAAGGAGATCGATATCGAACTGTCGCCGGCCGGCCAGGGCATGGATTTTCAGGCGCCTCCCGGCATGGAAGACATGGCCAACCAGCTCTCCAGCATGTTTTCGAACATGGGCAAGCAGAACAAGGAGAGCCGTCGTCTGACCGTCAAGGAAGCCTACAAGCTGGTGCGTGATGAAGAGGCTTCCAGACTGGTCAACGACGAGGATCTCAAGGCGCGTGCCATCGAGGCGGTCGAGCAGAACGGCATCGTGTTCCTGGACGAAATCGACAAGGTGGCCAAGCGTGCCGAATCCGGCAGCGGTGGCGACGTCTCTCGCGAAGGGGTGCAGCGCGACCTGCTGCCGCTGATCGAGGGGTCAACCGTCTCCACCAAGCACGGCATGGTGCACACCGATCACATCCTCTTCATCGCGTCGGGCGCGTTCCACCTCTCCAAGCCCTCGGATCTGATTCCGGAGCTGCAGGGTCGCTTGCCGATTCGCGTGGAGCTGTCAGCGCTGTCACCAGACGAGTTCAAGCGTATCCTGACCGAGCCTTCTGCTTCGCTGACGCGCCAGTACGAGGCGCTGATGAAGACCGAAGGTCTCGATATCCGGTTTACCGACGATGGCATCGAGCGCATTGCGCAGACGGCCTGGCAGGTCAACGAGGGCACCGAAAACATCGGCGCGCGTCGTCTGCATACGGTCATGGAGCGCCTGCTGGAAGAGGCCCTCTTTGACGGCAGCGACATGGAAGGCCCGCTGGTGATCGATGGCGCCTACGTGGACGAGCGTCTGGGTGAACTGGCCCGCGATGAGGACCTGTCGCGCTACATCCTCTGAGCATCTTTATCGTTTGACGCCAACAGCGTATCCTGGAGGGCGGCCCGAACACGGGCCGCCCGCTTTTTTTGACCTGATGTCGGCGGCCCGGTGTGACCGACATCATCGATGTGATACTCAATATCATGGAGACATGCCATGAGTGCCCCCATGCCAACCGGCGTTCACTATCATCAGCGCAGCCGCGAGCTGGCGCTGACCTATGACATCAACGGTGAGCAGCAGAGCTTTCGCCTGGGTGCCGAAATGCTTCGAGTGTACTCGCCCTCGGCCGAGGTGCGAGGCCACAGCCCGGAGCAGGCCGTGCTGCAGACCGGCATGAAATACGTGGGTCTTAAAAACATCACACCGGTGGGCAACTACGCGCTCAAGCTGCACTTTGATGACGGCCACGACAGCGGGCTGTATACCTATGCCTATCTGTGGGAGATGATCGAAAACCGCGAGCTGTGGTGGGACGACTATCTTCATGAACTCAAGAAGGCCAATGCCTCGCGCGAGCCGCTGGGCATACCACTGCAGCGACAGTAAGGGCAGCCGATATGGGCGTCAGGACAAATGACGTCCTGAAAGCTACAATGGCTGTCGACAGGCGCGCCCCTCCCGACCGGCTTGATCACGCACCCGCCCCGAAGGGCAGGCAGCGCCGCCACCGATACCGGAACACACGATTTTGAAAACGCTGACAGGGGATCGCATGGACAAGCAGACAACGCACTTCGGCTATGAGGAAGTCCCTGTCGAGGAAAAGGCCGGCCGCGTCGAGCAGGTCTTTGACAGCGTGGCACGCCGCTACGATGTCATGAACGATCTGATGTCGATGGGCATTCATCGCTTCTGGAAGCGCGTGGTCATGGAGCGCTCCGGCGTGCGTCGCGGCCATACCGTGCTGGACCTTGCCGGCGGCACCGGTGACCTCACCGCCAAATTCGTGGAACGGGTAGGCCCTTCAGGTCGAGTGGTACTGGCCGACATCAACGCCTCCATGCTGCAGGTCGGTCGCGACCGCCTGATGGACCGCGGCATCGGCGCGCAGGTGGAAATCGTGCAGGCCGACGCTCAGGCCCTGCCCTTCCCCGACAACACCTTTGACTGCATCACAATGGCCTTTGGCCTTCGCAACGTCACCGACAAGGATGCCGCGCTGGCGTCCATGACGCGCGTGCTCAAGCCGGGCGGACGACTGCTGGTGCTGGAGTTCTCGAAACCCGTCAACGCGGTGTTCGAGAAAGTCTACGACCAGTACTCCTTTCATGTCCTGCCCCGCATCGGCAAATGGGTGGCCAACGACGCCGACTCCTATCGCTATCTGGCCGAGTCGATTCGCATGCACCCCGATCAGCCGACCCTCAAGGCCATGATGGAAAATGCAGGACTCGAGCGCGTCGAGTACACCAACATGACCGGCGGTGTGGTCGCCCTGCACCGCGGTATCAAGTTCTGAACGCCCTGAGCGGGTGGTGTCTCATGTTCGCCATCACCCGCCGGGCCGCTTTCCCGACAGGGTCAATGGCATGACACACGCGTATCTCATGACTTTTCGTCATTGCATACCTCAAGGGCAACCGCACTGATGTCCTTTCTAACTCCTGTACTGCTGGCCGGTATCGAAAAAAGCGTCAATCGCCTGCTGGCGCGTGACCCGGCGGCGCCGTCACGTCTGGCGGCCATGGCCGGGCAGCGCTTGCTGCTGAGACTCGAGTCGCCCCGGATCGAAGTGCTGGTCATCTTTCATATTCACGGCCTGACGCTTGCCTCGCTGCCCGATGGTGAAGACCGGGACGCCGACACGACCATCGAGATCGATGCCGATACGCTGGGCGCTCTGCTGGGCGGCATGCCGATCCAGTCGCTCATGACCAGCCATCGGCTGGTGGTGCGCGGTCAGCTCGGTCTTCTGATGCAGGCCCGTGAATTGCTGATGGATCTCGACATCGACTGGGAAGGCGCCTTCGCCGAATGGTTCGGTGACGCGCCGGCCCACAGTCTGGCCACCGGGCTGCGGCGTCTGGGGCATTTCGGCGTCCACTCGTCCAGAAGCCTTGAGCAGGATCTGCGCGAGTACATCCTTGAAGAGGGCCAGTGGCTCGCCGGCCGCGCTCGCTTTGATGTGGCCCGCGAACACCTGACCGAACTCGAAATTGCGACGGATCGGCTGGAAGCCCGGCTTGAACGTCTCAACCGTCGTCTGCGAGGGCAACACTCTTGATGACGCTATGGCGCCTGATCCGTATTGCCTGGGTGGTGACCCGTTATCGGCTCGACAGCCTGATTCCGACCGACCGCCTGCCGGGCTATGCCCGCTTTCTGATGAGCATTGCGCCCATCAGGCTGTTTCCGAAAGGAAACAAAACGCGTGGCGAGCGCCTGCGACTGGCGCTGGAGGATCTGGGCCCCATTTTCATCAAGTTCGGGCAAATGCTCTCGACCCGCCGTGATCTGATGCCACCGGATATCGCCGTCGAGCTCAAGCGGCTGCAGGATCAGGTGCCGCCCTTTCACAGCGATACGGCCCGTACCATTATCGAAGAGGAGCTGGGCGCGTCGGTCGGCGAGCTCTTTGACCACTTCGAGGCCGACTCGATGGCCTCGGCCTCGATCGCGCAGGTCCATGCCGCGCGCCTTCACTCCGGTGAAGAGGTCGTGGTGAAGGTCATCCGCCCCGGCATTGACAATGTCATGCGCAACGACATGGCGCTTTTATATACCTTTGCAAGGGTGCTTTTGAAGGTCTGGCCCGAAGCGCGGCGCCTGCGCCCCGTGGAGGTGGTCAAGGACTACGAATCAACGCTCTTTGACGAGCTGGATCTGCAAAAGGAGGCGGCCAACACCTCCCAGCTCAAGCGCAATTTTCAGCACTCCCCCCTGTTGCACGTCCCAACCATCTACTGGCCGCTGACGCGCAAGCGCGTCATGACCCAGGAGCGGGTCAACGGCGTGCCGGTGGCCGACACCGATGCGCTTGAGGACGCGGGCGTCGACATGCGCCTGCTGGCCGAGCGCGGCGTGGAGATCTTTTTCACCCAGGTGTTTCGCGACAACTTTTTCCACGCTGACATGCACCCGGGCAATATCTTCGTCGATATCAGCAACCCGAGCGACCCGAGCTATATTGCCATCGACTGTGGCATTGTGGGCAGCCTGACCCGCGAGGATCAGGACTACCTGGCGCGCAACATCATCGCGTTCTTCCGCCAGGACTATTACGAAGTGGCCATGCTGCACATCGAGTCGGGCTGGGTCGGCGAAGGCACTCGTGCCAATGAGTTTGCTGCTGCCATTCGCTCGGTCTGTGAGCCCATCCTCGAGAAACCACTCAAGGACATCTCCTTTGGCCAGGTACTGATGGGGCTTTTCCAGACGGCGCAACGCTTTCACATGGAAGTGCAGCCGCAGCTGGTCCTGCTGCAGAAAACGCTGCTCAACATCGAAGGGCTGGGGCGCACCCTCTACCCCGAACTTGATCTGTGGCACACCGCCAAGCCCTTTCTGGAGCGCTGGATGCACGAGCGGGCCGGGCCCAGGGGGTTCTGGGAGGAGCTCAAGCGACAGGCACCGGATCTGGCCCAGCGCATTCCCCAGCTGCCGGTACTGGCGCATCAGGCGCTCTCCCAGGTCGATCACGAGCGCAAGCATCGCGAACAGCAGACCGCGGCACTCATGACGCTCCAGAGCTCCTTCTCGGGCGTACGCAAGGGCGCGCGTCGCATCAGGATCGGACTGGCCCTGATTGCCGGTGCCCTGGCCTGGCAGCCCATCTCCCAGTGGGCGATGCAGCAGCACTGGAGCATCCTCGCCGCCGCCGGTATCGGACTGGTACTGGTCATCTGGCGCTGAGCCCCACCGATAACATCGACACATTGCGGGCGGTGATGATATAAGCTCCCATCGTCCTGAATACGTCCGGCATGTACAATCAGGAACCCTTCTCAATGGACACTATCCTCGATCAGCTCGATCAAAATCTCGCCGACCGACGCCACGGTGACGCCAGCACCTCCTACGTCGCAGGGCTGCACCAGCGTGGTCTCAACAAGATTCTGGAAAAGGTGGGCGAGGAAGCCGTCGAAGCCATCCTGGCGGCCCGCGATGCCGAGCATGGTGATGACAAGGCCCGACAGGCACTGATCCGTGAGACGGCCGATCTCTGGTTCCACTCGCTGGTCATGCTGTCGCACCTGGGTCTGGACCATCGCAGCGTGCTTGAGGAACTGGCACGCCGTCAGGGCATTTCAGGGCTCGAGGAAAAGGCCTCGCGCACGCAGGGGTAACATTTGTTTCTTTTGTCTGTCATACCATTAAAATGATGGGTGTCGCCGCAGTCGGCACCGGATTTATCAACACACGTGTCCGACACGGGCACAATGGAGAAACGCCATGTTGGGTGGTATCAGTATCTGGCAGCTTCTGATCGTTCTGGGCATTATCATCCTGATTTTTGGAACCAAGAAGCTTCGCAATCTGGGCGGCGATCTGGGCGGCGCCATCAAGGGGTTCAAGCAGGCCGTCAATGAAGACGACGAGACGAGCAACAAGCCTCAGCAGCGCGTCAAGCATGACGAGACCCAGGGCAACGACACCATCGATGGCCATACGGACACGCGCGAAAAAGAAGATACCCGGAAATAAGCCGTCATGTTCGATATCAGTTTTCCCGAGCTGATCGTGGTCGGCGCCATCGCCCTGGTGGTGCTGGGCCCCGAGCGATTGCCAACGGCAGCGCGCACGGCCGGACTGTGGCTGGGCAAGATCAAGCGCACGGTCTCCAGCATGCAGCAGGAGATTACCTCCCAGCTCGAAGCCGAAGAGCTGCAGCGCAAGATGAAAAGCCAGCAGGATCGTTTCGATCAAGGGCTGAAAAAGGCCCGGGATGATATCGAAAGCCTGGGAGATGATCCGTCCGCCAGCAGTCGGAAGCTGTCGGACAGGGCGCTCTCCAGCGAGCGCTCATCTCCCCGGGAGGATGAACGCCCCGAGTCCGGGCCGGATCAGGGCGAGCGTGCCGTGGCGCCATCAACCGAGCCCGCACTGGATCGTCACGCCGGCACTGCCGACCCGTCCACCGCCCCGGCGCCGGCTTTTGATACGGCATCCGATGAGCAGACACTTTCCGATCCTGCGTCTTCACGGGAATCGCAGTCGGACAGCCATGACAGGGATAAACACGATCGATGAGCCAACAGGACGATAATCAGTCGCAGACGCCGCTGATCGATCACCTTATTGAACTGCGCTCACGTCTTCTGCGCGCCATGATTGTCATCGTGGTGGCATTTGCAGCGCTGTATGCCTTTTCCAACCAGATCTATACCTTTGTGGCCGAGCCACTCATGGCGCTGTTGCCGCCCGGCTCACAGATGATCGCCACGGAAGTTGCCTCGCCCTTTCTGGCGCCCTTCAAGCTGACGCTGATCGTCTCGCTGTTTCTGGCCATTCCCTTTGTGCTCTACCAGGCCTGGGCCTTTATCGCCCCGGGCCTTTACGCGCACGAGAAAAAGCTGGCACTCCCCATTCTGGGCTCGAGCGTGCTGCTTTTTTATGGCGGTGCGGCCTTTGCCTACTACGTGGTGTTTCCGCTGCTGTTTCAGTTTTTCACCACGGCTGGACCGGCCAATGTGCAGGTCATGACCGACATCAACGCCTATCTGTCCTTTGTGCTCAAGCTCTTCATGGCCTTTGGACTGGCCTTCGAGATTCCGGTCGCCACCTTCCTGCTGGTGCTCACCGGCGCCACCACGGTACAGGCGCTGTCGGCCAAGCGCCCCTATGTGGTCATTGCCTGCTTTGTGGTGGGCATGGTGCTGACGCCGCCTGACATAATCTCCCAGACGCTGCTGGCAGGCCCGATGTGGTTTCTGTTCGAGGTCGGCATTCTCTTTGCCCGTCTCATCCGCCGCCCGCGCGGCGGTCGCGACGATGTCGAGATGAACGATACCGGCAGTTGAGCAGTCGCCGCGCCTCAGCGCGGCTGCTCCATGAGCGTCCCTACCCGCTCCACCAGCTTGAAAATCCCCTTCGCGATGTCCGAGGGCCGCGTGCCCACCAGCCAGCCGGGTGTGGTGAGCACGCGGTGCTCGATATCCACCACGATCTCGCCGACGCCGGCACTCTTGTGCAGCCCACCCATGGCGCTGACGGTCCCGGAAAGCGCCGCACTCTGACCCAGCGTCACCGGAATGGCCTGCTCGAAGAGTCGCGGCACCAGAAGCGCCGCCATGCCGATGAGCGCGATGGGCTTGCGCGCCTCGTGAAACTCGTGGAGCCGGGAGACCAGCTGCTCGAGCACCTGCATGGAGGAACCGCTGACGGCAAAATCGCTCAGTTGATTGATGGCGCCATGCCCGCCGGGAATGATGATTGCACCAAACGCATTCGCCTCAAGCCGATCCAGCGGATAGATGCGCTCATGTACCATGCGGCATGACTCCACCATGGCCTGACGCTGTTCATCGGCCATGGGCTCGCCGCTGGTATGATCGATCACATGATGCTGCGCAACATCCGGTGCAAAGCAGCTCCATTCAAGCCCCATCTGATCCAGGCGCAGCAGCACCATCGTCAGCTCCTGCACATCGGTGCCATCCAGCCAGCCACACCCGGAAATCACGACCGCTACACGCTTTTTCATGCTGCTGCTCCCATCAGATACATGATAGCCACCCTGCCGGGCGAGGCTTGTTGACCGGCACTGTGCCGAACCTGATCGATCAGGGCGACCATTGTCGCCATTGCCGGATCGGCCAGCGGTTGCCATTGTAGTTATTCACGTCATTTCCGCGTTCGAGGCATCCCTTCGTGACCACCATTCCATCACGTAGATGTTCTGCCACCCATATGCGTCGCATGCGTCATGACGACTTTTCGCGCCGTTTGATGCACGAAACCACGCTGACGGTGGATGACTTGATTCTGCCTGTTTTCGTTCAGGAAGGGGACAATCGCCGCGACGCCACCCTATCAATGCCGGGCGTCGAACGCCTTTCCATCAATCAGTTGATCCAGGATGCCGCCCCGAATCCGGCATCATCACAGACGTTGCCCTTGATGCCTATACTCTGCACGGTCATGACGGCATTTCTGATGACAGCGGGTATGTTCTCAACGACCGTACGATCGAGATCCTGATCGAGCATTAATCCCGAGCGTGCGGACAGACTCCCCTGTCAGCTGCACCCGGCCAATGGTAATGAAGCACTGCATGAGGCTGCCATGAACATCACGGAAGGGGCGGATGCCATCATGATCACACCGGGCGTGCGGACAGGATGTACTGTATCGCGTCGGGCAGGCGCTGCGTGTCCCGACTTTCGTCTACCAGGCCAGCGGCGAGTACGCTATGCCTCAGGACCCTTTTGCCAACGGCTGGCGGGATAAGAAAACCGTGATGATGGCATCGCTGCGCGGTTTCAAACGCGCCAGCGCCGACGGCATCCTGACCCGGTTTGCCGGGCGCGCCGCCCGGATTCCCGGGAGCAGCTGACGGAAGATGTCATGAAAATGTCATGAGAATTTCTCAAACTTGAGCATACGGCCTGTTCCGAGGCGCCACATGCCATTTGCCGGAGAGTTTCCGATGTCTGAATTACCTTCCTCCCAAACGTCGGACACCGGCACATCCGCCGACAACGACGCCACTCCGGCGCTGAGAGTCAATCACACCCACGCCGGCATTCGAGCCCGCGCTGCCGCCAACGCCGAGCGCAGCCTTGACGATGCCGGTCTCTATTTCAACCGCGAACTGTCGACGCTGCGCTTTCATATCCGGGTACTGGAGCAGGCCCTGGACGAGTCGCATCCGCTGCTGGAGCGGCTGATGTTTTTGCTGATTTTCTCCTCCAACCTGGATGAATTCTTTGAAATTCGCGTGGCTGGTCTTAAACGACAGCTCGCCTATGGCAATGAAGAGATCGGCATGGATGGTCACTCGACCGCCAGCATCTTCAACGAGCTGTCACAGACTGCCCATGAGCAGGTCGAGCGCCAGTATCACATTCTCAATACCCGACTGATTCCGGCACTGGCCGAACAGGGCATTCACTTTCTGCGCCGCCACGTCTGGAACAAGGCGCAGCGAGAGTGGGTCAACCGCTACTTCGATGATGAGATCATGCCGGTCATCAGTCCGATCGGACTGGACCCCTCCCACCCCTTTCCACGGCTGGTCAACAAGAGCCTCAATTTCATCGTCGAGCTGGAAGGGCGCGATGCATTCGGCCGCGAGGGTGGCATGGCGATCATCCCGGCGCCCCGCTCCCTGCCCCGACTGATCAGGCTGCCGCGGGAGCTCGAGCGTGAAGGACGTCAGGAATATGTTTTCCTCTCCTCGATGATTCACGCGCATGCCGAGGAGCTGTTTCCCGGCATGACCGTCCGCGGCTGCTACCAGTTCCGCCTGACCCGCAATGCCGATCTTTCAGTGGATACCGAGGAAGTCTCGGATCTGGCCACGGCCCTCAAGAGCGAGCTGCTGGCCCGCCGCTATGGCGATGGCGTGCGTCTTGAGGTCGCCAACAACTGCCCGACGCATCTGAGCGATTTTCTGCTCAGACAGTTCCAGCTCGGCCAGGAAGATCTGTATCTGGTCGACGGCCCGGTCAACCTGAGCCGCCTGATGGCCATGATTGGCGACAGTGATCGCTTTGATCTGCGCTATACGCCGTTTGCGCCAGGTACGCCAAAGGCACTGCGCAAGGACGAGAGCATGTTCAGTATCGTGGGGCAGCAGGACATCTTATTGCTGCACCCGTGGGAGTCGTTCGGCGTCATCGAAAACTGGCTGGCCGAAGCGGCTCGGGACCCTGCCGTGCTGGCCATCAAGCAGACGCTCTATCGCACCGGCGTCGACTCCGGCGTGGTCAGCGCCCTGGTGGATGCCGCCCGCAGCGGCAAGGAAGTCACGGTCGTGATCGAGCTGCGCGCCCGCTTTGACGAGGCCGACAATATCGCGCTGGCCTCACGGCTTCAGGAGGCCGGCGCCAATGTGATCTACGGCGTCATGGCTTACAAGACCCACGCCAAGATGCTGCATATCGTGCGCCGTGAAGAGGGCCGCATTCGTCATTACGCCCACATGGGTACCGGCAACTATCACTCCAAGACTGCAAAGCTCTACACCGACTACAGCCTGCTGACCGCCAGGGAGACGCTGTGCGAGGACGTCCACCATGTCTTTCAGCAGCTCTCCGGCATGGGTGAACCGCGCCATACCGAGCATCTTTTGCATGCGCCCTTTACGCTGCACAAGCGTCTGGTGGAGCTGATCGATCGGGAAGCCGGATACGCCCGTAAGGGGCACAAGGCCACCCTGACCATCAAGTGCAACTCCCTGACCGAACCCAGGCTGATTCAGGCGCTGTACCGCGCCTCCCAGGCCGGCGTCATCTGCCAGCTGATCATCCGGGGCACCTGCTGTCTGCGCCCCGGCGTTCCCGGCGTCTCCGACAACATCACGGTACGCTCGATCGTGGGCCGCTTTCTGGAGCATACCCGGGTCTTTCACTTTCATAACGGTGGCAAACCGGAGGTATGGTGCTCCAGCGCCGACTTCATGGAGCGCAACATGTTTCAGCGCGTGGAAACCTGCTTTCCGCTGTTGGACAAGAAGATTGCCCAGCGGGTCAGAAAGGATCTCGATACCTACATGCTGGACAACTGCCAGAGCTGGACGCTGCAGCCGGACGGCCATTATGAAAAGCGCTGCCCGGGCAAGGATGAGGCTGCCATCAGCGCGCAGGAGACCCTGCTGTACGCCTACGCGGCACGGCCCTGACAATACCCTTCAGTGTTCATCACAATACTCGGGCCGCATAAGCGGCCCGAGTGCTTTTACCGGAAGACTGCATCGAAAGGCTTCATCGAAAGTCAGACACCGACTCTGCCGCCATCGCGCTTTTGAATGACCACGGTCGATGAGCGCGGGCGCACCTGTCCCTGTGCTGTTTGTGTGGCATCGTCGGTATCGGCTGCCGGCCAGTTGGCGGGATGCTGAATATTGATAAACAGTGCCGTACGGTCAGGCGTTGCAAAAATTCCGGTGACTTCAGCCTCGTTGGGACCAATGGCAAAACGCTTGAGCTGCGCCTGATTTCGGGCATTGATGGCCGGCTTGCCCTCTTCACTCATGGCGCCCGGCACCACGGCCAGTACCTGATCATTGGTCATGTTCGCCACCGCGTTTTCACGCCCCTTGTCCAGACCGTTGTCCGTCTCGATCCAGAGAATTCCTTCACCATTGTCACGCTCGTCAAACCAGAGGCCATCAGGGCTTGCAAAGGCATTGACGTCGGTCAGGCCGGAAGGGTTGGTGGCGTCCTGATCATCGGGGCTGCCGCCAAATACGAAAGGCTCCCAGCGCATACGGGTGGGGTCATCCTCACGCTCCTGCCAGCGGATGATATGACCATAGGTATTGTCCGGACGAGGATTGGCTGCATTGACCGGCGCCGTGGCATAACCGCTGCCCATGGCAGACACATCGCTGCCGTCACCGGTAAAGCTGGCCGAGCTTTCTTCATCGGTGCGCCTGGAGTTGTTGGTCAACGTCATGTACACCATGCCCGACTGCGGATCAACCGTTCCCCACTCCGGGCGGTCCATGGGGGTGGCCCCCATCAGATCAGCGGCGTCGCAGGTATTGATGATAATGCCGGCCTGGTCCTCGAACAGCTCACCCAGCCGCCGGCCCTTGTGCTCGCCCTTTGGGATAACGGCATCCACGGTCAGGGGCAGCCACTCCCCTTCGCCATCGGCATCAAAACGGGCCACATACAGCGTGCCGTTGTCCAGGTAGCTGGCACCGATGGCCTGGCGATCATAGGTCTCACCGGGACGGTTGGCATCGCTCTGCTGCCAGCGCTTGTTCGTCACGAACTTGTAGATGTATTCGTTGCGGCTGTCATGACCGGTATAGAAGGTCAGCGGCATGCCCTCGACAACTCGACCGGGCCAGCAGCCCTCATGACGAAAACGCCCCAGTGCCGTGCGCTTGTAGATGGTGCTGTCAGCGTCGTAGGGGTCGATTTCCACGATATAGCCGAAACCACGGGCTTCGTTGCGATAGTCCCGGGCAGGATCGTCGCCCTGTGGCGTATTGTCGAAACGGCTGAATTCCCCCTGCTCGCCATCATCGGCACTTTCCCAGCCGTAGCGGCCACGCTCGCCGTTGATGCCCAGACGGGCCTGATCGGCTGTCAGCTCGCCACGATTGATGAACACCTCGGGCCAGTTCTCCTCACAGGTCAGGTAGGTCCCCCAGGGGGTATAACCGCAGGCGCAGTTGTTGTTGGTGCCACGAATGCGTGTTCCATCGGGTGACCAGGCCGTTATCACCCAGGGAGTGCCGCGAACCGGGCCGGACAGTTCGATGGGCGTCGCCGAGGTAATGCGACGATTGCGACTGTCATCAACGACCGGCGCCCAATGGCCCTGATCATCACGACGCAGGCGTACCACTGCGACGCCATGGGCATTGATCTCGGTACGGACTTCATCGGCCGGGCGAGCGCCCTCATCATTATTGGTCGGACCGTTCTGTGGTGCCCAGAGCACACTCTGATCAATATATTCGTGATTGATCGCCAGCAGAAAATCACGAGAGGCATGCTGGGTATCGAGGGCAAAGTGATACATGCCATCGTGATGCATGCCCATGGCACGGGCCTGGAACGCTGGTGTCATGTGCATGTCCTGCTGCCATCCGGCTGTACTACCATCCATCGGCGTGCCCCAGGGCACAAGGACCTGAGCGATATAGCCTTCGGGAACCACAATGCCATCCGTCATGCTGCCGGGCAGCGAGTCAAAGCCCAGTGTCAGCCGGCGTCGCGGCTCGGCGCCGGCCTGACGGATGACGCCCCCGAGGCCAAAGTCGGTAAAGAGTGTGGCAGCCGCCAGACCCAGGCTTCCCTGCAACATGCGCCGACGCGACATGTAGCGCGCCATGACCGATGAAAAGGGGCGGTTATCGCTATCATTGTGGTTGTCATGATTTTCGATTTCCTGACTCATGCCATCATCTCCCGTGGGTTGATCGATGGCCGAGATTACGACGATATCATGACAGGGATTTGACACCCTGATGGCCCGGGGCGGCCCGACGCTGCCCCGGGCAAATGCCGGCTGCCTCAAACCGGCTGTTCGGATAACCGCTTCGCCACAAAACGTATGTGATGCTCGCTTTCCGCCCAGCCCAGACAGCCATCGGTGATGGAAACGCCATAGCGCAGTTCAGCGCCCAGGGGCTGCTTGCCCGTTTCCAGATGGCTTTCGAGCATGACGCCGACCAGCGAGGACATGCCATTGAGACGCTGGCGAATGACCTCATTGAGTACCAGCGGCTGCCGAGCGGGGTCCTTGCCACTGTTGGCATGGGAACAGTCCACCATGATGGCACTTGAAACGCCTGCCGCCCTGAGGTCAAAAGCTGCCTTTTCGACGCTTTTGTCATCGAAGTTGGCGCCATGATGCCCCCCGCGCAGAACCAGATGGGTATCAGGATTGCCACGGGATCTCAAAAGTGCCGGGCGGCCCTGGTCATCAAAACCCGGATAGCGATGGCCGTGGCGGCTGGTGCCCATGGCATCGATGGCGACCTGAATGCCACCGTCAGTGCCGTTTTTGAACCCCGTGGGCATGGGCAGGGCACTGACCATTTCACGGTGGATCTGGGATTCGGTGGTGCGGGCGCCGACGGCCGCCCAGCTGATGAGATCATCCATGTAGGCGCTCAGCATGGGCTGGAGCAGCTCACAGGCAATCGGCAGTCCCAACTCGGTGATGTCGCGCATGAGTCGACGTGTGCTGGCAAGGCCTTCAGCCATGTTGTCACTGCCATCGAGGTGCGGGTCATACGCCAGCCCCTTCCAGCCCACGGTCGTACGGGGCTTTTCGACATAGACCCGCATGACCAGCAACATGCTGTCGCCTACTTCGTCGGCCAGCTGTTTCAGACGTCTGGCATAGTCCAGCGCGCTGTCACGATCATGAATGGAACAGGGCCCCATCACGACCAGCAGGCGCGAATCGCGCCCCTCGAGGATCTCCCGGATCGCCTGACGATGTCCGGCGATCTGCGCTTTCATGACGGGCTCGAGCCCGATGGCTTCCTTGAGTGCTGCGGGCGCCGGCAGGGGCTGGGCAACGCTCGGGCCATCGGCGTTGTCATCCTGCACGGCAGGCGTGGTGGCGGATTCGGCAATATTGGTCAAGGCGTTCATGGCGTTGTTTCTATCCTTCAACAGCGTAACAAGGGGGAGTGTGGAGCGCCCTGTGCCAGCACGCCGGCGGTCAGCGCTCGAAGCACCGCCAGCGTGTGATTAAATCGCCAGTCAGCCATCGGATAGTATTGATCGGTCATGGTCATATGATGCGCCCTCTCATGTCTGTCGGGTCGTTTGTCGTAACGCGAAAAACAAAAAACCCCGGTGGCGTGCTGCCAACCGGGGTTTTTGAGGGTGGGCAGCACGGTAGGTACCGGCACGCCCTGAAAAATCAGGCGTGCCTGTCTCTAAACCAATAGCCCACGGGATAACCGGACATGCTCAGGACACACAAAAACGCCGCTGCGGCCTTTGGAGCCGGCGGTGTCAGCGTGTCATTGAACATGGACTGCAACATGTCGAGTTATCCTGATGAACACTTTCTGATTCGATGATGCAGCGCCTGAAGCGCCGCAGTCAATCATCCGAGACCAGCATACCGCGCTCAGATGACAAACTCCTTCCATATAAACAGCGCCGGTAGCGCTGCCGCCAGCGATATGATGACAACTCCTGCCACAATACCGACCAGCAATGCACGATCCTTCAATAGCGTCGACGGCGATGTCATGATGGCCACCTGTCACGGTCGTTGAAACACCGATGTTTTGAACATGTGATTGTTGTCCGGCGAATCGCTCGCCATGGCCAGTTCACTTCACATGACGCCCGCCGTCAACAGGCAATGTGGCCCCTGTGACAAAAGGACTATCCAGCAGATAGCGTACGCCCTGCCAGATGACCCTCGGCCCGGGCACGGCAGGCAGGGCCGAGCGGCGATTGAGATGTGCCAGATAATCGTCGCCGTCCTCGGCGTTGAGCATGATGCCCGCCGGGGCGATGGCGTTGACCTTGATATCGGGCGCAAAGCGTCCGGCCATCGACAGGGCAAGGTTTTCAAGTCCGGCCTTGGTGGCGGCATAGGCCATGTGCTGTCTTGATCCGTGCGCGGCGCTGTAGTCCGTAATGTGGATGATGTCGCGCATCGGCTCCGGGCAGGCCATCAAAAGCGCATGGGCATGCAGGTTGATGAGATACGGCGCCTGCATGTGAACCTGAAACATCAGGGCAAAATCCTCGCCGCAGGAGGGGCTGTCCTCATCGCGCTGCCAGTGCGAGGCGTTGTGGATGATGGCCCGAAGCGCGCCGGTCTGCGCCTTCAGCCGCGCCACGAAGTCCAGAATGCCCGCCTCGCTGGAAAAATCGGCGTACAGCGCGGTAATGCCCCGGGCCCGCAGCGCTTCGATGGCCGGCCGCTCACGGCGGTAGGTAATGATGACCGGATGGCCATCATCATGCAGGCGTTCGGCACAGTATCGGCCCAGTCGCTGCCCGCCTCCGGTGACCAGAATGGGCGACTGACTCATGAGCCGTCGACCTCCCCCTGTACCCGGGGCGCATAGCTGAAGACATCGGAAAACATCCGTTTCGCCATGGGCTCGATCCGCGCCAGCGTATCCACCACGGCGTATACCATCCCGGGCGAGCCTGCAATGAAGATGCTGGCCTCATCGGCGCGCTGCACCCGGTCATGCAGGGCATTGTCGATGCGCTCGACCACGCCGTCAAAGTCCTCTTCTCCCGGCAGTTCGACCACCGGCGTGAAGCTGAAGTGCTCATGCTGCTCGGCCCAGTGGCGTGCCTGCGATTCCATGTAGAGCTCGCTGCGCGCGCGCGCTGCCCACCACAGATGAATGGGGCGCTCGGGATGCAGTGCCAGCGACGCCTCGATGATGGACTTCATCTGGGCAAAGCCGGTACCGGCAGCGATCAGCAGCAGCGGTCGCGGGTCGTCAAGCTCCAGTACGGACTCGCCCCCGGCCAGTGACACCTCGATGTCGGCGCCGACGTGAAGCTGCTCGAACAGCGCCCGGGAGTTGTCGCTGCCCGCCACATACTGAATGTGCAGTTCCAGAATGCCCTCGCCGTTGGGCGCATTGGCAATTGAAAACGGCAGCTGATTGCCCTGTACCGCCAGCGTCAGATACTGCCCCGGGGCGAACAGGATCTGTTGCGGGTCACCACGCAGAAAAAGGCGATAGACATCGGCCGATAGCGTTTCCATGGTCTCGACCCTGCAGGTCAACGTCCTGGCAGACATGGTGCTTCCTTCAATCGGTAGAAATGCAGCAGTGCATTGTGTCAGTAACTCCCGGGCCGCGGTGGCTCAGGGATCGATGCCGTAGCTGGCCCAGCGCTCATCCACCCGAGCCTTGATCTCATCGCTCATGGCAATGGGCGTACCCCACTCACGCTGGGTCTCGCCCGGCCATTTGGTGGTCGCATCCAGCCCCATCTTGGAGCCCAGACCGCTGACCGGAGAGGCAAAATCGAGATAGTCGATCGGCGTGTTGTCCACCATGACCGTATCGCGGGAGGGGTCCATGCGCGTGGTGATGGCCCAGATCACATCCTTCCAGTCGCGGGTGTTGACGTCATCGTCGACCACGATCACGAACTTGGTGTACATGAACTGACGCAGAAAGCTCCAGACCCCCATCATCACGCGCTTGGCGTGCCCCTGGTACTGCTTTTTCATCGACACCACGGCCAGACGATAGGAGCACCCTTCGGGCGGCAGATAGAAATCCACGATTTCAGGAAACTGACGACGCAGGATGGGAACGAAAACCTCATTGAGCGCCACGCCCAGCACGGCCGGCTCGTCGGGCGGACGACCGGTATAGGTGGAATGATAGATGGGATCGCGCCGATGGGTCATGCGTTCGACGGTAAAGACCGGGAAGGTATCAACTTCGTTGTAGTAGCCGGTGTGATCGCCGAAGGGGCCTTCCTGCGCCATGTCGTCAGGATAGATATACCCTTCCAGCACGATTTCGGCACTGGCCGGCACGCTGAGGTCAAAGTGATGACATTTGACCAGCTCGGTTTTTGACCCGCGAAGGAGCCCGGCAAAGGCGTATTCGGACAGTGTGTCGGGCACCGGCGTCACCGCGCCCAGAATGGTCGCCGGGTCGGCACCCAGCGCCACTGCCACGGGAAAGGGCTCGCCCGGATGAGCCTGCTGCCAGTCGCGAAAATCCAGTGCTCCGCCTCGATGAGACAGCCAGCGCATGATCAGGCGGTTTTTCGACAGCTTCTGCTGACGATAGATGCCCAGATTCTGGCGCTCCTTGTGAGGCCCCTTTGTAATCACCAAAGGCCAGGTCACCAGCGGCGCAGCATCACCCGGCCAGCAATGCTGAATGGGAATGGCATCGAGATTGACCTCATCACCTTCCAGCACGACCTCCTGACAGGCGGCCTTTTTGACATGCCGGGGGCCCATGCTCATCACCTGTTTGAAGATGGGCATCTTCTGCCAGGCATCGCGAAAGCCCTTCGGCGGCTCGGGCTCCTTTAGAAAGGACAAGAGTTCCCCGACCTCACGCAGCGCCTCGACGCTGTCCTGACCCATGCCCAGCGCCACCCTTCTTGGAGTGCCAAACAGATTGGCCAGCACCGGCATGTGGCTGCCGCGCACGTTTTCAAACAACAGGGCCGGCCCTTCATCGCGCAGCACGCGATCACATATCTCGGTCATTTCCAGATGGGGATCCACCTCGGCGGTCACACGCCTGAGCTCCCCCATCTTCTCGAGCTCGTGGATAAACTCCCGCAGATCGCGATACTTCATGCCCGGTCCTGCTCCCTTGATAAAGCAAAGGGGCAGCATAGCATGCTGCCCCCTTCATGCAGACGCCGCCTGTGGACGCCCGTGACACCACCGAATGAATCAGCGGCGCTTCATGGCCTCGAAGAACTCAAGGTTGGTCTTGCTGTCCTTCAGCCGGTCGATCAGAAACTCGGTGGCCGCCACATCTTCCATCGGATTGAGCAGCTTGCGCAGAATCCACATGCGCTGCATTTCATCCTCGGAGGCGATCAGGTCTTCACGACGCGTGCCGGAGCGGCGAATGTTGAGCGCCGGGTAGACACGCTTCTCGGCCAGCTTGCGGTCCAGATGCGCTTCCATGTTGCCGGTGCCCTTGAACTCCTCGAAGATGACTTCATCCATCTTGGAGCCGGTATCCACCAGCGCAGTGGCCAGAATGGTCAGGCTGCCGCCCTCTTCGATATTACGGGCCGCACCGAAAAAGCGCTTGGGCTTTTCAAGGGCGTGGGCATCGACACCGCCGGTCAGCACCTTGCCGGAGCTGGGCACCACGGTGTTGTAGGCACGCGCCAGACGAGTGATGGAGTCAAGCAGGATGACCACATCCTTTTTGTGCTCGACCAGACGCTTGGCCTTTTCGATGACCATCTCGGCGACCTGGACGTGGCGCGCCGGCGGCTCATCGAAGGTGGATGCCACCACTTCACCGCGCACGGTGCGCGACATTTCGGTGACCTCCTCGGGACGCTCGTCGATCAGCAGCACAATCATGTGGCATTCGGGATTGTTGCGGGTGATCGAGTTGGCGATGTTCTGCAGCATCATCGTCTTGCCCGCCTTGGGCGGCGAGACGATCAGGCCGCGCTGGCCCTTGCCGATCGGAGAAGTCAGATCAATAACGCGAGACGTGATGTCTTCCGTGGAGCCGTTGCCGATCTCCATGACCAGACGCTCCTGGGGAAACAGCGGCGTCAGGTTTTCAAACAGGATCTTGTGCTTGGCATTTTCGGGGCGGTCAAAGTTGATCTGATTGACCTTGAGCAGCGCAAAGTAACGCTCCCCTTCCTTGGGCGGGCGAATCTTGCCGGCGATCGAGTCGCCCTTGCGAAGATTGAAGCGACGAATCTGGGACGGCGAGACATAAATGTCATCGGGCCCGGCCAGATAGGAAGAGTCGGCGCTGCGCAGGAAACCAAAGCCATCCTGAAGGATTTCGAGTACGCCATCGCCGTAGATGTCCTCACCGCTTTTGGCGTGCTTTTTGAGGATGGCGAAGATGATGTCCTGCTTGCGCGAACGAGCCAGATTGTCGATGCCCATTTCCTGGGCAACTTCCAACAGCTCGGGAACAGTCTTTTGCTTGAGTTCGGTTAGATTCATCGGCTTGATTCGGAAATCGCTTTAGTCAGCATGGCTGTAAGAGATGCGGCCGGGACAGGAAACGGTATCTTGAATACCGCCTGAATTGTCGTCAGAGCCCGCGGGGTCCCTATGCCCGATGGTTTTTAAAACCCCGGCAATGGAGATATCCCCGAAAAGCGCCTCGTTCGAAGGAAAGAAGTAACATGACGGTAAAACCAGAATTCAGCACCGACAGCATCAGGGTCCGTTCGTCTGCTTGAAAAATGGCGTGGCAGACTGGGAGAAAAGCGGTAAGACCCTGCTGGCTCGCTCGGTGGCCGACAGGCAGCTGAAATCAGGCGAACGCACCGATGTTAGACAACGCTGATCGTCGACGCAAGCCCTTTTATCGCATCGAAAACCGCCCTTTCAGGCATTATCGACCAAAGCCGTCTCTAGAGATGCTCATCAAGCAGCTGATGCAGCTGATCGTGTGACAGGGCCCCGACGCGCGTCGTTTCCAGCGTCCCATCGATAAAAAGACACAGCGTCGGCACGCCGCGGGCCCCCAGACGCGCCGCCAGCGACGGCGAGGCATTGATGTCGACACGATAGATCGTGACCCGATCGACATAGTGGCCGGCCACCTCCTCGAGCACCGGCATCAGCGTGCGACAGGGACGACACCAGTCCGCTGTCATTACCACCAGCGCCGGCTCGTGCCTGTCGGCGACCTCCTGATCAAAACGATGGTCATCGAGTTCAACAATGCTGCTCATGCCTGTCCTCATCCATATCGTGTCATCACCCAGCCGGCCCGTGCGGGCCATTGACATGATATCAGCCTGGCACCACTCTTTGGCGAACCGACCACTGACCGGAGCGGCCTGATGCGCCGGGCCCGCAAGAGCAGCAACGCCATGGATACAGGCTCATGACCTACTCTCATACATTACCTTCTTCCGGCCCGCTGCGCCTGGCAGCCGTGGATCTGGGCTCCAACAGCTTCCACCTGCTGATTGTCGATGTCGACAACGGCCACTTTACCGAGCTTGAAAAGTGCAGCCGCAAGGTACAGCTGGCCGCCGGTCTGGACGATCAGGGCCGGCTTGATGAAGACGTCATGGCGCGCGCCCTGAAATGTCTGGAAGAGTTTGGCACCATCATCGACGAACACCGGGTCAACCGGCTAAGAGTGGTCGGCACCAACGCCCTGCGCTCGGCGGCCAACAGCATCGACTTCGTTATTCGCGCCGAGCAGTGCCTGGGCCAGCGCATCGAAACCATTTCCGGACGCGAGGAAGCGCGCCTGATCTATCAGGGCGCCTCGACGGCCTGGCAGGAAGAGACCGCCAACTGTCTGGTGGCCGACATCGGCGGCGGTTCAACCGAACTGATCGTGGGTGCCGGCACTCGCCCTCTGGCGCTGGAAAGTCTGGAAATGGGCTGTGTGGCCTACACCAGACACTTTTTTGCCAGCGGGGAGATTACCGAGGCGACCATGCAGGCCACCGAGCAGGCCGCGCTGCTGGAGCTGGCCAACATCACCACAAACTACAGGCGGCTGGGCTGGGAGCAGGCCATCGGTACCTCCGGCACCATCAAGGCGGCCGCCTCAACGCTCAGAGCATTGCATCCACATCTCAAAAAGGGCGAGATCACGCGTGACGGGCTTGTGGCGCTGCGCCGGAAACTGATCGATCTCGGCCACCTTGATCATGTCAGCCTGCCGGGACTCAAGAGCAATCGTGCGCGGGTCTTTCCGGCCGGCATCGCCATTTTGAACGCCATTTTTCAGGCGCTGGGGCTGGAGCGAATGCAGCATACCAGTGGTGCACTGCGCGACGGCGTGCTGCTGGATCTACTGTCACGCGATACCGGCGCCGATGTCCGCCACACCACGCTTGCCGGCATGCAGCGTCAGTATCAGGTCGATGAGCCACACGCTGGATACGTAGCGGCCACGGCCCTGACGCTGTTCGACCAGGTGGCCGATACCTGGGCGCTGGGTGACGAGGCCCGGCAGTTGCTGGAACAGGCCGCCATGGTGCATGAAATCGGACTGGGCGTGGCCCACAACCGCTACCATCAGCACGGCAGCTATCTGCTGGCCAACAGCGACATGCCGGGGTTTTCGCTGCCCGATCAGTTGGCACTGGCCTGGCTGGTGCAGGCCCATCGGCGTCAGTTTCCCGAACCGCCGCCCGAACGCCGCACCGCCCTGCCGGCAAATGATCTCATACAGCTGGCGCGTCTCCTGCGGCTGGCCGTGGTGCTGTGCCGCGCGCGCGATGGATCAAGCGACTGGCAACCCGAGCTGCATGCCGATGATCAACGACTGACGCTGATCTTTCCTCATGCGGTACCCGAACTGCTGCACCAGGATCTGGTACTGGAACATCAGTGGCAGGAGCAGGCAGCGCTATCGCTGGCGATCAACACGCCCTGACGCACCGGGGCACCCTTTCTCTTCCAGCATCCAGCCATCGGCTGCCAGCGCCAGCGGTCCCAGAACGGCCACGGGCGCACCATCGTGCCAGGCGACAATGATGTTTTCGCGCACCCAGGGCGGAATGGCCTGCGCCTGCAACAGCTTCTTGAGCAGGCGTCGCTGCCCGTAGCGCACAAGTTTCTCGCCGCCGACTCTGGGCGATAGCGTCAGCGCCGCCTCGCCGCCCGTCAAGGGCGTCAGTTGATGCCGGATAGCACCCAGTGGCGTGTCGATCGGCGCTCTGCCATTCCACGTAAGCGACCATGCGTGCTGCGGCGCAACTCCTTTACTATCGATCAGCAGGTAAAGCGTCTCCCGCCAGAGGCGCGCCTGCCCGCCGGGCCAGTCGATCTGTACCTGACGATCAGTACCGGCACCGGCCAGCTGATCCAGCAGCGTCTCCAGCCGCCCGCGTGGCGGCAGAGCCAACCCCAGGCGCGTCAGCGCGGCATTGATGACGAGTCGCTGTCGGGACCGACTCAGTGTACACAGCGCGGCGCGCGGCAGGCGCTCGGGCACGTCGCCCAGCGCGGCCAGATCCTTCTCTGCCAGCGCCTGCAAAAGCTCATCCGCCTCGCGCAGATAGTCCGCGCTGCGCGCCATCTGCTCGGCCGCCGCCGGCCAGCGAGCGCTCAGAGGCGCCATCACCCGATGGCGCAGATAGTTACGATCCTGAAGATCATCGGCATTGGTCGGGTCGTCACACCAAGGGATGCGCTCTGCGGCCAGAAAGGCATCGATCTCACAGCGCGAGGTATCAAGCAGCGGCCTTTCCAGCCAGCCAACGCCCAGAGCCCGACGCGGGGGCATGCCGGCAAGACCGCGCACGCCGCTGCCACGCATCATGCGATACAGCAGCGTTTCGGCCTGGTCCTCGCGGTGATGGGCCATCCACAGGATATCGCCGGGGGTAAGCAGTGCCTTGAAAACGTCGTAGCGGGCGCGGCGCGCCTCGGCTTCAAGCCCATCGCGGGTCCCGGGCGTGACTCGCTCGATGTGCAGCGATACCGCCAACTGATCGCAAAGCCGGCGCGCTGTGTCAACAAAGTCATCGGCGGCCGACTGCAGCCCGTGATGAACATGGACGGCACGCAAAACAATGCCGGGGCAGGATTGCACGGCGCGGGCGGCGAGCAGTAATAGACAGCTGCTGTCACGCCCGCCGGAGAGCGCCACCCAGAGCGTCGTGGGGGCCGAGCGCTGGTATAGCACCGCCAGTGCGTGCTCGATACGTACTTCAAGTGATGAACTCATGGGGGAAGTCTCCACGAGGTTTCAACGCTGCCGACAGGGTGCGTCCGCCACGGATGCCCCTGAGCGTTGCTATCATCAAAAACGGGAAGGCAAAGCCTTCCCGTTTCACAGAGCGTCATGACAGCAGCACTTAATCGAGCGCGCCGTAGCTCATCAGTCGCTCGTAGCGGCGCTCCAGCAGCGACTGGGTGTCCATGGCCTGCAGGACATCCAGCTGTTGCAAAAGCGAGGTCTTGAGACGACGGCCCATGTCGGAGACATGGCGATGCGCGCCGCCCAGCGGCTCCTCGATCAGCTCATCCACGAACCCAAGTTCCTTGAGACGGGTCGCCGTGATGCCCATGGCCTGGGCGGCGTCCGAGGCGCGATCAGCGCTCTTCCACAGAATCGAGGCGCACCCTTCCGGCGAGATCACCGAATAGGTGGAGAACTGCAGCATGGCGAGCGAGTCGCATACGCCGATCGCCAGCGCGCCACCGGAGCCACCCTCACCGATCACCGTCGAGATGATGGGGGTTTTCAGACGCGACATGACCGCCAGGTTGCGGGCAATGGCTTCGCTCTGGCCCCGCTCCTCGGCATCGATGCCCGGATAAGCGCCGGGCGTATCGATAAAGGTCAGAATCGGCATATGAAAACGCTCGGCCATCTCCATCAACCGGCAGGCCTTGCGATAGCCTTCCGGACGCGGCATGCCGAAATTGCGGCGCACCTTGTCCTTGACCGTGCGGCCCTTCTGATGGCCGATGACCATGACCGGGCGATCATCCAGCCGCGCCACACCGCCGACCAGAGCGGCATCATCGGCAAAGCTTCGATCACCGTGAAGCTCATCGAATTCGGTAAAGATTTCGTCAAGATAGTCCAGCGTATAGGGCCGCTGAGGATGACGGGACAGCTGGGACACCTGCCACGAGGTCAGATCGCGAAAGATCTGTTCGGTCAGCTTGCGGCTCTTGTCCTCAAGCTTGGCGATCTCGTCGCTGATATTGATCTTGCTGTCGTTGCCCACCAGACGCAGTTCTTCGATCTTGGCCTGCAGTTCGGCAATCGGCTGTTCAAAGTCGAGATAATTCGGATTCATAGGGGTCGTCACAAAGCTCTTTCATCAACGCGAGCAGCGCAGGGCGTGCACGACAGTATCGGCCTGGACCGTCGCAGCACAGACAGGCAGCGCACGGCGTCGGTGAATCGGTGGGCCATTATCCCATTGTGGGCGTTGGGTGCAACCTTGAGACGACATCCATTGACCGGCGATGTCGTCTGCTCATCGATCACTTCCCTTAACGGTAGCAGAGCCTGACCTCGGGATGGCCCTCGACGCCCTCCTGAAGCCCCGTGATCAGCTCATCGCAGGGCGACACCCGCCACTGCGGATCGAATTCGAGACAGCCGCCGGCGTGGCTGTTGCGATAGTTGAGACGGATCGGCAGCCCTTCCTGACTCAGATGGGGTGTCAGCCGATCCATGAGCGTACGGCTGAAGCGGCCGTTGATGCGCTCGGCATCGATGCTGATCTCGAGCGCCTCGCCAAAGCGCTCGCGTGCCTCGACCATCGGCGTGACTTCCTTCGCGCGCAGACGCAGGCCGCCGGAATAGTCATCCAGACTCACCTCGCCTTCCAGAATCACGACCCGGTCAGCGGCCAGATGCTGGCGAACCTGATCGTAAAGCTCGCCGAACAGCGACGCCTCGATACGGCTGGTGCGATCATCCAGAGTGACAAAGGCAATGGTATCACCGCGTTTGGATTTCATGGTACGCATGGCCACGATCAATCCGGCCACACGCTGGGGTTCCCGCGAGGGCTTGAGATCGACGATCCGGGTGGAAACGAAGCGCTTGAGCTCGGCCTCGTACTCGTCGATCGGGTGGCCGGTCAGATAGAGCCCCAGCGTGTCCTTTTCACCGGCCAGGCGGTCCCGGTCGCTCCAGTTGCGCGCGCCGCGATGATCGCTGTAGACATCGCTGCCGCCGGCTTCTTCGCCGATAAAGGCCTCGCCGAACATGTCCATCATGCCGATGCTGGCGTTGTTCTGACTCTGTGACGCCGCCCGCAGCGCGTCTTCCAGCGCCGAGAACAGCACCGCCCGCGACGGCCCCAGATGATCCAGCGCGCCGGAGCGGATCAGTGCCTCCAGCGTGCGCTTGTTCATGCGCTTGCCATCGATACGACGACAGAAGTCGAACAGGTCCTGAAACGGACCACCCTCATCACGCGCCTCGACGATGGCACCGATCGGGCCTTCGCCCACGCCGCGAATTGCACCGAGCCCGTAGACCACCTCACCCTGCTCGTTGACGCTGAAGCGGTAGCTGCCGATGTTGACGTCCGGCGGCGTGACGCTCAGCCCCATGCGGCGACACTCCTCGATCAGCGGCACCACCTTGTCGAGGTTGTCCATCTCGGTAGAGAGCACCGCCGCCATGAAGGGCGCCGGATAGTGCGCCTTGAGCCAGGCCGTCTGATAGGAGACCAGACCGTAGGCGGCCGAGTGCGACTTGTTAAAGCCGTAGCCGGCGAATTTTTCCACCAGATCAAACAGGTTACCGGCCAGGTCGGCGTCGATACCGTTTTGCGCACACCCCTCCAGAAAGCCTGCACGCTGCTTGGCCATCTCTTCAGGCTTTTTCTTGCCCATGGCGCGGCGCAGCATGTCTGCCTGACCGAGACTGTAGCCGGCCAGCACCTGGGCAATCTGCATTACCTGCTCCTGATAGAGGATAATGCCGTAGGTGGGCTCCAGCACGCTCTTGAGCCACTCGTGCTGATAATCGGGATGCGGATAGGCAAGCTCGGCCCGACCGTGCTTGCGGTTGATGAAGTCATCCACCATGCCGGACTGCAGCGGACCCGGGCGAAACAGCGCTACCAGGGCGATCATGTCTTCAAGCGAATCGGGCTGGAGACGCTTGATCAGCTCCTTCATGCCACGGGATTCCAGCTGAAACACCGCCGTGGTCTCAGCCTTCTTGAGCATGTCGAAGGTCGGCCGGTCGTCCAGCGGAATAGTGGCGATGTCGAGCGCGCCCTTGCCTTCACGGCCCCGTACTTCGTCGACCATCTCGAGCGCCCAGTCGATGATGGTCAGCGTACGAAGCCCCAGGAAGTCGAACTTGACCAGCCCGGCTTCTTCGATATCGTTCTTGTCGTACTGCACCATCAAACCGCTGCCGTCCTCGTCGCACAGCAGCGGCGAGAAATCGGTCAGACTGGTCGGGGCGATGACCACGCCGCCGGCATGCTTGCCGGTACCGCGGGTAATGCCTTCGAGCTTGAGCGCCATCTCCCAGATCTCCTGGGCATCCTCATCGACGCCCAGAAATTCGCGCAGTGCGCTTTCCTGATCGTGCGCCTTGCCAAGCGTCATGCCTACTTCAAAAGGGATGAGCTTTGAGAGCTTGTCGCCCAGCGAGTAGGGCTTGCCCTGAGCGCGGGCGACGTCACGCACCACGGCCTTGGCGGCCATGGTGCCGAAGGTGACGATCTGCGATACAGCGTCGCGGCCGTAACGGTCGGCCACGTAGTCGATGACCCGATCGCGCTTTTCCATGCAGAAATCGACGTCAAAGTCGGGCATCGAGACACGTTCGGGATTGAGAAAACGCTCGAACAGCAGGTCGTATTCGAGCGGATCAAGGTCGGTAATCTCGAGCGCGTAGGCGACCAGCGAACCGGCACCGGAGCCACGTCCCGGGCCGACCGGCACGTCGTTCTGCTTGGCCCAGCGGATGAAGTCCATCACGATCAGGAAGTAGCCGGGAAAGCCCATCTGATTGATGATGTTGAGCTCGAAATCCAGTCGCTTGCGATATTCGGGTTCATGCTCCTCACGCGAGCGCCCCGGATAGATGGGTCGCTCGCCGCCAAAGAGCAGATCCAGACGCCGGCTCAGACCGTCATGGGAAAGCTCGCAGAAGAACGCTTCCATTGTCTGACCTTCCGGCACCGGATACTCGGGCAGAAAGATCTCACCCAGTCGCATCTCGACACTACAGCGCGCCGCGATCTGGACGCTGTTTTCCAGCGCTTCGGGAATGTCGGCGAAAAGCTCTGCCATCTCCTCGGGCGTCTTGAAATACTGCTCTTCAGTGTAGCGCGTTTCGCGACGCGGATCGTCCAGCGCCTTGCCTTCGGCGATGGACACCCGGGTCTCGTGCGCCCAGTACTCTTCGCGCGACAGAAAGCGCACGTCGTTGGTCGCCACTACCGGTGTGCCGGTCTCCATGGCGAGCTGAACCGAGAGGTGCAGGCACTCCTCGTCGTTTTCACGCGCGGTACGCTGAAGCTCCAGATAGAAGCGGTCCGGGAAGAAACGCTGCCACTCGCTCAAAAGCTCGCGGGCAGTCTCGGCGTGGCCGTGGAGCAGATAGCGGCCGATCTCGCCTTCCCGCGCCCCGGAGAGTGCGATCAGCCCGTCGCTCTGCTCGAGCACCCACTCCTTGTGCAAATAGGCGCGTCCCTGCTGCTGGCCGTGCTGCCAGGCGCGCGAGATCAGCTCGGTCAGGTTGCGATAGCCGGTCTGATTCATGGCCAGCAGGGTCAGTCGATAGGGATGCGCCGCGTCCTGAGCGTTATACAGCCAGACATCGGTCCCCACGATCGGCTTGAGCCCGGCGCCCTGCGCCTGCTTGTAGGCCTTGACCAAACCGAACAGGTTGGTTTCATCGGTGATGGCCAGCGCCGGCTGGCCGATCTCGGCCGCCTTCTGCGTCAGCGCCTTGAGCCGAATCAGCCCGTCGGTCAGCGAATATTCACTGTGCAGTCGCAAATGTACAAAGGGCGTGGTCATGGAAGCAGCTCGCTATGATCAACGAATGACATCAGTCAACGAATGGCATCGGGGAACACCGGACAGGTCAGGCCATGGTACCGATGAACACCGCTGCCAGGCCAGTAGGCCAAAGAGAGGAAACAGGCGTTTGACAGCGCGGTCAGCCCTGCAAGAGCGCCCTGACGGGGCGAAAGGAACGGCGATGTTCGGGAAGCGGCCCGAGGCGCTCGAGCGCTTCCAGATGCGCTTTTGTCGGATACCCCTTGTGGGCGGCCAGGCCATATCCGGGATGTCGCGCATCAAGGGCCTGCATCTGGGCATCGCGGGCGACCTTGGCCACGATCGAAGCCGCAGCGATGGCCGATACCCGGCCATCGCCCTTGACGATGGCCTGACCGGGAATCGAGTGCCCCGGCATCCGGTTGCCATCGACCAGCAGATATTCCGGCGTCACCGATAGACCGTCGATGGCACGGCGCATGGCCAGATGCGTGGCGTGATGAATATTGAGCGTATCAATCTCGCCGGGCGTTGCCTCGCCCAGTGAAACGGCCAGCGCCTGCTCGCGAATTCGGGCGGCCAGAGCCTCACGTCGTGCAGGGGTGAGCTTTTTTGAATCCATCAGCCCCTTGATGGGGCGGCCAGGGTCAAGCATGACGGCACAGGCGACGACAGAGCCGATCAGAGGACCGCGGCCGACCTCATCAACGCCAGCCAGTCGCCAGCCGTCATAATGAATGACCAGCGGCGGATGCTCCGGGCCCTGAGTGGTAATTTCGGGAATAAAGTTCATGAGTCTGTAGCGCTGCTGTCTCGGTTGGGCCGGGCCATCAGTTCCATGATGGCCCCGGCAGCGCGGGCGCTGGCACCGCGCTGAAGCGTTCGGTGCATGTCGATAAATCGCTCGGTCAACGCACGGGCGTGAGCATCGTTGTCCAGCATGGGGGTCAGCGCCGCGGCAATGGCTTCATCGGTGACATCATCCTGAATCAGCTCGGGCACCAGGCGCTCCTGAGCGATCAGATTGGGCAGCGAAATCCAGTGTGTTTTCACCATGCGCCGGGCAATCTGCCAGGTCACGGGCGCCATACGATAGGCCACGACCATCGGGCGGTGACAGAGCATGGCCTCCAGCGCCGAGGTGCCAGAGGTCAGCAGCACCGCATCGGAAGCTGTCATGACCTCCCAGGCGCGCCCGTCCACCACTCTGACGCCCTGCTCTACCACGCCATGTGCCAGCAGCTCATCGCGACGTGCAGGCGTGGCGGCGGGAATGACCACCTCGAGCTCGGGCAGGCGCTGTCTCAAAAGCCGTATCGCTTTCAGAAACACGGGCGTCATGAAGCCGATTTCACTGCCGCGCGAACCGGGCAGAACGGCCAGCACGCGGGCATGCTCATCAAGGCCCAGCGCCTGTCGCGCCTGGTGGCGGTCATCGTCAAGTGGTAGCTCTTCGGCCAGCGGATGCCCCACAAACTGCACCGGAACGTCGTGACGCTCGTAGAATTCGGCCTCGAAGGGCAGAAAGGTCAGCATCATGTCGACGGCGCGACGGATCTTTTTGACCCGCCCCTGACGCCAGGCCCAGACCGAAGGACTGACATAATGCGCGGTGGTCATGCCCCGGGCTCGTAGTTGTGCTTCCAGCCCCAGATTAAAATCCGGGGCATCGATGCCGATCATGATGTCGGCCCGCCAGTCCAGTGCCTCACGACGCAGATGACGACGCACGCCGACCAGCCGGGGCAGGTGTTTCAACACCTCGACCAGCCCCATGATGGAGAGTGTTTCCAGCGGATAGAGACTATCGAGCCCCTCCTCGATCATCCGGGGACCGCCGATGCCCCGGAAACTGATATCACCATGACGACGCTTGAGCTCTCGCATCAGTGTCGCCCCCAGGATATCGCCCGAGAGCTCACCGGCTACCAGAAAAACGCGCATCGTGATCCTCTCCGAGGAGCAGCTGTCGCCATCAGCGCGTCAGGCCGCGCGATGACGTTTTCAATGAATCGATAAAGACGTCGAGCCAGGCACTGCGGTTGTCCTGCTGTTCCAGGGTTTCAAGCGCCTGAGCCAGCGTCTGCTGGCTACGAAACACCAGCTTGTAAGCACGACGTAGTTCGCTGACGACATCGCTTTCAAAGCCACGACGCTTGATGCCCTCGGCATTGAGCCCGTGCGTGGTCGCCGGATTGCCGGTCACCATCACAAACGCTGCAATGTCCTTGGTGATGATGGAGCCACCGCCACACATGGCGTAGGTGCCCACATGACAGAACTGATGCACGGCCGACAGACCACCGAGAATCACGTTGTTACCGATGTGAACATGGCCGCCAAGCGTGGCCTGATTGGCCAGAATCACGTTATCCCCGAGAACGCAGTCATGTGCGACATGGGCATAAGCCATGAACAGACCGCCGCTGCCGATACGGGTAATCCCCTGATCCTGAACGGTACCGCGATGAATGGTGACGCCTTCGCGAAAGATGTTGTTGTCACCGATCTCGAGATAAGTCCGCTCACCCTTGTACTTCTTGTCCTGGCAGTCTTCACCGATGGTCGCGAACTGATAGACGCGGTTGTTGCGCCCCATCTTGGTGGGCCCTCTGACCACCACATGCGGCCCGATAACACTTCCGGCTCCGATCTCGACATCGGCACCGATCACGCTGAATGGGCCGACCTCGACATCATCCGCCAGACTCGCGGCAGGATCGATGATGGCAGATGGATGGATCAAGAGACTTTCCTCTCGGCACAGATGATGTCGGCTTCACAGACGACCTCGCCTTCAACATGCGCACGGCAGGAAAATTTCCAGATGCCGCGGCGCGCCTTGAGCATACGCGCTTCCAGCGTCAGCTGATCGCCCGGGAAAACCGGTCGCTTGAGGCGAACGTTATCGCTGCCGACATAGTAGTAGATGTAGCCATCGGCCGGACGCTTGTCGACGGTCTTGAAGCCGAGAATACCTGCCGCCTGTGCCAGCGCCTCGATGATCAGAACGCCCGGCATGATGGGATGACCCGGAAAATGCCCCTGAAAGAAGGGCTCGTTGTAGCTGACGTTCTTGTACGCCGTAATGCACTCACCCAGCTCCAGCGCAGTGACGCGGTCCACGAGCAGAAACGGGTAGCGATGGGGAAGGTATTCCTGGATCTCGTTGATATCCATGACCATGGGCTCACAACCTCTGACATAACGAAATGCCTGCCGAACCGGCAGGCATGTAACTGGCGGGCACGTGGCCAGCCATCATGATGTTTGCTGCCGCAGCAACAGTGGAAAACCAGTTGCACCAGCAACCCGGGGCGCCTATTCACCCTCGCTGTGGCGTTCCAGACGGGTGATTCTTCTGGCCAGTTGATCAAGCTGTTTGAATCGCACGGCGTTTTTACGCCATAGCGCATTGGGCATCGAACCGGTCCCGGAGGAGTAGATCCCGGGCTCCTCGATGGAGTTGGTGACAAGACTCATGCCGGTGACATTCACGCCATCGCAGAGTGTCAGGTGGCCGGCAAGCCCCACACCGCCGCCGAGCTGACAGTGACGACCCACATGAGTGGAACCGGCAATACCGACACAGCCGGCCAGGGCGCTGTGATCGCCAATGTGGACGTTGTGGGCAATCTGGACCTGAGAGTCGATTTTGACGTCATCACCGATAATCGTGTCGTCGAGCGCGCCGCGATCAATACTGGTGCAGCTGCCCACTTCCACGTCATCGCCGATGATCACACCGCCAAGCTGTTCGATCTTGTGCCAGCGACTGCCATCGTGGGCAAAGCCAAAACCATCACCGCCGATGACGGCACCACCATGAATGATAACGCGTGAACCGATCACGATGCCGTGATAGATCGTCACACCCGGATGGACCAGGCTGTTCTCACCGATCGTGCAGTAATCGCCGATCACGCTGTTGGCACCCACCGTTACCCGATCGGCCAGCGTGACGCCGGCACCGATGACCGCATGGGCGGCCACCGTAACGTCACTGCCCAGTCGAGCACTGTCATCGATGACAGCCGTGGGATGAATGCCGCCACTCTGACTCGGCAGAATGGGCGCAAAACAGCGGGAAAGGTGCGCATAGCCCAGATAGGGATTATCGATGGCCAGTGCCGGCACGGGACACTGTGACACCAGATCCGGATGCAGCATGACCGCGGCGGCACGCGTGCTGGCCAGATCCTTCAGATAGGCATGATTGGCCAGAAAGGCGATGTCCGTGGCACCGGCGTCCTGCAGCGTCGACAGCCCGTCAACGCTGATGGCGCCCTCCCCGTGCAGGGTGGCGCCCAGACGCCGGGCAAGATCGGCAAGTGTGTAGCTTTGGCTTGAATATCTTGTCATCGTGATGGAGCGACGCGCGCCTTCAGTTGAGCGAATTGAAGGTTTGGGTCACTTCCTGGGTCAGATCCAGCGCGTCACCGGCGTAGATCACGCTGTTGCGATCCACCAGCACATCCACGTTGTGACGCTTGACAACCTGCTCGATGGCACGATCGAGCTTCGGACGCGCCTGCTTCAGGAAAGCCTGTTCCTGCTGGGCCCGCTTTTGCTCAAGCTGACCCCGCTGCTGCTGGAACTGACCGCCCTTCTGACGCAGTTGCTGCATGACGTTTTGCCGTTCGCTGTCTGACATGACGTCACCATCGCTTTGCAGACGCTGCTGGAGCTTTTGAACTTCCTCGCCCAGCGCCTTGATCTGCTGCGGTTGATTACCCAGCTGATTCTTGAGCTGGTTCATCGACTGCTGGGCCGAAGTGGTATCCAGCAGTGCCTGCTGCCAGTCCAGTACCGCCACTTCATTGGCCTGCGCAGCTCCCGCAGTTGTTCCAAGCGCTCCGGTCATCGCCAGAGCCAGCATCCACTTACGCATCACTCAACTCCTGAATTTCATATCATTGTAACGCAACGGCCAATGATCAGAAGGTCTGACCCAGCGAGAACTGGAAGAACTGTGTATCGTCATCATCCTTTTTGCTGATGGGACGAGCCACCGAGAAGGTCAACGGTCCTACCGGTGTCAGCCAGGACAGTCCCAGGCCGACGCTGTAGCGCAGATCTCCCAGATCGACTCCCGAGCTGCACTCGGAAGTGCGGCCTGATTCTACCGGATAACAGTCGCTCAGGAAGGTATTACCGGCATCCACGAAAAGCGAGGTCTGGACCTGGCGGTGATCATCGATAAACGGCGTCGGGAAGATCAGCTCGGCAGAGCCTTCCATGAGGATGTTACCCCCCAGCGTGTCGTCGTCACCGTCGTTGCGCTCGGTGGTTTTCTGACCCAGCGTGTTGCTGCGATACCCGCGTACGGAGCCCAGACCACCCGAGTAGAAGTTCTCGTAAAACGGCATGTTGTCGGTGCCGCCAAAGCTGTCGGCATAGCCCAGCTCCGTACGGAACTTGAGCGCCCACTCTTCGGTCTTGATCGGGAAAAGCTTCTGCCCCTGATAGCGCAGCTTGTAGAACTGGGCATCGCCACCGGCCGTCTCGATGGAAGCATTCTGATAGCTGCCCGCCGTAGGCAGAACGCCACGGTTCAGGTTGTTGCGTGACCAGCCGGCCGTCAGGCTGTAGGTATTGAAGTCCTTGCCTTCATCGTCGATGAACTGAACGATCTCGGAGGGAGAGTCGTCGTAATCATCAACGTGCAGACTTTCAAGATTGATGCCGAAGTTCAGGCGCGACAGGTCGCTGATCGGGTAGCCGAAATTCACCCCGCCGCCGAAGGCGTCGGTGGAGTAGGTAGAAATATCGGAGTCCTCGTAATCGGTGGCCCGATAATAGAGGTTGTAACCGCGCGAGATGCCGTCCAGCGTCCAGTAGGGATCGGTATAGCTGAACCGCAGATTCTGATAGTACTTGCTGGTCTGTGCCCCGATGTCAACGCGGTTCCCCGTCCCCAGAAAGTTGCGCTGGGAAAGCGAAGCGCCGTAGATGATGCCTTCGGACTGGGCAAATCCGAGACTGGCCGAAATGCTGCCCGAAGGCTGCTCTTCGACGTTATAGGTCACGTCCAGCTGATCGGGCGTATCGGCCACCGGCTGCGTATTGACCTCGACCTGACGGAAAAAGCCCAGCCGTTCAAGACGCGCCTGAGAGTCGCTGATGGCATCTGTAGACGCCGGCGCCCCTTCAAGCTGAGTCATTTCGCGACGCAGCACTTCATCGGCCGTTGTGGTATTGCCACGGAAATTGACGCGGCGAACGTAGGCACGGCGCCCCGGCTCGACGTTGAAGGTCACATCCACCTGATCATCGTTGTCATGAACGTTAGGCACGGCCTCGATGCGTGCAAAGGCAAAGCCCTGCGCGCCAAGGGCCTTGCGAAGCGCCTCGGACGAGGCCGTCAGCTCCGACTGGGAGAAGGTTTCACCGCTTTTGGCCTGAACCAGGCTGCGCGCCTGCTCATCGGACATTTCGATATTGCCGGCGAAGTTGATATCGCCAAAGCGATAGCGCTTGCCTTCATCCACATTGACCGTGACATAGATGGAAGACTTGTCGGGGCTGATCGAGACCTGAGTGGAGTCGATGGAGAAATTGACGTAGCCACGATCCAGATACCAGGACTTCAGGCGATCCAGATCACCCTGAAGCTGCTCGCGGGAGTACTGATCGGAGGAGAACCAGCCGAAGAACCAGCCGGGGCGATCCTCGAGCTCGAACTGCTGACGAAGGGTGTCATCGTCAAAATCATGGTTACCCACGATATTGATCTGCTTGATGCGCGCCACATTGCCTTCATTGATGTTGATATCGACCTCAACGCGATTCTGGTCACGCTGATGAACAGAGGTCGAAATACTGGCACTGTAGCGGCCCTGTCCCTGATAGACACGCTCCAGCTCGCGCTGCATCTCTTCGAGCGTGGAGCGCTGAAGTACCTGCCCCTCGGAAAGGCCGGCATCGCTCAGCCCCTTCCTGAGCTGATCCTCGGGAATCTTGGAGTTGCCCTTGATATTGATGCTGGCGATGGAAGGTCGCTCATCCACATCGATGACCAGAACATCACCATCCCGACCCAGCTGTACGTCGTCAAAAAGGCCGGTGCGAAACAGTGCCCTGCCGGCATTGGAGATCGATTCGTCGTTGGCCGTGTCGTGGGCGGAAATGGGCAGCGCATTGAATACGGTGCCGGCAGAAACACGCTGCAACCCTTCCACGCGAATATCGGAAACCTCGAAGGACACGGCAAACGCCGCCTGGGAGGCGCCCATTAACAACACCGCCCAACCTGTAGCTCTAATCTTCATGCCGTCATTTCGCTTGTTACAGAATTCCGCCCACTCGGGGCCCGCTTTTGCTCAGGGTTCATGCCAATGCCCACAGGGTCCAACAAAAGGGAAACCGTTTCGTTTATCGACATCGATGCTCCGAGCGGGAAGGCAAGTATGACATTCCAGTACGCCAGTCGCAGCCACCTGCTGCCCTGACGGGAACAGGCACCTTATACACAACCCCACCACCCTGACAAGCGCGGACGCCTCGGGCTCGGTACAGAATTTGTAATAACACCGATTTAACCCGGCACCAGCCATGTTCAGTGTCGTCGACTTCTTCAAAGGCGCATGATGTCAAAATAAAAGGCCATCAGCATCAGCGATGCGATCAGTGCCACACCGATACGCATGCCAAATGCCTGAACACGCTCGGAGACCGGACGACCGCGCACCAGTTCGATGATGTAATACACCAGATGACCGCCATCCAGCACCGGCACCGGCAGCAGGTTCAACACCCCGAGACTGATGGAGAGATAGGCCAGAAAACTGATAAAGGCCTCAACCCCGGAGCGGGCCGAATCCCCCGCTACGCGTGCAATCGTGATGGGTCCGGAAAGATTTGAAGGGGAAATCAGCCCCGTAATCATCTTGCCGATGGCGTCCACGGTCAGGGAGGTCATCTCGCCGGTACGTGAAAAGGCCTGCCCCATGGCGCCCACCGGTCCCCACGACAGGGTGCGCTGATACGCTTCAGGCCAGCTGACGCTACCGGCTCCGGCGCCCATGAAACCGGTTGTGGTGCCATTCTGCTCACGCGCCTCGGGCGTGATTGTCAATGTGATATCACGCCCCTCGCGCGCCACCCGCATTTCAAGCGGCGTACCAGCAGACGCCTGCACTCGTGATACCAGCGCTTCCCACTGTGACACCGGCTCGCCATTGACCGCCTCGATACGGTCACCCGCCTGAAGACCGCCCTGTGCCGCCGGACTGTCTTCAAGCACCTGCCCGATCACCGGCGCCACATCAGGACGCCAGGGCGTAAAGCCAAGCGTACTCAGCGGCTCGGGCGGGTCCTGACGCACCATGAAGCGATCGACCGGCACCTGATGCGTTTCAAGCCGCCCCAGATCATCGCGCGTTGAAATTTCGAGATGCCCGCTGGCACCGATTTCAGCCACCAGCGCCAGATTGACGCCATTCCAGTCAGGCGTTGAACGTCCCTGAACGGACACGATCTCCTGGCCGTTCTGCAGGCCACCGCGGGCGGCAGGTGAATCGGGGCTGACCTCGCCCACCATGGGTACGATGGCCGTGGTACCGATCATGAACATGACCCAGTAGGCCACCACCGCGAGGATAAAATTGGCCAGTGGTCCTGCCACTACCACGGCAATACGCTTTAGAACATGCTGACGATTGAAGGCCAGATGCTGATCGGCAGAGTCAACCGGCCCCTCACGCTCATCAAGCATCCTGACATAGCCACCCAGCGGAATGGCGGCCAGGGTAAATTCGGTGCCATGGCGATCAACGCGGGAGATTAACGGCTTGCCGAAACCAACCGAGAAGCGCAGCACGCGAATCCCGCATCGCCGCGCCACCCAGAAATGACCGAACTCATGAATGGTGATCAAAAGCCCCAGAACAATGATCACCGCCACAATGTTTTGCAGGATACCCATGACTACTCTCCAGCCGCTGTCGCGGCAAGCGCCTCGATCACATCCTGCGCCTCGCGCCGGGCGAGGCGATCATGCGATAAAATCATGTCCAGCTCGTCGGCACCCTGCGTCTTGATGCGGGACATGACGGTTTCAACCACCGTCGGGATATCGGTAAAACCGAGCGTGCCGGCCAAAAAGGCATCCACCGCCACCTCGTTGGCCGCATTGAGCACGGCCGGCGCCGTACCTCCTGCCGTCATGGCTTCCCGGGCCAGTCTCAGGCAGGGGAAGCTTTCAAGGTCGGGTGCCTGAAAATCGAGACGGGCCACCGTAAACAGATCCAGCGGCGCAACGCCGGCATCGATGCGCTCCGGCCACGCCAGAGCATGCGCAATGGGCGTGCGCATGTCAGGGTTGCCCAGTTGCGCCAGCACCGAGCCGTCACTGTAGGCGGCCATGGAGTGGATCACGCTCTGTGGATGGACAACCACCTCGATCTGATCGGGAGTAGCATCAAACAGCCAGCACGCTTCGATCAGCTCAAGCCCCTTGTTCATCAGCGTGGCGCTGTCCACCGAGATCTTGCGCCCCATGGACCAGTTGGGGTGAGCACACGCCTGCTCCGGCGTGACCTGTGACAGCGTCGCCCGATCATGATCGCGAAAGGGGCCACCCGATGCCGTCAGCAGCAGACGGGTAATCCCGTGACGCTCGAGACCGCCGCGATGCTCGCGCGGCAGACACTGAAAGATGGCATTGTGTTCGGAATCCAGCGGCAGCAGAACGGCACCGGAACGCGCCACTTCCCGCATGAACAGCGCACCGCTCATGACCAGCGCTTCCTTGTTGGCCAGAAGAATCCGCCGCCCGGCACGAACCGCCGACAGTGTCGGCATCAATCCGGCCGCCCCGACAATGCCGGCCACGACCATTTCTGCCGCTGCAGCCACGTCACAAAGCGCCTGTTCGCCCCAGCTGACGCAGGTCGCCACACTCTGCTTCTCAAGGGCAGCGCTCAGCTGACGGGCGGTTTCTTCCGTCCCCATGACGGCATGCTCTGGCCGATGTTTCAGGCACAGCGCCAGCATTTTTTCGACGCTGGTATGCGCCGTCAGTGCGTGTAGATGATAGCGGTCAGGATGGCGCTCGATGACATCAAGGGTACTGGTACCCACCGAGCCGGTGGCCCCCAGCAGGGTGACAGTCTGCATGAAAGAGATCCTGAAAGCTTGAAACGGATAGGCGGCGTCAGGGTTGTGACCCGAACAACCCGATTGTCATCATCGGCAATCGGGCCGCGGGCCACAAGGCTCGTCAAGATGGCGTTCAGCCGATCCAGGGCGCCAGCAGGGCGAAAATGGGAATGGCGGCCGTCAGGCTGTCGATCCTGTCCAGCAGCCCGCCGTGACCCGGCAGCAGATTGCCGGAGTCCTTGATACCGCGATAGCGCTTGAGCATGCTCTCGTTGAGATCACCCAGCACCGAGGCGGCGGTCACAACACCACTGATAATGATCAGTACCAGCGTCTGACCGATGCCCATGCCCTGCCAGAGCGCCATGAGCAGCGCCAGAAAGGCGGTGCCGCCCAGCGCGCCGTAGACCCCCGCCCAGGACTTGCCCGGGCTGACACGAGGCGCCAGCTTGCGATTGCCATAGGCACGTCCGGCAAAATAGGCCGCGATGTCCGCACCCCAGACCAGAAACAGGACGTAAAGAAGCCAGACTGGCGACTCGCGCAGCAGCAACAGTCCCACCCAGCAGGGCAGCAACACCCAGAGCCCCATGGCATAGCGCACGCCACGGCTCTCCCACTGATCAACCTGCTCCGGGTAGCTCACCACCCAGTACAGACAGAGCAACCAGCCTGCCAGGGCAATCCACAGCGGCCAAGTCTCTAGGGCGATGCCGGATGACCAGCCCAGCGCCATCAGGGCGATCACCGTGATCGTGAACAGGGCACGGTCCTTGAGATTCTCGCCACCGGAAAGATTGGACCACTCCCATGCAGAGCCCGCGACCAGCAGCCCCACAAAAGTGGCAAACCAGCCGCCGCCCAGTACAAAAAGCAGCACCAGCGACGTGGGCCCGATGGCCAGCGCAGTCAACACCCGTTGCTTAAGCACCCTGAACCTCGATCTGTTCGTCGGTCATGCCGAAACGTCGCTTGCGACCCGAATAGACACCCAGCGCCTCGTCGAAGGCATCGGCGTCAAAATCAGGCCAGTACAGTGGCGAAAAGTAGAACTCCGCGTAAGCCATCTGCCAGAGGATGAAATTGCTGATGCGCTGCTCACCGCTGGTGCGAATGCACAGATCCACTTCGGGAATGCCTGTCGATGCCATCTCGCGGTCAAACAGGCTTTCGTCGATATCATCAGCGGTCAGCTGACCGGATTCCACCTGACGCGCCAGTCTTTGAGCGGCGCCGGCGATATCCCAGCGCCCACCGTAGTTGACCGCCACGATCAGCTTCAGGCCCTGATTGTAGCGCGTCAGCCGCTCGGCCTTGTCGATGGCACGATTGAGCGACGACGAAAGCCTTGAACGGTCACCAACGACGCACAGACGAATGCCGTTCTTGTGCAGCCGGGAGACCTCGCGCTTGAGCGCCATGATGAAAAGCTCCATCAGGGCGCTGACCTCCTGCGCGGGACGCTTCCAGTTCTCGCTGGAGAAGGCAAACAGCGTAATGGCTTCCAGATGATGTTCGGCCGCACGCTTGATCACTGCCCTGACCGATTCGACCCCGGCATGGTGACCGCGTACTCCGGACAGTCCGTGGGCCTTGGCCCAGCGGTTGTTGCCGTCCATGATAATAGCCACATGCCGGGGCATGTTTGAAAACTTGTCAGGCGTCATGACTTCTCACTGCAGACGCGGCAGCTGCCGCGCCCTGAGTCGGATGGTTTCGGGCCCGGACATCAGACCTGCATCAGATCGCTTTCCTTCTGCTCAAGCGATTTATCGATCTCGGCAATGAAACGGTCGGTCAGCTTCTGAATGCCGTCTTCGGCCTGACGCTCTTCATCTTCCGAAATTTCCTTCTTCTTGAGAAGGGACTTGATCTCGCCGTTGGCATCACGACGAATGTTGCGCACAGCAACGCGACCATGCTCGGCCTCGGCGCGCGCCTGCTTGATATAGCCCTTGCGCGTCTCTTCGGTCAGAGGCGGCATCGGCACGCGAATCACGGTACCGGCCGAGGACGGGTTCAGCCCCAGATCCGCCATCATGATGGCCTTTTCCACCTTGGGTACCATAGACTTTTCCCACGGCACCACGGCCAGCGTTCGAGCATCCTCGACGTTGATATTGGCCACCTGGGAAAGCGGCATCTCGGAGCCATAATATTCAACGCGAATGGATTCGAGAATGCTGGGATGGGCACGCCCGGTGCGAATCTTGCCAAAAGTCGAATGCAGCGATTCCACGCTTTTCTGCATGCGGCTTTCAGCGTCCTTCTGGATCTCGTTGATCACTTTGTAAATCCTCTGCTCAGCCTTTTGTTACGCCGGGCCGTTGTCGACGATAGTGCCTTCACGACCGCCCATGACAAGGTTCAGCAGTGCACCGTGGCGCGTCATGTCAAAGACGCGAACCGGCATGTCATGGTCACGTACCAGACAAATGGCGGTCAAATCCATGACGCCGAGCTTCTGGTCGAGTACATCATCGTAGCTGAGTCGCTCGTACTTGGCGGCATCGGGATGCTTGACGGGGTCCTTGTCGTAGACACCGTCCACCTTGGTGGCCTTGACGACCACGTTGGCATCGATCTCGATACCGCGCAGGCAGGCAGCACTATCGGTCGTAAAGAAGGGGTTGCCGGTACCTGCCGAGAAGATCACGACATCACCGGAGGTCAGGTAGCGGATGGCCGTACGACGATCATAGTGCTCGACCACGCCACTCATGGGGATGGCGGACATGACGCGCGAGCGGATATTGGCGCGCTCCAGCGCATCACGCATGGCCAGGGCGTTCATGACCGTGGCCAGCATGCCCATGTGGTCGCCGGTGACGCGGTCCATGCCGGCTTCGTGGAGCGCTGCTCCGCGAAACAGGTTGCCGCCGCCGACCACGATACCCACCTGGACACCAATGCCCACCAGTTGGCCGATTTCCAGCGCCATGCGATCCAGTACCTTTGGATCAATACCGAAGTCCTGTTCGCCCGTCAGCGCCTCACCCGAGAGCTTGAGCAGAATACGCTTGTACTTGGCGCTACGTTCAGTATTGGGGGGCATGTGACATCCTCCTGATGGCCCGAGTGGAGAAAACGTGAGGTGTATCACCGATCACGACAGCCTGGTCATGATCCGGCAGATACGCGAAGGCGTGCGCGAACGCACGCCTTCAGACCGCCTGCGGCCAACCCTGACCACAGACGAGAGACGACACGCCCGATCAGCTGCGGCGCGCCTGCTCCATGACTTCCTTGGCGAAGTCGACTTCTTCCTTCTCGATACCTTCGCCAACTTCGAAGCGCACAAAGCTAACAACTTCAGCGCCCGCCTGCTTGGCGTATTCGGCCACGGTCACATTCTGATCCTTGACGAACGGCTGATTGATCAGGCTGTTCTCGGCAAGATACTTCTTCAGACGACCCTGTACCATCTTTTCAGCGATTTCAGCAGGCTTGCCGGCCATGTCGGGCTGCGCCAGAATGATAGCCTTCTCGCTGTCGAGCTCGGACTGAGGCATCTTCTCGGGATGCGAGACGGACGGGTTGATCGCAGCGACGTGCATGGCGATGTCGCGTGCAACGTCCTGGTTGCCGCCGGTCAGCACCACAACCGCACCGATGCGGTCACCGTGGACGTAGGCACCAACGCTGCCGCCTTCGGGCGCATCGATGACGGCGGCACGACGAACGGTGATGTTCTCGCCGATCTTTTGTACCAGCTGCGCCCGCGCGTCTTCCAGCTCGCCTTCCATTACCACGGCGATGTCTTCATTACGGGTGTCGAGCACCTTGTTGACGACTTCACTGGCAAAGTTCTTGAAGTTGTCATCACGAGAGACAAAGTCGGTCTCGGAGTTGACTTCCAGCATGACGGCGGTGGTGCCGTCTTCGGCAACACGGGTCAGCACGGCGCCTTCGGCGGCCACGCGGCCGGCCTTCTTGGCGGACTTGAGACCTGCATTCTTGCGCAGGTTTTCAATGGCGGTGTCGATGTCACCATCGGCCTCGGAGAGCGCCTTCTTGCACTCCATCATGCCAAGCCCGGTGCGCTCGCGTAGTTCCTTGACCAGAGATGCGCTGATAGCTGCCATGTCGTGAACCTCTGTTGAATCATGTATTCGGTTCCGGCCATACCGGAACGAGAAGAAAAATCGGTAGCACTGTTGAATGACACTCTCGAGACAGAGTTGGACAGCGTCGCTGTTTCTGCCTCAAAAAAAGGGGCCCTTGAGCCCCCTTTCATACTGTCATTCGCAGACACCGGCAGTGAACTCACCTGCCGGCGCTGGTGACATTATTCGGAAGCCGTCGCCGCCGTTTCGGCAGTCTCGTCGACTTCGACGAACTCATCCGGACGCCCTTCCTTCGCCTTGGCACAGGCATTGGCAATCGCCTGAACGTAGATCTGGATGGCACGAATGGAGTCGTCGTTACCCGGGATAATGTAGTCAACGCCGTCCGGATCGGAATTGGAATCCACCACGCCGATGACCGGAATACCCAACTTGTTGGCTTCGTTGATCGCGATACGCTCATGATCAACGTCAATCACGAACATGACATCCGGCAGGCCGCCCATATCCTTGATACCACCGATGGAGCGCTCGAGCTTTTCCTGCTCGCGCGTGGCCATCAGGACTTCCTTCTTGGTCAGCTTGTCGAAGGTGCCGTCTTCATGCATGGCTTCAAGCTCGCGCAGACGCTTGATCGACTGACGAATGGTCTTGTAGTTCGTCAGCATGCCGCCCAGCCAGCGATGGTTGACGAAGGGCTGGCCCACGCGGGTCGCTTCTTCGGCAACAATCTTGGCAGCGGCGCGTTTGGTACCAACAAACATGATCTTGTTGTTGTTGGCGGCCATGCGCTCGACCACGGAGACGGCTTCGTTCAGCGCCGGCAGCGTATGTTCGAGGTTGATGATGTGAATCTTGTTACGAGCGCCGAAGATGTATTTGCCCATCTTCGGGTTCCAGTAACGGGTCTGGTGACCAAAGTGAGCACCTGCCTTGAGCAGGTCACGCATATTGACTGACATGATGACTCTCCTGAGTATCGGGTTAAGCCTCCACGCACCCCATGGGTCCGACCGTTTTCACGGCACCCGGGACCATGTGTCGGTACATGTGTGGTCTCTGTGATGGTTCAAGCGTTCTGCTGCATCATCCCTGCACGATACAAGTGTGTCATACCGGGCCACGGATTGCAGGAAAACGCGCGGCTTTATACCATATAACGCTGTCAAGATGAAGCCGAACCTTTGCCGATCATTGTCCAACCATGGAGCGGGACATGAATCCCTCGCCTGCCACGGCTTCCCATTTCGCTTATAACGAGTCGCCATGAACATCCCCATCCATAATGCCGAAGACATCGACAAGCTGCGCATTGCAGGTCGCCTGGCCGCCAGCGTACTGGAGATGATCGAGTCCCACATCCGCCCGGGCATCACCACCGGCGAGATCGATCGTCTGTGCCAGCACTACATCGAAAACGATATCGACTCGATCTCTGCCACCATCGGCTATCACGGCTACCAGCACGCCACCTGCATCTCGCTCAACCATGTGGTCTGTCACGGCATTCCCGACTTCAGCAAGAAGCTCAAGAAGGGCGACATCTTCAATATTGACGTCACCATCATCAAGGATGGCTACTACGGCGATACCAGCCGCATGTTCATTGTGGGAGACAACATCAAGGGCGAGCGGCTCTCCCGAGTGAGCCAGGAGTGCCTTTATGAGGCCATGAAGATCATGCGCCCGGGCGTATGGCTCTCCGACATCGGCCGCGTGATCGAAAGACATGCCAACGACAACGGCTACAGCGTGGTTCGCGACTTCTGCGGCCACGGCATCGGGCGCAACTTTCATCAAGATCCCCAGGTGCTTCATTACGACGGCTACAATGAGCACAACGATGCCGAGCTCAAGGAAGGCATGTGCCTGACCGTCGAACCAATGATCAACGCCGGCGACTGGCAGACCCGGGTACTCAAGGACGGCTGGACCGCCGTGACCCGTGACAAGAGTCTTTCTGCCCAGTGGGAGCACACCCTGATTGTCACCGCCGATGGCGTCGAAGCCACGACCGTACGTCATGACGAGGATCTGAGCTTTCTGACAGACTGATCCACCGACTGTCGTGTCTTCCCGACCTGCCCTCTCGGGCAGGAAGCCACGACAGGCGCCGCCTCACATCTGCCACCGGAGTCATGGCCCATGCTGCTGCACCACTATCGCTTCACTCCGGACACTACCCTGATCGACATCGAGACTCTGAAAACGCGCCTTGACCGGAGCACCTCGCCCATCAGCGTCATTCGGGAGGTGCTGGCCGATATTCGGCGCTGTCTGGACGAACGCTTCAAAAACGGTGCCGACATTCGCGATCTGGTGCATGGCAGGGCCTGGTGCGTCGATCAGCTGCTGGCCCTTTTGTGGTCACGCTTCGACTGGCCTGATGAGGGCGTCGCCCTGATTGCCGTGGGCGGCTATGGTCGCGGCGAGCTGCATCCATGCTCGGATATCGATCTGATGATCCTGCTGGCAGACGATGACGACACGCCCAGGCAGGCCTCACTGACCGACTTCATCACCCTGCTCTGGGACATCGGGCTCGAAATCGGTCATAGCGTGCGCTCACTGGCCGACTGCGAGCGCGAATCACGTGACGATGTCACCGTCATCACCAACCTTATGGAAACGCGCTGCGTCGCTGGCGACGAGGCGCTGCTGGAACGCATGCGACAGCGTCTCGACCAGCCAGGCATCTGGAACAGCGAAGCCTTCTTTCAGGCCAAGCTGGCCGAGCAGCGTGCACGCCATCAGCGCTTCAACAACTCCGAGCACCATCTCGAGCCCAACCTCAAGAGCTCGCCCGGCGGTCTTCGAGACATCCAGACCGTCACCTGGATCGCCAAGCGCCACTTTGGAACCAACATCATCGAAGTGCTCATGCAGCGCGGCTTCATGACGGACGCCGACATTCGCATCGCCAGCCAGAGCCGCGCCTTTCTGTGGCAGGTGCGCTACGCGCTGCACATGATCAACGCTCGCGCCGAGGACCGGCTGCTGTTTGATCATCAGCGCACCATTGCCGCCCTGTTCGGCTATCACGACACCCCCGAGCGGCTGGGCGTTGAAGAGTTCATGCGCCGCTATTACCGCGTGGTCACGGCGCTGGTCGAACTCAACGATATGCTGATTCAGAATTTCGAGGAGAACATCCTCCAGCAGGGTCAGACGTCCGGGATCGTGGCGCTCAACAATCGCTTTGAACTGCACGGACGCTATCTGCGCACCCGCTCGCCCAATGTCTTCAAGCGCCGCCCCTCGGCGCTGATCGAAATGTTCGTACTGCTGGCCCAGCATCCCGATATCGAAGGCGTGCGCGCCGCGACCATTCGCGCCATCCGCGACCATCGCCACCTGATCGACAACGGCTTTCGGGCCGACCTGCGCAACCGCGGCCTGTTCCTGGAGCTTCTGCGCGGCGGCGGCATGGTGTCACGCGAGCTGGGGCGCATGGCGCGCTACGGCATTCTGGGCAAGTACCTGCCCCGCTTTGGCCATATCATCGGCCTGATGCAGCACGACCTGTTCCATATCTATACGGTGGATGCCCACACCCTGCGCGTGCTGGATGTCATTCAGCGCTTTCGAACGCCCGAAGGGCGCGAGGAGTACCCGCTGTGCGCCTCGCTGATGGCACGCGTGCCCAAGCTCGAACTACTGTGGATCGCCGGCCTCTATCACGATATTGCCAAGGGTCGCGGCGGCGATCACTCACAGCTCGGCGCGCGGGACGTTCAGGGTTTTTGCAGCCGTCACGGTGTGCCAAGGCGCGACATGCATCTGGTGAGCTGGTTGATCGAGCATCATCTATTGATGTCCACCACCGCCCAGAAGCGCGACATCAGCGACCCGGAGGTCATTCGCGAGTTCGCCGCCATCGTTCACGACGAAGTACACCTCGACTATCTCTATCTGCTGACGGTGGCCGACATCAATGCCACCAACCCCACGCTCTGGAACAGCTGGCGAGCAGCCCTTTTACGCCAGCTGCACGGAGAGACACGCCGCGTGCTGCGACGCGGACTGGAAAACCCGCTCGACCGCCAGGACTGGATCGAGGAAACCCGTCGTGAAGCCCGCGCCCTGACGCAGTGCATGGGCGGTGAGTGCCGGGCCGTGGATGCGCTGTGGGAAACGCTGGGCGATGACTACTTCCTGCAGTACAGCGCCAGCGAGATCGTCTGGCACACCCAGGGCATTCTGCAGGCCGGCGTCGAGGTCATGCCGCTGATTCTGATCAGCGCGCCGACCGAGGACATGACCGACGGCGGTACCAAGGTCTTTATCCATACCCGCTCGGTCAACAATCTGTTTGCCGCTACGGCGGCGGCCATCGACCAGCTGGGGCTGTCCATCCACGACGCCCGTATCGCCACCTCAAGCAACGACTGGACGCTCAACACCTTCATTCTGCTCGACGGTGACGGCCAGGCCATTCGCGATCCCGCTCGACTCAGGGAAATTCAGGCCCACCTGATCGAGGAGCTCGACGACCCCGACGACTATCCGCGTATCGTCAAGCGCCACACCTCGCGCCAGCTCAAACACTTTCGGGTGCCGACCCGGGTGCTCATCGAGCAGGACGAGACCAACCAGCGCACCGTACTGGAGCTGATTGCCGCCGACCGTCCGGGACTGCTGGCACACGTGGGTCAGATTTTCATGAGCTTTGATATCGCCCTGTCAGGCGCCAAGATCGCGACGCTCGGCGAACGGGTCGAAGACGTTTTCTTCATTACCGACACCAACGGCGCGCCGCTGACGGACCCCGAGCTTCAGGAGGCGCTGAGCAATCGACTGCGTCACATCCTTGACGCCGAGGCCGGGATCGCCACCACCGGATAGACACTGGCGATCGATAGCAGCGTTTTTCCCGATTTGAGCCCTGCCATACAGGGCGCCTATAATCGCTGCCCGACGCGTCACAGGAGATTTTCCATGCTGAAGCTTTATGGCCTTTCCAACTGTGATCGCTGCCGGCGCACCCGCCGCCGGCTCGAGGCCGAGGGTCACAGCGTCGAGATGCTCGATCTGCGCCGCCTGGCCGATCAGGGCGAACTGGAAGCGACCCTTGCGCATCTTCTGACGCACGCAGACTGGTCCATGCTGCTCAACCGGCGCAGCACTACCTGGCGCGGGCTGGATGAGCGCGACCGCGCCGAACTGGACCAGACCCGTGCCGTTGAGCTGCTTAGAACACACCCGAGCCTGATCCAGCGCCCGGTGCTTGATACCGGCACTCAGGTGCTGGTGGGCAGAGCCGCCGACGATTGGACGGCCTGACCCACCCCCGTTGATTCAAGGAGTTTTTCATGCTGAGTTTTGCACTGGGTATCGGTACCCAGAACCGTCAGGGCGACTGGCTCGAAGTCTACTACCCCGCCCCGCTTCATACCCCGGACCAGACGCTTGTCGACACCGTTCGCAGCACGCTCGGCGCCCCGGAAGGCAATGTGTCGGTGAGTTTTCTGCCCGAGCACTGCGAGAGCCTGGCCGAAGCCCTGAGTCATGCCGGCAATGAGACGCAAGCCGATATCGCTCGCGCCATGGCCGACAGCCGCCGTCCGCTGGTGGCCGTATTTCTTGAAGAAGACCGTGCGCCGGAAAGCGTGCCCGAGGTCTATCTCAAGCTGCACCTGCTGTCGCATCGTCTGGTCAGGCCCCATGGTCTCAAACTCGATGGCATGTTCGGTCTTTTGAAAAACATTGCCTGGAGCAATGAAGGCGCCATCGATATCGAAGAACTCGATGATCGTCGCCTGAAGGCCCGCCTTGAAGGCCGTGCGCTGTCCATCGACTGTGTCGACAAGTTCCCCAAAATGACCGACTACGTGGTGCCAAAGGGCGTGCGTATCGCCGATACGTCACGCGTTCGTCTGGGCGCCTATCTGGGCGAAGGCACCACTGTCATGCATGAAGGCTTTTGCAACTTCAACGCCGGCACCGAGGGCCCGGGCATGGTGGAAGGCCGCATTGCAGCAGGCGTCATGCTGGGCAGCGGCTCTGACCTGGGCGGCGGCGCCTCGACCATGGGCACCCTCTCCGGCGGTGGCAACATTGTCATCGGCACCGGCGAAAACTGTCTGATCGGTGCCAATGCCGGCATCGGTATTCCACTGGGCGATCGCTGCACCGTTGAAGCCGGCCTCTACATCACTGCCGGTGCCAAGGTCGCGGTGCTCGACGATCACGGCGAACTGGTGGACACTGTGGCGGCGCGCCAGCTGGCCGGTCAGAACGACCTGCTGTTTTTGCGTCACTCCCAGACGGGCCGTCTGGAATGCCGCACCAACAAGAGCGCCATCGCACTCAACGACGCTCTGCACGCCCATAACTGATGCCCTGCACGCCCACAAACCAGGGGCCGTCAGTGCTGTCCATGCATCCGGGCGCTCTCATGAGTGCCCGTTGACCGAACGAGAGCCATGCACAAGGTTTCTGACACTACCGTTGCTGACAGACAGGCACCGGGCGAGACGCTATCGCTGGCGCTCGATCTGATTTCAAGGCCCTCCGTCACCCCGGAGGATGCCGGCTGTCAGACGCTGATCGGCGAGCGCCTGACGCAGTTGGGCTTTCATCTGGAGTGGATGGATCAGGGCGAAGTGCGCAATCTCTGGGCCGTGCGCGGTCAGGGCGGCCCCACGCTGGTACTGGCGGGCCACACCGATGTCGTGCCGACCGGCCCGGAGCATCTCTGGCAGGTGCCGCCCTTCTCGCCGTGCATTGATGATGACGGCTACCTGTGCGGACGCGGCGCGGCCGACATGAAGGGGTCGCTGGCGGCCATGGTCACCGCCGTCGAACGGTTCGTGACCGCGCATCCCGATCATTCGGGACGCATCGCCTTTTTGCTGACCAGCGACGAAGAGGGCCCGGCCCGGGACGGTACCCGCGCCGTCGTCGAAATTCTGCGCGCCCGAAACGAGGCCATCGACTACTGCATCGTCGGCGAGCCCTCCTCCGAGTCGCATTTTGGTGATGTCATCAAAAACGGCCGGCGCGGTTCCCTCAACGGCGTGCTGCGCATTCACGGCGTGCAGGGACATGTGGCCTATCCGCAGCTGGCACGCAACCCGATCCATCAGGCGCTGGCGGCACTCGACGCCCTGGTGATGGAGCACTGGGACAGCGGCAACGAGTTTTTCCCGCCGACCAGCTTTCAGATTTCCAATATCCATGGCGGCACCGGCGCCAACAACGTCATCCCGGGGGAACTGGAGGTAACCTTCAACCTGCGTTTTTCCACCGAGGTCACAGCGCCGGCGCTCAAGGCGCGCATCGAGGCCCTGCTCGATGCGCACCAGCTTGACTGGCATATTGACTGGCAGCTCTCCGGTGACCCCTTCATGACCGTACCGGGCGGGTTGACCGACGCCGTCAGCGCCGCTCTTCGTGACATCACCGGCCACCCTCCCCGGCTCTCTACCGGCGGCGGCACCTCCGATGCCCGTTTTATTGCCACACTGGGGCCGCAGACCATCGAATTCGGTCCGCGCAATGCCACCATCCATCAACGCGATGAGCGTATCCTCGCCACCGACCTCGATCGGATGAGTCAGGCCCTTGAATCCACTTTTGACCGGCTGCTGCGATAACCCATGGAGCACTATCCAGACATCGAGGTTTACCTCGCCTGCAACGATGCCGAGCGTATCTCGCAGTGGCTTGCCGGGGCGCTGGACACCCCCGTGACGCTCGAGCGCGCCGGCAAACACCAGTGGCGCGCCGTCCCCATCTACAAGGGACAGCGCCTGCCGGTTCTGCTGGTCGAAAACGCGGCCGACCGCCTGGCAAGCCTGTGGTTTGACAGCGATGCCACCCCCTGGCCACGGGATGTCGATTGCGCCCGGGCGGCAAGCCAGGCACTTGAATGCGAAGTGCGCTGCTCGCTGGGCGGATGGCAGCCCGGCGATGACCCGGACCGTTTTTTCCAGGTACTCGCCGATGGCAGCGAAGGCGTGGTGCACTGGCCTGATGCCGGTGAACAGAAGACGAAGAAATGACACGCCACATTTCCGAGATAAAAAACGCCCCGCGCTGCGGGGCGTTTTCGTGAGGCGGTTCGTGGCGTACAGAATACAACGCCGTCTCAGGTAATGACGGTCACATCCTCGGCCTGCAGACCGCGCTCGTTCTGTATGGAGTGGTAACGCACTCTCTGGCCTTCGGCGAGCGTGCGGTGCCCCTTGCCTCGAATGGCACGGAAATGAACGAAGACGTCCTCGCCACCATCGCGGGTAATAAACCCATAGCCCTTGTTGACATTGAACCACTTGACCACGCCGATTTCGCGATCATCCTTTTCGACTTCCACCACGTTGGACAGCGTGGGGGTCAGCACATGCATGGCAATCGTTGCGACCTCAAGCGCTGCAAAGGCCGCCACGGCAGACAGCGCCCAGATGACGACAAGACCGGGGTCGACGGCCATGTTTTCGATAACGACAGGGCTTGCAAGGTAGACAAGACAACCTGCGAGAACCGGCGTTAAAAGCGCCAGCAACAGGCTGATAACGGTACAGCGCCAGATGGTTTTTGCACTCATGACGATACTCGGCTTCAAACGTTTATCGGATTGTTCAATCAGACGGTCTGCATCCCGCATGTTCCCGTGATGCCCTCTGCTTACAGGATGCAGACCCAGCCACCGGCCATGGGCCGGATGTTTAACGTACGGAGATCAACGATATGACAACGCCTCCGCAACAGGATGATTCTAACATGCACATTGACACTACGCTTAAGCAGGTGATAGAGCGCGTCAATGATCTGGAGAGCCGCCTGGCGTGGCAGGAAGACTGGCTGGAGCGGCTGGACGACACCCTGATCACCCAGAATGCCACCATCGAGCGGCTGGAACGCCTGTGTAATCTCATGGCCCAGCGCCTCGGTGAGCAGCGCGAAAGCCTTGAATCCATGCAGGCCGACAGCGGCGACCAGGAGCGTCCGCCGCACTATTGAAACATCCTGAATAACCGGAACGACTGATAAACGGACATGAAAAAGGGGAAGGCCAAAGCCTTCCCCTGATGCCTCCTGCAGCGGCGATGATCGCCGCACCTCCTTACCAGGCCGAGTGCGGTACGCTCGGGTCGAGACCGTCCAGGTAGCGCTCGGCATCCAGCGCCGCCATGCAGCCGCTGCCGGCCGAAGTGATGGCCTGACGATACACCTGGTCGGCTACGTCGCCGGCAGCAAACACGCCCGGAATGCTGGCAGCGGTGGCGTTACCCTCAAGGCCCGACTTCACCGTGATATAGCCATCCTTCATGTCCAGCTGCCCCTTGAACAGGTCAGTATTGGGGCGGTGACCGATGGCCACGAACAGCCCCGGCGCCTGCAGTTCACGGGTGCTGCCATCCGTCATGGACTTGAGCCGCACGCCCGTGACGCCGGAGTCATCTCCCAGCACTTCCTCGACTGTGGTATTCCACTCGATCGCCATGTTGCCGTTTTCGACCTTGTCGAACAGCTTCTGCTGCAGGATCTTCTCGGCACGCAGGCTGTCACGACGATGGACCAGCGTCACTTTCGAGGCAATGTTGGAGAGATAGAGCGCCTCCTCGACGGCCGTGTTGCCACCGCCGACCACGACGACCTCCTTGTTGCGATAGAAGAAACCATCACAGGTCGCGCAGGCAGAAACGCCCTGCCCCTTGAAACGCTCCTCGGACTCAAGGCCGAGATACAGCGCGCTGGCACCAGTCGCCACAATCAGGGAGTCGCACGTGTAACTGCCGTTGTCGCCCTTCAAGCGGAAGGGACGCTCGGTCAGGGTCACCTCATTGACGTGATCGATGCGGATATCGGTCTCGAACCGCTCGGCGTGACGACGCATGCGCTCCATGAGTTCGGGCCCCTGCACACCGCTGTCATCGCCCGGCCAATTGTCGACATCCGTGGTAGTGGTCAGTTGGCCGCCCATTTCCATGCCCGTCAACAGCATCGGGGACAGATTGGCACGCGCTGCATAGACCGCCGCGGAGTAGCCGGCAGGGCCGGAGCCCAGAATAATCAGCGGATGATGGCTGACGTCACTCATGACATACCTCGGTAAAAATCGACAGAAATAGGATGGCACCCAGTGTAACACTGACCATGGCCTGCATCAGTGCCCGGGCGAACATGACGGGATGGCGCTCATTGTGGGCCGACGTGCAGCCTGCCGCCAATCGGTGGTGACAATGACACCCATTGTCTGATACCGGTTCATGCGTCGTCATCACGACCGAGAGTGACCGACTCAAGGGTGTCATCAAAGGGAGATATCGTCACCGTCACCACGATCGGCGCACAGCACCACTGGCAGTCCACCCAGGTGGTATGGGTGCCCTGGCTGGTATCGATGTCGATATCGTTCATGGCGTCGCAGTAGGGGCAATGATCCTGCCACGACATTAGCCTTTGGTCGTACATAAAGTGCTTTAGCCTTGAAATACTTGAACGAAACGAGCGGGAAACTGTTATGCTAGCACCACGAATTTTGTCGACAATGTAGACAAGCCGATATGGGATCACGATGTCGGTATGCCTACTATACTCATCAGGAATTCGATGGCGCGATGCCATGTTTCCTGATGCCGCGTACCGACCGTGCGGGATCGCCTTTCCTGACGAGAATGACAAGGCCGCATGGCACGGGTCCGCAATACGATGAGGAGGAGGCTTCATGAGCCCTGACAACAGCAACGGCACGCTCAGCGAGCTGCAGGTAGGTGATACCACCTACCATTACTATAGTCTCAGGAAGGCAGCAGAGCAGTACGGCGATTTCACCCGCCTGCCTTTCACCCTCAAGGTGCTGCTTGAAAACCAGCTGCGCTTTCAGGATGGCGTGACCGCCACCCAAGACGACATTCAGGCGCTGGTCGACTGGCAAAAGGAAGGCCGCTCCACGCGCGAGATCGGCTATCGCCCCGCGCGCGTTCTGATGCAGGACTTCACCGGCGTTCCCGGCGTGGTGGATCTTGCCGCCATGCGTGATGCCGTTGCCAAACTCGGTGAAAAGCCCTCTCGCATCAACCCGCTGTCGCCGGTGGATCTGGTCATCGACCACTCGGTCATGGTCGACGACTACGGTAATCCGGAAGCGTTTGAAGACAACGTCAAGATCGAGATGCAGCGTAACCTCGAGCGCTACGAGTTCCTGCGCTGGGGCCAGCAGGCGTTTGACAACTTCAGCGTCGTCCCCCCGGGCACCGGTATCTGCCACCAGGTCAACCTCGAGTACCTGGGCAAGTCGGTCTGGACGAAGGAAGAAGACGGCAGAACCTTCGCCTTCCCCGATACGCTGGTCGGCACCGACTCGCACACCACCATGATCAACGGGCTGGGCGTGCTGGGCTGGGGCGTTGGCGGCATCGAGGCCGAAGCGGCCATGCTGGGCCAGCCGGTCTCCATGCTGATTCCCGAAGTCATCGGTTTCAAGCTGGAAGGCAAGCTGCGTGAAGGCATCACGGCCACCGACCTGGTGCTGACCGTCACCCAGATGCTGCGCAAGAAGGGTGTGGTCGGCAAGTTCGTCGAATTCTATGGCGACGGCCTGAAGGACCTGCCGCTGGCCGACCGCGCCACCATCGCCAACATGGCACCGGAATATGGCGCTACCTGTGGTTTCTTCCCGCTGGACGAAGAAACCCTGAACTACATGAAGCTCACCGGCCGCAGCCAGGAGCAGATCGAACTGGTCGAGGCCTATGCCCGCGAGCAGGGTCTGTGGCGTGAGCAGGGCCATGAGCCGATCTTTACAGACACCCTGTCGCTCGACATGGACAAGGTCGAGGCGAGCCTGGCCGGGCCCAAGCGCCCTCAGGACCGCGTGGCCCTGACCGACATGAGCACTACCTTCGAAAAGCTGCTCTCCGATCAGTCAAAGGACGCGCCGTCGAAGGAAGAGGGTCGCTGGCAGAGCGAAGGCGGCAACACGGCCCCCTTTGTCGACAACAGCTTCAGCGAAGAACCCAACATCGAGCACCGCGGTCACAAGTTCCGCCTGCAGAATGGTGCCGTGGTCATCGCTGCCATCACCTCCTGCACCAACACCTCCAATCCGAGCGTGTTGATGGCCGCAGGTCTGGTCGCCAAGAAGGCCGTCGAAAAGGGCCTGACCAGCAAGCCGTGGGTCAAGACCTCGCTGGCACCGGGCTCCAAGGTTGTTACCGACTACCTGGCCACGGCCGGTTTTCAGGAGCCGCTCAACGAGCTGGGCTTCAACCTGGTCGGCTACGGCTGCACCACCTGTATCGGCAACTCCGGGCCGCTGCCCGAGCAGATCGATCAGGCCATTCAGGACGACAACCTGACGGTCGCCTCGGTCCTGTCGGGCAACCGTAACTTCGAAGGCCGTATCCATCCGCTGGTCAAGACCAACTGGCTGGCGTCACCGCCCCTGGTTGTAGCCTATGCGCTGGCCGGCAACGTGCGTCTGGACCTGTCGAAGGAGCCTCTGGGCAACGACAGCAGCGGCAATCCGGTCTATCTCAAGGATATCTGGCCGTCCCAGAAGGAGATCGCCGAGGCCGTCGAGCGCGTGCGCAGCGACATGTATCGCAAGGAGTACGCCGAGGTCTTTGACGGTGATGCTGCCTGGCAGTCCATCGACATCACCCCGGGTGAAGTCTACGAGTGGTCGAAGGACTCTACCTATATCCAGCACCCGCCCTTCTTTGAAGGCATGGGTCGCGAGCCGGAGCCGATTCAGGACGTCGAAAATGCCGGCGTACTGGCCAAGCTGGGTGACTCGGTCACCACCGACCACATCTCCCCGGCCGGCTCCATCAAGCCGGACAGTCCGGCAGGTCGCTACCTGCAGGAACACGGTGTCGAGGTCAAGGACTTCAACTCCTACGGCTCGCGTCGCGGCAACCATGAAGTAATGATGCGTGGTACCTTTGCCAACGTGCGCATCCGCAACGAGATGCTCGACGGCGTCGAGGGTGGCTTTACCCGTCACGTGCCTTCCGGCGAAGAGATGGCCATCTATGATGCCGCCATGAAATACGCCGAAGAAGGCACGCCGCTGGTCGTGATTGCCGGCAAGGAATACGGCACCGGCTCCTCGCGTGACTGGGCAGCCAAGGGTACGCGTCTGCTGGGCGTTCGCGCCGTCATCGCCGAATCCTACGAACGTATTCACCGTTCCAACCTGATTGGCATGGGCGTTCTGCCGCTGCAGTTCCCGGAAGGCGAGGATCGCAATTCGCTGGGCATGACCGGTGAAGAGACCATCAGCATCTCGGGTCTGGCGGATCTGGCGCCGGCTGCCAGCGTCAAGGTTTCCATCACCTTTGCCGACGGCAACACGAAGGAACTCGATGCCCTTTGCCGCATCGATACCGCCAACGAGCTGGAGTACTACCGTCACGGCGGTATCCTCCACTACGTGCTGCGCAGCATGCTGCCGAAATAATCGGACTCAGCCTCTGCCACATAAAAGGCCCCATCGATGGATGGGGCCTTTTTTATATTTCCTGCACAGCAATCTCTCTCAGGCGACAATCGATCAGCCAGCGTGAGCGACCTGCCGTCGGGCCCAGAACCACAGCTCGACAATGGCCAGCAGCATCAGCGCATAGCCCAGCGTCTCGACACCCTCTTCCACCGTGGATTTGATCTCATAGATGTACTGCGCCTTTAAAACGGCTTCCCAGAAGATGCCGCGTCCCATCAGACGGGAAAAGACGTAGACGGTTACAAAACCGCCCAGAAAGAGGCCGAAGGACATCTGCTGCATATACTGACAGCATTCGTCCAGCACCCGCATTCGGCGGCGCACCAGAAACACAATGGCCGGCAGCAGTACCAGCGTCACCAGCCACTGCCAGAGGTCATCGAAGATTCGGTCCAGCATGAAATCCTGCTCACGAATCAGTGAAGCCAGCAAGAAGGCGAACATCAACACGGTGCCGTGACGGTAAATCCCCATTGCGCGGATTTTCCATAGAAGAATCAGGCTGGCCAGCAGCATGAAGGTCTGGGAGATTTCAGCGAAGGAGGCTTCCGTGAACTGATCTTCAAGTGCTCTGGGCAGTGCATCCCAGTACATGCACTGGCAGATCAGGGCAATAAAGAAAAGATAGCCAATGTAGCGATAGATGCTGTTGAGCGTCCTGCGTCGTTCGCCAGGAGATGAATCGGTAAAACCGTGCATGATCGTTCCAGAATCGTGAGCGTGTTAACAAAACATTATAGCGATTTACATGCACAAGGGAATGTAAAACGCTTCATATCAAACACACCCATGCAAGCGCATCGTTGATGCGTCACTGGCAAACTCTGATGCTTTTTCACCATGCAACTGCCGATGAAGGTGAATATCATCCATACCCAGCCGTGCAAATCTGCCGAAACGATACCGATGTCACGTCATTAAAAGTGCCAGACCGCACCCGTACAGCGCCCCAAAAGCGCTACCGCGCCCCTGAACGACCGGAGACTGATGGAAGCCGGACAACGGATTCATCAGGCCCGGGATACACGCGTGCGTTATGCTGTCGAACGCAAGAGGACATCGTAGAGCGCTACGATAACCGGCTAATGGTAAAAGGAGTTCATGATGCGCTGGATCAATGTAGCGCTGACGACCGTGGCGGCCAGTCAGACCCCTTCGGCAGGCGCCGGCCCGGCAAATGATGAGGCGCTTATCGAGCGACAGCGTCTGTTTGGCAATCCCAGCCGCGTTCAGGGTCGCCTGAGCCCCGACGGGCAGTGGCTCTCCTGGATTGCACCTCATAATGACGTGTTGAATCTTTGGGTGGCCCCGGCCGATCAGCCTGAAAAGGCACACGCTCTGACGCAGGAAGATACCCGCCCGATTCGCAGCTACTTCTGGTCGCCGGACAGCCAGCAGCTTCTGTACGTCAACGACCAGGGCGGTGACGAGAACTTTCGCCTTTACGGCGTCAACGTCAAAAGCGGCGAGCAGCGCACCCTCACTCCGCAGGAAGGCGTGCGCGTCCAGATACTGGGGGTGAGCCGCCATATCAAGGATCGCATCATGGTCGGCATCAACGACCGCGACCCGCGCTGGCACGACGTCTATCAGCTCAACCTTGAAAGCGGCGAGCTGTCGCTGGTGCTGCAAAACGACGGCCACGGCGGCTTTCTGCTCGACGAGAATCTGGAGATTCGCCTGGCCGAGCAGCCTCGCGCCGACGGCGGCGAAGACTTTTTCCGCGTCAATGACCTGAGCGTCGAGCGCGAGCCGTTTGCCTCCATCAGCTTTGAAGACAGCGCCAACACCGGGCCGGCAGGCTTTACCCGCGACGGGCGCACCATGTACTGGATCGACAGCCGCGGACGCGATACGGCGGCTCTGACGGCGCAGGACTGGGACAGCGGTGAACTACGCGTGATCGCCGAGTCACCCAGGGCCGACATTACCGGCGTGATGGCCGATCGTGACAACCACGACATTCAGGCCTGGGCGGTGGATTATCTGCGCACCGAATGGACCGCCATTGACCCGGCCATCGGTGAGGCACTGACCTTTCTTGATGAAAGGCTCAAGGGCGATGTCAACGTCACCTCGCGCACCGATGATGACCGCCGCTGGATTGTGGTCAATGACCCGGTCACCGCCCCGGCCGAAACCTGGCTTTTTGACCGCGACGCGCACACGTTGACCTCACTGTTTGTCAGCCGCCCGGAGCTTGAAGGCGCACCGCTTTCCGGCATGACACCGCTTGAAATCAAAACGCGTGATGGTCTGACACTGGTGTCCTACCTGACCCTGCCCCACGGCAGCGAGGCCGAGGGGTTCACGGCGCCCTCCCAGCCGCTGCCCATGGTGCTGCTGGTGCACGGCGGCCCCTGGGCGCGCGACAGCTACGGCAGCAACAGCTATCACCAATGGCTGGCCAACCGCGGCTACGCCGTGCTGTCGGTCAACTATCGCGGCTCGACCGGTTTTGGCAAGTCCTTCACCGCTGCCGGTGACGGCGAGTGGGGCACCACCATGCACGATGATCTGATCGATGCCGTCAACTGGGCCATCGACCAGGGCGTTGCCGACCCGAAAAAAGTTGCCATCATGGGCGGTTCCTATGGGGGCTATGCCACGCTTGCCGGGCTGACCATGACCCCAGAGGTGTTCGCCTGCGGCGTCGATATTGTCGGGCCGTCGAACCTGACCACTCTGCTTGAGAGCATCCCGCCCTACTGGGAAGCCGGACGCCAGCAGATGTATCGCCGCATGGCCGACCCCAATACCGAGGAGGGTCGCGAGTGGCTGAAGGCGCGCTCACCGCTGACGCATGCCGATCGCATCCAGCGACCGCTATTGATCGGGCAGGGCGCCAACGACCCGCGCGTCAAGCAGGCCGAGAGTGACCAGATCGTTGACGCCATGCGCGAAAAATCGATTCCCGTCACCTACGTGCTCTTCCCCGACGAGGGTCACGGCTTTGCCCGTCCGGCCAACAACATCGCCTTCAACGCCATCACCGAGGCGTTTCTGGCCGAGTCACTGGGCGGGCGATTCGAGCCGATCGGGGACGCGCTGACGCCTTCGACGGCCACCGTACCGCACGGCGCCGAGTACACGCCCGGACTCGAGGCGGCGCTCAACGCCACGTCCTGATCGAGCAACGCTCGACAAGCAAAAGGGTCGCCCTCTCATGAAGGCGGCCCTTTTAATGTCCGGCACGATCAGGCGCTGATCAGACGAATCGACCCAGCCCCACGGCCGGGCGCAGGCGCTCCAGCAACGCACTGGCTTCACCGCGAGCGCGCTCGGCGCCCTTTTGCAGCACCGACTCGATGTGCCCCGGATCCTGCATGAGTCGCTCATACTCACCGCGCGGCCCCTCGAGCTGAGCGTTGAGGTGCTCAAACACCGCGTTTTTGGCATCGCCCCAGCCGATGCCCTCGACGTAGCGGTCACGCATGGCCTGCTCTTCGTCTTCGCTGGCAAAGGCCGAGTAGATCTGAAAGAGCGTGCAGGTATCCGGGTCCTTGGGCTCACCCGGTTCCAGCGAGTTGGTCTTGATCCTGCGAATCAGCTTCAGAAGCTTTTTCTCGGAGCAGAACAGCGGAATGGTGTTGTCATAGCTTTTGGACATCTTGCGCCCGTCCAGCCCGTTGAGCGTCTGGACGCGCTCGTCGACCACCGCCTCGGGCAGCGTGAAATAGTTGCCCTTGTAGACATGATTGAAACGCCCGGCCATGTCACGCGCCATCTCAATGTGCTGAACCTGATCGCGCCCGACCGGCACTCGATTGGCATTGAACAGCAGGATATCGGCCGCCATCAGTACCGGATAGCTGAAAAGCCCCATGGTAATGCCGCGATCGGGGTCCGGGCTGCCGTTCTCCTCGTTGTCCGTCACGGCCGCTTTGTAGGCGTGCGCGCGATTCATCAACCCCTTGGCACAGACACAGGAGAGCATCCAGGCCAGCTCGGTCGTCTCATGAATATCGGACTGACGATAAAAGGTCGCGTTGTCCGTATCCAGCCCCAGCGCCAGCCAGGTGGCGGCAATCTCAAGGCGTGACTGCTGCACCCGTTTGGGATCGCTGGCCTTGATCAGCGCATGCAGATCGGCCAGAAAGTAGTAGGACTGAACGCTGTCGTCCTGACTGGCGGCAATGGCGGGGCGAATGGCACCGACATAATTGCCCAGATGGGGGGTACCGGTCGTGGTAATGCCGGTCAGTACTCGTGTGCTGGTCATGAACGCAACGTCTGCTCGGTAATGGAAAACGGCGCGAAGTCATCGCGTCAGGGTGACTACAGTGTAACGCGGCAGGGCCTGCCGGGCGACAGCCTCACCCGCCGGCGCTAGGGATCGGGACGTTCGTGCCCGCACTGCCAGCAGGTATCGAAATGCGCTTCATGCCATTCGCCACAGCGCTGGCAGCGCCAGCCTCGTGACAGTCGCGCCCCGGGCGACGACGATACCTCAGCGCTCTGGCGCCACTGCTCGATGACCGCCCGGGCACGCGCCTCGTCCCTCGTGGCCACCCACAGCTCCGGTTCGCAGTCGATGGGGGCCAGGTCCCCCATCCCGCCGGCCAGCGTCCAGTTGCGCAGTTCACATTCAACCCCCGCGCCTTCGAGCAGGTTGCGCACGTGACCTACCAGCAGGCTGTTGGGGTGCTGAAAGATACGAACCGGACGCGGCATGGTGACCTCAGTCGCGGAAAATACGCACGCCCATCGCCTTGAGATAGGCCGTTTCCGGGATGGACGGATGGATGGGATGATCGCCGGCCTGATGCCCCTGATGGATCAGCTGGGCATGACGGTCCTGATGACGTGCCGCGCCGCGCACAACGTCAATGAGCCGGTCGCTGGCCAGATGCATCGAGCATGATGCCGACACCAGCAGTCCATCGCGGCCCAATAGGCGGATCGCCTCGCGGTTGAGTCGGCCATAGGCCCGCTCGCCGGTATTGATGTCCTTGCGCTTGCGAATGAATGCCGGCGGATCGAGCACGATCGCATCAAACACCTCGCCCTGCGCCTTGAGCTGAGCCAGTACTTCAAAGGCATCGCCCTGAAGCGTCGAGACCCGATCTTCAACGCCATTGAGGGCAGCGTTGCTCATCACCCGCTCAAGCGCCGGGCTGGAGGCATCGACACAGACAACTTCCGAAGCACCGCTGGCGGCCGCCTGGATGCCCCAGCCGCCCACGTAGCTGAACACGTCCAGTACCCGCTTGCCGGCCACCTGGGCGTTGAGCCAGGCACGGTTATCGCGGTGATCAAAGAACCAGCCGGTCTTCTGCCCCCCCACGACGTCGGCCTCAAAGCGTACGCCGTTTTCCTCCAGCGCCACGGAGCCATCAAGCTCGCCCTGGACAATCTCCACTTCTTCCTCGAGCTGCTCGAGGCGACGCCCGGCGGTGTCGCCGCGCAGCACAATCACTCGCGGCGAGAGCACCTTGTTGAGCGCATCAATGATCTCGTCGCGCACCTTCTCCATGCCCAGCGTATTGAGCTGTACCACGACCACGTCGTCAAAGCGGTCCACCACCAGGCCGGGCAGCAGATCGCCCTCGCCATGCACCAGTCGATAGAACGGGCGCGAGTAGAGGCGCTCACGCAGGGAAAGTGCCTGCTTGAAGCGATGCACCAGCAGGGAACGGCCCAGCATCACGTCGGTATCGCGCGAGACCACACGCGCACAGATCAGGGAGTTGGGATTGACGTAGGCCACACCCATGGCGCGACCGTTGGCCGCCTCGACGATGGCCTGAGCGCCCGGCTCGAAGCCCTTGAGCGGCGTTTCGGCGATGTCAATCTCATTGGAGTAGAGCCACAGATGGCCCGCCTTGAGACGACGATCGGCGTTTTTCTTGAGACGAAGACGTTGGGTCACGACAGCTTCCGGAATTGGTAATAAAAAGGGCACCCGCGTATTGCCCGCCATTCTATCAGTTGGGCACTGCCGCGGCAGCGTCTCCACGCCTCGCTAGTGCTGGCAGTGTGGGCAGAACACGCTGGCGCGCTGGCCGATAGTCATCGAGCGTAGCTCATGGCCGCAGACGCGACACGGCTCGCCACCGCGACCGTAGACGTTGAGTCGCTGGACAAAATAGCCCGGGTCGCCGCGACCACTGACGAAGTCACGCAACGTGGTGCCGCCCTGCTCGATCGACGCCGACAGCACCTCCCTGATGGCCGTCGCCAGAGACTGGTAGCGCTCAAGTGAAATCTTTCCCGCCTCGACGCGCGGGTCGAGGCCGGCCATGAAAAGCGCTTCGGCCGCATAGATATTACCCACCCCCACGACGACGGCGCTGTCCATGATGAAATTCTTGACCGCCACTCGCTTGCCACGCGAGCGCTGATAAAGATGATCACCGTCGAACGTTTCTCCCAGCGGCTCGGGCCCGAGCGCCACCAGACGACGGTCGCTGAGCGGGTCGCCCTTGATGAAATCCACCAGCCCGAAGCGGCGCGGATCATGGTAGCGCAGCACCAGGCCGGAGCTCATGACCAGATCAATGTGATCATGTTTACGCGGCTCGGTGCCGACCTCGACCAGACGCAGGCTGCCGGACATGCCCAGATGCCAGAGCAGATGGCCGCCGGCCACCGGTAGCAGCAGATACTTGGCGCGCCGGTCGATCTCGCCGACGCGCTCACCGGCCAAAAGCCCGGCCAGACCTTCCGGTACCGGAATGCGTAGGCGATGATGACGAACGATGACTTCATTGATCTCGAAACCCGTCACCCACGGCACAATGCCGCGGCGGGTCGTTTCGACTTCAGGCAGCTCGGGCATGGGAATCCGGCGTTTGGGGTCTGAAAACCGTGGTGAAGCAGGGAGGCGTCGGGCAGACGCAAAAGGACCCGGCCATGACCGGGTCCTTTCAGACCACCCCGAAAGATGGTACGTAAAGCGCGATCAATTACTTGATCTTGGCTTCACGATAGATGACATGCTTGCGTACGACCGGGTCGTACTTCTTGAATTCCAGCTTGTCAGGAGTATTGCGCTTGTTCTTGTCGGTCGTATAGAAATGACCGGTACCCGCGCTTGAAACCAGCTTGATCTTGTCACGCATGTTATTGCTCTCCGCATTCAAGCGCCGAAAGCGCTTGAGGTGTGATCACGAAACGATCGTCGTCTCAGACGCTCAGGCCGTTGGCACGCAGGTCCTTGAGGACCACTTCGATGCCTTTCTTGTCGATGATGCGCATGCCCTTGGAGGACAGACGCAGACGAACAAAGCGCTTTTCGGATTCGACCCAGAAACGATGCGTATGCAGGTTGGGTACAAAACGACGACGCGTCTTGCGCTGAGAGTGGGAAACGTTGTTACCAGTCACCGGACGCTTGCCGGTAACCTGACAGACTTGTGACATGGAAGCCTCCAGCCGTGAGCCCGAATGGGCCCCACATGAGTGTCTATTAAGTATTCGGGCAAACCGGTGAGAAGTGGCAGGCGATACGCCTCCCTGCCCCCTGTTCATAACCCGCAGAAAGTCAAAGGGCGTACTTTATACCAGAGCGACCCCTGATCGGCAAGCACCCTCCTGATATTATTGCCATTGCGCCGGTGTCGGTCCTACAGCCATCCCCTTTCGGCAAAGGAAATCACTTCGCCGTCACCCACTACAAAATGATCCAGCACCCGAATGTCGAATAGTCCCAGCGCCTCGATCAGACGCGTAGTGATGCGACGATCCGCGTCGCTGGGCTCGGCCACCCCGGAGGGATGGTTGTGGGCAAAGATGACGGCCCCGGCATTGAGCGCCAGCGCCCGCCGGGCCACCTCCCGCGGATAGACGGCCGCAGCGTCCAGCGTGCCGGTAAAGAGCTTTTCAAAGCGCAGCACCCGATGCTGGCTGTCCAGAAAGAGCGCGGCAAACACTTCATGGCCGAGATCACGCAGATGAGCACTCAAAAAGCGACGCACCATGATGGGAGAATTGAGCGCATCCCCACGCATCAATAACGTTTCGAGATGCCGGCGCGACAGCTCGAGCGCGGCCTGCAGCTGTACGTATTTGGCATCGCCCAGCCCATGGGCACTGCAAAAGGTATCGCGATCGGCCTCCAGCAGTGGCCGCAGCCCGTCAAACTCGCTCAGCAGATCCCGCGCCAGATCCACCGCCGAGCGCCCCTTGACGCCCACGCGAAGAAAAATCGCCAGCAGCTCGGCATCCGATAGCGCCTGCGCCCCCAGATTGATCAGTTTCTCTCGCGGCCGCTCACCCTCCGGCCAGTGACTGATACTCACAACCCCTCCTTTAACAGAACATCCTGATAAAGGGTTAACGACGACACGCCCGAAAACTGAAATCGCGCTCGACTTTTGCCATGTCCCTGTGCCCGCTACGCTTGGCCTGTTATCCGACTAATTTTGAGGAGACTCATGATGCGGCTTTATACCCTGCCAAAGACCGATGCCATCAGCGATCTGACCCTTGCCGAACGCGACACGCCTCGTCCGGCGCGTGGACAGGTACTGGTAAGGATGCGCGCTGCGTCACTCAATTACCGCGATCTGATGGTGGCCACAGGCAACTATGGCGCCGGTGGCGTTGCGCCCGATCGTATTCCACTCTCCGACGGTGCCGGTGAAGTGGTCGAAGTCGGCGAGAATGTGACTCGAGTCGGGGTGGGCGATCGTGTGGCCGGCATCTTCATGCAGAACTGGCTGGGCGGTGAGGTCAATGACAGTCACCCCGGCTCGGCGATGGGCGGCGCCATCGATGGCGTACTCAGTGAATATGTCCTGTTTGATCAGCAGGGGCTGGTCAAGCTGCCCGAGCATCTCTCGTATGAGGAAGGCGCGACCCTGCCCTGCGCCGCCGTCACCGCCTGGAATGCCCTTTATGCCGGCAAATCGCCGCTCAAGACCGGCGACAGCGTACTGCTGCTGGGCACCGGCGGCGTTTCCATGTTCGGACTGCAGTTTGCGCGCGCCGCCGGCGCCCGCGTCATCCAGACCTCCTCCAGCGAAGACAAGCTGGCTCGTGTACGTGAACTTGGTGCTGGCGACACCATCAACTACCGCCATATACCCGAATGGCAGGAAGAAGTTATCCGACTGACAAACGGACGCGGCGTGGATCACGTGGTAGAGGTCGGCGGTGCCGGCACCCTGCCCCGCTCGATCGACTCGGCCCGTCTCGGAGGACAGGTCAACCTGATTGGCGTACTGACGGGTGGTCAAATCGATCCGGTTAACATCATGCGTAAAAGCATACTGCTGCGTGGGGTCTATGTAGGCTCGCGCGAAATGTTCGAACAGATGAACCGTGCCATCACACAACATCAGATCAGGCCGATCATCGATCGTACTTTCGCCTTCGAGGATACCCGCGCCGCCTTTGAACACCTCGAAAGCCAGCAGCATCTGGGCAAGGTGGTCATTACCATCGGTTGAGCGGACCTGCCTTTTGTCTTGCCGGGCGAACGCCCGGCATTCCCGCTACCTGCCCTTTCCCCTGGCACATTGGTGAATACCCAAACCCATCGGCATCCCATAGCGTAGGCAACCCCCATGTTAGCGCTATCAATGACAGGAGATGCCGATGGACACACCACATCATTGCGGTAGCGGCCTGCGTCGCACGTTTCTCAAGCAATCGCTGGCCTGTGGCGCGATCGCCGTCGCCGGTGTCTCGCTGATGCGGCCGGCCGGCGCACAGCCGCTCAATCAGCGCTATCCGGACCCCGCCGTGGAAGTGCTTGATGATCGTTTTCTGGATCTGCGCCTTTTCAATGCCAGCGTCGAGCAGCTGGCCGACGGCCTGCGCTGGGCAGAAGGGCCGGTCTGGTCGGGCGACGGGCGCTACCTGCTGGTCAGCGACATCCCCAACAACCGCATCGTGCGCTGGGACGAAATCAGTCAGACGCTGGGCGTCTATCGGGAAAACTCGAACTTCTCCAACGGCATGACGCGCGATCGTCAGGGTCGCCTGATCGTGTGTGAAGGCTCTACAACGCACGATATCGGCCGACGCATCACCCGCACCGAGCCCGACGGGCGAATCACGGTGCTGGCCGACAATTTCGAGGGCAAGCGCTTCAATTCGCCCAATGACATCGTGGTCAAGCGCGATGGTTCGATCTGGTTTACCGACCCACCGTTTCAGGCCGGCGGCTATTACGAAGGCCATAAAATCGAGACCGAGCTGCCCCACGGCGTTTATCGCATCGACGGGGACACTCTCAACGTCACCCGCGTTATCGACAACATCGCCGGCCCCAACGGGCTGTGCTTCTCACCGGATGAACAGCGGCTCTACGTCGTGGAGGGCCGTGCCAGGCCGGATCGTCTCGTCTGGTCCTATCAGGTCAATGATGATGGCACGCTGGGCGAGCGCACTCGCCATATCGAGGCAAAGGGATTTGGCGGACTGGACGGCATCAAGTGCGATGAACATGGCAATCTGTGGTGCGGCTGGGGCAGTTCGGGCTCGCCCGAGGCGGACCCGGAAGCCCTGGATGGCGTGCGAATCTTTGATCCCCAGGGCAAGGCCATCGGTCACATTCACCTGCCGGAGCGCTGCGCCAACCTGTGCTTTGGCGGCCCTCAAGGCAATCGCCTCTTCATGGCCGCCAGCCACGGCATCTACTCGATCTTTGTCAGCGTACGCGGTGCGCAGTATCTGACCTGAACCGACCGGGAAAGCGGGGTAGCCAGCCTGCCCCGCTTCCGGGATCAGGGCGTCTGCTCGAGCGGCCCCGACCAGATACGAAGGGCGGCCCGACGGCGCTGATCCTTCTCCTGTGGTGACAGCGAGTAGTCACCGTCATAGAGCGCCTTTTCCCAGCCGCCATAGGTCGGATTGGGCAGCACGATGTAGCGCTCGCCGAAATGCGCGCGGTCCTGAATGACCTGCGCATTACGCGTGGCAACATCGTCGGCGTCGTAGCGGCTGTCGAAATCGGACAGATTATCTCCCACCAGCAGCGCGATCTCATGCGTGGCCATGACGGTGTCCCGGCGCGACTGCTTGTCGCTGGTGTCGGTGCGCAGCATCATGTGCTGCTCATCCACCCACGGGAAATCGAGCTGCTGCAGGTTTTTCATGGTGGCCGCCAGCCCGCTTTCGTCGCGATTGGTCACGTAAAACACCTCAACCCCGCGCGAGCGGGCGTACTCCAGAAACGCCTGCGCCCCGGGCAGCGCGCGCGCCTGTGCATCCTCTACCCAGGCGTTCCAGTTGGCGCTGGAATATTGTTCATCGCGCCCGATCAGCCAGGCCTCGAAGGGTGTGTTATCGATGACGGCTTCGTCACAGTCGACAATGACGGCCAATGGTCGGTCGCCGGGCGAATGTGACTCAAGGGCCTGATCCAGACGCAGACGCGCCACATTGAACGCCTGATAGGAGAGCGCCCGATATTCGGCGGCACTCTGCATCCAGACCGTGGCCATGACCAGCTGTTCATTGATCGCCGTATTATTCAAGGATGGCGATTGTGGCTGATCCTGACTGGCGCAGCCGCTCAGGGCGATTCCGACGGCGAGCGCCGAAAGCGCTGGCACCAGACGGCGCGGATAGTCGGAAAAAAACGTATGACGTGTGTTGGCAGACATGGAAATCCTTGCTCAAGCGCCTCGTTGTGGTTGTTGCCGGGCGGGTGCTACGCACGCCAGGCACGCAGTGGTAAGGTAGCATCCCTCTGATTTTCGTTATGCTCATGGAGCTCCGCATGTCACGACTGGCTGGTCAACGCATCGTTTTAGGCATCAGCGCCGGCATTGCGGCCTACAAGAGCGCGGTACTGGCACGACTGCTGAAAAAGGCCGGTGCCGACGTCCGTGTGGTCATGACCGAGGGCGCTCAGGCCTTTATCACGCCGCTGACCCTGCAGGCTCTGACCGGCGAAGAGGTGCGCACCTCGCTTCTGGACCCGCAGGCCGAAGCCGGCATGGGCCACATCGAGCTGGCCAAATGGGCTGATATCGTGCTGATTGCGCCTGCCTCCGCCGATGTGATGGCGCGCCTGGCCGCCGGCATGGCCGATGATCTTCTCACCACCCTGTGTCTGGCCGCGCGCGCGCGCTGCTGGCTGGCACCGGCCATGAATCAGGCCATGTGGTCGCACCCCGCCAGTCAGCGCAACGCCGCCACGCTCCGGGAGCTGGGCTGGCAGCAGCTCGGTCCCGACGCTGGCGAGCAGGCCTGCGGCGATGTCGGCGGCGGCCGCATGATGGAACCGGAAGAGATTGTCGCCGCGCTCGACACCGAACTGTCAGGAAACGCTGAACACAATGGCGCACTGCCGCTGGATGCCAGCCCCGAGCACGACGATCACGCTCCGACGCCTGATGCCTTCATGGCGCACGCCCCCACCGCGGCCGGCCCTCTCGCCGGATGCCACGTGGTGATCACGGCCGGCCCCACTCGCGAGGCGATCGACCCGGTGCGCTATCTTTCCAACCACAGCTCGGGAAAGATGGGCTTTGCGCTGGCCGAGGCGGCCCGCGATCAGGGGGCGCGGGTCACTCTGATCAGTGGCCCGGTGACGCTTGCCACGCCGGCAGGCATCCACCGTGTCAACGTGATCAGCGCCATGGAGATGCTGGAGGCGGTCAACGCAACGCTTGCCGACTGCGACATCTTCATTGGCTGTGCGGCGGTGGCGGACTACCGTCTGGAGGAAGTGGCCGAGCACAAGCTCAAGAAGGTGCCCGGCAGCACCGCGCTGACGCTGAATCTGATCGAAAACCCCGACATCATCGCCGCCGTCACCCATCGCGAGCAGCCGCCTTTCACGGTGGGCTTTGCCGCCGAGACCCGGGAACTGGCCCGTCATGCCCACGACAAGCTCGTACGCAAGCGTCTGGATCTGATCGTGGCCAATGACGTGGCCACCCCCGGGCTCGGATTTGGTGCCGATGACAACGCCGCCGTGCTGTATCATCTCGCCGCCAGCGGATCGGAGGCGGCGGTGACATCACACACCCTGTCGCCGCGCGCCAAGCGAGCGCTGGCGCAAGCCCTTCTTGATTACATGCTGCCCCTTTACCGGGCACATCAACCAACGCGGAGCCCTGCTGCCCCATGACTGCCCCTTCCGACCGGCCACGCCTGCAGGTCAGAATCCTTGATGAACGCGTACGCGAATATCCGCTGCCCCATTACGCCACCAGCGGCAGCGCCGGCATGGACCTGCGCGCCCTGCTGGACGCCCCACTTGAGCTCGCCCCTGGCGACTGCGAGCTGATCCGCACGGGACTGGCCGTTCACATTGCCAATCCAGCGTGGGCCGGCATGATCCTGCCGCGCTCCGGTCTGGGCCACAAGCGCGGCATCGTGCTGGGCAATCTGGTCGGCCTGATCGATGCCGACTATCAGGGCGAGCTGATGATCTCGGTCTGGAACCGCGGTCAGGAACACGTCACGCTCGAGCCGTTCGAACGCATTGCCCAGTACGTGCTGGTGCCAGTCATTCAGGCCGAGCTTGACGTCGTGGATGACTTTACCCCCGGTGACGATAGCGCCGCGGTTCGTGGTGCCGGTGGCTTTGGCCATTCGGGACGACACTGACGCGCTCTGACAGGAAGGAATCGCCTCATGACACAGGTAAGTGCCGCCATCTTTCGGGCCTATGACATTCGCGGCGTGGTCGACGAACAGCTCACCCCCGATACCGCGCGCCTGATCGGCCGGGCCATCGGCAGCGAGGCACTTGCCCGCGGCGAGCGGGGCGTGGCCGTGGGCCGTGACGGCCGGCTCTCCGGTCCGATGCTGTCCGCGGCCCTGATCGAAGGGCTCTGCGCATCCGGCTGTGATGTGGTGGATATCGGCATGGTCCCCACCCCGGTGGTCTACTTTGCTACCCACGTGCTGGAAGGCATCACCTCCTGCGTGGCCGTCACCGGCAGCCACAACCCCTCGAACTACAACGGCTTCAAGATCGTGCTGGGCGGCCACGCCCTGTCGCGTGATGACATTACCGGTCTTTATCGACGCATCGAGCAGGATGATCTGGCCACCGGTGACGGCAGCTGCCGAGCGCATGATCTTCGTGAGACCTATCTGACCCGGATTCTTGACGATGTCAGCCTCGAGCGGCCGCTGCACGCCGTGATCGACTGCGGTAACGGCGTCACCGGCGAGCTGGGCCCGGAACTGATCCGACGTCTGGGCGCCGAGGTAACCCCGCTGTTTGACGAGATCGACGGGCGCTTTCCCAATCACCATCCGGACCCGGGCAAGTTCGAAAATCTCGAAGACCTGATCACCAGGGTCCGTGAGACCGGGGCCGATATCGGGCTGGCCTTCGACGGCGACGGCGACCGCGTGGGCGTGGTCACACCAGAAGGCGAGATCATCTATCCCGACCGCTTCCTGATGGCTCTGGCCTGTGACCTGCTCGAGCGCCAGCCTGGAGCGCGCATCATTTTCGACATCAAGAGCACCGGCAACCTGATTTCGATCATCGAAGACGCCGGCGGCACGCCCGAGATGTGGTACACCGGTCACTCGCTGATCAAAAAGCGCATGAAAGAGACCGGCGCGGCGCTGGCCGGTGAAATGAGCGGGCACATCTTCTTTCAGGAGCGCTGGTACGGCTTTGATGACGGCCTGTACGCCGCCGCGCGCATTCTGGAGATCCTGTCGCGCCAGCCCGAGGATGCCGACCGCTATTTCAGCCGCTTCCCGCAGGATGAGAGTACTGCCGAAATCAACGTGCCCGTGACCGATGACAACAAGTTCGATATCGTCGAACGCTTTATCAAGAATACCGATTTCGGCGAGCAGGCCACCCGCACCACGCTCGACGGCATCCGCGTGGACTACCCGGACGGCTGGGGGCTGTGTCGCGCCTCCAACACCACGCCCATGCTGGTATTTCGCTTCGAGGGCAAGACCCGGGCGGCACTGGAGCGGATTCAGGACCGCTTTCGCCAGGCGCTGCTCGCCGTGGCGCCGGACGTCACTCCGACCTTTTAGGACACGTTGAATGAAAACGCACTCCGCCGGAGCGGAGTGCCTGACGACCGCATCCGTGACCGGCAGGCCCTGCACCGGCCTGCGTCACCCCTGACAGGAGCGTTTCGCAACATGCACGAGAGCCAGTACAACCCGCGCCAGGTCGTCGAAATCCTGTCCGAGGCGCTGCCCTACATCCAGCGCTTTTCGGGCAAGACCGTGGTCATCAAGTACGGCGGCAACGCCATGACCGAGGACAACCTGATCCACTCCTTCGCCCGTGACGTGGTGCTGCTCAAGGAAGTGGGGCTCAACCCGATCGTGGTCCACGGTGGCGGCCCGCAGATCGGTCAGCTACTCGAGCGCCTCAACATCGAATCCCGCTTTGTGGACGGCATGCGGGTGACCGACGCCGAGACCATGGACGTGGTCGAGATGGTGCTCGGCGGGCTGGTCAACAAGAGCATCGTCAATCTGATCAACGGCGCCGGCGGCAAGGCGATCGGTCTGACCGGCAAGGACAATGCCCAGATTCGCGCCCGCCAGCTGACCGTACAGCGCAAGAGCGCTGATATGACGGCATCCGAGATCATCGACATCGGCCACGTCGGAGAAGTCGAGCATGTTTCAACCGATCTGATCGAGATGCTGTCGGAGGCCGACTATATCCCGGTGATCGCGCCCATCGGCGTGGACGCCGAGGGCCACTCCTACAACATCAACGCCGATCTGGTGGCCGGGCGCGTGGCCGAGGCACTCGGTGCTGAAAAGCTCATGCTGCTGACCAACGTGGCCGGTCTCATGAACGAACAGGGTGAGGTCATGACGGGGCTCACCACCGAGCAGGTTGACCAGCTCATCGAGGATGGTGTCATCTACGGGGGCATGCTGCCCAAGATTCGCTGTGCACTGGAGGCCGTCAAGAATGGCGTCAACAGCTCGGTGATCGTGGACGGTCGCGTGGAACACGCCATCCTGCTGGAGATCTTTACCCGTTCGGGCGTGGGCACGCTGATCACCGATCAGACGAGCACGCCGGCGTCCTGACCCGGCGTACCGGGCGAACGATCTTCATTCACGGGTGCCGGAAGCCATGCCGGCACCCCGGCAGGCAGACAAGAACCGATGGCCATGACCAGGGAACAAAAGCTTTCGCGGCGCGACCAGATTCTTCAGGCGCTGGCGCTGATGCTGGAACAGGGGCGGGGGCAGCGCATCACCACGGCGGCGCTGGCGCGCGAGGTCGGCGTGTCAGAGGCAGCGCTGTATCGCCATTTCCCCAGCAAGACGCGCATGTACGAAGCGCTGATCGACTACATCGAGCAGACGCTTTTCGAGCGCGTCACGCTGATCGTCAACGAACCGGGCACGGTCAGCGAGCGCTGTCAGCGCATTCTGACGCTGCTTTTGATCTTTGCCGATAAAAACCCAGGTCTGTGTCGACTCATGACCGGCGAGGCCCTGAGCGGTGAGCACGAGCGACTGCAGACACGCATGGCCCAGCTGTTTGACCGCCTTGAGACCCAGCTCAAGCAGGTGCTGCGCACCGGTGAAATCGAGCAGGGCTATCGCCCCACCATCGGTGTTTCAGCGCTGGCCAACCTGCTCATGGCCACCGTCGAAGGACGCATCAATCAGTACGTCAGAAGCGGCTTTCGCCGTTCGCCTCAGACGCACTGGGAAGATCAGTGGCCGCTGCTGCAAGGCCACCTCACGGTGGCGACGCAGGCCTCCGAGCATTCGGATCATGCACCGGAGCGTCATCCGGATCACGGCTTAGATAGCTGATGACCGTATTGGCATCGCCACCGGCGCCAAACAGATAGCCCTGCAGGATGTCGCAGCTCAGCTCGCCGAGCAGCTGCTGCTGCCGAGGCGTTTCCACCCCTTCTGCCACGACCGCCAGATGCAATGCATGCGCCATTCGCACGACGGCCTCGATCATGTGATAGCCATGACTGGCGCCGGTCAGCGCCTCGACAAAGCACTTGTCCAGCTTGAGCCGGTCCAGCGGCAGCAGCGCCAGCTTGTCCAGCGATGAATAGCCGGTGCCGAAATCATCCAGCGAAATCCTGATACCCTGCTGACGCAGCCCCGACAGGACATGCACGCATTCGTCGAAATTCTGCATCAGTCGACTTTCGGTAATCTCGAATTCCAGGCAGGCCCCTTCCAGGTGGTAGTCCGCCAGCACGCGAGCGACCTGGGTCAACAGGGACTGATTGAGCTGCAGCACGGATACGTTGATGGCCACCAGTGGCACCTGATAGCCCTGTGAGCGCCAGCGTCTGATCTGCCGGCAGACCTCTTCGATCACCCACTGACCCAGCGACGATATAAGCCCTGTCGATTCGGCCACCGGAATGAAGGCCGACGGCGCAATCTCTCCCTGAACCGGATGATGCCATCTCAATAGCGCCTCGAAGCCGGCGAGACATTCATCATGGCCCTGGACCTGAGGCTGATAGATCACCCTGAGCTGCCGTTCGATCAGCGCCCGGGACAGCGCCTCGGAAATCACGAACGGGGCAGACCGCGACAGTCTGCCAGAGGGAGTAGCGTCATGCTGACCGCTGTTGTCCGATAGAAAATTCGTGCCCTGTTCCTGCGCCACGAAATCTCCCTGCGGTGGCGTCCTGATCTCATCAAACCCACTGATATCCATCAGAAGACCGTGACATTCGGGCTTTCCGCCGCGACGCAGGACGACCCCGCGATCCAGCACTCGTTGTATGCCGGTACCATGAATCAGACGGTAGGTGTGTTCATAATAGCCCTGCTGCAGGGCAAGACGGCGAGCGCGCTGCAGGTCGGCCCGATCATCGGGATGGACCATGGCGTCAAAGGCTCTGCAGGTCAGCTGGCAGGCCTGATGCGACAGCCCCCTGATCGTGGCCGGCATGTTGGCCCGATAGCAGTACTGATGCTGTATGGGGCAGTAACAGTAGACGACACCGGGAAATCCGCTGATTCGCTGATCAACATCCAGAAGTGCTGTCCATTGCCCTTCGGAAGGCTGACGGCCTTTCAACATCAACGCCATCGCCTGATGCAGACTCCAGAGCCAGAGAAGGAGCCCCAGGGCCAGCCAACCGGCCTCCATGACATCCTGTTGCCACAGCAGGCAAGTGATGACCAGAGAGAGCGCGATCAGCCAGCGATACGTCGTATACCACCACCGCGTGGCAGGAGACGTCGCGGTCTCCGGTAATGTTGAAAAAGAGGCAGGGCTAGACATCGATCAGCGCTCAGGGCAGCGACAGCGTAATATATCGACAAAAATGAATTTAAATGATCCATGTTATTAAACATCATTTTTTTTCATGGCGCATAACCCTATAGCAAAACCCCCGGACTCTGGGAGCCCGGGGGTCAATTTTTGCATCAAAAACCGTCTTTAGTATGAAAACGGCAACACCCTGTCTCAGGCAGCTTCGACGGATTCACCAATCGCCTGTTTGAGTTTTTTCATGGCGTTCTTTTCGAGCTGACGTATACGCTCGGCAGACACGCCGTAGGTGTCGGCAAGTTCGTGCAGCGTTGATTTCTGCTCGGCCAGCCAGCGGCGCTGAAGAATGTCCCGCGAGCGATCATCAAGACGCGCCAATGCTTCGCGCAGCTGCTGCGAGGAGCGATCCTGCCAGTCTGACTCTTCCAGCGACAGCGCCGGGTCAGAACGGCCATCTTCCAGATACTGTGAAGGCGACTGATAGCTCTGCTCGTCATCCTCGCTGCCGGGTGCCGGATCAAATCCGGCATCAAAGGCCGACAGGCGTCCTTCCATCTCGCGCACGGCCTCCGGCTTGACGTCCAGATCCTGCGCGATGGCATTCACTTCGTCGTTGTTCAACCACGACAGGCGCTTTTTGGCGCTGCGCAGATTGAAGAACAGCTTGCGCTGGGCCTTGGTGGTCGCCACCTTGACGATGCGCCAGTTGCGCAGCACAAACTCGTGAATCTCGGCCTTGATCCAGTGTACGGCGAAGGACACCAGACGCACGCCCTGAGCAGGATCGAAACGCTTGACGGCCTTCATCAGGCCCACGTTGCCTTCCTGAATCAGATCCGCCTGTGCCAGACCGTAACCCGAATAGCTGCGGGCGATATGAACCACGAATCTCAGGTGCGACATGACAAGGCGACGGGCAGATTCAATGTCATTGTCGGTATGCAGACGCGTGGCAAGATCCTTTTCCTCGTCCAGCGTCAGTACGGGAATACGATTAACGGCCTGAATATAGCCGTTGAGGTCATTGCCCGGCGAAAGATGACCAATAGGTTGAAGACTGGTACTCATGTTTAAACGGTCTCCCCTGGTCTCTACTTGATAACTGTCAGTCATTATAGACCATGGTAATGGTGCTTTGGTGCCCTTGTAACGACTTTTTCGGGCCACCTGCGAATCATTTCAGCGCGGACTGATGTCGGCCAGATGACGACTGACGGCCAGCCATGCCCCGACAAGCCCCAGCAGCGTACTACAGATCAAAAGCAAAACCGATCCACCCAGGCCGATGCCCGGCAGCGAAAAATGGCTGCCAAACCCGGAAGCCAGCATATCGATGGGCGCCGACAGCCAGCGACGCCCCACCGTCAGCAGTAACAGCGCCAGTATGCCACCGCCCAGACCGTACCAGACGCCCACATAAAGAAAGGGACGTCGCACGAAGGCGTGAGTGGCTCCGATCAGGGTCACCACCTCGATCTCCTGACGACGGCTTTCGACCGCCAGCCGAATGGTGTTCCCCACGACCAGCAGCACGCCAAGCGCGAACAGCACGCCAAAGGCCAGCACCACACGCCGCCCCAGCTCGCTGAGCTCGCGCAGGCGCTCAAGCCAGGCCATGTCCAGTCGGGCATCGGTCACGCCCTCGATTTTCCCGAGCCGCTCGGTCAGTGTCTGTGCCGCGTCGGGGTCGCGAGAGCGCGGCTGAACCAGAATGGTCGCTGGCAGCGGGTTGTCATCCATCATGGCCAGCGCATCGCTCATGCCCAGACGCTGCTGAAAGCTTTCAAGCCCGGCGGCCGCAGTAATCAGCTCCGTAGAAGCGATATCGCTGTCGCCGCGCACCCGATCGGTGATGTCCATGGCCTGCGACTCCGACAGTGCCGGGTCGAGATACAGCGTCATGCGCGCACTGTCATCGAGATTATTGTCCAGAAGCTGTGCGCTGCTCAGCGCCAGCCACAGACTGGCCGGCAGTACCATGGCGATCGCGATGGCCAGCATGGTCATGAGACTCGACAGCGGCCGCTGACGCAGCCGGTGCAGGCTGTCCACGGCCATCTGTTCATGATGCCGTCGCCAGGCACGTGACCGGCTTTCAAAGGTGATTCGATGCGAGCGCGCACCGCGACGGGATTTTTCGGCAGCCTCGGTACTGCGCCGTGGTGTCTGGCTCATGCTGCCCCCTCATCACCGATCAGCCGGCCATCGCGCAGCTTGAGCACCCGGTGCCTGAGCCGGGCGATCAGGGCCAGATCGTGACTGGCCAGCAGTACTGTGGTGCCAATGCGATTGAAGTCCTCGAAAAGACGCATGATGTCGGCCGAAAGCTGTGGATCCAGGTTGCCCGTTGGCTCATCGGCCAGCAGCATGGCCGGCTTGGTCACCACCGCCCGCGCGATACCTATCCGCTGCTGCTCACCGCCGGACAGCTCGATGGGCAGTGCCTTCTCACGATGCAGAAGACCGATCTTGTCGAGTGCTGCATGCACACGACGCCGGGCATCCTGCGGCGCAGCGCCCTGGATGATCAGCGGTAGCGCCACGTTATCGAACACACTGCGGTCATAAAGCAGCTGGTGATTCTGATAGACCACCCCGATCTGGCGTCGATAGAAGGGAATCTGTGACACGTGGAGGTTGGTGATGTCATGGCCGGCCACGGAAATCCGCCCCCGTGAGGGCCGCTCCAGGGCCATGAGCAGACGCAGCACCGAACTCTTGCCGGCACCGGAGTGCCCGGTGAGAAAGACCATCTCACCGCGCTCCACAGAGAAATTGAGATCGGCCAGCGCCTCGAAACGTCCACCGTAGCGCTTGCCGACATGCGCAAACTCGATCATGGCCATGAGCGGTCAGCCGCCATCCCGATCAAAGAGCGCCCCGACAAAGTCCTCGGCCTCGAAGGGCCGCAGGTCATCCAGGGTTTCCCCGACGCCGATATAGCGAATCGGCGTTCCCAGCTGCTTGGCAATGGCGAAGATGATGCCGCCCTTGGCCGTACCGTCCAGCTTGGTCAGGGTAATGCCGGTCACGGGGACCGCCTGATTGAAGGTTTCTGCCTGGGAAATCGCGTTCTGACCCGTACCGGCGTCGAGCACCAGCATGACCTCGTGCGGCGCCTTCGCATCCAGACGCGCCATGACGCGCTGCACCTTGCTGAGCTCATCCATGAGATGATTCTTGTTGTGCAGTCGACCGGCCGTGTCAGCAATCAGCACGTCAATACCGCGCGCCTTCGCCGCCGATACCGCGTCATAGATGACCGAGGCGCTGTCGGCGCCGGTGTGCTGGGCGATGACCGGCACATCGTTGCGCTCGCCCCAGACCTGCAGCTGCTCGACGGCGGCGGCGCGGAAGGTATCCCCCGCCGCCAGCATGACGCTACGCCCCTGACGCTGAAAGCGCTGGGTCAGCTTGCCGATCGTGGTGGTCTTGCCCACGCCGTTGACGCCCACCATCAGGATCACGAACGGACCCTCGCCCTTCGGCGGCAGACGCAGGGGTTTGGCCACCGGCTCAAGCATGCGCGACAGCTCCTGCTGCAGCGATTTATACAGCGCATCGACATTTTTAAGCTCGCGGCGCGAAATCTGCCCCTCGAGGTTTTCCATGATCTCGCTGGTCGCCGCGACGCCGACATCTGCCATCAGAAGCTGGGTTTCCAGCTCCTCGAGCAGATCATCGTCGATCTCCTTGTGACCCAGCAGCAGCGTCGCCAGCCCGTCTGTCAGATTGGAACGGGTCTTGCCCAGCCCCTGACGCATGCGGGAAAACCAGCCCTTTTTGGCACCGGCAGTATCGCTGTGCTCATCGGCGGTTTCCGGCCCCACTTCAACGGTCATGTCCTGACGCGACCGACTCGGCTTGTCACGCCCGCGATTGCGCGCCGGCGTCGTGACTTCGGATGCCACGCCGGGCGCAGTCTCCTCGGGCGGCACCTCGGGCACCTTTTCGGTCGGCGCTTCCTGCAGGGGCGGCGCCTCTGGCGCGGGCTCCGGTGCCTCCTGCGAAAGCGTTTCATCCGGCGACGCCGGTGCATCGACCGGGCGCCCCTGAACGGGTTCGGGGTCGATGACTGGCTCGGGCTCGGCATCGATGACCGGTTCAGGGTCGGGCGCAATGATCGACTCGGGATGGACAGCCGGTTCGGGCTCGACGCGTTCAGGCTCGACAGGCAGCTCGGGCTCGATCACCGGCTCGCTGTCGCGATCTTCCCGGAGCTTCTCCTCGAGCGCTGGTTCGGATACCTCCGGTGAGGCGGTATCGGTGTCTGGCAGTGTTTCATCGACCGGGCCGGCCGGACTTTCAGGCTCGCGAGCCGGTGGGACGTCTCGCGCTTCACGCGCCTCGGCAGGCGGTTCCGGCGCTCCATCGGTCTCGTCAGACGTCTGCTGAGACGCCTGCTGTTCGGACTGCTGCTCTTCGCGATCCTGCTGATCGCGGCGCTGCTTCTTGCGCTTAAAAAAACCAAACATGGGCACTATCGTCGCGATTGATCCATCGGGGAAAGGCGGTCAGCCCGCCATTTGATACCGCATCCTACCACTCAAGCGCTGCCCGCCGGTACAATCCATACAGGTCATCCGTGCAGGTCCTCCAAGGATGGCACACCCGACAGAGACTGCAGATGGATCTTCACCCACGAAGAGAATCGATTCAGGCAGCCTGTTTTCAACCAGCGAGGCTTCAGGAGCACATGAGTCGACGGCGTCACGGCACTCAGGGACAGGACCAGGGAAAGACTCACCACGGTAGCGGCCGTTTACGGCTGATTGGCGGGCGCTTTCGCCGGCGCCTGCTGCCGGTACCCGATCATCCGGGCCTTCGGCCAACGCCGGATCGCGTGCGCGAGACGCTGTTCAACTGGCTGGCACTGGAGATCGACAGTCGCACTCGCGTGCTCGATCTTTTTGCCGGCACCGGCGCGCTGGGCCTTGAAGCCCTGTCGCGCGGTGCCGGCGAAGTGCACTTTGTCGAGGCCGACCGCATGGTCGCGCGTCAGATCACGCAGAACCTCACCTCGCTGGACGTCACGATGCCGGTCCACCCTCAAAGGGCCGACGCCTTTCTGGACACACGCCCTGTACAGCCGTTCAACCTGGTCTTCGTGGACCCGCCATTCAGGCAGGATCTGATCAGTGACTGCTGTCAGCGGCTGGAGGAAGAAGGCTGGCTGGCAGAAGGCGCCCTGATTCATGTTGAAACCGAGACCGGCCTGATGCCACGCCTGCCCGTCGGATGGCACCTGACCCGCGACACCCAGGCGGGCGACAGCCATGTGCGACTTTACCGGCGTGAAAGCGCGTAATCGCCCGGGCCCTCTTGCCGCCACGCGCCGTCGCGCGTAGTCTGGCCTGCGCGCGCGCCGGCACCCGACCCGGGCCCTGCAGGGCGGGCTTTCGCCTTATTATCCGTATCAGGAGTACAGCATGAGCAACGAACTTCTCGAGCAGCTTGAACAGCGCGTCAACAGCGCCGTTGACACCATCGAAATGCAGCGCATGGAACTTGACGAGCTGCGTCAGGAAAACGAGCGTCTGAAAAACGAGCGCCAGCAGTGGGAAAGCCGTCTGGGCGGCCTGCTGGAGCGCTTCCGTGAGCTCGACGCCAGCACAGCATCTGACGCCGGCAACGCTTCCGCCCCTGAAGCGCAGACGACCAGCCCCTCCTGGTAAGTCGATCGACCGGCGCCCGGTGTCAGCAGGCGAGAGGACGCGACATCAGTATCGCATCCTCTCGCCTGCCGGGTGAGATCGGATAGTAGCCCGCCCGGCAGCCATCCTCTGCAAAACCATGACGTGCGTACAGGGCCCGTGCCGCCTCGTTGCTCGCCCGCACTTCAAGCAGCACCCGCTCCATCCCCCGCCCGCTCCCTTCATCGATCATGGCCTCGATCAGACGGCCGGCCAGTCCCGATCGACGGTGCTGCGGATCGACCGCAATCATTTCAAGCTCGAGATCAAAGGGGCCGAACGCGATCACGGCAAAAGCCATCAGCTGTCGTGTCGGCAACGCCAGCAGGCCGATCAGACGGTAGCGCTCATCATGCCCCAGGGTTTCAAAACGCGCTGCGGACCAGGCCTGCTCGCCTCGGGCACAAGCGTCCAGCGCTGCCAGCGCCTCGCTGTCACTGACGTTCTCAATGATCATCGTCACCCGATGCCTCTGCCTGGCCCTGCCACCACGTGGGCCACTCACCCATCGTCGCCCACAGTGCCCGACGCGCCTGCGCCTCGCCCAGCGACTCAAGCGCCGGCCCCTGCCAGAACGGCAGGTCGAGCACTCGACTCCGGCCGCTGTGGATATCCAGCACCTCTTCGAGCACCGAGTGTCGGCCAAACAGCAGTAGCCGCTCGGGGTGCCAGCCCCGGGCGCGACGACCGGCCAGAAAGGCCTTGAAGCCCTGACGCGCTTCATCAAGGGCATCATCCACCGGCAGCCCTTCCATCATCGGCCAGCCAAAGCGCTGACACGACAGGGACGCGGAGGGCTGCACACCGCCGGCCTGCAGGATGGCGTTGATGAGATTCTGCTCCTGCTCATTCGGCGCCTCGTCACGGGCCAGCATCAGCAGCCAGCGTCCGTCGAGCGCGCCCACCTGCAGCGAGAAGCGCAGCGGCTCATGCGGCGCTCGTCCGGCAGCAGCATCAGGCGCTCTGGAAGCTTCGGTAGTCTCCCTGGCCTTTTCAACGGGCGCTGCCGGTGTCTCACTCGAGCGCTCGGTTTCCCGGAGGCTTTCGCCTTCAAGCATGGCCCTGATCGAGCGGGCCGCTGTCGTGGGGTCCGTCGGTGCCGGGTCGGCCACCTCGGCAGGCGGCGTCGTTGACGCCTCGAATCCTGATGGAGCGTCGTCACGCTCGACGTCATCGATCAGGGCGTGAAGACGCTGATGATGATTGATCGTCTCATCAGGGCGCTCCTCGGCCTCTTCCACCGGTGGCAGATTTGAATCCAGCGCGTTGGGCAGCGGATGGCGCGCCACCCAGAGCGGTATGCCCATCGCCTCGAGATACTGTCGGCGCGCGCGCTCGGTCACCATGGGCTGCATCCGTTGAAGGGGTAGAGCGTAAAAGGCCTTCCCGCAGGGAAGGCCAGACACCGGTATCGATGACTCATGACATCGCCGACACTAGGCACCACCGCCACGGCAGTTCGGCGAATCGGGACGCTCGTTGCCGCGCGTCTCCCACTGTTCGGGCGTATACAGGTGCAAAGCGAGTGCGTGCACGGGGCCCGCCAGCTCGTCGGACAGGGCGGCATACACCTGCTGATGGCGCTTGACCGGCATCATGCCTTCAAACTGCCTGGAGATGAGCGTCACCTTGAAGTGCGTCTGGGAATCGGGGGGCACATTATGCTTGTGGCTTTCGTTTTCGATGCTCAGCCACTGTGGCTCAAAAACAGCCAGTTTCTGCTCGATCAGTGCCGCGATATCGGCGCCTTCAAGCGAATCCACCGAAGAAATGGTCATGGTTGTCACCTCCGGCACATCGATTATTGTCAGAAGTCATGCAGAACAGTCCCTGCCTGATACGCCGGCTTACCCTGAACGGGGCCGGCCGAGCAGGCGTATCCGGGAAGCCGACAGCACCAGCGCCGCAATGGCGGAGGCCATGCCCATCCAGAGGGCCAGGCTGACCGTCAGGGCGCCGTCTGTCGTATGACTCATTATTCCAGAAAGCACCAGTGCAACCAAGGCAGCCCCCACCGACTGCCCGAAGGTACGCACGCTGGCCAGTACGCCGGAGGCGCTGCCGCTGCGCGCCTTGGGCAGTGACCCCATCATCTCGCGGTTGTTGGGCGCCTGATAAAGCCCGAAGCCCATGCCGCACAGGGCGCTGCGCCACAGGATATCCACCGTCGAAGGCTGATCCCCCAGAAGCGCCAGCGCAAAAAGTCCGGCAATAAAGAGCAAAAGTCCCATGGATGAGATGACCGGCGGGCTGAAACGATCTGCCAGCCGGCCACCCAGCGGCGCCCCGATCATCACGCCCAGCGGCCAGGGCGTGAACAAAATGGCGGACTCCAGCGGCGTGTAGCCCTGCACGCTCTGAAACAGAAACGGCAGACTGATGAACGCCATGCTCTGGGCCAGAAAGGAAAAAAACGAGGTCATCACCGCCATGGTGAAGCGCGCTTCGCGAAAGATGATCAGCGGCAGCAGCGGATTCTGGAAATGGCGCTGACGCCATATGAACCCCGCCAGCGCCACCAGACTCACAATCAGCAGTGCCGGAACGCTGCCCGGGCGGGACGCTTCGGCAATGCTGTCGAGCATGACGACAAAGGCCCCCAGACCCACCGCGGACAACACTGCACCGAGCACGTCAAACCGGTAGTGACTGCCCTGCTCCTGCGGCAGTGCCCGAATGGCCAGACAAATGGCGGCAATGCCAAACGGCAGATTGATCCAGAAAAGCCACGGCCAGCTGGCCACGGACAGTATCAGCCCGCCCAGCGCCGGACCGCCGGCTACCGCCAGTGATACGGTCAGCGCGGTCAACCCCATCGCCTGTCCCAGCAGTCGAGTGGGAAAGATGACCCGATACATGGAAGGGCCGATGCTCATCATCGCCGCCGAACCCAGCCCCTGCACGGCACGAAAGCCGATCAGCCAGCCCAGCGACGGTGCCAGCGCACAGGCGATCGAGGTCAGCACGAAAACGATCATGCCGCCGATATAGAGCCGATAACGGCCGATGCGATAGCCAAGGGCGGCAAAGGTCAGCATGGAGGCAGCGCCCACCAGCTGATAGACGTTGATGATCCAGACGGAAGCGGCAGAGGAAACGTCCAGCTCCCGGGCGATGGTCGGCAGGGCAATGTTGACGCTGTTGATATTGAGCACCGCCATCAGCGATCCCGACATCAGCACCATCATGGCCAGAATACGCTGGCGCGGCGGCAGGCCATCATCCCCATCGCGCCAGGACAGTAGTGCTTTCAAAAAGAGTTACCGGTCGTGCAGGACAGCGCACAGGCACAGATGCAGGACGTGGTATCGACGGTCCCGGCCGCTGTCATCGTGAGCAGCAGGCGCCGGGCATTCCGACGACGGACAATCAGAGTTCATCGGTATCGAGCAGCAGATCGTCTTCAAAATCGCTCTGCTCGAGGGAGGCCTCTTCATCCATGTCCACGCACAGATAGCTGTGCTCGACGCGCAGGAAAAATTCAAAGGTGACTTCGTTGATGTCCGGCCAGTGGCGGGAGTTTTCCTCCCAGGCGGACAGCTCGTTTTCAAGGATATCGGCAAAGCGTTCATGCAGGCAGGCCCGCAGCGCATCCTCCGTATCCATTTCAGGAATGAGGTAGATGGTGCTTTCGCGCTCGGCATCCTCGAGCGTGAGATCATCCTCGCCCTCGGTCGCTTCCAGCGAATTGATCCAGTCTACAAACGGCTGCCTGGGACGCACGCTGAGTGCAGAGCGATTCACCAGTTTCATTGCGACTCTCCCGATTCGAGGCAGGTGAAAATCCTGTTCAGGCCACACAGTATGGTCGCCCGGTGTCGCCATTACCATGCATCATGTGGCATACGGCAACGGGCACCACCGCGCCTCGCGGCAACTATTCCGTTTCCGGGCGCATGGCCGGGAACAGCAGCACGTCACGAATGGACGGCGCATCCGCCAGCAGCATGACCAGCCGGTCGATGCCGATGCCCTCGCCGGCCGTCGGCGGCATGCCGTATTCGAGCGCGCGCACGTAGTCGGCGTCATAGTACATCGCCTCGAGATCACCGGCGTCCTTTTCTGCCACCTGGGCGGCAAAGCGCTCGGCCTGATCCTCGGCATCGTTGAGCTCGGAGAAGCCGTTGGCGATCTCACGGCCCCCCACAAAGAATTCGAAGCGGTCGGTGACAAACGGATTATCGTCGTTACGCCGCGCCAGCGGGCTGACCTCGGCCGGATACTCGGTAATGAACGTCGGTCGCTCAAGGCGATGTTCGGCCACTTCCTCGAAGATTTCGGTCTGCAGCTTGCCAAGTCCCCAGCCTGATCTGACCTCGATGCCCAAACGCCCGGCCAGTGCCGTAGCGCGTTCGAGATCATCCAGCTCGCCGGACTCGATGTTCTGGCCGTATTTCAGAATCGATTCGCGCAGGGTCAGCCGATCAAAGGGACGGGACAGGTCATGCTCGGTGCCCTGATAGCGGATCAGCGTCGAACCTGTGGCCTTCTCGGCGGTAAAGCGCACCAGTGACTCGGTCAGATCGATCAGATCATGATAGTCGGCATAGGCCCAGTAGAACTCGAGCATGGTGAACTCGGGGTTATGCCGGGTCGACAGCCCTTCGTTGCGGAAGTTGCGGTTGATCTCGAACACCCGCTCGAAGCCGCCCACCACCAGACGCTTGAGATAAAGCTCCGGGGCAATACGCAGATACATGTCAATATCCAGCGCATTGTGGTGCGTCACAAACGGTCGCGCCGTGGCCCCACCCGGAATCGGCTGCAGCATCGGCGTTTCGACTTCCATGAAGTCGCGTTCGGTGAAGAACTGGCGAATGGCGCTGATGACGGCCGCACGAATTCGGAAGGTGTCGCGCACCTCCGGATTCATGATCAGATCCACATAGCGCTGACGATAGCGTGCTTCCTGATCGGTCAGGCCATGGAACTTGTCCGGCAGCGGGCGCAGGCTCTTGGTCAGAAGGCGCGCGGTCTCCATCATTACGTAGAGATCGCCCTTGCCGGACTTGTGCACCGGGCCCTGGCCGAAGACGATATCGCCGATGTCCCAGCCCTTGATGTCCTCGAGCACTTCCGCGGGCAGCCCCTTTTTATCCACGTAGAGCTGGATCTGCCCGGAGGCGTCCTGAATGACGATAAAGGGGCCGCGCTTTCGCATGATGCGCCCGGCAACTGCTGCCTGACGCCCCAGCGCTTCGAGCGCCGCCTTGTCATGCTCGCCAAGCTCTGCCTGAAGATCCGCGGCGAGACTGTCGCGGCGCAGATCGTTGGGAAAGGCGCTGCCGCCCTCTGCACCGGCCTTCTCGCGACGAGCGGCAAGCTTTGCCCGCCGCTCGGCGACCAGATGGTTCTCTTCGTGTTCGCTGCCTGCCTGCTGATCCTGATTCGCCATTACCTTGCCTATTGAAAATAACCGTCAATGACAGGCGCATGACGGCCGGCAGTTCATGTCTGGAGCCACCTGGACATGAACCACGCCGTGCCGCCAGCGAGCCTGCCGGTCGGAAGCCGTCTCTACTTTCCTGCAGACGCGCCTTCCGATCAGAGCCCCTGCTTGAGGCTGGCCTCGATAAACTGATCCAGGTCGCCGTCGAGCACCCGCTCACAGTTGCTGGTCTGTACGCCGGTACGCAGATCCTTGATGCGCTGATCGTCGAGCACATAGGAGCGAATCTGGCTGCCCCAGCCGATGTCGGATTTGGCGTCTTCGGCCTTTTGCTTCTCGGCGTTGCGCTTTTGCATCTCCAGCTCCCAGAGCTTGGCCCGGAGCTGCTTCATGGCAAAGTCGCGGTTGGCGTGCTGGCTGCGCTGGGTCTGACACGACACCACAACGCCGCTGGGTTCGTGCGTAATGCGCACGGCCGAATCGGTGGTGTTGACGTGCTGACCGCCGGCACCGGAGGAGCGGTAGGTGTCCACGCGCAGATCAGCCGGGTTGATCTCGACCTCGAAGCTGTCATCGATCTCGGGCGAGAGAAAGACCGAGGCAAACGACGTGTGACGCCGGCCGCCGGAGTCGAACGGGCTCTTTCTGACCAGACGGTGCACGCCGGTTTCGGTGCGCAACCAGCCAAAGGCGTGATCGCCCTGCACATGAAGGGTGGCGGATTTGATACCGGCCACGTCGCCGGCCGAGATTTCGGTAATCTCCGCCTTGAAGCCGTGATGCTCGGCCCAGCGCAGATACATGCGCAGCAGGATATTGGCCCAGTCCTGCGCCTCGGTTCCGCCGGAACCGGCCTGAATGTCCATGTAAGCATTACTGCCATCCATCTCGCCGGCAAACATGCGACGAAACTCGAGCCTGGCCAGTTGCGTCTCGAAGCGGTCGAGGTCGCGGCGAATTTCCGCCACGGTGTCCTCGTCGTCTTCCATCTGCGCCAGCTCATAAAGTTCGCCATTGTCGCGGATGCCGTCGCGAAGCGTATCCAGCGTGGTGACGATCTCCTCCAGCTGAGCGCGCTCGCGGCCCAGCTTCTGCGCGTGCTCCGGGTCGTTCCAGACCTCGGGATTTTCCAGCTCGCGCGTTACTTCCTCGAGACGATCCTTTCGCTCGGCATAGTCAAAGATACCCCCTCAGGACGTCTGTCCGTTCGGACAGGTCCTTGAGCAGGTGATGAATGGGCGTGAGTTCCTGCATGGTATCTCGCTCGGCCGGGGTACTGCGCCACAAGGGGCCGCAACACCGCATGAAGAGTTGAAAAACAAGGGGCATTATTGTAGCCAAAGCCGCCCCTGCCCGTCACCCGCTGCCCGCGCCCTTTCCCGCCGACGTGATAAAAAAGGCAGAAATGGTAATAAGCGCTGCTTTGACACGATCGTGTCATGCTGTGATCTTTCAACCATTGTGATGACAGCGTATCAACAACAACACCTGCCGGGGATTGCCATGCAACGCAACATACTGCTTTCACTGATCGGCGCCGGACTGACACTGAGTGCGCCGCTGACCCTTGCCGCCACGCTCAATGTCGGCATCAGCGGCGACCCGGCCTCACTGGACCCGGCGCGCGTTACCGGCGGCGTCTGGGAAGAGGACGTGCTGCGCGATATCTTCGAGGGGCTGGTGGCCATCGATGCCCGGGGGCAGATCATCCCCGGTGTGGCCAGCGACTGGGAGACCAGCGAGGATGGCAGGACCTATACCTTTCATCTGCGCGAAGACGCTCGCTGGTCGGACGGTGAGCCGGTCACGGCCGACGACTTCGTCTTTGCCCTGCGCTATCAGGTCAAGCCCGCAACGGCCTCCAACTACGCCCATCGCCTCTACCCGATCGTCAACGCGCAAAAGATCAACGCCGGCGAAGCTGAACTCGACACCCTGGGCGTGGAAAGCCGCGATGACGGCAGGACACTGGTCATTCATCTGACCGAGCCGGCCGCCTACTTTCTCAAGACGCTGGTACTGCCGTTTGGCTACCCGATCCCCGAGCATGTCGTGGCAGACAAGGGCGACAAATGGAGCCGGCCGGAGAACATCGTGGTCAACGGTGCCTTCAAGCCGGTGCGCTGGATCTCCAGTACCGAGCTCGATACGGTCAAAAATGATGAATTCCACGATGCTGACGAGGTCACGCTCGATGGAGTGAACTACTACCCCATCGAGGACAAGAACGCCGGCATCTCGCGCTTTCAGGCCGGCGAGCTCGATATCCTGCGAGACTTTCCTGCAGCGCGTTATCAGTGGCTCGAGCAGCAGATTCCCGATGCCGTAAAGATCACGCCGTCGCTGGGCAGCTACTACTACGTGTTCAACCTGCGCGACGGCTCGCCGGTGGCCGACAAGCGCGTGCGCGAGGCGCTGTCACTGGCCATCCGGCGCGATGTGATCAGCGAGAAACTTCTTGATGGCGCCGTGACGCCTGCCACTTCATTAGTGCCACCCGGCGTCAGCAATTACACCCCGGCCACCCAGCCCGGCCTGGATGATGACATGGACACGCGCATGCGCCGTGCCCGTGAACTCATGAAGGACGCCGGTTACGGCCCCGACAAGCCGCTCGATCTGACACTGCGCTACAACTCCGGTGACGAGCATCAGCGCATTGCCGTCGCCGTCGCCGCCATGTGGAAGCCGCTGGGCGTCAACGTCACGATGCGCAACAGCGAAGCCAACGTGCATTATTCTGATCTGATGCAGGGTGATTTCCAGGTGGCGCGTGCGGCGTGGATTTCAAGCTATGACGACGCGCAGAACTTCCTGCAGCTGCTCTCGGCGGCGACCAACAACTACGGGGACTATCAAAACCCCGAATATAGTCAGTTGATCACGCAATCCGACCGGGAGCTGGACCCTGACAAGCGCCGTGACATGATGCAGCGCGCCGAGAAGATGGCGCTGGCCGACTACCCGCTGGCGCCGATCTACACCTATGCCGCCCGCAACCTGGTCAAGCCTTCACTGTCCGGCTGGGACAATAACGCGCTCGACATGCACGCCTCACGCTGGATATCCATCGAAGAGGCAAGATAGGCAGCCACGATCGTTTGACAGGATCGAAATGCCGGAGGTGAGCCTGCCTCGCCTCTGGCTCCGCCCGCTTTCAAAGCTCCTGACTGCATCAGCCTTCGTTCATGCTTCTGAACGACTGGTCAACTCTGGACACACCCCCTGACGCGGAGTAACTTCACGATATTCGCCATAAGCGATGTTTCAGTTTTTGATCGCCTCACAACGGGCGATCACGCCAATAACAATGCCAATATCCAGGAACCTCCATGCTCTCGATCCGCTCCCTGCTCAGCGCGCTCGCGCTGTCATCTGCCCTGTTCACCCCCCAGCTTTACGCCCAGACGCTCAATATTGGCATCATTGGTGAGCCTGCTTCGCTGGATACCTCCCAGGTCAGTGGTGGGGTATGGGAAGCCGATGTATTAATGGACTTTTTTGAAGGCCTGATTACCAAGGACCCTGAAGGTCATCGTATTCCGGGCGTCGCGACGTCATGGGACATCAGCGATGACGGCATGACCTATACCTTCCATCTGCGTGATGATGCGAAATGGTCCGATGGGAAGCCGGTCACGGCCAAGGATTTCGTGTTTGGCTGGCAGCACATGCTCGACCCTGCCAGCGCCTCCAAGTACGCCTACATGCTTTATCCGGTCAAGAATGCCGAAGCGGTCAATACCGGCAAGATACCGGCGGATCAGCTTGGTGTGGAATCACTGGATGATGGCAAGACCTTTCGCGTCACGCTCAAGGAACCAGCGCCCTATTTTCTCGGCATCCTGACTCATTACACGGCTTACCCGGTGCCAAAACATGTATTTGATCAGTATGGCCAGCAGTGGACGCAGATGGATCATATCCAGACCAACGGCGCTTACAAACCGACCCGCTGGGTTTCGCACGATCACATTTCGGCCGAGAAAAATCCCGAGTTTCACGATGCCGCCAACGTGGCCATCGACACCGTCAATTACTATCCTACCGAGGATCGTAATGCCGGCATCTCGCGCTTCCGTGCCGGTGAGCTCGATGTGATGCGCGAGTACACCTCGGACCGCTATCAGTGGCTCAAGGAAAACCTGCCGGACGCCACGCACATGAGTCCGTTTCTGGGCTCCTATTACTATGTGCTGAACCATCGTGACGGCCATCCAACCGCCGATATCCGCGTGCGTGAAGCGCTCAATCTGGCGGTGCGTCGCGACGTCATGTCAAAGCAGATCATGGACAACACCTTCCTGCCGGCCACTGCGCTGGTGCCACCGGGCACCAATCACTACGAGACGCAGCACATGACGCTCGACGGTGATGACATGAATGCCCGCATGGCCAAGGCCAAAAATCTGATGCAGGCAGCCGGCTACGGGCCGGACAAGCCGCTCAATCTGCGCCTGCGTTATAACTCAAGCGATGAGCACAAAAAGATCGCCGTTGCGCTGGCAGCCATGTGGAAACCGCTGGGCGTCAATGTGCAGATGATCAACTCCGAGGCCACGGTGCACTACCAAGCCATACAAAACGGCGACTTTGATGTCGCACGTGCCGGCTGGGTCGCCGATTATGATGATGCCGAAAACTTCCTGACGCTTTTGCATACCGGAGTAGGCAATAACTACGGCGCCTGGTCCAATCCCGAGTACGACAGGCTGCTCGATCAGGCCAACATCACGCTGGATGAGGACAAGCGCGCCGGTCTGATGCAGCAGGCCGAACAGGTCGCGCTCGGTGACTATGCGCTGATACCGCTTCTGACCTACGTTACCCGCAATCTGGTCAATCCAGAGCTTCAGGGCTGGGAAGACAACGTGCAGGATGACCATCCTTCTCGCTGGGTCAGCTTCAAAAAATAACTCTTCGGTGGCGGTATCTCCGTGATGCCGCCCGTTTTTGACACAACCGGGAATCCTCCATCATGACCAGGTGTCTTTTTAAAAGCCTTGGCGCCGCTTTGTTGCTGACCTGTCCGCTGCTGGCCTGTCCCCTGCCGGCCCAGGCCGCCACGCTGGATATCGGCATCTATGGCGAGCCGGCCTCGCTGGATGCCGCCCGCGTGACCGGCGCTGTCTACGACAACGACGTGCTGGGCGATCTGTTCGAGGGGCTGGTGACGCTGTCCCCTGATGGTGAATATCAGCCGGGCGTGGCCACCGACTGGTCGGTCTCCGATGACGGTCTGACCTGGACTTTCAACCTGCGCGATGACGCCCGCTGGTCTGACGGCGAACCGGTCACTGCCGAGGACTTTGTGCTCGCCTTTCAGCGCGCGCTCGATCCGGAGATTGCCTCGGTCTATGCCAACCTGCTTTATCCGATCAAAAACGCTGCCGCCATCAATCGCGGCGATGCCGTGATGGCCTCACTGGGCGCCCGGGCCGTGAACGATCATCGATTCGAAGTGCGCCTTGAGCAGCCAACGCCCTACCTCCCGACGTTGATGGCACACATCATCGCTGCGCCGGTGCCGGCCCATGTCATCAGGGAACACGGCAACGACTGGACGCAGCTGTCGCACATTGTCACCAACGGCGCCTTCAAGCCCAGCCGCTGGGTGTCGCATGACCACATCGAGGCCGTCAGGAACCCGCAGTTTCACGATGCCGAAAGCGTTGACCTCGACGGCGTCAACTACCATCTGGTCGAGAACCTTAACACCGGCCTTTCGCGCTTTCGCAGTGGTAACCTGGACGTGATGCGTGACTTCGACGCCAGCCGCTATCAGTGGCTGAAGGAAAATCTCGGCAACGCCGTTCATCTGCACAACCAGCTTTCGACCTACTACTACGCGCTCAACAATCGCGACGATCATCCCACCAGCGACGTGCGCGTTCGCGAAGCGCTCAATCTGGCGCTGCGGCGCGACATCATCACTCAGAAAGTGCTGCAGGGCGCGGCCAACCCGACCAGCTCGCTGGTGCCTGCCGGTACTGCGCACTATGACGTGCAGACCATGCCGGGCGTTGATGCGCCCATGGAAGCACGACTCGACAGGGCCCGAGCGCTTTTGAAAGAGGCCGGGTACGGCCCGGAGCATCCGCTCAACCTGCGCCTGCGCTTCAATTCCCGCGATGATCATCGGCGTATTGCCGTGGCGGCCGCCGCCATGTGGAAGCCGCTGGGCATCAACATCGAGATGGTCAACGCCGAAGCCAACGTGCACTACGCCGAGATCGCCCGCGGCGACTTCGATATTGCTCGCGCCAGCTGGGTGGCGGATTTCGATGATGCCAGCAACTTTTTGGGCATTCTCGCCTCCGGCAATACCAAGAACTACGGCGGCTATCACAGCGCCGGGTTCGACCAGCTGATGAAGCAGGCCGCGTCACAGGACGATCCGGATCAGCGCCAACAGTTGCTTGAACAGGCCGAACGCCAGGCGCTGGGCGACTACGCCATGGCACCCATCTACGCCGACGCCGCGCGCAACCTGGTCAATCCGGACATGACCGGCTGGGAAGACAACGCCATCAATCGCCATCTGTCCCGCTGGATCAGTATCAATCCCTGACGCCTGACGCCGTGCGGGTCATCATCTCTGCACGGCACGATCATGGCCCCGGACAACAACAATGACCGACACGACGCTTTCCCGGCTTCCTGCGTGCCGACGCCATCGCCTTTTAAAACGCATTGCGCTGGCCACCCTTTTGCTGAGCCTTGCAGTGCCTGGCATGGCGGCCACGCTGCGCATCGATAATAGCGCCGAACCCGGTACGCTCGACCCGCAAAAGACCAGCGGGGTCTGGGAGGCGCGCATCGTACGTGAGCTCTTCGAGACGCTGGTCAGTCAGGACCCCGAAGGCGAGCAGGTACCGGGGCTGGCCAGCCACTGGCAGCTCAGCGATGACGGTCTGACCTGGACCTTTACGCTTCGGGATGATGCGAGATGGTCCGACGGCCAGCCCGTGACCGCCAGTGATGCCGTGTTCAGTCTGCGCCGGCTGTTGAGCCCGGAGATCGCGGCCCACAACGCCAATCTCTACTACCCGATCCAGAATGCCCGGGCAGTCAACGCCGGCAAGGCCAACCCGGCAACGCTGGGCGTGCACGCCGTGGATGACCACCATCTGGAAATCAGACTTGAGCGCCCTACCGCCTGGTTCCTGCAGGCCATGGCCATGCCGGAAGCCGCCCCGCTGCCCGAGCACGTGTTGGAAGCAGACGGCGAGCGCTGGGTGATGCCGGGCCATACAGTGGTCAGCGGTCCCTTCACGCTGAGCGAGTGGTCACCGCAGGATCACATCACGCTGGATAAAAACGAGCACTATTACGACGCCGGCGAGGTCGCCCTTGATGAGGTCATCCTCTATCCGCTGGAAGAGTCGGCCGCCGCACTCAACCGCTTTCGCACCGGCGCGCTGGACATCAGCTATACCAGCGTTCCGGGCGGGCGCTTTGAGAAGCTGCGTCAGGAACTGGGCAACGCGCTACGGGTCAGCCCGCTGGTGGCGGAATATTTCTACATGTTCAACGTTCGTCCCGACAGCCCGCTCAGCGACATCCGGATCCGCGAAGCCCTGAACCTGGCCACGCGGCGTGAGGTCATCACCGAGCAGCTGCTGGGCATGGGCCAGACACCGTCCTACTGGCTGGTACCCCGGGTGACCAGCGGCGGCACACAAGGTGAGCTGCCCATGGCGCAGATGTCGATGAATGAGCGCATGGCGCGCGCCCGTGAACTGATGAAAGCTGCGGGGTTCGGTCCGAATCACCCGCTCGGACTGACGCTGCGCTACAACACGCTGGAAGATCACAAGAAGATCGCGGTGGCACTGGCCGCCATGTGGCAACCGCTGGGGGTCGAGGTGTCACTGATCAACACCGAAGCGATCAGCCATTACGCTGCCATCCGTGAAGGCGATTTCCAGCTGGCCCGCTACGGCATGTCCGCTACCCTCAACGACCCGTATGACTTTCTGGGCAGCTATACCACCGGCAGCAGCGCCGCTCGCAGCAGCGGCTATCACGATGACACCTATGATCGACTGGTCGAACAGAGCAGTGAGGCCATCGACCCGAGCGCGCGCGTCGAGCTTCTGACCCGGGCCCAGCAGCGCCTGCTCGATGACTACGCCCTGCTGCCGCTTTACGATTACGTCAACACCGCGCTGGTGTCAGAGCGCGTCCATGGCTGGGAGTCCTCGCCGATGGACGTGCACCCCCTGCGCTATATCAGCATCGAGGAGTAATCCCGTGTTTTCGACCTTCACCCTGCGCCGAGGTAGCACGCCGTGCTGAGCTATATCGCCAAGCGTCTGGCCATGGCCATTCCCACGCTTTTGATCGTGATCACGGCCTCGTTTTTCCTGATGCGGGTTGCCCCGGGTGGGCCCTTTGACGGGGAGCGCCAGCTGCCGCCGGAGATCGAAGCCAACCTGATGGCGGCCTATCACCTGGATGAACCGCTGCCCATGCAGTACCTGCGCTACATGGGCAATCTCTTTCAGGGCGATTTCGGGCCATCGTTCAAATACAAGGACTTCTCGGTCACCGACCTGATCGCCCAGGGCTTCCCGGTCAGTCTGGAGCTTGGGGGGCTGGCGATTGCACTGGCGCTGCTGCTGGGCATCCCCATGGGGGTCATGGCCGCGCTCAAGCGCAACTCGACCGTGGATTATCTGTTGATGGGGACGGCGCTGGGCGGCATTGCTGTGCCCAACTTCGTGATCGCCCCGCTGATGGCGCTCTTTTTCGGCGTCATTCTGGGCTGGCTGCCGGTAGGTGGCTGGAACGGTGGCGCCCTGCCCAATCTGGTGCTGCCAGTGGTGGCCCTGGCCATTCAGCAGATTGCCTATATCGCCCGCATGATGCGTGCCTCGATGATCGAGGTGCTGGGCAGCCATTTCATTCGCACCGCTCGCGCCAAGGGGCTCAACGAGCGTCAGGTCATCTGGCGTCACGCCCTGCGCCCGGCCATGCTGCCGGTCCTTTCCTACCTGGGGCCGGCCATCGCCGGCATCATCACCGGCTCGGTGGTCATTGAACAGATTTTCGGACTGCCGGGCATCGGACGCTACTTCGTTCAGGGCGCGCTTAATCGCGACTACACGCTCGTGATGGGCACGGTGGTGTTCTACGGCGTGCTGATCGTGTTGATGAACCTGATTGTCGATCTGCTCTATTCGCTGTTCGACCCGCAAATTCGCTATGACGACTGATCGGAGCGCATCATGACTTCTTCCAACGGTGCTCATGACGCCCACGGCGCGCCCGGCACGACGGCGGACAATGCTGACCACCCTCAGGGCGGCGGCGCCCCCAACCCGCCCCAGGCCCCGGTGGCCCAGCCCGGCGAAAGCCTGGCTCGCGAAGCCTGGCGTCGCCTGCGCCACAATCGTGCCGCCATGGCAAGCCTCATCCTGCTGGTGCTGATGACGATCATCTGTATCGCCGGTCCCTGGTTTCTGCCCTGGGATCTGGCCGAAGTGGACTGGAACGCTTTTGGCGTCGCGCCGACGCTGGAAGGCCAGCACTGGCTGGGTACCGATGCCAACGGCCGTGACCTGCTGACCCGTACGCTCTACGGCGGTCGCGTATCGCTGTCCGTAGCGCTGGTGGCCACGCTGGTGAGCCTGGTCATTGGTGTACTGTATGGCGCGATTTCCGGCTACATGGGCGGGCGCGTCGACAACCTGATGATGCGCTTTGTCGACATCATGTACTCACTGCCCTTCATGTTTCTGGTCATCCTGTTGATGGTGGTCTTTGGCCGTAACATCTTTTTGATCTACGCCGCGATCGGGGCGGTGGAGTGGCTCGACATGGCGCGTATCGTGCGCGGCCAGACGCTGTCGCTCAAGCGCCGCGAGTTCATCGAGGCCGCTCATGCGCTGGGCGTGCGGGATTCAAAAATCGTGACCCGCCATCTGATCCCCAACTCGATCGGCCCGGTCATCATCTATGTGACGCTGACGGTGCCCAAGGTGATTCTGCTGGAGAGCTTTCTCTCCTTCCTCGGTCTGGGCGTGCAGGAACCGCTCACCAGCTGGGGCGTTCTGATCAGTGAAGGGACCTCCAACATGCAGGGCGCCCCCTGGATGCTGATCGTACCCGCAGCCTTTCTGGCCGTGACGCTGTTCTGTCTCAACTTCCTGGGCGACGGGCTGCGCGATGCCCTCGACCCGCGTACCCGCTAAGGAGTTCACCATGTCGACACCCCTGCTCGAGATCGACAATCTGAAGGTGGACTTTGAACTGCCCACCGGCACCGTCTCTGCCGTCAAGGGCGTGAGCTTCCATATCAACCAGGGCGAGACCGTGGCGCTGGTGGGTGAATCCGGCTCCGGCAAGTCGGTCACCTCCACCGCGCTGATGCGCCTTTTGCCGGAGATGGCCAGCATCTCCGGCGCCATTCGTCTGGACGGCGAGGATCTGACACAGGTCAGCGCCTCACGGATGCGCCGGCTGCGCGGCAATGAGTTCTCGATGATCTTTCAGGAGCCAATGACCTCGCTCAATCCGCTGCACCGCATCGGGCGCCAGATTGCTGAAGTCCTGCATCGCCATCGGGGGCTTTCCGGTAGCGAGGCACGAATACGGGTGCTGGAACTGCTGCACCAGGTCGGCATCCCCGAGCCTGAGCGGCGCCTTTCAAGCTATCCGCACGAGCTCTCCGGCGGCCAGCGCCAGCGCGTGATGATCGCCATGGCGCTGGCCTGCGAGCCGCGACTGCTGATTGCCGACGAGCCCACCACGGCACTCGATGTCACTGTTCAGGCGCAGATTCTCGATCTACTGCGTGATCTGCAACAGCGCTACGGCATGGCGATCCTGTTCATCACCCACGATCTGAGCCTGGTGCGCCGCTTTGCCGAGCGAGTCTGCGTGATGCGCTACGGCGAGCTGGTCGAATCGGGTGAGACCGCGAAGGTCTTCAATGCGCCACAGCACGACTACACCCGCATGCTGCTTGATGCCGAGCCACGTGGCAGCAAGGCGGCCGTGCCAGAAGATGCGCCGGTGCTGCTCAGCGGTCAGGACGTTCGGGTGCGCTTTACTACTAAAAAGCGCTTGTTCGGCAAAAATGACCATTTCGAGGCGGTGCGCGGGATCGATCTGACCGTCCGGCGCGGTCAGACCGTGGGGATTGTCGGTGAGTCGGGGTCCGGCAAGTCAACGCTGGGACGGGCCCTGTTGCGCCTGCTCAAGAGCGATGGCCGTCTGCGCTTTGAAGACACCGACATCACGGAGTTTGACAAGTCCCGGATGCGACCACTGCGCTCGCGCATGCAGGTCGTTTTTCAGGACCCCTTCGGCTCGCTGTCACCGCGTCTGACCGTGGGAGAAATCATCAGCGAGGGGCTCAGGGTGCACTTTCCCGAACTCGACCGGCGCGAGCGCGAAGCGCGGGTCATTGAATCGCTCGAGGAAGTGGCGCTCGACCCGACCATGCGCAAGCGCTACCCGCATGAATTCTCCGGCGGCCAGCGACAGCGCATCGCCATCGCCCGGGCACTGGTGCTCAAACCCGATTTCCTGCTGCTGGATGAACCGACCTCGGCGCTGGACCGCTCGGTGCAAATGACGGTGATCGAGCTGTTGCGCCAGTTGCAGCAGAAATACAACCTGACCTATGTGTTCATCAGCCACGATCTCGCCGTGGTGCGCGCACTCTCCGACACGGTGCTGGTCATGAAGGAAGGTCAGGTCATCGAACAGGGCTCGGCAGAAAGTATTTTCCAGTCGCCACGCGAGACGTATACGAAAGCACTCCTGCAGGCCGCCTTTCTCGACACGGCCGCCTGATGGACGGCGTGCATCCAGGGTGGCTTGAAAGCGGCCGATGACAGCAGTATTGGCCACGACAATGCCGCCTTTCTGATGCGCCACGATGTCCAGACAGGCTGTGGCATGACCCAGAACCCTCGCTCTGCCCGGCGGGGGTTTTTTATGGAAACCCGGGAAAACTCGTCACCTTGACCCTGTGGCTACCCCAGGGTTTTATGCTGAGCGCATGACAGATAACCGGCAGGTAATGACATGAGAATTGGTGAACTGGCCGAACGGGGCAACGTGACCCACGAAACCATCCGTCACTATGTCCATCAGGGGCTGATCCACGCCGAACGCAACCCCAACAACGGCTATCAGCTTTTTGACGATGAGGCACTCAGGCGGCTGCGTTTTATCAACCGCGCCAGAACCCTGGGCTTCAGCCTCAAGGAGGTCGGGGAGATCTTTGCTCATACCGATCACGGTGATTCCCCCTGTCCCATGGTGCGCGATCTTCTGCGCACGCGCCTGCCGGAAGTCAGAGCGCAGATTCAGGAGCTGGAGCAGCTGGCGAATCGCATGGAAAAGGCGCTCAACGCCTGGTCCTCCATGCCGGATGGCGCCCCCGATGGCCACACGCTGTGTCAGCTGATCGAACACTGGAACGATGCGCCCACCGGGGCGCCCACGCCCACACGCGACGCAGGGAGTTCTCATGTCTCATGATCACCGACTCACCCTGGGCGGCCTGCACTGCGGCGGCTGCGTCAAACGCACCCGCGCCGCGCTGGAGGCGCTCGACCCGAAGGCCCATATCGAGATTGATGTGGACCACCTTGCCATGCGTACCGATCACGCCCTTGAAGAGGTCATCAGGACGGTAGAAGGCGCCGGCTTTCAGGCTGCCCCGGAAAAAAATACGCCTCAGCATTATCAGCTGGACCTTGAAGGTCTGCACTGCGGCGGCTGCGTCAAACGTACCCGCGCCGAGCTGGAAACCCTTGACCCCGACGCGCAGATCGAGCTCGATACCGAGCGCCTGTCGATCACTACCCATCAATCGCGTGATGACGTCATCCGTGCCGTGGAATCCGCGGGCTATCGAGCAGCCCCTGTCGGAGAGATACCGGTGACAGCGCCTGGCCCTGATGCCGGGTCCGAGTCCGGGTCCGGGTCCGGGTCCGGGTCCGGGTCCGGGTCCGATAATGCTGCCCTGGCCGAGGCCGACAGACCGGCAGATTCACCGGCAGCCTCAAACGAGGCCATCGAACTGCAGCTGTCCGGCATTACCTGTGCCGGCTGCGTGCGTACCATCCAGAACGCGCTGGGTCACGTCGACGGCGTGAATGAGGCTCAGGTCAACTTTGCAACCCGTAGCGCCCGTGTAAGCGGCAGCGCGGCTACCAGAGATCTGATCAAGGCGGTCGAACAGGCCGGCTACGGTGCCGAAGTCATCGAAAGCATCGAGCAGGGCGAGGCACGCCGCGGCGAGCTGGAGCAGCAGAGCTATCGTCACAAGATTCGGGACACCTGGCTGGCGCTGGTGCCGGGAGTCGCCCTGATGCTGTCAATGTTCTTTCATCATCCGCAGCTGGAAGGCGGGGAACGCTGGTTCTGGATCGTCATTGGATTGGGAATTCTGGCGATCATGATGGTCGCCGGGCGTGGCTTTTACGATGCTGCCATCAAGGCGGTGCGCCATCGCATGGCCAACATGGATCTACTGGTGGCCATCGGGACCGCGACCGCCTGGCTCTACTCGATGTTCGTCGCGCTGTTCCCGAGCATTGTCCCCGAAGCGGCACGTTCGCTCTATTTCGAAGCACCACTCATGATCATCGGCCTGATCAGCCTGGGACAGGCCATCGAGACCCGCTCACGCGGGCGCACCTCGAAGGCACTGTCGCAGCTGGTCTCGCTGCGCGCCAGCACGGCACGGGTCATTCGCGAGGATCAGGACGTCGATGTCTCCATTGATGACGTGGCCCGGGGCGATCTTGTCCGCCTGCGACCCGGCGAGCGGGTGCCGGTGGATGGCGAGGTGGTCGAGGGCCGCAGCCATATCGATGAATCCATGCTGACCGGTGAGCCTCAGGCCGTTGCGCGTGAAGCCGGTGATCAGGTGTCGGCCGGCACGCTCAACACCAGGGGCACCCTGACCCTGCGCGCGACCCGGGTGGGCGGTGACACCAGCCTGTCACGCATTATCGAGCAGGTGCGTCAGGCGCAGGGCTCCCGCCCGCCCATCAGTCGGCTGGCCGACCGGGTGGCCAGCATCTTTGTGCCGGCCGTCATGATCGCCGCAGTCATCACGGCGCTCATATGGTTCAACATCGGCACCGAGCCGCGACTCACCCATATGCTGATCACGGCCACGTCGGTGCTGATCATCGCCTGCCCGTGCGCGCTGGGGCTGGCGACCCCGATTTCGACCATGATCGGCGTGGGTCGCGCCGCCAGCGCCGGGATTCTGATTCGTCACGGCGAGTCGCTGCAGCGCATCGGCGAGCTGACCGCGCTGGTGGTCGACAAGACCGGGACGCTGACCGAAGGCAAACCGCGCGTCACTGACAGTCTCTGGCTGGCAGATGACCATGGCAGGGCGCTGGCCCTGCTGAACGGCCTTGAGCGTGGCTCCGAGCATCCTCTGGCCAGCGCCGTGCTGGCCTGGTGCGACGAGCAATCCTCAGACGCTGTCGAGGTCAAAAACTTCGAGGCCCTTTCCGGGCGAGGCGTCACCGCTACCGGTTTGAGCGGCGAGCCGCTGGCGCTGGGCAATGCGGCCCTGATGAAAGAGCACGGTGTGGCCCTGGGTGAGGCCCAGGAGACCATCAGCACCTGGGAATCTCAGGCCCGCAGCGTGCTGCACTTTGCCATCGATGGCCGACTGGTCGCCCTGCTGGCCATACAGGACCCGCTGCGCGACGATGCACGCAAGGCCATCGAGCGTCTGCACGATCGTCGGCTGCGCGTGGTGATGCTGACCGGCGACGCCGAGCCCACCGCGCAGGCGGTTGCCAGAGAGGCAGGCATCGATGAAGTGCACGCCAATCTTCTGCCCGAGGACAAGCAGACCCACATCGAGCGGCTGCGCCGCGAGGGTAACGTGGTCGGCATGGCCGGCGATGGCATCAACGACGCGCCGGCACTAGCCGCCGCCGATGTGGGCTTTGCCATGGGGGCCGGCAGCGATGTCGCGATTGAATCGGCAGGCGCCGCCCTGATGCGCGATTCGCTGCACGGCATCAGCGATGCCATTGATCTGAGTCGCGCCACGATCAGGAACATCAAGCAGAACCTGTGGGGCGCCTTTGCCTATAACACGCTGGGCATCCCGATTGCCGCAGGCGTGCTCTACCCGCTGACCGGCACCCTGCTGTCGCCCATGGTAGCGGCCCTGGCCATGGCGGCCTCCTCGGTGACGGTCGTCACCAATGCCAACCGGCTGCGCCACTTCACGCCGGAACAGATCACACGCTCGGACAGTGACAGTTCGACCACAGCCGAGGAGGTCAACTCATGAGTCTTCTGATCAATGCCCTGGGACTCGCACTGATCACTGTGATTGCCTGGTGGTTCTGGGGTGGGCGCAAGGACACATGACAGCGTGGGCGGGCTCGCCCACACTGCCCTTTCAGTGACATGTTCAGGGAGTGTTTATTTATGTCCGAGCCGTCTGCCCCCGCCCTGCATGGGGTGATCGAAACCGCGCTCTATACCGCCGATATGGCGAGAGCACGGGCCTTTTTCGAAACGGTACTGGGCCTGACGCCCCATCTCTTTGATGAACGCTTTACGGCTTATCCGACCGGACAGTCGATGCTGCTGATCTTTCTACAGGGAGAGACGCAGGACACCGTGCACCTGCCGAAGGGCATGGGCACCATCCCGCCCCATGATGGCGACGGGCGTCAGCACATTGCGCTGGCCATCGATGCCGAGGCACTGGAGGACTGGGAGGCGCACCTGGCACATCATGACGTGGCCATCGAAGGGCGCACACACTGGCCGCCGGGTGGTGAAAGCCTTTACTTTCGCGACCCGGACGGTCACCTGCTGGAGCTGGTCACACCCGGTCTGTGGCCCAATTACTGAATTCCGCCACGCCAACGCTAGTTGCTGCTGGTGCCGGTATAGCGGCCGGGCCGATGGTTGAGGGTCAGAATAACGCCCAGCACTGCAGCCCCCAGAATGGAATAGGCCACGTTGGCCGGGGGCAGCACGAAAAACGCCATGAGCATGACCAGCGCGTCCAGCGTAAGCTGCACCTTGCCGGCGCTCCAGCCGCGGCGGTCCTGCAGATACAGGGCCAGAATGTTGAAACCGCCCAGACTGCCGCGATGGCGAAAGAGCGCCAGCACGCCAAGGCCGATCAGTGCACCGCCCATCAGGGCCGAGAACAGCGGTTCCACCTCACCGATCTCGACCCAGCCGGGTAGATTCCAGCTGATCCAGGAGAGCAGCGCGATGGCGGCGAAGGTCTTGAGCGCAAACTGATGGCCGACCCGCTGCCAGGCGAGCCAGTAAAATGGCAGGTTCACCACGAAAAAGACCGGGCCAAAGCTCCAGCCGGTCACGTAGGTGATCAAAAGCGCGATACCGGCGGTACTGCCGATCAGGATCTGGGCGTGTTCATAAAGCCCGACGCCCAGCGCGGCGCAGGCCGAGCCCAGCATGATGGCCATGATGTCTTCGTGCAGGCGATGTCGGCTCACTGAAGCATCCATCGATCATATCCTTCTTGTTGTCGGGCGACCGGGTGGGTCGCGCAGGGCATTCAGCGCTTGTGGCGCCTGAAGGTATTATCGACAGCCGCTGGCCGGGCGTCGAGTGCACGGGCACCGCCTACCCTGTAATCTGCTTGGCGTGCTCGATCATCAGTTGCAGGCTTTCCCGCCCCCGATAGCGATTGCGCGACAGACGATAGGCACAGCGAACCGCCTCCCCCGCCGCGACCGGCATGCTCTCGCCCGGCGTGACGGCGCGAAACCAGATCGCACGCACCATCTGCGCGCCGGCGTCCAGTGTCATCATCAGATGGTTGCCCTCGCTGCCTACCAGTCGCGCCTGGTCCACCACGAAACGCCCCTCGAAGATCGGCGCTTCGAACTCGCGACCAAAGGGCGCCAGCGCCTCGAGTTCATCGAGAATCGGCAACGCCAGCTGGTCAGGCTCGAGCGTGCCGTCGCTGAGAATCAGCGGATAGAGTTCACGATCCCCCAGTTGCTCGTCGATGGCCGTGGCCAGTGCCTGACGAAACGCCCCGAGCTCGGCGTGCGGCACGCCAACGCCTGCCGCCCCGCTGTGGCCGCCAAAACGCGGCAGTGCGCCGGGAGCCAGCTCACTGGCACGCTGAAGGGCATCACGCAGATGCAGCCCTTCCACCGAGCGACCGGAGCCGGTCAGCATCTCGGGGTCGGGCGCCTGGGTCAGTACCACGGCCGGCCGCCCGAAGGCCTGCACCAGCCGCGAGGCGACGATGCCCTGCACGCCAGGATGGCCCTCGGGCAGGTGCACCACCAGCACGCGAGCCCCCTGCTCCAGCTGCTGATGGGCCATGGCGCGCGCCTGCTCGGCCATATCGGACTCGATCGCCTTGCGCGACTGGTTGTCGTCATCCAGCACGTTGAGATAGCGACGGGCACTGGCGTCATCCTCGGCCAGCATGAAGTGCAGCGCCGCGTACGGATCGTCCAGCCGCGAGCGGGCGTTGATGCGCGGGCCCATCTGAAAAGCCAGCGTCTCGGCATCAAACGGCGTGCTGTCCGGCCCCAGTCGCTCGGCCATCATTCGCCAGCACGGGGCCTCCATGCGATTGATCAGCTTGAGGCCAAGCGTGACCACCGCGCGATTGATGGCGCTGTCGCCCAGCGACACGCAGTCGGCTACCGTCCCCAGCGCCACATAGGCAAGCCACGGCGACAGCTTGGGGGTATCCGGAGCCAATTGGCCGGCCCCGATCAGATGCGAGCGGGTCAGGGACATCAAAAGCCAGCACACCATGCAGCCGGCGATGGTGGCATCAGGGTAATCACAGTCGGCGCGCGACGGGTTGACCACCGCGAAGGCCGAGGCCGGCGGCCCTTCGATGGGCAGGGCGTGATGGTCGGTCACCACCACGTCGATACCGGCGTCTTTGAGGCGTGCCAATCGCGGCTCGTCGCTGGAGCCGCAGTCGGCGCTGATGATCAGCGACGGGCGCGGCGTGAGCGCCAGCGTCCTGTCCACCAGCGCGCTGCTGATACCGTAGCCGTCATTGATGCGATGACCGATGAGGCTGTGAAGTCGCTCGCGCGGCACACCAAAGAGCTCGGCAAGCGTTCGCAGGATCACGACGTGGGAGGTAATACCATCGACGTCATAGTCGGTGATGATACCGATGTGCTCACCGTCGATCACCGCCCGGGCAATACGCTCGGCGCCGCGGGTCGCATCACAGAGCTTCTCGGGATGTTCGATATAACGCAGCGCCGGCGCCACCAGTGCCGAGACCGGTGCCCGCGGGTCCTTGAGGCGCCCGGCCAGAATCCGCGCCTGCAGCTCGGTCATGCCGGTGTCAATGGCTTCCTGATAGAGGCCTTCATGACAGGGGCGCTGTAGGATTCGTTTATCCAGCAGCGGGGGCAGGACGTTACGCGCGTTATCCAAGAGGACTCCGGATGCTGAAAGGCTGCACCGACATCGGTCATGTCAGCGCAGCCTTGTGGATGGGGCGATCAAAAGGATCAGGTCAGGGGCATCATGACCCGTCTCTGGAAGGCCTAGCGCTCGGTCAGACGCTGAGACCAGCGTTCCAGATGCAAAAGGGCCGGGCACTCGATGGGCATTTCAGACCAGGTACATATCATGCAGCCCAGCGGAATATCGCCCATGTCCTGTGCCCTGTCGCTCAACTGCTGGCCACACGATGTTCGGCGACAAAACGCTGAACCTCCTGCGCATTGGCCGGCAGCACATCGTAGCGCTCCTCACGATCCATCAGATCGCTCATGGACTCCGGCAGCGCTGCGCCTTCAAAGCCGGCCCGCACCACGGCGTCCTCGAACTTGGCCGGATGCGCGGTGGCCAGCGTGATCATGGGCGTGGTGGCATCACTGCGCGCCACCTCGGCAGCGCGATAACCGGTGGCGGTATGTGGATCCAGCAGCTCGCCGGTGCGCTCGAAAGCCTCGCGGATCACCTCGAGGATGGTGTCATCATCCACGCGGTGGCTGCCGAATGTCTCGCGCAGCCGGGCCAGTGGTGCCTCGGCCAGCACGGCCGGCTCCTGCTGAAAGCGCTCCAGCAGCGCCCGCACCTGCTCGCCGTCGCGATCATAGGCGTCAAAGAGCAGCCGTTCGAAGTTGGATGACACCACGATATCCATCGAGGGCGCCAGGGTCGCCGCCAGCTCGCGTTTGGAGAAATCGTTGTCGGCCAGCGTCCGGTGCAGAATGTCGTTGGCGTTGGTGGCGATCACGAACTGTTTCACCGGCAGCCCCATGCGGCTGGCTGTATAACCGGCAAACAGATTGCCGAAGTTGGCCGACGGCACCGTGAAGCTGACCTCGCGATGCGGGGCGCCCAGCGCTACGCCCGAGGCGAAGTAATAGACGATCTGCGCCATGATGCGCGCCCAGTTGATCGAGTTGACCGCGATCAGTCGGGTCCCGTTCAGGAAGCCCTGATCGGCGAAACTGGCCTTGACGATGGCCTGGGCGTCATCAAAGTTGCCTTCGATGGCGATGTTGTGGACGTTATCAGCAAGCACCGTGGTCATCTGGCGACGCTGCACCTCGGAAACCCGCTGATACGGATGCAGGATGAAGATATCGAGGTTGTCACAGTGGCGACAGCCCTCGATGGCGGCCGAGCCGGTATCGCCGGAAGTGGCGCCCATGATGACCGCCTTCTCGCCACGCTTTTTGAGAAAGTGATCCAGCAGGCGGCCCAGCAGCTGCAGCGCGACATCCTTGAAGGCCAGCGTCGGCCCGTGAAAGAGCTCCATCAACCAGTGATCATGAGAGAGCTGCTTGAGCGGCACTACGGCGTCATGCTTGAAGGTGGCATAGCAGTCATTGATGATCCCGCGCAGGGTGTCATCGTCAATCTCGCCGCCGACAAAGGGCTTCATGACCCGAAAGGCGATCTCGGTATAGGGCTGGCCGGCCATCGCCGCGATCTCGTCACGGGAGAACTGCGGCAGCGTTTCCGGCACGTACAGGCCGCCATCGGGCGCCAGCCCGGTCAGGACCGCTTCTTCAAAGTTCAGCGCGGGCGCGTTGCCGCGCGTACTGATATAACGCATGGTCTGTGCGCCTCTGATCAGACGGTTTCGTCGAGATGTTCGATACGGATGCGGGTTACCGGCCCGGCGATGTCCGCCAGTGCCTCGAGCTGTCGAATTGCTTCGTTCATACCGGCTTCACGGGTGCGATGGGTGGTGATGATGATCGGCACCAGCTCGCCTTCGGTGGCTTCCTTCTGGATCAGGGCTTCGATGCTCACGCCCTGCTCGGCCAGAATGGTCGCCACCCGCGCCAGAACGCCGGGGCGGTCCACTGCCTGCAGGCGCAGATAGTAGGCGGTGACGATGTTCTCCATCGGCAGGATCGGCAGACTCTCGTCACCTTCCACGATGCCGCTGAAGGCCAGGTACGGCGTGCGATAGTCATGATGGGTGGCCATGTCGCGTGCCACGTCCAGTAGATCGGCCACGACCGCCGAGGCCGTCGGCTCGGCGCCGGCGCCGGCGCCGTAATAGAGCGTCGGCCCCACAGCGTCGCCCATCACCTCGATGGCATTCTTGACCCCGTGCACGTTGGCCAGCAGGCGCTCTTTCGGGATGAGCGCCGGATGGACGCGCAGCTCGACGCCATCCTCGGTGCGCCTGGAAATGCCCAGATGCTTGATGATGTAGCCGAGGGCATCGGCCTGTTTGACATCATCAAAGGTGATGCGAGAGATGCCCTCGGTATAGGCGCGCTCAAACTGCAGCGGCACGCCATAGGCGATCGAGGCCAGGATGGTCAGCTTGTGGGCGGCGTCGATGCCTTCAACATCAAAGGTCGGATCGGCTTCGGCATACCCGAGTGCCTGAGCTTCGGCCAGCACGTCCTCGAACGCGCGGCCCTCGTCGCGCATGTGGGTCAGGATATAGTTGCCGGTACCGTTGATGATGCCGGCCACCCACTGGATACGGTTGGCGCCCAGACCCTCGCGCAGCGACTTGATGACCGGAATACCGCCGGCGACGGCCGCTTCGAAGGCAACAATGACGCCCTGCTCGGCGGCCGCGCGGAAGATTTCGTTGCCGTGCACGGCGATCAGGGCCTTGTTGGCGGTGACCACGTGCTTGCCATGGCGAATGGCCTCCAGCACCAGCTCGCGGGCCACATCATAGCCGCCGATCAGCTCGACCACGACATCGATATCGGGGTTACGCGCGACCTCGAAGACATCCCGGGTGACATTGATGCCGGTCAGGTCGACCTGCGGAACATCGCGCCGTGCGCCGATCTGCGTCACCATAATGGCGCGGCCGGCACGACGTTCAATGTCCTGGGCGTTACGCACGAGTACATTGAACGTGCCGCTGCCCACGGTCCCGAGTCCACAGATGCCTACCTTTACCGGTTCCACCGTCTTGCCCCCTGGTCTACTGATCTCAACGCTGCATGACTGTTATACCCGGCGCAGTCAAAGCGCCGGGGGAGAAGCAGTGTAACGCTCTGCGGGACTTCCATGAATGCCCTTTTATCAATTCTCCAGGCCCAGCATGCCCACCAGCCGATCCACCGGCACATAGCCCGGGATCATGCGGCCGTCCGGCAGGATCAGTGCCGGCGTGCCCTGGATGGCCATCTGTTTGCCGAGCGCAAACTGCGAGGCGATGGGCGTGTCACAGTCGGCCCTGCTCTTGAGCTTTTTGCCCTGCTTGGCGGCGGTCATGGCTTCACTGCGATTGTCACTGCACCAGACCTGACTGAGCTCACGTGCGCCCTTGCCTTCCATGCCGGCCCGCGGGAAGGCCAGATAACGCACCTCGATCCCGCGCTTGTTGAGTTCGGGCACTTCTTCATGAAACTTGCGACAGTAGGGGCAGGTGGTATCGGTAAAGACGTTGATCACAGCCTTGACCTCACCGGCAGGACGGAACACGACCGTATCCTTGTCAGGAATCTGCTTGAGCAGCTCGACGCGATGCTGCTGCTGTTTCTGCTCGGTCAGATTGACCATCTGTCCATCACTGTTGCGATAGAGATCGCCGACCAGCAGATACTGCCCGTCCTTGTCACTGTAGAGGGTCTGACCATTGTCCAGCTGCACTTCGTAAAGGCCCGGGATGGGCGAGTCCTCCACTGAACGCACCGGCATTTTCTGACCGTTGACGACCAGACGATCACCAAGGTTTTTCGGGATATCGGCATCATCGGCCTGTACCCCCTGAGACAGCACGGCACCGGCCAGCAGGGCACCGGTCAACAGCGAACGAAAGGGAAAAGCATGCGACATGGACATGGGTAAGTCAGCCCCGTGGATGATGTTTGGCATGAATGGCTTCAAGACGTGCCTGGGCCACTCGGGTGTAGATCTGTGTGGTAGAGAGGTCACGATGGCCGAGAAGTTCCTGCAGCACACGCAGATTGGCACCGTGGTTGAGCAGATGGGTGGCAAAGGCGTGGCGCAGGGTATGCGGCGACAGCGGCGCGTCGATACCGGCTCGCGTGGCGTGATGCTTGATGCGATACCAGAAGGTCTGTCGCATCATGAAACCGTCGCTGCGGCCCGGAAAGAGCGGTGCTCGAGTAATGTCGCTCATCAGCTCGCCGCGCCCTTCGTGCAGATAGCGCTCGAGCCATTCAACAGCCGGCTCCCCCATGGGTACCAGCCGCTCGGCATCGCCCTTGCCCAGCACCCGGACAACGCCCTGACGCAGGTTGACGCTGTCCACCCGCAGCCCCACCAGTTCGGAAACGCGCAGCCCGCAGCTGTAGAGCACTTCCAGCATGGCCCGGTCGCGCAGCCCCAGTGCCGTCGTGATATCCGGCGCGCCCAGCAGGCGCTCGACCTCTTCTTCTTCAAGCGTACCGGGCAGTTCCGGTCGGGCCCGGGGCGCCACGATATCGGCCAGCGGGTCACTGTCGATCTGACCGGTCACCAGCGCCCAGCGATAAAAGCGACGCAGACTGGAGGTCAGCCGGGCATCGGAGCGCGCCTGATAACCGTCACGGCGCCGCTCCTCGATGAGGCCGTGATAGGTCCGGCTGTCCGGCGCCAGAAGCGCCATGTCATGACGGGACAGGTAGCGCTGCCAGTGCATCAGATCGGATCGATAGGCATCAAGCGTGTGCATGCTGGCACCGCGCTCGAGCCAGAGCGCATCAAGAAAGGCTTCAATCAACTGGCTGGACATGACGGTCTCTCATGAAAACTCGACGCTCCATACGACCCGGGCGTTCGGCACAGGTGCCGCCCCCTTTCCCGAACAGATAAAACGCCCTTGCCCGGACAGACAAAGACCCCGCCCATGATGCATGGTGCGGGGTCTTGTGGAAACTGCCCGATGACGCCGGGCAGTGCCGGAAAGGCTCAGGACTTCTTGGTAAGCTTTTCCTTGATGCGTGCAGACTTGCCGCTGCGCTCGCGCAGGTAGTAGAGCTTGGCCTGACGAACATCACCGCGACGACGCACTTCGATGCTGTCAACCTGACGGCTGTAGGTCTGGAAGGTACGCTCGACGCCAACACCGTGGGAAACCTTGCGCACGGTGAACGCAGAGTTCAGACCACGGTTGCGCTTGCCGATGACAACGCCTTCGAACGCCTGCAGACGCTCACGGCTGCCTTCCACGACCTTGACCTGTACCACGACAGTGTCGCCGGGGCCGAAATTCGGTACTTCCCTGTCCAGCTGCTCGTTTTCAAGCGCCTGGATAATCAGGTTCTTGCTGCTCATGACATTTCTCCAATGTGACCGGACCCGGCAGCAATGTCTGCAACACCGGCGTCCTTGATCCCGGCGACATGCGCGGGGTCGATTCGTGGGTGACGCGGCACCCCCTTGCAGGGCATGGCCCTCTCAAGGGTCCCGCACCGCCGCATCGGCCTCTACCGATGCGTGTTCATTGATGAACTCATCCAGCAGCTTTTGCTGCTCGGCATCGAGTATCATCTCCTGCAGAAGCTCCGGACGACGCTGCCATGTCCGCCCCAGTGACTGCTTGAGACGCCAGCGGCGAATCTCGCCGTGATGGCCGCCCAGCAATACCTGCGGCACACGTCGTCCATCGACCTCTTCCGGACGCGTGTAGTGCGGACAATCCAGCAGGCCATCACTGAAGGAGTCCTCTTCGGCCGACGCCTGGTGACCCAGCACGCCGGGCACCAGCCGCGCCACGGCATCACACAGCACCATTGCCGGCAGTTCACCGCCGCTGAGCACGTAGTCACCGATGGACCACTCTTCATCGATATCCAGATCGATGACGCGCTCATCGATGCCCTCGTAGCGTCCGGCGACCAGTACCAGTCTGCTGTTGGAAGCCAGCTGTCTGACGCCTTCCTGATCCAGCTTTCGCCCCTGGGGGGAAAGATAGATCACGCGTACCGGCGCATCGTCGTCCTGCCCGGACTGCTGTTCGCCATGGCGCCGGGCCTCGGCAATGGCACTACGCAGGGTGTCGACCTTCATCAGCATGCCGGGGCCGCCCCCGTAGGGACGATCATCCACGCTGCGGTAGCGATCCAGCGCGTAGTCACGCGGATTCCAGCAGTCGATGCGCATCAGACCACGCTCAACGGCGCGACCGGTCACCCCGTAGCGGGTAATCGCATCGAACATCTCCGGAAACAGCGATACCACTCCGATCCACACAACCCATTACTCGTCAGACGGGGACGACACGCTCAAAAATCGGGATCCCAGTCGACGGTCATGACACCGCCCTGCAGATCCACCTTCTGAATCACGTCATCCGGCAGAAACGGAATCAGGCGCTCACGGTCTTCACCGCGAACCACCAGAACGTCATTGGCACCGGTCTCGAAGAGATACTCGACGCGTCCCAGTGCAACACCGTTGTTCGTCTGAACGGCAAGCCCCTCGAGCTGATACCAGTAGTACTCGTCTTGTGAAAGACTTGGCAGTTCCGCCGCTTTCAAAAGCACGGTAGCACCGGCGACACGCTCTGCGGCCTCGCGTGAATCCACGCCATCAAGCCGGACAATCAGGCCCTTGCCGTGACGCTGACCGTTGCGCAGGGTCATGGGCGTGCGCTGCCCGTCTTGCTCGACCAGCCATGTCTCGTAGTCGAGGATGCCCTCCATCGGGCTGGTCCACGAATACACGCGAAGCCACCCTTTTACGCCATAGGGGCTGGTCAGCTTGCCCATGACGACATACTGCTCAGGCGACTGCGTCATACCGATTCCAGTACCGATCAGGCGGAAGCGGTTTGCTGCTTGCGCGCGAAACGCACCAGCTCGGCAACGCGATCAGAGAGCTGAGCACCCTGAGCCTGCCAGTGCTCAATGCGCTCGAGGTCGATGCGCAGACGTTCCTGCTGACCACGGGCGATCGGGTTGAAAAAGCCCACCTGTTCCAGATAGCTGCCGTCACGCTTGACGCGCGAATCGGTCACATGCAGGTGATAAAAGGGACGCTTCTTGGCGCCACCACGTGCCAGACGAATGGTAACCATTTAAAGTCCTTCAGTTGGAGTAGCGTCGTACCGGCAGCACGACAAGGCCATAACATGTTGCGTACATCGCCCTGATCACCGGTATTTCCCGAAAAATCGTTCCGGAAAACACCATGCGCAGGCGCGCCGCTTCTCGAAGACGCGGTATTCTACGGGAAATTTCAAGGCTTGGGAACTGCATGAATGCATCTACCCTGCAAGCAGAATCGAACATGACTCAGCGACGCGGGAAACCGCCCGAGCCTCCCATACCGCCGGGACCGCCCATGCCTCCCATGCCGCCGCCGGGGCCACCCGCACCACCGCCGCCCATCATGGAACTCATGCTGCGCATCATTTTCTGCATGCCGCCCTTCTTGCCCATCTTTTTCATCATCTTCTGCATCTGCTTGTGCTGCTTGAGCAGACGATTGAGATCCGGCACGGTCGTTCCGGAGCCGGCACAGATGCGACGCTTGCGCGAACCGTTGATCAGATCGGGCTTGCGGCGCTCCTTCGGCGTCATGGAGTTGATCATCGACTCGAGCTTGCCGAACTCCTTCTCGCTGGCCTGACCCTGAGCCATCTCGGCCATCTGGCCCATGCCCGGAAGTTTCTCCATCAGGCTGCCCATGCCGCCCATGTTCTTGAGCTGCTGAAGCTGGTCGCGGAAGTCCTCGAGATCGAAGCTTTCGCCCTTCTTGATCTTTTTGGAGAGCTGATCCGCCTTGCTGCGGTCAACCTTGCGCTCGGCCTCCTCGATCAGACTGAGCACATCGCCCATGCCCAGAATGCGCGAGGCCACGCGATCAGGATAGAAGGGCTCGAGGGCATCGGTTTTCTCTCCCATACCCATGAACTTGATCGGCTTGCCGGTGATATGACGTACCGACAGCGCGGCACCGCCGCGGGAGTCACCGTCGGCCTTGGTCAGGATCACACCGGTGAGCGGCAGCGCCTCATGGAAGGCGTGCGCTGTGTTGGCAGCGTCCTGCCCCGTCATGGCATCGACGACAAACAGCGTTTCCTGGGGTGAAATGGCGCGATGCAGATCGCGAATCTCGCCCATCATGGTCTCGTCGATGTGCAGACGGCCGGCCGTATCGACCAGTACGACATCAAAGAACTGGATACGGGCGTGACGAATGGCCGCCTCGGCAATCGCGGTCGGCTGCTGATCGCTGCTCGAGGGGAAGAACTCGACGCCGACCTCCTGTGCCAGCGTCTCGAGCTGATCGATCGCCGCCGGACGATAGACGTCGGCGGAGACCACCAGCACCTTTTTCTTCTCACGCTCGCGCAGGAAACGGGCCAGCTTGGCAACCGAGGTGGTCTTGCCCGCGCCCTGCAGACCGGCCATCAAAATGACGGATGGTGTCTGCCTGAGCTCGAGGGGCACGTTGCCCTCGCCCATGGTGGTTTCCAGCTCCTGCTGGACGATCTTGACGAACTGCTGACCGGGCGACAGGCTTTTGGACACCTCCTGTCCGACGGCGCGCGCACGCACGCGCTCGACGAAATCCTTGACGACCGACAGCGATACGTCGGCTTCCAGCAGCGCGCGACGAACCTCGCGCAGGGTATCCTTGATGTTCTCCTCGGTCAGCCGTGCCTGCCCGGTCACGGATCTGAGCGTATGGGAGAGACGATCTGTCAGACTATCAAACATGAGCTTCTCCGATGGTGCAGCGGCGGCGGCAGAAACGTGAGGGGCGCCCATGCCGAGACCGGAAAATGTTGCGCGCATTATAACGGTTCAAAGCGCCGGCATGCATCAGCGTCGGGCGGATTCATGTCAAATGAAGACGGGAAACACCCGCCATGCGCCTGTGGTGCCCGGTTTCGATCAGGCATGGCTCCCGGTATAGTAGTGCCACCCTGCACCATGTATCACGGGTACCATGCATCACGACTCGCACGCCTGATTCGCGATTTCCATACGGATTGTCATATAACGATGCTCACGCTTTTCTCTGCCCTTGTGGCAGTCGTGTTTTACTGCACAGCCGCCTGTCGTCAGATGCTTTCGCTGACGCGACGCCTGCCGCCGCGACAGGGGCTGGTCAGTGCGGCCAGCGCGCTGGCCGTGATCGGCCACGGCGTTGTGGTCTACACCACGCTGAGCGCTCACGAAGGCCTGCACCTGGGCATTTCCGAAACGGTGTCGCTGGTCTTTTTCCTGATTGCCGCCCTGCTGTTGCTGGCCAGCATCAAAAAACCGCTGATGCCGGCATCAGTGGGGCTTTATCCGCTGGCCGCCCTGAGCGTGGTGGGCGCCGTCGGCTTTCCGCAGTCCAGCATCGAATATGGTTTTACCCCCGGCATGCTCACACACATTGCCACCTCGGTGCTGGCCTATGCCTTTTTGATCATTGCCGCCGGGCAGGCCGTGTTGCTGGCCGTCCAGACCCACGCGCTCAAGCACAACCATCTGCGCGGCATTATTCAGGTCCTGCCGCCGCTGACCACCATGGAGCGGCTGATGTTTGAGCTGATCATCTGTGGCATGGTTTTTCTGACCGCCTCGATCATCAGCGGCTTTTTGTTCATCAACGATCTCTTTGCCCAGCATCTGGCGCACAAGACCGTACTGTCCCTGCTGGCATGGGTACTGTTTTCCATTCTTCTCTGGGGTCGATACCAGCGTGGCTGGCGCGGGCTCTGGGCCATTCGCTGGACACTGGGGGCCGTGATCGTATTGCTGCTGGCCTACTTTGGCACCAGGCTGATCGTGCAGCTGCTGCATGGCTGAGCAGTGCATCAGGGCGGTGGCGTTCGGCCAATGCCGCCTTGACACCCATGGCACAAGTTCCTAAAAACGACCGATAACTGATTCCGAGGACCCTCCGACCTTGAGCGAAGACACTCCCCTGGGGCTGATGTTTGCCCTGCTCGTGCTGCTCATTATCCTGTCTGCTTTTTTCTCGAGCTCGGAAACCGGCATGATGTCCATCAACCGCTACCGGTTGAAGCATCAGGCCAATACGGGGCACAAGTCCGCCAAACGAGTGCTGCGCATGCTCTCGCGTCCGGACCGGCTGATCGGCGTCATTCTGATCGGCAACAACTTCGTCAACAATCTGGCCGCCTCGATCGGTACCATCATTGCCATTCACTTTTTCGGCGAAGTGTCAGGGCCGGCCATCTCGACGGCCATTCTGACACTGGTGGTGCTGATCTTTGCAGAGGTCACCCCCAAGACCATGGCTGCCCTGCGCCCGGACAAGATTGCCTTTCCCGCCTCACTGATTCTCGACCCGCTGCTGCGCGTTCTGTATCCGCTGGTCTGGCTGGTCAACGGTATTTCCAACAGCCTGCTGCGCCTGGCCGGCATTCGTGAAATGGACGGCGGCGCCGCGCATCTGACCCGCGACGAACTGCGTACGGTCGTGCATGAAGCCGGCACCATGATCCCGCGTCGCCACCAGACCATGCTGCTGTCGATCCTTGATCTGGAAAACGTCACGGTCAACGACATCATGGTGCCCCGCCACGAGGTCGTGGGCCTTGATCTCGAGGATGATCTGGAAACGCTGCTGTCGGAAATTCGTACCAGTCAGCACACGCGGGTGCCGGTCTACAAGGGCGACATCAACAACATCATCGGCATTTTGCATCTGCGTAACGCCGCACGCGTCATGTCCCAGCCCAGCGTCAGCAAGGCCTCCATCGTACAGGAAGCGCGCGAACCCTACTTCGTGCCTGAATCCACGCCGCTGCATACGCAACTGCTCAATTTTCAGCAGCAAAAGCGACGTATCGGTATCGTGGTCGACGAGTACGGCGACGTACAGGGACTGGTCACGCTCGAGGATATTCTCGAAGAGATCGTGGGCGAGTTCACCACCGACATCGCCGATACGCATCAGGAAATTCATCAGCAGGAAGACGGCAGCTACATTATTGACGGCACCGCCAATATCCGTGAAATCAACAAGGTGCTGGGCTGGCAGCTGCCCACCAGCGGCCCGAAGACGCTCAACGGCCTGATTCTGGAGTATCTGGAATCCTTCCCCGATGCTCCCGCCAGCCTGGAGATCGGCCCCATCCGTCTCGAGATTCTTGAAATAAAGGAAAACCTGATCACTTCGACACGATGCTGGCAGACCCAGCGACGCGTCACACGGACTTCCGAGGCGCGTCATTAAGCCGATACAGGCCTGATACAGTGCGCCTTTTGAGATTGAATTAAGCCTGTTTTGTTAAGTTGCGCGATATCCATGATGCTCGTCTCGAGGACGCATGATGATATCGCCCACTTTTCCGCCCGCCCTGCGTGCAACAGGTCAACATGATGTTCATGGATAGCCTTCGGCTGCGTCTGTCCCTTTTCTGCTGCCTGATGCTGCTGCCATTTTTGATGGGGATTGTCAGCGCCTGCCCCAAAGAAGGCCGCGACGTATCCCAGGACGAGGTGCTGCAGATGACCGAAAACGGACATATCGAGCCCTTTCCGGCCATTCTGGAAGAAGCCCGAAAACATCGCAGCGGCAAGCTGCTCGAGGCCAAGCTCGACTGTGTCAACCAACGTTATGTTTACGAAATCGACATGCTCGATCATGATGGACAGATAAGGGCGCTTCGGTTCGATGCCGTTACCGGCAGGCACCTGGATATAGAAGAAGAGAGGGGTAACCATGCGGCTGCTACTGATTGAAGACAACGTCCCGCTTGCGGACGAACTGACGGCCTTGTTTACCCAGCACGGCTACGCCGTTGACTGGTGCACGGACGGCCGTGACGCGGCCGTCATGGCCACCAGCGAGCCCTTTGACATCATTATCCTTGATCTGGGTCTGCCCGGACGCCCGGGACTGACGCTGCTGGAACAGTGGCGCGCCGACGGACTGGACACCCCCATTCTGATTCTGACGGCCCGCTCCAGCTGGAGTGAGCGCATCACCGGCCTGCGTGCCGGAGCCGATGACTATCTGCCCAAACCCTTCCATCCCGATGAACTGATCCTGCGCCTTCAGGCGCTGGTACGCCGCCGTCACGGCCAGCGACCTTCGCCGACCATTTCGGTCGCCGGTGTCGTACTGGACGAAAACGGCCAGAGCGCCTGGCGCACCTCCGATGACACGCCGGTCAACCTGACACGCGCTGAATTTGCGATCCTGCGCTATCTGATGCTGCATCCCGACCATGTCATCGCCAAGGACCGCCTGCTCGATCATCTTTATGACAGCGAACACGACCGCAATCCCAACGTGGTCGAGGTGCATATCAATCACCTTCGTCAGAAACTGGGTCGTGGCGTGATTATCACCCAGCGCGGTCAGGGCTATCGTTTCGGCGGTGACAGCGCCGCCGCCTGATGTCACTGACGCGTCGCCTCGATCTGGGCCTGCTGGCCTCGGTACTGGTCGTCATGCTGCTGCTCGCCCATGGCAGCGTGGTACTGTTTGACTACGTTCTCAGGGACTATCTGACCGAACGCCTGCGCGAGGACGCCGAGAGTCTGGCCACCCTGCCGGTGGATCGGGACAATCAGGTCCGAATCGATCCACTGCGCCTTCGGGCCTCCTTCAACCAGGTCTATTCGGGCCAGTATTTTGTCATTGATATCGATGACACCATTCACCTGCGCTCGCGCTCGCTGTGGGATCACCGGCTCAAGCCGGTGCAGGGGGATACCGCCCAGATCCGTGAGGGTCCCGAAAACCAGTCACTGCTGGCCTGGACCGGGCAGTATCATCGCGGTCAGCATCACTTCACCATTACCACGGCGCTGGACTACAGCACCGTAACCCGACGGCTGGACTGGCTGCGTCTTTGCATCTGGGGGCTGGGCGGCGTCATGGCCATCCTGCTGGTCTTCATCCAGCGCCGCGTCATTCGCCTTGGACTCATGCCGCTGGAGAAGCTGCAGCGCGAGCTGGCCCAGCTGCATGAAGGCAAGCGCATGGCGCTGGAAACCCGGGTACCGGACGAGATAGCGCCCTTCGTTGATGAGCTCAACCACCAGCTGGAGCGTATCGAGCGCGTACTCAACCGCTCGCGCGACGGCATTGCCAATCTGGGCCATGCCCTCAAGACGCCCCTGTCCGTAATGGAGACGCAGCTGGCACGTCGTGAGCTCGAGCAGTTCCCCGATCTGCGCCAGTCCCTTCATGCCAGACTCGACGACATTCATCGCCTGGTAGAAAAAGAGCTTCAGCGCGCCAGGCTGGATACCGGCGAGGTCTCCGCAGCGGCCCGCTTTCAGCCCGACAGCGACATTCAGCCGCTGCTGGACACGCTGCGCGAAATCCACACCAACGTCACCTTCATCAACAACAATACGCTGCTGACACCTCTGCCCTGGGACCGTGACGAGCTACTGGAAATTCTGGGTAACCTGCTGGACAACGCCGGCAAATGGGCCCACGGCATCGCCCGACTGACCATGTCCTGCGACAGGGGCCGATTCGTGATGCTCATCGAGGATGATGGCCCCGGCATTCCCCCCGATCAGCGGGCACGGGTCATGGGGCGTGGCACGCGCCTTGACGAGCAGGTCAGCGGCCACGGTCTCGGGCTGGGCATCGTGGAGCAGATTGTCCACCACCACGGTGGCGAGATTCATCTCGGTGAAAGCGACCTGGGCGGGCTGGCCGTGACCGTGGAACTGCCCACCCCAGTATCGAACTAACGGCTTCTCCGAACGCGTCTAACGCGCTGCTTCCTGTTCCGCGTCCCGGGTGTCGGTCAGGGCGACCGGCGTTTTGACAGGCTTGTTACTGGCATGAGGGTCGATGCTGGTCTTGAGCGCCGCAACACTTGCCTGCAGCGAGTCACGGGTGACGGTTTCCGAATCGACCGGCGCGCCAAAGCTCAGACACACCTTTGCCCGAAAGCGTCCGGGTATGCCCTTGAAGGGTACACCGTTATAGCGTGATGACCACGACCCCCAGAGCCCGGAGAGCGCGGCCGGGACGACCGGCACCGGATCCCGCTTGAGGATCAGATCGATGCCGCGACGAAACTCGTTCATCCGGCCATCCCGGGTCAGCCGCCCCTCGGGGAACAGCATGACCACCTCCCCGTTCTGCAGTGCCTTGCTGACCATATCCAGCGCCCGGCGCATCCCCTTGGGATCACGGCGCTCGGAAGCGACCGGGATGGCACCGGCCATGCGGAAAAACCAGTTGAGCCAGGGCGACTCGTAGATCGGCTTGTCCATCAAAAACCGCAGCGGCCGCGGGCTCGCCCCCCCCATGACCAGGGCATCCATAAAGCTGACGTGGTTACAGACCACGATCGCGGCCCCCTCATCGGGAATGTTTTCGATACCGCGAATCCGTAGTCGATACCACATATGCACCAGCACGAAGATACTGATGCGCATCATCGGACGGGCCTGCAGCACCGCACAGACCAGCGCCGTGATCAGCGAAATCACCGACAGTGAGGCAAAAAACGTGTGCAGGGTAATCTCCATGACACCGATCAGCACGGCCCCGAAAACTGCTGACAGCACCATGAACAGCGCGTTGAGAATGTTGTTGGCAGCGATCATGCGCGCCCGGTCTCCGTCGCTGCTTAAAATCTGCACCAGCGTATACAGCGGAATGATATAGAGACCGCCACCGGCGCCGATCAGGATCAGATCCAGCAGCATCCACCAGAAGCGCGGCATGGCCACAAGCTCGGTCATGGTGTTGATCCCCGCCCCCAGCGCCGGATGGGTGGCAAAATCAAACCCTGCCAGTGCCAGCACGAAGGCGCCAATGGGCACCAGCCCCACCTCCAGCCGACCGGCCGATAGACGAGCACAGATCAGCGACCCCAGCCCCACGCCAACGGCAAAGGCTGCCAGCAGCATCGTCACTGCCCCCGCCTGGCCGTGCACCACGTTGCGCGTCCACAGCGGCAGCTGGGTCAGATAGCAGGCCCCCAGAAACCAGAATACGCTGATGCCGATCAGGGCACGAAAGATTCGAGGCGAGCGCCAGGCGCTTGAGAGCACCTGCCAGGAACCACGAAGGGGCTGCCATTTCAGCTTCCCCTGAAGACTGGCAGGCGCAGAAGGCACCAGCAGTGACGCGCCCAGCCCACCCAGCGAGACGATGATCAGCGTGGCGCCGATCAGCAGGTGAGCCTGGCTGCCCCCCAGCGCCATGAGAATGCCGGCGCCGAGCGTTCCGAGCAGGATCGCCAGAAAGGTGCCCATCTCCACCCAGGCATTGGCCTGAACCAGTTCGGTACGCTGCACGTGCTGAGGCAGAATGGCGTATTTGACCGGACCGAACAGCGCCGACTGGGTCCCCATCATGAACAAGAGCCCCAGCAGCAGGGCGTAGGCGTTTAGCCAGATAGCCAGCGCCGCGCAGCTCATGGTGGCCAGTTCCAGCCATTTGAGCGCAATGATGAGCTGACGCTTGTCCCGATAGTCGGCAAGCTGCCCGCCCCAGGCAGAAAACAGGAGATAGGGCAGGATGAACAGCGCCGCCGCCAGGTTGTTGATCAGTCCCGCATCCCAGCCCAGCTGAGGCACGGCCACGAAGGTCACCAGCAGCAGCAGAACGTTTTTGAAAACGTTATCGTTGAAGGCGCCCAGCGCCTGGGTCCAGAAAAAGGGCGCAAAGGAGCGGCTGCGCATCAGCTTCAGGACATTTCTCAATGGCCGGCCCCCCTGGCACGCAGCCCCGCCAGAATGGTATGCAAAAGCTGATCCAGCAACTCGGTGACCTCAAGGGCCTGCCCCTGGCCATAGCCCAGGCGCTCGTTGAGCCCCAGCTGGACCAGACCATGCACGCTGCCCCACAGGGTGCGCGCCAGTCGGCTGGCTTCCAGATCAGTCATCTGCGGCTGAATTTCCTTGAGCGTGGCCTCGACGCGCAGAAACAGCGCCTCGATCATGCGTCCCTGCCGGGTATCAAGCTCGCCCTCCTCGGCCAGCGGATGATCAAACAGCAGCTGCCAGCGATAGGGATAGGTGTGGCCGAACTTCCAGTAGGCTTTCGCCAGAGCGCTCAGACGCTCGTCGGGCGTACCGGTCTGAAAGGTGTCGATATGCCCCCTGAGGCTGTCCAGCGTTTCAAGGTTGACGTACTGAAGCAGATTGTTGAAGCTGCCATAGAGCTTGAGCAGCGTGCTGGGCGCACAGCCGACATCACGAGCAATGGAACGCAGAGACAGGGCGTGTATGGGATGTTCCTTGAGCCAGCTGTCGCATGCCGCCATGACGCTGGCATGCAGCTCTTCCGGTGAATGCTGTCTTGGGCGCGCCATGAAAATCCCTGCCTGTTATGTTTTGTGATCGAACACTGTTTTCGTACAGCATATCCAGCCTGTCTTTAAAAGCAAGGGATATCGCGGATACGCAAAACACAAGATCTGTGCACATCCCTTGTATACGGATACATGAGCTTTCAAGGATTTCCTTGACGAAGTCGCATATTTTCACACCATCCATCTTCCATGGAGACTGTCATGGCAGGGCGCTTGTACATTGAAACACTGGATACCGCCCGGCTTCTGGACGACGTCTTAATCGACAGCCCCATCGTGGCCAGCCCCAATCTTTCTCCGCGGCACTGGCTGTCGATGCTGCGTCTGGAACAGGGCAGGGTTCATCTGGGACGTGCCTTCTGGGGCATGACGCCCTCATGGCTCAAGGTTCTTGACCATGCGCCGCACTGCGCAAGAGCAGAGTCGCTGGATGAAAGACGCATGTTTCGCGAAGCCTTTGCCGCCCGCCGCTGCCTGATTCCGGTCTCAGGGGTGTACATCTGGAAACAGCTGCCACGGCAGAAGCAGCCCTTTCTGGTGACCCGAATCGATCGCGCCCCCTTCATGCTGGCCGGACTCTGGTGTCGCTACATGACCGATCTCAAAACGGCCTTTGACTCCATGGCCCTGATCACCGTGGATGTCGACGCCCCATTGACGCCGCTGACCGATCGCTTCCCCGCAGTGATCGATGCTGATCAAGCCACCCGCTGGCTGTCATCTGATACGCCGCTTTCACAGGCCAGAGCGCTGCTCACTCCGGCGCCCCCGGCGCTTCTGGGCGCCTTCCCGGTCGAGCGGCTGGTCAATGACCCTGCCAATCAGCACTGGCACTGCGCCCGCCCCACCGGCCACATGATGACCGCCACGCGCGGCGCCATTCAGGCCACCGGGCACTGATCAATAGCCGCAATATATTCAAAGCGCACGGGGCCACCATCTGCCCCGATCCGCCAGCAACCGCGAATCCGTAACCATGACGACAAACGCTTCATCAGGCAATGAGCAGGCTCAACGTGTCATTCCCGGTCCGGGCGATAGCGCCGAATACCGGGCTTTGACGCTCGACAACGGCCTGCAGGTGCTGCTGGTACACGACGCAGCGGCCGAGCGTGCCGGCGCCGCCATGAACGTGGCCGCCGGAAGCGCCTTCAATCCGGAGGCCTTTCCAGGTCTGGCCCACTTCCTCGAACACATGCTGTTTCTGGGCACCGACCGCTACCCCGATCCCGACGACTACCATCAATTTCTGGGCGAGCACGGCGGCCAGCACAACGCCTTTACCGCACCGCGCGATACCAACTATTTCTTTGACATCGCCCCTGAGGCTTTTGCTCCGGCGCTGGCGCGTTTTGCCCGCTTTTTTATCGCCCCGACGCTGGATGAGACCTGCATCGAGCGCGAACGTCACGCCGTTCATGCCGAGTACCAGTCCCGATTGCAGGATGACGCCCGACGCCTCGAGGATGCCCTGAGTCAGGCCCTGAACCCCGATCACCCTTATAACCGGTTCAGCATCGGCAACCTCGACACCCTCAGAGACCTTCCCGGCCAGACCCTGCGTGACGCGCTGGTGGCCTTTCACGAGTCGCACTATGACGCCAACACCCTGTCGCTGGTACTGATCGGCCCTCAGTCGCTGGACGCACTTGACGCCCTGGCCCGGGAGCACTTTGCCGAAGTCCCCGATCGCGGCCTGACGCCACGCACCATTGATCAGCCGGTGGCCCTCGAGACACAGCTGCCCGCAGCCATGGCCGTTCAATCGCTGCAGCACCAGCATCAGGTGCGCTTTCTCTTTCCCATCCCTGATCCCGATCAGGATTACCGGCTCAAGCCGGTCTCGTTTCTGTCCAACCTGATCGGTCATGAGGCCCCGGGCAGTCTGCTGGCCTGTCTGCGCCAGCGCGGCTGGGCTGACGGGCTGTCCGCCGGCAGCGCCCGCGGTGACGGCCGGCGCGCGCTGTTGATGGTCAATATCGAGTTGACGCCGCAGGGCAGCGAGCATCTTGACGAGATTCAGGCTTCGCTCATGGCATGGATCGATCTGATTCGTGATCAGGGCATGGCGTCGTGGCGCTATGACGAACAGGCCCGGCTTGTCGAACAGCAGTTTCGCTTTCAGCAGCGTCAGTCCCCCGCCCGACAGGCCACCGCCCTGTCGCTGGCGATGGCCCGCTATCCGATTCAGGACGTCTGCCGGGCCGGCTTTTTGATGGAAGGCTTTGACGGGCCTCGTATTCACGAATACCTGAAGTGTCTGACATCCTCGTCGCTGCTGCGTCTTTACAGCGGCCCGGAAGTCTCGGGCGAACAGCGCTCGCCCTGGTTCGAGACGCTCTGGCAGTACGACACCGTCTGCCAGTGCGGCGCCGATGGTGTCATCGACGGGCTTGCCCTGCCCGACGTCAACGACTTCATCGCCGGCGATCTGGAGCTCCTTGATGCGTCAGCCACCGCCACCCGCTGCCTGATCGACACTCCGGAGATGGATCTCTGGCTGCACGCCACGGGCGAATTCGGCGCGCCGCGCGTGGAGTGGCGCATCAGCCTGCAGAACCCGCACGCCGGTGAAAGCGCTGCGCACTCGGTCATGACCGAGCTGCTGGCGCGCTGGCTGGAGGACAGCCTGTCCGATACGCTCTATCCGGCCCGACTGGCCGGGCAGGGCATGAGCGCCCATGCCCACGCACGCGGCATGACGCTCTCCTTCTCCGGCTGGCGCGACCGTCAGGCGCTGGTCATGGATCGGGTACTTGATCAGCTCGTGGACGGCGACATGAGTGATCACCACCTTCAGCGTGCCAGCCGCAGCCTCAGGCGCCGCTGGCAGGATGAGCCCGCCTCGGCCCTTCACGAACAGCTCAACCGGGCACTGGTGCAAAACGTCATCACCCCGGCCTGGAGCAGCGAGGCGCGCCTGACCGCACTGGAATCCATTACCCATGAGCGCCTGCGCGACTTTCGCCGCCAGTGGCTCAATGAACTGCACGTACAGGCGCTGGCCACCGGTGACATCGATGCCGAGCAGGCCCGCCAGATGGGCGCACGCGTTCAGGCGCGTCTCTCCCCCGACATCACAGGAGAGGCGATTGTCCAGCCGGCGGTTTTGTCACCGCAGACGACACCACCGCTGCTGCGGCCGAACAGCCGGCGCCGGGATTCAGGCATCCTTTACTATCTTCAGGGCGAGGGAGGCAGCGTGGCCGAACAGGCCCGCCTGGCCATTCTGGGGCAGATCATCAGCGCGCCCTTTTTCAATCGGCTCCGAACCGAGCAGCAGCTGGGCTATGTCGTCTCGGCGCGCTATCAGCCCCTGCTCGAAGTCCCCGGTCTGGGGCTGCTGGTTCAATCACCGGATCACGACAGCGACACGCTCAGAGCCCGTATCGAGGCGTTTCTGACAGGATTTGATGACATCGTTGCCGCCATGAAGGATCAGGACATCAACGCCTGTCAGCAGGCGGTGGCCGAGCGGCTTGTGGAGCGCGAGCAGCGCCTGGGGCAGCTGAGCGCGCGACTCTGGCAGGAACTGGCGCACGGCTGGACGCGCTTTGATCACCGCGAGCGGCTGGCAGAAGCCGTCAGGCATCAGCGTGGCGAGGATATCCGGACCGCCTGGCAGCAGCTGCGATCGCGTCCGGTCCTGATGGTCGGCGCCGATGACGGCGTGGCGGCCAACATTGCCGAGACGCCCTGGCAGGCCCTGCTGACCGCGCCACCCCGACAGCCATGATTCAGGGCTGCAGGCCTACTCAAAGGCCTGCGGCGGCATCATGGCCTCAACATGCATGACCAGCTCCTCGATGCACTGACGCTCGCGATCGCTCATGTGGGCAAGCTCACCGTTGAGGCGTTCGATCTCGCGGGCAAAACCGGCAAGCGTCATGGCGGCCACCTTCGGGTCGTTCATGCGCTCCCAGCGATCACTCTCCCAGCGCGTACGCTCCTCGGAGGTCAGCACTTCGGGATAGTTGCGCGCCTTGTAGCGAAAGAACATCTCTTCGAGACGGGTATCCTGAAAGGCTGGCTGCAGCGCCTCGAGTGTCTCCACCGGCGTCTCGCGGATACGCGTCATCTCGCGCTTGTCGCTGTTGGAGAAAAAGCCGCCCGAGTAGAGCATCAGATCGGGGTCGGCCGGCGGTGCCGGCGGCGCGCCACTGAACGCCTGCGCCACGCGCGTCGAGATATCGGCGCTTCCGGCCAGCTGCTGCCAGTGGCGCTCGGCGGCCTCCCGGTCAATGCCCAGACGCTCGGCTACGGCATCATCCACGGCCTTGATCGGCATCAGCACCGGGCTGCGGTTGAGATGAATCACCTTGAGCGGAATGCGGGACGTGCCTTCCGAAAGCTCATCGGCGCTGGCAAAGACACGCTCGGCGATGGCCTCCGGGGTCAGTTCGAACAGCGGCGTCGGATCCATGGCCAGATCCACCACGATCACCCCGTTGGGGTTGGTCGGGTGCATGGCCAGCGGCGCAATCAGGGCGCTGCAGCCGCGGCTGGCCGGATAGCGCCGCGAGATGTGGAGCATGGGCTTTCGCGTATTGACGTCCAGCAGCGAGGCGACCCGACGCTTGTCGCGAAGCCCCAGCAGGTAGTCAAAGAGCTTTTCGTTGCGTGCGCGCAAAAGCTTTGCCAGCTCAATGGTGGCGCGCACGTCGGCCAGCGCATCGTGGGCGTCACCATGTTCGATGCCGTTGGCCACGCTGAGCTTCTCGAGCTTGAAGCTGGGGCTACCGTCCTCGCGGGTGGGCCATTCGATCCCTTCCGGACGCAGCGCGTAGAAAGCCCGCACGGCATCGATCAGATCCCAGCGCGAATTACCGTTTTGCCACTCGCGCGCGTAGGGGTCGATGAAGTTGCGATAGAACAGATGGCGCGTGACTTCATCGTCAAAGCGCAGCGAATTATATCCCAGCGTGCAGGTTTCTCCCTGCTGCATCATCTCCAGAATACGCCCGGCGAACTCGGTTTCGGGCAGACCTCGACGCGAGGCCTGCTGAGGCGTGATGCCGGTCAGCAGGCACGCCACGGGCTGTGGCAGATAGTCATCACTCTGACGACAGTAGATGACCTCGGGCTCGCCGATTTCGTTGAACTGCGCATCGGTTCGGATGGCGGCAAACTGCGAGGGGCGGTCCCGGCGCGGATCGGCGCCGAAGGTCTCGTAGTCATGAAAAAGAAAGCTGACCGACAAAACAGTGGCTCCTGGCAGGGGTTCCAGACAAGGGTCATGGGGCAGGCGGGGATCATGGCCACGCCCCTTCAGCAGCCGTGGCCAGTGAAAGGGCGCGTGGGTTCGCGGTATCAGCCGCGGTTGGGCAGGGTCACGTTGAGCTCCAGTACCGAACAGTCATCCTCGCTGTCCAGACTGATGTTGATGGCATCCTGCTCGACCTCGACATAGCGACGGATCACCTCAAGGAGCTCACGCTCCAGCATGGGCATGTAATCGGGCTGACCGCGCTGACCGCGCTGGTGGGCCACGATGATCTGTAGCCGCTCCTTGGCGACCGATGCCGATTTCTTGCGCTCGCGCTTTAGAAATTCAAGTAGTTTCACCGACGCCCCCCGCCGAAGATCCGACTCAGAAAACTTTTCTTTTGTAGCTGATGAAAGCGTAGCGGCTTTTCATCACCCAAAAGCCTGGCCACCGTATCACTATAGGCCTGACCGGCATCGCTGTCCTGGTCATGCGTTACCGGCACCCCGGAGTTGGAGGAACGCAGTACGGCCTCGGATTCCGGAATCAGACCGATCAGCTTGATCGCCAGGATTTCCTGAATGTCTTCCAGGTTGAGCATATCGCCGCTGTCGACCCGGTTGGGGTCGTAGCGCGTGATCAGAAGACGCTCGACAACCGGGTCCTGTCCCTGCTCGGCACGACGGGTCTTGGACGCCAGAAGGCCCAGGATGCGGTCGGAGTCGCGCACCGAGGAGACTTCCGGATTGGTCACCACGATTGCCTCATCGGCAAAATACATCGCCAGCTGGGCACCGCGCTCGATGCCGGCGGGCGAATCGCAGACGATATAGTCGAAATCTTCCGAGAGCTTGTCGAGCACCTGCTCGACGCCCTCGAGCGTCAGGGCATCCTTGTCGCGGGTCTGCGAGGCCGGCAGGATATACAGATTGTCGGTGCGCTTGTCACGGATCATGGCCTGATTGAGACCCGCCTCGCCCTGAATGACATTGACCAGGTCGTAGACCACACGACGCTCGCAGCCCATGATCAGATCGAGATTTCTAAGGCCCACATCAAAATCGATAACGACGGTCTTGTTGCCTTTCAAGGCCAGACCGGTAGCGATGGCTGCCGCGCTGGTGGTCTTGCCGACCCCGCCCTTTCCTGATGTAACGACGATGATCCTGGCCAAAATGCGCTTCCTGTAACTGTTGCGTTGTAAGGGGGCTTCGCGGTCAGACGAGTGCTTCTATGGATAACTGATTGTCTCTCAGTCTGACCTGAACCGTCGTATTGAGCAGTGACGGATCGATATCCTCAAGGCGCTTGTAGTTGCCGGCAACCGACAAGAGCTCGGCATGAAGCTCGTGACAGAAGATGCCACAGTCGCGATCGCCGTGGATACCGGCCAGTGCCCGCCCGCGCAGCGGGCCATAAATGTGGACACTGCCGGCTGCCAGCACTTCGGCCCCGGCATTGACCGCGCCCACCACCACCAGATCGCCCTCGGCGGCGCTGATCTGCTGGCCCGAACGGACCGTCCCGCGGAAGATGCGCCCACCGCTGGGGGCACTGCTCGCAGCGGGGACACGGTCAGGCGGCGGCGTGACCGACTCAAGCGTGCGCGATTCCCGAGACTCCTGAGGTGGAAACCAGCCCAGTCCCAGCGCCCATGCCGACTGCTTGATCCCCTCGCTGCCACCTCTGACTGCCACCGGCAGCAGCTTGTGCGAACGGCACACGGCACAAAGACGCTCCAGCGCCAATGCGGTATCATCGAGTTTTTCAACACTCAATACCACTGGCGTATGCTGAAAAAAAGCCGGCGACTGGCTAAGCTTGCCTGCCAGTTGCGCACTGATACGTTCGGGGTCAGGGCTGTTGAGCTCCATGACCGTCATGGGCAGCATACCGCCCTTGAACGTAAAGGCAGTGGCCGTCTGATCCACCTTGAGACTCATGCCCGGTTTCCTGTCGGATAATGAATGAACGCCCTGAGCGATGATAGTGTTGCCGGGCCATGATCATACGGTGTGTGCCGGCGTCTGTCAGGTGTCGCCAGTTACCGACGCCCCTGCAGGGAAGTTCTGCACGCGCTCCCGGGCCTGTTATTATCGCCCTGACGTCAAAACGCCCGTATTGCCCGGTATTCAGCCACCGCCAGTTGCCTGGAACGACATCGATCTCATGCCCGGATTTCTACAACGCCTGTTTGCGCCGCGCTGGCGTCACGCCGATGCCCGTATTCGTCAGGAAGCCATTGCCAGCCTGAGCGCCGAGCGCGATCGCGACAAGCTCGAAACCCTGCTTCAGGATAACAATGCGGAAGTGCGTCATGCCGCCCTCGAGCGTCTGGCTACCCCCGAGCACTACCAGACGCTGCTGACGACTCTCGAGGCCGACACGCCGCTTTATCGCACGCTGCGCGATACCCTCAGCGGTCGGGAGCGCACGCTGCTGACCCTGGAGCAGCGCCAGCAGGTCATGGACGCGCTCACCGACCCGACCCTGCTCGAACACATGGCCACCCATGCCGATAACCAGCAGCTCAGACTGGCCGCGCTGGTGCGTATCGAGGATGAAAACATCCTGATCGAGCAGGCCTGCCAGAACTCGATTGCCGGCGTCCGTCAGGCGGCAGCCGGTCGCATCGACAGTGATGAAGGGCTCGAGCGCCTGGCGCGTGAAGCGCGCCGCGACAAGCAGATCATGCGCAGTGCCCGCGACAGGCTCAATCAGCGCCGTGACCAGCGCCGCGAGCAGGACGCCCGACAGCAGCGTCGTGACGATCTGATTGCCGCCATGACCCGTCTGTCAGACCAGCAGTGGGAACCCATGCTGCCGGCGCGCTATCGTCATCTGGTGCGCGAATGGCAGTCGCTGGCGGACGATGCCGACGCGTCGCAAAACCAGAAGTTCTACCGGGTGGAACAGCTCACCAGTGCGCGCGTGGCCGAGCATGACAACGCCCAGCGCGAAGCTCAGGCACGCGAACAGGCCATGGACATGGCGCGTCGCGACAGCCAGCGAATCATCAGCTCGCTGACTCAGGCGCTGAAGGATCTTGAGCATCGCACCACGCTGGACGGTCAGGACGTGGCCCAGCTGCAGGCGCACTTTAAACTTCAGGCCGAACAGTGGCGTGACCTGACCGACCGCATCGCCCCGGAGCAGGAAGACCAGCGCCGTTTCGAAGCACTGACCCAGCAGGCCAGCGAACTGATCTCGGCATGGGAACGCTTTGAAGCGCACCAGGAGACGCTGCGCAGTGCCATCGAGGCCCGGGATCATCAGAGCATCGAGCAGACAAGACGCACCATCGCCTGGCCGAAGGGGCTGCCCTGCCCGACCCTGCTGACTCATCTGCCCGAGCCTGCTGCCCCGACCGGCAGCGAGCCCGCATCGAGCACCTCGATCGACCCGGACCAGTTCCAGCAGTCTCTCGATCAGCTCGAGAACCAGCTTGACCGCGGCGAACTCCAGGAGTCTACCCGCCTGCTGGACAGCCTGATGCAGCGCCGCCACCGCCTGCCGCCGGCCCGGCGCGACAGCCTGCAGGCACGGCTCAGTCAGCTGGGCCAGCGCACACATGAACTGCGCGACTGGCGCAACTTTGCCGCCGCCCCCAAGCGCGACCAGCTGATTGAAGGCATGGAAGGTCTGGCCGCGTCGGAACTGGATGAGCCGGCGCGCGACCAGCAGCATCGACGACTGGTACGGGACTGGAAGGCGCTGGGCGACGCCGCCGCTTCCCGTGAACGTTCCACTCGTTTTCGCCAGGCCTCCGATCGGGTCCGCGAGCAGCTTACCGATTACTATCAGCGCCGCGACCAGCAGCGTGAAACCAATCTCGCCGAGCGCGAACGGCTCTGCGAGCAGCTCGAGACGCTGATTGACCACACCGCCGCCACTTCCGACCCCGACAGCCTGCGCACCATCCGTGATCGTGCCCGTGAGGCGTGGCGTCAATGGTCGCCCGTACCGCGCGATCGCGAGGCCGAGCTGCGCCAGCGCTTTACCCGCTCCCTGCGCGCCCTGCAGACCCTGATCGATCAGCAGGCACGCGCCGTGGCCCAGGCCAAGCAGGCGCTGGTGGACGAGATCCGTGAGCTGGAAGAAGCCGATATCGACGACGAGCGTCGTGCCGAGAAGGCCAAGGCACTCCAGACCCGATGGCGCGAGCTCGGCCGAGCCCCCCGGGGCGAGGAGCAGACCCTTTGGCGCGCCTTCCGCCAGCACTGCGACACCATCTTCGAGCGTCGCAACAGCCGGCGCCAGCAGCAGCGACAGCAGCGCGACAGTCGTATGGATCAGATGCAGGCGCTGATTGACCGGATGGATCAGTGGCAGCCTGACAGCGCCGCGGACCGGGCCACCCTTGACGAGGCCGAACGCGAAGCCGATGCCCTGATGCCGCTGCCCAACGGCCCGCGCACCGGCGGCATGCTCAAGCGCTGGGAAGGCATCCTGCGTGATCGTCGGGAACGGCTCGATCGGCTGGCGCTTGGCGCACTGGCTGATCGCTGGCAGCAGTGGCAACCGCTGCTTGAGGCCCACGTGGCCGCCGACAGCCGGGCAATTGCAGACGCACCAGCCGACAGCGTTGACACACCGCTGGCACTCTCCCCCGAGGCGCTGGCAGCTCATCGGCTGCGCAATGAGCGCCGTGCAACGGGTGAGCGAGCCAAGGCCCGGGAGTGGCTGGAACACCTGCGCGTGCACCTGTCCGTGCTGGTGGATGCCCCGCTGGACAGCGAGGACTCCTCGCGGCGTCTGGACGTTCAGGTGGCCCGACTCAACGACGCCATGGGCAGCACCTCCGACCCCATGGAAGAGCTCGAGCAGCTGCAGTACCGGCTGCTGGCCAGCGGGCCGATCAACGAAGAGGACTGGCAGGCAGTCTCGCCTCGGCTGAACGCACTCATGGCCATGTTGCAGGAAATTGACAGCGACGATTGACATGGGCAAAAAAACGCGTAAGATGCACAGCACGTCGATGCGGGGTGGAGCAGCCTGGTAGCTCGTCGGGCTCATAACCCGAAGGTCGTCGGTTCAAATCCGGCCCCCGCTACCATCGACAGACAGCTTGCAAAGCCGACCTACGGGTCGGCTTTTTTGCGTCTGAACACTGTCAGACTCCGACCTGTACCGCCTGCCGGGCCGGCCTCTGAACCGGCCGTTTCAGTCGATCAGAAAGACTGCCCTGCTCATTCATACTGCGATCGATACAGCGGTGCCGGTGCCAGCCGCCCGATGCCCGGCAGCTTGATGGCCAGATCCAGCGGGTCGACACCGAACACCAGCCCCAGCAGATTGAACTCGAGCCCCTCATCGCGTGCGGCCATGACACCCAACAGGCCATACAGAGAGACCTGATACCCCGTGCCGCTGGGGGCAGGCGCCATAAACCGACTCGGCAAATGCGCGTCATCGATCAGATAATCCTTGCCGAGCGCCAGCGCAGGCATCTCGACGTTGAGCTCGGGCACCTGACGAATCAGCCAGGCAATGAACGTGTTGCTGTTGGGCCCTGGAAAGACGCGATAGTGATCCGGTCGGGGGTAATCCCTTACAGCCTGTTCGATATGCACGATGGCCTGCGCGGCCTGGGGCCCGCGCAGATCTGCCAGCAGCTGCGGGCGCTGGCCGAACCATTCACGATCCGGCATCCCCTGTCGCGTGCGCACGGTGGGCCGTCGCCAGCCCTGAACCTCATGGGTGGTATAGGTACGCCCACCGGCCGGCTTGACGGCAATCCAGGTGTGCATGGCAAAGGCGCCACGCCAGTTGAAGGCCCGGGCGCCATAAAGCTGCACCACGGCCTCGTTGAACTCGTCAGCCCGCGGCGCCAGACCGACCGATTCCCGCCCGGCACCGGCCCAGCCGGTACGCGTATCGATATCACCCAGCCACCAGACGGCCGCTGGCCCGGCCAGCAGCAGTGCCACCAGCGCCATCATGCCACTCAGCCATTTGATCAGGATCATTGCGTGCTCCCGGACCGGATTTCGGCGCTGATCACTACTCTGTCGCTGCCATCACTCATGTCCTGCACGCCCTGTTGGGCAAGGCGGCTTGAATTCGGCGGGTTCCAGCGCCATAAACAACCTCATCTTCGAAAGAAATCGTGAACCCCTTTAGCGAGAGCTTGCCATCATGCAGATCGTTGACCCCAAAACCGGTGAACCCATGGGCGCGCCATCGTCGCCGTCCGGCCAGAGCGCCGGCAACAATGCCGATGCTTCGCAGTTCATCGTTGATGTCGACATGTCCAACTTCCAGCAGGTCGTCCTGGAAGGGTCAATGCACATTCCCGTGCTCCTGCAGAGCTGGGGCCCCTCGAGCGAGACCTGTCGGACGCTGATACCGGTTCTGGAAAAGCTGGCTCACGAGTATCAGGGTGCCTTTGTACTGGCCAGGCTCAATATCGAGGAGCAACCTCAGATCGCCGCTCAGCTGGGCATCCGCTCAGGGCCTGATGTCAAGCTGATCATGCAGGGGCAGCTCTATGACCAGCTGCATGAAGCCCTGCCGGAGCGTCAGATGCGCGACTGGCTCGGCAAGCACATCGCCGCGCCCGAAGGCGGCAGCCAGAGCCTTGAAGAGCAGGTTCAGGCCGCGCTGGAGACCGGCGACACGGCCACCGCTCGCAGCCTGCTCACACAGCTGATCAGTGATTATCCCGATGATCACGGCTATCGCATCGACATGGCCGGTGTCATGACCCGCGAAGGTCATTTCGACGATGCGCTCGCCATTCTTGATGCCCTGCCGCCGGAGCACCGCGATGGCGTCAAGGCACGTGGCGTTCGTGCTCGCATCGATTTCGCCCGCGAAGCCCTCTCTATGGAAGAGATCGAGGCCATGGCGGATCGCGATGACAGCGACGCGCAGTTTCAGCGTTCGCTGCGCGCCGTGGCCGACGGCGACTATGAACGCGGTCTCGAGGGCCTGCTTGAGCTCATGAAACGTGATCGCAGCTACGGAGAAGACGCCGCGCGCAAGACGTTGCTGCGCGTGTTTGACGCCCTCGGCGGCGATCATCCGCTGACGGTCGCCTACCGTCGTCGCATGTTTACCCTGCTGTACTGATCCCCGAGCGGTGGCTCCGAGCGCCCGGCCCCACTCAGGGCCGGGCGCTTTTGTTTTCACGCCTGTTTTTTTACACCCCGGACGGCGCCAGCAGCGCGTCCATCCGCATCAGGGCCTGCTCCAGCAGGGCGCGCTCGGTGCCGAAATTGAGCCGGGCAAAGCCGGGCCAGCCAAAGTCGGCGCCGTTGTTGAGCGCCACTCCGGCCTGCTTGAGCACCGTTTTTTGAGGGGTCTCGCCAAGGCCTGCCTCGCGCAGGTCCAGCCACGCCAGAAAGGTCGCCTGAGGCGCACTCAGGTGTACGCCCGGCCAGCGCGCCACAAACGATTCGATCAGCGCCAGATTGTCACGCAGCTGCGCCAGCAGCCCCTGACGCCACGGCTCACCGTGGGCAAAAGCGGCATGAGCCGCCGTCTCGCCCATGATGTTGTCAGAGGGCATCAACCCGAGACAGCCACGCTTGAAGCGGGCCCGCAGATCGTCATCGCTGATCACGGCGCAGGCACTGGTCAGCCCGGCCACGTTGAAGGTCTTGGAGGCGGCCCAGAGCGTGATGGTGCGCGACGCCAGACGCGGCTCGGCATGCGCCAGCGGCCGGTGGGCGCTGCCATCCAGAATCAGATCGCAGTGCAGTTCGTCGGAGCAGACCAGCAGGTCGTGACGTTCAACGAAATCGGACAGTCGCGCAAGCTCTTCATGGTCGAAGACGCGCCCGGTCGGATTGTGCGGGTGGCACCAGAGCAGCAGCCGGGTGTGCGGCGTGACGGCGGCTTCCATGGCGTCAAAATCCAGCCGCCATAGCGGATCCTCTTCGGTTGGCGCGCGCATCGGTGCCGTCTGCGGCGTGCGTCCGGTATTGTCCGCCACCTTCAAAAAGGGCGGATAGATGGGCGTGACGGTCAGCACGCCATCACCGGGCTGGGTCAGGGCAAGGCTTGCCACGTGCAGCGCCGGCACAACGCCGGGCAACCAGTGCTGCCAGTCGGGCTCGATCTCCCAGCCATAGCGCGCCAGACTCCACTGGCACAGCGCCTGCTTCAGGTCACGGCTGGCGTGCGTATAGCCAAAGACCGGATGCGCCACCCGCTCGGCCAGCGCCGTCTGAATGGCCGGGGCCACGGCAAAATCCATGTCCGCCACCCACAGCGGCAGCACATCCTCGTCATACAGATGCCATTTGGTGGTAGGGTACACGCGCCGGTCCAGCGGTGTCGTAAAATCAAAGGCGGCACTGTCGTGCGACATGCAGACTCCCTGAAGTGCAGATCCGGTCAGTCTCTGACCGAAGCGTGATTGAACACATGATGTCGTGATAGCGGCGGCATCGTGATCCCTTTTGAGCCGACTTTTCCAGACAGACATGTCATGACCGATAGCGACTTTTATACCAGCGCCATGGCCGGCCTGCCTTCCCTGATCGAGCGCTGGCTCGAGATTGGCGACACCACGCCGGACAAACTGGGGATCATCCTGGCCGACACCGCCCGGGTTGCCCGGCTGGGCGACCCGGAGGGCGACCCGGATGGTGACACCCTCCACCGCTGGGCCAGCCCCGGGTCAAGAACCGATCAGCCGCCGGCCTGGGCCGCCCGCAGCGCCCTTTTCCTGCTGTCCCAGATGCCGGCCCATCCGATGCCGCAGACGCCATCACAGTGTGATGGATGGGCGTGGACCTGGATACGCCTGCGCCACTGGGAGAGCCTTGAAAAGGCGCAGGACGCGCTGCCGCAGTGGCTGGCACCGGCGCTCAGGACGCGCCTTGCCAGGGCCTGGCAGGACCACACCGCCCAGCGCCTGCTCTGACCGGCGGCCCTGCACCTCAACGCTGGCGCTTGATCGGCGACTTGGGCTTGAAGCCGGGCGGTCGATTCGAGAGCCAGCGGGCGAACTCGGCGATATCCGGCTGGGCCAGCAGCGCGTCACGCGTGTGATAGCTTTCGGCCATCTCGCGTTCGCTGAGCACGCGATGAATATGGTTGTGACAGGGGCGACAGATCATCAGGATGTCGCCTTTCATCTCTTCACGGCTGAAGCGCTTGCGAAACCGCTTGCGCCCGTGCAGGGCGCGCGGAATCAGATGGTGACGGGTCAGGGCCACGCCCTGACGCGCGCACAGCGCACAGCACTCCCCGGTAGTGGCATCGCCTTGTGACATGGCGTCTCCGCAGCAGGTAACAGAAGCTCGATCGCGACGGGCTGACGCTCAGTATAAGATGGTGATCTGTGCCTTGCCGCTGCCAGGGGCCATGTCTATGATGCATGTCCGTTTTTATACCAGCGGCATCTGCTTTTCCCTTTCACGATCGTGCGCCCCGGGCCCACGTCGAACTGCTTATCCGACCATGATCATTCGTACCGACCACGCCCCCAGCGACGCCCAGCTCGATATCATCACACAGCAGCTGGGGCGCACGCCGCGAGGGCTTCAGGCCGTCAGTGCCGAGGACCGCCACGGCACGCCGCTGGCACTGCGCGTTGCCCCACTGGTGGAGGGCAAGCCCTTCCCGACGCTTTACTGGCTCTGCAGCCGCGAGCTGACCGTCGCGCTTTCCCACCTTGAAGCCGAGGGTGTGATCAAGCGCCTTGAAGCGCATCTCAAGGACAACGAGGCGCTGCGCGAAGCCTACCGTCAGAGCCATGAGGCCTACGTGCAACGACGCTGGGCGCTGATGACGCCGCAGGAGCGCGACGAGATCGAGCGCCTGGGCTTCACAAAAGCCCTGACCGAGCGCGGCGTGGGTGGTATCAGCAACTGGCAGCAGGTCCGCTGCCTGCATACGCAATATGCCCATCACATCAGCGATCACAACGCGATCGGCGCCTGGGTGGATGAGCACTATCCGCAGGTCGCCGAAAGCATTGGCTGAGCGCCGAAAGGCCTTTTTCGTCTGATTCAACAGCAGCAGGTATCGTCATGAACACTCATATCCGGTCCACGGACAGCCGCAGCGTCTGCGTTTACATGGGCTCTCGCAGCGGCCATGCCCCCCACTGGCAGCAGCTCGCCGAGGCGGTCGGCGAAGGCATTGCGCGACGCGGCTGGCGTCTGGTCTACGGTGGCGGCCATACCGGTCTGATGGGCGCCTGTGCCAGCGCCGCGCTGGCGGCCGGCGGTGAGGTCGTTGGCATCATTCCCGACCACCTGGTCGAGCGCGAAGTGGCCCACACGGGACTGACCGAGCTGCTCAGGGTGCCGGACATGCATACCCGAAAGGCACAGATGGCCGCCCGCAGCGACGGCTTTGTCACCCTGCCGGGGGGCATCGGGACCTTCGAGGAGTTTTTTGAAACCTGGACGTGGCGCTATCTGGGGCTGCACCGCAAACCCATCGGGCTGCTCAATCACGCCGGCTTCTTTGATCCCCTGCTACAGTTTCTGGACAACACGGTCGAGGCGGGCTTTCTCAACGCCGATACGCGCGCCACGCTGATCAGCGCCGACACGCCGGACGAGCTTCTGGACGCCCTCTTCGACTGATTTTGCCTTATTGGACTGGAGTAGCACCGCATGTATGCCATTGCCGTCAAGGATTCGCATCTCCATTGGTGCGAGCACAACGACCTGCCCTCTCCCGGCGGCAGCGAAATTCTCATCGATGTGGCCTGGGCGGGCATGAACCGCGCTGACGTCCTGCAGCGTGACGGGGGCTACCCACCGCCGAAGGGTGCCTCGGAGATTCTCGGGCTCGAGGTCAGCGGCGTGGTGGCAAGCATTGGCCCGGCAGTGGAACGCTTTCGCGTCGGCGATCAGGTCTGTGCACTGCTCGCAGGCGGTGGCTACGCCGAGCAGGTTCTGGTCAATGAAGCCCAAGCGCTGCGTATTCCCCAGGGCATGACCCTGCGCGATGCGGCTGCCCTGCCGGAAGTGTTCGCTACCGCCTGGCTCAATCTGTTCATGGAGGCAGACCTGCGTGAAGGCGAGCGGGTACTGCTGCATGCCGGCGCCAGCGGCGTGGGAACGGCTGCCATCCAGCTCTGCCGGGCCTTCAACAACCCCTGTTTTGTCACCGTGGGCAGTCAGGACAAGATCGAGGCCTGTCAATCGCTGGGGGCCGACGGCGGCTGGAACCGTCACGACGGCAGCTTTGTCGAGGCCGTACAGAACTGGGGTGGGGTCGATGTCGTGCTTGATCCGGTCGCCGGCGAATATATCGAATGGAACCAGCAGGTGCTCAATCTGGACGGTCGTATTATCCTGATCGGCTTCATGGGCGGTCGGGAAACCAGCGTTGATCTCGCACGCATGCTGATGAAGCGCCAGCGCCTGATCGGCTCGACGCTGCGCTCGCGCTCGCCGGCCGGCAAGGGCAGCGTCATGGATGCCCTTTACGCCCATGTCTGGCCGCTGCTGGAAAACGGTCGCATCAAGCCGCTGATCGATCGCACCTTCTCGATTCAGGAGGCGGACGAAGCCATGCGCTATCTGGAAGAGAACACCAGTACCGGCAAGGTGTTGATGGGCGTTTCCGGCGCCTGATCACGACTTTGAACCACAAAAGGCCCGAATCCACAGGACTCGGGCCTTTTCATGTCACGAACTGACGCAGGACGGTTGGCGACGCTGTTACTGCAGGGCAGGAGAACGCGCAGGCACCGAAGTCATCTGGCGGGCAACCGCCGCCGTGTCACCCTCGGTCTGGTGCCAGTAATGTGAACGCTGCGGGTCTACCGGCAGCCCAAGCTCACCGTGATCAAAGGCGTGCGCCAGACGTTGCGCTGCGCCGGCATGGCCGGCTTCAGCAGCACGGGCATACCAGGTGACGGCACGGTCTTCACGGCGTGCAAACTGGGTGCAGCCGTGTTCGTACATGTGGCCTACCTGATACTGGGCTTCGGGATGACCGGCCTCTGCGGCCTTCACCACGCAGCGTACGCCGCGGGCCTTGTCACGGGCCGACTGACCGCGCCGAAACAGCATCACACCATAGGTGGACAGCGCATCCACATGCCCGGCGTTGGCACAGCGTCGAAACAGGTGCATGGTCAGACGCCGCTTGTGGGCGGAGCCTTCCAGCCACGGGGCCTGCATCAGGCGCGACGCCAGGCGATATTCAAGCTGTGTGAAAACCTGAGCAGAGCGCAGCATAACAACCAACCTTGTAAGTTCCAGCGTTCGATTCGTGCCCTGTCTGCTCATAGCGTGGCAGGGATCAGGTCATGACGCGAACGGCTGTTGCCGTGAAGGTGACTCATCACCTGCAGAAAAATTGAAAGGGGCAGCCCCGTTATCGCACCACCGGAAAACCGTCACCCGGGGCAGCGAGGCCGGCAATATACGCCTGTGAGGAAGACGACTCAAGCCCCGTGTTTGCCCGCGCATCACCGCCCGTCTAACATGGGCACTCACCCGCTCTACAAGGCTCTGGAGACCCCATGGAAAGACGTCCTCTCGGTGACAGTGGTATTTCGGTCAGCCGGCTCTGTCTTGGCACCATGACCTTTGGCGAACAAAACAGCGAGGCCGAGGCACACGAGCAGCTCGACCGCGCTCTGGCCGCCGGTATCGACTTCATCGACACCGCCGAAATGTATCCGGTACCGCCGAATGGCGAGACCCAGGGGCGCACCGAGGCTTATATCGGGAGCTGGCTGAAGGCGCGCGGGCGTCGCGATGACATCGTGCTGGCCAGCAAGGTGGCCGGTGCCGGTCGCGGCATGGAGTATCTGCGCGGCGGGCCAAGGCTGTCGCGACCCCAGATTCATCAGGCCCTTGATGACAGCCTCAAGCGCCTGAATACCGACTATCTCGACCTTTATCAGCTGCACTGGCCGGACCGCCCCGCCAACTACTTCGGCAAGCTGGACTACCAGCACGAAGAGGCGCCGGACGCCACGCCGCTGGAAGAGACGCTGTCAGCACTCAAGGAAGCCGTGGACGCCGGCAAGATTCGAACCATCGGCCTGTCCAATGAGACGCCCTGGGGCACGATGCACTGCCTGCGTCTGGCCGAGACCATGAACCTGCCGCGCGTGGTATCGGTCCAGAACCCCTATAACCTGCTCAACCGCAGCTACGAAATCGGCATGGCCGAAATCAGCCATCGCGAGAACGTGGGGCTTCTGGCCTATTCACCGCTGGCCTTCGGGGTGCTCAGCGGCAAGTATCTGGGCGGCATGAAGCCCGAAGGCGCACGGCTGACACTGTTCGAGCGCTTCCAGCGCTACAATTCGACGCTGGCTGAAGAGGCCACCTGGGCTTATGTCGACATTGCCCGACGCTTTGATCTCAACCCGGCCCGGATGGCGCTGGCCTGGGTCAATACCCGCCCCTTCGTCACCAGCAACATCATCGGGGCCACCACGCTTGAGCAGCTCGATCACAACATCGCAAGCGAAGGCATGACGCTCTCCGATGAGGTCATCGAAGCCATCGAGGGTGTCCACAAGCGTCTGCCCAATCCCTGCCCCTGAGCCCACTCTCTTCGAACGCGCAGCATCAGGCGCACGCCTCTCCGGCCCGGTCCTGACTTAACGCAGTCTGAGGCCGTCACCGGAGGGGTTCTAATCGTGACAACATGAGCGGAGAATCTGCATGCTGAGCGTGCTGTCCCCAGCCAAGACGCTGGATTTTGAAACGCCTCCCCATACAGCGACGGCCACGCAGCCGGATTACCTGGACCGCAGCCGCGAGCTGATCGACATTCTGCGTGACTATTCGCCGCAGTCGCTGTCACAGCTGATGGGGATCAGTGACAAGCTGGCCGGTCTCAATGTGGCCCGCTTCGAGCAGTGGCAGACACCGTTTGATACGAGTAACGCCAAGCAGGCGATCCTGGCCTTTCAGGGCGATGTCTATACCGGGCTCAAGGCTGAACACTGGCCCGAGGAGGACCTTGAATGGGCACAGTCGCATCTGCGCATTCTTTCGGGTCTGTACGGTATGCTCCGGCCGCTGGATCTGATGCAGCCCTACCGGCTGGAGATGGGCACGAAGCTCGAGAATTCAGCGGGTCGTGATCTTTATGCCTTCTGGTGTGAGCGTCTGACCCGCGATCTGGATCAGGCAGTCAGCGACAGCGGCGGCGACCGGGTGCTGATCAATCTGGCCTCGAATGAATATTTCAGCGCCATTGATCGCAAGCGTCTTGGCAGCGATGTCATCACGCCGGTGTTCAAGGACGCTAAAAACGGGCAGTACAAGGTCATCAGTTTTTACGCCAAGAAGGCGCGCGGCATGATGAGCGCCTGGATGGTGCGCCACCGGCTCGACAAGCGTGACGATCTGAAGGCCTTTGACCTGGGCGGCTATCGATTCAACGCGGAGCTTTCGGATCACAGCAACTGGGTATTTACCCGCGACACGCAGTCGCCGTAACGAGGGTCGACTGACCACTACTCAATGATGCATTTATCGGGAGGATCTCTCATGCGTCATCTACTGATCACGCTGCTCATCGGTCTGATGAGCTTTGGCCTGGCCGTCGAGCATGCCGACGCCAAGCGCTTTGGCGGCGGCAAGAGCTTTGGCAGCTACTCACGCTCGGCAAGCCCCAGCAGCAGCCAGGCCACCACACCGCCGCGTCAGGCCCAGCAGGGCACGCGCGCCGCCGGTGGTGGCATGTCACGCTTCATGGGTCCGCTGGCAGGCATCATGGCCGGCGGCCTGATCGCCTCACTGCTCTTCGGAGGCGCTTTCGACGGTATCCGCTTCATGGATATCCTGCTGATCGCGCTTCTGGGCTTCATTGCCTGGAAGGTACTGGCGGCGCGGCGTCGAGCGTCCAATACCGGCGCGCATGATGTTCACCATGATCAGCGCCAGCAGCATCACCAGCAGCGCCAGACCCATGATTTCGGGCCTGCGTCAGGCGCCGCCGCACCGGGTGCCGGTGCCGCAGGCGCTGCCATGGGCAGCGAGCCGTCCTGGTTCAACCGCGAGCAGTTCCTGTCCGGGGCCAAGGAGCACTTCATGAACCTGCAGCGCGCCTGGGACAACAACGACTTTGAAAAGATTCAGGAGTTCGTTACGCCCGAGCTTTACAACCTGCTGCGCAAGGAGCGCGCCGAGCAGAGCGCCAATAACCAGACCGAAGTGGTACGTCTGTTTGCCGAGCTGGGCGATGTGCGTGAATACGGCCAGCAGGCCGAGGCCACGGTGCTCTTTCACGGCATCATGAAGGAAGACGGTCAGGACAACGAGTTCAACGAAACCTGGCACCTGACCCGTGAAGTCCGCGACCAGTCCCCCTGGTATATTCAGGGCATCGAACAGAACAACGTCTGATCTACCTGGCCGTCGCCCTCATCCGGGGTGGCGGCCTTTCCCTTCCCGCCATCGAACCATCATGGGTAGCCTGGCCTGGGTCGTCCGGGCATCACGCCTTCTTCGACCTGCGCTCCTGCATCGACCATTCGATACTGTGCACCCCTGTCTGATCCGCGTAACGTGATGTTTTGACAAGACGCCATCGGAGAGCGCATGTGCCACTCGAAAGCCGTTGACCCTGGCGTGGCACAGCGCCAGCCATCCAATGACAGGTGACACACGTCAACGAAAGATCAGAATCCGCCGCACGCTGATTGTGGCAGCCTTTGGCATCGCGCTGGTGCTGTTCATGTGGCAGGGCGCACGGCTGGCCCGTGAACAGGCTCTGACGGAGTTGCGTCACGCCGCCGGTAACGCCCTGCAGCTGTCTCGCGCCAATCTGATCGGCTATCTCACTCGTCACGACTATCTGCCTCACCTGCTCGCCACCCGCGAGAGCGTGCGCCGCTTTCTTGCCCGGGATGAAAGGACGCGCGACACCCTGACGCTCAATCAGTTGCTGGATCGCTCACGCGCCTACGCCGATGTGTCAGACATCTATCTGCTTGATCGTGATGGCACCACCATTGCCGCCAGCAACTGGCAGCGCACCGACAGTTTCATGGGCCAGAATTACGCCTTTCGCGGCTATTACCGTCAGGCCATCAATGGCCGCAGCGGCCGTTTCCACGCCCTTGGCACGCAATCGGGCGCCCGTGGATACTACTTTTCGGCGCCGGTTCGGGCCATTGGTCATGCATCAAACACGCCCCCCGATGGGGTGATGGTGGTCAAGGTAGGGCTCGACGAGATCGAGCGTGAATGGCAAAGCCTTGACGCCACACTGCTTGTGGCCGATATCAACGGCATCATCTTCATGTCCAGTGATCCTGCCCTGCGCCTGACCGCCTTTCAGCCACTATCAAAAAGCGCCCGCAAGGGGCTTTTATCGACCCGACGCTACACGGATGAGCCTCTACCCGAATCCGGGCTCAGGGTGCTTGAAACCCTGCCTGATGGCGCACGACATGTACGTCTTGGCGATCAGGACTATCTGAACCTTTCCCAGCCACTGGCACGATTCAACTGGAGCCTGCATATTCTGCAACCGATGCGCCCGATCGTCAGGGCGCAATGGCTGGGCGCACTGGCAGCCGGCGGCAGCTGGATGCTGATCGCGCTGGGAAGCGCCATCGGCTGGCAGCGTTATCGATTACGCCGTGAGCGCGAACGCTTTGCCGAACGGGAGCGCCAGACCCTGGCGCACGCTCGCGATGAGCTGGAGCGCCACGTGGACGCCCGTACCCGCGAACTGGTCGCCTCCAATCACCATCTTTCGCAGGAGATCGAAGAACGAAAGCGCGCCGAGCAGACCCTGCGCCAGACCCGCGACGAGCTGGTACAGGCCGCCCGACTGGCCGTACTGGGACAGCTGGCCGCCAGCATCAACCATGAGCTCAACCAGCCTCTTGGCGCCATTCGCGCCTATGCTGACAACGCCCGTATATTGCTGGCACGCCAACGCGTCGATGATGCCGACACCAATCTGGCACAGATTTCCGAACTGGTTGAACGCATGGCCGCCATCAGCGCCCAGCTGCGTCAGTTTTCACGCAAGGGCGGCGAAACACTGACCGATGTCTCGGCTCAGGCCTGCTTTGACTATGCGCTACGGCTCTTTCACGCTCGCCTGGAAGCGTCGGAGATCCGTATTGTCTCGCAGATGAGCGAGCCAGCCTGCTGGGTACGTGCCGACCCGGTACGTCTTGAACAGGTGCTGGTCAATCTGATCGGCAACGCCCAGCAGGCGATGAGTGACAGCACCGAGCGTCAGTTGATCCTGACCGTCAAACAACAGGATGAATGGGTCGTTCTAAGCGTGGCCGACAGCGGTCCCGGGCTCAGTGAAGAGGCAATGGATTATCTCTTTGAGCCCTTTTATACCACCCGAGCTGCCGGCAAGGGACTGGGGCTGGGGCTGTCGATCTCACAGCGCATCATCAGCGACCTTGGCGGTCGCCTTGAAGCCTGCAACCGCCCCGAAGGTGGCGCACTGTTCATGATCCATCTGCCCGCCGCGACCTCCTCCAACGCACCACTACCAGAGGGCCCTGCTGATGCCTGATCGTCCAGCCACGCCAGTGATCATCGTCGATGATGAATCCCACATGCGCTTTACGACCGGCCAGACGCTGGAGCTGGCCGGCTATCAGCCGCTGGCCATTGCCAGTGCCGAAAAGGCGCTGGAAGCTCTGGAGCAGGATTTTCCCGGTGTGCTGATCAGTGATATTCGCATGCCGGGCATGGACGGCATGGCGCTGCTGCGCGAGGTGCACGCCCGCGACCCGGAGTTACCGGTCATTCTGATCACCGGCCATGGCGATGTCTCCACCGCGGTGACGGCGATGCGCGAAGGCGCCTGGGACTTCGTCGAGAAACCCTTCGCCGGCGATGAGCTGGTGGAAGTGGTACGCCGCGCCGCCGAGACCCGCCGGCTGGCGCTGGAGAACCGCCACCTGCGCGCCGAGCTGGAGGCGCAGCAGTCGGCGCCCGGGCCGCGGCTGGTGGGGCGCACTGCGGCGATTGCGCAGCTGGCCACCATGGTGTCACGCGTCAGTCAGGTCGAGGCAGATGTCCTGCTGTTTGGCGAAACCGGCGTGGGGAAGGACCTTGTCGCCCGTGCCATTCATGAGCGCAGCCGGCGCAGCGGCGCGCCTTTCGTCGCTATCAACTGTGGCGCGGTACCCGAAAGCATTATCGAATCGGAGCTGTTCGGGCACGAAAAGGGCGCCTTCACCGGCGCGGTAGAGCGACGCATCGGCAAGTTTGAACATGCCCAGGGGGGCACCGTCTTTCTCGACGAAATCGAGTCGATGCCGCTGACTCTGCAGGTCCGGCTGCTGCGGGTCCTGCAGGAGCGTGCCATCGAGCGGCTCGGTTCCAACAGCGCCATCGACCTGGATATCCGCGTGATCGCCGCCACCAAGGTCGATCTGAAGGCCGCCGCCGAGGCGGGCCGCTTTCGCGAGGACCTCTACTATCGGCTCAACGTGGTCACCCTGCTGATTCCATCGCTGCGCGAGCGGCGTGAAGACATCCCGCTGCTTTTCCAGCACTTTGCGGTGGTCGCGGCGACCCGCAGCAGTCTTGAGGTACCGCCGCTCGACAGCGCCGGGGTCTCGGTGCTGCTGGCCCACGACTGGCCGGGTAACGTGCGTGAACTGCGCAACCTTGCCGAGCGCTATGTGCTGATCGGCAGTGCCCACGATTATCGTCTGGATCTTCTGCTCGATGGTAGCGGAGCAGATAGCGGCGAGCTTTCGCTGGCTCGTCAGGTCGAGATGTTCGAAAAAAGCCTGATCGATCAGGCGCTGGCCCGCTGCCACGGTCGCATCAGTGAGGCCTGTCAGCACCTTGATGTGCCAAGAAAGACCCTCTATGACAAGCTGAAAAAGCACGGCCTGCGCGCCGAGTCGTATCGCCGTGAAGACGGCGGTGACAAGGCTCAGCCGCTGAACGCCTGAAAGCAGCTCTGTCTCCGCTTTGAGACGGCCTTCACCGTTATACTTTAGCCTCGAACGACACCCATCCCACGGCGCTGTCGTCGCTCTCCCTTTCCTGATCACACCATTGTGCGGATTTCCACACATCGTTTATGCGCGAAAGTGCGGATATCCGCCATTATCCTGCTCCCTTCCACGCGACCAAAGTTGCAAACAGGATTTATAACCTGCTGACATGGTTAAAAAAAACGGCACATGGCGCATGACTTGCCCCTCCTGAGGCGTGATGCACACCGACGCCCTGGTCGGTGTCCTTCAAAAAAGTCCAATCATAACGGGAGCTCCATCATGCCAACTCTGTCACGCAATACTCTTGCCCTGACTGTCGCGGCCTCCGTGACTACTGCGATATCGCTGACCACCGTCGGCGCAGCCCAGGCCAGCGACAGCGTGGATCGCAGCGACTGGCCAGACAGCATCACCGTCGCCACTGCCAGCCAGGGCGGTACCTACTACGTTTATGGTTCCGGCTGGGCCAATCTGATCGCCGATGAACTGGGCGTTTCCGGTGGGGGCGAGATCACCGGCGGCCCGACCCAGAACATGGCGCTGGTTCATAGCGGTGACGTGGCACTGGGGCTGACCACCATGGGCCCCGCCGCTCAGGCGCTCAACGGCGAGAGTCCGCTGGCACCGGGCATGAAGATGGACAACGTCTGTGCGCTGTTCCCCATGTATGAAACGCCTTTCTCGATCGCCGCCCTTTCCAGCAGTGGTATCGACAGCATCGACGAAATTCCTGACGGCGCGCGCATCGGCTTCGGCCCGGCAGCATCGACCTCCGACACCTACTTTCCGGCGATCCTCTCCGAACTGGGTGTCGATTATGAACGTCGCAACGGCGGCTGGTCCGATCTCGGCAGCCAGCTGCAGGATGGTCTGATCGACGTGGTCGCCTTTGCGGCCGGCATCCCCATCCCGGCGGTCAGTCAGCTGGAAGTACAGACCGGTGTCAATTTCATCGAGTTCTCCGACGCACAACAGGAAAAAATCGTCGACGACTTCCCTGTCGCGCCGTTCACCATTCCGGCCAGCACCTACAGCACCCTCGATCACGACCTGCAGGCGGTGTCGATGTGGAACTTCACCATTGCCAACTGCGATCTGCCGGAAGAGTTCGTCTACCAGATCGTCAAGGTGAGCATGGAGAACAACGACCGCATGCGCGATATCCACCGCAGCGCCGCCAACAGCGTGCCGGAGAACCTTGAGTACAACACCGTGCTGCCCTATCACCCGGGTGCCGTGCGCTGGTACGAGGAGAACGGCCATGAGATCGATCCGTCGCTGATCCGTCAGTAACACGCGTCGCCGCTCCGGTGCGGGGCGGCGCCGTTTTTCGACTCATTCGAGGTAACACACCATGTCCAACCCACATAAAGATCAGAAGCCGGAAGATGACATGATCATCGCCGATGGGGTCGACAACGACGTCGTCGAGCCGGGGCGCCGTGTCTTCTCCGGCTGGCTGTGGTGGCTGTTCGCCGCCATGGCCGTGGCCTATACCAGCTTTCATCTGATCTCGCTCAACGTCTATCCGATCGAGACCTGGACGTTTCGTATCCTGCACGTCTGCGGCGCGCTGATTCTCGGCTTTGGCCTCTATACCGGGGCGCGCTTTGCCGAAGACGGCCAGAAGGCCTCGCCGCGCTGGCTCGATGGCCTCGCCGGCCTGCTGCTGCTGTCCGCACTCTACGCGCTGGTGCAGGTCGTGCTGATGCGCCAGAGCATGGCCGGCGGCGCCATGCGCATCGACCCGGCGGTCGAGACCTGGCACTTCGGTGCGCCGCTGATCGCCGCCACGGCGGGCGCTATCGTGCTCTCCTGGCTGATTCGCCGTCCGCGTGGCAGCCTGCCGATCACCGAGCTGGTGCTGATGGTGTGCGCCGCCGCCGCCTCCAGCTATCTGCTGCTGATGTTCAACTCGCCGCTGCGCGCCTCGACCGGCACTGCCTTCGCCCCCATCGGCATCAGCTGGGCGGCGATCGCCGGCTCACTGCTGATTCTGGAGCTGACCCGACGCGTGGCCGGCATGGCGCTGGTGGCCATCGCCGCCATCTTTATCGCCTATGTCTTCGCCGGCCCTGCCCTGCCGGGCTTTCTGGGCTATCCGGGGCTGTCGCTCAACCGCTTCTTCAGTCAGGTCTACACCGACGCCGGCGTACTGGGGCCCACCACTGCGGTCTCCTCGACCTACATCATTTTGTTCATTATCTTCGCCGCCTTCCTGCAGGCCTCGAAGGTAGGCGACTACTTCGTCAATTTCGCTTTCGCTGCCGCCGGTCGCGCGCGTGGCGGCCCAGCCAAGGTATCGATCTTCGCCTCCGGCCTGATGGGCATGATCAACGGCACCAGCGCCGGTAACGTGGTCTCCACCGGTTCGCTGACCATTCCGCTGATGAAAAAGGTCGGCTATCCCGGCCGCAGCGCCGGCGCCATCGAGGCCGCCGCCTCTACCGGCGGGCAGATCATGCCGCCGATCATGGGCGCGGGCGCTTTCATCATGGCCGAGATCACCGGTATCCCCTACACCGAAATCGCCATCGCGGCGGTGATTCCGGCCATTCTCTACTTCGCCTCGGTCTACTTCATGGTCGACTTCGAGGCCGCGCGCAAGGGCATGCGCGGCATGACCCGCGACGAGATCCCGAAGTTCTCCAAACTGGCACGCCACGCCTATCTGTTCGCGCCCATCATCATCCTGGTGGCAGCGCTGTTCATGGGCTATTCGGTGATCCGCGCCGGCACCCTGGCGACCGCTTCGGCGGCCATCGTCAGCTGGATTTCGCCCAACAGGATGGGGCCGGCGGCGATCCTGCGCGCCCTGCAGCTGGGCGGTACGATGTCGATCCAGATCATCGCGGTGTGTGCCTGCGCCGGTCTGATCGTCGGCGTTATCGGCCTCACCGGGGTGGGCGCGCGCTTCTCCTCACTACTGCTGGGACTGGCCGGCGTCAGCCAGCTGCTGGCACTGTTCTTCGCCATGCTGATCAGCATTCTGCTGGGCATGGGCATGCCTACCACCGCCGCCTATGCAGTGGCCGCCTCGGTGGTGGCACCGGGTCTGATCGGTATCGGTATTCAGCCGCTGGTGGCCCACTTTTTCGTGTTCTACTTCGCGGTGGTCTCGGCAATCACGCCGCCGGTGGCGCTGGCCTCCTACGCCGCGGCGGGCATCTCCGGCGACAACGCCATGGGCACCTCGGTGGCCTCGTTCAAGATCGGTCTGGCGGCCTTCATCGTGCCTTTCATGTTCTTCTACAGCCCGGCCATGCTGATGGAGGGGAGTTGGCTGCAGATCGCCCGCGTCGGCATCACCGCCATCATGGGCATCGTGCTGCTGTCGGCCACCGTGCAGGCGTGGTTCTTCGGCCCGGTAAAGGTGTGGCAGCGGGTGGTGATGTTCTTCGGTGCGCTGTGCATGATCTACGGCGGTATCTATACCGACCTGGCCGGTATCGCCATCGCGGCCGGGCTGGTCGTCATGCAGCGCCGCGGTCCCCACAACGACAATCCGCCGACAATGGCGACCGCTTCCTGAAGCGAAGAGATATGCCGGCAACGAAAGGGGCCCCGCACTGCGGGGCCCCTTTCATTACCTTTTTCATTATTTCGAGCGCTCAGGCAAATACCGGTTTGTAGTCGGCAAGCGCCAGCTCCAGCGCCGCCACACCGGCCGACACGTCAACCTGATGGCCCAGCGAGCGCACGCTGGTGCCCAGAGCGTGAAGCGTGCGGAAAAGGTGATGTGTCCGGCACTGCTCGCCCATCTGACCAATACGCACGATATTGGCCCCGAAGGCCCCGGAAATTTCCACCCCGTGATGGCGGGAGATGTGCTGCATCAGGTCCGTCTGTGCCAGCCCCTCGGGCAAATGAATCCCCACTACCGAATTCAGTCGCGACGGCCCGTCAATGTAGAGCTTCAATCCCAGCCCTTCGATACCGGCCTGTAGCGCTCTGGAACAGCGCAGATGTCGATCAAAGCGCCGGGGCAGAGTTTCCTGACACACCAGCCTCAGTGCCTCATGCAGTGCCAGAATGCCGGACACCGGGGCGGTATAGTGATACGACTTGTTGTACCAGAACTGATGTGCGAGCCTGGCATCCAGACACCAGTGCGTCAGGGAACGTTCGCGCCCCTCGATCACCTGCCAGGCCCGATCGGAAAAGGCGATCAGTGACACCCCGGGAATCGAGCTGAGACCCTTCTGACCGCCGGTAATCACGACATCCACGCCCCAGGCATCCATCTCCAGCGGCATGGTGCTCAATGTACAGACCGCGTCACAGACCACCAGACAATCAGCCTCGGCGGCGGCCCGGCAGATCGCCGGCAGCGCATGATTGAACACGGTGCTGGAGGTCTCCCCCTGCACGATGGTCAGCACGCGCGGACGGTGTGCGCGAATCGCTTCGGCAACGGCGGTTTCATCGGCAGCGCTGGCCACGCCCGCATCCATCTCCATGACGTCGCCACCGGCCCGACGGGCCATCTCGCCCAGCCGGCTGCTGAAAAAGCCGTTATTGACTGTCAGTACGCGGGTGCCGGGGTCGACCAGATTGATGACCGCCATTTCCATCGCCGCCGAACCGGGCCCTGCCACGCCCAGAATATGGCGCGATTCGGTCTGAAAAACATAGCGCGACATCGCTTTCATCTGCTCGATGATACGCGCCATGGTGTCGCCCAGATGGTTGATGACGATACCGTTGGCCGCCGCGACCCGGGCCGGAATGGGCACAGGGCCCGCGCCCATCATGAGCAGCGGCTCTTCGGGCAGAATGCTTTCCAGGGGTTCGATATCAGGCACGGTATAGGGCATCACCCTCTCCTTGAGATGAGGCTGGGCAGATTGAGGCGCCATGCAGTGGTGACGCCGTCAGGAACCTTTCAGTATGCCCATGGCCCTGAAACGCCGACAAGCGAAAGATCACCATGCTCTGATCAAGTGACTGCCTGATATGTGGGCGAATATCACAGGCGATGACGCATGAGGGAGAGAAAAGGAAGGAGAGCAAAGCGGGGAGTTGACGGGTCACGGGCGCGCTGCAGGAGGTGAAGGCTCCGGCAGCACGCCCGGAAAGGGCGTTTCGAGAGACAAAACGTCAGACGTTGTCCCAGTGCATGGTATTGTCAAACGCCCCCGGCAGCAGCGCAGTCACGGCGCGTACGCGCTGCAAAAGCGTTGAATAGTCATCGGCCACCACGTTGATGTGGGCCAGCTTGCGCCCGGCTCGCGGCGACTTGCCATAGCGATGCAGATGCACGCCGTCGAGTGCCAGCAGCGCGGCGCTGTCACCCTCTTCACCGATGACATTGACCATGCAGGTCAGCCCGCGCGCGCTCGTATCGCCCAGCGGCAACCCGGCGATGGCGCGCAGATGGTTTTCAAACTGGCTGGTGGCCGCGCCGTTCATGGTCCAGTGCCCGGAGTTATGCACCCGGGGCGCCATCTCGTTGGCCAGCAGCCTGCCGTCGCGGGCCTGAAAAAGCTCCAGCGACAGCACGCCCACATAGTCCAGCTCTTCAAGCAGCGCCTGGATATAGCCATCCGCCGTGGCCTGCAGCTCGGCATCGACATCCGGCAGCGGCGCCACCGAGTAACGCAGAATGCCCTCTTCGTGCTGGTTTTCCGTCATCGGATAGGAGCGCACCTCGCCATCGCGTCCGCGCACGGCAATCAGCGACACTTCCCGCACAAAGTCCACGAATGCCTCGACCACCAGTTGATCATGGCCAATGCTCTGCCACGCCTCAACGGCCTGCTCGGGCGCACGCAAAACGGCCTGCCCCTTGCCGTCATAGCCCTCTGTCGTGGACTTGGCCACCACCGGGCAGCCCAGCTCACGCGCGGCCGCCTCAAGCGCCTCGGCGCTCTCGACCAGCCGATACTCGGGCGTCGGGATATTCAACTGCGAGAATAACGCTTTTTCCTTGGCGCGATGCTGGCACACCGCGATGGCGCGGCTTGACGGATAGACCGGGCGCACCTGCTCGATACGCTCCAGAAGTTTGACCGGCAGATGCTCGAATTCATAGGTGACCACATCCGTACGCTCGATGAACGCTTCCAGGGTGGCGTCATCGCTGCCGGTGAGAATCTCACCAATGCCGGCACTGGGCGTGCCAGCAGGATCGAGAAGTGTAAATTGCTGACCCAGCGGCAGGCCCGCCAGCGCCATCATGCGTCCGAGCTGTCCCGCTCCCAGAATGCCGATCTGCATGGCCATCTCTCACTCATCAACAGGGGGTAAAGGAAAGGAATCTGCGCCAGTACTGTTTCTGGAAACTCTATTCTGCGCTGGGGTCAGGATTATCCAGCACACTTTGAGTCTGCTCGGCGCGGAAGTCCTCAACAGCGCGACGCACCTCGGCGTCGTGCGTGCCGATGATCTGGGCCGCCAGCAATCCCGCGTTGGTCGCACCGGCCTTGCCGATCGCCAGCGTGCCTACGGCAATGCCGCCCGGCATCTGGGCAATCGAGAGCAACGAGTCCATGCCCTTGAGCGCCTTTGACTCGACCGGTACGCCCAGCACGGGCAGCGGCGTCTGTGAGGCCACCATGCCGGGCAGGTGCGCGGCGCCGCCGGCGCCGGCAATGATCACCTCAATGCCCCGCTCGGCGGCGGTGCGGGCATATTCGAACATCAGATCCGGCGTGCGGTGTGCCGACACCACCCGCGTCTCATATGCCACGCCCAGACGGCTCAGCATGTTGACGGCATGCTCCATGACCGGCCAGTCGGACTTCGATCCCATGATCACACCCACGCGCGGCTGCATCGGCACTCCCCTTTCAGCAATGAACATTTAGCAAGGACATTCGACAAGCAACAGGTCAGCGCCCGCGGTGGTCATGGCGCTGCGTCAGGTCGGAAAACCGTGCAGGATACCCGCTTGCCTGAAGGGGGGGAAGTCACAAGCGACGCCCGGCGTATCGGCAGCACACTCAGCCCTGGTGTCGAAAGCGCTCGGGGATGGTGCGCTCGAAGCTTTCACGCTGCTGGATGCTGTCCCACCAGCGCTGCACATTGGGAAAATCCATCATGATCGCGCGCCCTTCCGGCGTCATCATCACATAGGCCATGATCGGCGCCAGCAGGAAATCGACATAGGAGACGGGGCCGGCGACCAGCCAGGTGCGCGAGGCCAGCGACTGCTCCAGCAGCGAAAACTGATGACGCACCTTCGGCAGCGCGGCGGCAATCACGGTCTCATCGACCGGACGCTGCAACAGCGGGTTGATCACGCGCTGCCAGGCCAGCTCCATGATCATGGCCTGGTAATAGTAGTTGTTGATCACCGCTGCCCACTGGCGCATGTCGACCCGGTCATCCAGCTGACGTGGCACCAGTGCCGGTGCGGGAAAGTGCCCTTCCAGAAATTCGGCGATGGCGTCGGTTTCGTACAGAATGCGCCCGCCGGTCTCCAGTGCCGGCACCTTGCCAAAGGGATGGCGGCGAAGGTGCTCGGGGGTATGGGTCTCGCCCTTGAGCACATCAACCGAGACCTGATCGTAGGTCACGCCTTTTTCCATGAAGAGCATGCGCACCGTGCGCACGTAGGTGCTGCCGTCAAAGCCGTAAAGAACAAAATCGCTCACGCGGTTACTCCCTGAGTGTCTGCCCTGTCGATCCGATGTTCACCAACGAACACGCGATGCTTGCAGGATTTAACACAACCGTAGACGTATCGGTCCCGAATGCGCCACATCCGGCGACAGCAGACTCCCCCGGGAGAGCATGTCGAGTCGGCCCTGACGTGCAAGATCGGCCGCCACCTGTCGAACATCCGCCATGTGCTCGCGCCAGTGCGACTCGTCAAACAGGGTCCGCGCAGCTTCCGACGGGCAGAAACTCTTGTCACGACCGCGACGATGGGCCAGCGCCATCAGGGTGTCGGCAATGGCGTGCTCACTGACATCGCTCATGTCGCTGTCGGTCCCATCGTGCTGTCATGCACGAAACAGAGCTTGTTGCCTTCGATATCACGACAGTAGGCGGCATAAAAATCCGGCCCGTAGCAGTCGCGCACGCCCGGCGGCCCTTCGCTGACGCCGCCACCGGCCACGACGCGACGAAAGGCGTCGTCAACGCTGTCCCGGCTGGGCGCCATGAAGCTGATCTGAGTGCCATTGCCCCAGGTGGCCGGCAGGCCATTGAAGGGATACTGAATGACGAACAGCGGCCAATGTTGACCCGGATAGTGCCAGATGGCATCGGGTGGGCCGCCGTCATGATCGCTGTCGAGGCGATTCAGTCCGAGCGGCGCCAGCACATGATCGTAAAAGGCCGCCAGACGAGGAAGATCGCGCGCGCCAAGCTGAATATGGGTAAACATGGATTATGTACGCCCTCTGTCGATGGAGGGACGCCTGGTGCACAACGGAGAGTCAAACCTGGGGTGGGCGCGCCAACGGACGGTGCTCATGCGGCAGAACTCCTCGGGGCTGTTGTTGGGGAGTCAGCTTTTGCAGCCAATGCCCTCATACCATAGCCAGCCTTTAAAACGGTGGCACCACCCTTTTTGTGACGATGCGTATGCCCCGCTGTCGTCGCGCGACCTGGCGAGCTAACGACAGAGCCCGTAGCCGCGCATGCCCAGATGGAAGTGATCGCGGTGTGCGGCGTTGTATTCAGGCCCCAGCGAATTGCCGAACACATCACAGCTGCCGTTGAAGGCGCGTCGCAACAGCTCGCCTTTGGCCCCCTCATCACGCCAGTGCCCGGACACCGTCATCCGGGTGCCGTCCTGCAGGCGAAAGCCGGTCACATCAAACGCCTCGGCCGTGGCATGCTCGCTGCGTCGGCCGCTGGCCCGGTTGTAGACGTTGCGACAGGCAAAGCTGCCGACGTGATCCACCCGAGCGACGTCCTGACCCGATATTTCGCGCGCCGCGGGCTGCAGACGCTGTCGCTCAAACACCACCCAGGACAGCGCCAGCGGACAGCTGGCCAGAAAGCTGGCGCTGAAGCGCACCGAGGTCGAGCGCACCCGCACGGCGTCGTGGAGCTGACACGCGCCGATCTCGGGGCTGCCCACTTCCACATAGTCGATGGCCCCCTGTGTGCGCGCTCGGGCCAGCGCAGATAGACAGCGCTGTGGGTCCTGATCCAGTGTCTTGAGCTTGAAACGCGTCACCGCATTGAGCGGATCATCGACATTGAACGGGGCAAAGGGATTGAATTGTGATGGCACGCGCGCGCTGCCCGGCCACTGCTGCCAGAGCCCGACAGCGATCAACCCCGGGATCAACAGCAGGATCAAAAGGACGTCGCGCACATCCCCTCCTGCCGAGCCGGCACACAAAAAAAATCCCGCATGACGAGCATGCGGGAAATAAAGGGGGGTTCCAATGCATCAGGGATGCAAAGCGAAACCGATCCAAGTCTGGCGGCTCGAATCGTTATCAACATTAGCGCATGGTCCGTTAACAGACTAATCATCATTGCGGATCGCTGGAATAGCTGTAGATAATCAGACCGACCCTGAAGGCCGGCCTGATACTATTACTGCACGACACCTTTTTATGCCGACACCGTTGATCCCGATGTTGTTTATTCCGGTTCGATCTGCCCGGTGCCCCGGTCCCGATTGATACGACGGTTCTTGACCCCCGGTACTCGACGCAGGCGGTCGGCATTGGCATCGGACATCTCATCGGCCTCGAAGGCATCCGCCCCGACCGGCGTTTCATTATGCTGACGGTAGAGGTTGAGCAACATCTGTTTGCGGTCGGCACGCAGCTCCTTGAGCAGCACATATACCATGCCGTAGATAATCAGCGTAAACGGCAGCGCCGAGACCACCGCAGCTGACTGCAGCCCGCTCAGACCGCTCTCACCGCCGGCCGTGATCAGAATCAGACAGATGGCCGCGATCAGCACCCCCCAGGTCACCCGCTTGTAGAGCGGCGGATTGAGCGAGCCCTTGTCGGTCATCTGCCCCACGATATAGGCCGCCGAATCTGCCGAGGTGACCAGAAAGATAAAGATCAGGAGCATGGCCACGATCGACAGCGGGAACGAGAACGGCATCTGATCAAACATCACGAACAGGGCCGAGGTGATGTTGTCGCTGGTGGCCTGAGCCAGGCCCGCATCCTGATAGAGATCCATGTGCAGGGCCGCCCCGCCAAAAACACCGATCCAGAGACAGGCCAGCAGCGGCGGCACGATCAGTACCCCGAAGACATACTCCTTGATGGTGCGACCGCGCGAGACACGCGCCACGAAGGTTCCGACAAAGGGTGACCAGGCAATGACCCAGGCCCAGTAGAACACGGTCCAACTGCTGATCCAGTCATTGTCGGTGAACGGGTTGATCCGCAGGCTCATGCCCAGAAAGTTCTGCAGGTAATCCCCCATGCCGACCGTAATGGTTTCCAGAATGGCCACGGTCGGCCCGGTCACCAGGATGTAGAACATCAGTCCCAGACACAGAATCATGTTCAGATTCGACAGCCGCTTGATGCCCTTGTCGAGCCCGGAGACCGTGGACATCATATAGCACACGAACATCGCAAACAGGATGATGGCCTGCCACATGAAGCCCTCGGCCACGCCGAACACGGCATGCAGGCCGCCATTGATCTGCAGCACCGCAAGGCCGATGGAAGTCGCCACACCCATGACGGTGGCCACGACCGCAAAGGTATTGAGCAGACCGCCGGCAAACACACGTCCCTTGCCAAGCTTTGCCGTCAGCGGCGACATGACCGTCGACACCAGCCCGGTCTGGCCCTTGCGAAACTGGGTATAGGCAATGATCAGTCCCACCACCGAAAACGCGGCCCACTGGTGCACGCCCCAGTTGAAAAATGCGTACTGGATCGCGTAACGCGCGGCGTCCGGCGTGCTGCCTTCCATGTCATCGAAGGGTGGGTTCATGAAATGCATCATCGGCTCGGCCATGCCGTAAAACACCAGCCCTACCCCGAAGCCGGCCGCCAGGAGCATGCTGACCCAGGAAAAAAAGTCGTAGGATGGCTTGCTTTCCTGGGGACCGAGACGAATCTTGCCGTATTTGCTGAAGGCCAGTACCAACAAAAAGATGACGAATCCGAAGACCGAAAACAGATAGAACCACCCAAAGAGATGGGTGACACCGCTCAACGCGGCGCTGGCGCCCTGACTGAACCGGTCAGGAAAGATGGCCCCGATGGCCACAAGCATCACGATAATGATCGTGGATGCGACAAAGACACGCTGTCTGGGAGCAATAACCATAAATGCGTCGTCCCCTGTCGTTGTTGGAATGTCATTACAGACTAGTTCAGGAATATCAGAGTCAACGCAGATTCCTTCTTTTGCCTGCCGCCTCATATGGGCATATCAGACCTGCATCACTCACCAGGGCCCTGCAGCACGTCTTCAAGGCACGCAAAAAAGGGGACACGTCGGTGTCCCCTCCCTGGTCCTCTGCACCGCAGGACCATTACATACTAGCCACATTAAAGCCTTCTATCCATAACGACCCGTTATATAATCCTCGGTCTGCTTCTTCTCCGGGTCGGTAAAGATCTGATCGGTCTGACCGCATTCGATCAGCTCGCCCAGGTACATGAACGCCGTGATATCGGACACACGCGCCGCCTGCTGCATGTTGTGCGTCACGATCACGATCGTGTAGTCGGTCTTGAGCTCGTGAATCAGATCCTCGATATAGCCGGTCGAGATCGGATCCAGCGCCGAGGTTGGCTCATCAAGCAGGATGACCTCGGGCTTGACCGCGATGGTACGTGCGATGCAAAGACGCTGCTGCTGGCCGCCGGAAAGCGCCTGACCGTTGGTCTTGAGCTTGTCCTTGACCTCGTTCCACAGCGCCGCCTTTTTCAGTGCCCACTCCACCCGCTCATCCATGTCACGCCGCGACAGGCGCTCGTATAGCTTCACGCCGAAGGCAATGTTGTCATAGACCGACATCGGGAACGGGGTCGGTTTTTGAAACACCATGCCGATACGAGCGCGCAGCAGGTTGATGTCCACGCCAGAGGCGTGAGTGTCCTGACCATCCAGCAGAATGCTGCCCTCGGTCTTCAGTCCCGGATAGAGATCATGCATGCGGTTAAAGCAGCGCAAAAGCGTGGATTTACCGCAGCCGGAGGGTCCGATATAGGCCGTCACCTGGTTGGCCGGAATGTCCATCGAGACCTTCTTGATCGCCTGGAAATCGCCATAGTAGAAATCCAGCTCCTGAACCGACAGCTTGGCAGGGGCCGCCGCATGGGTATTTCCGGAAGCGTTCTTGGGTGTCTGCCTGGGCGCCATGGTGAAATTCTCTGATCGCATGTTCATGAAATGAAAACCCCTTGATGCCTACTTCTGCGAACGCGCCGAGCTTACGCGCGCCAGGATATTGAGAATCAGCACCGCCGCCGTCAGTATCAGTGCCCCGGCCCACGCCAGCGAGACCTGAGCGGGAATAAACGAGTTGATGGTCATGTTCTGGTAAAGCACCATCGGCAGGTTGGGCATTTCGCTGCCCATGTTGAAAAAGTTCCACTGATTGGTATTGAGCGCCGTAAAGAGCAGCGGCGCCGTCTCGCCACTGATGCGTGCACACCCCAGCAATACGCCGGTCGTGATGCCCGCCTTCGCCCCGCTGTAGCAGACCTTGAGCACGATCAACCAGCGATGAGCGCCCAGTGCCGCTGCCGCCTCACGCAGCGAGTTGGGCACCAGCAGCAGCATATCCTCGGTCGAGCGAATCACGACCGGAATGATGATGACCATCAGCGCCGCAACGCCCGCCCAGCCCGAGAAGTGTCCCATCGGCAGGACCACCACGGCATAGATATACAGACCGATAATGATGGAGGGCGCCGACAGCAGCACGTCGTTGATAAAGCGGATGGTATTGGCAAGCTTCGAACGACCGCCGTATTCGGCAAGCCAGGTGCCGGCCAGAATGCCGATCATGGTGCCGCCAATGGTCGCCAGCGCCGTCATGATCAGCGAACCCAGTATGGCGTTGCCCAGCCCACCGCCGGACATGCGGGTACGCTCGGTAAAGACGTCCAGCGACAGGGCCGGCACCCCTTTGGATACCAGCGTGACAAGAATCAGAAACAGCCAGATCACGCCAAAGGCCGAGGCCAGCAGCGAGGCAGCCATGATGATGCGGTTGATGGTTCGCCGACGGCGATAGACAGGATTCATGAATCGCTCCTCACGCGGCACGCTGTTCCATGCGCTTGAGCATGAAACGGGCCAGTGCCAGCACGGCAAAGGTAATCAGGAACAGGACCAGTCCGAGCAGCAAAAGCGCCGAGCGCTGCAGGCCATCGGCCTCGGAGAACTGATTGGCAATCAGGGCGGCAATCGAGGTGCCCTGCCCGGTCAGCGTCGCACTCAGGAAAAGGTTGTTGCCGATCACGAAGGTGACCGCCATGGTCTCGCCCAGCGCCCGGCCCAGCCCGAGAATCACGCCGCCCAGCATGCCGCCCTTCACGGACGGGAAGATGACGTGGCGGATGACCTCCCAGGTGGTGCAGCCCAGTCCATAGGCAGACTCGCGCATGATCGGCGGCACGGTATGCATGACATCACGGGTCACGGCCGTGATGAACGGAATGATCATGATGGCCAGAATCAGGCCGGCGGTGGTCAGTCCGGTACCGGCCGGGAATACCGATGGAAAGTGGGACTGGAGAAACGGCGCCAGCACTTCAACGCCCCACATGCCGTAAATGATGGAAGGTACGCCCGCCAGCAGCTCCACCATGGTGCCGATGGTGCGCCGCAGCTTCGGCGGGCAGAGCTCGGTCAGAAAGATGGCGATGCCCAGCGAGACCGGAATAGCGATGGCGATGGCGATCAGCGACGTCACCAGCGTGCCGTAAATGGCTGGCAGCGCTCCAAAGTTTTCAACGTTGGCGGCCCAGCGATCGCCGGTAAAAAAGGACAGCCCCAGCTCCTGTAGAGCGGGCCAGCCGGCCAGTACCAGCGAACCGGTAATCGTGCCCAGCAGCAACAGCACCAGCAGCGCCGAGCTCCGGGTCGCGAGTTCAAAGAGCCGGTCGACAAGACCGTTGCGCTTGAGGGCACTACGCTCCTGCGCACTGGCCGACAGCTTCTGCATCCGATCGCCCTCTGAGGTCTTTGAGGTAACGCTGCTGCCGGTCGTCATGGGTCATACCTGTACATGGACATTCTTGGGAAGGTCAGGTGGACAGAGGCCGGAGCACATGGCTCCGGCCCGTTACACTGCTGCGACAGGGCCTGCTTACTGCTGCCAGACCGCGTTGCCGCTGCTGTCCTTGATCTGCGACCAGACGTCCTGCTTGATCATGCTGACCACGTTGTCCGGCATCGGGATATAGTCCAGCTCGGTGGCCATATCGCCGCCGTTTTCAAACGACCAGTCGAAGAAGTCGAGCGCGTCACGAGCGGCCTGAGCATCCTTGACTTCGGTGTGCATGAGGATGAAGGAGGCCCCCACGATCGGCCAGCTCTCGTCACCCGGCTGATTGGTCAGCACCAGGTACATGCCGTCGGCATTTTCCCAGTCAGCATTGGCAGCCGCGGCCTGGAAGGAGTCGCTGCCGGCGGTCACGAAGTTACCAGCCTGATTTTCCATCTGCGCCACGTTCAGATCGTTCTGCTCGGCGTAGGCCGACTCGACGTAGCCGATGGCACCGTTGATACCGCTGACCTGACTTGCCACACCCGCATTGGCCTTGGCACCAACACCGGCAGGCCAGGCCACCGACTTGCCTTCACCGATCTCGTTTTTGAACTCTTCACTGACCTGAGCCAGGTAATGCGTGAACAGGAAGTTGGTGCCCGAGCCTTCGGCGCGATAGACCGGGGTGATTTTCGTATCCGGCAGCGTCACGTCAGGGTTGAGCCTTGAGATGGCGTCATCATTCCAGGAGGTAATCTCGCCCCGGTAGATGTCGGCCAGGGTCTGACCGTCCAGGCGCAGCGCGCCGTCTTCGACGCCTTCTACATGCACGACCGGTACCACGCCGCCCATGATCTGCGGCCACTGGACCAGGTTGTTCTTCTTGAGTTCTTCCGGGGTCATCGGCGCGTCACTGGCACCGAAGGTGACCGTATTGGCGGTGATCTGCTGGATACCGCCGCCGGAGCCGATGGCCTGATAGTTGAGGCCGTTGCCGGTCTCGTCCTGATAGCCATCGGCCCACTGGGAGTAGACCGGATAGGGGAAGGTTGCACCGGCGCCGGTAATGGTTGCGGCCGAAGCGGTGGCCGCCAGCGAGGTAGCGATAAGGGCTGCAGCGACTTGCTTGATCATCTGGATGGCTCCGTTCCCTTGCGCCAGGGCGCCTGGCGCCCTGCTGGTAATCATGCCGCCCGGAATAAAGGGGCGACTGCTCAACACAACGCCAGGTTAGCAAGCAAATATGTCAGTTTTATTGCAGCACTGTCATATAACCGATATGACCGCTACCGAAGCCACTGCCGCACAAGGGTGACGCAGGCCATGCCAAAAGCGGTCATGACAAGAGACCCGGCCAGATGGGCCCCGATGCCGGCCATGGCGTTGAGATAGCGCCCGGCCTGAAGTTGCCCGATGATTTCCAGCGAGAAGGTCGAAAAGGTCGTCAGCGCGCCCAGAAAGCCGGTCACGACAAAGAGTTTCCAGTGCGGACTCAACTCCGGCAGCAGATTAAACAGCGCAAAGGCGATGCCGATCAGCCAGGCGCCCAGCAGGTTGGCCACCAGCGTGCCAGGCGGCAGTGGCGGAAAGAGCGCGTTGAGCGCCAGCGACAGGGCCCAGCGCAGGTTGGCCCCCAGTGCGGCCCCCAGGCCGATGGCGAGAACGGAAAACCACATGGAACACTCCTTGAAGATTGAATCCGGAGCGAACGTGGTGACAAAACGAAGGATCGCCATGACATACCTGCGCTCGCACCCGGGTGCGTCATGCAGGCATCATTAATCACGACGTGTCAGAACGCGATGGTTTGAAGCCTGCGGCTTCAGGAGGCATGCCATCTCCCGACGAAAAGCATTGCACTCCCTCGTGCGCATGACAAGTCGCGCACTCCCCCCGTTCATCCCCTGCCCGCCACCGATGCGTTTGCGTTAACATAATGGCTTTACTCTGTTTACGGGGCGTGATCATGCCGGCAATGGGCCGTTTCAATACGCTTGAGATCCTCAGGCCGTCCTCCATCGGGCTGTTTCTCGACGGTGGCGAACTGGGCGATGTGCTGCTGCCGACGCGCCAGATCCCCAGGGATGCCGCAACCGAGCCGGGCGATTCGCTGCGGGTCTTTTTGTACCTCGACAGCGAGGACCGCCCGATCGCCACCACCGACCGCCCGAAGATTCAGGTCGGCGAGTTTGCCGCACTGGAGGTAGTCGAGCGCACTCCGGTCGGCATCTTTCTCGACTGGGGCCTGCCCAAGGATCTACTGCTGCCGCATTTCGAGGAGCGCACGAACCGGCCGCTGCGTCAGGGCGATCGCTGCATGGTGGTGGCCTATCTCGACGACCGGACCCGGCGCATCACCGCCTCGATGCGACTGGATCGCTATCTGGACCGCGAAAGCGCCGATTACACGCCGGGCGATGCCGTTGACCTGATCATTACCGGCCCGACCGATCTTGGCTTCAATGCCATCATCAACCATCGCCACCGGGGGCTTTTGCACAAGAGTGAAGCGATTCGACCGCTGCGCATGGGCACCCGAACCCAGGGCTACATCCAGCGTATTCGTGACGATGGCAAGATCGACCTGAGCCTGCAGCCCCGGCGTGAGGCGCTGGCCGACACGCTGTCCGCGCAGATTCTGGAAGAACTGCAAAAGGCCGGCGGGAGGCTTGCCATCAGTGACAAGAGTGACCCGGCCCTGATCCAGCGCACCTTTGGAGTGAGCAAGGGCAACTTCAAGAAAACGATCGGTGGACTCTACAAGCAGGGTCTGATCACCATCGACGATGACGGCATAAAGCTGGCGTCACCCTCCTGACAGCCCGTAGCCGATCACTTTGAAACCATTAATGGAACGTTCGGGGAACTTCATGCGCAAGACAGCGGGCATTATCGGGGTTGCAGCGGTCATTATCGTGGCGGGCGGGGTGGCAGCCCCCTGGTACACCGGCAAACGTATCGAGCAGGAATTTCGCCAGGGCGTCGAACAGCTATCCGGCAGCGTTCCCATGGAAGTCACCCGATACGACCGTGGCTGGCGCACCGCCGATGCCGTCACCCACGCTGTCATCGACACCGAAGACGGCCCATTTGAATTCGACATTCACCACCACATTACCCACGGCCCGTGGGGGTTTGGCTGGGCGCATATCGACAGCACGCCCGATTTTGGCGAGCATCAGGACACCGTGGCGCACTATTTCGGCGATCAGACACCGATAGAGGCCACCACCACCGTAGGCTTTGGCAACGACGTCAACATCGACTGGCACTCACCGGCGTTTGATGCCACCGATGTGCCGGAAACGCCCGGCGCACGGCTGGCCTGGGGCGGCATGGAAGGCCATTATCGGCTTGATGGCGATCACACCACTACCCGCGTGTCGATCCCGTCGCTGAACTTCCAGGGCAAGGAGAGCTCGCTGATCCTCAATGCGCTGAATCTGGATGGCAGCGGCGCCGGCGGTCCCGACTGGCCCGATGTGGACAATTTCTGGGACGGCCGCTTCAGAACCACCCTGGGTCAGCTCGATTTTCAGGACGACGCCGAAAACGTGGCCCTCAAACTGGGCATGGACGGCCAGGGACAACTGCGTGACAACGGCGATGACGGCCTGTCGATGACAGGCTCCTGGCAGTTCAGCAACGTTGTGCTGAAAGATCCCGCTCTGGCCGAGCCCGTGATCATCAATAACGCCACCCAGACCCTGGCGCTCAAGCATCTGCCCCGCGAGGCCACCCGCACGCTGCTGATCGATCTGTCCAGCATCGATGAATCACTAAATGAAGACCAGGCCACTGCCCTGATCCAGCAGCGACTGCTCCGTTATCTTGGTGACGCCCTTGAAGGCACGCCCTCCGCCGAGATCACGGTGGCGGGACTGAATACGCCGCAGGGATCGCTTGAAGGCAAGCTGGCGCTTGATTTCGATCCCATGGAGGCGGGACAGGATCCCATGACGACGGCGCTGAAACGCGGTCACCTGACGTTGGACATGGCTTCGGACAAGGCACTGCTCACGCACCTGATGGCATTTTCCAATGCTGGCGCCCGCCCGGAGCAGACGCTTGCAGGGCTGGAACAGGAGGGACTGCTGGTCCGCGATGGCGACCGCTACCGTATGGATGTCGAGATGAACAGCCGCGATCTTCGCGTCAACGGCGAGTCTCATCCCGAGCTTTACATGATGCTGCCCCTGCTTTTGATGTCACTGGGCAGCTGATGGATTCGGCCCGGCGCGCCTCGCCGGGTCGTGGTGGCGCTGTGTTGCGTTCCGGAAGATGGCAACAGCAGGAACGCCGCCGGCGATGAATGACCCGGTCGATTCCCCTGCACGCTGTGTCCGGGGTCTCCCTTCACTTTCTGTCTACAGCGAGTCATGACGATGGATCAGAACCCTTCTCGCCCGCTTTATATCGTGCATTCGGGGCCTACCCTGCTGGAAACGCCGCTGCTCAACAAGGACAGTGCCTTTTCACTTGAAGAGCGCATCCAGTTCAACCTGCTGGGCCTTCTGCCCCAGAACATCGAAACCATCGAAGAGCAGGCCGAGCGCGCCTATCAGCAGTACGCCCAGCAATCCAGCGATCTGGATCGTCATATCTATCTGCGCTCGATCCAGGACAGCAACGAAACGCTTTTCTTCCGCCTGCTGGAAGACCATCTCGAAGAGATGCTGCCGATCATCTATACTCCCACCGTCGGCGAGGCGTGCCAGTCCTTCTCTCAGATCTATCGCTCCCACCGCGGCATCTTCATCTCCTATGATCACCGCGAACACATCACCGACATCCTGCACAGCGCCACCAAGGACAACGTCAAGGTCGTGGTGATCACCGACAGCGAGCGCATTCTGGGGCTGGGCGATCAGGGCATCGGCGGCATGGGCATTCCGATCGGCAAGCTCTCGCTCTACACCGCCTGTGGCGGCATCAGCCCGGCCTACACCATGCCGATCGTGCTGGATGTCGGCACCAATAACCAGGACCTGCTCGACGACCCGATGTACATGGGCTGGCGCCATGAGCGCGTCACCGGCGAGGCCTACTACGAGTTCGTCGATCAGTGCATTCAGGGCATCAAGCGCCGCTGGCCCAACGCCATCATCCAGTTCGAGGATTTCGCCCAGGCCAACGCCATGCCGCTGCTCGAGCGCTATCGCGATGAGATCTGCTGTTTCAATGATGACATTCAGGGCACCGCCTCTGTGGCACTGGGCACCCTGTTTTCGGCCTGCAAGGCCAAGAATGAAAAGCTCTCCGAGCAGCGCGTTGCCTTTGTGGGTGCGGGATCGGCCGGCTGCGGCATTGCCGAGCACATCGTGCTGGCCATGCAGGAAGAAGGTCTCAGCGAGCAGGAAGCCCGCAAACGTATCTTCATGATCGACCGCTACGGCCTTCTGACCGATGACATGAGCAACCTGGTCAACTTCCAGCGCCGTCTGGTGCAAAAGCGCGCCGACATCAGCGACTGGGACACCGGCAGCGGGGATCTGGCCCTGATCGACGTGGTGCGCAATGCAAAGCCGACCATCCTGATCGGCGTATCGGGCCAGCGCGGGCTCTTCACCGAAGATGTCATCAAGACCATGCACCAGCACTGCAGCGAGCCGCTGGTCATGCCGCTGTCCAACCCGACCTCACGCATCGAAGCCACACCGCGCGACATTCTGGAGTGGACCAACGGCGAAGCGCTGGTCTCCACCGGCAGCCCCTTCAAGCCGGTCACCATCGGTGATCGCAAAATCCCGATTGCCCAGTGCAACAACTCCTACATCTTCCCGGGCGTAGGACTGGGGGCCATTACTGCGAAAGCCACACGCATCACCGATGGCATGCTGATGGCCGCCTCGAGAGCGCTGGCCGACTGCTCGCCGGTCGCGCTTGAAGGCAAGGGCGCCGTTCTGCCACCGCTGTCCGACATTCAGGAAGTCAGCCGCAGGATCGCCATCGCCGTGGCCAAACGCGCTCAGGAAGATGGCGTGGCGCTTGAAACCGATGACGAGACCATCCACCAGGCCATCGATGCCAACTTCTGGCGCCCGCGCTACCGCCAGTATCGTCGCGCCTCCTACTAGGCCGATGCTACCCATCCAAAAGGGCGCCCTCGGGCGCCCTTTTTCATGGCTGACAGTCACTCATGTCTGCGCTGTCTATTCCGCAGCCTGTTCCTGTGCCGCCACCGCCTTTTTGCGTTTGGCCGGGAAGAAGGTGCCGTTGCGAAGATCCGCCTCGATCTGCTCGAGCGAGCGCCCTTTCGTTTCGGGCACATAGCGCACGATAAATACCAGCGCGACGATGGTGATCAGTGCGTAGAGCCAGAAGGTACCGGAGGTGCCCAGTGCACCGATCAGCGACAGCGTGGTCAGCGTCATCAACAGGTTGAAGACCCAATGGCTGAAGGCGCCAACGCTGGCACCCTTGCCGCGCACGAACAGCGGATAGACCTCGGCGTTGATCAGCCACAGGCAGACGCCAAAGCTCGAGTTGAGCGCCATGTAGATGGCCAGACATGCCACCAGCGTCCACTGCGCCGCTGCATTATCGGGCGAGCCGCCGATAAAGAGCGCGCCCATGATGATCAGTGCCACGGCCGAGCCTGGCACCATCCAGAGCAGAAAGCGCTTGCGACCGATCCGATCGACCAGAAAGATGCCCAGTACGGTGGCCAGGTTGATCAGCACGGCCCCGCCCACGGCGGCCAGCACCGAGGCGCTGTCACCAAAGCCGGCATCACTCAGGATGGTGGGGGCGTAATAGATCAGGGCGTTATTGCCGGTAATCTGGGAAAACATGGCGATACCAAAGCCCGCAATCAGAGCCGGACGCACCCACGAGCTGAACAGATCCCGCCAGCTGCCTTCCGGCTGCGCGGCAATCTCCTTGATCTCGTCAAGCTCCTGCTGTGCACCCTGTCGGTCGCCTCGCACGCGCTCGAGAATGCCCAGCGCCTGCTGCTCGCGATTCTTGCCCAGCAGCCAGCGCGGGCTTTCCGGCAGCAGCAGCATGCCGATCATCAGCACCACCGAGGGAATGATGCCGAGCGCGAACATCCAGCGCCACTGATGCCCCAGGGCGTAACCGGTGAGATAGGCCACCAGGATGCCAAAGACCACCATGAACTGGAACATCACCACCAGTTTGCCGCGATGCGCCGGCGGTGTGACCTCGGCGATATAGACCGGAATGATCTGCGTGGCGCTGCCGGCAGACAGACCCAGAATGAAGCGCGCCAGAATCAGTATGCCCACGCTGGGGGCCGCCGCCGACAGGATCGAGCCGATGGTGAACACTAGACCGACCAGCGCGATCGACCAGCGCCGACCGATGCGGTCAGAGATGGGACCGGTCCCAAGACAGCCCACCAGCGCGCCCAGGATGATGGCGCCGGTCACGATCTGCTTGAGCGTGTCGTTGAGCACGAAATCACGCGCCAGTCCCAGCAGGGCGACCCCGATAATGCCGGTATCGTAGCCAAAAAGCAGCCCGCCCAGCGCTGCAATGATGGACACCAGCGCGACCAGGGTTTTGCCCTGAGGCCCCCTGCGCGCACTCTCCGCGTAATGCTCCATGGAAACTCCCGAAACTGGCTGAATCGTGTCAGCGCGCTGATCAAAAAAATGCCCTGATGCGAACACCAGAGCCTGATCAAATTGTAACCTGAACCCATCCTGATGCGATCCTCCATTGGCCGTAGAACGGCAGGCAAATGGTGATATCGCGTGACATCACGTAATATTCACTTATATAAACCGGATGCAGGCGCCATCCCAGCCGATGATTCGATCCGCGCGTGATCTGGTGGCCTCGATCTGTTCGGCATTGGGGCGGTCGGTACTCGCCACCCACGCCCGGGCTTCGCTTTCGCTGCGCCCAAAACTCATGTGACGCTCGACCAGCCACTGCTCGCGCAGCTCGGTGCCGACCTCGACATACCAGACTTCATCAAGCATCGCTCTGACCTGATCCCAGGGAGAAGTTTCCATCAGCAGATAGTTGCCCTCGGTCACCACCAACGGGGTGTCGGGCAGCACGGCAATGCTGGCGGCAATGGGTTCTTCGATCTCACGATAAAAGCCCGGCGCGTAGACCGTCTCCCCGGCCTGCGGCGCGCGCAGCCGCGCCAGCAGTGACACGTAACCGGCACCGTCAAAGGTATCCGGCGCCCCCTTGCGATCAGCACGTCCCAGCCTGGCCAGTTCGCGATTGGAGAGGTGGTAGCCATCCATCGGCACCACCTGCATCCCATCATCAAGCCGATCAAGCAATGCCTCGCTGACGCTGGACTTGCCCGCACCCGGCGCCCCTACCAGCCCCAGCAGCGCGCGGGGCCTGTCACGCACCAGCGCTCTGGCCGCGGTGACGACGGCCTCATCAATCATGAGGCCTGAAATATCGTTTTCGGAGGACGTCATCTTTCTCTGGACCTTTTGTTCAGGACTTTTGAAACCAGGGGATCACATAAAAAAGGCCGGCTCCAGAGGAGCCGGCCCTTTATGGTGAAACGCTGTCGTTACAGACGCTTCTCGATCAGACCTTCGAGTTTTTCCTGATCCTCGGCAAACTTGCGAATGCCTTCGGCCAGCTTGTCGTTGGCCATCGGATCCTGGTTGTGCTCCCAGCGGAACTCGGCTTCGGTCATCTTTTCGACCTTTTTGTCGCCGGCACCGGTGTCGGTCACCTTGCGCTCGACCTCGCCTTCAGTATTGGCCAGCTCTTCCAGCAGGGCCGGAGAGATGGTCAGGCGGTTGCAGCCGGCCAGCGCCAGCACCTGATCGGTATTACGGAAGCTGGCGCCCATGACCACGGTGTCATAGCCGTAGTTGCTGGCGTAATCGCAGACACTGCGCACGAATTTCACGCCCGGATCGTCATCGGGCGCGTAGTGCTCGACGCCGTCACGCTGCTTGTACCAGTCGGTCACACGACCCACGAAGGGGGAAATCAGGAACACGCCGGCTTCAAAGCAGGCTCGCGCCTGAGCGTCGCTGAACAGCAGCGTCAGGTTGCAGTTGATGCCCTCACTCTGGAGCTGTTCGGCGGCACGAATGCCTTCCCAGGTCGAGGCGAGCTTGATCAGGATACGATCGCGATCAACGCCGGCCTTTTTGTAAAGGTCGATCAACTTGCGCGCTTTCTCGATGCTGCCTTCACGATCAAAGGAGAGCTTGGAGGCGACTTCGGTAGACACAAGGCCCGGCACCAGCTTGGTGATCTCGGCGCCCACAACCACTGACAGACGATCCACGGCGTGCTCGAGGCGCGCTTCGCGGCTCTGACCTTCGGTTTCCTGCTTCACTTCCTTGAGCGTCTTGTCGATCAGCTCCTGGTAGCCTTCAAGCTCAAAGGCCTTGAGCAGCAGCGAGGGGTTGGTCGTGGAGTCCTGAGGCTGATATTTCTTGATCGCTTCCAGGTCACCGGTATCGGCGACAACCTTGGAAACCGCCTTGAGGGATTCAAGCTGAGTTGCCATGTATCACTCCATCGAATCGGTTGGGGCCAGCCGACGGGGCAGCATCGACTGACCGCGATATTCATGCAGAAATGGTCTGTGACCGTTTGCGGCGGAAATTCTACCGTATCAGAGCTTCAGGATAGCGATCTTTAAGCGTTTCTACATAGTCTGCGTAGATATCTGCATAGCGCGATACGTTATCCCTGTCAGGCAATGTGAGGGTGGATCGGTCAATATCAACCGCATGGCGGCAGATATCGGCCAGTGCCGTCCGGCGCCCCTGCATGTATTCGTCGCACCACTGGGCCTGCAGCGCCCCGCCCAGTGCGGCTGCTTCGCGGATGGTCGGGCAGACCAGTTCCACGTTCATGATGTCGGCGATCATCTGTCGCCAGACCTCGCTGTTGGCACCGCCCCCCACCAGACGCAGCTGCTCGGGGCGAATATCAAAGGCCTCCAGCAGATCCAGCCCATAGCGCAGGCCGAAGCTGGCGCCCTCCATGACTGCACGACAGAGGTTATCCGCAGAGAAGTTGTGGGCCGACAGCCCCAGAAAGCTGCCGGTGGCCTCGGGCAGCATCGGCACGCGCTCACCGTTGAAAAACGGCAGCACCCTGACGCCTTCGGCGCCGATGGGCGTGCGCGCCACGGCCGCATTGAAGGCCTTCACGTCATGACCCAGCACGCGACTGAGCTGACTGGTCGCCGAGGTAACGTTCATGGTGCAGATCAACGGCAGCCAGCCGCCGTGACTGGCGCAAAAGTTGGCCACCAGGCCGTTGTCGGTAATCGCCGGCTGGCTGGCGCTGGCATAGAGGGTGCCGGAGGTGCCCAGACTCATGGTGACCGCGCCGGCCTCGATATTGCCGGTGCCGATCGCCCCCATCATATTGTCGCCACCGCCGGCCGAGACGATCACGCTGTTGCCCAGCCCCAGACGACCGGCCACCTCGCGCCGCACGGTGCCGGCCGGCTGATGCGGCTCGATCAGCTGCGGCAGCACGCGCTGCGGGTCCAGCTCGGGCGCCACCTTCGAGAAGGCCTCGAAATGCCAGCAGCGCTTGCGGGTATCGAACCAGCCCGTGCCGGAGGCGTCACCGTATTCGGCAGTGTATTCACCGGTCAGATAGAAGTTGAGATAGTCGTGCGGCAGCAGGATATGAGCGATGCGGTCATAGGCGTCGCGATGGTGGCGGCGCAGCCACATCACCTTGGAGGCGGTGTAGCCGGTCTGGGGTACCACGCCCAGCGTGTCCAGACAGCCCTTCTCGCCCCCCAGCGACTCGATGTATTCCGCGTTTTCCTTCGAGGATTCGGTATCGTTCCAGAGCTTGCCCGGATAGACCGGCGTGCCCTGTGCATCGAGGGCCACCATGCCGTGCTGCTGACCGGAAATACCGATGCCGCGAACGGTACCGGCATCGATTCCGGCGGCATCGATGGCCTGATGGAAGGCCGTCTCAAAGGCCTGAACCCACCAGTCGGGACTTTGCTCACGACGACCGCTTTCACGGCTGATCAGTTCGTGCGCCTGCTGCCCCTCGCCGATAATGACGCCTTTTTGTGCGTCCAGCACCACCACCTTGGTACTCTGCGTGCCGCAGTCCACACCGATATACATGGGCTCTTCCTGTTGGAGAATGCTGTCGTGGCAACGGCTCAGCGTACCGATTCCACCGTCGCCCGCGCCCCCTGCTGATGCAGGCGGGAAAGCGCCTGAGTGTAGGCCTCGACAAAGCGTTCGTTGTCGATCAGGTCACCAAACACTTCCCGGTTTTCAATAAAGGCCAGCGGATTGTCACGATTGTGCCGGGCGATCTCGTGCAGCTCGTCTCTCATGCGATCAACGATCTCGATCGGTTCATTCTGCTCGTCCACGCCTTCAGCGTAGCGGGCCCAGCTGGCGACCACCGCGGCCGAGCGCTTGATCTCGCCATCACGCTCGAGCTGCTCGCGGATTACCGGCAACAGCCACTTCGGAATGCGATCGGAGCTCTCGGCGCACAGCCGCGCCAGGGTGTCGCGAATCTCGGGATTGGCAAAGCGCTCGATCAGCGTGCGGCGGTAGTCATCAAGATCAACCCCGGGAACGGGTGCCAGCGTGGGCGTGCCCTCCTCGACCATGTAGTTGAGCAAAAAGTCGGCGTAGAGCTCGTCCTGGCAGACCTCATGGGCGTAGCGATAGCCATCGAGATAGCCGAAATAGGTCAGCGCCTGGTGGCTGGCGTTCAGAAGGCGCAGCTTCATCAGCTCGTAGGGCATGACGTCATCGACCACCTGCACGCCGACCGCCTCATAGGCCGGACGCCCCTGGTTGAAATGATCCTCCAGCACCCACTGGGTGAAGGGCTCGCACACTACCGGCCAGCCGTCCTCGATGCCAAAGCGCGTCCTGATCTGCTCGCGGTCTTCATCGGTGGTCACCGGCGTGATGCGATCCACCATCGAATTGGGAAAATGCACCTCGTTCGCGATCCAGTCGCCAAGTTCCGGGTCACGACGCCGGGCAAAGGCCACGAAGGACGCCTTCGCCACGTCGCCGTTGGCCTGAATGTTGTCACACGACATGATCGTGAACGGCGCCATGCCCTTTGCGCGACGGCGCGCGAGCGCCTCGACGATCAGGCCGAAGAAGGTTTTCGGTGTCGCATCGGCGTCCAGGTCGTGACGCACCTCCGGGTTGTCGACATTGAACTCACCGGTGACATGATGAAAGTTGTAGCCGCCCTCGGTGACGGTCAGCGACACGATGCGGGTCGTTTCAGCCACCAGCCGCTCGATCACCGTTTCGGGATCGTCAGGGGCGTAGAGATAGTCGACGATCGAGCCGATCACCCGCGCTTCCCAGCGCCCGTCGGAATGCTTCTGCACCAGAGTGTAAAGGCCGTCCTGCGCCTTGAGCACTTCCTGCATGCGCCGATCACCCGGCATGACCCCGACACCGCAGATGCCGGAGTCCATCGCCCTGCCCTCATTCATCAGCGCATCAAGATACATGGCCTGATGAGCGCGATGAAAACCGCCGACGCCGAAGTGAAGGATGCCAACGCTGACATCGTCACGGTTGTAACGGGGCAGGGTGACATCACTGCCCAACTGATCGAGATTGCCTGCCTTCAGCGCTGTCATGCGCGCACTCCCTGTTGTGTCGGATGTCGCGGTTGTCGAATGTCGGGGTCAACGGTTACGCGGTAGCCTGAGTCGATGAGGCCGCCGAGTCGGGTTCGAGCCCCAGCGCCTGATCGCTTTCGATATCAAAAAGATGGACCTGGTCCGGGTCGAAGGCCAGCCCCAGTGTGTCACCGATCTCTACGTCCAGATGCGCCGCAAGCTGCGCCGTCACAAGCGTATCGCCCACGCGCACCTGCACCATCGTGACCGGCCCCAACGGCTCAATCACTTCAATGACGCCTTCCAGCCGGCCGCGGCCGCTGCTCTCCTCGACCTGATGCAGATGTTCCGGACGGATGCCCAGCCAGCAGCTTGAGCGCTGACCGCCCTCGCCCAGCGCGGCCTGAAGGCGTGGCCCGAGCGGGCATGAAAAGCCCTGGCCTCCAAGGCCATCGCCGTGATGATCGGCCTGCAGGAAATTCATTGACGGCGTGCCGATAAAGCCGGCCACGAAACGGTTGACCGGACGCTCGTAGAGGTTATAAGGCGTGTCCACCTGCTGGATGCGGCCGTCGCGCATGACCACGATGCGCTGGCCCATGGTCATGGCCTCGGTCTGATCGTGGGTGACGTAGAAGGTGGTCACCCCAAGGCGTCGGTGCAGCCGCGTGATCTCGGCGCGCATCCCGACGCGCAGGCGCGCGTCCAGGTTGGACAGGGGCTCATCCATTAGAAAGACCTGCGGCTGGCGCACCAGTGCCCGCCCCAGCGCCACGCGCTGACGCTGGCCGCCGGAGAGCGCCCGCGGCTTGCGATCCAGCAGGTGCTCGATGTCCAGGATGCGGGCCGCCTCCTGCACGCGCTGTTTCACTTCCTCCTTTGGCGTCTTCTTGAGTTCGAGGGCAAAAGCCATGTTGTGATAGACGCTCATGTGCGGATAGAGCGCATAGCTCTGGAACACCATGGCGATATCGCGATCGCGCGGCTCGACGCTGCTGACGTCCTGACCATTGATGCGAATCTCGCCGGCCGTGTTGTGCTCAAGCCCCGCGATCATGCGCATGGTGGTGGATTTACCGCAGCCGGAGGGGCCGACCAGCACCACGAACTCGCCATCTTTCGTGGTCAGATTGAAATCCTCGACCGCGTTGGCATGCTCGGCGCCCTTCTTGCCCGGCATGCTGTCGTAGCGTTTGGCCACGTTTTTGAGTTCTACAATTGCCATCGAAGCGCTTCCTTTTCCAGGCACAGCCATCCGGCTGCGCAGATCGATTCAATGCGCCTATTTGACGGCGCCAAAGGTCAGCCCGCGGACCATCTGACGCTGGGCGAACCACCCCAGCACAACAATGGGGGCAATGGTCAGTACCGAAGCCGCCGACAGTCGCGCCCAGAAAAGTCCTTCGCCGCTTTTGAACGAGGCCGTGTACACCGCCAGCGTGGCCGCGTGGTAGTCGGTCATGGTCAGACTCCAGAACGACTCGTTCCAGGCCAGAATCAGCGCCAGCAGGCCGGTCGAGGCCAGGCCGGGAAGGGCCAGAGGTAAAATGACGCGAAACATGGTCTGGGCCGTACCGGCGCCATCGATGCTGGCCGCTTCGATGATGTCGATCGGAATATCGCGAAAGTAGGAGTACACCATCCACACCATGATGGGCAGGTTCATGGCGGTGAACAGCATCGTCAGCCCCAGTCGGGTATCAATCAGCCCCAGCGAGCGATAGACCAGAAACACCGGGATCAGAACCCCCACGGCCGGGATGAACTTGGTCGAAACCATCCAGACCAGCGTGAAGTCGGTGCGTCTGGAAGGGAAAAACGCCATGGCATAGGCCGCCGGAATCGCCAGCGCCAGCCCCACCAGCGTCGAGCCGAAGGCGGTAATCACCGAGTTGAGGGCGTAGTGCCAGTAGCCACTGCCCTGGGCCAGCGCGCTGCGAAAGCTCTCGAGCGTGGGCGAAAAGATAAAGGTCGGCGTCATGCTGAACGCCGTCTGCTCGGTCTTGAGCGCCGTCAGCACCACCCAGAAGATGGGAAAGAACATCGCAATCCCGATCAACCAGGCCAGCAGCGTCAGCGCCGTACCGCCGGAGCCTGCCTTGCGTCCGGGCGTGCGATCAGCGTTGGATGCAGTCATCGTTGGCTCCCCGCATTGAGGTTACCGGCCACGAACCGGATCAGGAAAATGGCAAAGATGTTGGCCAGCACCACCGCGCCAATGGCTGCTGCCGAGGAGAGGCCGATGTCGTACTGGAAAAACGCGCTTAGATAGATGTAGTACGGCAGGTTGGTGGTCGCCGTGCCCGGGCCGCCGCTGGTGGTGGCATAGATCTCGGCAAAGGAGGTCAGAAAGAAGATGCTCTCCAGCATGATGACGACATAGAGCACCTGGCCCAGATGCGGCAGCACGATGTGGCGAAACTCCTGCCAGCGATTGGCGCCATCCAGACGAACGGCCTCGAGCTGATCTTCCGGCAGCGACTGAAGCCCGGTGAGCAGGATCAGCAGCGCAAAGGGTGTCCACTCCCAGCTGATCATCATCACCACCGACAGCAGCGGGTAGCTCGACAGCCACTGAACGGGCTCCAGCCCGATCGAGCGCATCACCCAGGAAAACAGCCCGTAGACCGGGTCCAGCAGCATGTATTTCCAGATCAGCCCGGTAACGACCGGCATGACAAAAAACGGCGAGATGGCCAGCGTCCGCGCGATGCCTCGCCCGACAAAGGTGCGATTGAACAAAAGCGCCAGTGCCAGCCCCGCCACGACCGTCACCAGTAGACAGGTCGCGACCAGCAGCAGCGTATTGAGCAATGCGTCCCAGAACACGGGATCGGTAAAGAGCAGCTCATAGCTCAATCCCCCTGCGAAGCCGCGCATGTCCGGCATCATCAGGTTGTAGTCCTGGAACGAGTAGTACAGCGTCATTGCCAGCGGGACGATCATCCAGACCAGCAGAAACAGCACCGACGGCGCCATCAGGCGCTTGGTCGGTGCCCGCTTGCCGGGAGATGCATCGGTTGGGGAAGCACTCATGTCATGGCCTCGCACGGCAGGAATCATCAGCAAAAGTGACCACGCAGCAGGTCTCCGCGTGGTCACACCAGTCACCGCAAGCCGGTGACGAAGGCGGCATCGATTACTTCGCGACGTCGGCGCGACGCATCAGCCGCTCGGTGAAGGTCTGAGCCTGATCAAGGCCCTGATCAACGCTGGTCTGTCCACTCAGGATACCGGCCATGATCTGACCGACCCGCGTACCGATGGCCTGAAACTGCGGAATGCTGATGAACTGGATACCGGTATAAGGCACCGGCTCTGCAGTCGGGTGCTCCGGGTCGGCGCTGGCGATGGCTTCCTCGACCAGCCCGGCAAAGGGCGCGACCTTTTGATAGCCCTCGCTGTCATAGGTCGATTCGCGGGTGCCCGGCGGCACTGACAGCCAGCCGTGTTCATCGGCCACGCTCTGGATGTAGTCGGCCGAGGTCGCCCAGTCGACGAAGGTCTGCGCCGCTTCCGGATTTTTGGCCGATTCCGGCACCGCCAGCGCCCAGGAATAGAGCCAGCTCGAGCCGGCCTCGGTGGTCTCATGCGGCGCCTGAGCAAATCCCAGATGCTCATGCACCTTCGAGTTATCGGGGTTGGAGAGGTAGCCGGCACCAACCGTGGAATCCACCCACATGCCACACTGACCATTGGCAAAAAGCGTTTCCGTTTCGGTAAAGCCGTTGGAGGTCGACCCCGGCGGGCCGTACTGGGTCAGCAGGGTCTTGTAGGCATTGGCTGCGTTTTTCCACGCCTGCGAGGTCAGCTGCGGCGTCCATTGTTCGTTGAACCAGCGCCCGCCAAAACTGTTCACCATGGTGCTGAACAGCGCCATGTTCTCGCCCCAGCCCGGCAGCCCGCGCAGACAGATGCCGTACACCCCGTTTTTCGGGTCGTGTATCTTCTGGGCAAACTCCTGCATCTGGCTCCAGGTCGGATGGTCGGGCATCTCGATGCCGGCCTTCTCGAACAGGTCCTTGCGGTAGTAGGTCATCGACGACTCGGCATAGAACGGCAGGGCATACAGCTTGTCGTCAAAGGAGAGCCCCTGGCGCACGGTCGGAATCAGATCATCGACCCGATAGCTCTCCGGCAGATGATCCATCGGCCTGAGCCAGCCGTTTTTGGCCCAGATCGGCGTTTCGTAGTTGCTGACGGTAATGACGTCGTACTGCCCGCCCCCACTTGAAATGTCGGTCGTGATTTTCTGGCGCAGCTCGTTTTCGGCCAGCGTCACGTAATTGACCCGGATGTCCGGATGCGCCTCGTTGAAGGCCCTGGTCATCTTCTGCATGGTGACCATATCCGGGTTGTTGACGGTGGCCACCGTAATGGTGGTTTGTGCCTGCGCCATGCCGACACATCCCATTCCTGCCAGCAGCATGATCCATGGTGTTTTCATTGTCGTGGTTACCCCTGGTGTTGGCGGCCCCTGTCGCGAGGCGCATGAACAAACGGGCGCACCCGCTTTCTGTCATTTTTTATCATTTATCGTCATGCGCTTATCGTTAATCAGGATCGAGGGGATCGCAACTTTACGACGTTAATAAAAACGCCAATAAAACAGATATATACTGATAATTAAGACCAATTGACACATCCCTGTAGAAAAACAACATCTGTCATGGCCGACGAATGTCGCAGCTTTTTTTATCGTTTTGACCGCACTCCGGATGACAAAAAATGATAGATATTACTCAATACAGCCTGATGGTCATCGACGCATTCTTTCAGAGCCACGGAGCAGGAGCCTCATGGAGTCCTCGTCCCCTTCTACCAGAGTCCGGCTAAAGGATGTCGCCCTCGAGGCCGGCGTCAGCACGATTACCGTCTCGCGCGCCTTCAGCGCCCCCGAGCAGTTGCATCCACAGACCCGTCAGCGAGTACTCGAGACAGCGCGGACAATGGGATATGTGGCCAGACAGCGTGCCGCCGACACGCCCGAAAGGTGCCCGGTCATTGGCGTCATCAATCCGCAGCTGAACAACCCCTTTTTTCATGAGCTGGCCTGCGCCGTTTCGCAGCTGGGAGAAGCGCGCCGGATGGATGTGCTGATCATGGACTCTCATGATTCACCGGCTCAGGAAGAGGCGGCCGTCGATCGGCTGATTGCCTGTGGGGTGGACGGCATCATTCTGACCGTCATCTCTTCCGATCGGCGCTATCGTCCGGCTTACTTCGAGCGGCTGGAACAGGCAGGCATTGCCGTTATTCTGATGGATCGCGAAGTGGCGGCGCCGCACCACGGCGGGGTCTACATCGACAATCTGGACTGCGGCTATCAGGCCGGCATGTGGATGCGGCGCCAGCCGGTCGAGCGGCTGTTGATCCTGTCGGGACCGTCGGACTCGCTGGTTACCATCGGGCGGGTGTCAGGCATTCGTGAAGCGCTGGCCGGCAGCGATATCGCCCTTGAGGTGCACTACGGCGACTTCTCCATGGCGCCTGTCGGGCAATTTCTGGAAGAGAGGCTGGCCCGGCCACCGCTACCGGATGCCCTGATCGGTCTCAACAACCAGATCACGCTGGGCATCCTGAGTGCCTATCGCCGGGCCGGCCTGCCCCTGCCGGAACAGCCCGGCGGGCCGCGTCTTTTCTGCATCGACGGCATTGCCGGGGCCGAACTGCTGGGCATGGAGATTCCCTCGATCCGTCATGATCTGGTCACCATGGCCACCCAGGCCATGGATCTGATCAAGGACGCCCTGCAATCCGGCAGCCGACGCGGCACCCGTCAGGTGGTACGGGGCCATCTTCACCTGCCCGGCGACACCGGGTAAGCGTGACTACAGCGCTGGATCAGGGTTTTGAGGGGGCATCCCCCTCTGCGGGGGCGTCCGGCGCGCTGTCGCCCTCCTCATCGCGGGGTTCGGGTGGCGTTGCCACTACATCAGCGCTTTCCCGGGTGCTGCCGTCTCCCCGGCCCTGAAGATGCTCCAGCAGACCATCGAGGTTCTCGATATGAAGGCTGGTACGCGGCACGGCCAGATCAAAGCCCTCCTCGTCCATGCGTCGCTTGAGACGCAGGTTGAACTCGCGGGCCACTTCCCACTGCATGACCGGCGCGGTACGAAAGCGCGCCCTTACGATGGCCGAGCCCTCCGTAAAGCTCTCCACCCCCTGCATCTCGAGCGCCGACCAGATCTTGAAGCGAAACAGCGGGTCGTTGCGCATGCCGCCGGCGGTCTCCTGAATCATCTCGATGGCACGATCGATGGTCATGCGCTGCGGCACGCGCACCCGGAACATGGCGTAGCCGAATTCGCGCGAGTAGTTCTGGACCGCCTTGATCTGGCTGAAGGGCACCGAGTGAACGATGCCATCCAGATCGCGCAGGCGAATGGTGCGCAGACTGAGTTTTTCGACCGTCCCCAAGTTGCCGCCCACATCCACAAAGTCGTCAATGGCCAGAGTGTCCTCCACCAGAATGAAGATACCGGTGATCAGATCCTGCACCAGCGTCTGGGCGCCAAAACCGACCGCCAGACCGATGACACCGGCACCAGCCAGCAGCGGCGTCACATTGACGCCCAGATTGGCCAGCGCCACGATCGAGCCGATCACCACGATGGTGACAAACACCACGTTGCGCATCAGCGGTGTGATCGTTTCGGCCCGTGCCCGGCGCGCGCGACCGCGCTGAGAGCGCGAGGTCGAGGTCATCGCGCGATGGATGGCGGTATCAGTCAGAATCCAGATCAGCCAGCAGACCAGCACCGTCAGCCCGATACTGAACAGCGGCTGGGCGATACGCTCGCCTACCCCGCCGGTCCGGCCAAGGTTGAGGATCGAAAAACCCCAGCTCTGTGCGGCGCACTCGGCAAAGATGATCCAGCAGGCCAGATGCGCCAGCACATAGCCAAACCGGGTCAGACGACGAACATAGAGTGAACGGCGCGGCCGCTGACGCACCTGCTGACTGCTGCGACGCAACAGCCCGGTCACGATCAGGGTCACGATCATCAGTGCTGCCGTCAAAAGGGCGCGTGCAAACACCGAGCGCACATCGCCGCTGTAGGTCAGAATCGCCAGCAGCGAGGCGGCCACAATCAAAAGCGCCGGAATGTGCCAGACCCTGCCCAGCACCTGAATCAGATCACTGATGGCCCCGGCCTGACGACGGTGGCTCAGCGGTCGGTTACGAATCAGATGGCGAATCGGGCGGCGAAAGCGCACCACAAAAAACCCGGTCAGCAGCACCGCGGCAATGTTGACGATCTCGGCACTGAAGCCGGCCAGGCTGCCGCCCAGCGCCTCGGTCAGCAGGCTGGCATTCAGGGCATCGCCCAGCGCCGCCACACTGCCGATATAGAAAAGCGGCCACGCCGCCTGCTGGCGCAGAAGCCGCAGCGCCGTGCGACGATGCCCCCAGGAGAATATTGAAAAGACCACCTCGCAGACCGAGGCAAACACCATGCCGCACAGCGCCGCCCAGCCCAGCGTAGTCGCCAGAATCATGCCGGGCGTTGGCCCCATTCGAAAGGTCACCACCAGAGTACCGGCAAAGGCCAGCCCCATCGGCAGAAGCCTTCGCAGGCAGTAGCGCATCAGCATGACGGCCGTCGGCTGCTCGGGCAGTCGCTGCACCACGCCATAGTGTTTGCCCACGGCCCGGATCAACGTATAGAGCAGCAGGCCTGCCGCCAGCTGCACCGCCAGCGTGATCAGAAAATCGCGGATCAGGGACCAGCGGCTGCCGCGATCATTGAACCGACCGGACAGATCGGTCAGGGCATTATCGGCCCGGCGCTGCCAGCTCTCGACCAGACTGCGCCCTTCGCCATCCTGACCGGTGACCTCCTCGAACGTGGTCGCCAGCGCCCCCAGCAGGCCGCGCCCGGAGGCACCCGGCGGCCCCTGCGCTTCATCACTGTCGATTCTGGCCTGACTGGCCTGCCTGAGATCGCGCAGCCCCTTGATCAGCGAGGCACGCTGATCACTGTTCTCAAGCGTTGAAATCAGCTGATCAAGCGAGTCGCGAATCTGCTCCGGAGAGGCCTGCTCGCTGCTGCCGCTGTCACTGCCGCCCGCTCCCAGCCCGGCCATGTCTGCGGCCGAGGCGTGGGCCTGCGGCATCATTGCCAGCATGACCAGCACCAGTGTGGCCATTGCCCACAGCCGACGTATGCCCGTCAGCGGCCAGCGCTCTGATATCGCCTGCATTGCCTGATATTCCTTTCCATTCAACCGGAGGCAGCGTGACCTGGTCGTGGCCGTGCCACAAGTCACTCCCCGTCAAAACCGTCCTGAAGACGGGTGATCATGCCACAGCCTGCCTGATGTACTGCCCGCTATCCTGACAACCTCCCTCCGGTCTGCGTTGCCCTGCCCTTCTGTCGCCTGGTACCGGGGCCGCCCGGAAAACGGTTGAAAAAATATTGACACTGGCTCATCATACCCGGCCATTAAATCTGGCTGACCAACATTTTCGCGGAGCGCGCCATGAAATCAGGCATTCACCCCCAGTACCGCACGGTGATCTTCCACGACACCAACGCTGATACACACTTCAAGATTCGCTCGACTGTCAACACCAGCGAGACCATTGAATTTGAAGGCGACACCTATCCGCTGGTACGTCTGGATATCTCTTCTGCCTCGCACCCCTTCTATACCGGCCAGCAGCGTCAGGCCAGCTCCGAAGGTCGTGCAGCCCAGTTCCGTCGTCGCTTCGGCAACTTCGGTTCGCGCGGCGCGCAGTAAGCTCCCGAGCGGCACCGCCTGTCTCGAACGGCCCTGTTCGGTCCGATATCCCGAACACCGCAGCGCTCCTGTATGCCCGGAAGGTTTTCTCGATAACTCTCTTTCGGGCGTCAGGGCTGCTTTCTGCGCTTTCGCATGATCCCCTCCTTTTCAGCAACTCCCCTGTGACATAAATCAGACTGAAGCACGATACTGGGCATGAACCCGTCATGGGCGCTATTGTCTTATTATCAGCCATTTTGATTCAGCCACTACCCGTGAGGAGTGTTTACATGGCAGATCAAGGTTACAACGCCGCCTGGCGCATGGCCGAAGAGATGAAGGCACGCGCCCGCGCCGCACAGCCCTCCCGCCAGCCCGGCGTCCTGAAAATGCTGGGTGCCTGGATGATCTTCGGCATCCTGCTGATGCTTGGCAGCGTACTGGCTCTTTTCTTCATTGTGCTGGGCTGGGCCATGATGCCGCTGGTGCGCCATCGCATGAAAAAGCAGGCGACCCGCCACGGTCAGACGTGGCAGGGACAGACGGCAGGGAGCGGATCACACGCAACGCTTGAAGGCGAATACGAGATTCGTCGGGAACCCCACGCCCATCAGCGCTGATCACATTTTTATCCCATGATCCCAAAAGCCGGCATTGCCGGCTTTTTTAGTGTCCGGCCGCAATCTCGACAGCACCCTTGAATTAATACTGCCCCGCCCCGAAGTCGCGTATAATGAGCCTGCTAACGACATAGCAGCAGCCCACTCTTTTCGCTGTTTTCAGAGGCCACCATGTCCCTACTTGCCAATACCCGCCTGTCTGTTCTGGATCTGGCGCCCGTCCGTCAGGGCGGCAGCATCAGCGAGACGTTTGACAATACGGTGTCCCTGGCGCGTCACGTCGAGTCGCTGGGCTATCACCGCTTCTGGCTGGCCGAGCACCACAACGCCGCCGGGATTGCCAGCGCCGCCACTTCAGTACTGATCGGCCATGTAGCCGGCGCCACTTCGAGCATCAGGGTCGGGTCCGGCGGGGTCATGCTGCCCAACCATCCGCCGCTGATCGTGGCCGAGCAGTTCGGCACGCTGGCCACGCTCTATCCGAACCGTATCGATCTGGGACTGGGGCGCGCGCCCGGCACCGATGGCGCCACCATTGCCGCTCTGGGCCGCAACCCGCAAAGCGGCGTCCATGACTTCCCCCAGCAGGTTGCAGAGCTGGCCCGCTATCTGGATGACGAAAAGCCCGGACAGCGCGTCAGCGCCTGGCCGGGTCAGGGCACTCACGTGCCGCTCTGGCTGCTGGGTTCAAGCGGCTACAGCGCACAGCTTGCCGCCCACCTGGGGCTGCCGTTTGCCTTTGCCGGACAGTTTGCGCCGGGCTACATGATGGAAGCGCTTCGGCTGTATCGCACCAGCTTCCAGCCCTCCAGCGTGCTTGATGCGCCCTACGCAATGGCGGGTATTCCGGTGGTGGCCGCCGATAGCGATGAAGAGGCGCAGTATCAGGCCACCACTCAGCAGCAGAAGTTTCTGTCGCTGATTCGCGGTCGTCGCATTCAGCTGGCACCGCCGGTGCGCGAGATGGACTGGAGCCCGCACGAACAGACCGCCATTGCCAACAATCTGGGCGCCGCCATCGTGGGCGGCCCGGAGACCGTACACCGTGAGCTCGAAGCCTTCATCGAGCGTACCGGTGTTGATGAGGTGATGATCAACTCGGACTTCTTTGACCACGCCGACCGGCTGCGCAGCTACGAGATCATTGCCGGGCTCCGGTCGAACCGCTGAGCGGCCCGACCGGCATGGCAGGCGTCAGGCCGTGCCGCCTGACGCCCCCGCCCGTTCCCGACCCGCCAGTGCCCGATTGGTCATGAATACGATCACTGCAATGGCGGCCCCGGCCAGATCGGTCCAGATGCCGGGGAAGATCAGCATCAGCGCACCCGCAAGCGACAGCACCCGCACTACCGAATTGACCCGCGTCCACAGATAGCCTTCGGCGGCCACCGCCAGCAGGGTGACCCCGGCCACGCTGGTGATCAGCACCATCAGGATGTTGGTGAACGTGGAGTCAATCATCAGCATTTCGTGGGCGAACACGAACATGAAGGGCACCACGAACCCTGCAATGGCCAGCTTCATGGCCTGAAAGCCCGTGGCATTGGGCGAGCCGCCGCTGATGCCGGCACCGGCATAGGCGGCGAGTGCCACCGGCGGCGTCAGGTTGGCAAAGATGCCGAAGTAGAAGACAAACATGTGTGCCACGAACACGGCCGTATCGTTGCTGCCGGAGAGCTCGCGAAACAGCGGCAGATTCAAGAGGATCGGCGCCGCCATGGTGCTGGTGATAATATAGGTCGGGATGCTGGGCAGCCCCATTCCCAGCACGATGGACGCCAGCATGGTCAACAGCAGCGTGACCATCAGCTGAATCATCGGACTGGGAATCTGCGACCCCAGCGCTACCACCGCATCGGCCGCTTCCAGCGCGATACCGGTCAGCGTGGCCACGCCCACGATGATCCCCACCGCCCCGCAGGCCACCGCCACCGGAATGGCATTGCGAATACCGCCCTCCATGGCATCCACACAGTCACGCGCGGTCATGGTTTCGGCCACGATGCCGCGGCTGGCGCGCAGCGCATTGATAATGACCGGCACCGCAATCACCGCCAGAAGCCACAGTCGTCCACCGGAAATGGCCGGAATGTCCCGGCCCATGAAAAGCCCTTCCAGCTGGGGCTGGAAGATCAGTGCCAGCAGAATCAGCGACAGGCTGATTACCACGCGACGCGTACCACAGATCAACACCGTGGCGCCGATCGACCAGAAGGCGGCAAAAAACGGCGCTCGACCGTCGGCCAGCAGCCAGATCAGCACTGCCATGGGAATCAGAAGATGGCCGCGCTCGACCATGACCGCCCGCACCGGCGAGAGCTGATCACGCGGAATGCCCTTGAGACCATTGCGCAGCGCACGCAGATGCACCTGAATCAGCACGCCGAGATAAAAGAGCAGCGCCGGGATGATACCGGCCAGCATGACCTGGGTGTAGGGCACCGACAGCACCTCGGCCATGATGAAGGCCGCCGCCCCCATGATAGGGGGCAGGATCTGACCGCCCACACTGGCCGCGGCTTCCACGGCACCGGCAAAGTTGGGTTTGTAGCCGGTCTTTTTCATCAGCGGGATGGTAAAGGCACCGGTCGTCACCACGTTGGCAATCGCCGAGCCATTGATCGAGCCCAGAAAACCACTGGCAATCACCGCCACCTTGGCCGGCCCGCCGCGGGAATGCCCCGCCACCGCCAGCGCCAGATCGTTGAAAAGCTGGCCAAGCCCCGACTTGCCGAGAAAGGCGCCAAAAAGAATAAACAAAATGATATAGCTGGCCGATACCGCAATCGCCGAGCCCAGCAGGCCCTCGGTGATATAGACCAGATGTGACATCAGTTGACGGCCGATCGCCATCAGGATGTCGGGATTGAGCTCGGGATAAAACGACAGCCGGGCGTAGATCCCGTAGGCCAGAAAGGCCGTAGCCAGCAGCGTCAGGCCCCAGCCCGTCACCCGCCGTGTGGCATCCAGCACCAGAAGAATGGCAACAGCGCCGACCACCATGTCCAGATCCGTAATGCGACCGGCCGCCAGGATGATCCGCTGGGTGGAAAGGATCATGTAAACCCCGATGCCGAGTGCCACCACTGCCAGCACCACATCGCGAACCGGTACCCGATCGCGGGCCCCCTTGCGGGTGAAGGGATAGAGGACAAAGGCCAGCGCCAGCAGCGTATAAAGGTGGATGCTGCGCTGCTGAATATCGATCAGCGGTCCGGCCGTTGAGGTATAAAGATGAAAGATCGCCAGCAGCACAGCCAGCACGGTCACTATCCGGGCAAACAGCGTCGGCAGACTGTGGCGTATGGCGCTTTCGCGATCGTATTTTTCCAGCAGCGCCGGGTCCAGCGCGGCGCTGTCGTCCTTGCCCGCCAGACCGCCGGGGCGTTCGGCGCCGTCGCTGGGAGTGACTTTTCTGCTCATGTTGTTGTCTCCGTGACAGCGCGACATTCCACTCGCGTTTCAGACGTCAGCCAGTGCCACCATGGGCGCCACAGACTCGTGAGCACGGCCACCGTCGGCAGGCGCCGCGACTGAAAACGCAGCAGCGGCGCCGCGCCCAGAGCCTGCAGATCAAAACAGGTGCCGCCATAACCCATCCGGTAATGCTCACGTGAGGCCGCCTGAACCAGAAGCGGATCTACTGACCGATGAAGATTATCCAGCACGACCCAGCCATGTTCGAGATGGCTGACCGTCCCGGTGTCCGGTACCCCGGCGCCGAAGGTCTTGAAGCGACTGCCCACCACGTCAATGGCGTTCGCGGAAAGCTCGAAGGTTTCGATCCAGTCCTCACGCTCGACAGAGTGCTGCCAGCGCAGTGAAAACCGCGTGCCCTCGCCACCGGGAAACACGTAGCGCTGTACACTCTCGCCCCGGCCGGTCAGTTCATCGACCACCAGCCAGGAACGAGGCCAGCCCAGCATGACAGCCAGTGCCAGTACGCATGGCGCCAGCCAGAGTCGGCGACGCGGCACCCGAAGGATCAGCTGGCGTTGTTATTGTCACCATCGCTGGTGCTGTTGTCCTGCGATGCGCTGTCTTCGCGGCTGTCATAGTAACGCTGGGCACCGGGATGCACCGGCAGCACCAGGTCCTGATCCAGCGTATCGGCGCCCACTTCACGCAGGGCACCCACAGCGACCTGACCGGAGCCGAGATACTCGTCAAAGCGGCGCGCCAGCTCCTCGGCCACGTCATCACGCATGCTGGCCGGCGCAATCAGCAGATTGCGGATGGCCACGGTATGAACCGGCTCGGAGAGGTTGTAGCGCTCGGCCGCGCCGGCAGGAATGGTATAGCTCTGGTAGTAGGGATAGTCGTCCATCAGCGTCTGTGCGGTATCGCCGTCGATGTCGACAAACTTGATGTCGCGGCTCTGCATCAGGCCGGTGATGTTGCTGTTGGGCACGCCCGAGGTGAAAAAGGCGGCGTCGAGATTGCCATTGCTCATCTCGGTAACGCTGTCGGCGTAGCCGGTATGGCTGACGCGCCCCAGATCATCGTAATCAAGACCGGCAGCAGACAGGGCGATTTTGGCGCTGGCTTCCACGCCCGAACCGACCTGACCCACACCGATGCGCTTGCCGGCCATATCCTCGATGCTGTCGATGCCGCTGTTGCTCAAAGCCACGACCTGCACCACGTTGGGATAGAGCCCGGCAATGGCGGTAATATCGGCAGGATTGCCATCGAACTGATTCTGACCGTTGACGGCGTCATAGGCCACATCGCTCATGACGATCGCCAGCTGGTTGAGACCGTCCTGAATGTTCTGGATGTTCTGTACCGAAGCGCCGGTCGAGACTACCTGCACGTTGCTGACCAGCGGGCTGGCCTCGAGCACCGATTTCAGCGCGCCGCCCAGCGCGTAGTAGGCGCCGGAGGTCCCGCCGGTTCCGAACACCAGCTGGACGGGCTCTGCTGCTGCTTCGCTGCTGCCGTTCTGGCTGTCGCCGCCCTGCTGCTCGGCATTTGTGGTGCTGTCGGTCTGCTGGCTGTCGCTATCATCGCCGCAGCCGCCAAGCATCAAGAGTGCCAGTGAAGCCGCAATCAGTCCGCTCTTGTAGTTCATGGTGCCTTCCCCTGATCCGTTGGTCTTCGTCACTTGTACTCATCGAGCGCTATCGTGTGAGCCAATGTATACAGGGGTAAAGGCGTAATACAACGTGCCCGACACCTGACAGGCATCGGGCACGGCATCCATTGGTCGTATTGGAAAAATCAGGTCTTGATGATAGGGCGCTGACCCATCAGCTCACAAAGTCGTCGATGAGCTCGGCCAGTTGCTGTGGCATCTCCATCGGTAACAGATGGCCGTGATCAGGGATGACCTCGAAACGCGGTGAGGCAAACTGGCCCAGCACCAGGGCCTTCTGAGTCTGCGGCGGCAGTGACGGATCCTGATCCCCCACAACGATCATTGCCGGATAATCCAGAATGCCGACTTCGTCGACAAGATCCTCCCGGCTGCCATGGCGCGGCCAGGTCTGCCACGCCGCAGGCGAGGCACGCATGGCATCCGCTACGGCGTCGCGATATCGCGCCTCGGAAATATTCCGGGCGATCGCGCCGTCGATAAAGGCTTCGGCCTGCTCGCGGCTGTGGTCAAAGGCCTGCTGAAACTGGCGCTCCTCGTCGCTGACTGGCTGAGGGCCGGCCGGCGACGGCGCTACCAGCACCATCGAGATCAGCCATGCCGGCCGTCGAGCCGCCAGCACCATGGCCACCTTGCCCGAAAAGGAGTGTCCGACCAGCACGACCCGTTCAAGCCCCATCGCCTCAATGGTCTGCTCGACCTGATCCGCCATGGCACGAGTATCAAATCCGTCACGGTCAGCGGCATCGCCGAATCCGGGCAGATCCAGCGCGATACAGCGGTGGTTCGGCTCGAGACGCTCGATGACCTCAAGCCATTCCCGATGTGAATTACCGAAAAAATGCATCATGACCAGCGCAGTCTCGCCCCGGCCACGATCAATCAATGGCAGCATGTTTTCTCCCTGATACACGCATGAAGTGACATCATTGAGCATAGCTGGCATCACTGCCTGTGACCGTGAGCATTTGTCGATGCCCGTGCCGGCATGACTATACTAGTGCTCATGTACGACACCCGGCACCCCCAAAACGATAGAGGATACATGCCCATGGATGTCAACGGTTATATCATCGCCAGCGACAGCGCCATCATCGGCGTTGGAGAAACCATCAGGGAAGCGGCCACCCAGGCGCTCGAGTGGAGTGACGACTACGAGGGTGTTGATGCGCTGGTCGCGGACATGGAAAACGATCTTGAAAAGGCGCACGAAGAGGATGGCAAGCCCTATGTGCGCCGCGCCACTGCCGCGCTGATCGACGCCGTGGAGAGAGGCGGCACGCCGGAGCAGTGGACCATCGTTGACAATATTGCCTGCACCGCCGAAGAAGCCACGACGCAAAGCCGCTGAGCCTGCGCGCCTTTTCAACCTTCGTGGCGCTGCCTAAAGCAGTCGCCGAATGCCCGGCATCCTGCCCAGCCATTTCTGAGTGCGAGCCAGCAGGTTGCCGGGCTCTTTTGTCAGACGGCGCTCCTGCTCGTTTTCATCAACGGTCACCCACGACAACCGCTCGTTGTCGTCCTGCTCGACCTTGAAACTGCTGGCCGGGCTCAGTGCCCGCTCGATCACGTCGTCAAGGTCAGCCACCAGCCCCTCATGATCGACCCGCAGCCCCATCTCGTTGTTCCACCAGGTCGAGCGCGGGTCCATGTTAAAGGAGCCGATAAAGAGCCTTTTATCGTCCATGACCATGGCCTTGCCGTGCAGGCTCGAGGCCATCGCGCCGAAGTGATGCATGCGTCGCCGGCGCGGCTTATGACCGTGTCTCAGCTCGTGCATGTGCGCGCCCTTGGTCAGAAAGCGCCGCCGCCAGGGCGCATAGGCGCCGTTGACGATCGGCGTATCGTTGGCCTGCAGGGAGTTGGTCAATATGGTGACATCGACGCCCCGCTCCAGCAGCGCCTCGATATCGATCACGTCGCGCTCGCTTGGAATGAAATAGGCCGACACAATCTTGATGCGGCGCTGCGTCTCGGCAATCATCGCCCCGAGTTCGGTCCCCATGATGAACTCGCGAGAGGGGTAACCCGGCTGGCAAGACTTGTCGGGGTGATCCCAGTAGAGTTCACCGCGGGCCGGCACCAGCTCGCCCAGACCATCTTCAATTTGTCTTGTCTCACCGTGATGGATGGGCAAAAAGGGCGATTCCGCCAGCGACTCACCGGAAAGCTTCTGCTTGAGCTCGTCACGCAGCGCCTGCCAGTCGTAATCCGGTATCTCCGGCACCAGCGAGGAGAGCGTTCGCACGCAGCGGCCATGCCAGTAACGACTGAAGCATTCACGCATCTGTTCGACGGCATGCCCGCCAGCCACCAGCATGTCGAGATCGGCAAAGTTGTAGTCACTGGCCGTGATGAAATAGTCATCACTGAGATTGCGCCCGCCGGCGATCCCCACCGCGCCATCCACCAGCCAGAGCTTGTTGTGCATGCGGCGATGTGAGCGACGAAGGGTCAGCGCCATTGCCAGCCGATGACTCCAGTAGTAACGCCGCCAGAAGGTCACCGGATTGAAAAGACGCACCTCGATACGCGGATGGGTCTGCATGGCGCGCAGCATGCTCTGCACGTTCATGGCGCTCATGTCATCCACCAGCATTCTGACATCAACTCCGCGCTCGGCAGCGGCCAGAAGCTCGGCCATCAACACGTGAGTGGTAACGCCCTCCTCAAGTATGTAGCTGAGGCTGTCGATGCTGTATTCAGCATGGCGCGCCAGATGTGCGCGGACTTCAAAGGCTTCAAGACCGTCGGAAAGCAGACGCATGCCGCTGCAGTCATCCGACGCTGCGCCATGCTGGCTTGCCCAGCGCGCCAGGGCGCCGGAACTTGTGTCATTGGTCATTTGGAGGCTCATGGTTGTCGCGACGCTTCAGCGACCGATTGCGGTAGTAGCGGCGCAGCAGAGCCGAATAGAGCGCTGCCACGAGCATGGCGGCCAGGATGACACCCTGGGATGGACGTTTCAGAGGTTCCGGCAACAGGGTCTCAAAGAGCACGATCAGAATAAAGCCGAGTGCCTGGGTGGCGATGGCCAGAATGCGTGGCGTATCGCGACGGCGGGTGCGTCTGGCGCGGGAATCGGGCATTGAAATCACCGACAACAACATGGATCAGCAGGCATGACCGGCAATACCGGTGTTTCCAGTTTAACGCATGATGGAAAAAATGAATGACTGTCCTTGATGACACCACCTGGCTCACCTCCCCCGCGCCGCTGGCGGTGATCTGCGCCACGCTGGCCCTGCTGGGTGCCCATGCCATCAACCCGACAGCGCGTATCGTCATGGTGCGCTGGGCACTGGGCGCGCTGGCATTCTGGCTTCTCGGTGCCGCACTGCCGGGAAGCTGGCTCCGTGAAGGGCCTCCTTTCTGGTCGCTTCATGAGGCGGAGAACCTGCTCTCCCCCGCAGGCGGACTGATTGCGCTGCTTGTCTGGACCCTGTGGTACTGCCGTCGGCGCCCGGAACTGCGCCAACGACTCTGCGCGCTGGTCATGGTGGCCGGTGGCCTGTGGTGGGGACTGGAGCAGTGGCGTCTGAGCCTGCCGTCAGCGCTGTCCGAAACGCTGCCGATGCTGACGCTTGAATCTCTCGAGGGGCGTTCGGTCACTCTGATACGGGACAGTGAAGCGAAGAACCGCAAGACGCAGGACAACGAGGTGCGCTATTTCCTGCTGTGGCGCAGCGACTGCAACGCCTGCCGGCAGTGGCTGCAGCAGCTGGCCGAGCAGCCTCTCGAACATCAGGACGCCATGATACTGGTCAATCAGGGAGAGTCGCTTTTAAGCGTGGTGCGCTATCTGGATCATCATCCGGATCAGCAGCTGGGGCTTGCGGACACGGCGCTGCTGCTGGACCCGCAGCAGCGTCTGCTCGCCGCAAGTGGCGGCACTCGCCTGCCGGTGCTGCTGCACAGGGCACCCGATGGCACTGTGACACGTCTCTGGAGCCCATCCGTTCTGATCGCATCATCCCTGCCGTAACACAGGCTCACATCAACGCCCCGCAGGCCCTTTCTTTTGGTTAAGATAGGCACCCTTTTCAGGGGCATGGCCGATGACAGGCCACCGCCATGTCCTGCAGCCGTCAACGACGGTTCCTGACCGATTTACATCTGTACCCGCGCGCCCGCAAGGCGACACTGTCGAGGCATCATGAGCAATTTTATTACCGGTCAACGCTTCATCAGCGACGGCGAAACCGAGCTGGGGCTTGGCACCATACTGAACTGCGACGCGCGCAGCGTGACCGTCCTGTTTGCCGCCAGCGATGAAACCCGAACCTACAGCGTGCGCGAAGCGCCCCTGACCCGTGTCGTGTTCGGACGCGGCGATCGCATCGACACCGACGACGGCCAGGTACTGCTGGTCAGCGATCTGCGCGATGAAGGCGGTCGGATCACCTACCTGGGCCAGGACAGCAATGGCGAGCGTGAACTGCCCGAGTCACGCATCAGCGATCGCATGCAGTTTCATCAGGCCCGCGACCGCCTGCTGACCGGGCAGATCGATCGCAACGACGCCTTCAACCTGCGCTATCGCAGCCTGCAGCATCTGGCCCGCATCGAACGCCATCCCGGCTTTGGCCTTTCCGGCCCGCGCATCGATCTGATTCCGCATCAGCTTCATATCGCCGACGATATCGCCAGCCGTCGTCTGCCGCGCGTGCTGCTGGCCGACGAGGTCGGGCTTGGCAAGACCATCGAGGCCGGGCTGGTGCTGCACCGTCTGCTGCTGACCGGTCGCGTCGAGCGCGCTCTGATACTGGTGCCGGACAGCCTGACCCATCAGTGGCTGGTCGAGCTGCTGCGCCGCTTCTCCATCGAAGTCACGCTGCTGGACGAACAGCAGAGCCAGGCACGCGGCAGCGACGGCAACCCGTTCGAATCAACCCAGCTGGTACTGGCCAGCCAGCAGTGGCTGTTTGCCAGCCCCGAGCGCCAGCAGCAGGCACAGGCCTGTCACTGGGATCTGGTCATCGTCGATGAGGCCCAGCATCTCGAGTGGGACCCGGAAAGTGGCGGCGACACCGGCTATCAGTGCGTGGAAGCACTGGCCACCCAACGCACCGGGCTGCTGCTTTTGAGCGCGACCCCGGAGCAGATGGGCGATGTCAGCCACTTTGCCCGCCTGCGTCTGCTCGACCCCGAGCGCTACCACGACCTTGAAGCCTTCCGGGCCGAGCAGCGGGGGCACGCCGCGCTTGCCGAGGCGATCGAGGCGCTGGAGCAGCTGCCGGGCGAGAGGCAGCACCGGGATACCCTGCACACTATCGTGGCGGACGACCCGCAGGCGCTGGCGCTTCTGGAGGCGCTGATGCAGGCCGATGCCGACGATCAACCGTCGCTGCGCGAATCACTGCGCCGCGTATTGATCGATCGCTACGGCATCGGTCGGGTCATGTTTCGCAACAGCCGCCGCCACGTCAGCGGCTTCCCCGTGCGCCGCCTGCATGTCAGCGAACTGGAAAACCCGGGCGCCTATCGTCGCATCGAGCAACGCATCGCTCGCGACGAGGACTATCTGGACACGCTTTTGATCGAAACCGGTCTGGACTACCCGGAAGTTCTGCTTTATCCCGAGGCTACCTTCGAGGCCCGACGCCATGAGAGTGATGACAGCGATCGCTGGTGGCGTTTTGATCCACGCATGGCGTGGTTGCGTCAATGGCTCAAGGCACACCCCGGTGAAAAGGCACTTTTAATCTGTCACTACGGGGAAACTGCACGGGAGCTGGCCGCCGGACTGCAGGTTTTGACCGGTCTTCATGTACCGGTCTTTCATGAAAACATGACGCTGATCGAGCGGGACCGCGCCGCGGCGGCCTTTGCCGAAGCCGAGGATGGCAGCCCTCTGCTGGTCTGCTCGGAAATCGGTTCCGAGGGTCGTAACTTCCAGTTCTGCCATCATCTGATCCTGTTTGATCTGCCGCCTCACCCGGATCAGCTGGAGCAGCGCATCGGCCGTCTGGACCGCATCGGCCAGCAGCATGATGTAGAGATTCACCTGCCGGTCATTGCCGGCAGCCCGACCGGGGCGCTGCTGCGCTGGTATCAGGAAGCGCTGGCCGCCTTCGAGGAACCCAGCGGACCGGGCAGCGTGGTCAGCGACGCCCACGGTGATGCGCTGTTTGACGCCCTGCTGGATGGCGACGCCCTCGAGGAAGTGATCGAGAACTCCAGAGCGCTGGCCCTGCAAACGCGTCAGGAGCGCGAGGCCGGTCGTGATCGCCTGCTGGGCTGGAGCTCGTTTGACGCCGCGCACGCCAATGAGATGATCGATGCGCTGCAGTCGCTGGATGATGACGCAATGCTGGATCGCTACCTCGATCAGGCGCTGGAGGTATTCGGCATCGAGACCCGGGAAACCGATGAAGGCCTGACCTATCTGCACCCGGGGTCACACATGGTCGATGGCATGCCGGGGCTGATTCGCGGTGAAGAGGGCTTTACGGCCACCCGGTCACGCCAGCACGCGTTGGCCCGTGATGACCTTCAGCGTCTGTCCTGGGAGCACCCGCTGGTGCGTGAAATGCTCTCGCGGGCGACCAATGAAAGCATGGGCAATACAGCGCTGGCGCTGCTGGCCCACCCCGCCATCCCGGGAGGGCGCTACATGCTGGAGGCGATCTTTCGAACGCGCACCAGCGCGCCGAAGGCGCTGCACGTCAATCGCTTCTTTCCGCCGGCCACGGTGCGGGTACTGCTGGACGAGTCGGGTCAGGTCCTTTCGGACAAGGTGTCCTTTGGCGGGCTGGCCAAAAACCTGCGCCATGTAAAAAAGGGCGTTGCCCGGAATCTGGTGCGAGAGCGTCAGCAGCAGTTGCGCGAGCTGTTTGATCAGGCCGAACAGCAGGCCGAGGCAGAGCTGCCGGGACTGGTGGATAAGGCCGGCACCCGGATGCGCCAGCAGCTGGATGAAGAGATCGAGCGCCTCGAGGCGCTTTCAAAGCGCAATCCGGACGTACGCGCCGAGGAGATCGAGATGCTGCGCCAGGAGCGCAGCGCGCTTTCGCAGGCCATTGATGGCACCCGCCTGCAGCTGGATGCCGTACGCGTGATCGTGACGGTCGATCCTCAGTAACGCGATCTGCCCGTCGGTCAAACCGTGACGCCGCTCAGGCGGCGTCACGCTGGATGGCAGCCAGCGCCTTTTCAAGGGTGGGGTATTCAAAGCGGAAACCGGCAGCCTCGAGTCTTGCCGGTACCATACGAGCCCCCGTCAGCAGCAGCTGGGACATTTCCCCCAGTGCCAGCGAAATCACACTGCCCGGGACAACAAAGGGGGCGGGCCGATTCAGACTGGCCGCCAGCGTGCGGGTAAATTCAGCATTGGTCACCGGCGCCGGTGCCCCGGCATTCCAGGCGCCATCAACATCATCATGACGCTCGAGCAGAAAGTCGATGATGCGTACCAGATCATGGCGGTGGATCCAGGGCATGTACTGACGCCCCTTCCCGAGCCGTCCACCGACCCCGAGACGAAACATGGGCCGCATCGGCTTGAGCATGCCGCCATCGCGGTCCAGTACCAGACCGATCCGGATACACGCCACCGACATCTGCCCGGTTTCCAGCTTTCGAGCTTCTTCCTCCCACTGCCTGCAGAGTTGATGGGCAAACTCGTCATGAGGCGGTGTCTGCTCGGTCACTTCACGACTGCCCTGATCACCGTAATAGCCCATGGCCGACCCCGAGATCAGTTTGCGCGGCGGCTGCGGCAGCTGCTGGCACAGCTCGCCCACATCCCGCGTGGCCCTGACGCGGGAGTCGATCAGTTGACGTTTCTGTGCGTCGCTCCACCGGCGGTTGAAAATGGGCTCACCGGCCAGATTGACCACGGCATCCACCTGCTGATCGGCAAAGTCGACTGCTTTCGCACGCGCCGTCACGGGTACGCCGATCGTGTCGCGTGCCTTGTCAGGCTGACGCGAGACCACCATCAGCGTGTGTCCTTTCTCATGCCAGTATCGACACAGCGCCTGACCGACAAATCCGGTGGCGCCAGTAATCACTATATTCACGTTGTTTCCCTCCGCCCTGCTGCATGGAGTATCGCGGCCCATGATGTGGTCACCGGTCATCTGTCAGGGACCCACCATGGGCATTCTTGAAGTCAGCGCGCTTTCTGGTACATATAACGTACAAGATTTAGCATCAATGTGCCCGGTCGCACCGGCGCCCTATCCTTCAGACATTTGAGGCTTTCGTGGACTTCTTGCACAATATAGCCGTTATCGGCGCCGGGATGGCCGGACTGACGGCGGCCCGCGCGCTGCAGCAGGCAGGAAAGAGCGTACAAGTTTTTGACAAGGGTCGACGGCCCGGCGGACGCATGTCCACGCGAGCCAACGCATACGGGCTTTTCGATCTGGGCGCCCAGTACTTCAGCGTACGGGACTCGGAATTTGCCCGGTTCATCGAGACGTTCGAGCAACGCGGAGTGGTCACGCGGTGGCCCGGGGTCATGGCACATATCGACAGTGGCCGGTGGCAGACACGCCAGCCAGAGCATCCCCGCTATTCGGGAACGCCCTCCATGGTGACATTGACCGAGGCGATGGCGGCTCCGCTCGAGGTTCACTCCCAAGTGCGCATCACCTCGCTGTCACACGAGAGTTCGCAGTGGGTGCTCAGGGATCAGGAAGAGCGCGTCTGGCCGGGGTTTGACCATGTCATTGTGGCCATACCGGCACCTCAGGCGAGGGAACTGCTGGGAAGCGAGACGGCCTTACGGTGGGCGCTGCCCGAGATGTCATCGTGCTGGAGCACGTGGGTACGCTTTAATACGCCACTGAGCATGCCGGCAGGGGTCGATACGTGGGACGGTGTCTCTTTTGATGATTCGCCGGTACTGCGATGGGCAGCGCGCAACCAGACACGGCCCGGCCGGTCAGAAGGTGAACGCCTTACCCTGCTGGCGCGAGATGACTGGTCCGACCGGTATCTGGAGAGGGACCCAGTCGAAATAGCCGATGACATGGTAAGCGCCTTTCGGGCGTGCTACCCCGAAGCCCTTCCAGCGGTCGAGGCTCAGGGGGCACATCGATGGCGATATGCCCAGCCCCGCGCCCCGATCGAAAAGGGACCCGGCTACCGGCTTGATGAGGAGATGAACCTGTCACTGTGCGGCGACTGGTGCATCGATGGCCGCGTCGAGGCGGCCTGGCAGTCGGGCCATCGTCTGGCACAGGCGCTGTGTCATCTGTAGCGCGGTCGTCGACTCAACACTTTTGCTGATTCAGGAAAACACTGTCATGACAACTGCACTGATCGTACTGGCGCACGGCTCCACGGACAGCCGCTGGCAGGCGCCCTTTGAAACACTGGAGCAGCGTCTCAAGGCGCGCATGTCAACACCGGTACGTCTGGCCTACATGGAACTCTGTGATCCGCTGATCGAGACGGTTGTCAGGGAGCTGCACGCCGAAGGATTTGAAAGCATCGATATCCTGCCACTCTTTTTTGCCGCCGGCCGCCATCTGCGCGAGGACGTACCGGGACAGCTGGATGCCCTGCGACAGGAACACCCCGGCCTGTCGCTGACCCTGCTGGATCCGGTCGGACAGCACCCGTCGTTTGCCGATGTCGTGGTCTCGATCGTGGCGGAGAATCAGCGTGACAGTAGTTGTACAGGGTAAAGATTGACGTACAACACCTGTTCAAATACTGCTACACTCTCCGCATATACAGGTTAAATTTATTTGTTCGACCGTGGTCATCGACACCATCGTACTCGCAGGTCGAACCGCTCATTTTCGCAACGCAGCGCCCTTCCACAGGCCGTTGCGTTCCTGCTGGCAGGAAATGCGAAGGAGGCTCTCTTTACCATGACTGAGAAAGTGGCAAATGCTGTCGGCGGACCGCTCTACCCCATCCGGGAAGTGTCACGCCTGACCGGCGTCAATTCGGTAACGCTGCGGGCTTGGGAGCGTCGCTACGGACTGATCCAGCCCAGACGCACGCCAAAGGGGCATCGTCTCTACGCGCGTGAGGATATCGAACGCGTGGAGCGCATCCTGCAATGGCTCAATCGCGGCGTACCGGTGAGTCAGGTAGGTGAGCTGCTTGATCAGGCATCAAGCGAGACACCTGCCGAGGAAGACAGCCCCCTGCCGGCGTTCAACACCGAAGAGACAGCTCCGGATCATGACTGGGAGGGACAGCGTCTTGAAGTCATTGACGCTGTGGCCACGTTTGATACCAACCGTCTTGAGAACCTGTTCACCCGCAGCATGGGGCTCTATCCGGTCAACACTGCCATTTCACGTCTCTGGCAGCCCGTGGTCGAGCGGCTTGAAAACGCTTGGGCAGATCAGAACACGCCCATGGCTCAGCGCTGCTTTCTGGAGTCCTTTCTGAGAACGCGTCTCGGACTACGACTCTATCATGGCAATCATGAGAACACCGAGCCCCGAATCCTGATGAGCTATCTCCCCGGTGGCTGCGGGGCGCTCTGGCAGCTGCTTCTGGCCTTTTCCGCCAGCAGCGCCGGTTTCTACATTACCCTGTTTGATGGGCCCGTGCCGGTAAATGAGCTCATCGAAGCCGCTCGCATGAAGGAAGCCAGAACCATCGTGCTCTCCGGTGCCATGGAAGCCGACATTGAAGGGCTGCGTCGCCAGCTCTCGCAGGCCGATTCTCAGGGCGTACTGCCCATTCGCGTGGCCGGCTCTATCACGCGGCAGCTGCGTGACACGGATGAAGAGAATCTCAGCGCGCTGGACATTGATCCGGCTCGAGCTATCGGGCAGCTCAGGCTTGCCACGGCTCGTCACGGTTGATATCGACATCGTCATGGATTGACTACGACCCGCCCTCTGAAGGCGGGTCGCTTGCGAAAGGAAACAGCGCATGACCACCGAACGTCAGCTGGTCTGGTTCAGAACCGACCTGAGATGTGAGGACAACACGGCTTTTCACCACGCCTCAAAGCGGGGTCCGGTGATCGCCGTGATCTGCTGGACGCCCGCGCAGTGGCGAGCGCACGGACACGGTGACAACAAGCTGGATTTCTGGCATCGCGGGGTCAAAGCACTGGCCGAGCAGCTCGACAGTCTCAATATTCCGCTCAGAATCATCGAGGCCGATACCTTTGATACTCTGCCCGCCCGTCTGCTCGAGCTTTCAGAAACGCTGAACTGTCAGGCGCTTCATTTCAACGACGAATACGGCATTAATGAGGTTCGTCGTGACAGGTCGGTCAGCGAACAGTTTCACGATCATCAACGGGAAGTGCATCGTTATACCGATCAGGTGGCCTTTGCCCCCGGAACGCTTCTGACCGGTGACGGCCGTTATTACAGCGTTTTTACACCCTTTTATAAAAGCTGGCTCAAAAACATCGGTGCCGACCAGCTTCAGCAGCTCGAGATGCCCGACGCCCAGAGTGCACTCAGTGACGTTTCCTCCGATGCGTTGCCCGAATTCGATACTTCTCGTGCCGTGATCAATGCCGACGACTGGCCTGCTGGTGAAGAGGCCGCTCAAACGCGGCTGGAGCGCTTTTTGCAAAAACGGGCGCATCATTACGATGAAGGACGCGATTTTCCCGCCATGGAGGCCACCAGCGGACTGTCCGCCTGGCTGGCACTGGGCATGATTTCCTGGCGTCAGTGTGTCAACGCCGCCGCGGCCAGAAACGGTGGGCACCTGGGTGATGGCGACAGCAATCTGCAGAGCTGGATCAGCGAGATTGTCTGGCGTGAATTCTATCAGCACGTGCTGGTGGGGTTTCCTCGCGTCAACTGTCATCAGCCGTTTCAGGAACATACCAAAGCGATGGTCTGGCGCAACAGCGAGGAGGACTTTCAGCGCTGGTGCGAGGGCAATACCGGCTATCCGCTGGTTGATGCGGCCATGCGACAGCTGATCACCACCGGGTGGATGCACAATCGTCTGCGTATGGTGACCGCCATGTTTCTCAGCAAGCATCTGCTGATCGACTGGCGCCGTGGAGAGGCGTTTTTTCTGGAGCATCTGGTCGATGGCGAGCTGGGGGCCAACAACGGCGGCTGGCAGTGGGCAGCCTCCACGGGAACGGATGCGTCACCCTATTTTCGCATCTTCAACCCGACCACGCAGTCCAGACGCTTTGACCCGGAAGGCACATTTATTGCAGAGTTTGTGCCCGAACTGGCAAGCGTTGACGTTAAAAAGCGTCACGACCCCGATGCTTCCCTGCGCCAGCAGACCGGTTATCCGGTGGCCATGGTGGATCATCGCGCGGCGCGTCAACGTGCGCTGGACGCCTTCAAGGCATTGAGTTAAACGTAGCTGAAGGGCGATGCCGGAGCACCAGGTTCACGCACCGGCGCTGGCGTGCATTTCGCCACCTCTATCAGTAAACTAGGTCAGCTCCCCCGGGAGACCCTATTCCTTTGATTTCCGGAACATGTCAGTGACCACGCAACACTCCTTTAACCGTGATCAGCTGCTTGCATGCAGTCAGGGCGAACTTTTCGGTCCTGGAAATGCACAGCTGCCGGCACCTAACATGCTGATGCTTGATCGCATCACCAACATTCAGGAAGCGGGTGGCAAATACGGCAAGGGCGAGCTGATCGCTGAGCTGGATATTAACCCTGACCTCTGGTTCTTCCAGTGTCACTTCCCGGGCGACCCTGTCATGCCCGGCTGTCTGGGCCTTGACGCCATGTGGCAGCTGGTAGGCTTTCATCTGGGCTGGCTGGGCAATCCCGGACGTGGCCGCGCGCTGGGATGCGGCGAGGTCAAGTTCTCTGGACAGATCCTCCCGGATGCCGAGAAGGTCACCTACCATATCCACATCAAGCGGGTGATCACGCGCCGCCTGATCCTCGGCATCGCCGACGGCGTTCTGTCCGTGGATGGCCGCGATATCTACGAAGCCAACGACCTGCGCGTTGGCCTGTTCACCTCCACTGCGAATTTCTGATGGGGAGGCTCCCATGCGACGAGTGGTAGTCACTGGCCTGGGCATTGTCTCCTGCCTGGGCAACGATCAGCATCAGGTACTTCAATCCCTGAAGGAAGGCCGTTCGGGCATTCGCTTTCGCGACGAATACGTTGAACGCGGAATGCGAAGCCACGTTGCCGGCGTTGTGGATATCGATCTGGATGCACTGGTCGATCGCAAGCAGCGCCGGTTCATGGGCGATGCCGCGGCCTACGCCTACGTTTCCATGCAGCAGGCCATCGAGGACGCAGGGCTTGAACCTCATGATGTCTCAAGCGTGCGAACCGGCCTGATTGCCGGCTCGGGCGGTGCCTCTTCTGCCAACCAGGTGGAAGCAGCCGATGTGCTGCGCGAGAAAGGACTGCGCCGGGTTGGTCCCTACCGGGTGACCCGAACCATGGGCAGCACCGTGTCAGCCTGTCTGGCCACCCCTTTCGGCATCAAGGGCGTCAACTACTCCATCTCTTCGGCCTGTGCGACCTCGGCACACTGTATCGGCAGCGCCGTCGAGCAGATTCAGCTGGGCAAACAGGACATCGTCTTTGCCGGCGGCGGCGAGGAAGAGCACTGGACCCTGTCATGCCTGTTCGATGCCATGGGCGCGCTGTCCACCAGCTACAACGACCAGCCCGAAAAGGCCTCTCGCGCCTATGACACCGCACGGGACGGCTTCGTTATTGCCGGCGGTGGTGCCATGCTGGTGCTCGAGGAGCTTGAGCACGCGAAAGCACGGGGGGCCAGAATCTATGCCGAGGTTGTGGGCTACGGGGCCAACTCCGACGGTCATGACATGGTCGCCCCTTCCGGTGAAGGTGGTGCCCGCTGCATGCAGCAGGCGCTGGCCACCGTTGAGGGAAGCATCGACTACATCAATACGCACGGCACCTCGACACCGGTTGGTGACATGTGCGAGCTCAAGGCCCTGCGCAGCATCTTTGGTGACAAGGTGCCGGCACTCTCCTCCACCAAGTCACTGACCGGTCATTCGCTGGGGGCGACCGGTGCGCAGGAAGCCATCTATTCGCTTCTCATGATGAAAAACGATTTCATCTGTGCTTCGGCCAATATCGATGAAATCGATCCGGAAGCGAAGGATCTGGATATCGTCACGCAGCGTCGTGATGGCGTGCGCCTGAACCGTGTACTGTCCAACAGCTTCGGATTTGGCGGTACCAACGCCTGCCTGATTTTCCAGCGCATGAGCGATCAGACCTCCTGACCTGGAGGTCGTCGGATCAAAAAAGGGCGCCCTTCGGGGCGCCCTTTTTTCTGGCCTGCCATTTCCCTACAGCGCGCTGGCAGAGGCCTCCTCGATGGCAGGCCGGGGCACGCCCGAAATTCGTGACAGCTGCTGCTCGATCCACTGTTCGACCTCGCGGGTCACCTCATCCGGAGTACGATCCACGGTCATGATCGGCTCACCGATCACGACATTGATCTGTCCCGGTATCTTGATCAAGCTCTTGCCGGGCCAGTGCTCGCCGGCATTGTGTGCCACCGGCAGTATCGGCACCCCGGCCCGGCAGGCAATATGAATACCGCTTTTGTTGAAGCGACGACGTTCACCAGGGGGCACCCGGGTCCCTTCGGGAAAGAGCAGCACGGAGAGGCCGGCAGACAGCCGCTCGGCCCCTTCACTCAACACCATTCTCAGCGCCCGGGACGGTTTCGAACGATCCAGCGGAATGGGCCTGAGCATTCTGAGCGCCCAGCCGAATACCGGAATCTTCAAAAGCTCCTGCTTGAGGACCGTGCACATCGGTGACTTGATGGTCTGCAAAAACAGGGTTTCCCATTCACTCTGGTGATTGGAGAGCAGTACACAGGGCGTTTTCAAAATATTGTCTCGCCCTTCTACGCGATAGCGCACGCCACAGCAGAGACCAAACCAGAACACGATAAAGTGATTGTAGGTATTCAGCACTCTGAAGCGGGCATTGAGCGGCAGAAAAAATGCCAGCGGCACCAGGGTAATGGCGCTGACAATGATGGCCATCAGATAGCCGGCATAGAACAAAAGACTGCGTAGCGCCTTCACGGCTCTGTTTCCTCCTTGTCAAAGCGTGCCCGGCACCACTGCTCGAGCATGGCATCGAGTGCCAGACGCCAGGGCTTTTGATGCACGCCAAAGGTCTCAAGCATTTGACGACAGTTGAGCACGCGTCGCAGCGGCTGATCATGATGATGATGCAGGGGCTGAACCTCACCGGGCATCATGTCGATATGCCTTCTGGCCAGCTGAATCTCCAGCTGGTGGCGCACGACACCGTGAAAGGTATAAAGACTCACCGGCTCGACGCCGGCAAGGTGGTAAGTGCCCCAGGCGTTGGCGCCTGAAAACTGCTGAGCCAGCATGCCGATGACGGCACGAGACACCGCCTGTACGGGTGTCGGGCAGACGATCTCATCTTCCGCTGCGCGCAGTACCCTGCCCTCGATCATGGTCTCCAGAATCCTTGCCAGCCAGGCCTCCTGCCCATCCAGCGCCATCAATGGACCGGTACGCACGACAAAATGTTCATTCAGGCGCTCTCGAATGCGATTGCCCGTTTCCAGCAGACGCTGTAATCCTTCGTTGCGCGGCGCCGGCAGTGCGCTCTCCTCGATGGGCAGATCAGCGCCGTCATCAAATACCTGATCGCTGACGAACCAGACCAGCGGTACATCACAGGCGCAACAGGCTTCCAGCACGGTTTCCACCTGATCGACATGCGCGGCCATCTCGGCGTAGTCGACCCCGACCGGCGACAGCATCGGCGGCACAATGACGGCATCCGGTGCCCATGATGCCAGCTGCGACGATCCGCAGTGGCGGGCCCTTTCAGAGATCAGTTCGACATCGCTTCGCAATGCGCCTTCATCGATCAGCGCCCGGCTCAGGCAGTGGTCGGCATCAAGCAATAATAATTTCATTGATTTTGCAGCCCGACAGAAAATGACGTCACTCTTGGCGGGCAGTGACGCGGCAGGCCCGACACTTTACAAAAAATTCCCCGGGGTTGCACTGCACCGGGCCGCATCAGGGGCGTCAGAATTGTCTATTCTCAATCCGGGGCAAGATTTGCGTTCACATGATAACCGGATCAAGCGCAGACGCATGACACAACAGGTAAAGACCGTCACCCGCCATCGTAGCGGCAAGGGGTTCACCTACCGTGATGAGCGGGGCAGAACCTATAAAAATCGTGAATGGCGCCAATGGATCAAGACGCTGGCCATACCACCGGCCTGGCAGAACGTGGTGGTGACGCTTGATGCCGATGCCCGCATATATGCCACAGGACGGGACAGCGCCGGCCGCAAGCAGTATATCTACAATAGCGAATGGCGTGAGCAGCGCGAAAAATTGAAGTTTGATCGCATCGTCGACTTCGCCCAGCGCCTTTCCACCATGCGACGCATTACCGGCCAGCACATGGCGCGCGAGGGCATGCCGCGGGAAAAGGTGCTGGCCTGCATGGTGAGACTGCTCGATACCGCTTATTTCCGACCGGGCAATGACAGCTACCGGGAACAGAACGACTCCTACGGCCTGACGACCATGCGCTCGCGCCACCTGACCATCAACGGCCACGAGCTGATCTTTGACTACCAGGGCAAGAGCGGCCAGCATCAGCACAAGGTCATCGAGGATGAGAAACTGGCCGAAATCGTTCAGGAGCTTGATGACATCCCGGGCTATGAAATCTTCAAGTATTTTGATGACGATGGTCACAAGGTCCGCGTCGACAGTCATGACCTCAACGACTATATCCACGATGTCATGGGGGAGCGCTTCAGCGCCAAGGACTTTCGCACCTGGGCGGGCACTTCACTGGCAGCGCTGGCGCTCGATGAGCTTGGCATTGGCAATGACGACGACGCCAGCCAGCAATACATCCGTGAAGCGGTAGAACGCGTAGCAAAGCAGCTTGGCAATACGCCCAGTATTGCTCGCTCAAGCTATATCGACCCGCGCGTCATCGAAAGCTATCTGGACGGTCGACTGCTGCGTCATTTTCTGGAGCAGATCGAGGAAGCACTGGAGCACGAGGAGCTGACCGGCCCCGAGGAGCGCGCCATTTTAAAACTGCTGCAAAGCAGACTAAAAACAAAATAACGGGCAACATTGAATCTGCATAGCCTCTATTTAAATTAAATAGTAGTCTTGGCAGAAGGGCTATCGTTTCCAAATTATTGATCGGCCATTTTCTGAAATGGTCGACATCATTCCAGCCAGTTATTTTGCCCCAGACGCGGCATGTTTATCTTCGATAGAAACTTTAATCTGCAAGCAGTATTCCAGGAATATCTTCAATGAATAATGTAGCCGGCAAAAAAATCCACGTCGTTATCGATAATATAACAACCGGCGGCGGTATCGAGCGTGTTTGCAGCGTGATACTTCCCTTGCTGGCGAAAGAATCAAGGGTCAAGGTCATAGGTCTGCTCGACAGCGATAAAAACACGACCTATGATTTCCCTGAAATTGAAATTGTCCCTCTGAATAGCAACAACCTTTCCGGACAGTTCGGGTATCTAAAGCTGCTTTCGAAAGCCTTTTCGATTATCAAGAAAGACCGCCCCGACATCGTACTTTATCCCAGCATGGGACGACTGACGGTTTTTGCAGCGCCCTTTATTTTGAAAGATCGCTTTTCCTCACGTCACACACGTCATATTGCCTGTGAGCATATTGCTTTTAGCAGCCATTCGGGCATGGTTTTAAAACTCAAGCGCGCCACACTTCCGCGCTATGATCGAGTCGTTTTTCTGACCTCAAGGGATGTTGATCAGTTTAATGATCACTCGAAGTTTTTATATATCCCCAACCCATCCCCCTTCACCAGCATTTCAGAGCCCAGAGCTGAACCATCCAATAAAGTTGCCATCGGCGTTGGCCGACTAACTTATCAAAAAGGATTTGATTTACTGATTCCGGCCTGGAAGAACTTTATTGCACACCATCCCGAATGGAAGCTTGTTATTGCGGGCGAAGGTGAGGATCGCAACAAACTGGAGTCTCTGATCCGGGAACATGGTCTGGAACATCATTGTGAGCTTCTTGGCAATAGCCAGGATATCGGACAACTATACCAGAACGCCGACATCATGCTGATGCCTTCAAGATTCGAAGGTTTGCCAATGTCCTTGATAGAAGCACAATACCATGCCCTGCCTATCGTCGCCTTTGACTGCGAAACAGGACCACGTGAAATCATTACTGATGATGAGGATGGTTACCTGATCCCCCCTTTCGACCAGCAAAAGTTCTCTGAAGCTATTGAAAGGGCCATCACCCCTGATAGATATAACAATCTATCCATAGCGGCAACTCAAAGCGCTGAACGTTTTGATCGAAATGAAATCATTGATCATTGGAAGCGCCTTTTCGCCTCCATTCAACATTAAAATATTCAAGCAATAAAAAAGTGCCTTCCTGCGGGAAGGCACCATGCTTTTAGTATGTTCCGTTGCCGACCGTTAAAATATTAAAACGGGATCTCGTCATCGAAGTCATCGAAGCTGCCGGGATTGGGCGCGCCATTGTTGCCGCCCTGGTTGCCCTGTTGCGGATTCTGACCATACTGGCCCTGATTCTGGCCGCCCTGCTGCTGACCGCCGCCCTGATAGGGGCGGCCACCGCCCTGCTGGTTCTGGCCACCACCCTGCTGACCATAGCCGCCACCATTCTGACCGTAACCACCGCCGTTCTGGTTATAGCTGCCGCCCTGACCGCCGGCGTCACCACCCGGCGCGCCATTACGGCTATCCAGCATCTGCATGTCGTTGGCCACAATTTCGGTCGAATAGCGATCCTGACCGTCCTGACCCTGCCACTTGCGAGTCTGAAGGCGCCCTTCAATATAGAGGCGCGACCCCTTTTTCACGTATTGCTGGGCGATTTCAGCCAGCTTGTTGAACATGACAACGCTGTGCCATTCAGTACGCTCCTGACGCTGGCCGCTCTGACGGTCGGTCCAGGTATCGGTCGTTGCCAGACGCAGGTTGCAGACAGGACTGCCGGAGGGCAGAAAACGTACTTCCGGGTCCTGACCCAGATTACCGATCAGAATGACCTTGTTTACCCCACGGGCCATGTTTTTCTCCAGTGCCGACTGGCATGTTTGAACGAATGTAACGGATGCAGTGCCCAGGCCATTGCCTTGACATGATCGTCTATAATAACTGTATGGATATTCACTGCAATGCAGGCCTTGCCGAGCCCATCACTGAAACGACAGGCGCTGCTCCTTCAGAGGCTGCTCTTGCTTTTTTTGATGGGCTCTTGCCCCTTCATGGTAAGCAGCCGCTATTTTACCGGGCTGCGCACCACATGGAAAACGCTGAGCGCTGCATTTTGCGCCCTGCTTTCAACTCCTTCTATAGTGTCTTTCCGACGCCGGCGATGAGGTAGGTATGGATCGTATTTCGGTGAGTGGGGCCCGCACTCACAACCTGAACAATATTGATGTCGAATTACCCCGTGACAAGCTGATTGTCTTTACCGGACTTTCCGGGTCGGGCAAATCGTCTCTGGCCTTTGACACGCTCTATGCCGAGGGGCAGCGGCGCTATGTGGAATCCCTGTCGACCTATGCGCGACAGTTTCTTTCAATGATGGAAAAGCCCGATGTTGATCACATCGAAGGGCTGTCGCCGGCCATCTCCATCGAGCAGAAGTCGACCTCGCATAACCCGCGCTCCACCGTCGGCACCATCACCGAAATCTACGACTACCTGCGTCTTCTTTATGCCCGTGCCGGTACGCCACGCTGCCCGGACCACGAGCTCGACCTTGAGGCCCAGACAGTCTCGCAGATGGTCGATCAGACCCTGGCGCTAGAGGAAGGCACCCGGGTCATGCTGTTGGCACCCATCATCAAGGGCCGCAAGGGCGAGCATCAGCAGACCCTGACCGAGCTGCGCACCCAGGGGTTTGTGCGGGTCCGGATCGATGGTCAGACCTACGAATTCGATGAACTCCCCACGCTTGAAAAGAACAAGAAACACGATATCAGCGTTGTGGTCGATCGCCTGAAGATCCGTCAGGATATCGAGCAGCGCCTGGCAGAGTCCTTCGAGACGGCTCTGGGGCTGTCCGACGGGGCTGCCATCCTGCACTTCATGGACGGCGACCGCGAGGACATGATCTTTTCATCGCGCTTTGCCTGCCCCATCTGCGGCTACTCGATCGCAGAGCTCGAACCCCGAATGTTCTCCTTCAACAACCCGGCCGGGGCCTGCCCCAGCTGCGACGGTCTGGGCGTACATCAGTTCTTTGATCCCGACAAGCTCATTCGTCAGGATGATCTGTCGCTGGCCGAGGGCGTCATCAAGGGATGGGACAGACGCAGCATTTACTATTTCAATCAGCTTGAAGCCGTCGCCGCGCACTACCATTTCGAGCTGGAAACGCCCTGGAAGCAGCTGCCACAGCGGGTGCGTGATGTGGTGCTGCACGGCAGCGGTCGCGAGTCCATCTCGTTTTCCTACGTCAACGATCGCGGCAAGAAGGTTTCTCGCGAACATGCCTTCGAAGGCGTACTTCCCAACATGGAGCGCCGCTACCGGGAAACCGACTCGAGCATGGTGCGTGATGACCTGTCGCGTCATCTGGCCGTGCGTCCCTGCCCGACCTGTCACGGCAGCCGCCTGCGTCGTGAAGCCCGTCATGTCTTCGTGGACGAACATTCGCTCCCGGCCGTGGTAACCAAACCGATCGGCGAGGCGCGCGCATTTTTTGACGCCATGGCGCTGCCCGGGCATCGCGGCGAGATCGCCAAACGCATCCTGTATGAGATCACCAGCCGTCTCGAGTTTCTGGTCAATGTCGGTCTCGATTACCTGACGCTGGAGCGCAGTGCCGATACCCTCTCGGGCGGTGAGGCGCAGCGCATCCGCCTGGCCAGTCAGATCGGCGCCGGGCTGGTAGGGGTCATGTATATTCTTGATGAACCTTCCATCGGACTGCACCAGCGTGACAATGATCGGCTTCTCCAGACGCTGACAAGACTTCGCGATCTCGGCAATACCGTAATCGTGGTTGAACATGATGAGGATGCCATTCGGGCGGCGGATCACGTCCTCGACATGGGCCCCGGCGCCGGCGTTCACGGCGGGCAGATCACTGCACAGGGAACGCCCGAAGAGATCGAGGCCAATCAGGCATCACTGACCGGCCAGTATCTGTCAGGCAGCCGCCGCATCGAGATCCCTTCGCCGCGCACACCGGTGACTTCGGAGAAGATGCTGCACCTGACGCAGGCCAGCGGCAACAATCTGGACAATGTGGATCTGGCACTGCCGCTGGGGCTTTTTGTCTGTGTGACAGGCGTTTCGGGCTCAGGGAAGTCGACCCTGATCAACGCTACCCTGATGCCTGTGGCCGCCCGCCAGCTCAACAAGGCCACAACGCTGACGCCTGCACCCTTCAAGGATATCGAAGGGCTCGATCAGCTCGACAAGATCATTGATATCGATCAGAGTCCCATCGGCCGGACGCCGCGCTCCAACCCGGCCACCTATACGGGCATTTTCACACCGATCCGAGAGCTGTTTGCCGGCACGCCCGAGGCCCGCTCGCGCGGCTACAAGCCGGGGAGGTTCTCGTTCAACGTCAAGGGCGGCCGATGCGAGGCGTGTCAGGGTGAAGGCATGATCAAGGTAGAGATGCATTTCCTGCCGGACATCTATGTGCCCTGCGATGTCTGCGGCGGCCGCCGATACAACCGGGAAACGCTGGATGTGCTTTACAAGGGGCACAGTATCCACGACGTGCTGGAGATGACCATCGAAGAGGCCGTCGAGTTCTTTTCTCCGGTACCTGCCATCGCGCGTCGCCTGCAGACGCTGATGGATGTGGGGCTGTCCTATATCAAACTGGGGCAGAGTGCCATCACGCTCTCCGGCGGTGAGGCCCAGCGCGTCAAGCTCGCCCGGGAACTGGCCAAACGGGATACCGGCAAGACGCTCTATATTCTGGATGAGCCGACTACCGGCCTGCACTTCGAGGACATTCGACAGCTTCTGGGCGTGCTGCACCGCCTGCGCGATCAGGGTAACTCGGTGGTGGTCATCGAGCACAACCTTGATGTCATCAAAACGGCCGATTGGATCATTGATCTTGGCCCCGAGGGCGGCTCGGGAGGTGGACGCATCATTGCCGAAGGCACGCCGGAGGAGATCAGCGAGCAGGAGATCTCGCATACCGGGCGCTTCTTGAAGCCGCTACTGGCACGAGGCTACTAGGCACGTCGACACCATAAATGAAGGGACTGGAAGCGACAGCGCTTCCGGCCCCTTACGGTGCAGTAACGGCCTCGATACAGGCAGGATCAACATCGGGCAGCGCTTCAAAGGCCGGCCGCGCGTAATAGTAGCCCTGATGACGCATAATGCCCTGCTGATACAACCATCGAGCCTCTTCCAGCGTTTCCACGCCTTCCGCGACAAGCCCGATATCCAGCGCCTGTGCCATCAAGACCATCTGGCGCACCAGTATCTGACGCCTTTCATCCTGTTCAATGTGAGTGATCAACACGCGATCCAGCTTCAAGTGATGCGGCGTTAACACAGTTAATAGATCCAGATTGGCATGCCCGGTTCCAAAATCATCCAGCGCTACCGCAAACCCCATCTCGTGATACTGCTCGACGATATGACACAGATGATCACGGTCGGCCACATGCTCGCTTTCGGTAATCTCGAAGATCAGATCATTGAGCGACCATCCCACGTCACGGGCCGTGTTCAGAGTGGCACGTATACAGGCACGAGGCTCATAGACGGCATTGGGCAAAAAATTGATGGAGAGCTTTGACGTCATGCCAAGCCGGCTGGCCATCTCAATGGCACGCACGCGACAGGCCTGATCAAAGGCGTAAAGCTGCTCGGCCTTTACCTGTGACAGCACCGACCAGGCAGACTCACCATTGACGCCACGAACCAGCGCTTCATGCGCAAGGACACTGCCGTTGCGGAGATCGATGATCGGCTGGAAGGCCATGGTAAAGGAAAAAGGGAGATCGTGTTGACAGCTCTCGCACGACCCGTTGACAAAGTGGCATCCCACGGCGGTTACTCAAAGACTGATGGAGCCTCAGTATGGAACATGCCGGTTTTTTCAGAGACAAAAAAAGCCGGCCCGAAGGCCGGCTTTTCTGACGATAGCAGAAAATGCGGTTTATTCTTCGCCGCTGGCTTCTGCTGCTACCGGGCGATCAACCAGCTCAACGTACGCCATGGGCGCATTGTCGCCGGCTCGGAAACCACACTTGAGAACGCGTACATAACCACCCGGACGGGTGTTGTAACGCGGACCCAGCTCATTGAAGAGCTTGCCTACCGCATCCTTGGAACCGGTGCGGCTGAAGGCCAGGCGGCGATTAGCGACGCTATCATTTTTTGCCAGCGTGATCAGCGGCTCGATATAGCGACGCAGCTCCTTGGCCTTGGGCAGCGTGGTTTTGATCATTTCGTGCTCGACCAGCGAAATGCACATGTTCTGGAACATGGCATTGCGGTGCGAGCTGTTACGGCTCAGATGACGACCGGTTTTACGATGACGCATGGATAAGATTCCTTACCAATCTGGGGCGCGAGTCACCCGTTCAGGCAGAGGCCTTGTCGTCCTTCAGACTCGCCGGCGGCCAGTTGTCCAGCCGCATGCCAAGTGAAAGATTACGAGCCTCGAGAACGTCCTTGATTTCGTTCAACGACTTCTTGCCGAGATTGGGTGTTTTAAGAAGCTCTACTTCAGTGCGCTGAATCAGGTCACCGATATAGTAGATATTCTCGGCCTTCAGGCAGTTGGCGCTACGGACAGTCAATTCGAGATCGTCAACAGGGCGCAGCAGAATCGGATCAATCTGATCTTCCTCTTCTTCCACTTCCTGCTCTTTCTCGGCTTCAAGATCGACGAAGGCAGCCAGCTGCTCCTGCAAAATGGTTGCAGAGCGGCGGATGGCTTCTTCGGGATCCAGCGTGCCGTCGGTTTCCAGATCGATGACCAGCTTGTCGAGGTCGGTACGCTGTTCAACACGCGCCGCTTCGACAGCATAGGACACGCGACGCACCGGCGTGTAGGTGGCATCAAGCTGAAGACGGCCGATGGCGCGCGATTCATCATCACGCTCGGCGCGCACATCAGCCGGCTCATAGCCACGACCACGCATTACGCGCAGCTGCATCTTGAGTTCACAGCCCTCGTTGATGTGGGCAATGACATGATCCGGATTGACAATCTCGACGTCATGATCGGTAGCGATATCGCCGGCCGTCATGATGCCCGGGCCCTGCTTGTTCAGCGTTAATACAACGTCATCGCGGCCATGCATCCGAATGGATACGCCCTTCAGATTCAGGAGGATCTCGATAACATCTTCCTGAACACCTTCGATTGCGCTGTACTCATGCAGAACGCCTTCGATTTCTGCTTCTGTAATCGCACACCCGGGCATGGATGACAGCAGAATACGACGCAGGGCGTTCCCGAGAGTATGACCAAAGCCGCGCTCGAAGGGCTCGAGCACGATCTTTGCATGATTCGCGCTGACTTCCTCGACCTTGATGTCACGAGGTCTTAGAAACTCTGTCACTGAACGCTGCATATGAACACCTATCAGGCTGCCAAACGGTTAATCCAAAAAAGCTCAATGCTTATTTGGAGTACAGCTCGACAATCAGGTTTTCGTTGATGTCGGCAGACAGGTCGCCGCGCTCAGGCAGAGCCTTGAAAGTGCCTTCCATCTTCTTCGAGTCAACGTCGACCCAGCTTACATCACCGCGATTGCCGGCAAGTTCCAGAGACTGCTGAATGCGCGTCTGGTTTTTGGCCTTTTCGCGAATGCTGACTACATCGCCGGGGCGGACCTTGTAGGAGGCCACATTGACGGTACGACCGTTGACAGCGATGGCCTTGTGGCTGACCAGCTGGCGAGCTTCGCTGCGAGTCGAGCCAAAGCCCATGCGGTAAACGACATTGTCAAGGCGAGTCTCGAGGAGCTGAAGCAGGACTTCGCCCGTGGCTCCCTTCTGACGCGCGGCTTCCTTGTAATAATTGCGGAACTGCTTTTCCAGTACGCCGTAGTAACGACGGACCTTCTGCTTTTCACGCAGCTGCGAGCCGTATTCGGAAAGACGCTGACGGCGCTGACCGTGTTGACCCGGGGGAGTCTCTGACTTGCACTTCTTCTCGAACGCCGTAACACCACTCTTCAAAAAGAGGTCGGTGCCTTCGCGACGAGAGAGCTTGCACTTCGGACCAGTATAACGTGCCATGAGTGTGTCTCCTTAAACGCGGCGCTTTTTCGGCGGGCGGCACCCGTTATGCGGGATGGGTGTCGCGTCGGTAATGCTCTGCACGCGAAAACCGGCGGCATTCAATGCGCGCACGGCGGACTCACGGCCGGGCCCCGGGCCCTTGACCAGTACGTCGACGTTTTTCACACCATACTCGGCTGCAGCAGTTGCTGCACGTTCACTTGCCACTTGGGCAGCGAACGGGGTGCTCTTGCGAGAACCACGAAAACCCGAACCACCGGCAGTGGCCCATGAAAGAGCGTTGCCCTGGCGGTCTGTGATCGTCACGATCGTATTGTTAAAAGAGGCATGGATGTGGGCAACCGCATCCACGACCTGCTTTTTAACCTTTTTACGGTTACTGCGCGGGTTAGCCATGTTTGATGTTCCTGAATTCTAAACGCCGGACATGCGTTTATTTGCGAATCGGTTTACGCGGGCCCTTGCGGGTACGCGCATTCGTCTTCGTGCGCTGTCCACGCATCGGAAGACTGCGACGATGGCGCAGACCACGGTAGCAACCCAGATCCATGAGACGCTTGATATTCAGCGTAATCTCACGGCGGAGGTCGCCTTCCACGGCATATTGGCCAACAGCAGTACGCACTTCGTCGAGTTTCTCGGCGGAGATGTCTCCAACCTTGACGTCGGGTGCGATACCCACCTGCGCACAGATTTCCTTCGCGCGGGTGCGACCAATACCGTAGATGTAGGTCAGCGAGATCGCCGCATGCTTGTTGTCCGGGATATTGACGCCTGCAATACGGGCCATCAGCTTTCTCCGAATTTGAGCGGCTTGCTCGGTTAATCGTCTATAAAAGGCGCAATAGAATACCTCCCCTGACAAGCCATGACAAGGGGGCATACCACGACAACCTGTCTCTTTGGCAGCAAGGCGAAAGCTTTCTGCCGGCGCCGTCATCAGAAAGGACCTGAATGTCGACGCAATCAGATCCTGCGGATCTGAATGGTAAATGACAGGCCCCCGGAGGGACCTGCCATTACCGGGAAATGTCAGCGCATCATGCCGCCGCTGCCATAGCCCTTGAGGTTTGACTTCTTCATTACAGACTCATACTGACTGGACATCAGGTGAGACTGAACCTGCGCCATGAAATCCATGACGACCACAACCACGATCAGCAGCGAGGTGCCACCGAAGTAGAAGGGAACCTGCCACGCCACCATGAGAAACTGCGGCATGAGAGAGACCAGCGTAATGTAGAGCGCACCAAACAACGTCAGACGCGTCATGACCTTGTCGATATAACGCGACGTCTGTTCACCGGGGCGAATACCGGGCAGAAATGCCCCCGATTTCTTCAGATTATCAGCTACATCCTTCGGATTGAAAACCAGAGCGGTGTAGAAGAAGCAGAAGAACACCACGGCCGTTGCGAACAGTAGAATATACAGGGGCTGTCCTGGCCCGAGCGCCTGAGAAATGGTCGACAACCACCCCATGTTCTCGCCCTGACCAAACCACTGACCCAGCGATGCCGGAAACAGCAAAATGCTCGAGGCAAAGATCGGCGGGATGACACCGGCCATATTGACCTTCATCGGCAGATAACTGCTCTGACCGGCATACATCTTGTTGCCGACCTGACGACGCGGATAGTTCACCGTAATACGGCGCTGCCCACGTTCGATGAAGACCACAAAGGCGACCGTGGCAATACCCAGTACACCCAGTGCCAGCAGCGGCAGCACATTCCAGGCACCATCATTGCGTGCCAGCTCGAATGACTGTCCAAGCGCACCGGGCAGACCGGCAACAATACCTGCAAAGATGATCAGCGAAATACCGTTGCCGATCCCCTTTTCGGTAATCTGCTCACCCAGCCACATCAGGAATACGGCACCTGCCACGAACGTGGTGACTGCCGTAAAGTAGAAGCTGAAATCGGCGCTGTAAGCGACCCCGTTACTGACAAGCCCTACTGACATGCCGATCGCCTGGATCAATGCCAGTAACACCGTACCATAACGAGTGTACTGGCTGATCTTTCGACGGCCGGCCTCGCCTTCCTTCTTCAGCTGTTCCAGCTGCGGCGAAACCACGGTCAGAAGCTGCATGATAATTGATGCAGAAATATAGGGCATGATGCCCAGTGCAAAAATACTCATGCGCTGCAGGGCACCCCCTGAAAACATGTTGAACATGCTCAGGATGGTGCCCTGATTTTCTCTGAACAAGGCAGTGAGCTGGTCAGGATCGATACCGGGGACTGGAATGTGGGCACCGATACGGTAAACCACGATTGCGATGAAAACGAATCTCAAGCGAGCCCATAGCTCGCTCAGACCGCTTTGATTGTTTGCCGGTACTTTTCCTGACTTGGCCATTTAGTCCTCTACCTTGCCACCGGCGGCTTCAATGGCAGCCCGTGCACCCTTGGTGACTTTCAGACCACGTACAGTGACGGCACGGTCAAGGCTGCCGGACAGCACGACCTTGGCATGACGCGTCGCATTTTTCAGTACGTTGGCCTTTTTGAGGCTTGCCATGTCGGCGATGTCACCTTCGACACGAGCCAGCTCATTGAGGCGAACCTCTTCGCTGACCAGCGACCTGGCTGATGTGAAGCCGAACTTGGGGAGACGACGCTGTAGCGGCATCTGACCGCCTTCAAAACCCGGCTTGATCGAACCACCGCTGCGCGAGGTCTGACCCTTGTGGCCACGGCCGGCAGTCTTGCCCAGACCGGAACCGATACCGCGTCCAACACGCTTTTCAGCATGTTTGGAACCCGGCGCCGGACTCAGGCTATTGAGTTTCATGGTCATTACTGAGCTCCTTCAACGCGAACGAGGTAGTTGACCTTGTTGATCATGCCACGAACGGCCGGTGTGTCTTCAAGCTCAACCGTATGGTTGATGCGGCGAAGCCCCAGACCGCGCATGGTGGCCTTGTGCTTTTCAAGTACGCCGATCGTACTGCGCACTTGAGTAACCCTGATAGTGGCTGACATGGCGCTTACCCCGTAATCGCTTCAACGGACAGGCCACGCTTTGCCGCAACGTCTTCGGGAGAACGCATGGAAGCGAGTCCCTTGACGGTTGCGCGCACGACGTTGACCGGATTGGTCGAGCCGTAGCACTTGGCCAGAACGTCATGCACACCTGCCAGTTCCAATACCGAGCGCATCGCACCACCTGCGATGATGCCGGTACCTTCGGAGGCAGGCTGCATGAAGACCTTGGAAGCGCCATGGTTGGCACGCACCGGATACTGCAGCGTGTTACCGCGCAGCTCGACCTTGATCATGTTGCGATGCGCCTGGTCCATTGCCTTCTGGATGGCGACAGGCACTTCACGTGCCTTGCCGCGACCAAAGCCAATACGACCATTGCCATCACCTACGACGGTCAGAGCGGTGAAACCGAAAATACGGCCGCCCTTGACCACTTTGGCAACACGGTTGATCTGAACAAGCTTTTCCTGCAGATCGCCGTTGCCCCTCTGTTCGTTATTCGCCATCGTAGAACCCTTTAGAATTGCAGGCCGCCTTCGCGCGCGGCATCAGCGAGGGCCTTGACCCGACCATGGTACCTGAACCCGGAACGGTCAAAGGCAACTTGAGTAATTCCCGCTTCCCTTGCGCGCTCGGCCAGCAGTGTACCAACGCGAGCAGCAGCATCGGCGTTACCGGTCGCATCTTCACGCAGCGACTTGTCGAGCGTGGAGGCGCTGACCAGAACCTGGCCACCGTCTGCGGAAATAATCTGAGCGTACATGTGACGCGGCGTGCGATTGACACTCAGACGGTTGATACCAAGTTCGCGGATCTTGGCGCGCGTGCGGCGGGCACGACGGAGACGAGCTTCTTTCTTCGCGTTCATAACCCTGCCTTATTTCTTCTTGGCTTCTTTACGAAGGATGCGTTCATCGCTGTAACGAACGCCCTTGCCCTTGTAGGGCTCCGGCGGACGGAACGCACGAATCTCGGCAGCCACCTGACCAAGACGCTGTTTGTCAGCGCTCTTGAGAACGATTGTGGTGTTCTTGGGCGTTTCAACAACCACGCCTTCGGGCACCTTGTAATCGATCGGGTGAGAGAAACCAAGTGTCAGGTTGAGTGTCTGACCGTTGGCCTGAGCGCGATAACCGACACCGGTGATTTCCAGCGAACGGGTAAAGCCCTCGGAAACGCCAACGACCATGTTGTTGACCAGAGCGCGGGTGGTTCCGGCCATGGCCCAATTCTTGGCTGAAGCGCTGGGTTCGAACGTCAGCTGGTTATCCTGCTGATTGACCACAACATCGTTATGGACGTTCATTTCCAGCTGCCCCTGACCGCCCCGGACGGTCAGCCTGCCTTCCTCGAGCGTGACTTCCACACCGCTGGGCAGCTTAACCGGGTATTTTGCAATCCTGGACATCATAGACTCCTAGAATACGGTGCAGATGACTTCACCGCCGACGCCTGCCTGGCGCGCCGCACGATCGGTCATGACACCTCTGGACGTGGACACGATGGCCACCCCCAGACCGTCTGCTACGCGCGGCAGTTCGTCCTTGCCCTTGTAGTTACGAAGGGACGGCTTCGACGCACGCTGAATGTGCTCGATGACCGGCTTGCCTTCGAAATACTTGAGGGTAATCGTCAGATCAACCTTGACGTCGCCTTCGGTGGAGAAGTCGGCAATGTAACCTTCTTCCTTCAAAACACGCGCGACTTCGACCTTGATCTTGGAAGACGGCATGGTCACCGTCTCCTTGGTCGCCATCTGCGCATTACGGATACGAGTCAGCATATCCGCGAGTGTATCCTGCATGCTCATCGATAACGCTCCTGATGCGATTACCAGCTGGACTTGGTCAGGCCGGGCACATCGCCACGCATGGCCGCTTCGCGCAGCTTGTTGCGGCCAAGTCCAAACTTGTTGTAATAGCCGTGCGGACGGCCGGTGACACGGCAGCGATTACGCTGACGAACCGGACTCGAATTGCGCGGCAGTTTCTGCAGCTGAAGCTGCGCATCAAAGCGCTCTTCGTCAGAGCTATTGACGTTGTTGATGATCGCCTTGAGTTCGGCACGACGGGCTGCGTACTTGTCTACCAGCTCGGCGCGCTTGCGCTCGCGCTCAACCATGCTTTTCTTTGCCATGATTACACCTTTATTTCCGGAAGGGGAAGTTCAATGCACTCAGCAGTGCACGAGCTTCTTCATCGGTGCCGGCAGACGTGGTGATGGTGATATCCAGCCCGCGAACACGGTCAACCTTGTCGTATTCGATTTCGGGGAAGATGATCTGTTCACGCACACCCATCGAGTAATTTCCGCGGCCGTCAAAGGACTTCGCATTGAGGCCACGGAAGTCACGAATACGAGGAATCGCGATATTTACCAGACGGTCCAGAAAGTCCCACATGCGCTCGCTGCGCAGAGTGACCTTGGTACCGATCGGCCAGCCTTCGCGCACCTTGAAGCCCGCAACTGACTTGCGCGCCAAGGTCACGATCGGCTTCTGACCGGAAAGCTTTTCCAGATCAACCACAGCGTTGTCGATCAGCTTCTTGTCGCTGGTCGCATCGCCGACACCCATGTTGAGGGTGACCTTGGTGATCCGGGGCACCTGCATTACGTTGGCGTAGCCAAACTGCTCTGTGAGCCTGGCCATCACCTCGTCTTTATACTGCTGTTTCAAGTTCGCCATGTTGCCACCCGAATCGCGTTAGGCGTCGATCTGCTTTTGCGTCGACCTGAAGATACGGATCTTGGTACCGTCGTCATTCATCTGAAAGCCGACCCGATCCGCTTTGCCGGTCTCTGTATTGAAGATGGCAACGTTGGACCCGTGGATCGGAGCCTCACGCTCAACGATACCCCCCTGATTACCGGCCATCGGGTTGGGCTTAGTGTGACGCTTGATCATGTTCACACCCGAAACCACGTAGCGCCCGTCCTGCAGAACCCGCTTGACGGTACCGCGCTTGCCCTTGTCCTTGCCGGCGATGACGACGACTTCATCATCACGTTTGATCTTGCGCATAATTCCGCCTCGCTCCTTACAGCACTTCGGGCGCCAGGGAGATAATCCGCATGAACTTCTCGGTACGAAGTTCACGGGTTACCGGCCCGAAAATACGAGTGCCTACCGGCTGCTCGTTGGCGTTGTTCAACAAAACCGCCGCATTGCCATCGAAGCGGATAAGAGAACCATCCGGACGGCGGATCCCGCTGCGTGTGCGTACTACAACGGCCTTGAGCACCTGACCCTTTTTGACACGGCCACGCGGAATCGCTTCCTTGACCGTTACCTTGATGATGTCGCCAACGCGGGCGTAACGGCGATGAGAACCGCCCAGGACCTTGATGCACTGGACCCTGCGCGCTCCGCTGTTGTCAGCGACATCCAGCATTGTTTGCGTTTGAATCATCGGTTTTCTCCAAACCTGAACTGATGCACGGGTTTAGGCAGCTGCCTTACCCTCTGGCCTGCTCGACGACTTCAACCAGAGTCCATGCCTTTTTCTTTGAAATCGGCCGGCACTCTTCGATGGAAACCAGATCGCCGATGTGGGCCTGGTTGGTTTCGTCGTGCGCATGCAGTTTGGTGGAGCGCTTCATGTACTTTCCGTAGATCGGATGGCGCTCACGACGTTCGATCATGACAACGATCGACTTTTCCATCCGATCACTCACCACACGTCCGGTGAGCCTGCGTGCTTGGTTTGCCTGTTCTTCGGCCATTTCAGTCCACCTTCTCGTTGAGCACAGTCTTCACGCGCGCGATGTCGCGGCGAACCTGTTTGAGCAGATGGTTCTGGCTCAACTGACCGGTAGCCTTCTGCATCCGCAGGTTGAATTGCTCGCGCAGCAGTTCGAACAGCTGCTCATTGAGCGCTTCGGTCGACTTGTCACGAAGTTCCTGAGCTTTCATTACATTACCGTCCGTTTCACAAAGGTAGTGGCAACGGGCATCTTCTGAGCTGCGAGGCTGAACGCTTCGCGTGCCAGCTCTTCCGATACGCCTTCAATTTCGTAGAGCACCCTGCCCGGCTGAATCTGAGCGACCCAGTATTCGACAGAGCCCTTGCCCTTACCCATACGGACTTCGAGCGGCTTTTCGGAGATCGGCTTGTCCGGGAACACGCGGATCCAGATCTTGCCGCCACGTTTGACATGACGTGTGATAGCACGACGGCCGGCTTCAATCTGACGAGCAGTGATACGACCGCGACCGGTCGCCTTGAGGCCGTACTCGCCGAAGCTCACGCTGCTACCGCGATGCGCCAGACCGCGGTTGCGGCCCTTCTGCTGCTTGCGGAATTTGGTACGCTTGGGCTGTAACATCGACTATCCCCTTACTTGGAACCTTTCTTCTTGCCGGGAGCGGCCGTCTGCGAGCTGTTCTGCTTCGCACGGACTTCATCGATCCCACCAAGAATTTCGCCCTTGAAGATCCACACCTTGACACCGATGACACCGTAGGTGGTGTGCGCCTCGTAAACCGAGTAATCGATATCGGCACGCAGGGTGTGAAGGGGAACACGGCCTTCGCGATACCATTCCGTACGCGCGATTTCAGCGCCACCAAGACGACCGGACAGCTGAATCCGGATACCCTTGGCGCCCAGACGCATGGCGTTTTGCACGGCACGCTTCATGGCACGACGGAACATGACGCGACGCTCGAGCTGACCGGCGACGTTCTGCGCGACCAGCGCAGCGTCGAGTTCCGGCTTGCGAACTTCCTCGATGTTGACGTGAACCGGCACGCCCATGAGGTTGGTCAGATCACGACGCAGACGCTCGACATCTTCACCCTTCTTGCCGATCACGATACCCGGACGAGCGGTATGGATGGTAATGCGGGCGTTGTTTGCCGGACGCTCGATATGGATTTTGCTGACAGAAGCGCTTTTCAGACGCTCCGACAGAAAACTGCGAACTTCGAGATCGTTGTTGAGCTTGTCGGCGTAATCGCCGCGCTCGGCGTACCACACGGAAGTGTGATCCTTGACGATCCCAAGGCGAATACCGACTGGATTGACTTTTTGACCCATCTGGTCGACTCCTACTTCTCGGCTACCTTGACGGTGATATGGCAGGTACGCTTGTTGATACGATCTGCACGGCCCTTGGCACGCGGCAGAATACGCTTGAGCGTCATGCCCTCATCGACACAGATGGTCGAGACGCGAAGCTCGTCGATGTCCATGCCGTTATTTTCTTCCGCGTTGGCAATAGCAGATTGCAGTACCTTTCTCACCAGCACCGCGCCCTTCTTGGGCGAGAATGCCAGGATATTCAGCGCTTCTGCGACCGGCTTGCCCCGCACCTGATCTGCCACCAAACGTGCCTTCTGGGCGGACAGGCGAGCGCCGCGCAATTTAGCAGCTACTTCTTCCATTGTGGTCCTCTCCCTTACCGCTTGGCTTTCTTGTCAGCCGCGTGACCGCGATAGGTGCGGGTGGCAGCAAATTCGCCCAGCTTGTGGCCCACCATCTCTTCAGAGACATGAACCGGTACATGCTGGCGACCGTTATGGACAGCAATGGTGAGTCCTACCATGTTCGGCAGAATCATAGAGCGACGCGACCAGGTCTTGATCGGTTTGCGGTCGCTCTTTTCCACAGCCGCCTCAACCTTCTTCAAAAGATGAAGGTCAATGAAGGGACCTTTCTTAAGTGAACGTGGCACAGCCGTTACCCCTTAAATACTGATGTTTGGCCTTGCGGCACCGTTTATCTGGCTTTGCGACGACGCACGATAAGCTTGTCGGTACGCTTGTTCTTGCGCGTCTTGTGACCCTTGGTCGGAATACCCCAGGGCGTGACCGGATGACGGCCACCGCTGGTGCGACCTTCACCACCGCCATGCGGGTGATCTACCGGGTTCATCGCAACGCCGCGAACGGTCGGACGTACGCCTCTCCAGCGCTTGGCACCGGCCTTGCCGAGCTGCCCAAGGCTGTGCTCGGAGTTACCGACCTCACCCAGAGTGGCGCGACATTCCGCCAGAATGCGACGCATCTCGCCGCTGCGCAGACGCACGGTGGCATAGTTGCCTTCGCGAGCAACCAGCTGAGCGCTGGTACCGGCGCTACGTACAAGCTGAGCGCCCTTGCCGGGCTTGAGCTCGATGCAGTGAATGGTCGAACCCACCGGCACATTGCGCAGCGGCAGCGCGTTGCCCTGACGAATCGGTGCGTTGACACCCGACTCGAGGCGATCGCCTTCTGCAACACCCTTCGGGGCAATGATGTAACGGCGTTCACCGTCCATGTACTTCAGCAGTGCAATGTGTGCGCTGCGATTCGGATCGTATTCAAGGCGCTCGACGACAGCAGGTACGCCATCCTTGTTGCGCTTGAAATCCACCAGACGATAGTGCTGGCGATTACCACCACCCACATGACGGGTAGTGATACGACCATTGTTGTTACGACCACCCGAACGAGACTGTGCTTCGGTCAGCGCCGCATGCGGACGCCCCTTGTACAGCCCTTCGGTAACGACCTTCACCTTGTGGCGACGGCCGGCGGACGTGGGTTTTGTCTTGACTACTGCCATGATCCGTTCTCCTGCCTCACTCGGCGCCGGTGAAGTCTTCGAGCGTTTCGCCCGCAGCCAGGGTGACGTAGGCCTTGCGGTAACCGCTGCGATGACCTTCGCCACGAGCGTTGCGCTTGACCTTGCCCTTCATGTTCAGGACCTGGACGCTGTCGACCTTCTTTTCAAAAAGCGCTTCTACAGCCTTCTTGATTTCGGGCTTGGTGGCATCACTGGCGACCTTGAAAACATACTGATTACGCTCGGCGGCGTAAGCAGCCTTTTCGGTCATGTGCGGACCAAGCAGCACCTGGAATACGCGTTCCTGATTCATGCCAGCTTCTCCTCGAACTTGCGGAGGGCGGGTACGGTCATCAGCACCTTGTCATAGGCGATCAGGCTGACAGGATCCGCGCTCGACGCTTCGACCACGTCCACGTTGGGAATATTGCGAGCGGCCAGATAAAGGTTCTGATCCATCTCATCGGTCACGATCAGCACCTTCTCCAGACCCAGCTCGGCAAGACGACCAACCAGCTGCTTTGTCTTGGGGCTGTCGACGGTGAAGGCATCAACTGCAACAAGACGTTCCTGGCGCACGAGCTCCGAGAGAATGGAGCGCATGGCGGCGCGATACATCTTGCGATTGACCTTCTGGGAGTGATCCTGCGGACGAGCCGCAAAGGTCACACCACCGGTACGCCAGATCGGCGAACGGATAGTGCCGGCACGAGCGCGGCCGGTGCCCTTCTGACGCCACGGCTTCTTGCCACCGCCGCTGACATCGGAACGGTTTTTCTGTGCACGGGTGCCCTGACGTGCGCCTGCCATATAGGCAGTCACGACCTGGTGTACCAGCGCTTCGTTGAAATCCTTGCCAAAGGTATCGTCGGAAATCTCGACGGCTCCGGCTCCTGCACCTGCAAGATTGAGATTCATCGTTATCTACCCCTCAGCGAGCTTTGACAGCGGTGCGCACGATCACATCGCTACCGGCAGCACCAGGTACGGCGCCCTTGACCAGCAGCAGATTGCGTTCGGCGTCAACACGGACAATTTCAAGGCTCTGAACGGTGACACGCTCGTTACCCATCTGACCGGCCATCTTTTTGCCCTTGAAGACGCGACCCGGCGTCTGGCACTGACCGATGGAACCCGGCGCACGATGCGACAGTGAGTTACCGTGAGTATTGTCCTGCGTGCGGAAATTCCAGCGCTTTACTGAGCCCTGGAAACCCTTGCCCTTTGACGTACCAGTAACGTCAATGAGCTGGCCTGCTTCGAAGAGAGATACGGTGAGTTCGCTTCCAGCCTGCGGGTCTTCATCGCCTTCGGAAAGACGAAATTCCGCCAGGAAACGACCGGCTTCAACACCTGCACTGGCATATTGCCCGGCGATTGCCCTGGTGAGGTGCTTGGCCTTGCGCGAGCCAGCAGTAACCTGAACGGCACGGTAGCCATCAGACTCGAGGGTCTTGATGCGCGTGACGCGGTTGGGCTCGACTTCAATAACGGTTACCGGCACGGATGCGCCGTCTTCGGTGAAGATGCGGGTCATACCGCTCTTCTTACCGACCAAACCGATAGACATGTTCAGTCTCCTTTAGTGTACGGGGCTATCACCCGCTATGGCTGCCCTTTCCAGAGCATTCCACTAGCACATTGTGTGACGCCATCACGGCGTGAGCGGCCGGAATTGAATTCCGAGTGCCGCATAAGTGACTAGTGTTGGGTTAATCAACCTTGATCTGCACGTCCACACCGGCGGCGAGATCAAGCTTCATCAGGGCATCAACCGTTTTCTCGGTCGGCTCAACGATATCCAGCACACGCTTGTGAGTACGGATTTCATACTGATCGCGCGCGTCCTTGTTGACGTGAGGAGAGATCAGAATGGTATAGCGCTCGCGTTTGGTAGGCAGCGGAATAGGACCGCGAACCTGCGCACCCGTGCGCTTGGCAGTATCCACAATTTCCTGTGCAGACTGATCGATGAGACGATGATCAAAGGCTTTCAAGCGAATGCGAATTTTCTGGTTCTGCATTACCCGGGACTCCAGGGAAATTCAAGACGATGTCGGACGCCGATGGGCGCCTGACCGCCTACGCACGTCTCAAAAGGATGCGCATTATAGGCAGGCACTCGCTCAGAGTCAAACATGCATATGACAAAGGGGCCTCCGGACGGAGGCCCCTTTAGATTTCGAGCAAGAAATTACTCGACGATCTTGGCGACAACACCGGCGCCAACAGTACGACCGCCTTCGCGGATGGCGAAGCGCAGGCCATCTTCCATGGCGATCGGAGCGATCAGGGTAACAACCATCTTGACGTTGTCGCCCGGCATGACCATTTCGACACCTTCCGGCAGTTCACAGGTACCAGTCACGTCAGTGGTACGGAAGTAGAACTGCGGACGATAGCCCTTGAAGAACGGAGTGTGACGGCCGCCTTCTTCCTTGGACAGGATGTAGACTTCGGACTCGAACTTGGTGTGCGGCTTGATGCTGCCTGGCTTGGCCAGAACCTGACCGCGCTCGACGTCATCACGCTTGGTGCCACGCAGCAGCGCACCAACGTTCTCACCGGCACGACCTTCGTCGAGCAGCTTGCGGAACATCTCGACACCGGTAACGGTGGTCTTGACAGTGTCCTGAAGACCGATGATCTCGACTTCTTCACCAGTCTTGACGATGCCGCGCTCAACACGACCGGTTACAACGGTACCACGACCGGAGATGGAGAAGACGTCTTCGATCGGCATCAGGAACGGCTGATCGATGGCGCGCTCGGGCTCGGGAATGTACTCATCCATGGCGCGAACCAGGTTGGCAACGGCGGTAGTGCCCATGCCGTTGTCGTCCTTGCCATCGAGCGCCATCAGAGCGGAGCCGATGATAATCGGCGTGTCGTCGCCCGGGAAGTCGTACTCGGACAGGAGTTCACGGACTTCCATTTCGACCAGCTCGAGCAGCTCTTCGTCATCGACCATGTCTGCCTTGTTCAGGAAGACAACGATGAACGGAACGCCAACCTGGCGAGACAGCAGGATGTGCTCGCGAGTCTGCGGCATCGGGCCGTCAGCTGCGGAACAGACCAGGATAGCGCCGTCCATCTGGGCAGCACCGGTGATCATGTTCTTGACGTAGTCAGCGTGCCCCGGGCAGTCAACGTGCGCGTAATGGCGCAGTTCGGACTGATACTCAACGTGTGCTGTCGAGATGGTGATACCACGCTCGCGCTCTTCAGGAGCGTTGTCGATGGTATCAAATGCACGCCAGTCACCGCCGAATACTTCGGCAGAAACACGTGTCAGGGCTGCAGTCAGCGTAGTCTTGCCATGGTCAACGTGACCGATGGTGCCTACGTTTACGTGCGTTTTGGAACGTTCAAATTTTTCCTTGGCCACTGCTATAACCTCTTTGTCAGCTAACGGTTATCATTTCTGGTTGATGACGGCTTCGACGATGCTGGACGGTGCCTCATCGTACTTCGCAAACTCCATGGAGTAGCTTGCGCGGCCCTGGGTCTGAGAACGCAGATCGGTCGCGTAACCGAACATCTCACCCAGCGGCACCATGGCACGGATAACCTTACCGGAGGTAGTGTCATCCATACCCTGAACAAGACCACGCCGACGGTTAAGGTCGCCCATGACATCACCCATGAAGTCCTCGGGTGTTACCACTTCGACGCTCATCACCGGCTCGAGCAGTACTGCTCCGGCCTTGCGTGCGCCCTCCTTGATTGCCATCGACGAGGCAACCTTGAAGGCATTCTCATTGGAGTCGACGTCGTGATAGGAACCGTCATACAGCGCTACCTTGACGTTGATCATCGGATAACCGGCGATGACACCGTTCTGCAGCTGCTCAAAGGCACCCTTCTCGACTGCCGGCACATATTCCTTGGGTACTACACCACCAACGATCTCGGAGCTGAACTTGAAGGTCATTTCCGGATCGTCACCGCGGTCTTCGTCTGTCAGCGGCTCAATGCGCAGGTAGACATGACCGAACTGGCCACGACCACCGGACTGACGAACGAACTTGCCTTCCTGCTCGACGCTCTTCTTGATCGTCTCGCGATAGGCCACCTGCGGCTTGCCGATATTGGCCTCGACCTTGAACTCGCGACGCATGCGGTCAACGAGAATGTCCAGGTGAAGCTCACCCATACCGGAAATGATGGTCTGTCCGGTTTCTTCGTCGGTCTGAACGCGGAAGGAGGGATCTTCCTGAGCCAGCTTGCCCAGTGCGATACCCATCTTTTCCTGATCTGCCTTGGACTTGGGCTCAACGGCTACCGAGATCACCGGCTCCGGAAACTCCATGCGCTCGAGCACGATCCTGGAGTTCGGGTCACAAAGCGTGTCACCGGTTGTGACATCCTTGAGGCCGACACAGGCCGCGATATCACCCGCGTAAACCTGCTTGATCTCCTGACGGCTGTTGGAGTGCATCTGAACGATACGACCAACACGCTCACGCTTGTCCTTCACGGAGTTGTAAACCTGGTCGCCCGAGTTGAGCACACCGGAATACACGCGAATGAACGTCAGCGTCCCGACGAAGGGGTCGGTTGCGATCTTGAACGCCAGTGAGGAGAACGGTGCGCTGTCATCGGCTTCACGAGTCTCGATGGTGCCTGCGGCGTCATCCAGCTCACCTTCGATCGCCTTGACTTCAGTCGGCGATGGCAGGTACTCGATGACCGCATCCAGCATGGCCTGTACGCCCTTGTTTTTGAACGCGGAGCCACAGGTAACCAGTACGATTTCGTTATCCAGCGTACGGCGGCGCAGACCGGCCTTGATTTCCTCGATGGAAAGCTCGCCCTCTTCGAGGTACTTTTCCATCAGTTCTTCAGAAGCTTCGGCGGCAGATTCGACCATGTGCTCGTGCCATTCCTGAGCCGTATCCTGCAGCTCTTCCGGAATGTCAACCAGATCATAGGTCATGCCACGATCGTCTTCGTTCCAGAGAATGGCCTTCATCTGGAGCAGATCGATGACGCCCTTGAAGTCGTCTTCTGCACCCCAGTTGATCTGGATCGGCACGGCGTTGGCGCCTAGGCGCTTGCGCATCTGCTCGACAACCATGAAGAAGTCAGCGCCGGCACGGTCCATCTTGTTGACGAACACCATGCGCGGAACTTCGTAGCGGTTGGCCTGACGCCAGACGGTTTCGGTCTGCGGCTGAACACCGGAGCTGCCGCACAGCACGACGATCGCGCCATCAAGTACACGCAGGGAACGCTCGACTTCGATGGTGAAGTCAACGTGCCCGGGCGTGTCGATGATATTGATGCGATGCTCATCGAACTGCTGATTCATGCCGCGCCAGAAGCAGGTCGTTGCAGCAGAAGTGATGGTGATACCACGCTCCTGCTCCTGCTCCATCCAGTCCATGACGGCAGCGCCTTCGTGAACCTCACCGATCTTGTGAGAAAGACCGGTGTAAAAGAGCACGCGTTCGGTCGTTGTTGTCTTGCCGGCATCAACGTGGGCGCAGATACCGATATTGCGGTAGCGCTTGAGAGGAGTCTTGCGTGCCACGATAGCGTATCCTGTAGTTGGAAGCGCCTTCGCTGGAAGGCGTTTCTATTAGAAGCGGTAGTGAGAGAAGGCCTTGTTGGCTTCTGCCATACGGTGAACGTCTTCACGCTTCTTGACAGCAGCACCCTTACCCTCGGCAGCATCCATCATCTCACCGGCCAGCCTTTGCACCATGGTCTTTTCACCACGGTTGCGGGCGGCATCCACCATCCAGCGCATGGCCAGCGCCTGACGGCGAGAAGGACGCACTTCAACAGGTACCTGATAGGTAGCACCGCCAACGCGACGTGATTTAACCTCGACCATGGGCTGGATAGCTTCCAGGGCCTTGTCGAAGATGTCCAGCGGCTCATCATTGGAGCGTTCGGCGACCCGATCCAGCGCACCATAAACGATACGCTCGGCGACGGACTTCTTGCCGCTGACCATCAGGTGGTTCATGAACTTGGCCAGGCGCTCGCTTCCAAACTTGGGATCCGGAAGGATTTCGCGCTTCGCCGCAATACGTCTTCTAGGCATGATAAGCCCTCAGTCAGAAGAGTCTTTCAGGTAAACCCGGGACCAAACACCTCAGGGTGCGCTGCCCGGCCTTACTCTTATCAGACCGTGTAAATTTTGTAGGTACGGATCAGGACTTCGGCTTCTTGGTGCCGTACTTCGAACGTGCCTGCCTGCGATTCTGAACGCCGGAAGTATCCAGCGCACCACGTACCGTGTGGTAGCGCACACCCGGAAGGTCCTTGACGCGGCCGCCGCGGATCAGAACAACGGAGTGTTCCTGAAGGTTATGGCCTTCACCGCCGATATACGAGGACACCTCGTAACCGTTGGTCAGGCGAACACGACAGACCTTACGCAGTGCCGAGTTCGGCTTTTTCGGTGTCGTCGTATAAACACGTGTGCAGACACCGCGACGCTGCGGGCAGGCCTGAAGCGCGGGGACGTCGCTTTTGGCCTGCTGGCGCTTGCGGGGCTTGCGCACCAGCTGATTAATCGTTGCCATAAAAGGCTCGCTCCAATGATGATGATACAAAACAGCAGGAACAGGACGCACCTGCCCCTACTGTTAAAGGCTGCGAATTCTAAGGGGTCGCCTGCAAGAGCGTCAAGCCCTGCGCCGTATTCAACGCAGGGCTCTTCGCTCTCCTAGCCCCTAGAGGTCATCGTCGGCATCCAGCGCGGTCAGATGCTCACCCAGCTGCTGCTCGACATCGTAGGCTGAAGGATGCGCATCCTGCAGGGCGCCCTCCTTCCTGCGACGACGTTCGGCATGATGAGTAAGACCTGTACCTGCCGGGATCAGACGACCCACAACCACGTTTTCCTTCAGACCACGCAGATAGTCGCGCTTGCCGGTCACGGCAGCCTCGGTCAGTACGCGCGTGGTCTCCTGGAAGGAAGCCGCCGAAATAAAGGATTCGGTAGCCAGCGACGCCTTGGTGATACCCAGCAGGACACGGTCATACCTGGCCGGGAACTTCTCCTGCTCGTGCAGACGTGCGTTTTCTGCCAGAACGCGTACCAGCTCTACCTGATCACCCGGAATCAGCGTGCTGTCGCCCGCATCGATGATCTCTACCTTGCGCAGCATCTGACGCACGATGACTTCGATGTGCTTGTCGTTGATGCCAACACCCTGCAGGCGATAGACGTCCTGAATCTCTGCCGTGATGTACTTTGCAAGCTCACTGACACCCAGAAGACGCAGGATGTCGTGCGGGTTACTCGGGCCGTCGGAGATGACCTCACCACGCTCGACGGTCTCACCCTCGAAGACCCCGATCTGACGCCACTTGGGGATCAGCATTTCGATCGGATCGCCATCAGCCGGCGTGATCATCAGACGACGCTTGCCCTTGGTCTCCTTGCCAAAGGTAATGGTACCCGTGGCTTCGGCCAGTACTGCGGCCTCCTTGGGCTTGCGCGCCTCGAACAGGTCAGCGACGCGCGGCAGACCACCGGTGATGTCCTTGTTACCGGAGGCTTCTACCGGAATACGGGCCACGACTTCACCAATGCCGATCGCGGCACCGTCATCAACAGAGACAACGGCATTGCCCGGCAGCATGTACTGAACCGGGGTGTTGGAGCCTGGCAGTGATACGGCCTCGCCATGCTCGTCCTGCAGCATGATCATCGGACGCTTGTCGCGACCCGAGGTCGGACGGTTACCCGATTCGATGACCTCGATGGAGGAAAGACCGGTCATCTCATCAACGCTTCTGTTGATGGTGACGTTCTCTTCCATGTCGGTGAACTGAACGCGACCTTCCACTTCCGACACGATCGGATGCGTGTGAGGGTCCCACTTGGCCACCACCTGACCCGAGTCGACCGAATCACCGTCCTTGATGGACAGCTCGGCACCGTACGGCAGCTTGTAGTACTCGCGTTCGCGACCGTGTTCATCGGCAACTGCCAGCGCACTGGAGCGCGAGACCACGACCAGCTTGCCGTCGCTGCGTTCAACATGCTTCATGTTGTGCAGACGTACCTTGCCACCGTGCTTGACCTGGACGCTGTCCACGGCCGAGGCACGCGAGGCTGCACCACCAATGTGGAAGGTACGCATGGTCAGCTGGGTACCCGGCTCGCCGATCGACTGTGCCGCGATGACCCCCACCGATTCGCCGACGTTGACCACATGCCCGCGGGCCAGATCACGGCCATAGCAGGAGGAACAGACGCCGTGCGCGGTTTCACAGGTGATGGTCGAGCGAACCACGATCTCGTCGACACCCATGGTATCGAGACGGTTGCACCAGGCTTCATCCAGCAGGGTGTTGCGCGGAATCAGCACTTCCTGTGTTTCCGGATCCACCACGTCACGCGCTACTACGCGGCCCAGAACACGCTCGGCCAGCGAAACGATGATGTCGCCGCCCTCGATGACCGGATGCAGGGTCAGGCCTTCCTCGGTACCGCAATCGGCTTCGGTGACCACCACGTCCTGCGCCACGTCAACCAGACGACGCGTCAGATAACCGGAGTTGGCGGTTTTCAGTGCCGTGTCCGCCAGACCCTTACGAGCACCGTGCGTCGAGATAAAGTATTGCAGTACGTTCAGACCTTCACGGAAGTTGGCCGTGATCGGCGTCTCGATGATCGAGCCATCCGGCTTGGCCATCAGACCACGCATGCCGGCGAGCTGACGGATCTGGGCGGCGCTACCACGAGCGCCCGAGTCGGCCATGATGAAGACGCTGTTGAACGATTCCTGCTCAACCTCGTTGCCTTCGCGATCGGTAACCATCTCTTTCGAGATGCCGGTCATCATGGCGCGGGCCACCTTGTCGTTGGCCTTGGACCAGATATCGATGACCTTGTTGTACTTTTCGCCGGCGGTCACAAGACCCGAGGAGAACTGGTCCTCGATCTCCTTGACCTCTTCCTCGGCCGCTTCAATGATCTCCTTCTTGGAGTCGGGGATCACGAAGTCGTTGACGCCGATGGAGGCACCCGACCATGTGGCCAGACGGAAGCCGGTATACATCAGTTGGTCGGCGAAGATGACGGTTTCCTTCAGCCCCACCAGACGGTAGCCGGCATTGATCAGCTGGGAAATCGCCTTTTTCTTCATCGAGCGATTGATCATGTCAAACGGCATGCCGCGCGGAAGGATGCGATACAGCAGCGCACGACCAACGGTGGTGTCCTTGACCGACACATGCTCGACCAGCTCGCCGCTCTCGTCATCACGCGACCATTCGCTCAGACGCACGCGGATGCGAGCATGCAGTGCAACGCTCTGGGTGCCGAAAGCACGCTCGACCTCGTTGAGGTCCGAGAAGGCCATTCCTTCACCTTTGGCACCGATACGCTCGCGGGTCATGTAGTAAAGACCCAGCACGACGTCCTGAGACGGAACGATGATCGGATCACCGTTGGCCGGAGACAGAACGTTGTTGGTCGACATCATCAACGCGCGCGCTTCCAGCTGGGATTCCAGCGTCAGCGGCACGTGCACGGCCATCTGGTCACCGTCAAAGTCGGCGTTATAGGCGGCACAGACCAGCGGGTGCAGCTGAATGGCCTTGCCCTCGATCAGCATCGGCTCAAAGGCCTGGATGCCGAGACGGTGCAGGGTCGGTGCGCGGTTGAGCAGTACCGGATGCTCGCGAATGACGTCGGCGAGAATGTCCCACACCTCGGGCATTTCGCGTTCGACCATCTTCTTGGCCGCCTTGATGGTCGAGGCCTGACCGCTACCCTGCAGCTTCGAATAGATGAACGGCTTGAAAAGCTCGAGCGCCATTTTCTTGGGCAGGCCGCACTGGTGCAGACGCAGCGTCGGACCAACGGTGATGACCGAACGGCCGGAATAGTCGACACGCTTGCCCAGAAGGTTCTGACGGAAACGACCCTGCTTGCCCTTGATCATGTCGGCCAGCGACTTCAGCGGACGCTTGTTGGAGCCCGTGATCGCACGACCGCGACGACCGTTATCCAGCAGCGCATCAACCGATTCCTGCAACATGCGCTTTTCGTTGCGCACGATGATGTCCGGCGCCGAAAGATCCAGCAGACGCTTGAGACGGTTGTTACGGTTGATCACACGACGATAGAGGTCGTTGAGATCGGAGGTTGCAAAACGACCACCGTCGAGCGGCACCAGCGGACGCAGATCCGGCGGCAGAACAGGCAGCACTTCCATGACCATCCAGCCCGGATGGTTGCCCGAACGATAGAAGGCTTCCAGCAGCTTGAGACGCTTGGACAGCTTCTTGATCTTGGTGTCCGAATTGGTCTGGGGAATCTCTTCACGCAGACGCTCGATCTCTTCACCAAGATCGATATCGGACAGCAGCGCCTGAACAGCCTCGGCGCCCATGCGAGCATCGAAGTCGTCACCAAACTCTTCAAGCGCTTCGAAATACTGTTCGTCGTTGAGCAGCTGACCGCGTTCGAGCGTGGTCATACCCGGATCGATGACCACAAAGGATTCGAAATACAGCACGCGCTCGATATCGCGCAGGGTCATGTCCAGCAGCAGACCGATACGCGACGGCAGTGACTTCAGAAACCAGATATGGGCAACGGGCGATGCCAGCTCGATGTGGCCCATCCGCTCACGGCGTACGGACGCCTTGGTGACTTCAACGCCACACTTTTCACAGATGATGCCGCGGTGCTTCATGCGCTTGTACTTGCCGCACAGGCACTCGTAATCCTTGACCGGACCAAAAATCTTGGCACAGAACAGGCCATCACGTTCCGGTTTGAACGTGCGGTAGTTGATGGTCTCGGGCTTTTTGACCTCGCCAAACGACCAGCTGCGGATCATGTCCGGAGAAGCAAGCGAAATCCGAATGGCATCAAATTCTTCGGACTGCGCCTGCGATTTAAGAACTTTGACCAGATCTTTCATGGGGTCGGCTCCGTTGCGGAGTTGTCATGAGCGGGGCCCGATTCATCAGAGCCCCGCGGACCTTCATAGGATAAAGGTGGCGCTTAGCCTTCCAGCTCGATGTCGATACCCAGCGAGCGGATTTCCTTGACCAGTACGTTGAAGGATTCAGGCATGCCTGCCTGCATGCTGTGATCACCGTCGACAATGCTCTTGTACATCTTGGTACGCCCTTCAACATCGTCGGACTTGACCGTCAGCATCTCCTGCAGCGTATAGGCTGCGCCGTAGGCTTCGAGTGCCCAGACTTCCATCTCACCGAAGCGCTGGCCGCCGAACTGCGCCTTGCCGCCCAGCGGCTGCTGGGTGACCAGCGAATACGAACCGGTCGAACGAGCATGCATCTTGTCATCCACCAGGTGGTTGAGCTTGAGCATGTACATGTAGCCCACGGTGACCGGACGATCGAATTTCTCGCCGGTACGACCGTCATAGAGATCCATCTGACCGGATTCCGGCAGATCGGCCAGGCTCAGCAGCCCCTTGATCTCCTGCTCGCGAGCACCGTCAAAGACCGGCGTGGCAATCGGGACACCGCCCGACAGGTTTTTGGCCAGCGTCAGTACTTCGTCGTCGCTCAGCTCGTCCAGATTCTCCTGACGCCCGCCACTGGTGTTGTACACCTTGTGGAGATACTCGCGAATCTCGGCCAGCTGCTGGCCACGCGCATCACGCAGCATGCGGTCCAGCTTGCGACCCAGCCCATATGCTGCCATGCCAAGGTGCGTCTCGAGAATCTGACCGACGTTCATTCGCGATGGAACGCCCAGCGGGTTCAACACGAGGTCGACCGGCGTGCCTTCATTGTCAAACGGCATATCTTCGACAGGCATGATGGCCGAGATAACACCCTTGTTACCGTGACGACCGGCCATCTTGTCACCGGGCTGGATACGACGCTTCACAGCCAGATAAACCTTGACGATCTTCAGGACACCCGGCGCCAGATCATCGCCCTGGGTCAGCTTGCGCTTTTTGTCCTCGAAGCGCTCCTCCATCTCCTTGCGACGGGTTTCAAGCTGTTCGTCGGCCTGATGCAGAAGCTCGTTGAGACCATCGTCCTGCAGACGCAGCTTCGACCACTGTGCACGCGGCAGCTCTTCAAGATACTCGTCGGTCAGAACATCGCCCTTGGAGAGACGCGGACCACCATTGACCGCCTGACCGGAAAGGGCGCGCTGCAAACGCTCGTAGGTCGCATTTTCAGCGATACGATAGGTTTCCTGCAGATCCTTGCGGACCTCATCAAGCTGCTGCTGCTCGATGGAAAGCGCACGCGCATCCTTGTCCACGCCGTCACGGGTGAAGACCTGAACGTCGATGACCGTACCGCGCATGCCGGTGGAAGCGCGCAGGGACGTATCCTTCACGTCACTGGCCTTCTCGCCGAAGATGGCACGCAGCAGCTTCTCTTCCGGCGTCAGCTGGGTTTCGCCCTTCGGCGTGACCTTGCCGACCAGAATATCGCCCGGATTGATTTCGGCACCGATGTAGACCACGCCGGACTCGTCGAGCTTGCCCAGTGCAGCCTCGCCCACGTTGGGAATGTCCGATGTAATCTCTTCGGCACCCAGCTTGGTATCACGCGAAACGCAGGTCAGTTCCTGGATGTGGATCGTGGTGAAACGATCCTCCTCCACGACGCGCTCCGAGATCAGCATCGAATCCTCGAAGTTGTAGCCGTTCCAGGGCATGAAAGCGATGCGAATGTTCTGTCCCAGGGCCAGATCACCGGTATCTACCGACGGGCCGTCAGCCAGAATGTCGCCGATGGCGATCTGGTCACCCTGCCGCACGATCGGGCGCTGGTTCTGACAGGTGTTCTGGTTCGAACGCACGTACTTGGTCAGGTTGTAGATATCAACACCGGCTTCACCACCGATGATTTCATCTTCGTTGACCCGGATAACGATACGCTTGGCATCAACGGAATCGACCACGCCGCCACGACGTGCTACGGCACAGACGCCGGAATCACGCGCCACGAAGCGCTCCATGCCCGTTCCGACCAGCGGCTTGTCGGCCTTCAGGGTCGGAACCGCCTGACGCTGCATGTTCGACCCCATCAGGGCGCGGTTGGCGTCATCGTGCTCGAGGAACGGAATCAGGGCAGCAGCCACCGAGACCACCTGGCGCGGCGATACGTCCATCAGGGTCACCTTGTCAGGTGCCATGAAGGTGGTTTCACCGCGGTGACGCACCTGAACCAGATCGTCGATCAGCTGGCCGTTCTCATCCACCGTGGCAGATGCCTGAGCGATGATGAAATCGCCCTCTTCGATCGCCGAGAGATGCACCACTTCATCGGTGACCTGACGGTTCTCTACCTTACGGTAGGGCGTTTCCAGGAAACCGTAGTGGTTGGTGTGGCTGTAGGTGGCCAGCGAGTTGATCAGACCGATGTTCGGACCTTCAGGCGTCTCGATCGGACACAGACGGCCATAGTGCGTAGCGTGAACGTCGCGCACCTCAAAGCCCGCACGCTCACGCGTCAGACCACCCGGCCCGAGCGCGGACACACGACGCTTGTGCGTGACCTCGGACAGCGGGTTGTTCTGGTCCATGAACTGTGAAAGCTGGGAAGAACCGAAGAACTCCTTGACCGCCGCCGCGACAGGCTTGGCATTGATCAGGTCCTGCGGCATCAGGCCTTCGCTTTCAGCCATGGACAGACGTTCCTTGACCGCACGCTCAACGCGCACCAGACCGACACGGAACTGGTTTTCGGCCATCTCGCCAACGCTGCGGATACGACGGTTGCCCAGGTGATCAATATCATCGACATCGCCAAAGCCGTTACGAATATTGATGAGTTCCCTGAGCACATCAATGATATCGTCATGCGTCAGAACACCCGGCCCCTCATCGCTGTCGCGACGCAGGCGGCGGTTGAACTTCATGCGACCCACGCCTGACAGATCATAGCGGTCTTCGCTGAAGAACAGGTTGTTGAACAGCGACTCGGCGGCTTCCTTGGTCGGCGGCTCACCCGGACGCATCATGCGATAGATTTCGACCAGAGCCTCAAGCTGCGAGCCGGTGGAATCCACACGCAGGGTGTCGGAAATAAATGAACCGGTATCGAGATCGTTGGTATACAGCGTTTCGATGCTGGTAATCCCGGCCTGACCGAGCTTTTCAAGCATTTCAAGCGTCAGCTCGGTATTGCAGGCCACCAGCAGCTCGCCGGTATTGGGGTCGACCTGATCCTTGGCCAGCGTCTTGCCGAGCAGGTATTCCATCGGCACGTCGAGTCGGTCAATCCCGGCCTTTTCGAGCTGACGAATGTGCTTCTGGGTGATGCGACGCCCTTCCTCGACGATGACGTTGCCGTCATTGTCGGAAATATCGAAGCTGGCCGTATCGCCACGCAGACGTGCCGGCACCAGTTCAACCGAGAAGCCGTTTCTTTCGACATGATAGACATCGGTATCAAAGAAATGGCCGAGGATGTCTTCAGCGCTATAGCCAAGTGCGCGCATGAGCACCGTCGCCGGCAGCTTGCGGCGGCGGTCGATACGTACGAAGACGTTATCACGCGGATCAAACTCGAAGTCCAGCCAGGAACCACGATAGGGGATGACGCGTGCTGAATACAGCAGCTTGCCCGAGGAGTGGCTCTTGCCCTTGTCGTGATCGAAGAACACGCCCGGGCTGCGGTGGAGCTGAGAAACAATAACGCGCTCGGTACCGTTGACCACAAAGGTACCGTTTTCTGTCATCAGGGGGATCTCCCCCATGTAGACTTCCTGCTCCTTGATATCCTTGATCGCCTTGTTCGAAGACTCGCGATCATAGATGATCAGACGTACCTTGACGCGCAGGGGTGCCGAGTAGGTCACGCCACGCAACTGACATTCCTTGACATCGAAGGCAGGAGTGCCGAAGCGGTAGCTGACATATTCGAGTGCCGCATTGCCCGAAAAGCTTTCGATCGGGAACACGGACTTGAAGGCGGCATGCAGGCCAATATCATGGCGACCTTCAGGGGCACGATCCTGCTGCAGGAAGTCATAATAGGAATCAAGCTGGATGGCCAGCAGGTAGGGCACATCCATTACTTGGGGCAGTTTGCCAAAATCCTTGCGGATGCGTTTTTTCTCAGTGTATGAGTAAGCCATCTGTAATCCCCAGCTTGTTCACCATGAGTGACTGGCGTGATCGGTACACCAGCGGATTGGCTCCATCAGGCGCCAACGGCAAGCCCTCCACAGGAAGACTCGCCGCTTGAAGTTTTCCGGATCGCCTTAGCGTACTGATCCTGTCTGCGAGCACGCTAAGCCCATCCGGCAACAGAAAAAGGCCGGCGGCGGTCAGCTCATCTGACCGCCACCAGCCGTCATGCTATAACGCTTTCAGGCAGAACACTGATTACTTGAGTTCCACGGAAGCGCCAGCTTCTTCCAGCTTCTTCTTGGCTTCTTCGGCATCTTCTTTCGACATGCCTTCCTTCAGGGTAGCCGGAGCACCGTCGACGGCGCCCTTGGCTTCCTTGAGGCCCAGACCGGTGATCTCACGAACGACCTTGATGACGTTGACCTTCTTGTCACCAGCCGCAGTCAGGATCAGGTCGAATTCAGTCTGCTCTTCAGCAGCTTCAGCTTCACCGCCGCCGCCGGGGCCTGCAACAACCGCTGCAGCGGCGCTAACGCCGAACTTCTCTTCCATTGCTTCGATCAGTTCGACAACTTCCATGACGGACATTTCAGCAACAGCGTTGATGATGTCTTCTTTGCTCAGTGCCATGATTGCATTCCTGTACTTTGCGGGGCAAACCAATGCCCTGTGAAATTTTTCCGGATGACGCGTCGATCAGGCCGCTTCTTCTTCGCCCTGCTTCTGGTCGCGCAGCGCTGCGAGCGTGCGAACCAGCTTGCCGGCGGAAGCTTCCTTCATGACGGACATCAGCTTGGCGATGGCTTCGTCGTAGGTCGGCATACTTGCCAGACGATCGATGTTCTCGGCTTCGATCAGCTCACCATCGTAGGCCAGCGCCTTGACTTCAAACTTGGGCTGTTCGCGAGCGAAATCCCTGAGCAGACGCGCACCGGCGCCAGGATGCTCAAGAGAGAACGCCAGCAGGGACGGACCAATAAAAGTCTCGTTCAGGCACTCCCAGGAAGTGCCCTGCAGGGCGCGGCGTGCCAGCGTGTTGCGCACAACGCGCAGCTGGACGCCATTATCGCGGGCCTTTTTACGCAGCGCCGTCATGGCACCTACGTCAACACCGCGAGAATCGGCTACGACAACGGAGAGCGCCTGTCCGGCAGTTTCGCTGACCTCAGCGACAATTGCCTTCTTGTCTTCAAGACCCAGGGGCATATTTTCACTCCTCGTGCCGGCCACTTTAACAGTGGCCATCGTGGTTACCATCTGCTGAAGACATACAACAGAAGGGGTTGATGGCGTGCTGCCGACCGACAGCAGGCACCATCTGCGCAGGCCATTGACTCGGGAGCAATGATTAAGTCGCACCGAAGGACGACACCTGCGGTCTTTGACGGCGCCCCGCTCCACCACGGACACGGGGACCGCAAAGCAATTGGCAAGCGCTGATCAGTTCATGTAGGAATGATCAACGGTAATACCAGGCCCCATCGTCGTGGACAGTGAGACCTTCTTGAGATAAACACCCTTGGAGGTGCTGGGCTTGAGCTTTTTCAGATCATTGACCAGCGCTTCCAGGTTGCCACGCAGGGCTTCAGGCGTGAAATCAACCTTGCCGATGCCGGCATGAATAATGCCGTTCTTGTCAGTACGGAAACGTACCTGACCAGCCTTGGCGTTCTTGACGGCCGTGGCCACATCCGGCGTGACGGTGCCCACCTTGGGGTTGGGCATCAGGCCGCGCGGCCCCAGAATCTGACCCAGCTGGCCGACAACGCGCATGGCGTCCGGCGCTGCGATGACGACGTCAAAATCAAGGTTGCCCTTTTTGACTTCGGCAGCCAGATCATCCATGCCAACGATTTCTGCACCGGCTTCGCGCGCCGCATCGGCAGCCGCGCCCTGAGCAAAAACAGCCACGCGAACGTCACGACCGGTACCATTGGGCAGTACGGTAGCACCACGAACCACCTGGTCGGATTTACGCGGATCAACACCGAGGTTAACGGCAACTTCCACGCTTTCCTTGAATTTCACGGAGGAAATTTCGGACAGCAGCGTAGCGGCTTCATCAACACTGTAAACGCGCGAGGTATCGACACGGTCGCGAATCAGCTTCATGCGCTTGGAAAGCTTGGCCATGATCAGAGACCCTCCACGTTCAGGCCCATGCTGCGTGCAGTACCGGCAATGGTACGCAGTGCAGCTTCGAGATCGGCAGCGGTCAGATCAGGTTCTTTCGTGCGAGCAATTTCTTCGATCTGCTCACGAGTTACTGTACCGACCTTCTTCTTGTTCGGCTCACCGGAACCGGACTTGATGCCAGCAGCCTTTTTGAGCAGCACCGGCGCCGGCGGCGTCTTGGTGACAAACGTAAAGCTGCGATCGGAATAGACCGTGATAACCACGGGTGTCGGCAACCCGGCTTCCATATCCTGGGTTTCTGCGTTGAACGCCTTGCAGAACTCCATGATATTAACGCCGTGCTGACCGAGTGCCGGACCTACCGGCGGACTGGGATTGGCCTTACCGGCTGCGACCTGCAGCTTGATATAAGCCTGAACTTTCTTGGCCATGATGAGCTCCGATTGGGTAATAGCGCCTTGCGGCTCCCCTGACTATCGATGCAGCGCTGCTGCACCACCAGCACCCATTGACTGCTAGAGTTTCTCGACCTGAGAGAACTCCAGCTCAACAGGAGTAGAGCGCCCGAAGATCAGCACGCTGACCTGCAGACGGCTCTTTTCATAATTGACTTCTTCAACCACGCCATTGAAATCCGCGAAGGGGCCATCGGCAACCCGGACGGTCTCGCCTGCATCGAACATCGTCTTGGGGCGAGGCTTTTCGGTACCATCCTGAACGCGGCGCAGAATGGCTTCTGCTTCCTGCGGCGTGATAGGCGCCGGTTTTTCGGGCGTACCGCCGATAAACCCCATGACTCGTGGGGTTTCGTTGACGAGGTGCCAGCTGCGGTCATCCATCGCCATTTCAACCAGCACGTAACCGGGATAAAACTTGCGCTCGCTCTTGCGGCGCTTCCCATCGCGCATTTCAACGACTTCTTCCGTGGGCACCAGTATCTCGCCGAAATGGTCTTCCATTTCATAAAGCTTCACGCGCTCGATAAGCGAGCGCATGACCTGCTTTTCAAAACCGGAATAGGCGTGAACAACGTACCAGCGCTTAGTCATGCAAGCTCCTAACCAATAAGAGTCGACACCAGCCAACCGAAGAACATATCAATCAGCCAGAGCAACAGGCCTACGATGACGACTGCGCCCAGCACGATAGCGGTCGTTTGAAAGGTTTCCTGGCGGGTCGGCCAGACAACGCGCTGAATTTCCTTCTTGGCGTTTCTGGCAAGTGATGTCAGCTCGCGACCCCGACCTGTTGTCAGAGCGATGCCGATGGCGGCCACAACCAGCACAACCACACCGATCACGCGATAGATCATCGGCTGATCGGCGAAATAGACATTGCCCGCTACCGCGACAGCAACAAGCACCACAGCAGCAGCCCACTTGAGCGCATCAAAACGGGTATCCTGCACTTCGGCGGTCTGTTTCATGGGGAAGAAAACTCCTCAGGAGTGCGGCAATCGATTTACACACAAAAGCTGCCAATCTGAGGAAGACTGGCAGGCCAGGAGGGACTCGAACCCCCAACCTGCGGTTTTGGAGACCGCTGCTCTGCCAATTGAGCCACTGGCCTGTAACACTGTCGTCGTGTTCACCTTTGCAAGCGGCGCACACGATACCAAAAAGCCTGACGCGCAACAACCCAGACATCAGACTAAAAAGGGCGACCCTTTCGGCTCGCCCTGAATGGAGCTCATGGACGGAATTGAACCGTCGACCTCACCCTTACCAAGGGTGTGCTCTACCCCTGAGCTACATGAGCGCAACCCTTTGCAACAACTGGAGCGGGCAGCGGGGATCGAACCCGCATCATCAGCTTGGAAGGCTGAGGTTCTACCATTGAACTATGCCCGCCTGCCCAATCTTTCAGCCATCTCATGACCGAAAATAATCTTGGTGGAGGGAGGAGGATTCGAACCTCCGAAGCTTTCGCGGCAGATTTACAGTCTGCTCCCTTTGGCCACTCGGGAATCCCTCCAACTTGGCGGCAAATTATACCGACCCAAGAAGGCTTGTCAAGCCCCTGATCCCTTTCACCTTTGCATCCTGTGCTTGCGCCAGGATGACCAGCTCCGTGGAACGCGACGCATTCTGTCAGAGCAGCTGAGTGAAAGCAAGTGCTCGGCGCATTTCTGTCAAATCCGCCGGCGCCACGATCTCCGGCATGCCCGCCAGTTGCCCCTGCGCCTCGGCAGCGGTCAAGGGGAAGAGCGACTCAAGACCCGCATACACCATATCGCTCCAGCGAGCATGAGGCACTCTGAGCCCGCGTGATACAAGCTCGGCATCTCCCCCGGTCAATAGTAGCGGCAATGACACGCCATGACTGTCGCACAGCTCCATGTAAAGACGATTGATGGCGCTGGTGGCCGCCATGTACACACCGTGGTTGACCGCATCCACAGTATTGGTTCCCGGTGACAATATGTGCAGCACGTCCTGCTCGGGGTCGATCGCCACCTTGCGGGTACCAAGCTTCAGACTCTCTTTCATGAGCCTGAGCCCGGGGATGATATATCCGCCGATGTGCTGCCCGCCGGGCAATACCGCATCCATGGTAATGGCACTGCCACAGTCCACTGTGCAGCACCCGCCGGTCAACTGATAACCGGACAGCACTCCAAGCCAGCGGTCCACGCCGAGCCGCTCGGGAGCGTCATAGCCGTTACGGATACCGAGCGCCTCTGCGGTAGAATGTGCAATGTGGATCGTGTCAACGCGACGGCTCAAAAGCCGAACCGTGTCCTCAAGCACATCCGGGCGCGCCACATTTGAAATCCGGATGGCCTCGACGATATCCAGATCCGGAATGTCGGAGCCGGAGCGCCATTCATCACGCGTCCACATGGCGCCGCGGGCGCGAATACTACTGGTTTGCCGATCCTTCAAGCGCCACTTTGAAAGCGTGTTACCGATGTCCAGATCCAGAATCATGAGCAACCACGCAGACTGACTTCACCGCCAGCAAAACGCATGCACTCACCATTCCTCCTGACGATGAGATTGCCGGTATCATCCACGCCCTCTGCAACCCCCTCGCTCACCGTGCTGCCCTGATGAATTTGAACCATTTTGTTCTGGTACACATGATACCGATTCCATCGGTCACGCCAGGCAGCAAAGCCGGTCGCCTCGAAGCACTCAAGCAACTGAACATGTTGATCGATCATGGCGCTGACCAGCGCATTGCGCGAGATTTCGGGCACCAGATCCGTAATAGCGGCGACCGACTGATCGATACCCGTTCGCCCGCTGTCGGAAAGACGTACGTTGACGCCAACACCAATCACTACCTGACAGGGTCCAGCGGTATCGCCCTGAACCTCTATCAATATCCCCCCCAGCTTGGAAGTGCCCGAAGGCGTTGACACCAATAGATCGTTGGGCCATTTCAGCTCGATACTGACACCCTGCTCGGACAGGAGATCCGCCATGATCACCCCCACCGCCAGGCTAAGCCCCTCAAGCGCCCCTACCCCGCTCTCGAACTGCCAGCCGATGGAGAAGTGAATGTTGCCGCCCCACTCACTGTAAAACGAGCGGCCACGACGCCCCCGCCCAGCGCTCTGCCACTCCGCAAGACAGACCTCACCATGCCCTGCTCCCTGTGCAAAACGATCGAGCAGAAAGGTATTGGTCGAGTCAATCGAGTCCTCTATAAAAAGATGTCGGAGCGACTGGCGTGAAGAACGTGACAAGCCAGCCACGATATCAGGACCACGAAGTGGCTCTGGAGGGTCAATCAGCCGATAGCCACACCCTCGCGCCGCCTCGACGCTGAGCCCCAGCCCCTCAAGCTTGCGCAGCTGCTTCCACACTGCCGTTCGCGACACTCCCATTTCCTTTCCGAGCGCCTCGCCCGAATGAAAAGCACCATCACTCATCAGCCTGATCAGATCACTAATACTCATGGGGTTGCAGTCATTGTTCCGGGCCCTTGTATTCATCCACATCGCAACGGAGCCGCCCTTGAGGAGAAGCCTCGCACGAAAATAAAAAGGGTACCCCTTTGGGTACCCTTTGTAATCTCCAAACACGGGGTTGAGGTCAGTGATACCCCTCGCCATGGCGCACCTTGCCGCGAAAGACATAATAGCTGTAGGCCGTATATGCCAGCACAATGGGCACCAGAATCACATACCCCACGATCAGAAACGACTGACTGGCTCGTGCCGAGGAGGCATCCCAGAGCGTAATGTCGGGTGGAATGATCAGCGGGAAGAAACTGATCACAAGTCCTGAAAGGCCAAGGAAAAACAGCCCCAGCACCTTGAAGAAGAGGCGGCGCTCGTGAGCGTGCGTCACGTCATTCCAGATACTCCAGGAAAACAGCGCCACCAGAATCGGCACCGGCGCAAACCAGGCAATGTTGGGAAAGGTAAACCAGCGCTCGGCAATACGGCCATTGGACAGCGGGGTCCATATGCTGATCACGATCATGGCGGTGACCAGCAACAGCGTCAGCGGGCGCGCCAGTTGATAAAAACGCTGCTGTAGTTCCCCTTCCGTTTTCATGATCAGCCAGCCGGCACCCAGCAGAGCGTAGCCCGCCATCAGCGCCACACCTGTAAAGAGGGCGAAAGGAGAAAACCAGTCAAAGGTGCCCCCCTGATAGGCACGCTCAGAAACCGCAAGGCCGTTGATGATCCCCCCCAGCACAACCCCCTGACTGAAGGTGGCGACCATGGCGCCACCGCTGAACGCAAGATCAAACCACTTGCGTGAACGATTCGACTTGAAGCGAAACTCGAAAGCGATACCCCTGAAAATCAATGCCAGCAGCATCAGGATCAAAGGAAGATACAAGGCCGGCAGAATGACCGAATAGGCCAGGGGAAAAGCACCATAGAGACCGGCGCCCCCCAGAATCATCCAGGTCTGGTTGCCGTCCCATACGGGGGCCACGGTATTCATCATGACATCGCGCTTTTCGTCTCCACGGATGAAGGGAAACAAGATCCCAACGCCGAGACTGAAACCGTCCATCATGACGTACATGGCGACGGCAAAACCAATCAGCAGATACCAGATGACCGGTAGATCAATTGTCATGCTCAGGCTCTCCATCAATTCTGCTCTTCGAAACTACCGTCGGCCGCCGACATGGGCCGTTTGGGCTGACGTTCATGCCCCGGACCACCAGCAGGCACCATGCTCATCGGCTCGGTTCTGATCAGTTTCAGCATGTAGTAGATCCCGATACCGAAAATAATGGCATAGACCAGCATGAAGCCGATCAGCGTGGCCATCATGCTGGTCACGCTGTGCGCCGAGACGGCATCCTCGGTACGCAGCATCCCGTAGACCACCCAGGGCTGACGGCCAGCCTCTGTGGTAATCCAGCCAGCCAGCAGAGCAACAAAGCCCACGGGCGTGGTGAACAGTGCCATCCGCTGGAACCAGCGCGCCTCATAGAGCTGTCCTCTCCAGCGCAGGAAAAGCCCCAAAACGCCCATCCCCAGCATCAACATGCCCAGCCCCACCATGATTCTGAAGCTCCAGAATACCAGCGGCACATCGGGCCATTCGTCCCGCGGCCAGTCCTTGAGTCCCTGAATCTTGCCATCAAGGGTGTGGGTCAGAATCAGGCTGCTGGCGTATGGAACCTTCAACTCGAAGTGGTTGGCGCCATCATCCATACTCGGCAGGGCGAACAGCACCAGCGGCATGCCGTTCTCTTCCGGGTCGTTCTCCCAGTGCCCCTCCATGGCCGCCACCTTGGCAGGCTGGTGCTCCAGCGTGTTGAGGCCATGCATGTCACCGGCAATGATCTGCACCGGCAGCGCAATCAGAATGGCCCACATCGCCATGGAGAACATTTTGCGCGCCGCCTGATCACGACGGTTGCGCAGAAGGTGATAGGCGCCCACCCCGCCGACGACAAAACCCACCGAGATAAAAGCAGCCAGCCCCATATGGACGATTCGATAGGGGAAGGACGGGTTGAACATGATCTCAAGCCAGTTGGCCGGCTCAAAGCGCCCGTTAATGACTTCATAACCGGCAGGTGTCTGCATCCAGCTGTTGGACATCAGAATCCAGGTCATCGAAATCAGGGTACCGATGGCCACCAGACAGGTGGCTGCAAAATGGAGCCGTTTGCTGACCCGGCCTTCGCCGAACAGCATGATGCCAAGGAAACCGGCCTCCATGAAAAAGGCCGTCAGCACCTCATAGGTCAACAGTACCCCGGTAATATCCCCTGCCCGCTCGGCAAAACCACTCCAGTTGGTGCCGAACTCGTAGGCCATGACCACGCCGGAGACGACGCCCAGCCCGAATACCACGGCGAAGATACGTACCCAGAAGCGATAAAGATTATGGTAAATCTCGTTGCCCGTTTTTAACCACAGTCCTTCCAGCACCATCAGGTAGCTGGCAAGGCCGATCGAAAAGGCGGGAAAAAGAATATGAAAAGAGACGGTAAAGGCGAACTGAAAGCGCGCCAGGTCTAAAGCATCAAACCCCAGCATTGGCTTGGCTCTCCTGCCTTGGGTTCTGGACAGTCACGGAAACTATGAAGTTAGAGCATAGACGCAACAAAGTGAAACCCTCGGGACATCATGTCGCATGGCATCAGAACCGAGTATAGAAAGGTGTGGAAAGCAGGAAGAGCAATGCTGACCGACAGGATTGTCGATACAGCATTGAATAAACTAGGCGTTTACAGAAACAGGGCGATCGAGCTGCGCAGTGTCAGCCTGTGATGCGGGATGTCGATAATCGATTGCCATGACCGCACTCAGAACGGTCACTACCAGAATCGAAATGCCAAAAAGCTGACGGGCCCAGCGGGCGTCATCATTCTGGTGATAACGGGCAATGGCGATATAGAGCCAGTAGAGCGTCATGACCATCATGACCACCAGATAAACGTAGCCGGTATAGCCTGCAAACGTCAGCATCATGGCCGCCACACCAAAGGCCACGATGTAGGCCACGGTCTGGCGCTTGGCGGATGCCACACCCTTTGCCACTGAAAGCACGGGAATAGAGGCAGCCCGATAGTCTTCCAGTCGAAAGATGGCAATCGCAAAGGAGTGCGGCATCTGCCAGAGACTGAAGATCAACAATACCAGCAGCGCCCCCGAGTCAAACTGATTACTGACAGCACAATAGCCGATGACCGGAGGCGACGCACCTGACAGACTGCCAATCAACGTGCCATGCACTGAATGGCGCTTGAGCCAGAGGCTGTAGGCGCCCACATAAATCGCAAAACCGAACAGGGCGACCCCTGCAGACAGCGGATTGGCGACCAGCAGCAAAAGCAGAAAACCGGCTGCGCCCAGCAGACCGGCCATGATCAGCGCAGAGCGAACATCGATCGTGCCTTCGACAAGCGCACGCTTTTGCGTGCGCGACATGTATTCATCAATATCGCGATCAATGACATTGTTGAACACACAGCCGGAAGCAACGACCAGCGACACCCCGATAACGGTGGCGAAGAACAGCAACAGGTCGATGCTTCCTCTCGAAGCCAGAAAGAACCCCCCTGTTACCGAGATCAGATTGCCGAAGACAATGCCCGGCTTCGTTAGCAGGAGATATCTTTTGAGCATCGGGACAGGCTTCTTACATCCCTACCATCAGGTTGTGATTGAGGTGGAACATGATCCATACAGAACCGACGACCACGATGCCTACAATCAGGATCGTGAACCAGAGCGAGACCATGTTCCAGCGTGGCCCGGACCCTTCATCAAGGTGGAGGAAGTACACCACCTGCACCACGATCTGAACCACCGCCATGATCATGATGGCAGCCAGTGTCGTCATGGCCGACAGTGCGCCGGTCATGACCAGACCAAAGGGGATGACGGTCAGAATGATGGAAAGGATCAGGCCCGTGGTATAGGACTTGACGCTGCCATGGTCATGGCTTTCCTGTGAGTGATGCTGATTGGACATTAAATGACCCCCATCAGATAGACGATGGTGAAGACGCAGATCCAGATGATGTGCAGAAAGTGCCAGAACAGGCTCAGACACATCAGGCGCGATCGATTCATGTCGTTCAGACCCTTGGTCGCAATCTGGATCAGCAGGATGATGGCCCAGATGACACCCGAGGTGACGTGCAGACCGTGCGTGCCGACCAGCGTAAAGAAGGACGACAGGAAGGCACTGCGCTGGGGTCCGGCCCCTTCGGAAATGAAATGATGAAACTCATAGATTTCCAGACCGACGAACACCGCGCCCAGCACCAACGTCAGAGCCAGCCAGAGCATGGTGCCCTGCTTGTTGCCCTTGTTCATGGCAAGCGTTGCCAGCCCGATCATGAAACTACTGGCCAGCAGTACGAAGGTTTCTACCAGAACAAAGGGCAGCTCGAACAGCTCATGCGAGGTGGGGCCACCGGCATAGTTCGTGCCAAGCACGGCGTAGGTTGCAAAAATCGATGCAAACAGTACGCAGTCGCTCATGATGTAGATCCAGAAACCAAATACCTTGGTCGCTACCGGATCATGATGCTCATGGTCGTCGTGCTCATGCCCGTGGGCATGAGCGTCCTGATTGGTCATTGATTGTGTCGACATGTGTTACGCCTGATTTGACAATTTTTGATAACGCTGACTTTCGATGCGCTCGACTTCGGCAGCAGGAACGTAATAGTCAATATCGTCGTTGAAGGTACGCAGCACCATGGTGACGAAGATACCGATCGCGGAAACGATGGCCAGCCACCAGATATGCCAGATCAGCGCAAAGCCGAAGACAGAAGCAATGATCCCGATGAAGAATCCGGCCGAGGTGTTTTTCGGCATATGGATGTCCTGGTATTCGGCAGGCTTCTGCTCGCTGATGCCCTTCTCCTTCATGTCCCAGAAAGCGTCACGCTCTTCAACGACAGGCGTATGCGCGAAGTTGTAGAACGGTGCCGGGGAAGGAATGGACCATTCCAGCGTGCGACCGCCCCACGGATCGCCGGTTTCGTCGATGTTCTGGTGACGATTCTTGATGCTGACGAAAAGCTGCAGCAGCTGACAGGCGATACCACAGGCAATGATGGCAGCACCGATGGCAGCAACGATCAGCGGGAAATGCCAGTCCGGATTGTCATAGCTGTTCAGACGACGCGTCATGCCCATGAAGCCGAGTGCGTACAGCGGCATGAAGGCAGTGAAGAAGCCCACAATCCAGCACCAGGCAGACGCCTTGCCAAGCTTTTCGTCGAGCTTGAATCCGAACACTTTCGGGAACCAGTAGGTGAAACCTGCCAGATAACCGAAGACAACACCGCCGATGATGACGTTATGAAAGTGCGCAATCAAAAACAGACTGTTGTGCAATACATAGTCAGCACCTGGCACAGCCAGCAGCACACCGGTCATACCACCAATCGTGAAGGTGATGAGAAAGCCCAGCGTCCAGGCCATTGGCACGGTGAACTGGACACGGCCTTCATACATGGTGAACAGCCAGTTGAAGATTTTGACCCCGGTCGGGATCGCAATGATCATCGTGGCGATACCAAAGAAGGAGTTCACGTTGGCCCCGGCCCCCATGGTGAAGAAGTGGTGCAGCCAGACGATGAACGACAGTACGGTAATGGCGACCGTGGCGTAGACCATCGAGGTATAGCCGAACAGACGCTTCTTGCAGTAGGTCGCAACAACCTCGGCGAAAATACCGAAAGCAGGCAGTACAAGGATATAGACTTCGGGGTGACCCCACGCCCAGATGAGGTTGACGTACATCATCTGGTTGCCGCCCATATCATTGGTAAAGAAATGGGTGCCGATGTAACGATCAAGCGTCAGCAGTGCGATGGTCACTGTCAGAATCGGGAACGCCGTGATGATCAGGACGTTGGTGCACAGCGCCGTCCAGGTGAACATCGGCATTTTCATCAGGGTCATGCCCGGCGCACGCATCTTCAGGATGGTGACAAAAAAGTTCACACCGGTCAGCAGCGTACCGATACCTGATATCTGTAGACTCCATATCCAGTAATCCACACCAACGCCCGGACTGTACTGAATATCGGACAACGGCGGATAGGCCAGCCAGCCGGTAGCGGCAAACTCGCCCACACCCAGAGAGACGTTGACCAGAATAACGCCAGCAACTGTCAGCCAGAAGCTCAGGGAGTTCAGAAACGGGAAAGCAACGTCGCGAGCACCGATCTGCAGCGGCACGGCGATGTTCATGAGACCGACCATGAACGGCATGGCCATGAAAAAGATCATGATAACGCCGTGAGCCGTAAAGATCTGGTCGTAGTGTTCAGGCGGCAGATAGCCCTGTGCACCGCCCGAAGCAATGGCCTGCTGGGAGCGCATCATGATGGCATCGGAAAAACCACGGATCAGCATGATGATCGCGACGATGATGTACATCACGCCCAGACGCTTGTGATCCACGGAGGTAATCCACTCCTTCCAGAGATACCCCCACTTCTTGAAATAGGTAATGGCTGCAACGACTGCCAGCCCCATTACCGCCGCCACGGCCAGAACCACCATAACGATGGGTTCGTGGTAGGGAACGGCCTCGATACTAAGTTTGCCGAACATGTTTACTCCTCAGCCCCATGATGCGAGCTATCGCCCGACGTGATGTAACTGTTGACAATATCGGTATACAGGCCAGGCGTTACGGAAGAGAAATACTCGACCGGGTTGTTTCGGCTGGGTTCGGCCAGCTCGTTGAAACTATCCTGCTGCAGGGTTTCCGAAGACTGTCGAACACTGTCAACCCACTGCTGGAAACCTTCATCCGATGTTGCCAATGCCTGGAAGTGCATACCGCTGAAACCGTGACCGCTGTAGTTGGCCGACATACCGTGGTATGTGCCTTCCTCGGAGGCCAGCAGATGAACGGTGTTCTCCATTCCGGCCATGGCGTAGATCTGGCTGCCAAGCTGCGGGATAAAGAAGGAGTTCATGACACTATTGGAGGTCACACGGAACTCGATCGGCGTATCCACCGGGAAAGCCAGCTCATTGACAGAGGCAATGCCCTGTTCCGGATAGATGAACAGCCACTTCCAGTCCATCGCCATGACCTGAACCACGATCGGCTCCCTGTCAGACTCGGGCACGCGATGCGGATCCAGAGCGTGGGTGCTGCGCCATGTCAGGATTCCCAGAATCAGGACAATGGCAAGCGGAATAGCCCAGACAACCACTTCGATCTTGTTGGAATGAGACCAGTTGGGCGAATACTTGGCATTCTTGATGTAGTTGTAGCGCCATGCGAACAGCAGCGTCATGATGATGACGGGAATGACCACGATCAGCATCAGGAAAAACGATGTCATGATCAGGTACTTCTGTTCAGCGCCAATCGGCCCCTTGGGATCAAGAAGACTTGACCCCGTACAACCACTGAGCACAAATGCGACAGTAGCAAGCAGTGACATTCTCTTCAGAATGTCTGGATAGTTCCATTTTCTCATCTCACGCTCTCTTGAACGGCCAGCTTGAACACTTCGCTTTTACCCGACCGCAGGGGCCGGAAATGCGTGACAGGTACCTGCCCGCTTCCGATCACGACCTGGCAGCAACGTTCACGGACGGCATTTACCGTGCCAGACAGCCTGACGCTGCAGGAGTGTCTGATGGTTTTATCATTGGAAGTGACTGTCCTGGACGGATGCTCCCTGCCTGTGAATGCTCCCAGCAAGGAGGTGACATGAACGTCATCTGACTGACTGAAAGCCGCAGGCATGACAGCCCTGCATGGCACTATACGCTGCCACCGCTATTGTTCAGTTTTTCGCCTGTTGACTTCAAGTGCTGTGATAAAGCCTTATTTAGACTTTATCATTAGAATGCATGCCTTCACGGCGCCTTTATGTGAGCAGACACTTCGCCGTCAGGACGCTCTTTAAAAGCATTTTGAAACAACAATAGCCGAAAATATCGGGTAAGCAGCCTTGAACCACTGCGACAAAACACCGCGGCATGATACATGGAACCTTCCCCCGATTCCATTCGTCACATGGATAGCCATTTCAACCTGCCGGCCAGGCCCCTTTCAGCGCTTCATTCATGCATGGTCAGACCGTTAAAATAAGGACCTGCTTCAAGGTCTCCGGAGAATCATGAAACAAATCTCATTGAATGCGGGCGAGTACCGTGCAATTACCGGCCTGGGCATATTGTATGCCTTTCGCATGCTGGGACTTTTCATGGTACTGCCTGTACTTGCCCTTTATGCTCGAGAGCTCGAGGGCGCCACCCCTTTTCTGATCGGCATCGCGCTTGGGGGTTATGGTCTGACACAGGCCATCCTGCAGATTCCCTTCGGCACACTTTCGGACCGTGTGGGCCGCAAGCAGATCATCGCTCTGGGCCTTTTGCTTTTTTTTGCCGGCAGCGTCGTAGCGGCACTCTCCACTTCCATTTATGGCGTGATTGCCGGCCGCTGTCTACAGGGCAGCGGCGCGATTGCGGGCGCCTTGATGGCATTGCTGGCGGACAAGACCCGCGAGGAAACCAGAACCACGGCCATGGCGGCCATTGGCATGAGCATTGGCGTGGCCTTTGGCCTGGCAATGGCACTAGGCCCTTTTCTGGCAGAAATCTTCGGACTCTCGGGTGTTTTCTGGAGCACAGCACTGCTGGCGATTATAGGCCTGCTCATTCTCTGGCGACTGGTGCCTTCTGCACCGGCCAGACAGCATCGCGATGTTGGCGTTGATCCACGCCAGTTGACAAAAATGCTGTTTCAGCGTGATCTGCTTCGCCTGAATTTCTCTATCTTTTCTCTTCACGCCATTCTGACCGGCTGCTTTATCGCCCTCCCGCTTCGGCTGGAAACCCTTGGCATTGATGCCCAGTATCATGGCTGGGTTTACTTACCCGTCATGGCCGCCGGCTTTTTTGCCATGGTACCGCTCATCATTGCCGCCGAAAAATACAGGCATATGAAGGTGGTCTTCATGAGCGCCGTCGCGGCCATTACCATGGCACTTCTGGCTCTGGGCGAGATGGGTCATGCCAAATGGTCTCTGATTCTATTGCTGCTGGTCTTCTTTACCGGTTTCAACCTGATGGAAGCCATGCTGCCTTCGATGATCAGCAAGCTTTCTCCTGCCGGCGCAAAGGGGACTGCCATGGGGGTGTATTCTACCTGTCAGTTCCTTGGCGCCAGCGTTGGTGGTGGCCTTGGCGGCGCTGTCGCCGGACACTTTGGTATCGATGCCGTCTTTCTTTTTGCTGCAACGCTGGCAGCACTCTGGTTTCTGGCCATCATGAACATGAAGGTCCCCAGACACCTGTCCAGCGAAATCATTTCCCTGCAGGGCAAGGATATTATCGACAGCAGTAAATGCAGTAGACAGCTTCAGAGCATTTCGGGCATTGAAGAGGCTTTGATCGTCAGAGAAGAAGGTGTGGCTTATCTGAAAGTTGATCGCGATAGGGTCGACCGCGAAGCGCTGACGCGCTGGTTACAGTCTTCCTGACCTCTCCTCTAGTATTTTACTGTTACTTTTCTTTTAGTAAGCAGGCGACGCTAAAAGGCATCCAGATGGATGCCTTTTTTATTGTCCTGCTGTTGAGCATGGTCGAAAGGGTCAGTAACCGTATAAGGAACGATAGAAGGATCGCGCGTCCAGCAACTCTGTTTCATCTCGGATGGTCAAACCCGAGACATCTGTAGAAACACTCGAGCAGAAGCACTCGACCGGGTAATTAAAGATGTTCATTCAGACAAGGAGATGACGCCCCTGATCAATGGTCGGCGAAGAACATGGCCCTGCGGTCGCTGCCGCGCGCGTCCGGGGCGTGACGTGCGGGCGGCCACGCCCGTGGCCGCCCGGCGCGGCATTTTCCGAGCACATATAAAAGAACCCCGGTCCATTGGACCGGGGTTCGGAAGGGGTGCCTGACGATGACCTACTCTCACATGGGGAGACCCCACACTACCATCGGCGCGGAGCCGTTTCACTGCCGAGTTCGGGATGGGATCGGGTGGGACCGGCACGCTATGGTCGTCAGGCAATTCTGCAGACCGGCTGCTGTCAGGCAGCCGGT
>NZ_FOLY01000011.1 GCF_900112585.1 Kushneria avicenniae | reverse complement strand
AAACTCCGATCGGATTTATTCTGGAAAGATGGCAGGATGAACCGGACAGGTTCCATCAAAACCCGAACCACTACTTCCCGGGACCAAACACCTAGCACCTTCTCTAGCTCTTTATCGCCTACTTTAACACTTGGCCAACGCTCTTCAGTACCATAAAAGCAGTGCTTCAGCCATTTCTGTGCTTCGCTATCCTTGATTTTTTCTATTATGAGATTTACACCTAGTGTAACCATAAATATAACCTCTGGCCAACCAGCAAACAAACTAGTAAAAATTGACATAAAACCTAGCACTGCGTTTGCGCCGGCTGAAAAACCATACATAAACACCAATGTCCAATTACCTTTCTTAGCGTTTTCAACCGCATTTTTAGCATCAAAATACGCAAATCCCCACGCTGCGAGCGCACCTAAGACGCGTCCGCTCCATCTCAAGGTAAGTCTGGTTTTAGATAACTCCCCAATCTTTCCCACTGCTTCCATTCGTTTTATACCGGTTTCAGTAGCATTCAAAATACCACCAATTAATCCCACACCGCTGGCATAGTAACGCCCAGCCGCTTCCTCGTCGGCAAATACATCGGCGTCTTTCATCTGGTCACGCGAAAACAATGTTGAAACCGTACTAAAGAGCAGTCCGACGGCTGCTATACGTGTATCTGCATTCACAAAGGCCTGAAACTTTGGCAGAGCCGTTTCACGAATATTGTCACTCGTAAGAAGAATCGGCTCGCTGGATCGTAGCAATCTGGCTTCTGCTGCCCTGCCCGAGCCCGGGCCATCAGCTGCTCTGCGTAATAGATCATCATCCAGTAGGATGATATTGGGTATACGGATACTGGGTTCTGCCCCGCCTGCCTTGAGCCATGCCTGTGTGACACGGCGCATTTGATTGGCACTGGGACGCTTGTTGCGCGGTATGCGTTCACGCATCTGTGCTGTTAACCAATCAACATGCTGCTGCGGTGTGCCTTCCAACGGTCGTTGCAGCATCAGACGCCCGGTGGAAAGCATCGAGGCTGCCAGATAAACATTCATCGCTGCCGAATCGAGCTGACGGGACAGGAATTTGGCAACCGGCGCACCAGTCTGATAAAGCAGTTGGGAGAAGACGTTTTTGGCGGCGTCCTCGCTTTGAGCAGGCTCAAACATGTGCTTTCGGCTCTTCTCCCAAGCATTGTTGATCTTGTCAAGCGTCATCTGGAAATTACTGGTTGTAATGATCGTGCCCGAGAGATCATTGACGGTTCTTGCATGTTCATCCTGATTCCAGATTAGGCTGCGCATTAATAAATTGGAAGAATCACCCAGAGCAGGCTGACTGACCCACTCCTGAATGACAACTTCACACTCTGCGCGATCTGCTGCATCCTCAAGGCACTCGATGAAATGATGAACGTATTGCGTGCCGGAATCGAGGTCATCCGTTCGATAGTCGCATTCAAAACAGGTTTTTAGCGCGTTCGAGCCAAGCCAGGTTGCATGATCTTCCGAGATGGGCGCATGGATGTTTTCCTGATCGTTTTTCAGATTGTCGGCGACATTGCTCTTGAAGTCCTGCTTCAGCTCTTCATCCGACATTCTTAAATATTCATTTTTAAACTCAAAAAGCCCGAACCAGACATCATTACGGGTTTCTCGCCACACTCTTTGACGGCGCGCATTAATAATGTCTGCATCGAGATACTGATGTTGAGTGGTGGCCCTGGTCTCGTTCAGCAGTCTTTCCATATCTTCCATGGTTTGTTGATCTGCCGGGCTCGCCGTGCCATTCGCGATCCTTCTCCTAGCTTCTCTGAGTCTTGCTTCCGGTGCTTCAAGCATCATGGCCTGATTATCAGCCACACCATTTCGGTAGATGGATTCTTCCGTGATCTGAACCGTATTCTTGATAGCCTGTACGCCCTCCCACGAGGTAATACGCCAGCTATAGAGCTGTAGTGACGCTGCCACGGCCTGAATCTGCTCGGCATTGAGCTCGACGGTAATGCCTCGGGGGTCGTGGGTCGCAAACACAATGGCGCGCCCGTCTGACTTCCTTTCAGCCGTTTCGATCAGGGTATTGGCTTCGAAGGCACGCCAGTGAAACGGGTATACCGACTCGAAAGTGGCCGTATTCTCGTCGTCATCCAGATCGGCCACCGTATTGTTAAAGGAGTGCAATGCGAAAGGACGATATTCGCTGACCCAATTCGTCAGTTCAGACAGCGGTGCGGTATGAGGCTGCCCCGCGCCGCCGCCAATGCATTGGGCGGGAGACAGAAACTGCATACGCTCTGAAGGGTTCTGCGCTACCCGTTGGCGAATGCTTTCATCCCAGTGCGTATCCGAAAAGGCCAGCCAGGCTGCCGACACTTCCTCCGGTGTGCTGATGGTGACACAGCGCGCCATCTGCCAGTCACTTGAACGACGACAGGCCTCATTTTTTTCAATATCGGGAAGAGGCGCGTCAAGAGGCAGTGGAATGAAGTTGCTGTCGCTGGTGACCGCATATTTTCGCCAGATGACACCTTCGGCATCTCCAGTCGGAAAATGCAGATAAAAGTACCCCTGACGCATGCAGCGCAGGATGTAGCTGGCATGCTGCATGGGTTTATCCAGTACGCCCTCTCCAAACGGGCTGCCCTGTGAGATCGGGGTAAGACCATGGATAGTGTGAGCATGGCTCTCGGCAATGGCTGAGTAACGGACAGGCAAAATCACCAGGCCAGGTGATTTTTCACACATCGTGCAGTCCTCACAGCCACCGGAACCGGTAGCCGCCGATGGCGTAGCAACCTGACTGCTGGCATCACCAACAATGGCACTGATATCGGGTGTCGAGTTCATGAAACATTGTCCTTTGCGTTCAGCCGAGTCCGGATGATCTGCCAGTCTTTTGCTGACCAGTGTGCTGTCGCTTTCTGATAAGAAGTGCCGCTTCTGGCGGAGGTGATGACGGCCGCAATTTTCGGATGATCAGTAATATCGGGATGTACAAGCACTTCATGAAGTACCAGTGCCAGTTGATCCTTGATGTCCTCAAGCCCTTGGGTACAGGCGTGATCCAAACGGCTGGCGAGATAAGGACCTGCCTCAGTATCGTCGCGAAGCCTGTCTGGATATGAAGTGCGCCAGTGCTTCAGGCATTCGCGGATGGCAGGCAGTATTTCAAGGTAACGATGCTGCTGTTCATCAAGTGCCAGACGCATCATCCGCCCTGCACTCGACTCGGGTGGAGACGTCAAAATCCACTGACCGTTCGAGTCCATCAGTTCCCAGTGCTGAATATGCCCCAACAGGGAATGAAGCTGACCATTAGTCAAAATCCATCGAAGATGCGTCATGATTCGCGGATCAAAATAGCGGCAATATCTTGTTTGCCTCTTTGGAACGCTGAACAGACAAAAACGGCTCAACTGCTCGCGCAGTATCCTGGCGTCAATATCTGCGTGCAGGATGGCGCAGACTACGGGGGGCAGCTTGTGCTGCCATCTCCGGCAGGCTTGCTCCCTTCCAGTGAGCCATTGAGCTGATCATGCAGTATCCAGGTGGTCATGTTTTAAGCCTGTCAGCCGACAAAGGATGATCCCTTGCTGGCGGCCCCTGCATGTTTGGTCTGGCAGTCACTGCCCTCCGGCAATTCCGGCATTGCCATATCCATGCTGGCCGGGCCATCGAACATGTGCTGGGCGCCCTTGACATCAATATTGCCGGGGCCGTGGATCTCGACGTTGCCGCCTTCGATACGGATATAACCACCGCCACTGGTCAGGAGAATGCCGTTGGCGGCATTGATCTGCACCCGGCCTTCGGTCGAGGTGATCTTCACGTCCTTCTGTGCGGTGAGCGCCATTTCATCACTCTGGGCCTGTACTTCCACCTTGCCCTTCGCCGCAAAGAGCTTGATGCCGGCACGGTAAACGAACATCGAGAGCTTTTCGGAGATCGAAGCGATCAGGCTGCGCCCCGCGGCAAGGCTCACGTCCTCTCCGCTCGAGACACTCAGCGAGCGCCCCTGGGCCAGGTGCGTGGATTCCGGCGTGCTCATGGTGATGCCAGCCGGCGAGGCCAGGTGCAGCCAGGGGGCCTTCATGCGGGCGGACTCACCTCGGCCGCCGGCATCGCTGGCGCCGCGGGCGCTGCTCTGATCCACATCCGCCAACTGCTCGCTGTTGCCGTAGCGATCATCGGCGTCATCGCCGGCCTGTTTCAGGCCTTCCAGCGTCTCGAAGGGGTCTGCGTTATGGTCGCTCGCGCTCTGGCTGAGCGTGTCCGAGAGGTTGTACGCGCTCTGGATCTGATCGCGCGCTGGGGAGAGATCGAGCTGATCACCACTGGCCCCGAGCTGGCCCCAGCTGGAGAGATAGAGCCCCTCGTTGGCACGGATGGCGCCATAGGCGTCGGTGCGCAGCTCGAAGCCGGTGCCGCGGAAGGCGCCGCGGTGGTTGCCGGTCTGATGGATCAGGTAGCCGAGGTTGAGCTGGCTTTTTGAATTAAAACTCAGGAAGAATCAAAAACGCCGTGGCATTTGCCACGGCGTTTACTACAGATTGGTGGGTCGCACATCTTCAGAGTCCAAAGACCTCCCAATCTGTAAACGCATATTTGTCCAATAACTCTGAAATCATCCAAAGCAGAAATACAGAATGACCAGCACCTCAGCCCAGCCGAGCAGATAGCAGAACAGAGGCCACAGGATTTCTTTCAAAGACAATGGAGGTTCGTTGTGGCGATTGCGCACGTAAGGATCATCCGGTGCAACGCGACATTTTTCCTCGACCCACTCGGGCCAATGCGGTACACGGCAGGTCCACTTGGCGATGATGCGGCCGGTGCCTGCCCACATGATCATGGGGGCAAAAATCAACTGCACCGCACGGCTATCAGCCAGCACCTGCGTAGCCTGTATCAGTGAATGGATGAAACCCTCACGCTTGCCATCCAGATCCAGCAGTCGCTGGTCGACCTCATAGGCCTGAATATGGCCGTCGGGCTCCTCCATATAGCGACGCACCAGCTCCCAGATTTCCAGCACGCCTTTCATCCCTTTAAGGCCTTCGTACTTGAAGAAGACCAGGTGATAAAGCATATTGCCGTTGCGGTCCCTTACGTATCCTCGAATTTCCTCACGCGACATGCCCCGGCGATCCTGAGATTTGGTCGCCTGGCTACTATAAAACTGGATGTCATCCCAGTTCATGGTGACGATACCCATATCCTGAGACCAGGCATAGACTTTGCGATCACGACGATTGAAACGCATGGGATAGTGAGTATTACGGAACATGTCCCATCGGATGAGTATATTGGCCATGATTAGCCCGATGCAAAAAATTAGAACCCCTATCAGTCCAAATATGTAAACAATTGCAGGAATTTCGTCCGCACGAAAAATTAGGCTAAAAACCAGCCAAAACACCCCAAAAAGGAGCGGCACTCCACCCATTATTCCAAAAAAAGAAACAACCCCTCTCAGACGGTTGCCAGAATCAACGACCTCAAGATAAGTAGAGTTAACTAAAACGACCGAATCATTGAATCTTGCATTCGCTTCACTAGCATCTTGTTTAACTTTGTTCAAAATCTGAGTGCGTCCTCCCATACCTCTGGCGCGAGATATGGTACTGGAAAACCCCCAATTGGCCTTTACGACCAGGTTCATAAAATCCTTGGCATTCGTAGGCCGCATATTACTATTCCTTATGAGTTATCGCTTCGAGTCGCTGTAGTTCGGCTTCCAATCTGGCAGTGCCCGGGCTCGGGTCACCGCGCTCACCAAAAGCACACTCCGCCAACCACTCCTGTAAGTCATTCTCAGTGAAATACCAAATAGCGACTGTGGCCGCGATGGCGAAAACGCCAAGTATTGCGCCGCCCCACCATAACAACGGCGACGCCCGAGAGAGCAAAATTAACAGTATCGACGTACCACTGGTAACTTCTACGGCAGCGCCTACCGCGGCAAAAAATAAGGCAAAGCTCGCAACAACAGTAGCGCCGCCGGAACTGACATACAAAACCCCTAAGGCCGTTTTTCCTTCACGATAGTTCTCTATACCCTCCAAAATATCCATCGCCCCCAAAATGACACCACCCGCCAGTCCGAGACGCCCCCCCAGTCTTGCCAGAAATTTACTTCTTTCCATTAATACATCAGCTGATTCCCGAAAAATCTTCTGGGCATGCTTCATAGACTTTCCCACGACGTCAGCCAGACCACTACCGACTGCCAAGGCCATACCGAGGAAGCGACCTTGAACTCGTCCACCCCCATGAAGAACGCTGTCCGTGCGTGTGAAGAAATCCCACATTGTTACACCAGACAAGACAGCGCCCACAACGCTGGCCGAGAACACTAGCTTCTCCCGGCCCGTCAGGTTGATCGCGCTAGATGGCTCGGCCATGAATTCATGGAACGGAGTGAGGTCTATCTGGCGCATATCGAATCTGGCAGATGGCCCCCGATCGACGGTAATGAGAGCGCGCGTCTCTACCCGGACCTTCTGCTGGAACTGACGCAGCTCGCTCTCGCCCCAGTCGGGGTGGATCAGCTTGAGCGGCTCGCGCGTCCGGGATAGTGCTTCCTCGAACGTCGCGCTGACCCGGGTGATCTGAATCGAGCTTCCCGAGATCATCCCCAGGGTGAGCAGGAATGGCGTCGGATTCTGCGCTTTGGCCACAGCACTTTGCATCGGCCCCAGCACATGGCCGAGCATTCTGGCGGGAGAGGCAACTTCGTCGGGGTAATCTTCCGTCAGCCCAATATAAGCGGCGATCAACGGCCCCCAGGGCAGGGCAGCCGGGTTGTTGGCCGGTTCGCCGAAGTCGACATCGCTGGCCGCCATGACCTGTTCCACCAGACGCTGCTGGTTCAGGCACATGCCGCGCAACAGCAGGTTGTCATCGCTGATCTCGGTCGACGATAGCCATTCCACGTATTGCTTGAACGCGGGCGCGTAGCTCTGAGTGCCCAGCAATACGAAGGAGATCACGGAGACAAAATTGATCCCCGATTCGACGTTCGCATCATCGAATCGACTGTTGAGGTAAATCAGTAGGGGATTGCCGGTCAACCAACTCACATAGGCCGATGCCAATGGTTGCATGTTATCTTTATCGTAATCCGATAGCTGCGGCCGATAGGTGTTCTCCATCCAGTGATCGGGCTCTCCGGGGCGGAGCTTGTCACCATACTTGCCCCAGGCATCGTCCGCAGCCTCCTCAAGTTCATCCTCGCTGATGCTCTTGTACGCGGCCAGCCGCTCGGCTTCGACCTCTCGCCGATAAGCGGGGTCTTCCTTCTGCCGGCGCTCGAAATTGGCTTTGGCGCTTTGCTCGAACCCCGGGTGTCCATATCCGTTGTGGTATTTGTCGTGAAGCCGATCTTCAACGATCTTATTGGCGCGCTGCATCCGCGCCCGCTCCCGAAAGCCGTCACGCAGCGCGTTGATGACCACTGCTGTCACGAACGGGCGCTTGATCGCTTCCTTCTCGTTGAACTCATTCTCTCGCTCGGCGAGTAACGCGGCGAGATCGCTGGTCACACCGGCCGGGTCATCGAGCACGAACAGCGCTGGCGTCATCTCACTTGGCTCGGCCTGACGCTGCGCCCAGTCCACAAAACCTTCGACGTCATCTCGAAGACCATTGATGGGGGCAAGGCTATGGCTTAAAGCATTGACTTCTGCGCCTGATCTCTGATTTGTGCTCTCGGTGTCACTTGATTGTCGGCGAATCCAGGGAAAACCGGCTTCGGCCACGCGATCTCCCAGCTCACTGAGTGGCCGAGCATAGTTCGCCGAACCACCCTTCCATTGCGGCATCGACAGCTTGCGCATGGCGTCACGCCGACCATTCTCGTTGGTGGCATGCTCCTTCCATACGCGTTTGGTCCAGCGATCATCAGAGAAGGCCAAATAGATATCTTCGGCCTCATTGGCAGACGGAATGGTGACGCAGCGCCCTGGATAAACATGATCTGGATTGGCACGGCAGGGGAACTCTTCGTCCTCCACCGGCGCATGGATATCGGTATCGAGCGGTCCCGGCGCGTCGGGGTCGAGTGCCAGCAGCTCGTCATGGTTGACATCGATGTAGCGGCTGAGAAAGCCTTCATCGGTCACATAATAGCCCTGCCAGCGACCGCGCTTGACGTTGAATACGTACAGGAAGCCCTCACGCAGGAGCCTCAGCGTGTAGTGCTGGCCTCCCGAGAGTACAATCTGCGAGACGGCATCATCTGCTAGATCCGATGGCAGCTCAGGCGCCCCGATACCGACGTCATCACTACGCGCCACGGCATAACGTACAGGCAGAATCGGCAGGCCGCCGCCGCCGCAGAAGCTGCAATCCTGACGTTCTTCGCAGGGGCTGCTCATGCTTGCTCCTCGAGTTCCGAAACAATGATTTTCCACTCGGCATCAGTTAATTGATCCAGATGGCTGGCAAGGCTTGAGTTACCCTGAGAGGCTTGTGTCAGAAATTTTTGAATCACGGGGTGCGTTTCCAGGGCGGGATGGTACTGTGCTGCTCTCTCTGCAAGATATTGCTGATGTTCGACCGACAAACCAAACGCCTCCTGTCCATGACGCAGCATATTATCCAGCCAGCGCCAGTGCGCTTCATTCTGCGGCCAGTCAGGCGCGATCATGGCCAGGCGGCGCAGACTCTGATTCAGGGTCGCAAAGCGATCAATAGTCGCCCATTGAATTCGGGTCAATTCCAGCCAGTGAATCACCGGTTTCTCTCCGCTACCTGTGAGTGATCGCCATTGACCTACTCCGTCAGGCCAAGACCAAAGCTCGATGGGACCAAGCAGCCGAGCCATTTGCTTCGGCGTCAAAAGCCACGGTAGATGCCGAAAGACAAGGGGGTCGTAATAGCGGAACCAGTAATGGCGTCGGTCACCGGGACGCTTTTGTAATAGCTGTCGGCGTAGATGATAAGACATGTCATTAAAGCTCTCCCCTCCCATTATCAATGCCGAGAAAAACGAGGTACCACGCAGTTGGTAACGCCTGATACGCTCAGCGAGAACCTCATGCTTTTCGTCAGGCAGTATTGTAAGGTCGATCAACTGCGGCAGGCGATGCGGCCTGGCTGGTGCAGGCGACGTTTCCAACGCCTGAATCGGAAGATCGCGCCAGTCTCTTTCGTGCACGATCAATGGATTGACCAGGGCGTAGTTGAATTGCTGCAGCAGCCCGTCTATCTCTATCGGTTTTTCTACTTGTATCGAATGTAAAGACATGGGTCAGCTTCCCACAGGTGAGCTGCCCGAAGACGATTTATCGGCGCCTGCAAACTGCTTTTCACACTGACCCTCTGGCAGCTCCGGCATCGCCATATCCATGCTGGCCGGGCCGTCGAACATGTGCTGGGCGCCCTTGACATCAATATTGCCGGGGCCGTGGATCTCGACGTTGCCGCCTTCGATACGGATATAACCACCGCCACTGGTCAGGAGAATGCCGTTGGCGGCATTGATCTGCACCCGGCCTTCGGTCGAGGTGATCTTCACGTCCTTCTGTGCGGTGAGCGCCATTTCATCACTCTGGGCCTGTATTTCCACCTTGCCCTTCGCCGCAAAGAGCTTGATGCCGGCACGGTAAACGAACATCGAGAGCTTTTCGGAGATCGAAGCGATCAGGCTGCGCCCCGCGGCAAGGCTCATGTCCTCTCCGCTCGAGACACTCAGCGAGCGCCCCTGGACCAGGTGCGTGGATTCCGGCGTGCTCATGGTGATGCCAGCCGGCGAGGCCAGGTGCAGCCAGGGGGCCTTCATGCGGGCGGACTCACCTCGGCCGCCGGCATCGCTGGCGCCGCGGGCGCTGCTCTGATCCACATCCGCCAACTGCTCGCTGTTGCCGTAGCGATCATCGGCGTCATCGCCGGCCTGTTTCAGGCCTTCCAGCGTCTCGAAGGGGTCTGCGTTATGGTCGCTCGCGCTCTGGCTGAGCGTGTCCGAGAGGTTGTACGCGCTCTGGATCTGATCGCGCGCTGGGGAGAGATCGAGCTGATCACCACTGGCCCCGAGCTGGCCCCAGCTGGAGAGGTAGAGCCCTTCGTTGGCGCGGATGGCGCCATAGGCGTCGGTGCGCAG
>NZ_FOLY01000014.1 GCF_900112585.1 Kushneria avicenniae | reverse complement strand
CTGAACAGTGTGCTGGAACAGTTCGACATAACACTTTCGCAGTCACAGCGCCTGCTGCGGCTGGAACTGCCCGGCGCCGCGCTGCTGCCCCACCGGCTGGTGGGCGAGGAGCGCATCAGTGCGCCGTTTCGCTACCGCCTCGACTGCGTGGCCCAGCAGGGCGATATCGAACTCAAGTCACTGATGGCACAGCCCGCGCAGCTGAGCGTTCTGCAGGCCGATGGCAGCACCCGCACCCGCCATGCGCTGGTCGAGGAAGCGGCGCTGCTCGGCGAGGACGGCGGCGTCTACTACTACCAGCTCACCCTGGTGCCGTGGCTGGCGCTGCTGCAGCTCGGCCGTGACAGCCGCCTGTTTCAGGACCGCAGCGCGGTCGACATCCTCACCGAGGTGTTCGATGGCCATGCCATCGCCCGCGGCGGCTACCGCTTCGATCTGCGCCGCGAGTATCCGCCGCGCAGCTACTGCGTCCAGTACCGCGAGAGCGACTTCAACTTCGTTAGCCGCCTGATGGAGGAAGAGGGCCTGTGGTACTACTTCGAGCACGCCGGCGACGGCGTCAGTTCCCCTGACGGCGGAGGCCGGCGCGAGGGGAACCAGGGCGCCCGCGGTGACAGTGCGGCCTTCGACGGCCACCGGCTGGTCATCACCGATGACGTCGATACCTGCCCGGCGGTCCGCCCGCAGGCGATCCGCTTCCACCGCCAGGCGGCCACCGAGGACGAGGACGCGCTCAATCAGTGGGGCGGCGTGCGACGTACCCAGCCCACCCGCGTCAGCGTCGGCACCTTCGACTACAAGCAGCCGTCCCTCACCAAGCGCACCGGGATGGACACCCTCAACGATCAGGGCAACCTGCCGGCCACCGAGGTCTACGACTACGCCGGAGAATACTACTACTACGGTCACGAGCGCGGCGAGCGCCTGACTGAACACCGGCTCGAGGCCCACGAATCGCTGGCCAAACGCTTTCGCGGTGCCGGGGGCGCCCGTCAGCTGCAGGCCGGTCACTGGTTCGAACTCACCCGGCACCCGCTGCACGACACCGGCGGCGAGGCCGAGCGCCAGTTCCTGCTGCTCGGCCTCACCGTCCATGCCGAGAACGCCCTGCCGGTCTCGGCCCATCTCAAGCGTCTGCCCGGCAGCCTGCAGGCCGAGATGGACGCCGCCCGCCAGGCCCACGGCCTTGACGAGGATCAGGACGACAACCTCGAGCAGCTGGACAACTACCGCAGTGCCGGCACCGGCCACTACCTCGTCGATCTCGAGGCCCAGCGGCGCAGCCAGCCCTACCGCACCGCGCTGACCCACCATCGCCCCGTGATGGGCGGTCCGCAGACCGCCACCGTGGTCGGCCCCGACGGCGAGGAGATCCACACCGATCACCTCAACCGGGTGCGGGTCCAGTTCCACTGGGACCGGCAGGGCCAGCGCAACGAACAGTCCGGCGTGTGGCTGCGGGTGGCCCAGCCCAGCGCCGGTGGCGGCTGGGGCGGGGTCTTCGTGCCCCGGGTCGGTCAGGAAGTACTGGTCGACTTCCTCGAAGGCGATGCCGACCGCCCGCTGATCACCGGGCGCATCTACAACGGCGAACAGAGCCCCGACTGGCACAGCAACGGCCTGCTCTCCGGCTTCAAGAGCAGGACCTACCGCGGCAGCCAGTACAACGAACTGGTGTTCGATGACGCCACCGACCAGGAGCGGGTACGGCTCAACTCCGAGCACTCCAAGAGTCAGCTCAACCTCGGCTACCTGATCCACCAGACCGGCAACCACCGCGGCGCCTTCCGCGGCACCGGCTTCGAGCTGCGCACCGACGCCTATGGCGCCATCCGCGCCAACGAAGGGCTCTACCTCTCCAGCTGGGGCCAGCTCGGGGCCAGTGGTGATCAGCTCGATCT
>NZ_FOLY01000016.1 GCF_900112585.1 Kushneria avicenniae | reverse complement strand
GTGCGTGGTCGTGGCGCGTTGGTGAAGTATCTGAGCCATGGATCCTCCTCCGTTAGTGAGTCATACCATAAACCACTACACTCCGGGACCATACACCTAGGTTCTGTCTGAAAAGTCATGACTGCTACGCTGCCCCTGTTCACCGAACAGGAGACTGGCATGGCAGGCCGCTACGAGCTTTCCGATCAGCGCTGGCACATGATCGAGGACATCGTTTCTCCCCCGCAGACCATGGGGCGCCCGCGTAGGGATGATCGACAGATGCTCAATGGTATTCTCTGGATTCTCTGCTCAGGAGCACAGTGGCGCGATCTGCCGGAGCGTTACGGGCCATGGAAGACCGTTTATCAACGTTTCCGACAATGGCGCGATGACGGTACCTTCGACCAGATCCTGACGTGCCTGCACCTTCGTCTGCGAGAAGACGGTTATATGGATCTCGACACCTGGATGGTGGATTCCACCTCCATCAGAGCGACCCGGTCAGCCAGCGGTGCCGGCAAAAAGGGGGATCGCTAGAACCGCTGGATCATGCCCTCGGTCGCAGTCGTGGTGGTCTGACCACGAAGATACACCTGCTGTGCGATAGCCGCGGGTTTCCCATCACCTTTTCACTGTCAGCAGGTCAGCGCGCCGACTCGACCCACCTGACTGACCTGCTCGAGCAGGTCCGGTTGCCGGGTCGTTCCGGCCGTCCTCGCAAGCGCAGCCGCTATCTCGTGGCGGACAAGGGCTACGATAGTGATGCATTGCGACGCTACTGCACGCGTTACGGCATGCGCCCGATCATTCCCCGACGCCGTATGCATCGCCGCCCGCGTCCGGGGCTACCGCATCAGTTCGACCGGCCCGGATATCGTCAGCGCAATGTGGTAGAGCGGCTGTTCGGTTGGCTCAAGGAAAAGCGCCGGCTGAATACACGTTACGACAAGCTGGCCAGCAGCTTCAAAGCCATGGTGACGCTGGCCTGCATCGAGCGCTGCATGAGAGCCGACTTTTCAGACAGAACCTAGCTGTATGGTCCCGGAGTGTAGTGGTTTATGGTATGACTCACTAACGGAGGAGGATCCATGGCTCAGATACTTCACCAACGCGCCACGACCACGCAC
>NZ_FOLY01000012.1 GCF_900112585.1 Kushneria avicenniae | reverse complement strand
CCGTTTCACTGCCGAGTTCGGGATGGGATCGGGTGGGACCGGCACGCTATGGTCGTCAGGCAATTCTGCAGACCGGCTGCTGTCAGGCAGCCGGTCGTAATCGGGATCATGCTGTCGATACGTCTGTCGTATCCGGCGTCGTGCGACGCGAACCACTTGGGTGTTATATGGTCAAGCCTCACGGGCAATTAGTATGCGTCAGCTCAATGCATTGCTGCACTTACACACCGCACCTATCGACCTCGTCGTCTTCGAGGGCCCTTCAGGGAGCTCGAGGCTCCAGGGAAGTTTCATCTTGAAGGGGGCTTCCCGCTTAGATGCCTTCAGCGGTTATCCCGTCCGCACATAGCTACCCGGCGGTGCCATTGGCATGACAACCGGTACACCAGCGGTGCGTCCACTCCGGTCCTCTCGTACTAGGAGCAGCACTTCTCAAACTTCCGACGCCCACGGCAGATAGGGACCGAACTGTCTCACGACGTTCTAAACCCAGCTCGCGTACCACTTTAAATGGCGAACAGCCATACCCTTGGGACCGACTTCAGCCCCAGGATGTGATGAGCCGACATCGAGGTGCCAAACACCGCCGTCGATATGAACTCTTGGGCGGTATCAGCCTGTTATCCCCGGAGTACCTTTTATCCGTTGAGCGATGGCCCTTCCATACAGAACCACCGGATCACTAGAACCTGCTTTCGCACCTGCTCGACATGTCCGTCTCGCAGTCAGGCACCCTTATGCTCTTGCACTCATTGCACGATTTCCAACCGTGCTGAGGGTACCTTCGTGCTCCTCCGTTACGCTTTGGGAGGAGACCGCCCCAGTCAAACTACCCACCACACACTGTCCTCACACCGGATCACGGTGCGGAGTTAGAACGCCGATGATGCCAGGCTGGTATTTCAAGGTTGGCTCCGCCCCGACTGGCGTCGGGGTTTCAAAGCCTCCCAGCTATCCTACACAAGCAACATCAGCGTCCAGTGTGAAGCTATAGTAAAGGTTCACGGGGTCTTTCCGTCTAGCCGCGGGTACACTGCATCTTCACAGCGATTTCAATTTCACTGAGTCTCGGGTGGAGACAGCGTGGCCATCATTACGCCATTCGTGCAGGTCGGAACTTACCCGACAAGGAATTTCGCTACCTTAGGACCGTTATAGTTACGGCCGCCGTTTACCGGGGCTTCGATCAGGAGCTTCGCCCGAGGGCTAACACCATCAATTAACCTTCCGGCACCGGGCAGGCGTCACACCCTATACGTCCGCTTACGCGTTGGCAGAGTGCTGTGTTTTTAATAAACAGTTGCAGCCACCTGGTCACTTCGGCCGGTGGTCGCTAGGGCCGCGAGGGCCGTCACGATCACCGGCGCACCTTCTCCCGAAGTTACGGTGCCATTTTGCCTAGTTCCTTCACCCGAGTTCTCTCATACGCCTTGGTATTCTCTACCTGACCACCTGTGTCGGTTTGGGGTACGATCGCATGTTATCTGAAGCTTAGAGGCTTTTCCCGGAAGCGTGGCATCAGTGACTTCCAGACCGTGGTCTGTTCGTCTCGTGTCTCGGCTTCAGAGGACCGGATTTGCCTGATCCTCAGGCCTACGCACTTTCACCGGGACAACCAGCGCCCGGCTCACCTAGCCTTCTTCGTCCCCCCATCGCAATAACATCCGGTACGGGAATATTGACCCGTTTCCCATCGACTACGCTTTTCAGCCTCGCCTTAGGGGTCGACTCACCCTGCTCCGATTGTCGTCGAACAGGAACCCTTGGTCTTCCGGCGGGGCGGGTTTTCACCGCCCTTGTCGTTACTCATGTCAGCATTCGCACTTGTGATACCTCCAGCATACCTCACGATACACCTTCGCAGGCCTACACAACGCTCCTCTACCGCGCATCCAGAAGGATGCACCCGCAGCTTCGGTACCCGGTTTGAGCCCCGTTACATCTTCCGCGCAGGCCGACTCGACCAGTGAGCTATTACGCTTTCTTTAAAGGATGGCTGCTTCTAAGCCAACCTCCTGGCTGTCTGTGCCTTCCCACATCGTTTCCCACTTAACCGGGATTTTGGGACCTTGGCTGGCGGTCTGGGTTGTTTCCCTTTTCACAACGGACGTTAGCACCCGCTGTGTGTCTCCCACGCTGTACTCACCGGTATTCGGAGTTTGCCTCGGGTTGGTAAGCCGGGATGGCCCCCTAGCCGAAACAGTGCTCTACCCCCGGTGGTAATACGTGAGGCGCTACCTAAATAGCTTTCGAGGAGAACCAGCTATCTCCGAGCTTGATTAGCCTTTCACTCCGATCCACAGCTCATCTCAGCATTTTTCAACATACTTGAGTTCGGACCTCCAGTCAGTGTTACCTGACCTTCATCCTGGCCATGGATAGATCGCCCGGTTTCGGGTCTATTCCCAGCAACTAAGTCGCCCATTTAAGACTCGGTTTCCCTGCGCCTCCCCTATTCGGTTAAGCTCGCTACTGAAAATAAGTCGCTGACCCATTATACAAAAGGTACGCAGTCACCTAACAAGTAGGCTCCCACTGCTTGTACGCACACGGTTTCAGGATCTATTTCACTCCCCTCGCCGGGGTTCTTTTCGCCTTTCCCTCACGGTACTGGTTCACTATCGGTCAGTCAGGAGTATTTAGCCTTGGAGGATGGTCCCCCCATGTTCAGTCAGGGTTTCACGTGCCCCGACCTACTCGATTTCACAATGCTCGGATTTCGGCTACGGGACTATCACCCGCTATGGTCAGACTTCCCAGACTGTTCGCCTATCGGTCGCACTGCTTAAGGGCTGGTCCCCGTTCGCTCGCCGCTACTGGGGGAATCTCAATTGATGTCTTTTCCTCGGGGTACTTAGATGTTTCAGTTCTCCCGGTTCGCCTTCATGAGTTATGTATTGGCTCATGAATACTTACCTTGTGGTAAGTGGGTTTCCCCATTCGGAAATCGCCGGGTCGCAGGTCATTTGCCACCTCACCGACGCTTATCGCAGGCTGTCACGTCCTTCATCGCCTCTGACTGCCTAGGCATCCACCGTGTGCGCTTGATCGCTTGACCATATAACCCCAAGGGGTCCGGTCACGATCACACGACATTTCGCCGGATACGTACAAGACGTATCACAACTTTTACGTTGTCTGCCGGTCGGGTCACGACGCCTGCCGCAAAGGCAGGGTGTTCACCGACCGACAGGTCAGCATGATCCACATTGTTAAAGAGCGTACTGTCAAAAAGACAGTCAGAAATCATGTCGATGAGGTGTCATCATCATGACTTTTGACTGTGGTTTCATCAGGAAATACCAGAAGAACTGGCCATCGGGCTGTATGGTGGAGCCAGGCGGGATCGAACCGCCGACCTCCTGCGTGCAAGGCAGGCGCTCTCCCAGCTGAGCTATGGCCCCGACAGGTTGGTGGGTCTGGGCAGACTTGAACTGCCGACCTCACCCTTATCAGGGGTGCGCTCTAACCAACTGAGCTACAGACCCAGGCATCTTCGCTCTATCCGATCAGGCAATTTGTGTGGACGCGCTGGTTGCGTGAACACTTGTCGTTTAAGGAGGTGATCCAGCCGCAGGTTCCCCTACGGCTACCTTGTTACGACTTCACCCCAGTCATGAACCACACCGTGGTGATCGCTCTCCCGAAGGTTAAGCTAACCACTTCTGGTGCAGTCCACTCCCATGGTGTGACGGGCGGTGTGTACAAGGCCCGGGAACGTATTCACCGCGCCATTCTGATGCGCGATTACTAGCGATTCCGACTTCACGGAGTCGAGTTGCAGACTCCGATCCGGACTGAGGCCGGCTTTTTGGGATTGGCTTCACCTCGCGGATTCGCAACCCTTTGTACCGGCCATTGTAGCACGTGTGTAGCCCTGCTCGTAAGGGCCATGATGACTTGACGTCGTCCCCACCTTCCTCCGGTTTGTCACCGGCAGTCTCCCTGAAGTTCCCGGCCGGACCGCTGGCAAAAAGGGATAGGGGTTGCGCTCGTTACGGGACTTAACCCAACATTTCACAACACGAGCTGACGACAGCCATGCAGCACCTGTCTCTGCGTTCCCGAAGGCACTCTCCCATCTCTGGGAGATTCGCAGGATGTCAAGAGCAGGTAAGGTTCTTCGCGTTGCATCGAATTAAACCACATGCTCCACCGCTTGTGCGGGCCCCCGTCAATTCATTTGAGTTTTAGCCTTGCGGCCGTACTCCCCAGGCGGTCGACTTATTGCGTTAACTGCGCCACCAAACCCTCAAGGGGTCCAACGGCTGGTCGACATCGTTTACGGCGTGGACTACCAGGGTATCTAATCCTGTTTGCTACCCACGCTTTCGCGCCTCAGCGTCAGTGTCAGTCCAGAAGGCCGCCTTCGCCACTGGTATTCCTCCCGATCTCTACGCATTTCACCGCTACACCGGGAATTCCACCTTCCTCTCCTGCACTCTAGCCTGCCAGTTCCGAATGCCGTTCCCGGGTTGAGCCCGGGGCTTTCACATCCGGCTTGGCAAGCCGCCTACGCGCCCTTTACGCCCAGTAATTCCGATTAACGCTTGCACCCTCCGTATTACCGCGGCTGCTGGCACGGAGTTAGCCGGTGCTTCTTCTGTGGGTGATGTCCTTCATGGCGGGTATTAGCCGCCATGCCTTCTTCCCCACTGAAAGTGCTTTACAACCCGAGGGCCTTCTTCACACACGCGGCATGGCTGGATCAGGGTTGCCCCCATTGTCCAATATTCCCCACTGCTGCCTCCCGTAGGAGTCCGGGCCGTGTCTCAGTCCCGGTGTGGCTGATCATCCTCTCAGACCAGCTACGGATCGCGGCCTTGGTGAGCCGTTACCTCACCAACAAGCTAATCCGACATGGGCTCATCCGATAGCGCAAGGTCCGAAGATCCCCTGCTTTCTCCCGTAGGACGTATGCGGTATTAGCTCGGGTTTCCCCGAGTTATCCCCCACTACCGGGCAGATTCCCATGCATTACTCACCCGTCCGCCGCTCGTCAGCGGGTAGCAAGCTACCCCTGTTACCGCTCGACTTGCATGTGTTAGGCCTGCCGCCAGCGTTCAATCTGAGCCATGATCAAACTCTTCAGTTTAAAATGAAGCTTTGAGATTCTTTATCCGACACTGCAAAAGCAGTTTCGAAAGGCGAATCAATCCGGGCTCGAGTCAAAACTGGTACTCTTGACGAGTGTTCGTCTGCTCGAATATCTATGTGACTGGTGTCACGCGAGCCAGACGCCCACACAAATTGCCTGATCGACTTGTTAAAGAGC
>NZ_FOLY01000013.1 GCF_900112585.1 Kushneria avicenniae | reverse complement strand
TAAAAACAACGGGATAGAAAAGAAAACGCCCCCGAACCCGGATTAGCTTGGCGGCAAGACGGGAACGAGGGCGCACACAACATGGAGATATTGTGGCCCAACCCGATACCGGGTGCCAAGTCCCGAACCTTGCCAATTTGGCAACCTTCCGAGATCGGCTCCCCAGCAAGCCCTATCATACCGACCAGCTCGACACCGGTCTGCGCATTCGTGACGTCGAAAAGGCCCTCCAGGCGCGTTATATCCAGCCCAACGGCCCAACCCACCGCTATTGGCTGATCTACGACGTGGACCGTTGCGGCGCGGCGCTCGACTGGAACGATCGCAACGCACCACCCCCGACGATCGTTGCCCAGAATCCTGAAAACGGTCATGCCCACCTGATCTACGGTCTGGAAGTCCCTGTACGCACCGCCCCCGATGGCAAACCCGGCCCGATTCGCTACGCAGCGGCCGTGGATTGCGCTCTGAGAGCCGTTCTGGATGCAGATGAGGGATACAGTGGGTTGATATGCAAAAACCCGCTGAACGGCTTCTGGCGCGTTTCTGAGTGGGCGACACAGCTCTATTCGCTGGCCGATCTGGACGGCTGGCTTGATCTCAGTGCCTACAGCGACCGGCGCAAGCGTCTCCCTGATTACGGACTGGGCCGTAACTGCAATCTGTTCGAGCGTCTGCGGCACTGGGCCTACCGCGCCATACGACAGGGCTGGCCAGACTATGAGCGCTGGTTCGAAGCGGTCTACCAGCGCGCCAAGGCATACAACGACTTCACAGATCCGCTATCCGACAGCGAAGTGCACCATACCGCTCGCAGCGTGGCGAAATGGACACACCAACATCTTTCACAGGCTGGGTTTTCTACTGCGCAATCTCAAAGAGGTCGTAGGAAGGGTAAGAAATCTAGAGAAGCACTTGTTCCCAAGGTTAGAGAAATGGCGATTCAAGGCATTTCAAACCGTAAAATAGCTTTAGAATTAGGGATTGATCATAAGACAGTGGGAAACTGGCTTAAAAATTTATAGATCGAGGATAAAATATTGTTTTTTAATAAAAAATCTGAAGCCGAAAAAGAAATAAAGAATTATGAGAAAGTCTTTAAATCTGAAAGAGGTGCAACGTTTAAGGGACCTGTGGGAATGTCGCTCAACCTTGTCTACAGCGGCTTTCGACAGCAGTACGATGGAGTAAATTCGTTCGTCTCTAAATCACAAAAAGAACAAGACGCTTATCTAGAGAAGCTAATGCACATGCATGAAGCTGCCGAAGCTAAAGAGCAGCATCCAACAATGATAGCGGTGCATATATTTACCCTGTATCTAATATCTGCACAAGAAGGAGACAAGGCCGCTCATGCTAAAGCCAAAGCTCTTATGACAGAGCTGTCAAAAGCAGGGGACCTTATCTCTGGCTAAGTGGGGAAAAGCCTTATCAGATAATAGCCTCTGGGAATTTACGCCTTGGTGAGATTTCTAAACGATTCCGGACTTTTGGCTAGGTGGTAATCGAGCTCCTCCCAACTGATATTGTCTCCTTTCTTGGTTCTCATGGCGTCGATGATTCCTCGAAGTCCGGCTCGGTTATCCTTGCCGCCTTCGAATCCGTTCCTGTTCAGCCAATCTCTAAGCTCGTACCATCCGGTACTCTCATTGGTATCTATGAATTTTTGATCGCTTTTCGACATCTTCTGTCTCTCTCTTTGCCGCCTATTGATAAGGGTATCCTTATCAACGTTACAGATTCTTTCCTCTTATGCATAGCTTTACGTTTTTATGCACCTAAGCCAGCATACACAGCGGGCCCTTTTTCTCGCTTCGCTCGGCTGGGCCGCTGTGAGCTGGATCAGGGGATTACATCCCCCGATACCCCCTGTTCCTGCCTGCTGCTTCCGACCCTTCGGGCCGTCGCAGCAGGCAGGTCAGTGAATGCCAAGGAGAGTTGAATGGCCGAACGTGATTACTGCATTGATCGTGAGCCTGATGGTGATCTTTGGCTTCTGGAGTTAATCGAGGATGGCCAGGTGGTCTGGGTGTTTCCTTGTGATAGCCATGATGAGGCTCTGGCTGGTGGCACGGTCTGGATTTGTGAGGATGCTGATGGCTGATGTGATGCGGGAAAAGACCATCAAGGTGCGTTGCACCGTTGAGGAATATGAATCGTTAAGGCAGCGCTGTCCCAAAGCTCGACTGGCCGAATGGATGCGGGAGCATTGTTTGACGCCTGAAGGTGGCCGGTCACGACCCTCAAAAGCGCCTGAATCCGTCGATCCTGCGTTATTGCGTCAGCTCGCCGGTATTGGAAACAACCTGAATCAGGTGGCAAGACGCGTGAACAGTGGAGAATGGGGCGCGATGGATCGCGTTCAGGTCATCGCCGCCTTGGCAGCGGTTGAGCGTGAGCTGGCCGAGCTGCGGGCGCAGCAGTAATGATCGTCAAATTCACGCCTCGCGGTACCGGGCGCGGAAGCGGCCCGGTTGAATATCTGTTGGGCCGGGATCGCAACCGTGATGGCGCCATGCTGTTGAGTGGCGATGCCGACCAGACCCGGCAATTGATCGACAGCAGTCGGTACGCCAAGAAGTACACCTCTGGTGTGCTCTCCTTTCAGGAGCCCGATATCAGTGACGCGGCCAAGCGTCAGATCATGGATTCCTTCGAAAAGGCCCTGTTACCCGGCCTCGATGGTGACCAGTACGACTGTCTGTGGGTCGAGCACCGTGACAAGGGGCGTCTGGAGCTCAATTTTGTGGTGGCCAACATCGAACTGACTACCGGCCACCGTCTGCAACCCTATTACGCCCCCGCTGATCGCCCTCGGATTGACGCTTGGAAAGTCGTCACCAATGCCGAATATGGCCTTCATGACCCTGATGACCCCGCCAATCAGCGCGCCATGACTTATCCCGCGGATCTGCCACGTGACCGGCTCAAGGCCCAGCAGCAAATTACCGGTGGTTTACTGGCGCTGGCCCAACAGGGCGAGATACGCAGCCGACGGGACGTTATCGAGACACTTGAAAGTGCCGGTTTCACCGTGACCCGAGAGACCAAAAGCAGCATCAGTATTGCTGACCCTGAAAACGGTCGGCCCCTGCGACTACAAGGAAAGCTCTATGAGCGACATTTCACGCATGGCAGCGGCCTTCGAGGAGAAATCGAAGCAGCAAGCCGAGAATACCGAGCAGGCCGTGAAGCACGCCTTCGAGAAGCACGAGAGCGCCTTGCTGTCGGCATTGAGCGAAAGCGAGCAGAAAACCAGCGCCGCCATTGCCGCCCAGCACCAGAGATTGCGCCAGACCGCACTCAAGAGCTGGATGGCCATCGTTATACCGGTATCCCTGACGTTTCTTCTGGGCGCGAGCGCCATCGTGACCATGGGCTGGTACATCGACCACCAGGTGAACGAAATCCTCAACAACCGAACCACGCTGGAGACGTTGCACGAGAAGGGTGGCAGCGTGGATCTGAGCCACTGCGGCGAGGACCGGCGCCTGTGCGTGAAGATCGACGAGAGCGCCGGACGGTATCAGGGCGGTTATCAGGTCATGGAGGGGTACTGAGTGACGAATCTGGAGCAAGAGCTGCTGAACGCCTTCGAGCAACTACAGCGCGATTACGAGCAGCAGCAGAAGACATGGCAAAGCGCCTACGACAATTTGCAGACCATGTTCGAGACCACCAGACGCGACAACGCGGCGTTGAGCAAGCAGGTCGAGCGCTTGAGCAATCAGGTCAACGACTTGAGCGAGAAGGTGGCGCGCTGGACGCCAGAAGGCAAGAGGCGCTAAAGCAACATCATCGAGGCCATGACCGGGGCATGAGCCTCTAGCCAAGCGGCCAGCACCAGCATATGATATACACGTATATCAATACAGGAGTGACGCATCATGCTCGCTATCCGCCTGCCCAGTGACATCGAAGAACGTCTGAACGCCCTGGCCAAGGCCACCGGGCGTACCAAGACCTACTACGCCCGTGAAGCCATCCTTGAGCATCTCGAAGACCTCGAAGATATCTATATGGCCGAGCAGACGCTTGAACGCCTGCGTAGTGGCGAGGAAACACGGCACAGTCTGGATGACGTGGAGCGGGATATTGGCCTGGCAAATTGAGCTGACCGGCGATGCCCGCAAACAGTTGCAAAAGATGGGGCACACGGACGCCAAGCGTATCCGTGATTACCTGCGCGAACGCCTTCAACCACTGGAAGACCCAAGGCAACTGGGAAAGCCCCTCAAGGGCAATATGGGAGAGCTCTGGCGTTACCGAGTGGGCGATTATCGGCTGATTGCCAGTCTCGAGGACGACCGGGTGTGTATCCTGATCGTCCGCATTGGGCATCGTCGCGAGATTTACCGCTGATACCGGCAGGCAGGCTTTGAGCAGGCCAGTGACTGGACGAGCACCATCCCGGAGAGTAAAAACAACGGGATAGAAAAGAAAACGCCCCCGAACCCGGATTAGCTTGGCGGCAAGACGGGAACGAGGGCGCACACAACATGGAGATATTGTG